>CAWJWP010000013.1:0-881732 GCA_963846495.1 Thermoanaerobaculia bacterium | reverse complement strand
ACGGCGAGCGCGTCCGCATCATGCGCCTGCCGCAGAACTTCCCGCCCAAGCCCTTCGAGCACGGCGAGCTGTGGTCGGGCCTCGGCACGCCCGACGTCTCGCTGCGCATCGGCAAGCCCTTCTACTTCACCTCCGAGCTCTTCTTCCAGCCGCGCCTGGGCAATGACGTCTCCGCCGAGGTGGTCGAGCTGGTCGACAACAAGGGGCGCATCGAGACCGAGATCGAGGGGCCGCCCAACAAGCTCTTCCAGAAGGAAGGGGGCGGCTCCAGTACCTCCTGCTGCCGATGGTGCTCGAGGTCGCGCCCGACAAGTCGCACGTCACGATCGAGGTCGCCGATCAGAAGCTCGACCTGAAGCCCGGCGAGTGGAGCGACTGGGTGCGTTTCCTGTTCGCCTACAACCCGGTGATCAAGATGCACGGCATCGGCCGCTTCCGCGTCCTCTCGCTCGAGCCCGAGGTGCGGCTCTACCTGTCGCCGATCCAGTTCGACCCCACCAACCTGCCGCCGATGATCAACATCACGACGCCGCGCAAGTTCGTCGGCCACCTGACCGACCGCTTCGGCCTCTTCAAGACGATCGGCTGGGCGGTCGACACCTGGTCGTTGAAGAGCGGCACCATCGACGAGCAGGTCTTCCTCGAGGACGTCAACTACACGCGCGAGCACGAGGAGCGGATGCTCTACGGCGTGCTCGAGGAAGCCGCCGACTGGGACGTGCTGGTGCACTACTTCGAGTACACCGACCGCGTGCAGCACATGATGTGGCGCCTCTTCGATCCGCAGCACCCGATGTACGACCCCAAGCTCGCCGAGAAGTACGGCGGCTCGATCGAGCAGTCGTACAAGGACATGGACACGATCGTCGGCGAGGTGATGAAGCGGATGCCCGCGGGCACGCACCTGATGGTCGTCTCCGACCACGGCTTCCAGCCCTTCCGCTGGGAGATGAACTACAACACCTGGCTGGCGAAGAACGGTTTCATGGCCCTCACCGGCGAGGAGGCGGACCGGAAGAACCTCGAGGACCTCTTCGACCAGGGCGACTTTTTCACCAACGTCGACTGGAGCAAGACCAAGGCGTACGCGCTCGGCCTGGGCAACATCTACGTCAATCTTCAAGGGCGCGAGGCGAAGGGGATCGTCAAGCCGGGCGAGGAATACGAGGCGGTGCGGCAGGCGATCAAGCAGGGCCTCGAGTCGTTCGTCGACGAAGCGACCGGCCTGCGCCCGGTGGCGCACGTCTTCACCCGCGAGGAGGCGCACCAGGGCGTCTTCGACCCGGCGCTCATCCCCGACCTGATTCCGTCCAACAGCGAGGGCTACCGCGTCGGCTGGCAGGACACCCTCGGCGGCATCGCCAAGACGGTGACGGCGCCCAACATGGACTTCTGGAGCGCCGACCACTGCTCGGTCTACCCGCCGCTCGTCAACGGCATCCTGTTCAGCAGCAAGAAGCTGGTGACCGCGCCGCGCCAGCCCTACATCGCCGACATTTTCCCGACCGTCGTCGCGAGCTACGGCATCGAGGTGCCGGGCGAGCTCGACGGGCAGAGCCTGTTGCCGAAGTAATCGACAGGCGGAATCAAGAGAATCCCTCGCCATGTCATTGCGAGGAGCGAAGCGACGAAGCAATCTCGATGCGTGTGAGATCGAGATCGCCGCGGGCCCTGCGGGCCCTCGCGATGACAGACGGCTCCTTGTAGCTGCGCGCGCGGCGCTCGCAGTGTTTCTGCTCTCCGCGGCGCTGCCGCTCGCCGCCTTCGCCGCCGAGCCCGACCCGCGCGTCGCCGACCTCGAGCGGCTGCGCGGCGAGATCGCGCGGCTGCAGTCGCAGCTGCAGCGCGCGCAGCAGCGCACGCAGTCGCTCGCCGGCGAGCTCGAGAAGACCTCGCTCGACCTGCAGCTCCAGGAGCGCCGGCTCGCCGAGGCGCACACGGCGCGCACCCTCGCTTCCGACCGCACCGACGCGATCGCCGCCCAGGTCGGCGTCCTCGAGACGCGTCTCGTGCGCGTGCGCGAGGACCTGCGCGGGCGGCTCTCCGCCCTCTATCGCCTCGGCCGCGCCGGCTACCTCCGCCTCCTGCTGGCGCTGGCGCCCGGGCAGGAGGTGCTCCCCGCCATGCGCCAGCTGCGCTACCTCGCCCGGCGCGACGGCGAGCTGCTGGCGAGCTTCCACGAGACCCGCGCCCGCCTCGGCTCCGAGCAGCGCACGCTCGCCACCGAGCGCACGCGCCTCGAAGGCTGGGTGCGGCAGGAAGAGGAGCGTCGCGCGACCCTCGCCGCCGTACGCGCCCGCCAGGCGACGCTCCTCGAGCGCGCCGAGCGCGAGCGCAAGAGCCTCGAGACCCGCACCAGCTCGCTCGCCGAGCGGGCGCAGAAGCTGTCGAACCTGCTCGCCTTCCTCTACGGCCGCACGGCGGGAAGCGGGCCCTCGGGCACCAGCATCGCGAAGTTCCGCGGCGTCCTCGACTGGCCGGCGGCGGGCCGCGTTAGTGTGCCCTTCGGCCCGCGTCTCGACCCGCGCTACGGCACTCGCGTGCCCCACCACGGCGTCGACCTCGAGACGACGCCGGGCAGCGAAGTGCACACCGTCTTTCCGGGAACCGTCGTCTTCGCGGCGCCGTTCCAAGGCTACGGACAGACGGTGATCGTGCAGCACGCGGGCCGCGCGTTCACGCTCTACGCCGGGCTCGCCGAGGTCAAGGTCGCCAATGGGGCCGTGCTAACCTTGGGTCAAGCCGTAGGCACGGCAGGCGATTCGCTCTACTTCGAGATCCGCATCGACAACAAGCCCGAGGACCCACGCCTCTGGGTACGAGAGCAGCGATGACCGGCAACCGCACTCGCTTCATGGTCGTCTCCGCGGTGGTCACCATGGGCTTGACCGCCGCCTCCTGGCTCGCCGCGCAGTCGCGCAAGGCGGCGCCCGAGCCCGACTCGCTCTACAAGTACCTGTCGGTCTTCACCGAGGTGCTCGGCCTGGTGCGCCAGGCCTACGTCAAGGACACCGACGTCGACACTTTGATGGCGGGTGCGTACGAAGGCGCCGCCGATTCGCTCGGGCCGTTCACCACCTACGTGCCTGCCTCGCGCGTCGCCGAGTTCCGCCGCCTGCGCGAGCACCCGGCGCCTGACACCGGCCTCTACTTGATCCGCGAGCGCGGCTGGGTCTACATCGTCGGCGTGGCGGCGGGCAGCGCGGCGCAGCGCGCCGGCTTCGAGCGCGGCGATCTCGTCTCGAAGATCGACGGCCAGCAGACGCGCGACCTCCAGGTATGGCAGATCGAGCAGAGCCTCGCCTCGCGTCGTGGCACCACCGTCGCGGTGTCGGTGCTGCGTCAGGGCGAGCCCAAGGAGCTGAAGCTCGAGGTCGACGAGAAGACCACCGAGCCTGTCGTCTCGGTGCAGCGGGTGCGCGACGTGCCGGTGCTGCGCATCGGGCGTTTCGGCAAGGACACTGCGGCGGCCGTCGAAGGCGAGCTGCAGAAGCTCGTGCGCACGCAGGTCGACAAGCTGGTGATCGACGTGCGCGGCGTCGCCGACGTCGACGCCGAAACGGCCTTCCAGGTCGCCGACCACCTCGTCAGCGGCGAGATGGGCACCCTCGAGGCGCGCGACCAGGTGCGCCAGCGCTACACCGCTGCCGGCGAGCCGCTGTGGAAGGGGCGCATCGTCGTGCTCACCGACCGCGGCACCCTCGGCGCCGGCGAGGTGCTGGCGCGCGTCCTCGACGAGGCGGCCGACGCCACGCTCGTCGGCGAGCCCACCTTCGGCCACGCCGGCCGCCAGGCGCAGGTCGAGCTCGGCAGCGGCGCGCTCGTCGAGCTCACCGACGCCTACTACACCGGCCCCAAGGGCGAGCCGGTGGTGGAGAGCATCGATCCCGACCAGGAAGTCGACGAGCGCTCGCGCACGCTGCGCGAGAAAGACCTCTCGCTCGACGAGCTGATCCTCCAGCGCGGCGTCGCGGTGCTCGAGAAGCCCGCCGTGCCGCAGCCCGCCGCCGCCAAGGCGGCGTAGCGCGGCGCGAGCGGACCGGCGCGCACGGTGGCGAGCGGGCGCGGCGCGCGAGGTCCGAGCTGGCGCCGCTGGGCGCTGCTGGTCGTCGCGCTGGCGGTGGCCGGCGGCGCGCTGTGGCTGGCGGTGGGGGAGGGGCGGCCGGCGCGGCCGGTGGTCGGTGCGCGGGGTGGCGGTGCGGGCGATGAGGAGGGGCGTGCGGGAGGGGCTGCCGGCGGCGCGTCGCGACGCGGCGGCGGTCGCGAAGCGGGTGCGCGAGGCGGCACTCGTCGCGAGGGGAACGCGAAGGGATCGCGTCGTGCCGCGGAGGGGCCAGCCGGCCAGCTGGCGCTGGTGATCGACGACCTCGGCCGCAGCATCGAGGACGTCGAGGCGCTCGAGCAGCTCGGCGTGCCGCTCTCCTACTCGGTGCTGCCCTTCGAGGCGAAGACGCGCGAGGTGGTGGCGCGGCTGCGCGGCGACGGCCGCGAGGTGCTCTGCCACCTGCCGATGCAGCCCGCCAACGGCCGCGACCCCGGCCCGGGCGCGCTGCGCGAGGCGATGGACCTCGACGCCCTGGCGGCGGCGACGCAACGCGCGCTGGCGCAGGTGCCGGGAGCGGTGGGCGCCAACAACCACATGGGCTCCGAGCTCACCACCGACCGCGCGGCGATGGGCACGGTGCTCGACGTGCTGCAGCGGCACGGCCTGTTCTTCGTCGACTCGCGCACCAGCGCCGGCTCCGTCGGCTTCACCCTGGCGCGCTCGCTCGGCCTCCCCTCCGCCGAGCGCGACGTCTTCCTCGACGACGACCCGGATCCCGTCGCCATTCGCCGCGAGGTCGCGCGCTTCCTCGCGCGTTCGCGCGAGCGCGGCGCCGCCATCGCCATCGCCCACCCGCGCCCGAGCACGCTCGAAGTGCTGCGCGAAGAAGTGCCGAAGGCGAAGGCGGCGGGCTTCACCTTCGTGCCGGTGTCGTTCCTGCTCGACCGCAGCGGCCAGCCGCTATAGAGCCATCGTCCCGGAATCTGGTCGCGGTTAACATCTTCCGCAAGAAGGGGCGCGGCTTGCAACACTCACTCTTCGGCTTCGCGCTGGCAACTGTTCTCTTGTCCGCCTGTTCAGCCACCTCAACTATCCAACCGCAGGCACCGCCACCTCCCGGCTTCCAGGAAAGCGACTGCGCATCCGCAAGCGCGGAAGTTGGCCCTGTCGTCCCAGGACGGCCCATCGCGCGGCGCGAGCCTTCCGCTCCTCGCTATGGACCTCCGCAAGGGTTCGCATGCATCCTAATCACCATCGACACGAGCGGAATGGTGACTCAGCCCCGCGTTGTCAGCACTAACAGTGAGGCCTTCGCCCGCAACTTCCTTGCTGCCCTCGCCCACTGGCGCTACAACCCAATTGTGGTCGACGGCAATGCGGTCGAGGTACGAACACTTGTCTTCGCCGAGTACTCCGTGACTCGAGCGGCTGGACCCGGCTCAACGCGTTGGCGGAAGCTCTAGGCCGTCGGCGCCGGCTGACTACGACGTCGATCGAGCGTTCGCCGCCGGCTCGCGCGACGTGTCGTGCGCCGCCGCCGCCGCGGCCGGCAGCAGCGGCAGCCGCACCACCATCTCGCTGCCACGCTCGGGGCCCTCGCTCGCCGCCGCGACGGTGCCGTCGTGCATCTCGACCAGGCGCTTGACGAGAGAGAGCCCGATGCCGAGGCCCCCTTCCGAGCGCGTGGGGTCGCGGTCGGCCTGCACGAAGAGGTCGAAGATCGAGGGCAGCAGGTCGGCGGGGATGCCGATGCCGTCGTCGCGCACGCGCACGACCGCCTTGCCGTCTTCGGCCGCGAGGGCGACCCGCACGTGGCCTCCGGGGTGGGTGTACTTGGCGGCGTTGGTGAGCAGGTTGGAGAGCACCTGCATCAGCCGGTCGGGGTCGCCGTCGACGACCACCGGCGCCGCCGGCGCGTCGACCTCGAGCTGATGGCGGCGCTGCTCGATGAGCGGCGCCGCGACGTCGAGCGCCTGGTGCAGCACGTCCTGGAGGACGACCGGCCGGCGCTGCAGCACGATCTGGTCGCGGGTCACTCGCGAGACGTCGAGCAGGTCGTCCAGCAGCCGCTTCATGTGCTGCGTCTGGCGGGCGGCGATGGCCTGCGCCTGCGCGAGCTTGGGGTCGTCGGGCGCGGCAATCCGCAGCACCTCGACCGCCGTGGAGATGGCGGCGAGCGGGTTGCGCAGCTCGTGCGACAGCATGGCCAGGAAGTCGTCCTTGCGCCGCGAGGCGACCTCCAGCTCCCGCTGGGCGCGCTGCCCGGCCTCCCACAGCGCCCGCCAGCGGCTGGCGTGATCGAGGGCGATCGCGGCCTGGTCGGCGAGCGCCGACGAGGATCGCCTCCTCGTCCGGGTCGGCCGGTCCCGGGCCGTCGCGATGCACCACCAGCACGCCGCTCACGTGCCCGCGATGGATCACCGGCACGCCGACGAAGTCGTCCCCGGCCTCGTGGTCGAGGAGGTCGCGCAGGGCGCCGTTGATCCGCTCGTCGAGCGCCGCCGAGAACGCTCTCGCCTTGTGGTCGTCGATGCCGCGCCAGGCGGCGACCCGCGCCCGGCCCGACTCGTCGGCGAGCAGCAGCGCGCACTCGCGGGCGCCGGTGAGCTGCGTCGTCTTGTCGACCACCAGCCGCAGCACCTCCTCGTAGTCGAGGGTCTCGGCGATCGCGCGGTTGATCGCCAGCAGGTGCTCGAAGCGTTCTTCCATGGCCGCTAGTCCACGACGATGCCCTCGCGAGAGATGCGAAGCACGTGCCGCGCGCCGTCGTGGGCGCTGGCGCGGGTCTTGACGATGCGGATGGTGCGCTGCAGCTCGGGGCCGAGCTCCATCGACAGCAGGATGGTGCTGTCGCTCATCTCCGAGATGTCGCGGCCGGTGACGACGGTGCTGCCGGGCGCCGTGTGCGGCGTCTCGACGATCATCATCGTGGTGATGCCCCGCCCCGCCAGCTCCTGGTTGAGCGCGTAGGTGTAGTCGGAGAAGCGGCGCGGATCGGCGGCCGCCTTCGCCAGGTCGCCCAGCGAGTCGACGACCACCCGCCGCACGCGGTTCGCTTCGATGCGCCGCAGGATCTCCTGGACGATGGTGTCCATCTGCAGCTCGACCGGCGAGCTGTGGAGGAGGTCGAGCTGGCTCGGCTGCAGCAGCTCGTCCGTGTCCCAGCCCAGGCTCGCCATCGCCCGCCGCAGCTGGGCGGGGCTCTCCTGGAAGTTCACCAGCAGGCCGGGCTCGCCGTTGATCGCGCCGTGGCGGAGGAAGTGCAGGCCGAGGATCGTCTTGCCGGCGCCGGAAGGGCCGGCGACCAGCGTCGAGGTGCCGCGCAGCCAGCCCGACTCGATCAGCTGGTCGAGGCCGCCGATGCCGGTCTGCAGCCGCTGCGGCGTCGGCTCGTAGCGCGCCGCGCCGGCGGGACCGATCAGGCGCGGATAGACGGTGAGCCCGCCCGCGGAGATCGTGAACGCGTGCTCGCCGTCGAGGAACGAGCTGCCGCGAAGCTTCATCACCTGCAGGAAGCGGTCGTCGCGGGTGCCCGACTGCACGCGCCGCAGCTCGAGGATGCCGTCGGCCACCGCGAACTCGGGGAGCCGGCTCATCGCCTCGTGGGCGTACTCGCCGACCCAGAGCGCGGTCGTGTCGTAGGCGGTGAGCACGCTGGCGACGTCGAAGACGATGTTGCGCCACTGCGCCGCGTCGCGCGCCAGCTCCATGACCGCCTTGAAGGAGTCGACGACGACGACGCCCGGCCGGCGCCGCTCGATCACGCTGGCGACGTAGTCGGCGAGCCCCTCCGGCCGCTCGCGCAGCACCTCGACCAGGCTCTCGTAGACGACGTCGGTGCCGATGCGGTCGACGTCGGCGAAGCTCATCTCCTGCAGGTAGCCGACGATCTTCTGCAGCGGCTCGGAGAGCGTCGTCAGGTAGAGCGCCGGCCGCTCGGCGGTGCCGTTGGCGAAGGCGAGTTGCTCGGCGAGGATCGTCTTGCCCGTCCCCGGCAGGCCCATGACGACGTTGATCGAGTTGCGGGGCAGGCCGCCGCCGAGGATGCGGTCGAGCGCGGGATTGCCGGTGCTAACTCGCTGCATCGGGAACGACCTCTCTCTGGCGGCCGAGGAGCGCCTCGACCGACTCGACCAGCCGCTCGTCGTCGAGCGGCTTGCGCAGGAAGGCGTCGGCGCCGGCCGCGAGCGCCCGCTGCTCCGCCGCGAGGATGCTGAAGATCAAGACGCGGATCGCGCGCGTCGCGGCGTCGGCCTTGAGCGCGCGGCAGACGCTGAGCCCGTCGAGGCCGGCGATCAGGATCTCCGCCACCACGATGTCGGGGACGAGCCGCCGCGCCGCCTCCAGCCCCTCGTTGCCGTCGCCCGCGAACTCGACCGCGAAGCCGGCCTGCTCGAGGAAATAGCGCTCGAGCCGGCGCATCTGCGGATCCTGCTCGACGACCAGGATCAGGGCGCGCCCGGGGGCGGCGGTGCGGCTTCGGGAGGCATGACAGCGCTGCAGACGGAGGACGCCCGCGGATTGTGTCAGACGGACTGCCGGCGCGGGAGGCGCTCCCTGACCCGGCCGTCGATACAATCCCTGCCCTATGCCAACTTTCGACCACTACATCGGCATCCGCTACTCCGGCCGCAAGGCGCCCAGCGAGCGCATCGACGACCTCATCGTCTTCGCGGCGCAGAAGGACAAAGAGCCCTACCGCGACCTCAACCGCGACGACGCCGAGGGCCGCTTCAGCCGCCAGGAGCTCGCCGAGTGGCTGCTCGCCAAGCTCGGCGAGGACGAGCGCGTCGTGATCGGCATCGACCACGCGTTCTCCTTCCCGCAGAGCTACATGCACCGCCACGGCATCGAAAGCTGGGAAGCCTTCCTGCGCGACTTCGAGGAGCACTGGCCGACCCACCGCGTGTCGATCAAGGATTTGCTGCCGGGGTTGACGCGTTTGGGCGATCCAGACGAGCAGCGTCTCGCCGGCCGCTGGACCGCCGCGCCGAGGAGCGTCTTCCAGTTCGATCTGCAAGACAACGGCGCCCGCGCCACGCATGCCGGGCTGCCGTGGCTCTCGTACCTGCGCCGCGCCGGCGACCGCGTCCACTTCTGGCCCTTCGACGGCTTCGCCGTGCCCGAAGGCAAGTCAGTCATCGCCGAAGTGCGCCCGGCGCGGCTCAAGTACCGCTACGGCCGCGAGGGCTTGGACCGCCAAGAGCACGAAGCCTTCGCCATCTGTGCCTGGCTCCAGGACCGCGACCAGCTCGACCTCCTCCGCTTCTACTTCGAGCCGCCTCTGTCGGAGGCGGAGAAGGAGCGGGCGAGGCTCGAGGGTTGGATGCTGGGAGTGGCGTAGGGGTCAGCGCGGCGGCGGGTGCGGGCTGACGGCCGCCGGGCGGGGGCGGCGGGAGAGACGGGGCAAGCGAGGGAAACCGCCGGCTGCGTCCGTCTAGTTATAGCGTCAGGACGCGGAGACCAGACTTGAGCGGCGCGTCGCACGGGACCCGGACACCCACGGGCACGGAGTGTGCCCGGCCGACAGTCCTCGAAGCCCGATAGGGTATTGGGACGTGACGCGACAGCGCCACGTGCTCAAACGCGACAGGCACGTGTCGTCTAACACGCCGATCGCAAAAGGTATGGGACGTTACACGACAACCAGCGGGCGCGATAACGGCTCAGCGCGAGTGCGCTATGCCGGCGATTGCTGTCGTCGAATGTAAGGTTGGACTAAACCGCTCCGCGGTAGACAGATTGCCGACGCATTGATGGGTGAGTAGCCAGCAGATGCGAATGGGCATCGCGTGTTGGTGCTGGTGTCGAGGCGGCGAGCTTCGCGCTCACGGAAGATGGGACTTTGACGTTCCATCGACCGATGAGAAAGGAGCCTGCGATGACCGCCTTGCGCCAACGGATGATCGAGGACATGCGGATCCGCAACCTCGCACCACGGACGATCGCCTGCTATGTCAGCCAAGTAGCGCGGTTTGCCACACACTTCGGACGCTCTCCCGCAGAGCTTGGTCTGAACGAGGTTCGTACCTATCAGAAATACCTCGTCGAGCAACAGCAGGTGTCGGAGAGCCGGCTGGGCCAGGTGGTCGCCGCGCTGCGTTTCCTCTACCAGATCACGCTGAGCCAGCAGTGGCCCGTTCAGGCGATTCCGTATCCGAAGCGATCGCGGCGGGAGCCGGTGGTGCTCAGCCGCGACGAGGTGGCTCGATTGCTCGTCGCGGCGAGCGGACTGAAGCAGCGGACGGCGCTGTCGACGGCCTATGCCGCGGGACTGCGCACGTCGGAGGTGTGTCGGCTACGCGTCGTCGACGTCGACAGCGGGCGCGGTGTGCTGAGGATCGAGCAAGGCAAGGGCCGCAAGGACCGCTTCGTCATGCTCTCGCCGCGCCTGCTCGAGACGCTGCGGAGCTACTGGAAGGTCTACCGTCCGAGTCCTTGGCTCTTCTGTGGCTTGCGCGGGCAAGCTCTGACCCCGCGCACGCTGCAGCGCTATTGCCAAGCGGCCGCCGAGGCGGCGGTGATTGCCAAGCCAGTGACGATCCATACGCTGCGGCACAGCTTCGCCACCCACCTGCTCGAAGATGGCGCCGACGTGCGCACGATCCAGGTCTTGCTCGGGCACCGCAGCATCTGCACCACGGCGCATTACACGCACCTCTCGACGAAGACGCTGCACGCCACGCGCAGCCCGCTCGATCTGCTGCCCGCGCTCTGCTGAGCGGTGGCAGGCCGGCTTGGGCCGGAGATGGCGGAAGTAGTGCGCCGCTTCGCCGGCGCGTACTGTGCCGCCCATCCGGTCACCCGAGCGCAGCGCCGGGTGCTGCGCGACATCGCCAGTTGCCGCACGGCCGCTTTGGGCGGCCACGTCGAAGTCTGCACGCGCTGCGGCGCGCAGAAGATCAGCTATAACTCGTGCCGCAATCGCCACTGTCCCAAGTGCCAGTCCTTGGCCAAAGCCCGCTGGCTCGAGCAGCGCAAAGCCGAGCTGCTGCCGGTGCAGTACTTTCATGTCGTCTTCACCGTGCCCCAGCAGGTGGCGGAGCTGGCGCTGGCCAATTCACGGCTGGTGTACGACATCCTTTTCTCGGCTGTCGCCGAGACGCTGCGCACGATTGCAGCCGATCCCAAGCACCTGGGCGCCGAGATCGGCTTTCTTGCGGTCCTTCACACCTGGGGCCAGAACCTACTGCATCATCCGCACGTGCACTGCGTGGTGCCCGGCGGCGGTCTCACCGCAGGGCAGCAGCATTGGATCTCTTGCCGTCCCGGCTTCTTCCTGCCGGTCAAAGTGCTGAGTCGGCTGTTTCGCCGGCTCTTTCTCGAGCAACTTCGTCAGGCGTACGACGACGGGCGACTGCAGCTACACGGGCCCCTGGAGCAGCTGCAATCACCCTGCGCTTTCGCGGCGCTGCTGGACAGTCTGGGCGAGAGCGAATGGGTGGTCTTCGCCAAGCGGCCCTTCGCGGGTCCGCAGCAGGTGCTCGAGTACCTCGCCCGCTATACCCACCGTGTGGCGCTCTCCAACGACCGCATTCTGCAGATCGTCGACGAGCGAGTCACTTTCGTTTGGAAGGACCACCGACACGGCGGGCGACGGCGACGGATGAGTCTCGATGCCAGCGAGTTTCTCCGCCGCTTTCTCTTGCACGTCCTGCCGCTCGGCTTCGTGCGGCTACGGCACTACGGGATCCTCGCCAACCGACACCGAGCGCAACGACTGGCTCGGGCGCGCGAGCTCCTCGGCTGTTCTACCGCACCGCCGACCGCCGAACGAGCCGACTGGAAGGTGCTCGTCGCGAAGCTCACGGGCATCGATCCGACCCTCTGCCCTGCTTGTCGCCTAGGCACACTGGTCACTTTCGCCGTGGTCCCCGCCTGCCCGCCCGCCATGCTCATCGGGCCGCCCGATTCCTCTTGACGAGCACGGCCCATGACCGCGACCTTCAGCTCCGCTCTTCCCACACCATGCTCCATCGTTTGGCCAGGCTACAGTCTGTCCCGATGGCCAAAGACAGCGCCTCACGAGCCTGGCGGAACACGTCCTATCGCCCTCTCCCTCTCCCAACCGACCCATCCACTGGCCGCCACTCTCGCTTGTCCACCCTCCGCGCGGCTCGGCTACCACCGCACCGCAACGCTCCACGCGTTTCCCTCCCCATAGCTGTCCCGGCCGCGGTTTCGTCCAACCTGCGCTATCTGAAGTCCTCCCGGCGCCCGGCTACTGCGCTCGACTGCGTGGACTTCAGATACCGCACTCTTCGTTAGCCGACACTCGGTACACCCTTGTCGCCGCGCTATCCCCCTCCCGCTCGGCTCTACAAGTACCGTAATCTCTGTGGCGAGAACGCCAAGTATCTCGAAAGCGCGCTACGAACGTGCGCGGTGTACTTTGCCTCCCCAGTGGAGTTTGAGGATCCGTTCGATTGCCATGTCGAGATTGAGTTCTCCTCTAATCCCAGCGACTACCAGAAGTATTCGGACGCCTTTCAGCATCTCTACGGCTCTGTTGCAGCTCTCTCCCCCGACAGCCTCGCCCGCGACCCGCAGGTCCGCCAGGCCGTCACTATCTGCACGCGCGAAGCTTCCACTCGCTTGGGTGTGTACTCGCTCTGCGAGTGGCCGGACAGCGCTGCCATGTGGGACCGCTACGCTGACTCGCATCGCGGTCTTTGTCTGCGATTCGAGACGTCGGCTGACTTTGGCGTGCCCTTTGACGTCACGTACGCGGATGAACCTGTGCGCCTCAACTTCCCGCCTGATCACACGACCCCGCAACGAGGCCTCCGTCTCATGCTCACCAAGGCCAAGAGGTGGGCAGAAGAAGAGGAATGGCGAATTATCGACCTCGAAGGACCCGGTCCTCACGCTTTCACGCCGGACTTGCTCAGTGCAGTCATCTTTGGCGCTCACATGCCCGAGGCTCAGCGAGCGCTGGTACGGCAGTGGCTCTCAGCAGGGGGCTGCAGACCTGCACTGCTCGAGGCTCGGCTCGATGCCGTCTCCGGGGGAGTCCGAATCGTCAACTGCAGTGGAGGTGTCGGCTAACCCCTCGTTGCAGCGGACAACACCCGGGCGTTCGCCCGGGTGTTGCCGCTGAACTCATACGCCGTTAGGCGTCACTCGGAGCACCCCATGGCTGACCTAAGCTGGCTACCGGAAGTAGCACCTGTTGCTCTGACGTTGCTGGGCGGCTCCATCGGCTGGTTCCTCAAGGACCGCGTCGAGGCAAGTCGCACGCGGGAGCAGCGCCTTCACGAAGAGAGAGCTCGCCTCTACACCGAGATTCTTGAGCCTGTACTCGCGCCGTTTACCGAACGCGACGCCTCCACAGCGGCACGCCTGGTGTCAAAGATGACCACGCCCGAGTACCGGCGTAATGCGTTTCAACTCGCCATGCTCGGTTCGGATCCGGTCGTCAAGAGCTGGAACGACTTCATGCAGTACATGTACCACACCGATCACGACAAGGCCGGCGTTCATCCGTCTACTGCAATCCGGCGCTTGGGCCGTGTACTTCTCGAGATCCGTCGCAGCGTTGGCTCACCCGACACCAAGCTCACCGAACTCGACATGCTGAAGTGGTTCATCAAAGACATCGAAGTAATCGAAGATGACAGCTCCCACGTCTAACGCGGTGACGCCTAACCCCTCGTTGCAGCGGACAACAACCGGGCGTTCGCCCGGTTGTTGCCGCTGAACTCATACGCCGTGTGCGCCAGGCAAAGCCTGGGGAAGGGGGAAGACGATGTAGACGCGAGTCCACAGAGTCAGAAACCTTCCGAGAGGGGATCTGGCGGGTGAGCAATCCCGCCCGGCAAAGGCTGGCCACCAGCCGGAAGCGAGTCTTGCGTGGGTGGTACCGCAAGGGCGCCTGCGAAGCGTAGACAGCAGGGGCGGAGGCCGTGTGATCGAGCCTCGAAAGTGAGAATTTCGCCGAGGTCGTTCTCGTACGGAGAAGGGGCGACAGCACCGGTTGCGCCGCAAAGGCCTGGCGCGTCCGGCTCGGCCGGGGTCAAAGAGCACGGCATACGTCCACTGGGGTCCCTACAGGAACCTGGGAGGCCCTGCCATTTCCGCCGAAGACCAACGCCGGTGAGGATTCCGGCATGACCAAAGATCCAGGCTCGCGGCAGGGGGCGTCCACAAACCGCGAGAGCGAAGGAGGCGGACGTACAGGCGGTACCCTCCGGCGAAGGCAACCAAGCCCGAGGAGACGAGTGGCAGGGAGTCAGAGAGCCTCATAGTACCGGCGAAGCCGGGGAACCGACCCGATGGGACCCGGTGGAGGGAAGGGGGCTCCGGGACACGGAACCGTTGAGGGGACAGATGTCGGGATCACCGAATCTCGGGAGCATCTCAACGCGACTTCGACGGATAGCGCAGCTGGCGCGAGAGGACCGTGGGCGGTCGTTTGTATCGTTGGCTCACAATATCGACGAGCATTGGCTCTGGGAGGCCTATTCCCGGACCCGCAAGGACAGTGCGGCGGGCATTGACGGCCAGACGGCGAAGCAATATGAGGAAGACCTGCAGGGCAACCTGCGGTCGCTGCTCGATCGCTTCAAGTCGGGGCTTTACCGCGCGCCACCGGTCAAGCGGGCTCATCTTCCCAAGGGCACTGGACCGGAGACCCGTCCAATCGGAATTCCCACCTTTGAGGACAAGGTGTTGCAGCGTGCGGTGGTGATGGTGCTGGAAGCTATTTACGAGGAGGACTTCCTGGACTGCTCGTATGGTTTTCGGCGCGGTCGCTCGGCGCACGATGCGCTCGGCGTGCTCTGGCGGGAGATTTCGGGGATGGGTGGTGGGTGGGTTTTGGAAGTCGACATCCGGAGCTTCTTTGATGAGCTCGACCACGACCATCTACGGAACTTCCTCGACCGCAGGGTGCGCGACGGCGTGATTCGGCGGGTGATCGGCAAGTGGCTGCAGGCGGGAGTGATGGAGGAGGGACGCCTACGGCACCCGGAGAAGGGAACGCCGCAAGGCGGCGTAATCTCACCCTTGCTTGCCAACATCTATCTCCACGAAGTGGTGGATCGGTGGTTTGCGGAGCAGGTCCAGCCTCGTCTACGCGGGCGTGCGGTGCTCGTGCGGTACGCGGACGATCTGGTGATCGTCTTCGACAACGAGCACGACGCTCGCCGAGTGGCGGCAGTGCTGCCGGAGCGGCTGGGCCGCTTCGGCCTGCAGCTGCACCCGGAGAAGACGCGGCTGGTGCGCTTCCGTCGGCCACCGACGGGAAGTACCGGCTCAGGGCCGCCGGGTCCCGAGTCTTTCGTGTTTCTCGGTTTCACCCACTTCTGGGGCAAAGGTCGGAAGCGAGGCTCCTGGGTGCTCAAGCGCAAGACAGCCCCGAGCCGGTTCACCCGGTCGTTGCAGCGAGCGCAGCAGTGGTGTCGACAATGGCGGCACGCGTCAGTCCGCTGGCAACAGCAACAGCTGGCGCAACGCCTGCGCGGACACTACGCCTACTACGGGATCATCAACAATTACCAGGCGCTCAACAACTTCCTTCACCAGGTCACGCGCATTTGGCGACAGTGGCTCGATCGTCGGTCGCAAAAGGCGTCGATGCCATGGGACCGGTTCAACCGGCTTCTCCGCGTCTGCCCCTTGCCACGACCGCGGATCATCCACGCCATCTGATGGTCGCGCAGCGAAACCGTGTCACCGAGGAGCCGGATGCGGCAAATCCGCACGTCCGGATCTGTGGGGGGTCCCGGGTGAGCGTTATGCTCGCCCGGGCCTATCCCGATTAGGAGCTTGCTGAAGAATCGCCAATGAAGGGATTATCGGAGAGCATCTTGAGCAGTTCCTGCTGTTCTAGCGAGCTCGGGGAGGGCGTTCGGTGGCTGATCTCGACCCGTCCGCAGCCTGCCGCGCGGCCTGCTTCACGCGGGTGCGAGGCCTCGCATGCGGACCAGGTTGTAAGCGCCGAGAGCAAACACAAAGAGCCAGTTGATGCGCTCCCTACCTCGGTGTTTGGTCTTCCGCAGCAGCGCGGTGTTCTTGAGCCAAGCCGGGATTCGCTCGACCAGGCAGCGTCTGTTGAGGCTCATACCGTAGCCGGGATGGCGAGTCGTCCGACGGTCGATAGCGCTGGATTTGGCGGTGGTGTTCTGGGCGACGTGGGGAGTGACCCCGTTGGCTCTGAGAGCGGCGACGAAGTCGCGCGTGTCGTACGCCTTGTCAGCGCCGAGGGTGATCCGGCCGTTGACGGGAAGATCGCTGACGAGCTCGATGGCAGCCTCGCGCTCGGCAAAGCCGGTGGCGTGAGTCACACAACCGCCCACCGCCAAGCCGTTGCGGTTTTCCATCAGGATGTGACCGAGGTAGGCAAGCTTGGCCTCGCCATGATGGGTGCGGCGATAGAGCCGAGCGTCCGGATCGCTCGTCGACGCATGGGTTTCGTTGGAGCGCCGCTCGCCCCGGAAGTCGCGATGCCCGCCTCCCTGAGGGGGCTCACTACCGTCCTTACGGCGAAAGCTCTTGTGGCTGGCCCAAGCCTCGATCAGCGTGCCGTCGACGGTGAAGTGCTCGTCGGAGAGCAGGCGCCGACGTCGCGCCATCTCGACCACCTCTTGGAAGAACTCGCGAGCGATGTCGCCCTCGAGCAAGCGGTCGCGGTTCTTCGAGAAGACGGTAGGAGCCCAGATCGGATCGTCCATGGTAAGGCCAACGAACCAGCGAAAGAGCAGGTTGTAGTCGAGCTGCTCCATGAGCATCCGCTCGGAGCGGATGCTGTAGAGCAACTGCAGCAGCAGCGCCCGCAGCAACCGCTCGGGAGCGATCGACGGTCGGCCCACCCGCGCGTAGATCTCGTCAAAGCGCGGCGAAAGGTGGGACAGCACCTCATTGCACATCTGACGGATCGGTCGCAGCGGATGATCGGCAGGTACCCGCTGCTCTGGACCCACGTAGCTGAAAGTAGCGCCTTGAGTGGGGTCGTCACCGCGCATGGCAGCCCTCCTGGCTCGGTTAGGCAATGTTGCCAGGAGTCGAGGACTTTTTCAGCATCTTCTTAGGCGACCAGAGAACCATCTGTGGCAATTGAACTCCGCAACCTGATCGCGGCCCGGCCGTTTGTTTTCCACACCTCCGATGAGCTCAACTTCTCTTCCATCCGGCGTACTCGACAGCTCAGGTCAGCAGAACTGCTCCTCAGAGGGACTCCCCACGAGCACCTCTTGCACGGGCGAAGGCGCCAGACCGTCGTCGTCGATCTCCCTGACGGTCAAATCTCCGTGCGGGACCATCTGCCCTTGCGCCGCGGCAGCGCCGAACTCGAGCCCGGCTGCTCCTTCGACGACTATGTCGGACTGCTGAATTCTCGCGTCTTCTTCTGGCTCGGCACGGCTGCCGGACCC
Organism: Thermoanaerobaculia bacterium; assembly: GCA_963846495.1. Taxonomy (GTDB): domain Bacteria; phylum Acidobacteriota; class Thermoanaerobaculia; order Multivoradales; family JAIOJS01; genus DASYQD01. Next base: position 864,314 of record CAWJWP010000013.1, on the reverse strand, counting down.
AGTCGCACTGGTCGCGCGCATCGCGAGTCCCTCGCTCGATTCGGCCGCACCTTCACGCTTCGGCTCCCGCTTCAAGACTTACTGCGCGTCAATCCGACCAATCCATCCTATGTAGCGCGCTGCAATTCTGGTTCGGCACGCCACCACCATGGCTCTCCGGTTCCGCGAGGTCCCAGCACCTTTCAGCTCATCAACCAGGCACCATTCGGTGTCTCCGAAGTCGTCGAGCTGTCGTTCATCGGCGCCGTCGCGCTTCCTCCGACTGCGCACTTTGCGCCAGGACCGGACGGACCATGGCAACCCTTGTGACTGGTCGCCTAACCCCTCGTTGCAGCGGACGCTACCCGGGCGTTCGCCCGGGCAGCGCCGCTGAACTCATACACCGTGTGCGCCAGGCAAAGCCTGGGGAAGGGGGAAGACGATGTAGACGCGAGTCCACAGAGTCAGAAACCTTCCGAGAGGGGATCTGGCGGGTGAGCAATCCCGCCCGGCAAAGGCTGGCCACCAGCCGGAAGCGAGTCTTGCGTGGGTGGTACCGCAAGGGCGCCTGCGAAGCGTAGACAGCAGGGGCGGAGGCCGTGTGATCGAGCCTCGAAAGTGAGAATTTCGCCGAGGTCGTTCTCGTACGGAGAAGGGGCGACAGCACCGGTTGCGCCGCAAAGGCCTGGCGCGTCCGGCTCGGCCGGGGTCAAAGAGCACGGCATACGTCCACTGGGGTCCCTACAGGAACCTGGGAGGCCCTGCCATTTCCGCCGAAGACCAACGCCGGTGAGGATTCCGGCATGACCAAAGATCCAGGCTCGCGGCAGGGGGCGTCCACAAACCGCGAGAGCGAAGGAGGCGGACGTACAGGCGGTACCCTCCGGCGAAGGCAACCAAGCCCGAGGAGACGAGTGGCAGGGAGTCAGAGAGCCTCATAGTACCGGCGAAGCCGGGGAACCGACCCGATGGGACCCGGTGGAGGGAAGGGGGCTCCGGGACACGGAACCGTTGAGGGGACAGATGTCGGGATCACCGAATCTCGGGAGCATCTCAACGCGACTTCGACGGATAGCGCAGCTGGCGCGAGAGGACCGTGGGCGGTCGTTTGTATCGTTGGCTCACAATATCGACGAGCATTGGCTCTGGGAGGCCTATTCCCGGACCCGCAAGGACAGTGCGGCGGGCATTGACGGCCAGACGGCGAAGCAATATGAGGAAGACCTGCAGGGCAACCTGCGGTCGCTGCTCGATCGCTTCAAGTCGGGGCTTTACCGCGCGCCACCGGTCAAGCGGGCTCATCTTCCCAAGGGCACTGGACCGGAGACCCGTCCAATCGGAATTCCCACCTTTGAGGACAAGGTGTTGCAGCGTGCGGTGGTGATGGTGCTGGAAGCTATTTACGAGGAGGACTTCCTGGACTGCTCGTATGGTTTTCGGCGCGGTCGCTCGGCGCACGATGCGCTCGGCGTGCTCTGGCGGGAGATTTCGGGGATGGGTGGTGGGTGGGTTTTGGAAGTCGACATCCGGAGCTTCTTTGATGAGCTCGACCACGACCATCTACGGAACTTCCTCGACCGCAGGGTGCGCGACGGCGTGATTCGGCGGGTGATCGGCAAGTGGCTGCAGGCGGGAGTGATGGAGGAGGGACGCCTACGGCACCCGGAGAAGGGAACGCCGCAAGGCGGCGTAATCTCACCCTTGCTTGCCAACATCTATCTCCACGAAGTGGTGGATCGGTGGTTTGCGGAGCAGGTCCAGCCTCGTCTACGCGGGCGTGCGGTGCTCGTGCGGTACGCGGACGATCTGGTGATCGTCTTCGACAACGAGCACGACGCTCGCCGAGTGGCGGCAGTGCTGCCGGAGCGGCTGGGCCGCTTCGGCCTGCAGCTGCACCCGGAGAAGACGCGGCTGGTGCGCTTCCGTCGGCCACCGACGGGAAGTACCGGCTCAGGGCCGCCGGGTCCCGAGTCTTTCGTGTTTCTCGGTTTCACCCACTTCTGGGGCAAAGGTCGGAAGCGAGGCTCCTGGGTGCTCAAGCGCAAGACAGCCCCGAGCCGGTTCACCCGGTCGTTGCAGCGAGCGCAGCAGTGGTGTCGACAATGGCGGCACGCGTCAGTCCGCTGGCAACAGCAACAGCTGGCGCAACGCCTGCGCGGACACTACGCCTACTACGGGATCATCAACAATTACCAGGCGCTCAACAACTTCCTTCACCAGGTCACGCGCATTTGGCGACAGTGGCTCGATCGTCGGTCGCAAAAGGCGTCGATGCCATGGGACCGGTTCAACCGGCTTCTCCGCGTCTGCCCCTTGCCACGACCGCGGATCATCCACGCCATCTGATGGTCGCGCAGCGAAACCGTGTCACCGAGGAGCCGGATGCGGCAAATCCGCACGTCCGGATCTGTGGGGGGTCCCGGGTGAGCGTTATGCTCGCCCGGGCCTATCCCGATTAGGCGGCACTCCAGGCGTCATCTGTTGTGGACACCGTAATCCTGAGGAACCTCCTCCGGGAGTCTCTGAGCGGTCCGGTCAGCCACATTTCCACACTCGCGCATAGCATCTTCAGATCAGCAACGACTTCTGCTCAAATCCCGCCAGTCCTTTATCACTATACAACGGCCTCCGGTTTGCTCGGTATTTTGCAAACTCAGCGCTTATGGTTGTCTCACATGGCCTTTCTCAATGATCCGAGCGAGCACAGCTATGCGACCACCTTGTTGAAGGAGTCGGTTGCCAGGTCGGACCGCGTCCCCTCCACATTCAAAACCGCGCTGCCGCCTCTTCTCTTTGGAATCATTGAACACACCCTGACTATCAACTTCGGATTTGTAGGCGCCTTGGCAGAGGATGGCGACCTACTTGGGCAGTGGCGAGGCTATGGAGCGATGGGTGCAGGATACGCTCTTGGCTTCGATGGCCCCGCGCTCGCGACACTGGCTGAATCCGCCGGTCAGGGCGGCGGTCTCTTTCAGGTCAAGTATCCTTACACATTGGACAACGACATCTCCGTCACATTCCTTGAGTGCCTCGGCCAGATTTCGGAAGAACTCGGGATTACCTATTCAAAATCTGCGCAGCACGTATTCATGGCGCTCTTTGAGCATCTGGCAAGATATAAGCATCCTGCGTTCGCCGAGGAAAGGGAATGGCGCATCATTAGCTATCGGTCGATTCTCGATCTTTCCGCAGTAAAATTCCGGTCTCACCACGACAAGCTACTGCCGTATATAGAGTTCCCCCTCCAGTGCGGCCCAAAAGACGCGCTCCCGTTAGTACGCGTGGTTTGTGGCCCTTCAACGGCGCCAGCTTCTGGCATACGAGCCGTTCAACTTCTCCTTGAAAAATACCATGCGGGTCGCGTAGATGTTGTCGCATCAACTGTTCCCTTTCGTGTCTAACGGCGCTAGCCATGTCGTATGTCCCATCGTTTTGCGAAGGCAGCGCAGCACTTGGATACCCGGAATGTTCCTTGACATCAGCGCATGAGCAGCCGGGGACATAGGTAACAAAGTAAACCGGGGACATGGGTAACAGTCCAGGTCAGGTTTGTAGGGTCATGGTGCGCTCGTCGAGGCGCGCCAAGAGTACGTCGTAGAAGTGAACCGACCACTTCCCGTCGTCGACTTCCTCGAGCCCGATCCATTCCTGCTTGAGGGCCTGGCTGAGGAAGACGACCTGCTTCTTGAAGCGGAAACAGCCGGCGTTGCTGATCAGGCGAGTCTCGAAGTGGGCGGGATACTCCGGCTTCGGCAGCACAGCCGGATAGGCGCGGCTCGATGGCCGCCAAAGATCGGCTGGCGTTTTTCCGCCAAGAGCCTGATGCGGTCTCTCCTCGTTGTACTCCGTTCGAAAAGCATCGAAGCGACGCTGCTGAGAGCAATGGCTGGTCGCCGGTGGACGTGCCGTCGCCGCCTTCAAGGTCCGATGCATGCGCTCGTGGCGCCCATTGTCTTGTGGGTGACCTGGCCGGGTGAGCTGGTGCTGGATTCCCAGCCGCATCCACCACACCGTCAGGCCGCACAGACCGTGCAGCCCGGTCGAAGAGAACGGTGCGCCGTTGTCGGTGCGGATCGCCTGGGGCAGTCCGACCTCGCGGAAGAGACGTTCGAAAACAGGGCGCGCGTGCTCCGTACGGACCGAGCTCAGCGCACGGCAAGACAGCAGATATCGGGAGTACGCGTCGGCGATCGTCAACGGGTAGCAGTAGATACCGTCGCCAGTGCGGAACTGTCCCTTGAAGTCCGCCGTCACCAACTCGTTGGGTGCGATCGGCTCGATCAGCGGACCACTCGGATGCCGCCACCGTCGCCGTGCCTTGCGGCGAGGCACCAAGCCGCGGCTGTCGAGCAGTCTCCCTGCAGTGCTCGCCGCCGGCAGCGTCAGCTCGGGCCGTCGCTTCTCGAGGTACTCGAGGATCTTCACCGGTCCCCAGCTCGGGTGGGCGGCGCGGACCGCGATGATGGCTTCCTCGACCGCGACCGGCGTGCGCCACGGGCAGCTCTTCGGCTTCCGGCTCCGATCTTTCACCCCTACCCAGCCCTCTGCGTCCGCTCTGCGCAGCCACTTGTAGCCGGTCTTGCGGCTGACGCTGAAGCGATCGCAGAGCTCCGTCATCGTCCAAGCTCGGCTGCGACACGCCTCGACGAATCGCTTCCGCTCGTCCATGGGCAACGTCTCCATCCAAGGCATGGCCCCACCTCCGGTGAGGCCACGCTACCCGGTGTTACCCATGTCCCCGGTTTACTCTGTAACCCATGTCCCCGGTCAGTACCGCCTGACGCCTAACCCCTCGTTGCAGCGGAGCTCACCCGGGCGTCCGCGCGGGTTCGGCCGCAGAACGGAAATCCCGTTAGGCGACTGGCGACTGACGGAACAGCGCGGTTGGTTAGCAAGACAGGCGAAGAGGGCGACGTGCACGGGATCGTCATCGCTGTGCACTTTGGTCCGACTCATTCAGTGTCCAAGGTCTCACAACCGTCGATCCGGCTTCTCAACGGTCTCGGCGTAGATCGTGATGTGCACATGGGCACGACGGTCAAGCATCGCTCGCGCGTCGCGCGTGACCCCAGTCAACCCAACCTCCGGCAGGTTCATCTGATCCACGCCGAACTTCATGACGAGCTCGCTGCCTCGGGTTTCAGGGTCTCGCCAGGGCTTATGGGCGAGAACATCACCACTCGTGGCGTCGCCCTGCTCGAGCTCCCGACTGGCACTCGTCTTCATATCGGGACCGATGCCGTCGTTGAGGTCACTGGGCTTCGCAACCCCTGCGCCCAGCTCGACGGCCTCCAGAAGGGACTCATGGCGGCAACGCTCGCCCGCGACGCCGATGGTCAGCTTGTTCGTAAGGCCGGGATCATGGCCATTGTCGTTACAGCCGGCCTCGTCCGCCCTGGCGACCAGGTCTTGGTCGCGCTGCCCGCTCCTCCGCACCAACCTCTCAAGCCCGTCTAATCAGTCCGTTCGGCGCTGAAGGATAAGAACATGAGTGACACCCACGACAGATCGCAGTCCCGCGCAACGCTTTGGGCGGCACTGATCGGTGGCACATGTGCGATCATCGCGGCCTTTATCGGTGTCTCGGTCGGGCATCGCAGGGCTGAGAATCGGACCGATGGCCTTCAGCAGAATCTCCAGTCGCGAGCAGAGACGGTCACGGCGCTGCAACAAGAGCTTGAAAAGCGCGATGCGGACATCCGTGCTCTGAGCGTGCAAATCCAGGAGCAGCAGCGCCGTGTCGCGTCCCTGAGGCAGGAACTCGCAACTCAGAGGTCTCCAGATCCCGCACGGACGCAGACGCAATCCGGCACTCGTGACCAAGCGGTCGATCCGCCATCGGCCGCCCACCACGCACCGCCAGTGGTTTCCGGGCCTCTACAGAGAGTTGAACGAGGAGACTTCGACTTTGCATTGCGCGGGTGTGACCGCCGCGACAACCTTGTTCGATGCTCGCTCACTGTTACAAACATTGGCGATGCACGAAAGGAAATGAGCCTCTGTGACGCAAGTCACCTTGTGGATGAAGCTGGGATTCAACTTGCTACGAGGATCGACTTTGGTCGAAACAATTGTGTCGTTAATGACCTTGAACCCCAAGTACCACGTGCATTCCAGATGTCGGCGGCTCTGCCCGCAGCCGCACGAACGGTCACGGTGGTTCTCCATGATGGAAACTGGCTCTCCTTCAGTGGCTCGGCTGTTTTTCGCAACACCCCGATCTCGGGATCCAACCCGTAAGTTGTCACTGAGGCTCTGCTGGAGAAGAGCCGATGATCGCCCGGTTAGCGCCGCTGAACCGTCATGTGACGCGCGGCTCGAGCCGCGGCGCACAGGAACCTGCCGATGGCAGAGATGGGTAAGGTCTGTTTGTATTTCAAGCGCCTGGCGGACCTCGATGTCAAGGTCCTCGAGGCGCTCGTCGCCGGGTCTGTAGCAGGCATCGAGCGCCGCTATCCGGACACCGGCGACGCCTGACCACTCGTTTGAGCGGACGTGCCCACGGTACTCTTGCGCCATGCGACCCCTTCGATATTCGATCAACGTCACCTTGGATGGATGCTGCGATCATCGGGCAATTCCCGCCGACGAGGAGTTGCATCGTCACGCGGCCGAGAACCTCGCCCAGGCCGATGCCCTCCTCTTTGGCCGGGTGACCTACGAAATGATGGAGGCAGCGTGGCGAGCGCCGGCGCGAACCGGAGTGAGGCCTGAGTGGATGGCGGAGTGGATGGAACCCTTCGCGCGGACGATCGACGCGGCAAAGAAGTACGTCGTGTCGAGCACCCTGGACCGGGTCGATTGGAACGCTGAGCTCGTGCGCGGGGATCTGGGGGAGACCGTTCGGCAGCTCAAGCGGGAGTCGGGTAAGGGACTGTTCGTGGCCGGCATGAAGCTCGCGCTGGCGTTGACGGAGCTGGGATTGATCGATGAATACGAGCTCGTGGTGCACCCCAGGCTCGTGGGGCATGGGCCGACGTTGTTCGCGGGGCTGTCGAGGCATGTCGACTTGAAGCTCGTGGGCCGGCTGGAGCTCGGCTCGGGGGCGGTCGCCTTGCGGTATGAGCCGAGAAGACAGCGCTGACAAGCGCTAGCTCTCGCGTGACGATCCACATGGCGGCGAGCCTCGACGGCTTCATCGCGCGCAGGGATGGAAGCGTCGATTGGCTCGAGACCGCGGACGACTTTGCGGACGGGAAGACCATCGACGCTGGGTTCGTCGACGCGTTCCTCGCGACGATCGACTGCTACGTGATGGGCTCGCGAACGTATGAGACCGCGCTGGGCTTTGAAGCGAGGGGGCTGGGCTGGTCCTACGGCGACAAACCGACCTTCGTCCTCACCCATCGCACGTTGCCCCGAGTCCGGGACACCGTGGAGTTCTATTCAGGCGATCTGGTGGAGCTCGTCATGGACCGCCTGCGGCCGACGTTCGGTGCGATCTGGCTGGTGGGAGGCGCCTCCGTCTCCGCCGAATTCCTTCGCCTCGGGCTGGCGGACGAGCTTCGCTACTCGATCCTTCCGATTTTGATCGGTGATGGGATCTCCTTTTTCGACAAGCTCGACAGAGACATCGCTCTCCACCTTGCGGAAGTCAACGCCTACAAGAGCGGCATCGTGGAGCTTCGCTACGAGGTGCGACAGACCGGGTCGGCTGGACCCGCCGCGGTCAACGTTGCGCAGTAGAGAGCCGTCCATGCAACGCATCCTGCAGCATCACTACGTGCTGGCCGTTCACGACGTCCGCGCGTCGGCCGCGTTCTACGTCGATGCGCTGGGGTTCGAGGTCGTGGACGAGCCGCCGGGCTGGATCTTCGTGCGCAAGGACGGCTGTCTGATCATGCTCGGCGAGTGCCCCGACGACATGCATCCTTCGGAGCTGGGTTGCCACAGCTACTTCGCTTATCTGCGGGTCGACGACGCCGACGCGTACCACGCGCAAGTCGGCGTCTTCGGGGCTGGCGGCGAAGCTCTCCGCCGTGGAGGACAAGCCGTGGGGGATGCGAGAGTTCGGCATGACGACGACGGACGGGCATCGCATCACGATCGGACATCCGATCGGTGGCGAGTCGCGATCGGACGGCGCTTAGGCTAGGGTCGGAGGCGGCGGAGGAATCATCCGTGATGCGCGCACCGCTCGCTGTCGGAATCGTGCTCGTCCTCAGCAGCTGTGGCCGTTCTTCGGGCCGCCTCGAGCCCCCGGTGAACCGATGTCAAGCCGACGTTCAACTGCACGAGCTGCTGTCGTCCGTTGGAGTACCGCCACAAGGACGTGGCTGGGGAACGCCCTCTGTCGCAGAAACAATGGAGAACCGCCTCTTTGACGTCAGGCAAGAAACCACACTTACCCTGCCTTCTCCCGCAGATTTCACTCGACGCCTCTGCGCAACACTGCGTCAGCATCTCGAAACAAGCTGCTCGGTCGAATCCTTGGCTGGCACGGAGTTCTGCGCGTTCGAGACAACATCTGAACCAACCACGAACGACCGAGGCCACTACGTTCGCCGAGGAGCGGAAGGCCACGTGCACCTCGTCGCGAGCACCGTCGACAATCAGACTCGTCTCGTGCTCATAGCAACGGAGTGGGCAGACTAGGTGGCTTGAGCACGTATGTCATGACGAGCCCGAAACCGTCGAAGGACAAGGCGCGCACGCGAGATCGTGAGGATCCGCTGGTCGCGTTCTGTCGCTCGCTGCCGGGCGCCACCGAGGACATCAAGTGGGGGCACGACCTCATCTTCTCGGTCGGCGGCAAGATGTTCGCCGGCTTCCCTCTGCCGGGCGGCGATCCGGTCGGCTTCAAGGTGGATCCGCTGGTGTTCGCCAGCCTGGTCGGCCACGACGGCGTGGTGCCGGCGCCGTACATGGCCAAGCACTCGTGGGTCAGCGTCACCGACCGCGGTCGGCTGCCGCTCGCGACGCTGAAGGACCTGCTGGCCGACTCGCATCGCCTGGTCGCCTCCAAGCTCTCGGGCAAGGCTCGGCAGCGGCTTGGCCTCGAATAGCCGGCACGAGCAAGGACCGCATCGCTCGCCAATGCCGTCATCGCAACCGAGCAATCACGACTCTCCACCGACGGTGCTGTTCATCTGCGAGCACGGCTCGGCGAAGAGCGTGGTGGCGGCGGCGCATTTCAACCGGCTCGCGGGAGAGCGCGGCCTGCCGTTGCGCGCCATCTCGCGGGGCACCGATCCGGACGCCGCGATCCACCCGGCCGCCCTCGCCGGACTGGCCGCGGACGGTCTCAGCCCTGGCGCCGAGCCGACGCCGCTCGCGGCGGAGGACCTGGCCGCCGCGACTCGCGTCGTCGCGTTCTCCGCGCTGCCGCCGTCGTATGGCCCGACGCGGCGAGGTCGAGGTCTGGTCGGTGCCGCCGGTCAGCGAGGACTACGAGCTCGCCCGCAGCTCGATCGTCGACCGCGTTTCGCGGCTGATCGAGGAGCTGGTGCGGCATTCGTAGGTGAGGGATGCGATGGACGACGATCTGGATCGACTGTCTCGCGAGGAGTTGATCGCCGAGGTCGTGCGGCTTCGCAACGGCATCCGGCGGCATCGCGACAGCTCCGGGCAAGAGCTCTGTTGGCACCATCCAGCGCTGTGGGGGCTGCTTCCGGAGCGGACGGATCCGCTGCCCGTCGTGCCGGAGTGGCCGCAGTTCCTCCGCGGGTGCTTGCGCTATCGCGAGTCGTTGGATGCGCAGCTGCCCGACGCGCCGCGTAGCGCCGAGGAGTTCGAAGGCTGAGCAGCGCTTCGAGCTCGGGAGCGCGTTCCGCCGAGGTCGTCAGCATCGCTTGGCGGCGGCTCGACGTTCCCGGTCACGATGCCGCGACGCTCTCGCCGGCCGGCGATGGCTGGCGTCTCGAAGGCGCCGCGGTCTTCGTCGAACGGAGCATGCCTTGCCACCTGAGCTACGTGGTGACAGTGGACGAGGAGTGGCGCACGCGGTCGGCGAAGGTCCGTGGCTGGGCGGGCGCTACCGAGGTCGACCTCGACATCCGGGTAGTCGACCGGACAGCAGTGGACGCTTGAACGGCGCACCGGTCGCGGCCGTGGCCGGCTGCATCGACGTCGACCTGTCGTTCACCCCGGCGACGAATCTGCTGCCCATCCGCCGCCTCGGCTTGCCGATCGGCTCGTCCGCGCCGGTCGCCGCTGCTTGGCTACGGTTCCCCGAGCTCGATCTCCAGCGGCTCGACCAGGTTTACACCCGCGCCGCCGAGGGCCGATACGAATACTCCTCCGCGGGTGGAAGCTTCCGAGCGACACTCCAGGTAGCCGCGTCCGGCTTCGTCACCGACTACCCCGGCTTGTGGCGCGAAGAACGCGACTGATGCAGGCATCGAGCACGTCCACCGGCACGCCGCTGATCCGTCAAGCGGAGCCACGCGACGCCGCGGCGCTCGCGCGGCTCGCCGAGAGCACCTTTCGCGCGGCGTTCGGCGACGTCAACACGCGCGCCAACATGGACGCCTTCTGCGCTCGTGCCTTCGGCGAGGCGATGCAGGCGCGCGAGATCGGCGATCCGGCCGTGGAGACGATCGTCGTCGAGAGCGGCGGCGAGCTCGTCGCCTACGCGCAGATGCGCCGCCATCGCGCGCCGCCGTGCGTAACCGGGCCGCAGCCCATCGAGATCCTGCGTTTCTACGTCGACGGCCGCTGGCACGGCAAGGGCCTGGCGCAGGAGCTGATGTCGCATTTGCTCGCGCGCGCTCGCGCCGGCGGTGCGGAGACCATGTGGCTCGGCGTCTGGGAGCACAACCCGCGGGCCATTGCGTTCTACCGCCGCTTCGGCTTCACCGAAGTCGGCGACCAGCCCTTCCGGCTCGGCGACGACGACCAGACCGACTTGGTGATGGCGCTCTCGTTGGGCGAGCCGCCGAGGCAAGCATGAATCGCTGAGCGCGATCGCCGATCGCTCATCCGCTCGCGCACGAGGGCCACTGCCGCGCATGCCGCAGTGGCCCTCGGTGCGTCTGCGCCCCTCGAACGCCGCCCGAGGCGCCACATCCACGGACGTAGAATCCCGCCGCGCATGAAAGACGGCGAGGCGCTCGGCGGCACCGCACCGGCCCGCTCCGGTGCCGCTGCCGCCGTGAGCGCGGTCGAACGCGTGCCGCTCGCGGTCTGGGCGATGGCGCTCGGCGTCGCGCTCCTTCGCGCGCTGCCGTTCCTGCAGCTGATCGCGACTCGGCCGCCGCGCGGGTACGCGTACCTTCCGGTCGGCTACATCCCCAAGGATTGGCTCCAGTACGTGGCGCTCATCCGCCAGCCCGCCGACACCGGCCGGCTGCTGCTCGCCAATCCGTTCACCACCGAGCCGCAGGAGGGGCGCTTCGTGCTGCTCTTCCACCAGGCGCTCGGCGTGCTGCACCTGGCGACCGGGATCGACCCGTTCTGGCTGCTCGAGCTGTCCCGTGTGCCGCTGCTGCTCGTTTTCTTCGCCGTGCTGTGGCGTTTCGTCGGGCATCTCTTCGTCGAGCGCCGCGTCAAGCTCTGGGCCTGCGCGCTCGTCGCGCTTCGCCGGCGGGCTCGAGGCGCTTTGCGCTGCCGCTCGCGCACGCCGCGCTACCAGCGGCGATGGCCGAGCGGATGGAGCGCGACCTCTGGCACCTCTACGGCTGGAACGGCTTCGGTCCTTCTACAACCCGCTGTGGATCGCCGCGCTCACGCTCGTGCTCGTCGTGCTGCGGCCGCTGCTGCAGCCGGGCGGGCCGGCGAGCGCGCGCGACAAGGTGCAGGCCGGCGTCGGTTTCCTGCGCTCGCGCTCGTTCACTCCTACTCGGCCATGCTCGTCGGCGCGGCGCTCGCGGGCGTCGCGATGGTCGAGCTGGCGCTCGATCCGCCGGCATTGCGTCGCCGGCTGCCGCACGCGATCGCCGCGCTCGCACCGCCGCTCGTCCCGCTCGTCGCGCTGGCGCTGTGGCAGCTGCGCGATCCCGTCTTCGGCGCTTCCGCGGGCAACGCCCTCGGCGGCACATCGCGTCGGCCTCGCTTTTCTGGCTGCCGATCGCCGACGGCGCGTTCGGCGTTCTTCGCGTTGCGCGGCTTCCAGCTCTGGGCCTGCGAGGCGCACCCGTGGCGGCTCGCCGTCGGCGGCTGGGTGGCGGGGTGGCGCTGCTCGCCTCGTCGACGGTGATCAACGGCTCACTTCATCTTCGGTCTCCACCTGCCGCTCTGCCTCGCCGCCGCGCCGGCGCTCGCCGCGGCGGTCGATCGCTGGCGAAGCGAGCGCGGCGCCGGCGCGTTGCGGCTCGGCGTCGCGATGGCGCTGCTCTTCGTCTCGCCGTGTTTCGTGACGATGCGATCGTTGCGCGAGGCGCGCGCGGAGAGCGCGGTGCCGGCCGCGTACATGCCGGCGCTCGCCGAGCTGCGCAAGGTGCCGCCGACCAACGTCCTCGCGCCGCCGCAGCTGGGCAACGTCATCCCCGCCGACACACCGCATCGAGTGTGGCTCGGACATTGGTTCCTGACGCCGGACTTCCGCGCCCGCAGCAGTGGTACGGGCTGCTCGTCGAGCAACCCCGAGACGCAGGCGCGGGTGCTGCGCGTGCTCATCGACGCGCATCGCATCGGCGCCGTGGTCGTACCCGCGAGCGCGGCGCCGCGCATCGCCGCGCTGCTCGCCCCGCGCGTCGCGCGAGCGTCGACGCACGGCGAGGTGACGACGCTGGTCCTGCGTTCGGGCGACGGCGCCGGGCGCTGAGATCGCGGAAGCGCGCTTACTCGCGCTCTTCGCGTAGCGCTTCGATCGGCCGCTGCCGCAGCGCACGTGCCGACGCCGCCAGCCCGGCGATGAGCGTGAGCCCGATGGCGAGCGCCAGCGCCGCGCCGAGCGTGCCTCCGAAGAGCCGCCACTCGAGCTCCATTTGCTCGACGACGACCTGCCGCGCGATCAGCGTGCCGCCGGCGACGCCGAGCAGGCCTGCAACGAGCCCGGTGAGCGCGTGCTCGACGGCGAAGAGCGCCGCCACGCCGCGCCGCGTGAAGCCGAGCGTCTTGAGCAGCGCCACCTCGCGCGCGCGCCGCACGGCGCCCGCCGCCACCGCGCCGAACAGGATCGCGATCCCCGACAGCGCGGTGAAGCCGCCGAGGAAGCGCACGCCCAGGCCGAGGCGGTGGAAGACGGCGGCGACCTTGGCGAGCACCTGCCGCACGTCGACCAGCGTGACGTTGGGGAAGCCTTGCGCCAGGAGGTCCTGCACCAGCGTCTCGCGGCCGGGCGGCAGGCGCGCCGCGGCGAGGCGGCTCTGCGGCGCGTCCTCGAGCACGCCGGGCTCGACGACGACGAAGAAGTTGATGCGGAAGGTGCGCCAGTCGACGGCGCGCAGGCTGGTCACCGCGACCTCGACCGGCACGCCTTGGACGTCGAAGACGAGTCGCGAGCCGAGCTTGGCGCCGAGCTCGCGCGCGTACTCCTCCTCGAGGCTCACCTCGTGGCGCGCGGGGTCGCTCCACAGCTTGCCGGCGATGAGGCGGTTGTCCGGCGGCAGCTTGGAGAGATAGGTGAGGCGTTGCTCGCGGGTGAGCGCCCAGCGGCGCTCGCCCTCGCTCGGGCGCTCGCCGTCGGCTTTGTCGTCGCGCTCCTCTTCGTTGCGCTCGCGAGCGGTGCCGCTCTGGCCGCCGCCGCGGTTCTGTTGCGCGCGACTGCGCTCGCGTGCCCGCTCGCCGGCGCTGCGGTTCGCCTGCGTCGCCTGGCCCTCGCGCCCTCGTTGCGGCTTCTTGGCGAGTTGCTCGACGGGAACGCCGTCGATGCGCGAGAGCCGCGCCATCACCACCGGCACCGAGTCGATCGCCGTCGCGCCTTCGCGGCGGAGCAGCGCCTCGACGCCGGCCCACTGGTCGGGCTGCACGTCGACGAGAAAGGTCGACGGCGAGCTCTTGGGCAGCTCGGCGTCGAGCGACGCCGTCAGGTGGCGCTCGATGAGCGCGGCGACGAGCACGACGAGGACGCCGAGCCCCACCGCGACGAGCGCTGGCAGCGCGTCGCCGGCGGGACGGGCGAGGAGCGCCGCGCCGTGACGGAGCACGAGCGGCCGCGGCAGCCGCGCCATCCGCATCGCCAGCGCGCGCAGCCCGAGCCCGGCGAGCGCGAGCAGCGCGACGGCGACGAGCAGCCCGCCGGTGAAGCGCAGCGCGAGGCCGACGTCCTGGGCTTGCGCCACCGCCAGTAGGAACGTTCCTCCCAACAGACCGAAACCCGAAGCGGCCCGCGCGAGCCTGCTCGCCGGCAGCGGTTCCGCGCTCCGCCGCAGCGCTCGCAGCGGCGGCACGCGCAGCACCGCGGCGAGCGGCGGCAGCGCGAAGAGCAGGCTCGCCGCGATGCCGAGCCCGATGCCGCGCAGCAGCGCTCCCGGCTGCCAGAAGTGGATCTGCTGCGCCGGCAGCAGGTCGCCCAACAAACGCGGGACGTACTGCTGCACGAGGAGACCCGCGAAGCCGCCGAGCACGCCGCCGGCCAGACCGAGCAGCAGGCACTGGCCGAGGTAGAGCGCGAACGCCTCGCGCGGCCGCACGCCCAGGCACTTGAGCACCGCCACCGCGTCGAGGCGGCTGGCGAGGAAGGCGCGCACGCTCTGCGCCACGCCGATGCCGCCGACGAGCAGCGACAGCAGCGCCACGAGGCCGAGGTAGCGCTCGACGCGGCGCAGCCCGTTGCGCAGCTCGGGCTGCGCCTGCGACCAGGTCTGGAGGCGCCACCAGGGCGCGTCGCCGAGCACCCTTTCGAGGCGCGCCGCCGCCGCATCGACCTGCTCGCGGCTGGCGTTGCCGGGGAGTTGCACGAGCAGGCGGTAGCTGATGCGGCTGCCGAACTGCTCGAGGCGGGTGCGGGCGAAGCCGCGCTCGCCGAGGAGCAGGCGCGGGCCGAGGGTGAACGGCGTGACGGCGCGGTCGGGCTCCTGGCGCAGCACGCCGCGCAGCACGAAGGTCGCCTCGCCGACGCGCAGGCGGTCGCCGACGCGCAGGTGGAGCCGCTCGAGCAGCTCGGGCGCGGCGACGGCGCCGTTCTCGCCGAGCAGCGCGTGCACGGGCGCGGCGGGCTCGGTGACCATGCGGCCGTAGAGCGGGTAGCCGGCGCACACCGCCTTGAGCTCGACGAGGAGGCTCGGCGGCACCTTGCCGGGCGTCGCGCTCGCGACCGCGGCGGACATGGTGTCGAGCTCGCGCAGCAGGCAGCTGCGGGCGCCGGGGATGAGCGCGGCCTCGGCGACGACTTTCGCCGGCGGCGCGCGGCGGCCGGAGATCGCGAGGTCGGCGCCGAGCAGCTGCTTCGCTTCCTTGCGCAGCCCCTGGTCGAGGTTGTCGGCGAGCGCCGCCACCGCGACGACCGCGGCGACGCCAACGGCGAGGCAGAGGACGAAGAAGACGAGCCGCCCGCGCGCGCCGCGGGAGTCGCGCAGCAGCCAGCTGAGATAGAGGCGCGGGGACACGGTCAGGCCCTTGGCGCCGACGAGGCTGCTGGCACGAGCACCACCGTCATTGCGAGGAGCGTAGCGACGAAGCAATCTCGATCTCGCGCCATCGAGATCGCTTCGCTTCGCTCGCGATGACGATCAAAGTGCCATAGGTCGGCAGTGAGTCAGGAGTCGCGGGCCCCGGCGCCGACCGCGGCAGGTCGCGGCTCGTCGGCGTGCGCTTCCTCGACGTGCGTGATGCGGCCGTCGCGCAGGTAGACGCGGCGGTCGGCGAGGGCGGCGACCTCGACGTCGTGCGTCACCAGCACCGAGGTGGTGCCGCCTTCGTCGTGCAGCTCGCGCAAGACCGCGAGCACGCGCTCGCCGGTCGCACGGTCGAGGTTGCCGGTGGGCTCGTCGGCGAGCAGCACCGGCGGCCGCGCCGCGAAGGCGCGCGCCAGCGCGACGCGCTGCTGCTCGCCGCCGGAGAGCTGCACCGGGTAGTGGTGGCCGCGTTCGGCGAGGCCGACGCGGGCGAGCAGCTCCTCCGCGCGACGGCGCGGCGACGGTCGCCCGAGCAGCTCGAGCGGCAGCGCCACGTTGTCGAGCGCGGTCAGGTGACCGAGGAGCTGGAAGGACTGGAAGACGAAGCCGATCTTGTGCCGGCGCAGGAGGGCGAGGCGGTCTTCGGAGAGGCGCGAGAGCGGCTCGCCGTCGATGAAGACCTCGCCTTCGGTGGGGCGGTCGAGGCCGGCCATCAGCGCCAAGAGCGTCGACTTGCCGCTGCCCGAGGGGCCGAGCACCGCCACCATCTCGCCGGCCGGGATCGCGAGGTCGACGCGGTCGAGGATGGTGAGCATGCGCTCGCCGGAAGGGAGCCGCCGGGTGAGCGCGCGGAGCTCGATGCGCGGCTCACGCGCGGTGGGCGGCGACGGCATGCGAAACGAGGATAGCAGCGGGGTCGGAGGGCGGCCGGGCACACGTTGGATACGCGCGACGGTGCCGCGAGTTTTCACCGCGAGCGTGCGGACAGGCGCTCATCGCGAATGGCCGCCTCGCGCGCTCGCACGCCGCCTCGCGACGCCTGCGTTAGGCTTGCGCATATGCCTACACCTTTCGAAAGCGCTCAGCTGATCCTCAAGCTCTTCGAGCTGCGCCGCGAGCCGCTGCTGCGCGAGGCGCGCACCTGGTTCATCCGCGAGTTCAACCCCGACACCATCGCCGACGTGCAAGCGGCGCTCGCCAGCGCGCGCAACCCGCACTACCGGATGGTGGTCGGCTACTGGGACATGGCCTGCTCGCTGGTCGTCCACGGCGCCATCGACCGCCAGATGTTCCTCGACGCCAACGGCGAGGTCATGGCCACCTTCGCCAAGTTGCAGCCGCTGCTTCCCGAGATCCGCCAGGTCGCCCTCCAGCCCGGCTTCGCCAAGCACATCGAGGAAGTGGTGATGGCGGTGCCCGGCGTCGAGGAGCGGCTGGAATCGATGCGCAAGCGCTTCCGCGCCATGGCGGCGGCCGCGGCGCCGGCAGCGGCGGTCGCCGCAACCGCGACGTAGGCACAGGTTCGCGGCCGACGCGAGATCGAGATCGCTTCGCTACGCTCGCGATGACGGGCAAAACGTCATCGCGAGGAGCGTAGCGACGAAGCGATCTCGATCAACCGCGCGCCGTCGGATCCAGTCAGCGCGCGGCGCGCGCCGGCTCCAGCGCGGCGGCGGCGAGCACGGCTTCGAGGTGTGGGCGCACCAGCTCGGCGACGCGGCGCTGTCCCTCGGCATTGGGGTGGATGCCGTCGGGCAGGTTGAGCTTCGGGTCGCCGGCGACGCCGGCGAGCATGAAGGGCACGAGCGGCACGTCGAGGTCGCGGGCGATGCGCGGGTAGAGGTCGGCGAATTGGCGCGTGTACTCGCCGCCCAGGCTCGGCGGCATCTGCAGGCCGAGCAGCAGCACCCGGGCGCCGGCGGCGCGCGAGCGCTCGACGATCTCGCGCAGGTTGGCCTCGATGCCGGTCACCGGTTGGCCGCGCAGGCCGTCGTTGGCGCCGAGCTCGACGACGATGACGTCGGGCTGTTGCTTCAAGAGCCAGGCGAGCCGCCGCAGCCCGCCGGCGCTGGTGTCGCCCGAAACGCCGGCGTTGACGGCGCGGATCGGCGTCCCCGCCGCGGCGAGCTTCGCGCCGACCAGCGTCGGCCATGCTTCGTCGGCCGAAAGACCGAGACCGGCGGTGAGGCTGTCGCCGAGGAAGACGACCACGGGCGGTTCGGCCGCGGCGGGGCGCGATGCCTGCGTCGATCGCGAGCCCGCAGGTGTCGTGGCGGCAGCCGAGGGCGACGGCTCGAGGGTCGCGGGGGTCGGAGCGGGCGCCGGCGCGCTGTCGGTTTCGGCGGCGCGCGGCCGCTCGCCTCCGCATGCGAAGAGCAGCAGCACTACGGCGAGAAGCGAAGTGAGCGCGCGCGGAGCGCACAGTCGTTGAGGCTGCAAGCGGCGGAATCGATGCACGGACCGATTGTAGCCAGCGCGACACAGCGATCTCGGGTGGTGCGTCATATCCGTTCTTACGCGCGGTCACGACCAAGCTCTCGCGCGAGCCTCCCCGCCATCGCGCTCGTCGTATCCTCGCCGAGCCGAGCGACGCTGCGTCGTTCGCTCGTTCGCTCGCCATGGCAGACCCACCACCGTCCGCGCGCACGCTGCGCGACCTCGTCGCGCTGGTCGAGCGCCTACGCGCGCCCGACGGTTGTCCGTGGGACCGCGAGCAGCGGCTCGGCGACGTGCGCGCGTACTTGCTCGAAGAGGCGCACGAGGCGGCGGCCGCCATCGACGAAGAGTCGTGGCCGGCGATCGCCGGCGAGCTCGGCGACCTGCTTTTCCAGGCGGCGTTCCTGTTGCGCCTCGGCGAAGAAGCGGGCGCGCTCGACGCCGAGCGTGTGATCGCCGGCGTGCACGACAAGATGGTGGCTCGCCACCCGCACGTCTTCGGGGAGGAGCGCGCGGCAGACGCCGAAGAGGTGCGGCAGTCGTGGGAGCGCCGCAAGGCCGCGGCGTCGCAAGGCGAGTCGCTGCTCGCCGGCGTGCCGCCATCGCTGCCGGCGCTCGTCGCCGCTTACCGGCTGTCGCAGAAGGCGGCCGGCGTCGGCTTCGACTGGCCGAACGCGCCGGCCGTGCTCGAGAAGGTGCGCGAGGAGCTTGCGGAGGTCGAGAACGAGCTGCCCGCCGAGCCGACGCGCGCAGGAGCGTCAACGAGCGTTGACGACGCGCCTGCGCGCGCCGATGCCAGCGCGGCGGAGCCGGAGAATGCGGCGGCGCACGACGCGCTGGAAGGCGAGCTCGGCGACCTGCTCTTCGCCGTCGCCAACCTCGCGCGCCACCTCGGCGTCGATCCCGAGCGCGCACTGGCGCGCACCAACGCCAAGTTCCGCCGCCGCTTCGCCCACCTCGAGCGCCGCCTCGCCGAGAGCGGCCGCAAGTTGGGCGAGGTGCCGCTCGACGACCTCGAAGCGCTCTGGCAGGAGGCGAAGACCGCGATGTCGCCCGCGCCGGATCAGCGTCGCGGCGACGAAGACGGCGGGGGCGGGGCGGAGTAGATCAACCGCCCACCGCGCACGGTGTGACGTACACGGGTGAAGGCGCGCACGTCGCGCACCGGATCGTCGGCGAGGACGACGAGGTCGCCGTCCATGCCCGGGGCGATGCGCCCGCGGCGGTCGGCCTCGCCGAAGCGCGCCGCGGGCGCCGTCGTCAGCGCGACGAGGATCTCGCGCCAGCTGAAGCCGGCGGTCGACATCAGCACCACCTCGTCGGTGGGGTCGTAGTCGGTCAGGTAACCGACGTCGGTTCCGAACAAGATCTGGCCGCCGGCGCGCGCGTGCTGGCGCACGAAGTCCTGCACCTCGAACAGCCAAGGGTCGCGGCCGAAGAGCTTGAAGGTGGGGACGATCGCGACGTTCTGCTCCTTCATGCGTTGGAGGTGCTGCGCGGTGAAGCCGCGCGTGTCTTCGACGGCGTGGGCGAGGACGTCGACGCCCGCCTCCAGCGCCGCCTCGAGCCCGGCCACGTTGGAGGGATGGCTGAAGACGAGCTTGCCGCGGCGATGCGACTCGGCCGCGGCCGCCGCGGCGATCTCGACCGGCATCGGCAGCACCTTGTTGCGCGCCACCCACGAGCCGGTGAAGAGCTTGGTGACGTCGGCGCCGAGCTCGACGTTGCGCCGCACGACCGCTGCCGCCTCCGCGGCGGTCGTGGGCTGCGGCAGCGTCGCGACGACCTCGGCGGGCAGCGTGTCCTTCACGTAGTAAGGAACGCCGTTCGGCGGATAGAGCGGCGCTCCGGCGGTGAGAATGCGCGGCCCCGCCACCTCGCCGGCTTCGATCCGTCGCCGCAGCGCCACCGTGTTCTCGGGCGAGGAAGCGGTGTCGACGACGGTCGTGTAGCCCCAGCGCGTGAGCATCTCCCGCAGCTGCTCGCCGAGCTTCGCGGCCGGCTGCCGCGGGGCGTCGTCCCACTTCGGTTCGGTGAAATGAACGTGACCGTTCTGGAAGCCGGCGACGACCACGAGGCCGCTGCAGTCGATGACTTGCGCGCCGGGCGGCACGGCGACCTCTGGCCGCTTGCCCACGGCGACGATCTTTCCGGCCGCGACGACGACGGTGCCGTCGAAGATCGGCACCACGTCGGGAGCCAGGTAAACGCGGCCGCCGACGAGCGCCAGCGTGTGGTTCGGCGCCGGTGCGGCTGATGCGATTGCGGCCCACGTCGCCGCTGCGCCGCCCGCCGCCATCGCGGCAAACGCGAGAGCACGGCGCCAGCTCCATCTCCGTTGTTCGCGCATGTCGGGAGCCTCCCGCCTGCTTCAACGCTCGGAAGGCGGCGAAGTTCCCGCGGCTCGCGGGCTCAGTGCAGATCGGCCCAGATGCGCCCGCCCAAGAACACGAGCAGCATCACCGCCGCGAGCGCCGCGGGCGCCGCCGCGCCAGGTTGCAGACCCAGCGGCTGCGGGAAGATCAGCCGCGCTCCGCCGAGCAGCACGACCGCGAGCGCGACCACGACCAAAGCCAAGTAAGCGCGCCCGCCGTTGCCTTCCTCCGCCGACGGGATCCCCGGCAGCGCCACGCGGAGCATCGTCGCCAGCTTGCCAGGCCGATTGATGAGCTTCGGCGCCGGCGGGTTGTCGCCGCGCGGCAGCACCCACTGCAGCCCGAACGCCAGCAGCAGCGCGATGACCGCCAGCCCGAGCGGCAGCCAGCGGCGCACGTTCTGCACCAGCTTCGCCGACGCCGCCGGGGCTTGCATCGTGCGCTGGAGGTCGCGCAGCACCTCCTCGTGGCGCACCAGGCCGCCGTTGAAGGTGACGACGCGCTCGTTGCGAAATTCCTGCATCCAGCGCGTCACCTCCTGGTCGCCGAGCATGCGCGCGCGCGACAGCGCCTCGCGCTGCTCGTCGAACTGGTAGGCGTCCGAGTAGGCCTGGCTCAGGTTGTAGTAGGCGGCGGAGCTGTTCGGATCGGCGGCGGCGGCGCGTTGGAAGTACTGCACGGCGCCGCCGTGATCGCCGATGAGGAAATGGTGGGCGCCGAGGTCGATGAGCGCCGCGACGTTCTGCGGCTCCTTCTCGAGCACCTGCGCGTAGTAGATGCGCGCCTCGTCCCACTGTCCGAGCAGGCGATGGAGGTCGCCGAGCATCTGTCGCACGGCGACGCTCTCGGGCAGCATCGTCGGCAGCAGGCCGAGGTCGGTGAAGAGGGCGCCGTAGAGCCGACCCTCGTTGAGCGCCGCCACCGCGCGCACCGGCGGGGTGAGCAGCGCCGCCACCTTCTGCTGTTGTCGCGCGATGGCGATCGGCGTGACGCCGACGAGCAGCCAGAGCGCGGCGAGGACGATGCGCTCGGAGGTCGAGCCGAACCCCCACAGCAGCACCGACCAGTAGAGGAGCGCCCACAGCACGCCCGACGGCAGCACCAGCGGCCAGAGGAGCAGCGCCCAGGTGAGGAGGTGCGCCACCGGCGCCGACAGCGCGGCGAGCCGCCTCCAGATCGCCCAGTAGAGGCGGCTTCCCTTGGTCGCGAGCTGCACCAGCACGAAGCCGGCGCCGGCGAGGAGCGCCACCGCCAGCGCCGCCAGCACCAGGCTTTGCAGCGCCAGGTCCTGGTTGGGCTCGAGCTTGAAGAGCCGCACGTAGCCGATCGTCTGCTGCGCCACGGCGCGCGGGTACTTGCCGCCTTCCCACGCCGCGAGCGCGCGACCGAAGGCCGTCTCCGGACGGCCCGGGTCGAGTGCCTCGGCGTCGTCGAGCGCCCACTCGGCGCGTTTCAGGTCGCCCTGCCGCGCCACCTCGATGGCGCGCACGGTGGCGCCGATGCTGAGCTCGGGCAGGCGGTTGAAGCCGAGGCGCGCCAGCGAGGTGCGCAGCTCGGTCACCTGCGCCTTCGCCGCGGTGCGGTCGCCTTGGTAGAAGGCGCTGATCCACTGCAGCCACTCTTCCTGCAGGTGGAGCAGGTTCTGACTCACGGTGCGCGACAGCTCGAAGCCCGAAGCGGGCGGGCCAGCTGCCGCGAGCGGCGGCGCCGCGATCATGATGGGCGCGGCGAGCAGCGCCGCTGCCAGTGCGAGGCGAGCGCGACGGTGGCGCTTAGCCCACGGCCTCGCTAACGCTCGGGCGCCAGGCAGACCTGGCGCTGTCGCTCCGCGACACCGCGGGTCCCTAGCCGCGCTTCTGTACATAGCGCAGCCGCAAGCGGTAGAGCACGTCCTCGAGCACCGAGGACTCCTGCGCGGTAACGCTGCCTGCCGTCTTCTGGCGCAGCACGTCGAGGAGGTCGATGTGCAGCCGCGCCATCTCGAGGTTCTCGGCGCTCTCGCCGTCGGGCAGCGGGATGTCGCCGAGGTAGAGGCTCACCGGCTCGGCGAGCACGGCCACGAGGTCGTAGAAGGTCGGCGCGCCGTAGCCGGGCGGCGTGCCGGGCAGCTCGAGGCGCGGCGGCAGCTCGGGCTCCGCGGCGGGCTCGGGAGCGGCGACACCGCGGCCGCGGCCGGCGCTGCGCGGATCGGAGGAGGCCGGCTGGCGCTCGCGCTCGAGGCGCGGCGGCGGCTCGGGAGATGACGGCGGCGGCGCGGCCGCCGGCTCGGGCGCGCGCGGAGCAGGCTCCGGCGGCGGCGGGGCGTCGCGCAGGTGCTGGAACTCGTCGCGGAGGTCCCCTTCGGGAGTGAAGATCCGCTTGTCGGTGACCTTGAGGTCTTTGCTCACCGTGACGATGGTAGCGAAGCGCGCGCGGAACCGGCAACTACAGCGTGCTTCGAAAGTACCCTTGGCTGCTAGAGTTGTTCCGCGGCCATTCGCGGACGAACGGCCGCTCCACGACACGGGTCCTCGCTATCGCTCGGCCCCTTAGTTGCGGCCTCCGCCCGTTTCACGCCGATGGCCATCGAAGGCAGTCTCGAGACGTTCCAGCTGCCGGAGATCCTGCAGATGATCTCGGCGCAGCGGAAGACCGGGATCCTCACCGTCCAGGGCGAGAGCGACATCGTCGCCATCTCGTTCAAGGACGGCCACGTCGTCGCCGCCGACGCGCTCAACCAGACGGTGGAGGAGGGGCTCGGGCAGATCCTCGCCAGCCAGGGCCTGGTGAGCCCGCGCGATTTCGCCGCCGTGTCGGCCGAGCACGACGGCGGCGGCAAGCGCCTCCTCGACCTGCTGCTCGAGCGCGGCCTCGTCGAGCGCGGCCAGCTGCTCGAGGCGCTGCGGCTGCAGACCTATCGCCTGCTGCTGACGCTGCTGCGCTGGGATCAGGGCGACTTCAAGTTCTACTCCGGCGACGAGGTGGCGTACGAAGAGGGCTTCTACGCCATCTCGATCGAAGAGCTGCTCATCCGCTCGCTCTCGGATCTGGGTGACGACGGCCAGGTGGGCGGGCCGCCCGATCTCGCCACCGCCTACGAGCGGGTGCCGGGCACGCCGGCCATCCGCTACGTCGGCCAGGACGGCGCCGGCGCTCCCGAGGGGACGGGATTGTGGATCGCCGCCGAGGACCGCCCGCTCGTCGACCGGCTCGACGGCAAGACCCCGGCGGGGAAGCTCGCCGAAGAGACGGGCGTCGGTCACTACAGCGCCCTCTTCACGCTCTACAAGCTGCTGCGCGCCGGTGCGGTGCGGCCGGTGGTGACCAAGGGCGCCGCTGCCCCGGCGCCTCCCGCGCGCGGCGCGAGCGCTTCTCCGGCCGCCCCGCGCCCGCTGGCGCCGGCGCCGCCGACTCCGGCGCGGCCGGTGGCGGTGCCCGCTCCGGCGCCCGTCGCGAATGCACCGGCGGAGGCGCTGCCCGACGTCGAGGAGGCGCCGGCACCCGCGCCCTCGGGTCGTGTGCGCAAGATGGTGCTGCCACGCGACGCGGCGCCGTCGCGGCCGAGCCCGCTCGCGGTCGCGGCGCCGCGGTTGGCGGCGCTGCTCGTCGGCATCGTCGTCTTCGCCTCGCCGTGGTTTGCGCCGCGCTCGCTGCTGTTGCCTTATCCGTGGCAGGACACGGCGCGCTCGAGCCTCGAGCGCAACCAGCGCAGCGCCCAGTACCTGCAGATCGACCGCGCTGCTCGCACTTTCTTCCTGCTCGAGGGGCACTACCCTGACGGCCTGCAGGAGCTCGTCACGCTGAACCTTCTCTCGCCGCTCGCGCTCGCCGATCCGGCCGGGCGCCGGCTCGCCTACTCGGCGGAGAACCTCGCCTACGAGCTGCAGCCGGTCGAGGGCGGAGCGCCGATCCCCGAGCTCGGCGTGCGCGAGGCGATCACGGGCGACTTCCTGCTCGACCCCGACTTCCTCGACCTGCCGGAGAAGTCGGAGCGGCCCCCGCTCGTCCTCCTGGACTAGGCGCGCCGCCGCCGTCTGAGCTCACCGGACCCGCGGCGCGCAGGCGGGGAATAAATGTGAGCTTAAAGTTGTCAAATCGACTGCGGACACGCAGTCTTTGACAGCGTCAGACTAAGAATTCAGCGGTATACTTCCCAGGAGCGCAGCGCCGAGGTCCCTCGGCCGGCCAACTGGAAGGGCCAACCGGGAAGAAGGAGAGCCACAGTGAGCAAGATCATCGGTATCGACCTCGGCACCACCAACAGCGTGGTCGCCGTCATGGAAGGCAGCGAGCCGAAGGTGATCGAGAACGCCGAGGGGGCGCGGACGACGCCGTCGGTGGTCGCCTTCACCAAGAGCGGCGAGCGCCTCGTCGGCCAGGTCGCCAAGCGGCAGGCCGTCACCAACCCCGAGAACACCGTCTTCTCGATCAAGCGCTTCATGGGGCGCCGCCACGAGGAAGTCAACGAGGAGATGAAGATGGTGCCCTACCGCGTCGCGCGCGCCGGCAACGGCGACGTGCGCGTCGAGGTGCAGAGCAAGCAGTTCTCGCCCCCCGAAGTCTCGGCGATGATCCTCGAGAAGCTCAAGCAGGCGGCCGAGGACTACCTGGGCGAAAAGGTGACGCGCGCCGTGATCACGGTGCCGGCGTACTTCAACGACGCCCAGCGGCAGGCCACCAAGGACGCCGGCAAGATCGCTGGCCTGAACGTCGAGCGGCTGGTCAACGAGCCCACCGCGGCGGCGCTCGCCTACGGCCTCGACAAGAAGAAGGACGAGACGATCGCCGTCTACGACTTCGGCGGCGGCACCTTCGACATCTCGATCCTCGAGGTGAGCGACGGCATCGTCGAGGTGAAGTCGACCAACGGCGACACCCATCTCGGCGGCGACAACGTCGACCAGAAGGTGATCGACTGGATCCTCGCCGAGTTCAAGAAGGACCAGGGCATCGACCTCTCGCGCGACCCGATGGCCATGCAGCGCCTCAAGGAAGCCGCCGAGAAGGCGAAGATCGAGCTGTCGACGGCGCAGGAGAGCGAGGTCAACCTCCCCTTCATCACCGCCGACGCCTCGGGCCCCAAGCACCTGGCCCTCAAGCTGACGCGGCCCAAGCTCGAGCAGCTGGTTGAGGACATCATCAAGCGCTCGGTCGGGCCCTGCCAGCAGGCGCTCAAGGACGCCGGAGTGGAGCCGTCGCAGATCGACGAGGTGATCCTCGTCGGCGGCCAGACGCGCATGCCGGCGATCCAGAAGCTGGTCAAGGACCTCTTCGGCAAGGAGCCCCACAAGGGCGTCAACCCCGACGAGGTGGTGGCCGTCGGCGCCGCCATCCAGGGCGGCGTGTTGACCGGCGACGTCAAGGACATGGTGCTGCTCGACGTCACCCCGCTGTCGCTCGGCATCGAGACCTACGGCGGCGTGATGACGCGGCTGATCGATCGCAACACCACGATCCCGACGCGTAAGAGCGAGACCTTCACCACCGCCTCGGACAACCAGACGCAGGTCGAGGTGCACGTGCTGCAGGGCGAGCGCGAGATGGCGCGCGACAACCGCACGCTCGGGCGCTTCCACCTGGTGGGCCTCCCGGCGGCGCCGCGCGGCATGCCGCAGATCGAGGTCACCTTCGATATCGACGCCAACGGCATCGTCAACGTGTCGGCGAAGGACACGGGCACCGGCAAGGAGCAGCGCATCACCATTACCGCCTCGTCGGGGCTGTCGGACGCCGACATCGACCGCATGGTCAAGGACGCCGACACGAACCGCGAGGAGGACAAGAAGCGCCGCCAGCAGGTCGAGGCGCGCAACAAGCTCGACGGGCTCGTCTATGCCACCGAGAAGACTTTCGAGGAGCACAAGGACAAGCTCGAGCCCGAGCCTCGCGCCACGCTGGAGACGGCGATCGCCGACGCCAAGAAGGCGCTCGAGGGCGAGGACGCGGCGGCGATGGAGCGCGCCGGCCAGCAGCTCGAGCAGGCGTCGCACAAGCTCGCCGAGGCGATGTACCGGCAGTCGCAGACGGCCGGCGCGCAGGCGGGCGGCCCGGGCCCGAGCGGCGCTTCCGGCGGTCCAGGCGGCCCGGGTGGTCCCGGCACTGCCGAGGACGTGATCGACGCCGAGTACGTCGACGTCGACAAGAGCAATAACTGATAGCAACCGGGGCCGGGCAGCGATGCCCGGCCCCGTTGACTTGCATCGACATGACGCGTCCCAGCCGACCCCGCGCCGCGCCGAAGAGCGAGCTGTCGAAGCTCCAGGAGCGGCTCAACAAGCTGCTCGAGCAGGCGCTGCTCGGCGGCGAGATGCCGGAGACCGGGCCGGGGCCCGGCCTCGCGGGTTGGCGGCCGCTCCTCGACCTCGTCGAGACGGCCGAAGCGTTCATCCTCTACGCCGAGCTGCCGGGCGTGCGGCGCTCGGACGTGCAGCTCGACTCCGACGGCCGCTTCGTCGAGCTGTCGGGGCAGCGGCGGCCGACCGGCGGCGAGCGCGGCTACCTGCGGCTCGAGGGCAGCTACGGCGCCTTCAAGCGCCGCCTCGAGCTACCCGAGCCGGTCGACCCCGACGGCATCACGGCGCGCCTCTCGCGCGGCATCCTCGAGGTGGTGATGCCGAAGCAGGGCGGGGCGCGGCGCGTCGGCGTGCACAGCGCCGAGATCCCGGTGCGGGAGCAGTGACCGTGGCGCGGCGCCGGCGCGAGACCCGTTTCGTGATGATCAGCGTGGTCGCCGAGCGCTTCGGCGTCCATCCGCAGACGCTGCGCATGTACGAGCGCGAGGGGCTGCTGACGCCGGTGCGCAGCGCCGGCAACACCCGCCTCTACGACGAGGACACCATCAAGCGGCTGGAGACGATCCTCTTCCTGACCCGCGAGTTGGGCGTCAACCTCGCCGGCGTCGAAGTGATCCTGAACCTCCGCCAGCAGATGACCGAGATGCAGCTCGAGCTCGACCGCGTGCTACAGGTGGTGCGCGAGCAGCTGCGCGAACGCGGCGGCATCCGCCGCGAGCACGCGCTCGTCAAGCTCGAGCACGGACCGCTGGTTCAGCGTGACCTGAGCGCGCAGCGCGGCCGCGGCAGCGGCGGCTGAAGCGGGCCGCTCGCTTTCGGATGGCGGGCGCCGTCCGCTGGCGGTGGGGGAATGCCTCGTTGGTGCCTCGAGGGGCACGAGCGCGTGCTAACTTGATCGCATGCCGGACGTCATGGGTGAGGGTAGGCGAGGGGCGTCGCTGCGCACCGCGCTCGACGAGGCCCTTGCCGCGACGCCGGCTCCGGAGCGCCTGCTCGCCGAGGAGACGGCGAGCAACACCTGTCCCGAGTGCGGCGGCCGCGGCTGGCTGATCCGTCCCGACGGCGGCGCCGGCGCCGCGCGCCGCTGCGGCTGCGCCGCCAAGGCTGTCGTGCCGCGGCTCGAGCAGGAAGCCGGCGTGCCCAGTCGTTACGCGCGATGCACGCTCGCCAACTTCAGTCACACGTGGGTGACTGGGCGCACACGCGACCAGTTGCTCGGCGCGCGTTCGATCACCGAGCGCTGGATCGACGAGTTCCTGAGCGAGACCGGCGGTTTCCGCGAGTCGGGCCTGCTCTTCGTCGGCCCGCCCGGCGTCGGCAAGACCCACCTCGCCGCGGCGGCGCTCGGCGAGCTCATCCGCCGCTACCGCGTGCGCGGCCGCTTCGTCGACTTCAGCTCGCTGCTCTACCAGATCCAGTCGACCTTCGACGCCGGCGCTGCGGAGACCAAGCGCAGCGTGCTCGACCCGGTGCTGTCGATCGAGGTCCTCGTCATCGACGAGCTGGGGGCGCAGAAGCCGACGCCGTGGGTGAGCGAGGTGCTCTACCTGATCTTGAACGGCCGCTACACGCGGCGGCTGCCGACGCTCTTCACCACCAACTACTACCTCGAAGCGGCGACGCCCGCCGGCAACCCGCTCGACCGCGGGCCGGCGCCGCCCGCTCCCGACCTCCTCTCGACGCGCATCCCCGCGCTGCTCGTCAGCCGGCTGTGGGAGATGGCGCGGCCGGTGATGATCGACAGCGTCGATTACCGCCACGAAGTGAAGGCGCACCAGCACCGCTAGTGCGATCCGCGCGGCCGCTCGTCGCTTCACTGCTCGCGGCGTTGGCGCTGCTCGCCTTCGCCTGTGGGCGGCCGCCGGCGCGCACCGCGCCTCGCGCGGTGCCAACACCGACGCCCGTCCCCGCGCCGACGCCGACGCCGGAGCCGACGCCGCTGCCGGCGTCTCTGCCGGAGCCCGAGCAGCCGCTCGAGCCGCCGGCGCTGCCGCTGCCGCCGCAGGCCGCGGGCGCCGATCTCATCCTGCGCGTCGGCCTGCTCTCCGACCAGACGAGCGTCACCTTCCCCTGCTGCGCCGCCACGCTGCGCGCCGTCTGGGAAGGGCAGACGTGGGCGATCACCCGCGCGCTGCGCGTCGAGCCGGCGCCGGAGGGTACCGAGCCGGGCGTCTTCCGCATCCAAGTGACGGCGCTGCGCGACCCTGGCCAGGCCGACGCGCTCGCCGCGAGCCTGCGCCGCGCCGCCGGTCTTCCCGCCGACTCGGTGCTCGAGGCCGCGAGCGGCCTCTACCGCGTGCGCGTCGGCCGCTACGCGACGCGCGAGGAAGCCGAAACCGCGCGCCGCGACCTCTCGCGCTTCGGCGTCGCCGACGCCTGGGTGGTGAGCGAAGGCGGCGGCGTGCGCGAGCCGGCCCTGCGCCTCGTGCAGGCGAACTTGCCAGTCACCGTGCCGGGTCGCTGGGTGGCGCTCGAGGAGAGCGCCGGCGCCGGCATCCTCGTCGGCGGCCACCGCTACCGCGGCCGCATCCTCGTCTACTTGAACGACCGCGGCACCTTGAACGTCATCGACGAGGTGCCGCTCGAGGAGTACCTGCGCGGCGTCGTGCCGCGCGAGCTCGGTCCCGCCGCCTATCCCGAGGTCGAGGCGCTCAAGGCGCAGGCGGTGGCGGCGCGCACCTACGCGGCGCGCAACCTCGGCGAGTTTCGCCAGGAAGGGTTCGACATCTGCGCCACGCCGCGCTGCCAGGTCTACGGCGGCATGGACGACGAGCACCCGCGCTCCGACGCCGCCATCGCCGCCACCCGCGGCGAGGTGCTGCTCTTCGCCGAGCAGCCGATCGACGCCCTCTTCAGCTCGACCTGCGGCGGCCACACCGAGAACGTCGAGGTGATCTTCCCGCTCAAGCAGAACGAGCCCTACCTGCGCGGCGTGCCCTGCCTCGAGGCGGGAGTGACGGCGCTCGGCGGCACCGCCGCCGGCACCGTGTTCCCCGCCGCCCTCGTCGCCACGCTAGTGCCGCCGGCCCGCGGTGCGGGCGCGCGCGTCGATGCCGCGGCGTACGGCGAGCGGCTGCTCGCGCTCGCCCGGTTCGCGGGACTCGCGCCGGCGCCGCGCACGCTCGCGAGCCTCGACCCTCGCGACGTGCGGCGCTTCGTCGCCGCCGCTTTCGACCTCGCGCTCGACGCGCGGCTCTTCGTCGCCGCCGAGGACCTGCCCTACCTCGTGCAGTCGCCACCTTCGGGTTGGACGGAAGAGGACCGCCGCCTCGCCGCGCTCTTCGTCAAGAGCGGCCTCGGCGCCAGCGCGCCCCTGCCGCTCTCCGCCGCCGACGGCGAGGAGCTGCTCTATCGCCTGGCGCTCTACCTGCGCCTCCTGCGCGAGGAGGAGGTCGACTACTTCCGGCTCGAGAACGGCACGCTGCGCCTGCGCAGCGGCGACAAGACGCGCGAGGTGCCGCTGCCGCCGCGCCTCGCCACCTATCGCAAGCTCGGCGACGACGTGCTCGCCGCCGACGTGCTCGGCGCCGACCTCTCGCTGCTCCCCGGCGATCACTTGCGGTTGATCTGGCAGGGCGAGAGCGCTGCTCGGCATCGTGCAGGAGGTGCACGGCCAGGGCGTCGCCTTCGACCGCGACAGCCGCTGGACCACCTGGCAGCGCTTCAAGACCGACCGCGAGCTCGCGACGCTCGTCAAGCAGCGTTACCCGGGCTTCCCCTACGACAGCTTCGAGGTGGTGTCGCGCGGCGTCTCCGGCCGCGTCGGCGCGCTACGCCTGCTCGGCAGCGACGGCCGCCGCGAGCTCGTCGAAGGGCTGGCCGTACGCTGGACGCTCGACTTGCCCGACACGCTCTTCACCGCCAAGCGTCTCGCGCCGGCGCGCGGCGAGCCGGGCTGGCTGTTCAGCGGCCGCGGCTGGGGGCATGGCGTCGGCCTCTGCCA
Source organism: Thermoanaerobaculia bacterium (assembly GCA_963846495.1). Classification (GTDB taxonomy): domain Bacteria; phylum Acidobacteriota; class Thermoanaerobaculia; order Multivoradales; family JAIOJS01; genus DASYQD01. The sequence continues at coordinate 833,869 of CAWJWP010000013.1, read as the reverse complement.
GGTGGGCGCCTACGGCATGGCCGTGCGCGGCCACGGCTACCGCGACATCCTCGCCCACTACTACACCGGCACGCGCCTGGGCGCGCTGCCGCCGGGTTCGGCGGCGGCGAGCGTGGCGTCGCGCGAAGCGACGTCGCCGGCCGCCGCGCGCGCCGCCGGCCGCTGAGCGATCACGCTCGGCGAATCGCCGGAATCGTGATTCGGCACCGCGCGCCGGCCGCGAGCGGCGTCGGCGCAGGCTCGTCTTTCGCCGCCTTGTCTTTTCGCTCCGAGTGGGTAGAGTACGGGTCTCTTTCACCGTCGGAGATTTCCTGAAAGCCATCGGTCGTCGACGCGCCGCCGCTCTGCGGGCCGCTCTCCTCGTGGCGTGCCTGCTGAGCCTCGCTCTCCTGCCAGCCGCAGCGCAGGAGCCACCGCCGGCCGACTGGACGATCGACAACTGGCGGTGGCAGGGCGAGCTCGCGCCCTCTACGTCGGTGGAGGTCGACAACCCGTGGGGCGACGTGCGGCTGCGCGCCTCTGACGCCCGCGAGATGGAAAGCTCGGCGATGATTCAGCGGCGCAACGCCGACCCGGTCCGCGCCGAGGTCCGCGTCTCGCGCCGCGGCTCGGTGATCAAGTTCGTGGTCGCCTATCCCGCCGCGCCGCGTGGCGACCTGCACCGCGTCGACCTCGCGCTCTTCGTCCCCAAGGGCGCGCCGGTCGCCGTACGCACCCGCGCCGGCATGATCCAGGCGCGCGGGCTCGCCAACGACCTGCGGCTGCGCAGCACGAGCGGCAACGTCGTCGTCTCGACGAGCGGCACCGTCCGTATCGACACCCGTGAGGGCGACGTCGACGTGACCCTCTCCGGCTCGGCCTGGAGCAGCGCACCGCGCCTCGTTTCGCGCGACGGCGACATCACGCTTCGCCTCGACGCCGAGAGCGAAGCGCGCGTCGACGTCCGCACCCGCGGAGAGATCACCGTCAAGGCGCCGGCGCGCCTCGAGCGGCGGCGCAGCGGCGCCGTCGTCACCTTCGGTCACGGCACCAAGCCATTGAGCCTCCACACCCGTTCCGGCCACGTCACGCTGTTGCCGCCGGACGTTTCCTGAGACCGCTCGATCGGCCGCTTCGAGGAGGAGTCCACATGATGTCGCCTGGGCCGCACTCGTTCGCTCGTTCGTCCCGTCGCCTCCTGCTGGCGCGAGTGCTCCTCGCGCCGCTGGCGCTCGTCACCGCCGGCCCCGCTCTCGCCGAGGAGGCGCGCGAGCGGATCACGCTGCGCGGCGCGCAAGTGATCGACGTCTCGGTGCCCACCGTCTTCGACGGCGACCTGCGCGAGCTGCCGAAGGTGCCGCTGTGGCAGCCCGGCGACCCGATCAAGGAGATCCCGCGGCGGCACCACCACCCGCCGCGGATCGTGCCCGAGCCGGCCGAGCCGCAGATCGACCCGCTGCTCGAGGTGCAGGCGCGCGCGCCGCAGCGGGGCACCGATCCGCCCCTCCTCAATTTCGCGGGCCAGGGCTTCACCGGCGTCAACCCGCCCGACACCGTCGGCGACGTCGGACTGGCGCACTACATCCAGTCGATCAACAGCTCCGGTGGCGCGGTGTTCACCGTCTACAACAAGGCGGACGGCACGGTGGCGGCTGGTCCCACCGCCATGGACTCGCTGGGCACCGGCAACTGCGCCAGCGGTCTCGGCGACCCGGTGGTGCTCTACGACCAGCTCGCCGACCGCTGGTTCCTGAGCGAGTTCAGCAACAGCGGCAACCGGCTCTGCGTCTACATCTCGCAGACGAGCAACCCGATCAGCGGCGGCTGGTTCGCCTACCAGTTCACCGCTCCGGGCTTCCCCGACTACCCGAAGTACGGCGTGTGGCCCGACGCGTACTACGCCTCGACCAACGAGAGCTCGCCGGCCGCCTATGCCTTCGACCGCGCGCAGATGCTGGTGGGCGGCGTGGCGACCGCGCAGCGGTTCACTGCGCCCGACCTCGCGGCGTTCCCGTTCCAGGCCCTGATCCCCGCCGACGCCGACGGCGAGACGCCCCCTGCGGCCGGCGCGCCGAACCCATTCATGCGCCACCGCGACGACGAGGCGCACAACCCGCCCGGCACACCGGGCCAGGACTTCCTCGAGATCTGGGAGTTCCACGTCGACTGGGTGACGCCCGGCAACTCGACCTTCACCGGGCCGACCAACATCGCCATCGCCGAGATCGATTCCGAGCTGTGCGGCTTCAGCTCGTTCTTCTGCTTCCCGCAGCAGGGCTCGGGCACCACGCTCGACCCGCTGCGCGAGGTGGTCATGCACCGGCTGCAGTACCGCAACTTCGGCAGCCACGAGACGCTGGTGGGCAACCTGGTCACCGACGTCGACGGCACCAACCACGGCGGCATCCGCTGGTTCGAGCTGCGCGACACCGGCAGCGGCTGGACGGTGCACCAGGAAGGCACTTACGCGCCCGACATCCACCACCGTTGGATGGGCAGCGCGGCGATGGACGGCGCGGGCAACATCGGCGTCGGCTACAGCGTGTCGAGCAGCACGATGTTCCCCAGCCTGCGCTTCGCGGCGCGGCTCTCCGGCGATCCGCTCGGCACCTTGCAGAACGAGGTGTCGGTCATCGCCGGCAGCAGCCCCAACTCCAGCAACCGCTGGGGCGACTACGCGGCGCTCACCGTCGACCCGGTCGACGACGCCACCTTCTGGTTCACCTCGATGTACTCGCCCTCGACCTCGTGGGCGACGCGCATCGCCACCTTCAAGCTCTGCACGCCGCCGGGCGTGCCGACGATCGGCACCGCCACCGCCTCGGCGCCGAACACCATCGACTTGACCTGGACGAACGGCGTTCCGGCATCCGACAGCTTCAACGTCTACCGCGCGCAGGGCACCTGCGCCTCGCCCGTCACGCCGTTCGTCAAGATCGCCGGCCCGCTCGCCGGCTCCCCGTACCAGGACACCGCGGTCTCCGGCGGCACCACCTACGCCTACAAGGTGAGCGGCATCCTCTCCCTGTGCGAGAGCGGCCAGTCCACGTGCGTCGAGGCGACGGCGACCGGCGCCTGTACCTTGCCGCCGACGTTCGCCGGCTTGCAGACGGTGACCAACGCGCAGAACAGCGGCTGCCAGCTCGACCTCGCCTGGACTGCGGCGACGTCGCAGTGCGCCGCCGGGGTGACTTACAACATCTACCGCAGCACCACGTCCGGGTTCACGCCCAGCGGCGTCAACCAGATCGCCACCGGCGTCACCGGCACCACCTACCAGGACAACGTCGGGCTCACCAACGGCGTGACGTACTACTACATCGTGCGCGCCGTCGACACGCTGAACGCGATGGAAGAGACGAACGTCGTCGAGAAGAGCCACACGCCGACCGGTCCGTTCCTGCCTGCCACGCTCACCGAGACCTTCGAGGGCGCGCAATCGGGCGGCGGCTTCGACCTCGCCGGCTGGACGCACAGCGCTCTCACCGGGCCGCAGGACTGGCAGTGGTCGACGGCGCAGTCGCAGACACCCACCCACTCCTGGTTCTCCGACAGCATCATCACCGTGTCGGCGCGCGTCCTGACGTCGCCGGAGTTCGGCGTCACCGGCTCGACCGCGCTGAGCTTCTGGCACACCTTCGACTTCGAGGGCACCATCGCCCAGTGCTACGACGCCGGCACGCTCGAGATCACCACCAACGGCGGCGGCACCTGGACGGTGCTGCCGGACCCCGCCTTCACTGCCGGCGGCTTCAACGGCACGGTCAACAGCGGCTTCAGCAACCCGCTCGGCGGCAAGCGTGCGTGGTGCTCGGGGACGATCGGTCCGATGACGCAGGTGACGGCGAACCTGGCCGCCTACAACGGCTCGATCGCGCGGCTGCGCTGGCACGAGGGAGACGACTCGAGCGCGCAGGAGGTCGGCTGGTTCGTCGACAGCGTGACGGTGAACAACGCCGCGCTGCCGACCGTCTGCGTCTCCGGCGGCATCTTCTACAACGGCTTCGAGACCGGCATCCTCGTGCCGCCTTGGGCCGGCGCGTTGCCGTAGCGTTCGTCCAGGCCGAGCGAGACTTGCCGAGCCCCGTGAGCGCCGTCGAACCGGCGCCTCGCGGGGCTCGTGCTACGTTAGGGCGCTCGCTGCAACGTCCACGTCACGCGCGACAAGACAGGAGCTCGGTTGCGCCTCGGATCGATCGCATTGGCGGCCAGTCTGATGCTCATCTCGGCTGTCGCCGCGGGCGCGGCTGAGCGCTCCGCCGCGCCGTCGCCGCCGTCGCTCGAGGAGCAGCTCGCCGGCGTGCCACGAGGCAGCGCGTTGGCGGCGCTCGTCGCCGCCAACCAGGACTTCTCGCTGCTCGATGCGCGGGAGCTCCACGACGATGTGGCGCTCCCGCTGTGGCTGCGCGTGCACTGGCGCCGCGCGCATCCCGAGACGGCGTACTCGCCGAACGACCCGAGCGGCGGCTATCCGCTGACGCTGCGGCGCGCGTGGCAGTGGATGTCGGCGAACCCGGACCTCGTGCCCAGTCCGGCGCACGCTGAGGAAGCGCTGGCGGATGATGGGGGCGCGCCTCCGGCGCTGGTCGCTGAAAGTTCCGCCGATCTCCTCGCCGCTTCCGTCTCCGGCGAAATGCGGATCTCAGGGTTGCAGACCTCGCCGCGCAGCACCTCCGACATCCGCGTCGACTTCTGGAACCCCAGCCGGATCGTCGCCGCGGCGAACAACATTTCCGTGAGCGGCGTGCAGGCGCAGCTCTACTCGAGCGACGGCGGCGCCTCCTGGTCGCAGACGAGCTTGCCGCTCGCAGCCGGCGACGCCTTCCACTCCGGGCCCGCGGTCGACTGGACCTCCAACGGCATCGCTTGGTCGGTGACCACCGGCATCGACGCCGGCGTCACCAGCCTCCGGCTGCGCGCCTACAAGTCGCTCGACGGCGGCGCGACCTGGAGCTTCGACGCCACCGCCTCCGGCGCGCATGCCGCCGTCGACAAGCCGATGATGTGGGTCGACCACGGCGCCACTTCGCCGTTCGCCGACAACGTCTACGTCTGCTGGCGCCACAACCTCGCCGGCTACGTCAACCGCCGCACCGGTGGTGCCTGGCAGCTGCCGATCCAGACGACGGGCGCCGAGACGCAGGGCTCGCCGATCGGCTGCGACGTCAAGACCAACGCCGCGGGCGACCTCTTCAACTTCTGGCCGGCGGCGGGCAACCGCAAGATCGTCGTCGCCAAGTCGACCGACGGCGGCGCCTCGTTTTCCGCCGGCACCGTCATCGCCACCACCTTCGACGGCCTCGACATCGGTGTGCCGGCGTACAACGGCGACCGTCGCCCGCTGATCTACGTCTCCGGCGGCGCCTACCGCACCGACGCCAAGAACCTCGTCTACGCGAGCTGGACCGATCTCACCGGCGCCGCGGGCTGCACCGGCGCCGCCAACGCGCCCGGCGGCAACACCGCGTCGACCTGCAAGACGCGCATCTGGTTCTCGCGCTCGACCAACGGCGGCGCCACTTGGTCGCCGCCGGCGATGATCAACAACCAAGGCGGGCTCAACGACCAGTTCAATCAAGCGCTGACGGTTGACGAGACGACGGGCGCGCTGGGCATCGTCTACTACGACACGGTGGGCGATGCGGCGCGCACGAGGGCGGATCTCTGGTACCAATCCTCGTTCGACGACGGCGCCAGCTGGTCGACGGCCGTCAAGGTCACCAGCGCAATGACCGACGAGACGGCAGCCGGCGCCGACTCGGCGAACCAGTACGGCGACTACAACGGCCTCTCGGGCCAAACCGGCGTCTTCTTCCCGTCTTGGACCGACCGGCGCAACAACCTGCGCGAGGAGATCTGGACGGCGAAGGTCACCGACTTCCTCTGCACGCCGCCGGGAGCGCCGGCGATCGGCACGGCGACCGCGACGGCGCCCAACCAAATCCAGCTGACCTGGGGCAACGGCGCGCCGCCGGCGACGACCTTCAACGTCTACCGCAAGCAGGGCAACTGCGCCGCGCTCGTGCCCTTCACCCGCATCGCCACCGGCGTCGCCTCGCCCTACAACGACAACACCGTGTCGGGCAGCCTCACCTACGCCTATCAGGTGACCGGTCTCGCGCCGGGCTGCAGCGTCGAGTCGGCGCCGTCCGGTTGCGTGCAGGCGACCGCCACCGGCGGCTGCATGCTGCCGCCGACCTTCGCCGGCCTCGCCAGCGTCGGCAGCGCGGCGGCGGCGACCTGCGGCGTCACGCTGTCGTGGGCTGCGGCCACGCCGGGCTGCGCGGCGCCGGTCGTCTACAACGTCTACCGCTCCACCAACCCCGGCTTTACGCCCGGCCCGGGCAACTTGATCGCCTCCGGCGTGAGCGGCACCACCTACACCGACTCGCTGATTCTCACGAGCGGCACGATCTATTACTACGTCGTGCGCGCCGTCGACAGCGTGAGCGGGGTGGGGGAGAGCAACCTCGTCAAGCGCGCCGCGACGCCGACCGGTCCGCTGACGACGATCGTCGAGACCTTCGAGGGCGCGCAATCGGGCGGCGGCTTCGACAACGCCGGCTGGACGCACGCGGCGATCGCCGGCGCGACCGACTGGGCGTGGTCGGCGGCGCAGTCGCAGACGCCGACGCACTCGTGGTTCTCCGACAGTGTGCCGGGCCCGGCGCCCAGCGACCGCCAGCTCGCCTCGCCGGCGTTCGTGCCGCAGGCGGCGTCGACCGTCTCCTTCTGGCACACCTTCGCCTTCGAAGGCACGCTCGCCGAGTGCTACGACGCCGGCTCGCTGGAGACGACGATCAACGCCGGCACCAGCTGGGCGACGTTCCCCGGCGCGGCGTTCACCGCCGGCGGCTTCAACGGCGCGGCCAACGCCGGCTTCGGCAACCCCATCGGCGGCCGGCCGGCGTGGTGCAGCGGCAGCATCGGACCGATGACGCAGGTGACCGCCAACCTGTCGAGCCTGCCGCGCGTCGACACCCGGCTGCGCTGGCACGCCGGCGACGACGACAGCAGCGAGGCGACCGGCTGGTTCGTCGACTCGGTGACGATCTCCAACGTCGGCATCGTCGGCAGCTGCACGACGGGCGGCAACGTCATCTTCGCCGACGGCTTCGAGTCGGGCACGCTCGGCGCGTGGAGCGGAGGGTTCACTCCTCCGTAGGCTGCGTGCGAGCGCCGGACGGCGTGGAGCTGCCGGCCGCATCGCGATCCTCCGCGCGGCGCAGCTCGCTCTCCGGCTCCACGTGCACGACCACGTGGGCGCCGGGGAGCTCGCGCTCGACGGCGGTCTCGATGCGGTCGCAGATCTCGTGCGCGGCGTCGACGCGCATGGCGCCCGGCACGACCAGGTGCAGCTCGACGAACGGCCGCGGACCGCCGCGGCGCGTGCGCAGGTCGTGGAACTGCAGCGCGCCGCCCATCTCGCGGCGCACGATGGCGGCGATGCGCTCGACCTCGGCCAGCGCCAGCGACTCGTCCATCAAGCCACCGACCGAGTCGCGGAAGACGCGCCAGCCGAGGCGCAGGATGTTGACGGCGACGAGCAGCGCGATCAGCGGGTCGAGGATCCAGCGGCCGGTGAGCCACGCGGCGCCGAGCCCGACGAGCACGCCGGCTGTCGTGAGCACGTCGCCCCACAGGTGCGCGCCGCTCGCCACCAGCGCCGGCGAGCGCTCGCGCCGGCCGGTGCGCTGCAGGTAGGCGGCGAGGAGGGCGGTGGCGGCCGCCGCGGTGCCGGCGAGCGCGAGCCCGACGCCGATAGCCGCCGGCGGCGCGGGCTGCCGTAGGTGCTGCCACGCTTCGTGCACGATCGCCGCCGCGGCGCCGAGCACCAGCGCCCCCTCGAAACCGGCGGAGAGGTATTCGGCCTTGGTGTGCCCGAACGGGTGCCCGCGATCGGGCGGCCGCCGCGACACCGCGATCGCCAGCGCCGCGGCGCCGGCGGCGACGACGTTGACGATCGACTCCAGCGCGTCGGCGAGCAGCGCCACCGAGCGCGTCTGCCACCACGCCGCCGTCTTCACCAGCAGCAGCACGACGCCGAGCGCGACGTTCAGCCGCGCGGCGTGGGCGACGCGATGGGCAGCGGTCGCCCTCAAAACCGGCTGGTGTCGCGGCCGAAGACGGCCGCCTTTGCCCAGTCGAACAGCACCTTGACCTTGTTGGCGAGGCTCACCAGCTTGGTGAGGTAGACCGAGCGCCAGAAGAGCCACGCCAGGCGGCCGCTCCACTTCACCTGCGGCAGGTCGGCGAGCGCCTTGCCGCCGCCGATGTAGGCGAGCATGCCGAGGCTCTTGAACTCGAACGGCGGCGCGCGGCGGCCGCTCGCCTCGGCCCGCAGCACGCGCGCCAGGTGCTTGCCCTGCTGCTGCGCCACCTGCGCGGTCGCCGGCAGCGGCGGCTCGCCGAAGGCCGCGCAGTCGCCGAGCGCGAAGGCGCCGGTGACGCCGGCGAGGCGCAGCGTGCTGTCCACCTTCAATCGCCCGCGCTCGTCGAGCGGCAGCCCGAGCCCGCTCACCAAGGGCCGCGGCGCCAGCCCGCCCGCCCACACCACCATGCCGCAGCGCAGCTCGCTGCCGTCGGCGAGGACGACGCCCTCGGCCTCGACGCGCGCCACCGGCGTCGACGTGCGCACCTCGATCCCCTCGCGGCGGAAGTGCGCGCCCGTGTACTCGGCGAGCGCCGCGTCGAAGCCGCCGAGCAGCCGCGGCGTCGCCTCGAGGAGCACCACCCGCGACAGTCGCGCCACCGCAGGGAACACCTCGCGCAGCTCCTCGCCGAGGAGGTCGTGCACCTCGGCCGCGATCTCGACGCCGGTGGCGCCGCCGCCGCAGACGACGAAGGTGACCCGCCGCCGCACCTCCTCCTCGTCGAGCCCCGGCAGGTCGGCGGCCGAGAGCTGCAGCAACACCCGCGTGCGGATCGCCCGCGCGTCGCCGACGTCCTGCAGATGGAGCGCGTGCTCGGCGACGCCGGGGACGCCGTAGTCGGCGACCGCCGAGCCGACGGCGACGACGAGCAGGTCGAACGGCACCGCGAGCTCCTCGTCCGACACCGTCGAGCGGCAGCGCACGACGCGCGCGCCCCAGTCGACCGACTCCGCCGCCGCCTCCACCATCCGCGCGCCGCGCACCCGCCGCCGCACCGGCTCGAGGATCGAACGGAACTCCACCGTGCCGACGACCGCCGACGGCAGCAGCGGCGTGAACACGAAGTAGTTCCGCGGCGAGACGACGGTGACGTCGAACGCCCCACGCGGCAAGTTGCGCAGCAACGAATACCCGGCGAAGCCGGAGCCGAGGATTACCAGCTTGGGGGGCGCCATCGTGGCGATCTTATGACCGCTCGACGAAGCGGCCGCGCGGCGCCCGGTTCCGGCATAATCCGTTCACCAGTCCAGTCGGTTCAACTGCCGAGGAGGTGAAGGAGATGACCACCCGTCTCGTTGCCTTCGCTTTGGCCGCGCTCGTTCCCGCCGCCGCCGCCGCTCAGCACTTCCATCACCACGCAGAAACGGCGCAAGGCGGCAAGTCGGTGTGCGACAAGCCTTACGACGACCCACCGCTCAAAGACGCGCTGCAAAAGGTGACGTGGGGCGTGTCGACCGGCGACCCGATTGCCATGAAGCACTTCAGTCAAGGGATGACCCTGCTCTTCGGCTTCAACTACGAAGACGCCTTCCGCAACTTCAAGAAGGCTGCACAGCTCGACAGCTCGTTCGCCATGGCGCCGTGGGGCATGGCGCTGGCGGCGGGCCCCAACATCAACCTGGCGATGGACAACTCATGCGCCAGGGAGGCTCGGACCGCCACCACCGAAGCGCTGCGTCGCGCCGATCTGCGCGAGCCCAAGCCTTTCGAGCGCGCGCTCATCGACACGCTGCCGCTGCGCTACGGGATGGTCCTCCAGCCGGTCGAGTACGCGGTGGCGATGCGTGGCGTCTGGGAGAAGAACAAGAGCGACCCCCAGATCGGCGCGCTCTTCGTCGAGAGCCTGATGAACCTGCGTCCCTGGGCGCTGTTCGACAGCGGCCAGCGCGAAGCCGTCGGCACCGACGAGGTGCTGAAGATACTGCGCGGGTTCATCGACGCCGGCTCGACGGAGATCGGCGTCAACCACTACTTCATCCACGCCGTCGAGGCGGGGCCGCATCCCGACGAAGCGATGCGGAGCGCGCTGCGACTGCAGGAGGCCAAGACCGACTCCGGCCACCTGCTGCACATGCCCTCGCACACGTTCTTCCTCGCCGGCGAGTACGACAAGGCCGCCGCCGCGAACACCGCCGCCATCGACAAAGACAACGAGTACTTCGGGGGTCCCTGCGCGGGGACCTACAAGAACTACATCCTGCGCGGCGACTGCCTGCAGCTCTACTACGGGCACTACTTGGCCCACAACTATTTCTTCCGCGCCGTCTCCGAGGCCTATCAGGGCCGCTACGTCGCGGCGCTCGCGGATGCCGAGCGCACCAGGGATCACGCGATGCGTTTCGTCGTCAACGAGCCTGGTTTGCAGCGCTACGCGACGGCGCTGTTGATGCTCCAGGCCGCGCTCGGCGACTGGCCAAAGGTCACCGACGACGAGTCCAGGCCCAAGGACGAGTGCTACACGAATCCCGACTCCACGGAGCCCGCCCCGTGCCACATCCTGCTCGCGTTTTGGCACTGGGCGCGCGGGATGGCTTACGCGACGAAGCGGGAGACCGTGCAGACGGCGCGCAACGAGCTCGGCCTTTTCCACACCGAGCGCAGCAACATCCAGCGCCTCGGGCCCACCGGTTGGGGCAACAACCGCGCCGACGACGTGCTCGCGGTGGCCGAGCAGATGCTGCTGGCGCGCATCGAGTGGGTGGACGGACGGCGCGAGATCGCGATCGAGCGCTTGAAGCTCGCCGCCACCCGCGAGGACGACTTGGTCTACGACGAGCCGCCGCAGTGGGTCTTCCCGGTGCGGCAGGCGCTCGGCGGCGCCTATCTCATCGTGGGCGGAACCGCGAACTACGAGGCGGCCGTGAAGGTCTTCTGTGCCGACATCAGGAGACATCACGGAAGCGGGCGCTCGCTTTACGGAATGGCCCGCGCGCTCCACATGCTCAACAACCCCTGGGCATCGACCTACGAGGAGCTCTACAGGAAGGCATGGCGCAATGCGCCGTACCAGATGAGCGAGCGCGATCTGTGGCTGCTCGGCATGCTGCCGGGGGGAGAGACCGGCGGTCCCGCGGACGCCGGAGCGGCCGAGGTGGGCCGCGAGGCACCCGCCGCGACGGCGCCGGCTGCCGCGGCCGATCCGCCGCCGGACCCCTGCCCTTTGGTACCATCGTCGAAGTGACGACGCTCGACGTCTTCCCGCGCGTGTCGGAGGCTGCCGCGGCCGCCGTAGCCGCAGGCGTCGACTTCGCGCTCAGCGCCGAGCAGCGCGCCGTGCAGGAGACCGCGCGCGAGTTCGCGCGGCGCGAGATCGATCCCATCGTCGACGAGATCGACGAGGCGCAGCGCTTCCCGCGCGAGGTGATGAAGAAGGCCGGCGAGCTCGGCTTCCTCGGCGTCATCTTCCCCGAAGAGTGGGGCGGCGCCGGCCTCGGCTACGTCGAGTACGTGCTGGTCGTCACCGAGCTGTCGGCGGTCGATCCCTCGGTGGGGATCAGCGTCGCGGCGCACAACTCGCTGTGCAGCAACCACATCTACAAGTTCGGCAACGACGAGCAGCGGCGGCGCTGGCTGGTGCCGCTCGCCTCGGGCGAGAAGATCGGCGCCTGGAGCCTCACCGAGCCCAACGCCGGCTCCGACGCCGGCGGCACGCGCACGCGCGCCGAGAAGGTCGACGGCGGTTGGGTGTTGAACGGCGCCAAGACCTTCACCACCCACGGCTCCGTCGGCGACGTCTGCGTCGTCTTCGCCGTCACGGAGCGCGACGCGAAGAAGGGGCACAACCTCTCGGCCTTTGTCATCGACAAGGGCACGCCGGGCTTCCGGCCCGGCAAGAAGGAGAACAAGCTCGGCATCCGCGCCTCCGACACCGCCGAGGTGGTGATGGAGGACTGCTTCGTCCCCGACGAGAACCTGCTCGGCAAGCGCGGCGAAGGGTTCAAGCAGGCGATGGTGGTGCTCGACGGCGGCCGCATCTCGATCGCCGCCCTCGGCCTCGGCACCGCCTACGGCGCCTTCCGCACCGCCACCGCCTACGCCAAGCAGCGCGAGCAGTTCGGCAAGCCGATCGCCGAGTTCCAGGCCATCCAGTTCGCGCTCGCCGAGATGTCGACGCGCATCGCCGCCGCCGAGGCGCTCACCTTCGCCGCCGCCGAGGCGATGGACGCCGGCCGGCCGGTGACGCTCGTCGCCTCGCAGGCCAAGCTCGCCACCGGCGAAGCCGCCGTCTTCTGCAGCGAGCGCGGCGTGCAGATCCACGGCGGCTACGGCTTCGTCAAGGACTACCGCGCCGAGAAGTTCTACCGCGACGCCAAGATCTGCACCATCGGCGAAGGCACGAGCGAGATCCAGCGGCTCGTCATCGCGCGGCAGCTGCTGCGGAAATGATCCCCGGCATCGCCCATGTCGGGATCGCGGTGCGCTCGATCGAGGAGGCGCGCCGCTTCTGGGAAGCGCTCGGATTGCGCGTCGACCACATCGAAGAGGTGCCCCACGAGGGGGTGCGGGTGGCCATGATTCCTTGCGGCGCGAGCCGCATCGAGCTGCTCGAGCCGACGCGCGACGACTCGCCCATCGCGGGTTTCCTCGCCAAGCGCGGGCCCGGTATCCATCATCTTTGTTTGCAAAGTGACGACGTCGCGGCCGACGACGCGCGGCTGCGCGAGCAGGGCTACACGCTGCTGCGCGAGACGCCGACGCGCGGCGCCGGCGGCTCGGCCGTGCAGTTCGTCCACCCGAAGAGCGCCGGCGGCGTGCTCGTCGAGCTGGCGCAGGAAGGCGCGGACGAATGAACGCCGGCTCGCTCGTCATCCTCCACCTCGTGCAGCCGACGGAGAAGTTCTGGGGCGTGCTGCTGCGTCTCGCCGCCGAGGGCATCACCGTGCGCGGCATCAACGTCTCGTCCTTCGACGACTGGGCGCGCGCGGTGGCGCGCGGCGAGGCGACGCTCGACCTGGCGACGATGTTCGTGCCGCTCTTCCGCGTCGAGCGTATGTTCCTCGACGAGCAGGTGGGCGAGGTGGAGAGCTACCGCCAGCGTTTCGAGCACATGGCGGGCGCCCCGGTGGAGAGCCACCTCGGCCTCGCCGGCGACGGCGCGGAATTCGGCTTGGTCTCCTGAGGTGGGCGAGGACGCCGGCGCGTCGTCGGAAGCCCCGCGCGTCGCGCGCGGTGATTCGGGCGCGGCTGGCGAAGGGCCGATCCTCGTCTTCGGCTGTGGGCTGATCGGCGCCTCGGCCGCGGCGGGGTGGAGTGCGGCCGGCCACGAGGTGTGGGCCTACGACCGGCGCGACCTCGCGCCGCTCGTCGAGCGCGGGTGGATCGCGCGGCAGGTGCCGGTGGAGGCGCTCGACGCGCAGCTGCGGAGCGCAGCCGTGGTGCTGCTGGCGCTGCCGGTGTCCGGCATCTTGGCGACGCTACGCCGGCTGCCATTCCGCGCCGGCCAGCTGGTGACCGACGCCGGCAGCGTCAAGGCGCCGGTGATGGAAGCGGCGACCGCACTGCCGTCAGGCGTGGATTTCGTCGGCGGCCACCCGATGGCGGGCAGCGAGGAGAGCGGCTACGAGGCGGCGCGCCCCGATCTTTTCGCCGGCGCCACCTGGGCGCTGATGAGCTCACCCGCCGGCGAAGGTGAGCGTGCGCTCGCGCGCGTGATCGCGCTCGCGCGCGCGCTCGGCGCCGAGCCGCTCGTCTGCGAGGCTGCGGCGCACGACCGCATCGTGGCGCTCACCTCGCACCTGCCGCAGCTCCTCGCCACCGCGCTCGCTGCCGAGCTCGAGGCGAGCGGCGAGCCGCTCGCTCCCGCGCTGCTCGGCCCCGGCGGCCGCGCCTTCCTCCGCCTCGCCGGCAGCTCCTTCGACGTCTGGCGCGACGTCCTCGACCACAACGCCGAAGAAGTCGAACGCGCCCTCGCCGCCGTCGCCGCGCGCGCCGGCCAGCCGGTCGCCGCGCTCGCCGAAGAGTTCGCGCTGGCGCGGCGTTTCGCGTCGCGCCGCGACGCGCCTCCGGACGCTAAAACTCGACGTACTTGAGGTAGAACGCCGTCAGGTCGAGCTTCTTGCTGACCAGCTCCTGCGCGCGCTCGGACGTGATGAGGAACTGTCCGGCGCGCTGGCGGTTGTCGGTGGCGAGGAAGAGCTCGAGGCCGTCGACCGCCCCCGGCTGCTTCGCTTCGAGCGTCAACACCGTCTGAGCGGCGGCGGCGATGGCCTGGAAGACGGCGCCCTCGGAGTTGGCGCTCACCTCGAGCAGCAGCCGGCGCGGCGCCGTGCCCTCGTAGATGCCGACGCTGTCGAGTCCGTGCGAGCGCAGTTGCTCGGCGACCTGGGTGGCGAGCTCGACGCGCGACACCGGCGTGCGCGGCGCGCGCATGAAGTCGACGTAGCCCGCCGACGTCTTCGTCAGGCCGCCTCGCGACGGCTCGGGAGCGGCCGCCGGACGCGCCGCCGCCGGCGCGGTCGTGGACGGCGAGCGCGACGGCTGCGAGGGCGCGGGCTGCAGGCGCCGCTGCGCCGCGAGCTGGCCGAGCGACGGCGGGCGCTGCGTCGACGCCGGCGTCGGCGTCGCCGCCGGGCCACGCAGCACGGTGGCGGAGCCGAAGTCGCTGGCGTTGCTCGAATCCGTGCGCGCGACGTCGATCTGCGACAGCGGCAGCGTCGTCGTCGCGCCGCTGGGGAGCGTGATGATGGCTTGGTCGCCCTGCACCTTGTACTTCTGCCGCGCCTGCAGGGTGCTGCCGTCCTTGAGATGGATCGTGTAGGCGAGGAGCGGCGCCGCGACGACGAGGAGCGCGACGGCGAAGCCGGCGCTCGCGATCCAAGCTCGAACGGACCGACGCGGAGAAGGGTCGCTACGGCGCATGTCTTGGCTCCTGAGTGACTCACTATCATAGCCGGGTGCGCCTCTCCCCCAGCTCGCGAGCGCCGTTGCCGCTGGTGCTCGCGTGGCGCTACCTGCGCGGCCGGCGCTCGCGGCTCCTCCAGCGCACGGCGCTCGCGGCGCTCGCCTCGATCGCGCTCGGCGTCACCGCCATGGTCATCGCCATGGCGCTGATGACCGGCTACCGCGGCGACATCGAGCGCAAGCTCATCGCCGGCAACGCGGCGGTGCTCGCCCATCCGCTGGGGCCGCTGGGGAAGACGGCGCGGCCGGAGGTGGAGAAGGGGCTGCGCGCGATCCCCGGCGTGACGGCGGTCGGCCTCATCGCCTACGGCCAGGGCACGCTGCTCTCGGCGGAGCGGCCGGAAGGCGAGGCGGTCACGCTACGCGGCGTCGCCGCCGGTCCGGATGCGCTGGCGGGCCAGGCGCCGCCGCTTGCGGGCGGACCCGATGGCGTGCCTGGCGTGGTGCTCGGCGCCGAGCTGGCGAGCCGGCTCGGTGTGCGCTCCGGCGAGCCGCTGCGACTGGTGGCGCTCGGCTACGGCGCCGGCCGGCCGGTCTTCCGCTACCAGACGCTACGCACGACCGGCACCTTCCGCACCGGCTTCGCCGAGTTCGACCGCAACTGGGTGGTGCTGCAGCGCCCGGTCGTCGAGCGCCTCAGCGGCGGCGGAGGCGGCATGACCCTCTACGAGATCGCCGTCGACGATCCGCGACGGGCGCCCGAGATCGCCAAGCAAGTAGAGAAGCTGCTCGGCCCCGACTACTTGGTTACCGACTGGCAGCGCATGAACCGCGAGCTGTTCGCGGCGCTGCGCCTGCAGCAGCTGCTGCTCTTCTTCCTCCTCGGCCTCATCGTGCTGGTGTCGACCTTCAACGTCGCCTCGACGTTGATGGTGCTGGTGCGCGAGCGGCTGCGCGACGTCGGCGTGCTGTCGGCGCTCGGCCTCTCGCGCGGCAAGCTGGCGGCGGTGTTCGTCGCCTACGGCGGCGCGCTCGGCCTCGTCGGCACCCTCATCGGCATCGGCCTCGGCAGCGCCATCGCGTGGGTCTGCGACCGCTTCGAGCTCATCCGCTTCGACCCCGAGGTGGCGGAGATCTACTTCATCAGCGCGGTGCCGTTCCGCGTCGAGGCGCTCGACCTGCTGGCGGTCGCCGCCTTCTCCGTTCTCTTCACGCTGCTCTCCTGCGCGCTGCCGACGCGCCGGGTCGTGCGCGTGACCTCGGCCGACGCGCTGCGCTACGAGTAGAGAGCTTCAGGGCGTCCGGCGGGGTCGCACGTGGGGGAGACTCCCGCGCGCCATAATCGCGACGATGGCCGCCGCCCTTCCACGCCTGCGCCGCGTCTTCGTCGCGCGCGGCCGGCGCTTCCGGGCCTGGGGGAGGCAGCTGCGGCGCTGGTGGGGGGGCGCCGAGGTCACGCTGGCGAAGCGCTTCGGCCTCGCCACCGCCGAGGACCGCCGCTTCTTCCTCCTGATCCCCCTCATCGGCGTCATCGGCGGCCTCTTCGCCATCGGCATCGAGTGGCTCCTCGACGTGGTGCGCGAGGTGCTGTGGGGCGGCTCGGGCTCGTTCCTCGTCCTCGGGCAGACGGCGCCGCTCTGGCGCGTGCTCGCGGCGCCGACGATGGGCGGGTTGCTAGTGGGCTTGCTCATCTGGTGGAGCAAGCAGCCGGTGTCGGGGCAGGGCACGGCGCTCCTCATCGAGTCGGTGGTGCTGCGCCAGGGCGCGGTGCCGCCGCGGCCGGTGCTGCTGTCGACGCTCGCCTCGATCCTCACCGTCGGCAGCGGCGGCTCGCTGGGCAAGGAAGGCCCGCTGCTGCGCCTCGACGCCATGCTCGGCTCCTGGCTGGGGCAGAAGCTCGGGCTCGGGCCGCATCGCCTCAAGATCCTGCTCGGGTGCGGCGCCGCGGCGGGCCTCGCCGCCACCTACAACGTGCCGGTGGGCGGCGCGCTGTTCGCCATGGAGGTGATCCTCGGCAACTTCGCGCTCGAGATCTTCGGCCCCATCGTCGCGGCTTCGGTCATCGCCACCCTCATCTCGCGCGCCGCGCTCGGCGACGTGCCGCTCTACGCCGCCACCGGCTACGAGCTGCAGAACGGCTGGGAGCTCATCCCGTACCTCGGGCTCGGCGTCATCGGCGCCTTCGCGTCGGTGGCGTTCGTCTTCGGCATCCGCGGCGCGCGGGCGATGTTCGACAAGCTCGAGTTCCTGCCGGTGTGGCTCAAGCCGGCGCTGGGGTTTTTCCTCGTCGGCGCGATGGCCGTGTGGTTCCCGCACGTGCTCGGCAACGGCTTCGAGGGGATCACGCAGGCGTTGAACGGCCAGCTGCCGCTGCTCTTCATGCTGCTCTTGCCGCTGGCGAAGATCGTCGCCTCGGGCCTCACTTCGGGAAGCGGCGGCGCCGGCGGAACCTTCACGCCGTCGCTCTTCGTCGGCGCCATGGTGGGCGGCGCCTACGGTGTCTTCGTGCACACGATGTGGCCGTTCGCCACCTCGCCGTACGGCGCCTACGCGGTGGTGGGGATGGCGGCGATCGCTGCCGGCACCAGCCACGCACCGATCTCGGCCATCCTCATCCTCTTCGAGCTCACCGGCAACTACCAGCTCATCCTGCCGCTGATGGTGGCGTCGATCACCTCGAGCTTCCTGTCGCGCAGCCTCTACCGCTACTCGGTCGACGAGGAGTCGCTGCGCCGGCGCGGCATCGACCTGTCGTTCCGCATGGAGGAGGCGGTGCTCGCCGGCGTCGAGGTGAAGAGCCTGCTGCGCCAGGACCCCGACGTGCTGCGCTCCGGCGACAGCTACGCGCAGGTGGTCGACCACTTCCTCAAGACCCACCGCCAGCGGCTCTTCGTCGTCGACGAGGAGGGGCGGCTCGAGGGCGCGGTGTCGCTGCACGACATCAAGCACCTGCTGCAGGAGCCCAACGCGGTGGCGGCGGTGGTGGCGCACGACCTGGCGGCGCCCGTCGACCGCGTGCTCCACCCCGAGACCCGCCTCCATCGCGTCGCCGAGGCCTTCGCGCAGAGCGACTTCGAGCGGCTGCCGGTCGTCGAGCGCGACACCAACCGCTTCGTCGGCGTGCTGTCGAAGAAGGACCTGCTGGCGATCTACTCGCAGGAGGTGCTGGGGCGGCCGGCGATGCTGGCGACGTTCGTGTCGACGGGGACGACGGGGGGCCGCGACTACGTCGAGCTGCCGCCGGACTTCGCGCTGCGCCTCGTGCCGGTGCCGGTGGCGCTGCAGGGGCACACCCTCGCCGAGGCGAACCTCCCGCAGCGCTTCGGCGTGCGCATCATCGAGATCAAGCGGCAGCGGCAGGGAGCGCCGCCGACTCGCGTGATGCCGGCTGCGGAGACACGGCTCGCGCGGGGCGACGAGCTGATCGTCATCGGCCCGACGGCGGCGATCGAGCGGCTCGAGCGCGGCGAGCTGGGCGTCGACGAGGCGCTGGCGCACGCGGAGATCGATTGAGCGACGTCAACGAGGAGCTGCGCGCGGCGCAGATCCCCGGCGAGCCGCTGCGCGATCCGGGCGAGCTCGCCGAGCTGGCGAGTCACCCCGGACTCTGCGCGACCTGCGTCCACCTGCGGCTGCTGCGCTCGCCGCGCAGCACCTTTGCGCGGTGCGCCAAGGCTGAGCGTGATCCGAGGTTTCCTCGCTATCCGCGGCTGCCGGTCGTGGCGTGCGGGGGACACCGGCCGGTGGCGCGCGAGGAGGCGCCGGCGCCGCCGCCGATGATCGGCGGCGCGAGTCGTGCGGCGGCGGAGACGACGGCTGGCGCCGCGGCGGTGCTGCACATCACCAACGGCGATGAGGTGCTCACGCGCTTTCGCGAGGGCGGCATCGGCGGCGAGCACCTCGCCTGGCGCGACGTGCTCCACGACGGTCCGGTGCCGATGACCTCGACGCTCGAAGAGCTTTCGGAGGTGCGCGCGCGATCGCTCGCTGCCTTCAGCTGGGGCGCCTACGCCGAGCTGCGCGCCGCCTTCGCGCGCCGCGACGCCGCGCTGCGCCGCTGCGGCGAGCACGAGGAAGTCGTGCTCTGGTTCGAGCACGACCTCTACGACCAGCTCCAGCTCCTGCAGCTCCTCGCCTGGTTCGCACGCCACGGCAGCGGCGGCTCCCGGCTGAGCCTGGTGCAGGTGAGCGACTGGCCGGCCGGAGCGAAAGACCGCGGTCCTTTCCATGGCTTGGGGCAGCTCGACGGCGACGAAATGCGCTCGCTGCTGCCATCGCGCCGGCCGGTGACCATGCGGCAGCTCCGTCTCGCGGCGGCGGTGTGGGCCGAGCTCTGCGCGCCGACGCCTCAAGCCCTTGCCGCACGCGCGGCGATGCCGCACGAGGAGCTGCCGTACCTCGCCCCGGCGCTGCGCCGCCTCCTCGAGGAGTACCCGTCGACGCGCGACGGCCTCGCGCGCAACGAGCGCCAGGTGCTGCGCGCCGTCGCCGCCGGCGCGCGCCAGCCCGAGGCGATCTACCTGCGCAGCAGCGCCGACGAAGCCTGCCCCTGGGGCGACTCTTCCGTCTTCCTCCGCATCGACGGCCTCGCCAACGCCGTCGTCCCCGCGCTCGCGCGCACGCCCGCCGGCTACGAGCTCACCCCGCTCGGCCGCCGCCTCCTCGCCGGCGAAGCCGACTGGGTCCGCGAGAGCGGCGGCATCGACCGCTGGCTCGGCGGCGTGCACCTCCACGGCACCACCGTCCGCTGGCGCTGGGAATAACGATGCGAATCGGATCTCCTCGATCTAGTCAGGACCCCTTAGATACCTCCGAAGCCTACAACCTGCATGCCGGCCCATGCTGCCGGTTGGCGTAGTGTGGCGTCTCGATCATGGAGCATCTCCAGCTGGGCGGCCCTCAACGAGTTGGCGACGTCGTTTCCCGACATCAGATGCTCATAGAACCGGGCCATGAGCTGGCGCATCGCATGATCATCGATTTGCCACAGACTCGCGACGACGGCCGGAACTCCTCCTCGAAGATAACCTTCCGCAACGCCGAAGCCTCTCCAATGTTGTCGCAGCCTGCCCTCGAGCGTGCTGCAGGCGGCTAGAACGACCAGACGGGTGGCACTTCCAGCGGGAAGTCGGTCGGGCAGCCATAGGTGATCGTAGGTGCGACGGTTCGGATCCCAGTGCCCGACGTAGTGGACGACAGAGAACTCGGAAACATACGAATACAAAGGCTCGCGCAGCCCCGCACCTGGGGGTGGCATGCGGTACCCGTCCCCGCCCAGAGGGCGTCCATTGCGACTGGATATTGTGTGCGATCCTGGCAAGAGCCGCAGGATCGTGGAGACTTCGAGTGCACCACCTGCGAGGCTCCAGGTTGGGCCGTCTTCACTGCGGCTCGGTGCGCTGCTCACTACGAGAGCTGTCCAGCGCGAATGATCAACATTCCCGCGATGCTGAAGCTGGTCAACGTATAGGCCAACCGTTGGGCTCAGTGAGATGGAATGGTCCTCGACCAATAGATTGCCGCTCGTCGGATTCCTCAGCAGCGCGAAGGGTAGTCCGGCCATGGTGCCGTCGGGTATGACGACGAGGTCTTGCTTTCCACGCAGGCGCTCTCGCGCAGGCTCGATCAGCAAATTGAAGAGCGTCTCGCTAGCGGCGACGTCATTTGCGGCGGACCGTCGCGCTGAGCTTCTCAATCGCTTCACTAGACCCTCGAGTCTCGCTGCGGAAAGGTTTACTTGGTCGATGCGCAACTCGCCGTCGGCGACGGTCCACATGAATAGCCGATCGTCGAGGAACTTGTACTTCAGCAGCGCCGCGCTTTGCGGTAGGGCGGAAAGGACCTTGCTGATCGGTATGTAACAAGTCCGGGTATCGGTGCCCCTCGGTGGGGCCGCTAGATCTCGGGCAAGAGCGTGGAGGTCGCACAGCCGACCCTTGGGGGCGTCGACTACGAAGTGGCTGCCGATCTCAAGAGGAGGTGGGACGAAGAAGACGGCGTCTCCATCGTCTGGTATCCAAGGTGCGATGCCCTTTACCGTCATCCTGAAGCAGCCACGAGAAGCGCTCAGACGTTGTTCGATAGCGGGACGTTCACGAGTCTCTGGCCTGTGGAACATGTCCATCTGAGCCGCGGGCTCCACCCGCCTTAACGCCAGCCCTAAATTGCAACCACCGATGTGACTGCCTGGTCTCTCTGTAGCTGTCCAGTCAGGGGGCGGTCGGAAAGCGCTTGCCCACTCATCGACGTCGAAGGCCTCTGCAACCGCTCCCCTCGCTATTTGGAGGGCCACCAGCTTGGTGAGTAGCGTCGGACGGTGTGTTAGACCTTGAAACGCCGCTCCGCCGCCCTCATAGAGGCGAATAGCGGCCGATAGGTCCGTTTCTGCCGCCGACAAGTCGCCATGCCGCTGCCATGCGGATGCTCGTGCTTCATAGGCACCGGCCAGGAGAGTGCGGCTACGGCTTTCGTGTCGTCCGATTGTGGCGGTCAGCTCGGCAAGGCATTCCTCAACCTTGTCGTCCAAGGCCATTCCGCAGCGTACGTTTGCGGCCTCCGCCTCGAATGCAGACTTGTGCGCGTTATCGTGAATTCGAGCGATGGCTCTATCCGCACGAGCAACAGCCAGCTGAGCGGTCCGCTTGTCCCCTCGCTTTCCGCGAATTCGCATCTCTTCGATCAAGAGTGATGCTGCCATTCTGGCGTCGGCAAGATCGGCGATCTCGGCAAGGCTCAGGTTGAGAAGGTAAAGACCGGTGTCCGGATGCTCTTCGAGTGCTCGCGCGAAGGTTTTCCAGAGTCGTGCCCGATGTGGAGACCGCGGATAACGTTCTAACTCGCGCCGCGCACCCATCAGGTGCCACCAAGCAACGGTGCCGCGCGACAGGGAGCTTTCTGCGGCGTAGACGTACGCCGCTCCAGCAAACTCGCGCTCGCCCGCAACATGCGCACGGGAAATGGCGAGTCGAAAAGCATACTCCGCGTCGAACGGAATGCCGCGAGCAGCGGCGAGGCGGCCATGGAGTGCCAGAGCGCAGGCGGTGAGCGCGGAGTAGCGCGAGAAATCGGCCGTCTCGCGAAAGCGCGCTAGGAGTGTGTCGGCCAGCGAGTAGTCGAGGTTCTCGAACGCGAGTTCTGCTAGATGCACGTTCGCCCAGTGCTGAAGAGGACTGCCGCTCGCGCCCAGCGTACGTGCTGCCTTCAAGAAGTGTCGAGACGCCAAGGCGAGCTTGCCCGCGCGATGCAGCTCGGTAGCTTGTCGATACGCGTTCTGGCCTTCCTGGAGCAGCCGTAGCTTCTGTTCGTCGCCCTCCGCACGCTGAATGGCCGCCACCGCATCGGGACGGTCTTGTCGCGACCTTCCTCTAGAAAAGCGAATCCAATGCGCCAACGACATGTTTAACGGCAGCCTCAGCTGATGCCGACCACGCGCAGAACTCTGCGCCCTTCCGGCGGACGTCACCTAATTCGCGCAGCAACACTCACCGCTGCGCCCGCCTCTCACCTACGAGAGCGGTTCGCCGCCGACGACTCTGCACATCAGTCAGCAACCGCTGCATCCAGCGAGCGTCATTGCCTGTACTTCTCGCAGAGCTGCCGGCCGAAACTTACGCAACTAGCTGCGCCTGGCAACGAGCTTCTCGACGGCCGCACGCACTCGAATCAATCGCGCCAGCCGAGCAGCCGAAGATCCCGATCTGGCCGACGACATCTCGACGGTCAGCCCCAGCTCATCCCGACCGCAAGTCTAAGGCGCTCTGCTGGCGGACGTCCCCAATCGGCGCAGCAGCGACGCCTCACCGCTCGTCCCTCTTCTCGCCGACGAGAGACGGTTCGCGCCGACGACTCTCCGGTCGAGGTGCCTTGAAGAGCCGGCTGGACGCGCTCAGGTCTCGCAGCCGGTTGCTACTGCCAGCGCGCGGCAGACGCGCACGCATCCGCTCCGGTCGCAGCGTGCCGACGAAGGTGCGGAGTCCCGCCTTCTCCACGGTCTGAACATGATCGAGGTTTACCGCGCTGTCGGTCTTAAGGCCATCTTCCGTCCCGATGATGACCTCGCTTGGCGCGCCGCGGATCGTTGAAGTGATGGGCGCGACCAGGACCGTATGCAGAAGGCCGACTACCTCTTGCCGCGACAGGATGACGACCGGCCGTCGCTTGTCGGGCGCCGAGAACGTGTAGAGCCAGACCTCGCCACGGTTCAATCCTCTGGCCATACGCCCTCGCCTTCCCACCCCGCGAGCTCTTCGAGCTGCCCGGATTCACCATACGCGCGCGTGTACGCCTCCGCGATCTCGCTCTGACGGCGTCGATTCAGGTACTCCCCCAGCGCGCGGCGAAGCACGGCCGATCGGCCTTCACGCTTGGCCTCCTCAGTGGCGTCGAGCTTTGCCAGCAGCCTCTCGTCGAGAGTTACTTGTATGGCCCTCATGGACAAACTATACGGCATTGTTCATGTACATCGATGGGAGCCGTCGCGGCAACGAGCCGATTGGCGGCTAAGTCACATCGAGTAACCAGCGGCGCCTTCCGCCGTTACTGAAGGGAGACCCGGTGCGGAGGAGCGCTGGCGGATCGCGGATGACGGCGGCGCTGACGCACCACGACCACGAAGGCGGGAAATCATGAAGAGAGCGACCCTCATCCTCGCAGGGGCCTTGCTGCTGATCGCCGGTACCGCTCGCGCCGAGCTGCGCGGCGGGTGGACCGCCACTCGTCACAAGGGCCAGCCCGGCAAGCTTCAGCTCCAGCTCCAGCACGAAAACAGCAACAACGGGCAGACGATGGACGTCTCGGCCTTGACCGGCCTCACCGCGGCGCAGATCGCCGCGGCGACGGCGACGCCGGTCTCCTTCTCGCTACGGCGCGAGGCGGGGACGGTCGCCTTCGAGGGCACCTTCCGCAATGGCTCGGGCGGCGGCGACTTCGTCTTCACCCCGAACCTCGAGTACCTCGAAACGGTGCGCGGCATGGGCGTCCCGGTGAAGGGCGGCGATCGTCACCGCAGCTCGTTGGAGGAGCACCTCCTCAGCTTCGCCCTGATCGACGTCTCGACCGCCTACATCCGCTCGATGCAGGCCGCCGGCTACAACGAGCCGCTCGAGCAATACGTGGCGATGCGGATCTTCCGCGTCACGCCCGACCTCGTCGCCGACTATCGCGAGCTCGGCATGACGCTCACGGCCGAGAACCTCGTCGCCGGGCAGATCCACGGCGTTTCGCCCGCCTACGTGACGGAGATGCGCGACCTCGCCCGCCACCGCGTCAGCTTCGACGACCTCGTCGCCAGCCGCATCCACGGCGCCACGCCGGAGTTCATCGCCGAGATGCGCGACCTCGGCTATGGCGGCCTCGACCTCGACAAGTACATCGCCTTCCGCATCCACGGCGTCACTCCCGGCTTCGTCGAGCAGCTCGCCGAGCTCGGCTACCGCGACGTCGACGCCGACGACCTGGTGGCGTTCCGCATCCACGGCGTGACGCCGAGCTTCATCCGCGAGCTGGCGGAAGAGGGCTACGACGACCTCTCGCCCGACGACCTGGTGTCGATGAGGATCCACGGCCGCTCGCGGCGGCGGTAGGCCAGCGCGCGCGACGTGGCGGCGAGTCAGCTGGCGACGGCGGCGACTTCGCCGCGCAGCGTCACGATGGCCGCCTCGGCGAGCGCCGCGCGCAGCTCGGCGTCGGAGCGGAACGGACCGCCGCTGATTTCGCGCGCCTCGATCTCGAAGGGAACGACGGCGCCGCCGAACGCGTCCGGCGTGACCTCTACGCGCGAGCCCGCGAGCCGCACCGTCCACTCGCCGTGGCGCAGCGGCTCGCGCTCGCGGTTGCAGAAGGCGAGCGAGATCAGGTCGCCGAGCCGCAGGAACGCGTAGTCGGCGATCAGCTCGTCGAGCGGCAGGCCGAGCGCGCGCAGCCGCTCGTCGCGCGCCGCCGCCATGGCGTCGAAGAACGCCGTCCATGCGGGATCGGCGCCGGTGCGGAAGCGCTCGTACACGAACCACGCGTGGTGCGCGACGAGCGCCGCCGCCCACGGCTCGCCCTCGAGCTTCGCGATCGCCCGCGGCCACACACCCTGGCGGACGTAGAGCGGCGCCTTCACGAAGTCGACGACGCCGCCGGTCGCCGGATCGACGGGCGGCGCCGCATCCGACCTCCACCCAGCCGCTGTCGTGCCCACCGATGGCGAGCAGGATCGCATCGCGCCGAGGGCGAGCCGCGAGCGGCATGCAGCTCTCCATGATGCGGCGAGCGAGCTGCGCGTGATCAGGCTGAGTGATGAGCTGGAAGCTGTCGGCGAGCGGACGGACGATCATCGGGCGTCGCTCAGAGCGATGCTACGGCCACGACGCCACGCGTCCGCGTCGCCCGCTTCACCGCTGCCGCCGTGCCTACGTTCTCTAGCAGCATCGCGAGCACCGCCAGGCGATCTTCGTGCCGTCCAGAAGAGCTTGCCGTCGATGATCTCGCGCTTCTCCGGCATCAGCTCGAGCCGCTCCAACATCTCGTCGCCTTCCCACGAGCGACCTTCTAGACCGATCTTCCATTCCATGAAGAACATCCCTTTCTGGCTCGCCGAAGAAGCCGCTTCAGCCTCGCTGGCCCAACTCCTCACGAAGCACGCGTCGTGAGGATGTCCTCGAGCGGCTCGCGCCGAAGCTCGATGTGCTCGCGCAGCGCGTGCTCGATGAGGGTCTGGTAATTGCCGCCGCCAGCGCTCGTGTGACGCGTTGCTTGAACCACGCAATGACGTTCATCGTCCAAGCGAATCGTTATCCGCGTCTTCACCGGGCGGTCTGCTTAGTCACCGCGCCTCGCCGCGCGCCCCGACAGTCGTAGCGCTTCCTTCATGCGCCTCCCTCGTACTCAATAGTGTCTGTACGCTCGTGCACCACCGCAACCGCAGGCGCCTGCCTTGGGGAGTCGGCCGTTCGATGCCCGAGGCCCGCGGCGAGGCCTAGTGCTCTGGCCTGCAGACGAAAAGCGGCCTCGATTCCTTTCGCGAGCGCGCCGACGAAGCGCACACCGCCTAACGAAGGGTCACTCTTGACGGCGTTTCGCCTTTGCGCCGTATCCGCCGGAGCGGAGATGGTAAGAATCGCGCGTGCCCGCTCGCACCGCGCAACGCCCCACGCCGGAGGCGATCGCGGCCGTCCTCGGCGCTCTGCCGCTCACGGTGCCGACGCGGGAGGAGTGGGCGCCGCTCGCGGCTGCTCAGCTGCCGGTCTTTCTCGCCGACCACGCGGTCTGCGAGCAGCAGGTGGCCGCATTCGCACTGTCGCTTGCCGGTCACTACCCGGCCGACCACGAGCTGGTCGAGCGAGCGGCGGCGCTGGCGGCCGAAGAGGTCCAGCACTTTCGGCGAGTGGTTCGCATCCTCCATCGCCGCGGCTACCCGACGGCCGGCCGGCGGCCCAACCGCTGGGTGAAGGCGTTGCGCGAGCGCATCGAGCTCGGGCGCGAGCCGTGGAGCAAGATCGACCGCCTGCTGTTCGGCGCCCTCGTCGAGGCCCGCAGCTGCGAGCGCTTCACCCGCCTGCTGGCGGTGATCGACGACGGCGAGGTGGCGCGCCTCCTCCACGACCTCGGGCCGGCCGAGCAGCGGCACTGGGAGGTCTTCTACGCCTTGGCCGCTCGCGACGTCCACCTGGACCAGCTGGCGGAGCGCTGGCAGAGCTGGCTGGCGTTCGAGGGCGAGCTGCAGTCGCGGGCCGGCGTCGAGCCCACCGTCCACGGCTGAGCTCAGAGGAGATACGCGAGGGGGTCAGGGCGCACCGTGGCGTACCCTAGCGGAACCGCCGGCCATCGACCTCCAGCCACCCTCCCTCGCGGCGGCCGTCGGGGTCGCCGTGGGTCCAGTGCAGGACGCCGCCCCTGGCGTTCCACACGTATTCGCCACGGAAGCGCACGGCGTCGCCGACGTGCAGCGGCTGGACGCGCGGGGCGAGGTCGATGTTGTGGGCGACGAGGATCGTCGGGCCATCGTCGACACGCAGCAGGAACCGCTGGTGGCGGCTGCCTCGCCGGTCGTCGGCGAGGAGCTTGGCCACGCTGCCGCTGTCTTCCACCCAGGTGCCGGTGGAACGGCGTGCGTGGGCGCCCGCCACGCTGCCGACAGCCGACCGCGGAAGCGCCGGCGGAGAGGAAGGCGCCGTGCTCGCGAGCGGGCCGGCGGTCGGCCGCGGTGCAGTCGCGGCAGGACGCGGGCGGCGCGCGGTCTCGTCGGCCGGCGGGCGGTCCAGCAGCCGGAAGGCCGCAATCGCCGCGGCGAAGAGCAGCAGAGCGACCACGCGGCGCGCGGCAGAGGCGCGGAAGCGACGCATCGGCAGGATGCCCTTATCCCTTCAGCCTCTCCTGCATCCGCGCCGTATCCGCCGCAAAGCTCCGCGACGCCAGGAACACGAACACCGCCGTCACCAGCAGGGCCACCGGGATGAGGTACATCGCGTCGTGGAGCCCCACGGCGCGGAAGGCGTCCGTCATCTCGCGCCCGCCGGCCGCCGCCATCGCCGACCGCGCCAGCGCATCGGAGAGGCCGCCGACGACGGCCGGCCCGAACGCCCCGCCGAGCAGGTACATCCCCGCGAAGTAGACCGCGACGGCCGTCGCCCGCAGCCGCGGCTCGATGACGTCCTGGATGGCCGGGTACACGCTCGTGTAGTAGCCGTACTGCGCGAGCCAGCCGAGCCCGAAGAGCGCCGCGAACAGCGTCACCGACTGCCGCCCCGAGGCGAGCGCCGCCGCGGTCGCGAGCGCGGCCACGACGAGGCTGCGCGGCGCCGAAGAGCAGCCGCCCGCGCTCCGAGCGCTTGTGGGCGGCGTCGGCCACCCAGCCCCCGGCGGTGAGCCCGACGAGCCCCGTCACCCCGACGATCAACCCCGTCGTCAAAGCCGCCGCCGTCAGCTCCAGGCCGAAGTAGCGCTGGATCATCGGGACGAGAAACGAGTTGCCGGCGTACGCCGAGAAGTTGACGGTGATGCCGGAGAGGATGATCCAGAGGATCGTCCGCGTGCGCAGCACCGTGCGCATCGGCGCGGCGACCTCCACGTTCGCGCCGCGCACCTTCTCGCTCGCGCCGCGCTCCGGCTCGCGGATCAGGAAGAAGAGCGCGGCGACGACGAAGCCCGGCACCGCAGCCACGACGAACGGCGCCCGCCAGTCGCCGAACGCGGCGACGAGCGGACCGACGGTGAAGAACGCCGCCATCAGCCCCACCGGCAGCCCGAGCATGAAGATCCCCAGCGCCCGCGACCGCCGCTCCGCCGGGAAGAGGTCGCCGATGAGCGAGCTCGCGGCCGGCGCGTAGCTCGCCTCGCCGACGCCGACGCCCATCCGCGCGACGAGGAACGAGCCGAAGCTCCAGGCGAACGCGTTGGCCGCCGTGAAGGCGCTCCAGACCGCGACTCCCCAGCCGATCACCTTCCTGCGCGAGCCGCGGTCGGCGAGGCGTCCGAGCGGCAGGCCGGCGATGGCGTAGATGACGGTGAAGGCGGCGGCGATGATGCCGAGCTGGAAGTCGTTGAGCCCCCACTGGAGGCGGATGGGCTCGTTGAGGATCGCCGGGATGGTGCGGTCGAAGAAGTTGAGGAGGTTGGCGAGGAAGAGCAGGGCGAGGACTCGCCAGGGGTTGGATGGGTGAGTTTCGTGGCCTTGGTTCAAGCGCCCTCCACCCTCGCGGGAGCCATTGTTCGCTACCTCGGCTGCACCAGCTCGCCGAGGCGCGCCCGGACTTCCTCCGAGAGATCGCGCAAGTCCATTGGTCGCTCCGTTGGAAGGGCGACAGTCTAACGCGCCACTGCTCCATGAGACGCGCGCGCGTCATGGGCGGTTCGGGCGACAGCGAGCCTCGTCGTCATCGTCCGGCTGGGCTGGTCTGTCACACTAAGCTCGTGCACGGCAGGCTGAGGATCGCCAGTCACAGGACGCTCGCCGCGACGCCTCCGTGACGTCTCCTCCACTCGTCGTCGTCCTGGCCGGCCCCAACGGCGCGGGAAAGAGCACTACGGGGCCACAGCTTCTCCGCGGAGCGCTCGCCGTCGACGAGCTCATCAACGCCGATACCATCGCGCAGGGCATTTCGCAGCTCCGCCCCGACTCCGTGGCCATCGCTGCCGGTCGCGTGATGCTCCATCGCATGCGACAGCTCGCCCGCGCGCGCAAGGACTTCGCGTTCGAGACCACGCTCGCGACCCGCTCCTTCGCTCCGTGGCTCGACCGCCTGCGCTCTGGTGGCTACCGCACTCATCTGTGCTTCCTGTCGCTGCCGAGTGCCGAGCTGGCCGTGGAGCGCGTGGCGGAGCGGGTGCGCCAGGGCGGGCACGACGTGCCGGAACCCGTGGTGCGGCGCCGCTTCGCGGCCGGCATCCGCAACTTCTTCGCGTTCTATCAACCCTGCTTCGACACTTGGCAGGTGTACGACAATTCAGGGCTCGCTGGGCCGCGGCTGGTCGCAGCCGGACGGAACCGCGTCGTCGACCAAGTCGCCGAAGCCGCGGCCTGGCAGTCCCTCCTGGAGATTTCATGATGAAGAAGGCACCGCGCCCGGACCCACCACCCGCCGAGCGTGTCGAGAACATCGAGCGGATGCTCGAGGCAATGGCGGTTGCCGTCGAGGAGGCACTCGACCGGCACAAGCGAGACGGCAACCCGGTAGCGGTGTGGCGCGATGGCCGAGTCGTCCTCGTGCCCCCCGAAGAGATACCGGCGCGGCCCTCCAGGAGCTGAGCCCCGAGCGGCGGGCTCGTGAAGGCCCTTACAGAGCGGATCCGGGTCCTTCGGTGTCAGGCCCCGGCCAGCCGCCCTTGCATCGCGAGCGCATCCGCGGCGAAGCGCCTCGTCGACCTCGGAATCCGCCAGAGGATCGGCACCACGGGGCGACCTATACTGTCAACGACATGCAAGGGGCCGGCGCCCACCCCGCTGATCGCGCTGCCGCTCTCTCGGGCGTGCCGAAGTCAACGGTCCACTACTGGGCCCGCAAGGGCTACCTGGTGCCGTCGATCTCACCCGAGCGGGTCAAGCTGTGGTCGTACACGGACCTCCTCGCGCTGCGCACGATCTACTGGCTCCGCCAGCCCAAGCGCACCAGCGAGGGACACGAGATCCCGGCGAGCACGATGCCCGCTGTGCGTCGGGCGTTGACGGCACTCCGTGCGCTCGACCTCGAGCTCTTCGAGAACGGCCGGCCCCTCGTCGTGGTAGCTCGCGACGGCCAAGTCCTGCTCGACCCCCCGGACGGTGCCCTGCGGACGCCCGGCGGCCAGACCGTCGCCCGCGACCTGCTCGACGTGGTCGCGCCGTTCGACACTGTCGAGGGCCTACGCGGCCCTGATCTCCAGGCTCCCCGCGTGCACCTACGCATCGTTCCGCTCAAGCTGGCCGGCTCGCCGCACGTCGAAGGCACGCGCGTCGAGACTCGAGCCCTCGCAGCCCTGGAGAGTCGCGGCTTCGAGATGGGACAGATTGCTGCCCTCTACCCAAGCCTTGCGAGCCACGCGATCGAGGAGGCTCTCGACCTCGAGAAACAGCTGGCGCGCAACCTCGGCAAGGCTGCGTGAGCGCGGTCCGCCGGCCGCGCTTCGTTCTCGATCAGAACGTCCCGACGCCCATCGTCGAGGCGCTGCGCTCCTACATCGTGGAGGCGGAGCTGGTGCCAATCAGCGCTCTCCACCCTCGCTTCTCGACTCTCGAAGACTGGCAGCTCCTCGTTGCTCTCAGCCAAGAGACGCCGCCGTGCGACGGGCTCGTCACGACCGACAACTCGATGCTGCGCCAGGAGAGGGAGCTTGCCACCTTGCTGCGCACCAAGCTCACCCTGGTGGTTGCCGACGCCGTCGGTGATGACCCCCTGAAGGCCACCGGGCTCGTCCTCGCGCACCTGCCGTGGATTGCCAAGCAGCGGCATCGTCACCAGGACTGAGGCGCATAGCCGACCAGCAAGGCGACGAGGCGAGGACGCTGTACGACAGGTATCGGATCTCGTCGCTGCCGGGGCTGGCTCGACAGTTTCTCGCTGGCGACCCGGCGCGACCTCGCGCTGCGGCCAGCGAGCGATTCCGCCCCAAGAAGCGTCCCTGATCCAAGATCCCCAGCGCCCGCGACCGCCGCTCCGCCGGGAAGAGGTCGCCGATGAGCGAGCTCGCGGCCGGCGCGTAGCTCGCCTCGCCCACGCCGACGCCCATCCGCGCGACGAGGAACGAGCCGAAGCTCCAGGCGAACGCGTTGGCCGCCGTGAAGGCGCTCCAGACCGCGACTCCCCAGCCGATCACCTTCCTGCGCGAGCCGCGGTCGGCGAGGCGTCCGAGCGGCAGCCCGGTGATGGCGTAGATGACGGTGAAGGCGGCGGCGATGATGCCGAGCTGGAAGTCGTTGAGCCCCCACTCGCGGCGGATCGGCTCGTTGAGGATCGCCGGGATCGTGCGGTCGAAGAAGTTGAGGAGGTTGGCGAGGAAGAGGAGGGCGAGGACTCGCCAGGGGGCGGATGGGTGCTTCTCGGCGCGGTCGTGCATCAAGCGAATGCGCTCACAGGACCTTGAAGGACGGATCGTCGCGGAGGCCGCGGTCGAAGGTAAGGGTGGTCTCAGCCCCTGCGCCGGTAGCGGCGAGCCCGATGAGGTAGTCCGAGAGGTCACCCCTACCTGACTGGTAGCGGCGTAGCGCTTCGAGCAACCGCGACCGATCATCGAAGACGAAGCGCTTGTCGGCGGCCAGCGCGTGGAGACTCGCGAGAATCTCCGATCGAGGCACCCGGTAGGCGCCCTCGAGCACCCACTCGAGCTCGGCGAGGACGACATCTGGAATCAGCGCGGGCAGCGATCGCTCCCACAGCGGCTCGAGCACCGCCATCGCGCGGGCGAGCTGCTCCTCGTCGTCCTGGATCATCAGGCGAACCACGACGTTGGTGTCGAGCGCGATCACGGGCGTGTCCGCACCTTGCCGCGCGCCCGCCGTCGAATCGCCGCCCGCATCGCCTCGACCGACACCGGCTTGCGATCGGCGCGGTGGCGGAGGACGCCGAGGGCACCTTCGTCGTGCAGGACACGGACATGAATCCCGCCTTGCCCGTCCTCGACGAACTCGAGAACGTCGCCGACCTCCAAGCCGAAGCGCTCCCGAAGCTCCTTCGGAATCGTGACCTGACCCTTGGAAGTGATCGTGCTCCGGGGCATGGGTCTCCTTACGAACGCCATCTCTAGCCTAACATTGTAAGGAGAATGGGCACGGTCGTCAGCGGATTCGAACCCTCCGAGCGCTGTGCGGGGTCTGAGCTCCTAGAGTGGCATGAACCGCCCGCCCATCCTCCTCGTGCTGCGCGCCCAGACCGGAGACCGCGCCGCCTTCGACGAGCTCCTGCAGAGCATCCAGGAGGGACTGCACCGCTACGTCCGGCGTCTCACCGGCGACCCCTCGCTGGCCGACGACGTCCTGCAGGAGGTCTTCGTCAAGGTCTACCGCAAGCTGGCCTGGCTCGCCACCCCTGAGCTGTTCCGGCCGTGGGCCTACCGCATCGCGTCGCGCGAGGCGCTCAGGGCGCTCAAGCGCGAACGGCGCTGGCGCGATCAGGTGCGCGCCAACGAGGTTCTGGACGAGGTCGCCGCGCCCCAGGAGCCGCCGCCGGCGACGGACGTGGCGCGCCTCGTCGATCGCGTCTCCCCGGCGAGCCGAGCCGTCCTCATCCTGCACTACCTCGACGACCTGGCGCTCGACGAGGTGGCCGCTATTCTGGAGATCCCGCTGGGCACCGCGAAGTCGCGACTCGCCTACGGCCTCGCGACTCTGCGCCGACACGGGCCTCGCGCGGCATGCGCGCCGCCGTCATCGCCTTCGCGATCGTCGAGGCGCTCGTCCTCGTCCCGCTCGTCGTCTACCTGCTCAACAGGTGAGGAGCCGATCCATGAGAGACACCGACAGCATCCGTGCCGCCGCCCTCGACCGTATCGACCGCGCCGAGCGCCGCTACAAGCTGGCGTTCGCCGGCGCGGCGCTCGTCGAAGTCGCCTTCCTCGCCGCCTTCCTGCTGATCGCCGACCTGGGCGACCGGACGCATGTGCTGCTGCTGCTCGCCGCCGTGGGCACCTACACGATCGTGGCGATCGGGCTGGTCGCGCTCGGTGCGCATGTCAATCGGAGCACGCTGCGGGTGCTGCACGCCGTCGGCAGCAGGGAGGTACCCTAGCGGAACCGCCGGCCATCGACCTCCAGCCACCCTCCCTCGCGGCGGCCGTCGGGATCGCCGTGGGTCCAGTGCAGGACGCCGCCCCTGGCGTTCCACACGTATTCGCCACGGAAGCGCACGGCGTCGCCGACGTGCAGCGGCTCGACGCGCGGGGCGAGGTCGATGTTGTGGGCGACGAGGATCGTCGGGCCATCGTCGACACGCAGCAGGAACCGCTGGTGGCGGCTGCCTCGCCGGTCGTCGGCGAGGAGCTTGGCCACGCTGCCGCTGTCTTCCACCCAGGTGCCGGTGGAACGGCGTGCGTGGGCGCCCGCCACGCTGCCGACAGCCGACCGCGGAAGCGCCGGCGGAGAGGAAGGCGCCGTGCTCGCGAGCGGGCCGGCGGTCGGCCGCGGTGCAGTCGCGGCAGGACGCGGGCGGCGCGCGGTCTCGTCGGCCGGCGGGCGGTCCAGCAGCCGGAAGGCCGCAATCGCCGCGGCGAAGAGCAGCAGAGCGACCACGCGGCGCGCGGCAGAGGCGCGGAAGCGACGCATCGGCAGGATGCCCTTATCCCTTCAGCCTCTCCTGCATCCGCGCCGTATCCGCCGCAAAGCTCCGCGACGCCAGGAACACGAACACAGCCGTCACCAGCAGGGCCACCGGGATGAGGTACATCGCATCGTGGAGCCCCACGGCGCGGAAGGCGTCCGTCATCTCGCGCCCGCCGGCCGCCGCCGTCGCCGACCTCGCCAGCGCATCGGAGAGGCCGCCGACGACGGCGGGCCCGAACGCCCCGCCGAGCAGGTACATCCCCGCGAAGTAGACGGCGACGGCCGTCGCCCGCAGCCGCGGCTCGATGACGTCCTGGATGGCCGGGTACACGCTCGTGTAGTAGCCGTACTGCGCGAGCCAGCCGAGCCCGAAGAGCGCCGCGAACAGCGTCACCGACTGGCGCCCCGAGGCAAGCGCCGCCGCGGTCGCGAGCGCGGCCACGACGAGGCTCGAGGCGCCGAAGAGCAGCCGCCCGCGCTCCGAGCGCTTGTGGGCGGCGTCGGCCACCCAGCCCCCGGCGGTGAGCCCGACGAGCCCCGTCACCCCGACGACGA
This sequence comes from Thermoanaerobaculia bacterium, assembly GCA_963846495.1. Classification (GTDB taxonomy): domain Bacteria; phylum Acidobacteriota; class Thermoanaerobaculia; order Multivoradales; family JAIOJS01; genus DASYQD01. Next base: position 799,633 of record CAWJWP010000013.1, on the reverse strand, counting down.
ACCCTGTCGTCAAAGCCGCCGCCGTCAGCTCCAGGCCGAAGTAGCGCTGGATCATCGGGACGAGAAACGAGTTGCCGGCGTACGCCGGACTTGACGTGATGCCGGAGAGGATGATCCAGAGGATCGTCCGCGTGCGCAACACCGTGCGCATCGGCGCGGCGACCTCCACGTTCGCGCCGCGCACCTTCTCGCTCGCGCCGCGTTCCGGCTCGCGGATCAGGAAGAAGAGCGCGGCGACGACGAAGCCCGGCACCGCCGCCACGACGAACGGCGCCCGCCAGTCGCCGAACGCGGCGACGAGCGGGCCGACCGTGAAGAACGCCGCCATCAGCCCCACCGGCAGCCCCAGCATGAAGATCCCCAGCGCCCGCGACCGCCGCTCCGCCGGGAAGAGGTCGCCGATGAGCGAGCTCGCCGCCGGCGCGTAGCTCGCCTCGCCGACGCCGACGCCCATCCGCGCGACGAGGAACGAGCCGAAGCTCCAGGCGAAGGCGTTGGCCGCCGTGAAGGCGCTCCAGACCGCGACCCCCCAGCCGATCACCTTCCTGCGCGAGCCGCGGTCGGCGAGCCGTCCGAGCGGCAACCCGGCGACGGCGTAGATGACGGTGAAGGCGGCGGCGATGATGCCGAGCTGGAAGTCGTTGAGCCCCCACTCGAGGCGGATGGGCTCGTTGAGGATCGCCGGGATCGTGCGGTCGAAGAAGTTGAGGAGGTTGGCGAGGAAGAGGAGGGCGAGGACTCGCCAGGGGCTGGATGGGTGAGTTTCGTGGCCTTGGTTCAAGCGCCCTCCACCCTCGCGGGAGCCATTGTTCGTCGGCGGTCGCGAGGCCTCACCTTTGTAGCTGGTCGAGAGTACAGCAGGCTGCTAGCCTTGGCTCAGCCACGTCGGGTTTGATGACGACCCTCGAAGTGAAGCGCCGCATCGCCGACGCCGACACGGTGACCGTCACCAAAAACGAAATCCTGACCTCGCTCAACGAACCCGAGGATCACATCCTTGCGAGGGTCGTCTTCGCGCCCGATGGCACGCACCGGGTGCGCTACCTCCGCCAGCCGTTCCGCCGTGAGCCCGACTTCGGCGTGACGAGGGTCGACTACGACTTCTCGCAGCTACTGGCGCGGGCGGGGGAGCCGCAATGACCGCGCCGCCGCCGCTGCGGGAATTGCTGGCAGGTCGCGAGAACGAGCACCTGGAGCTCAAGGAGGCGAAGGGCGGCTTCCATTTCGAGAAGCTCGTCAAGTACTGCGCTGCCCTCGCCAACGAAGGTGGCGGATCGATCGTTCTCGGCGTGACCGACAGGCCGCCACGCGTCGTAGTCGGTACGGCAGCGTTCCAGGACATCGAGCGCACCAAGGCCGGCCTCATCGAGCGGCTTCGGCTCCGCATCGACGTGGCCGAAGTGATCGAGCAAGGCCGTCGCGTTCTGGTCTTCACCGCGCCGCCCCATCCGATCGGAGTGCCAATCGGAGTCGACGGGGCGTATTGGATGCGCGCCGGCGAGGATCTCGCGCCGATGACCCCCGATATGCTGCGGAGGATCTTCGCCGAGGGAGCGCCGGACTTCTCCGCCGAGATCTGCGCGGGAGCGACGCTGTCCGATCTCGACCCGGCGGCCGTGGAGCTGTTCCGAGAGTTCTGGCAACGGAAGGCGCCGGCGCAGGACATTGGCGGCCGTGCCCCCGAGAGGCTCTTGGCAGACGCGGAGCTGCTCACGCCCGGTGGTGCCCTGGTCAATGCGGCGATCATCGTCCTCGGCACCCGTGAAGCCGTCGGCAGGCTTCTCGGCCATGCCGAGATCATCTTCGAGTACCGATCGAGCGAGCTCCCCGGCCCAGCCGCAGAGCGGCGCGAGTACCGGCAGGGTTTCCTCCCCGTCCTGGATCCGCTCTGGAGCGCGGTGAACGCGCGCAACGACCTACAGCACTTCCAGCAGGGTTTCTTCGTGTGGGATGTGCCCACGTTTCACGAGCGCGCCGTCCGCGAAGCCATCCTCAATGCGGTCAGCCATCGCGACTACCGGAGCACGGGGTCGGTCTTCGTCAGGCAGTATCCGCGACGCATCGAGATCGTCAGCCCTGGCGGCTTTCCCGCCGGCATCAACCAGAAGAACCTGCTGTGGGAGCAGAATCCTCGCAACCGGCGTATTGCCGAGGTGCTGGGCAAGTGTGGGCTCGTCGAACGCTCTGGCCAGGGTTTCGACCTCATGTACCGGGAGTGCATTCGACACAGCAAACCGCTTCCCGACTTTCACCGCACCAGCGAGCATTCCGTGTGGGTGACGCTGCACGGGGAGATTCAGGATCCCGAGTTCCTGCGCTTCCTCGAGGAGATCGGTCGCGAGCGTGCCGCGTCGTTCACGACGGACGACTTCCTGGTCATCGACATGGTGCACCGCGACGTGGCGGTGGCTCCGGAGCTTTCCGGCCGAGTCCAGCGGCTGATCGAGCAGGGGATCATCGAGCGCGTCGGGCGCGGCCGCGGCACGCGCTACCTCCTGTCGCGGCGGTTCTACCGTTTCCTGGGCCAGGGCGGCGTCTACACCAGGAGGCGAGGCCTCGATCGCGAGACCAACAAGGCGTTGCTGGAGCGACACCTCGCCGACGCCGGCGCTGCCGGCGCGAAGCTGGAGGAGCTGCAACAGGTCCTCCCCGGCCTGAGCCGTCATCAGGTTCAGGCGCTGCTGCGCGACCTGAAGCGAGAGGGAAGGGTCGTGGTACGGGGGGTCACGAAGGCGGCGCGGTGGTACGCCCCGGACTGACTGACCGCGGCAATTCGACGCAATTCCTGCGCAATCCAGTGGTCCGTTAAGTGCCTATTGCTGTTGACTTTGCGCCCAGGTGACGTCATTTGATTTGCGTATACGCAATCAGAGATAGCAGATCGCTGGCTCGCGGATCAGGAAGAAGAGCGCGGCGACGACGAAGCCCGGCACCGCCGCCACGACGAACGGCGCCCGCCAGTCGCCGAACGCGGCGACGAGCGGGCCGACGGTGAAGAACGCCGCCATCAGCCCCACCGGCAGCCCGAGCATGAAGATCCCCAGCGCCCGCGACCGCCGCTCCGCCGGGAAGAGGTCGCCGATGAGCGAGCTCGAGGCCGGCGCGTAGCTCGCCTCGCCCACGCCGACGCCCATCCGGGCGACGAGGAACGAGCCGAAGCTCCAGGCGAACGCGTTGGCCGCCGTGAAGGCGCTCCAGAGCGCGACTCCCCAGCCGATCACCTTCCTGCGCGAGCCGCGATCGGCGAGGCGTCCGAGCGGCAGCCCGGCGATGGCGTAGATGACGGTGAAGGCGGCGGCGATGATGCCGAGCTGGAAGTCGTTGAGCCCCCACTCGAGGCGGATGGGCTCGTTGAGGATCGCCGGGATCGTGCGGTCGAAGAAGTTGAGGAGGTTGGCGAGGAAGAGGAGGGCGAGGACTCGCCAGGGGTTCGACGACCGCGTTGCGTTGTCGTGCGGCAAACGGACCTCCGCGCCGGCTGGTGACCTCGCGGACCCTAACACCCGGGATCGGACTTGGGCCCGCCTTCTCGCGAGGCGAGCCTCCGGTGCTGCTCGCCAGGGTGTGGCGGGACCTCTTCGCGACGGCAGCGCCGCTAGCAGCTCGCGCTCGCCGTCGACGGCGCGGCCCGGGGCCCGTGTATGGATGCCGAGCAGCGCCCGCGCCTCGGCCCGCTGCGGCTGCAGCTCGATCGCCGCGCGGAGCTGCTCCATCGCCTTGGCGTCGGCAAACCTCGACGTCGAGATAGTGGCCCGATGCCGTAGAGATCGCCGAGCCGCGTGCGCAGCTCGTAGTCGGCCTGCGCGGCGGCGACGGCGGCCTGCAGCCGCATCTCAAGCGACGCGTAGAGCGCGAGCGCGCGCTCCGTCGCATCCTCAGCATGCTAAGACTTCAGTTGACTGCGAGGCGGGGCACGGAGCGGCGAGCCACGGCCCATCGAGAACCAACTCGTTGTCCGGCGGGCTCGACATTTCCCAGCGGTGTTGTTCATGAGGAGCCGGCATTGGAAGCGCGCCGGCCGGTGGGAGTTGTGTGTGATCAACAAGGTGGGTTGATACGATGCAGCCAGCTGCTAGAGTTCTGATTCGAGTCCTTGCCGGCTCCGCTGCACCGCCGCGCCGGGGGGTGAGACATGACGCAGAGGTCGCCTTGGTTAGCGGCACCATTGACCGCTGATCGGCTCGCGTAGCGCCGCTCCTGCCAAAGGGCAGCGCTTCCGGTACAACGCGACGGCTCTGCGAATCGGCTGCCTCCCCCGGGTCTTCGCTCAAGTTTGCTACACGGGCCGACGGCGCCTGTTAGTTCGTCGTCCCCAACGGCCTGCCATGAACGAATCCAAGTTGCTTCGCCCGTTCGACCTGTCTGGCACTGCGCTGGATGCCTCGTTTCGCGTAGATCGGATCGGAGACAAGTTCGTCCTCTTCTTCGCCTCGCGGGGAGGATCGCTAGGCACCACCAGTGCACGCAACACGCAATACCACCTCGGGTTGGGCGTCTTGCTCAGGCGCCTACAGCTCCTAGGCGCGTCGCTCACCGATGCCGTCCTAGATAGCACTCGCGCACGCAAGTACTCCGTTGAGCATCGTCGTCTCCACTTGCCAGCTGAGTTCCAGCTCCCACTCTCTCTGGCTGGAGTCGAGGACATTGACCGGCTTCGTCTTGCGATCTCGGACGCCCAGCGCACCGTTGTCAGCGCATCCGAATCGAATCCGCGACATGGCAACCGCGTACGGAGTATCCGTCTGAGCTTTGTGCTCGATGCCACTGAGACGTGGTCAGCGGAAGAGCTGGCCATCTTTCTAGTTGGCGAGGATCCGCTTCTCCCTTCTCTCGACCCTATTGAAGTCGTCCAACGCGCTAGCCGGCTGGCTACGCGAGGGAGAATCGCGCGGCCCAATGGAAGCGAGAAGCCCAAAGTGGTGGTGTCAGGTTCGAGCCGTCGCCACTTGCGCCTTCCTGCGGTAGCCTGCTACGTCCTGCAGCGAGCAGATGGGAAATGCGAACTTTGTGATGAAACTCCATTTCGGACGGATCACGGTGAGCCTTTTCTGGAGGTTCATCACCTCCGAGGGCTGGCAGATGGCGGTCCGGACACGCCTGACAACGCGGCGGCGCTCTGTCCCAACTGTCATCGGGAACTGCACTACGGGGCAAACAGGCGCGAGCGGCTCAAGGCCCTTCGCGCTCGCGTCGCGGAGTTGAGCCCGCTCGGCCGATTGGAGAACCGAGCCACCGACCGGCACTCACGGCCAGACGAACGCCGCAGGGACCGCATCGGGAAGGCGCTCACCTAGCGCGGGGAAGGTTCGTGGGGCCTCGTCGGCACCCAGCCAGAGCGGTTCCGCAAGGTGACGCTCAGCGCTGACCAGCTGGCGCACCCCACGATTCTCGACCCACGGCACTCCTTCGATGGCGACGGACGGGTGTTGCGGCTCGGCCTCCAGGCCTACGCTTTGGGGTGTCGCCTACGAGCTCGACCCCTACTTCGGCCTCTCGATCTCGCGTGTGGCCCCCTACCTCACCAGCAAGAGGCGGTCTACGACTACCCGCTGAGGCTGGCGCGCAGAGCTCAATGGCCGAGTTCCCTGTCTGGTTCTCCTTCATGGACGATGGCGTCTAGACCAGCACTCGATTGCCGTAAGCTGTGATCATGACAAAGGAATGTCGTTAACGACTGAACACGCATTGAGTCATGCCGTGGCGTAGCTGGTCTCTCGCAGACTGGAACCGGGTCCTCCTCCGGCACTTCTTCTTTGTCCGGCCCGATGGTGATGCTGGCCCAGTGTCCCAGCTCGTGGTGACAGCCGAAGAGTTCGCCCGAGCAGCAGGAGTTGACGACCAGCGCGGCACCGAAGCTCGCGATGCCTTCCTCGGAATGATGCAATCGAAGCTCCTCTCATCGGGCACCCTTCTCGGACGCGACGCGCGGGAGCTTGCCGCCAATTGGAGCGAGAGGCAGGCGAACGCCCCGCCATTCGTGGTTCACCTTCTGCTTACCTGTCTCATCGCATCGGATGTCTCTGATGAACGCGCTGCCGAGGGAAATTTCCGCAGGCGTCTGGACCAACTCTTCGGACGACAGCACAGCAACCACGCCCTCGACGAGCTCCCGCCGCTTTGGAGTCGGCTGGCGAACTGGCTTGCGACCGAGAGCCAGCGCCGAAGCGGGAGCCGCGAGCTCGTCCTGCCGGACGTTGGCCACTACCGCATCATAGGAATTCCGTTGCGGCTGAGCTTTCCGTCGCGGCGAGATGAACTCCTGCTTGTTCGCCTCTTGAACGAAGCCGAGCTCCTCGGTGAGGAACCGCCCGTCCGAGCAGTCCTCAGGCTGATCGAATCCCACGTTCCAATCTTTGGCGAGCGTTTCCAGAAGGCGTTTCATGACTTCCGGCGGAGGTACGACACCCGCGATCCGTCGATCAACCGGAGCCCCTTCTGGTCTGCAGTTCGCGCGGCGACGCTCACCGGAGCAAGGAGTCAGAGCTCAGCGACCGGGCGAGCCACCCTTTTCATGGAGGCTGATCTAGAGGATGCTGGTCATTTTCGGTTGCTGCTTCTGCTCGATGATACAAGTGCCACCAGGCTCCCGCGACCATTCACTGCGGTTCCACTTGAAGAACCCATGCGCGATTGCGGGTACGTGCTGGGGGTGCAAACCTCAGCGCCGGAAAATCCTATTGATGTTGACGAAGCGGCTAGACGACTACTCGCTGCAGTGCGGCCACAGTTCCCTCCGGCATTCTCTTGGTCGCACATTGCGGCAGCGGTTCGAGAGGGTGTGCTTCTCTTTGCCAGGGACGACGACGGCTCGCACTACCTGGCCACGCGCCTTCCAGAAGGTGGGAGTGCGGTGGACATGCTCGTACGCACGGATCTGGCAGGGCGCCTTGTCAGGTTGCTTGACGCGGTCGGTGTGCAGCGCAATGACCTGAGATCGAAGTACGGAGGCTGGCGGGAGCTGCGCGCCGTAGAAGCCGCCGATCTCAACAGGCTCGACTATTCTTCCTCGGAGAGGCTCGCCGGGATTCGTTGCCTCCAGCCGACGCTGGCTCCCACGGTTCCTCATGTCAGTGGCGGGATTCGGCTTGATCGGGGTGCGTGGCTCGGTACGCGAGGCTTTCTTCCCTCTGTCCACGCTCCAACTGCGCAGGCTGTAACACTGCGTCGTCGTCATGCGGAGGCCGAGGGTGGCTCGGTTCCACTCGTTCAAGACCGACTCTCGAGTGGTTGGTCATTTTCGGAATCGGCCGCCCCGCTCGATGGCGAGTATGACCTTTGTGTGGATTGGCCAGAGGGGTTCTCAAGTACGACACTGAGTTTTCGGGATGTTGTAAGAGACGGGGACTATCTCGAGGCCTATGCGGCTCGGTGGATGACGGAGGGAAGCGCGAGCGACACGGTCGACGTCGACGACTCAGGATCAATTGCGCTTAGCGGGATCATGCAGGCCTCGCCGCCTGTATGGCAAGTGCCATCCCGGCAGCCAGTTTCGGAAGCATTCGAGCGGGCTTGCGAAGACCGTGACCGCGTGGAGCGACTATCGACGGCTATTGCCGCGCTCAGTCTCCGCCGGAGAGGGCTGCCAGAGGCTTTCTTGTTCGACCTCTTTGCAAAGGTGTTTGGCGCCGCCAGACCACTGTTGTGGGACATTCTCCGGTCCTGGGTAGAGATGGGCGTACTGAGCCGGCTCGTAAGCCATTCGTGGCGACACGCTGCATACTTCGGCCTTTCGCCGCGAATTGTGGCTCACTGCGCTCCCGCCGGCATTCGCGCCGCCCTTCTAGGCCTTGTAGCGCCGGGGTTGAGGCATGAGGTGGTTGGCGCAGCTGCCCACGTTGGGGTGTTCACGGAGCTCGAGTGGAGAGCTGCTAGCGCATTCACGCCGCCCGTTCTCCGCCTGCACGCTGCGAGAACGGGGGACCTCGAGTCGGTTGCGAGCCGTGCCGGCCTGAAGGGAGTCGCGTGGGTGCGGCCCCCGGAGGAGGTCCTTCGGCGGTTAGCTGCGGTAATCGATGACGTTCGACGCGCGGAGCCACCCAAGAACTACGATGTCTATGGACACTGGAGTTGGGACGCGCTGCGTTTCCATCATGGCCCCGCCCCAGTGGGCGAGGCTGTCGCGCTGGAGTGGATGCGCCGACGAGACGCACCGGACTACTACGTTGTTCGCAGCGGAGACAACGTCTCTTGGTGGGGTCGGTCCCGCGTGTGGGCGATTCACGCAATCGCGCGAAGATGTCGGAGGCGGATTGCAGTCGAAAGGGAGGGGACGAACCTGGATTGCGCCCGACCAGGCGAACCCTATTTGCCCGTAGGTATAGCTCGCCTTGCGGTGGCACTTGGTGCTCCACCGCCAGGTCAGCTGCCGAGCGGCGTCGGGTACCGTTACGCTCTTCCATCGACGTGGCTGTGCCGCTTGGTGTCGAGCTCTCTATGGCCTGAGATAAGCGCCAAAGCCCCGGTGTTGCTGTCACGGCTCCACTGGCTCGAGTTGGCTACCCGGGAGCGTGCAGGCGGACGTGCAACTTCTATCCCTCCCGGTGTGCGGACCGCACTTCTGGCGATCGACGCCCCTGAAGCTATACGGCTGGCAAATGCAGGACGAATCCCGGTCGCGCTTCTCCCATTGCTACTCGACATCGTCCGCCGCACCCGCGCGGCAGCGATACACGAGGGCTAGCCATGACAACAGACGCGATCATTGGTTCGGTCGTTCGAGTATCGGAGAAGGTTGCGTCCCTGGAGCCTTTGTTCGAGGTCACACACGATGCGCGATCTCCTTACCGGCGGATAGAGAATCCGCGGGCCGACTACCCGGACCGCGGTCGGGTTGTCTGGTTCGACCCGCCGCGAGAGGCGCACGAGCGGACCCTATGGCGCGTGGACGTTACCGAGTGCGTGACGTACCACAGGGCCGAGGCGAACATCGACGCCCTGATGGTGCTTCAGGGGTCATCCCCGGAGCCTCTCAGCGAGATCGTGGACGTGCGTCAGGTCGGCGACGAGGACGAGATACGACGCCGCGTAACGGGAGATGGCATTCCGCTCCCGCAGCCACCGAGTAGCTCAGTGTTTCTCTGGGTAGGGCCTCGGCGATTCATCGGCCCTGTGCATCTCGAGCGCCCTGCCTCTGGTCGTCAGTGGCTCCTGGGCGCGCCTGCGGTGGAAGAGCCTATTGCGTGCTGGGATTGCGACGAGGGCGAGATCCTGATCACAGGGGCCGGAGCCTCGTCGCGATTGTTCGCTGTCTCCGCTCGCGCGTGGAGAAGGACGGGACTTACTGACTGGAATCCCGATGATTCGAAGGTACTGACGCGTGTGCTGAAGGAACTTCGCAAGCTCGATCCCGAGTTCGCGCGGAGTATCTCACTGACCACGAGGTCGATTGAGCGACTCGGACAGGTCATTGCGGATGCAACGGTTCCGGACCTGGGGATGCATGAGCAACGCTTGAGTCGCATCCGAAACTTCCTCCGGCGCCAAGAACATGAGCTGGTTGCTGGCAGTGAGGTTCTCAGTGAGGTACTGGAACTGCCGGAGATTCGGGAGGCGTTGGCGGAGCACCGCGCAACTATCGAGAAGATGGTGCGGAAGGAGATCACGGATCGTGTTGCGGGTGAGCTCGATCGGGAACGACGCGAACTGGAGGGCCTCGCCGGTGAGAGGGCGCAGGCCGCGGCCGAATTGGAGGCCATCCGATCCGAAATCCAGGGCCGTTCGCGTGATCTCGAGGGGCTCGTCGGTAGCTTCGAGCGGACACTGGCAGACCGCGTGGCCGCGATTGTCGAGCGCCCAGAGCGCTTCTTGGCCGACGCGATTCTGCTCCGTGCTGCCCTCGGGTTGGTGCCCGCAAAAGAGCCTTTGCGACCGCAGAGCGATGCCCCGCGCCGCTCGCATCCAGGGGCGGTTCTGTCCTTTCACGAGCCTCAGCAACTTCAATTGGCGTTGGACCTCTCGTTTCAGGAGGCGGGACTACCGAAGGTGCTATGGCGACTTGTCCATGGTGCGTTCTTGGCAGGGGCAGTCCCGGCGCTCGTGGGGGGGAGGTCCATCGATGCGTTGCACGCCTATGCCCACTGTCTCACAGCCGGGCGCGTGATCCGGGTTCCTCTGTCGTCGGGTGTCCTCTCGGTGCGCGATTTCCTGGATCAGCTCTCAATAGGCATGGGTGGGACACCAGACGCCAAGAGCTGCCTCGCAGAGGCGAGTCGACAGAATGCACTGACGATGCTCATCCTTGAGAACGTCAACGCGTGTCCGTTGGACACGGTTGTCCTGCCGCTGCTCCGTGGGCAGCGCGACGGTGAGGGGCCGATCCCATCGAACATCTGTGTTGGGGCGACTCTCAGTCAAGGCGCCGCTCGTCTGCCGCTGCCCACGACCGCGTGGGAGTACCTCGCCTTGGTCGACACTTCCGGAAACCGTAGCGCCGATCTTCCCGCGACGCACCCAGATCGACGCCATTCGACTCTGGCACCCTCCGAGGTGAGCCCGGCGCTTTGGAGCACGCTGCGCAGCGTCGCTGCCCAGAGGGCGATCAAGCGCTGTGCTCAGACTCTGGACCGCCTGCGTGATTCGATATCACTCGACATTGGAGTGCGAGATCTGGCCCTTAGGCTCTTTGCGGCATTCCTCGATTCTGGTCTCGACGAGGGTTCCGCCCTTGAGAGCGTGATGGCAGTCGTGGTGATGCCGAGCCGTGTAGATCGGGGCGAAGACTTGATCGTTGCGCTGGCGGAACAAGGGCTAGGAGTGGAAGCAATACGAGCCGTGATGCCGACAGCACAGCTCCTTATTGCATGACCGTAACGTTAACGGTGTAGTCAAATTTCCGCTCGGCGCGGAGAGCAGGGGGAGGCATCGTGGACGATCCGATCGGCGGATTTGAACGAACCCGCGACTTCTTCATCTCCTATCTCGAGACGGCTTTTCGCATTCGCGATCCCTCGCTGACGGCAGAGCGGCGGCGGTTGATGGAGCTACCGGGTGCACTTTGCACCGAACCACTCATCGAGCCAATACCTCGCTACACCACTGCCGGCTTCCGAGTCGATGACCTCGCTGGGAACGAGGCCGCCGACCCTCGACTCCCCTCATTCACGCCCACGGAACGCGCGGCCTTCGTCGATCTCGTTCTCGGCGGCCTCTTCGACGCTGAGCACGATCCGGCAATCGCGGGAGGCCGGCGGGCAGTCCATGAGCTCTATGAGCATCAGGCACAGATGCTCAGCCGCGGTGTTCAGGCCGGCGCCCCTGGCATCGTCACGACGGGCACGGGCTCCGGGAAGACCGAGGCCTTCTTGCTTCCAGTGCTAGCGATGCTCACGAAGGAGGCACTGTCTTGGCCTCAGCCGGACGCCCGATATCTCAACCACCGCTGGTGGCATGAGCCCTCGGGCCAGCCTTACGCCTCGTGGACGGCGGTGCCAGGGCGGCCGATGAGGCGAGCGCCCGAGGCAAGTCCCTACTACCCATATCGCCAGCACGAACGGCGTCCCGCGGCCGTGCGCGCTCTGGTGCTCTACCCAATGAATGCATTGGTGGAGGATCAGCTCGTCAGATTGCGGAAGGCGCTCGACTCGGGGAGCGCGCGCGCCGCCATGAACCGACACTTTCTCGGCAACCGCCTCTTCCTCGGCCGGTACACCAGCGTTACGCCGGTGACCGGCCATCATCGCCATGCACGGCCGGGGCCCGAGGAGTACAAGCGCCGAAACCGACAGTTGCAAAAGTTGTTCGACGCCATGGTCGATCTCGAGGCCACCCAGCGGGCGGCGCGGGAGATCGGCGTGGATGCGGATGCCCGCTTCCTTTTCCCGTCTGTAGATGGTGGGGAGCTTCCCTCTCGGTGGGATATGCAAGCGCACCCACCTGATATTCTGATCACGAACGTGAGCATGCTCAGCGCAATGCTCGCGCGTGAGGTGGACGCGCCAATCTTCTCAGCGACGCGGAGCTGGCTCACTGGCAACGAGGAGAGCTACTTCTTTCTCATCCTCGATGAGCTGCACCTTCAGCGTGGTTCTGCAGGAACCGAGGTGAGCTACCTTCTTCGTCTCCTTTTCGAGCGTCTTGGGCTCACGGACCCGGGTCACCGCCACAAACTCCGCGTCCTTGCTTCGAGCGCCTCACTCCCCGTCGAGGGTGCAACGACGGAGAAGAGCCTCTCGTTTCTGTACGACATGTTCGGCGGCTTCGGGCTTTCCCGTCCAGGTACCAGCGGCGCAGTCTCACCATCCGCCTGGCGGCCCGCGATCGTGGAGGGCCGGACGGTCCAGGAAAGACCGGCGGGTGGGCACGTCCTCTCGACGAGCCCCTTTCTCGAGTTCCTCGACGCGGAGGGCGGCCGTGAGGAGGTCGCCGTAGTGCGTCATCCGGAAGCAACTGAGGGTGTCTGGCGGGGGGTCGCGAGAGATCTCCTTGGCGAAGGATGCCCACCCGATCTCGCCGATCTCACCCGCGGTGCTGTCCGCGAAGCCGGGGCGCGGCTCGCCGCCGCGTGCTGGTCGACCGCGGATGGGCGGCCACGCGCCACCGCGCTCACGGCGCTTGCTCAAGCCCTATTCGGGCGGGCCGACGCCGAAGGCACAAGGGCCTTACGAGCACTTCTCGTGATTCGGTGCGCAGGCGATCATCTCAAGACTTGGTTCGGTAGCGCCTTGGATGACGCTCCGACGTTTCGCATTCATACGTTCTTTCGGAGCATCGAAGGGTTGTTCGGAACAGCATTGCCGCCTCCCGCGGGAGTTCGTGACGCGGGGCCGACAGTAGGAGTGCTCTCCATCGAACGCGGCCTCTACTTCCCACCCGATGGGTCAGATAGTCGCCTCCTCGAGGTTCTCTACTGCGAGTGTTGCGGTGAGCTCTTCTTCGGGGGAATGCGAGGGAGACGGGGCAGCACCGAGTTCGAGCTGCTGCCCTCTGATCCCGACATTGACGGGCTTCCGGACAGTGCCACCGCCGCGCTCTTCGAGTCGCTATCCCATGACGAGTTCGCCGTTTTTTGGCCCCGCGTTGACCGAACGCCCCCAGTGTGTGGAGTTGGTGCGTGGCGTCGTGCCGTACTCGATCCGCAAGGCGGGCACATCCGCGTGTCCTCGGTACTCCCAGGACGGGCGAGTCGCGGCGCTAGGCGGGACGTCCCCGGTTACGTCTTTCATCGAGCTGTCCAAGACGATCACGGGCGCAACAGTGCTGAGCGAGGTACGGCGGTCCCGTATGAGTGTCCGGCGTGCGGTTCGGACTACCACCTGCGTCGGTTACCTCACCGCCTCTCGCCGCTTCGGGGTTTTCGCACCGGTTTCGCAAAGACGACGCAGTTGCTCGCATCAGAGCTATTCGGCCTGGTACACCGCGCTGGCGCAACCGCAAAGCTCGTTTCGTTCTCTGACAGCCGTCAGGATGCCGCCAAAGCAGCTCTCGATATCGAGGAGCGTCACCATGAGGATGTTCGTCGCGAGCTCCTAGTTGCTGGTCTTCGTTCCATTGCTGCGAGTCGGCTCTCGCGCGCCAACCTCGAGGACAGCCGACGCGAGTTGGGCGAAGAACTCGGTAGGCTGCTCGTAGCGGGGAAATATGAAGAGGTCGCAACCCTCCAACGGCGACTAGCCGCCCTGAACGCCGCGGTTGCGAGTGCCGACGATCCAGCTATCCCGATCGCCGAGGTGCTGGAGGTTGATCCGCTGACCTTTCTTGGGCCGCGGCAAGGTCGGGAGGCTCTCAAGCCCTATCTGGCTGGCTTCATTCGCCTAGGAATTCACCCTACGGATCCGACCGGAACCCGCGAGGTCCGCACGAGCGACCCCCAGCGAAGGTATGACTGGACCGAGCTGTTCGGTGACGTGGGTGACAGCTTCGATTGGCGCGACGACCCCGTTGAACGGCGGCTTCTCGACGAGGCCCGGCAAACCCTTGTCTCGGCGGCACACCCACTCGTTGCTGAGGTCATCTTCAACAAGACCTATTTCTCGCTAGAAGAGACCGGCTTCGCGTACCCGACGATCCGCATGCGGCAGGGCATGGGGCAAGAAGAGCACGCGCGCCTCACGGCGTGGCTTCGAGTCCTCACGGATGCCTATCGTCTCCAGGAGAACGTTTGGGGTGTACGGCCCACCCCGTGGATGACTGCCCGCGAAATCCGCCAGGGACGGGTCCGCGCCTTCGCGGCAGCGCTTTGGCATGCCGGAGAGGTCGAGGAGCGTTTAGACGACGTGCTTCGAAGCCTCGCGGACGCCGGCCATCCCCAGGGAATCATCATGATCGCGAACGTGGCGTTGCGGCTCGTCGGTGAGGAAGATCCCTTTTGGCGCTGCGAGCAATGTAGCCGGGTCCACCTCCACCACGGCGCGGCCATCTGTACCCGTTGCGCCGCACGCCTCCCAGACGAACCGGCTGGAAGAGCCGGGACGCTGCGACGGGGCAGCTTTCTCGCTAAGCGAGTAGAGCGTCCCTACGGATCCTTCCGTCTGCACTGCGAGGAGCTCACCGGTCAAACAGACGACCCACTCGATCGGCAACGCAAGTTCAAGGGCGTCCTTCTCGGATCGACTTCTCCCATCGAGGCGCGTCGCGAGCTGATCGATCTCCTTGCCGTCACCACGACGATGGAGGTTGGCATCGACATTGGACCGCTTCAAGCCATATTTCAAGCGAACATGCCTCCGCAACGATTCAATTACCAGCAACGCGTCGGACGCGCCGGGAGGCGCCAGCAGGCGTTCTCGTTCGTTCTTACGGTATGTCGAAGCAAGAGTCACGACCTGCATTACTTTCGGCATCCTGAGCAGATCACCGGCGACGTCCCCCCGCCGCCATTTCTCTCGAAGACCCAGGCTCTGCCGGCCAGGCGGTTCGTTCGGAAGGTCTGGCTGGGCCGCGCGTTCACCCTTCTGCGAGACGAATGCGCGGCGCGTGGCGAGCGCTACCCGGGCGACAGCCTCTCCCCGCCGGACGTTCACGGTGAATACGTCCCGACGGACCAGTATTTCGAGCCGAATAGCGTCTGGCCCGAGCGTCTCCGGCATGCGTTGCAACAAACATCAGATGTGCCTCAAGAGGTGGCTGCAATCCTGACCGAACATAGCCCGCTCCCCGCCGCGGAAGTCACCACCGGGCTCGATGTCATCGGAGTACTCGATGAGATCGAATCTATACCATCGTCAGAGGGAAGAGTTCGCGAGGCAGGCTTGGCGCATACGCTTGCCGAGGCGGGGTTTCTGCCCATGTACGGCATGCCCACGCGCGTGCGCAATCTCTACACCGGATTCGACCGCCGCCAGGCAGCGGACGCAGGCGCATGGGTTTCATGGCAGACGATAGACAGGGATCTCGACTATGCGATCCACGAGTTCGCGCCTGGCTCGATCGTCGTCAAGGACAAACGCCAGCACCGGTGCGTCGGATTCACTGGACCGCTTCCGCGAGTCCGATTCGGGCACTTGCGCCGCCCCTCCACCGTGACGCCACTGGGCCCTGCCTTTTCGGCCCCGTTTTGGCTCATCGAGTGTACCGAGTGCGGCGGCACTCTGAGGTTCGATGCCCGGCCACTCGAAGAGGTTTGCGCCTGCAGCGCGGTCCTGGAGCCCGCGCGAGCGAGCGAATGCCGAACACCGTCAGGCTTCCGCACGGACTTCGAGCCGGCGCCGATCGACGACAGTGACCTTGCCCTTGGAAGGCATCGGTCGGTCAGTGCGGAAGCTCGGCCGATCGATTTTCGGCCTGTAGCGGACACAAACTTGGCCATTGCTTTTCATGCGCAAGTCCGCACCTACCGCCTCAATCGTGGGCCCAGCGACGCTACACCTGGCGCACCGGGATGGAGGGGCTTTACTCTCCGGGAGGGTACCCAGCGCCTTCGGCGTGCCAGCCTGGTCGAGCAGTACGAAGCGGAGGGGGAAGACATCCCAAACTTCACGCCTGCCGATGCACCGACCATCGACCGAATCTGGATAGCAGCACCGAAGACGACCGACGCTCTGTTCGTCGCACCTTTGGGGATTCCCCCGGGTCTAGCCCTATTCCGCTTGGGAAGCACGATCCATCGCGACACCGCGGTTCGCGCGGCAGCCATCTCCGCGACCTTTCTTATCGTCTTGCGAGCAGCATTGGACCTCGACATCGACCCCGAAGAGTTCGATGTGATCGAGCCGCATCTGCTACATACCGGTGGACCACTTCCGGTGCCCGTTCTCGAAGTCGTGGACCATCTGGTGAACGGTGCTGGCTTCTGTGAGGAGCTCGCGGCGCTCGATGCGACTGGTCAACCGCGGATCGCAACGATGCTGAGCTCGATGCTCAATGACGAACGAGCCTACCCATTGAGAGATTTTCTTGCGTCCAGGCATCCGGAGAGTTGTCGCGGAGCTTGCTACATGTGCTTGCATCGTTACGGCAACCGCGCCTACCACGGTCTCTTGGACTGGCGCCTTGGGCTCACCTTCCTCCGCACACTCGTGGACCCAACATTCTCTTGCGGCTTGGATAGGCGATTCGACTCGGCACCAGAGTTGCAGGACTGGCTCACAGTGGCAGAGGGTCACGCGCGAGGCATGGCTCGGCAGTTTGGCCGCGACGGCGGGGAGGTCTCGGCAATCGGAGGGCTCCCTGCGTTCCGGTTCGATCGCAATCGCGACGACTGGGCGCTCGTGGTTCACCCACTGTGGAGCAGGGACTCGCCTGAGGGTCTCCTGGATGAGGCTATGGAGGCCTTCCGCGGCCGACATCTCTCGCTAGTCGACACATTCAATCTCGCGCGTAGACCCGTCTTCGTCCGTGAGCAACTTCTTGAGAAGTGGCTCGGGAGCTGATGGGCCCGCCCACGCTTCCAGCGCGGGTCACTATTCCCGAGTGCTTGTCGCCGTCCTCTCTCGCCTACGCCGACTCGTGCCGACTTCGGGTGCTTGCGCCAACCCTCGAGAAGGATGGTTCACTCCCGCGAGGACCAGCAGCGGAGCGCGGCGTCGTCTTTCATCAGCTGCTCGAGCGCGCAGCGCGTGGCCTGATACGACTTGGCCACTCGACCCGGGGCGAGATCGAGCGTGATCTAACAGAGCTTCTCTCCGCGACCCAGATGCGCCTGGCTGCGAGTCCGGTCACTGCTCCGTATGCCGATCTGTCGTCAACTCTTCCGGCGCTTGAGTGGCGCAACGCCTGCAGGACGATGGTGAGTGCTGCAGTTCGCCTGAGCGAGTTCGCGGCGCCGCCAAGGGTTCGGCCCACTCCGGCTTCCGGACACGAGCGCGACCTGCGGACCGCGGGGCGAGCAGCGGAGGTGCCCGTCAGGGTCACCTCGCTCAGAATCGCGGGGAGAATCGACGCCTTCGAGCGCAGTGAGGCGGGTCTCATCACCATACGCGACTACAAGACAGGTAGGGTCGTCGACAGCGATGGGTCGGTGCGGCACGACATAGCCCTCCAGCTTCGCTTGTACGGGCTTGCCGTCCACGAGCTGATACCGGATGCCGACGTCAGGCTCGGAGTCTGCGCCGGATCCGACCACTGGATCTCGTTCACCGCGGAGGAGATGGCCGCGACGCGGAAATGGCTAGATGAAGTGTTGACACTGCTTCCCGCGGGGGCATCTGTCTCAACCGAGACCTTGGCATCTCCAGGGCCAGCGTGCCGCACATGTGCCATCCGACACGCTTGCACAGCCTATCTGCGCGAGATTCCCCGGCTGTGGCTTGAGGGGACGACGGGGTACGTGCTGCCGCGAGACACCTGGGGGGAAGTCGTCGACGTGGAGCGTAGTTCTGACAGCGTAACTCTGCGCTTGCGGGATGCGGCAGGGCGCCTCGTGCGTGTCTCGCGTTTGGCTCCGCGACCCGAGCTCGAACGTTTTGAGAAGTCAGCGATCTGGCTGTTCGGCCTTGAGGTGGGTGCAAGCCTTGGGCAGCGTGGTCAGTATCTTCACCCCCGAAACTTCCACGAACTTCCACGAAGCCCGATAGAGCGTCGCGCATGGGCGCTCGCGGTCTACCGTTAGCTGGCACGCTGAGCTATCTACGAAGTAGCCTCGATCGTCCCCGAACGAGGGGTGCGATGCGATTCGCTACGGCGGTAGGGTCGTCGTGCTCCCATACCCTCACGACAAGCCATCCCGCTCGCTCGAGATCCTCGGTGTGAGCGATGTCCCGCCGCTGATTCGCGGCAATCTTCGCTGACCAGAAATCGGCATTGGTCTCGCGAGGCAGAGTGCCGTGCTGAGGACAGCCATGCCAGAAACAGCCGTCGACGAAGAGAGCGACCCGCGCAGTGACGAACACGACATCGACCCGACTCCGAGAGTTCGGAAGGAGGGGTCGATCCACCAAGAAACGGAGACCGACTCGATGAAGGGCGGAGCGAATCGCTAGCTCGGCCGCGGTATCCCGACGACGCGTCGCGCGCATTCTCGCCCTCACGAGCGGCGATGATGCCGCCGGTCGCATCAAAGGAGGGTTCCGAAGCTAATCATCGCAGCGGAGGTCGTGGACATAGGCGCCGAGCTCATCGAGGAAGTCATCCTCGAACCGCAGACAACTCTCGACGGCGCGCTTGTGGAAGCCGTCGGCAGCGCGGATCGAAAGCGGTATCGTGGGGTGGGCCAGGAAGCGACGAATTCCTTGATAAGAAGAACGGACGGGCCACGCGGAAGCGCTCGATTCGTGAATGCGTCCGCGTTCACCCCATGCTGCGAAGGGGAGCGGAGCATCTGCGGGGAGGCGTTCGTCGCCGGTCGCGTCATATTTGGAAGGGCACGCTAGGCGTGTGCCGACCCACGCCGCTACAGGGACGCTCACCGCATTTCCAACGAGGCGCCATCGGATTCCAAGCGCTCTGCGCGTAGCGCTCTCGGCCGGCGCCGTCCAGTCAGCGGTGAAGCCCTGGAGACGTTCGCCGTCGCGGATGTCGGGAGTGCCGAATCTGTAAGCGCCGGGGAACCAAATGGCGGGCGGCGAGGCAATGCCGAGGCTTGATCCGCCCTTCAGGGGAGGTACGGCATTGATGGCCCATCCGACACCTCGGTTGCCTTCGGTCCAGTAGAACCCACGCGGCGCGGTCGGCGCGGGCCGCGTTTGCGGAGAGGCATCGTCGGCCAAGATGACTTCACGCGGGTCTTCTGAGCGCGATGCAACCAAGATGACGCGCTCGCGACGTTGGGGCAGACCGAAGGCGCGGGTGTCGACTACTCGGTATGCCCAGCGAAACCCGAGGCCCTCGAGCGCTGCCGTAATGTACCGCATCGCCCTTCCGCGATCGAGGCGGAGCATGAACGGTACGTTCTCGAAGACAACCCAGCGGGGTTGGCGCTTTTGCAGGAGTCGGAAGACCTCTTGTACGAGGCCGGAATGCTTACCAACGATCCCGTTCGTGCGGCCCGCTTGGCTGAGGTCCTGACAAGGAAAACCTGCTGTGATCGCATCCGCCGAGGGAAGCCTTGCGATGCTTCTGATGTCGCTGATTAGGGGTACTCTTGGCCACGCCCTTTTCAGCACGCGTTGTGCCGCAGGATCGCTTTCGCACTGCAGCACGACTTCGTGTCCCGAGGACCGAAAGCCCGCCTCGAAGCCTCCGATCCCCGAGAACAAGCTGACCACTTGCAGGCTCTGCGTCATCGATAGGACCTTGGATCGGTTCTGCGCATGGGCAGCGTCGCCCTAGAATCCCACGAGTTGCCTCTTCGGGCGAGTCCTCGTCGAGTGACACACCCAACCGCGCTGTCGAAGGTCCGACAGCTAACTGACAAGAAGCCTCGGAGACTGGGCGAGCACTCCGGAACCCGCTCCTCGATTGGTGTCCACTGACGGTTCCGGCCCGTAGAGGTGCCCCAGAGGTGCCCCGAACCGCGGCCCGGCCGAACCGCGGCCCGGAACCGCGGCCCGAGCCTGCCCGGGGGACACGAGGCGCGCGCGTCACTGTGCGAAGCTCGGACTTGCCCCGGCCTTCTGATTGCACGATGAAGATCCTCGTCGACGCCGACGCCTGCCCGGTCGAGGACGAGATCTACCGCGTGGCGCGGCGTCACGCGCTCCCGGTGGTGCTGGTGGCCAACTCGGCGATGGCGGTTCCGGCGAGCGACACGGCCCGGGTCGAGGTCGTCGGCGGGCGGCACGCGGGTCCCTGGTCAGCCCGAACCGCGGAGGCGGCTCTAAGCAACCAGCGGCCAGGCGACCGGAGCAAGCCCCATGGCAGTACCCGAGGCCGGCCTACGGCCTCGCCTCGGCCACCAGCTCGGCAAGTCGCCGGACGAGCTCGGCTTCGGTGAGGCGGGTGGGGGCGTACAGGCGCACTTTGCCGGCGCGGTCGACGAGGACGAAGGTGGGGGTGGCCGAGGCGCCGTAGCGGACCATAGTGGCGGTGTCGATGGGCACCGGGATGCCGGCCAGGCCGGGGTAGTCGGCCGCGATCACAGCCGCGATGTGCGCGCTCTCCTCGTCGGGCGTTGCGGCCGCGCCGTCGCGGGCGGTGCCGTAAAGGCGGGTGGGCATCAGGAAGGAGACCTGGTCCCGCCAGCGCTCGCGCAGGCGGGTGAGCGCCGCGCCCTGGGCTCTGCAGTCGCCGCACCAGTGGGCCCAGAAGAAGAGCAGGACGGGCTTGCCGCGCAAGGCGGCGAGGCTCGGCGGGGCCGGGTCCATCGCTGCGGTCGGCGGCCCCAGCTCGGGCGCCGGCTTCCCCACCAGCTCGAGGCGGTTGATGTTCTTCCACAGCCGCGGGCGGAAGGCGACGTCTTCGCTCAGGCGCAGCTTGTCGGTGAGGAAGCCACCGCCGCCGCGCTTCCCTCGCGCGCCGCCCGCACCTGCGACTCGGCCTCGATGGCCGCCCCGAGGGCACCCGGCCGCTGCGGCCACGGCTCGGAGATGGCGGCGCGGTTCTGACCAAGGCCATGCGAGCGCCGCTCGGATGCAAGGTTTCGGAGGCGTTTTCCGTCTGAGTGGGGTGGAGGACCACCCATGGCATCATGGAGGAGCCGACGATGGGGCGAACCGTGGCCCAGAGCGCACCGAAGCTCACCTACGACGATCTCGTGCTGTTCCCGGAGGACGGGAAGCGGCACGAGCTCATCGATGGGGTGCATTTCGTGACGCCCGCGCCGAACACGCGGCATCAGGTGATCGCGTTCAATCTCGCGCTTGCTCTCGGGGGATTCGTCAAACAGCAGCGGCTCGGGCGGCTGTTCTTTGCGCCCTTTGACGTCGTCTTGTCGCGGCACGATGTCGTCGAACCTGACCTCATCTTCGTCAGCGCCGCTCGCGCCGAGGTGTTGACTGCGGCGCACGCCGTGGCGGCTCCCGATCTGGTGATCGAGATCCTCTCGCCATCCTCCCGCCGGCGCGACGAGGTGCTCAAGCGCGACCTCTACGAGGCGCGGGGAGTCGCCGAGTATTGGTTGATCGATCCCGAGTCGGAGACGGTCAAGGTGCTGCGGCGCGAGGGCGAGCGGTTCGCGCGGCCGCGGCTGCTCTCGCTGCACGAAGGCGACGTGCTGGAGACCGATCTGCTGCCGGGTCTCGAGCTGCCCCTCGCCACAGTGTTCGAGGACTGACCGAGGGCGCGGCGAGGCTGACCTACGGCCCCGCCTCGGCTACCAGCTCGGCGAGTCGCCGGTCGAGCTCGGCTTCGGTGAGGCGGGTGGGGGCGTAGAGGCGCACTTTGCCGGCCCGGTCGACGAGGACGAAGGTGGGGGTGGCCGAGGCGCCGTAGCGGACCATGGTGGCGGTGTCGATGGGCACCGGGATGCCGGCCAGGCCGGGGTAGTCGGCGGCGATCACCGCCGCGATGTGCGCGCTCTCCTCGTCGGGGGTTGCTGCCGCGCCGTCGCGGGCGGTGCCGTAAAGACGGGTGGGCATCAGGAAGGAAACCTGCTCCCGCCAGCGCTCGCGCAGGCGGGTGAGCGCCGCGCCCTGGGCTCTGCAGTCGCCGCACCAGTGGGCCCAGAAGAAGAGCAGGACGGGCTTGCCGCGCAAGGCGGCGAGGCTCGGCGGGGCCGGGTCCATCGCTGCGGTCGGCGGCCCCAGCTCGGGCGCCGGCTTCCCCACCAGCTCGAGGCGGTTGATGTTCTTCCACAGCCGCGAGCGGAAGGCGACATCTTCGCTCAGGCGCAGCTTGTCGGTGAGGAAGGCCACCGCCGCCGCGCTCCCCTCTCGCGCCGCCCGCACCTGCGACTCGGCCTCGATGGCGGCCCCGAGGGCACCCAGCCGCTCCGCGGCCACCGGCTCGGAGATGGCGGCGCGCACTTCGCGGGCGTAGGCGAGCGCGGCATCGGGCTGCCCGAGCATCACCGCGCCGCGGGCGAGCCAGCCGACGGCGTCCAGGTAGGTGGTGTCGACGCCGTGCTCGCGCTTCCAGTCCTCGGCGTAGGCGGCGCCGCTCGCCAGGTCGGCTGCGGAGAGCTTGGCGCGCACGATGCGCACCAGGTCGACACGCGGCGCCGGCGTCGCCGCCGGAGAAGGGGCGGGTGCGGCGGCCGGTGGCGGCACCGGCTCCGCGGCCGGCGCGACGGTGGGCGTCGCCACGGTGAGCAGGACGGCAGCCGCGAGAGCCAGCGCGGCGACGAGGGAAGAGAGGCGTGGCTGCATGGACGGACCTCCGAAGCGGAGAGTATGTCGCCCACGAGCGCCCGTAGCGGTGCCAGCCGAACCGCGGCCCGAGCTCCTCGTCCAGGCAGCGCACGCTGCCCTGGCAGTGCGCAAGGACTCGGCTCTGAAGCGATGGGCCGAGGCCCTCGTGACGACGCTGAGCGACCGCGAGTCAGCGCTCGGGTTCAACCGAGGATGCGGCAACGAAGACACGCTGCAGACGCAGCGCGACGCACCTCTTCAGGCGGACAGCGGTGCGGCGGTGGGCTGGAACGGCGCGAGCTTGGAGGGGTCCAGGCCGGTCGTGTCGCGCACCAGCGCCAGATGGGCGACGGTCAGGGCTCCCAAGGCGAGCGGCTGGAGGACCAACACGCCAACCAGGCAGAGGAGCAGACCGGCCACGGTCGCGGCGACGACGAAGAGCGCTCCCCACAAGTTCAGCGCCAGCACGTGGCCGACATGAGCGCGGCTTGCGCTCAGGGCACGGCGCCAGGCCCCGGGCGCCGGGTCGAAGAGCGCGAACGGCATGCCGAAGGTGAGGACGACGCCTGCGGCGGTGGCCGCGAGCACTAGAACCAGCAGCGCCCACCCACCCAAGACGATCTGCGCGACCACCGGCATCGCCTCGAAGTCGTCGGTGTCGATCAGCCCCAGGACGTCCACGATCTCCAGCGGCGCTGCCAGGACTATGAGGACGGCAAAGAACACCACGGTGGCGACGATGTAAACGACGGTCGTCGAGGCAAAGCGGCGGAAACCGCGGAAGAGGTCGCCCACGTCGCCCCCGAGCCCGAAGAGGCGCTTGGCGCAGAAGAGGTAGAGGCCGCCGGTGAGTGGTCCGCCAACCACCAACAGAGGCAGGAAGCAGAGCGTGGCAGCGATGTTGGTCAGGATGGCCCAGACGAGGACGACGATGAGGGTTGGCCCCCAAGCCGTCCGCACCACACGCCAACCCTCGCGAAGATAGGCCCACGAGTGCTGGATGGGGGTCTCCATGGGCAGCCTGCCGCCCAACGTACGCCCAACAGCGTTCCGCCGCAAGCATCGATGCCGCAGCCAGCGCAGCGAGCTGTGCCGCGCCCCGGATTCGACGGGGCGCGAAGCCGGTCGAGCCGCTCCAGTGCCGGATAGAGGCCGGTCGCGGGACCGCTCGCGAAGGTGTCGGCGCGGATTCTAATCAGGCACGTCGGAGCGCTCCTGGACCCGCTTCCCCTTCTCGCGCGTCTTCCGCCGCACGCGCTCGTACACTGTGCCGCTCGCCGCCGCGACGAGGGCGCCGACGCTCCAGCCGGCGAGCACGTCGGTCGCCCAGTGGAGGTCGAGGTAGACGCGGCTCGAGCCGATGACGAGCGGCGGCGCGGCGGCCAGCGCGAGCGCCGCCGGCCGCGGCATCATCTCCTCGCGCCAGAGGACGTGGCCGAGGGTGCCGAAGACGGCCGCGGCGGTGGTGGCGTGGCCGCTGGGGAAGGAGTGGGTGACGTGACGCGTCCCGGCCGCACCGGGCGGACGGGGACGCCGGAAGTGCCGCTTGAGCGCCACGAAGATGCCCGACGCCACGGCGGGCGCCATGACGACGGCGGCGGCGATGGGCAGGTGGCGGCGGCGCCAGAACCAACCGGCGCCGAGGATGGCGGCGGGCACGACGACGCTCGGGGCGCCCACGGTTGTCGCGATGCGGAAGATCCCCCGCAAGGGCCGGCTCTGGTGCGCGAGCACGAAGTCACGGATCGGCTCGTCGAAGGGCGCGGTCTCGTTGTCGGCGACGACGTCGCCGATCTTGGCGCAGGCGGCGAGCGCCGCGGCCGACACGCCGAGGAGCACGAGTGTGTGGGACGTAAGGCCGAAGGGCCGGCGGGCCACGCCCGTCGAGCCGGCGGGGGGCGTCACCGCCGCGGGTTGCGGCGCGGGTTCGTGCAAGTCGCGAGAGCGAGGGGCCGTCGCGCGCATAGGCGGCCGGCTCTGCAAGAGCGCGGCCTGTCGGCGGCGGCGGTGCCGCGCGGTGGCTTTTCAGCGGGCGTCCAGACTGCCCCACTGAGCCAGATCCCGCAGCTTCTCTTCCAGCTCTGGCAGATCCGACTGGATCGTCTCCCACAGGATCTTGGGGCTGACGCCAAAGTACTCATGAACGACGATGTTCCGCATCCCACGCATTTCCGCCCAGGGAAGGTGGGGGTGGTCGTCGGCGATCGCCGCCGCCAGGCTGGAGGCTGCCTCTCCAATCACCGCCAGGTTGTACAGGACGGCATCGAGGGTCTTGCGGTCGTCACAGAAGGCTTCGAAGGAGAGGCCCGCAACGTGGTCACGTATCCGGCCGATCGCGGCGAGATATCGGTGACGCGAACCGAGGAAGGCCTAAGCGGCACGCGAGGGCGTCTCGGAGGATCGTCTCGCGCTGTTCCGGCCGGAGCGCATCCTCCGTGACGAGGTCGACCCGAGCGCCGAGCACCTCCTGAAGATAGTCGCGGACACGCACGAAGTGGAGGATTCCCACGGGCCGGTCGAAGTCGACCAGAAGGTCGATGTCACTCGACGGCTGCGCCTCGCCTCGTGCTACCGAACCGAAGAGCTGAAGCGTGCGGACGCCCAGGTCGGCCCGCAAGACAGGGCTAACGGCTCGCAAGGCTGAAAGGACGGCGTCCCTTTCCACGAGCGGAAGTCTACTCTTCGGCGTTCGCATGCGAAGCTCGAACGTGCCCGGCCTCCTGGAGTGCCCCGTTGAAGATCCTCGTCGACGCCGACGCCTGCCCGGTCAAGGACGAGATCTACCGCGTGGCGCGGCGTCACGCGCTGCCGGTGGTGCTGGTGGCCAACTCGGCGATGGCGGTTCCGGCGAGCGACACGGTCCGGCTCGAGGTCGTCGGCGGGCGCTTCGACGCGGCGGACGATCGCATCGTGGAGCTCGCCGAGGCCGGGGACGTGGTGGTCTCGGGGGACATCCCGCTGGCCGCGCGCTGCATCGCCAAGGGGGCGCTGGTGCTGAGCGCGAAGGGGCGGCGGTTCGACGAGGAGAGCATCGGTGACGCGCTGGTGACGCGGGACCTGCTCGAGCACCTGCGCGGCGGAGGCATGGTCACCGGTGGGCCGCCGCCGTTCGATCGCAAGGACCGGTCACGTTTCCTCGACGGGCTAGAGGCGAGCATCCGGGCGGCGCGCAGCCGGTCGAGCCGCTCCAGTGCCGGATAGAGGCCGGTCTCCGGACCGCTCGCGAAGGTGGCGGCCGGTGCGGCCAGTCCCTGGCATCTGCGGTCTGAGCCAATTCTTGCGCCGATTCCGTTTGTATGCCGTACGAATTGTATGCCGTACGAGCGCTGGGATGGCTTGTGACTCATGTCAGGTCTGACATAATCGTGGAGGTCGTCTTTGACCGCGGAGAAGCCACTGGTGGTGATGGGTGGCGTCATCAAGTCACCACCGCTCTCGCCCGACGCCCGACGCGAAGCCGGATATCTGTTGAGGATGCTGCAGCTTGGAGAATCCCTCGGTATGCCGCACTCGCGGCCGCTGCCAGCCCTTGGTCCCGGTTGCCATGAGCTGAGGGTCGTGGATCAGACAACCTCTTGGCGAATCGTCTACTGCGTTGACGAGCACGCTGTCGTTGTCCTCGAAGTGTTCGCCAAGAAATCGCAGCAGCTGCCACGGTCGATCCTGAGGACCTGCCAACGGCGCCTCGCCGCGTACCGGGCGATCCTCCGCGAGGAGGAGGGCTCATGAAGCAGAGAACTCGCAAGCGGCTGGAGGAGGCAGGGGCGCGGTTCACGACTGCGGGGGAGTTCCTCGGTCTCTCGCCGGCGGAGATCGCACTGATCGACATGCGGATCGCGCTGGCCAGGCAG
Source organism: Thermoanaerobaculia bacterium (assembly GCA_963846495.1). Lineage (GTDB taxonomy): Bacteria > Acidobacteriota > Thermoanaerobaculia > Multivoradales > JAIOJS01 > DASYQD01. The sequence goes on along the minus strand of CAWJWP010000013.1, from coordinate 773,244 downwards.
CTTCGTGAGCAGCGTGGCCGAGCAGGTCTGACGCAGCTGGAGGCAGCGCGACGAATCGGCTCGAGTCAGTCGCGGCTGGCGAAGATGGAGTCGGCCGATCCCTCGGTGAGCATCGATCTACTGATTCGCTCACTCTTGAACCTCGGAGCCTCGAGGCGGTCGATTGGGCGCGCCGTCTCCACTGAGAGTCGCTCTTCGGCCAACGAGCGTGGGGGAAAACGCGCGGTCGCGGCCGTCTAATCCACTACTCTGCAGGATGAGATGGCAGAAGGCTGACGACGGGCGGGCGCGGCGGCGTGCGCGCCAACGACCGGCGGTGTTGTCGATTCGAGGAGGGACGCGATGAGAACCTTGACGACCCGCGCCCCCTCCTGCGCGCTCGCAGCGGACACCGACAAAAGCACCGAAGTCGTCAGCCATCCCTTCCACATCCACATCAATCCGTTCCAGGTGGTCCGCATCCTCGACCCCAGCGGGAAGGACGTGAGCGCGCTGGGTGCCGTCGACGACGCCGGCGGCATGGTCGACCCGCAATACCCTGGCCTCAAGGGCGTGTGGAAGGACACTCTGTGGGTGAAGAACCTGGTGCCGCCGCCGGGCCCGCCCGGCCAGTACACGATCGTGGTGCGGACGCGCTACGAGCGCTACATCGGCGACTTCGTCCTCCACTGCCACATCCTCGACCACGAGGACCAGGGCATGATGCAGAACGTCAGGATCGCCCTGCCCGACGGCAAGGGCGGCTCGATGGACCATTGAGCCCGGCCTAGGCGGCGGAGGCAAGAGATGCTGGGCTGCTAGCGGGAGCTCTCCGCTAGCAGCCTTCGCAGATCGACCCCCCGCCACAACCGCTCTCTCATCTCGCGCGACGCCGCCAGCGCTCGCGCCCCGCGTGGCGTGACCGCGAACACCCGCCTCGCCACGTCGCCCGTTCCCGCGCTGCGCGCCGACTCGACGAGTCCCTTCGCCTCCAGCCGGTCGAGCGTCGCGTAGACGGCGCCGATCGTCACGTCGCGGCCGATGACTTCTTCGATCTCGCGGCGGACGGCCATGCCGTAGGGCTCCTCGCGCGTGCGCAGGACGGCCAGCATCACCTGCTCCTCGAAGGTGCCGAGCGGCGCGTCCTTGCTCATGGTCATGAGTCCCTCAACACGACCGCCGGGTCGACGCGGCTCGCTCGTCGCGCCGGCACCGACGCCGCGAGCAGCCCCGCGCCCACCAGCACCGCCGCCGCGCCGAGGAGCGCCAGCGGGTCGGCCGTGCCGACGCCGTAGAGGAAGCTCGCGAGCAGCCTCGCCGACACCAGGAACGCGACCAGGCCGAGCACGAGCCCGCCGCCGATGAGCGCGCCGCCGCGCCCGACGATCCTGCCGAACACCGTCGCCGGCCGCATGCCGAGCACGATGCGGATGCTCCAGTCGCGCTTCCGCCGCGTCACGAAGTGGGAGACGACGCCGTAGATGCCGATGGCGCCGAGGACGAGCGCCAGGCCGGCGAGGAGCGAGAGGAGCGACATCACCTGCAGCGCCGGCCCGACGGCGCGCGCGAGCACGCTCTCCATCGTCGTCTGCTCGGCGATCGCCACCGCGGGGGCGGCCGCCTGGATGGCTCGCCGCGCCGGGGCGAGGACCGACGCGGGATCGAGCCCCGTCCGCGTGCGCAGCACCAGCGTCTGCCCGGTGAGCAGCCAGGAGACCTGCTCGAACACCATGTAGCGCGCCGGCACCGGCTCGGCGGAGAGGTCCGCCTCGGCCACGTCGTCGACGACGCCGACGATGCGGTCCCAGCGTCCGCGCATGAACGCGATGCGCTGGCCGAGCGGGTCGCGGCCGGGGAAGTACTTGCGCGCGAGGGCCTCGTTGACGACGACGACGCCTTCCTCGACGTTCGGGATCGCGGTCGGTGTCGAGGAGGAGCCTGCCGCTCTTCAGCCGGATGCGCATGGTGCGGAAGTAGTCGGGAGTGACGACGCGGAAGGCGGTGGTGGTCTCCGGGCGGTCGGGCTGGCTCTCGATGCCGATCCCCCAGTTGTCGCTCGAGCCGCGCAGCGGCAGGCGCTGCGTCGCCGCCGCGGACTCGACGCCGGGCAGCGCGCCGGCGGTGGTGACGAGCTCGCGCAGGAGCTGTGGGATGCGCTCCCGCTCGATCGTCTCCGGCAGCTGCAGGTCGAGGACGGCGACGCCCTCGACGTCGACGCCGGGATCGATGGCGCGGCGGTTGTCGACGCTGCGGATGAGGAGCGCGGCGCCGGCGGTGAGCAGCAGCACGAGCGCCACCTGGCCGACGACGAGGCCGTGCTCGAGCCGGCCGCCGCGGCCGCCGATGCCGCCGGTGCGGCTGCGGTTCAAGGTGCCGCGCAGGTCGCCCTGCGCGACCGCCGTTCCCGGCGCGAGCGCGATGAGGGTCGAGGCGACGAGGGCGACGGCCATGGCGGCGGCGAAGAGCGCCCAGTCGAGGCGCGCCGCCTCGGCCAGCGCGCCGAGCGGCAGCGCGCCGGCGAGGAAGGGGAAGCCGACGACGGCGAGGGCGGCGCCGACCATGCCGGCGAGGGCGCCGATGACGATCGACTCGACGGCGAGCTGTTGCAGCAGCCGCTGGCGGCCGGCGCCGAGCGCGCTGCGCATCGCCATCTCGGTGCCGCGGGTGTCGAGCTGGCCGAGCATGAGCGCCGCGACGTTGACGCAGGCGACGAGCAGGATGACGCCCATGGCGACGAGCAGCGCGACGAGCGACGGCGTCACCTTGCCGAGGAGGCGCTCGCGGATCGGCGTGAGCTCGGGGTCCTTGGTGAGGTCCCAGTCCTCGACGAACTCGTAGCGCTCGTCGAGCAGGCGGGTGATGGCCTGCAGCTGCGGGCCCATCGCCTCGATGCGCTTGCCGGGCGGCAGGCGCGCGATGAGGCCGAGGTAGCCGGTGTCGCTCTCGGGGTTCATCTCGTTGGAGAGCCAGACGCGCACGCCGGGGTCGGGGAACCAGAAGCCCTCGGGCATGACGCCGACGACGGTGCGCCGCTCGCCCGAGAGCTCGATGCGCTCGCCGACGATCGACGGGCGGCCGCCGAGCTCGCGCCAGAGCGAGTGGCTCAAGACGGCGACGGGCTCGGCGCCGACGCGGTCGTCGCCGCGGCGGAAGCCGGTGCCGAGCGCCGGGCGCACGCCGAGCACGTCGAAGAGCTCGGCGCTCGCCGAGTAGCCCTTGAGCAGGCGCGCCGGTCCGTCGCCGAGGCGCAGCGCGGCGTCGGTGGGGCGGCCGGCGGCGACGCTGTGGAAGCCGGTCATCACCGGGCGCACGGCGAGGAACTTCATCTCCGACCAGGCGCCTTCGAACCAGAAGGCGACGACCTCGTCCTCGGCGCGCAGCGGCAGCGGGTCGAAGAGCAGGCGGCGGGCGATGCCGTAGACGGCGGCGGTGCCGGCGACGCCGAGGGCGAGCGTGAGCACGGTGAGCGCCGTGTAGGTGCGCCGCCGGAGCAGCCGGCGGAGGGCGAACTTGACGTCGATGGCGAGGCTCTCGAACATGGCGCCTCCAGGTTGCAGTCGGTCCGACGGAGTCTCGAAGCCGCTCCAGCCGCGCCACCAGCCGCGGCGGACGAGCGCCGGCAGCGAGGCGAGCGCCTGGCGCCACACCCAGAGGCGCGCGGCCAGCGCGCCGTGCCGCTCGCGGCGGCCGCGGTGCTCGCGCGCGAGGTCGGCGAGGATCTCCTCGCGCTCGACGCGCGGCAGCACCGCGCTCAGCAGCGCCGCGGGGAGCCGCGGGAGCGCGGAGCCGGTCGAGCGGCGAGTTCGGTGGGACGGTAGTGCGCGGCATGTGGAGCGGCCTCGTGCCGCTTCTACTTTGTAGAAACGGAGGCCGCGCCGAAAGGTTACGAGCGCCGGCGCGCACGCCGGCGCTTACTCCTTGCGCGACGTGATCAGGGCGCGCCGCTGAACCGATCTCGTCTCGCCGGGTACCTAGGACTCAGGTGCGGCCACGCTGCACCTCGCGGAGTTCGTCTCACCCGGGATCGGCGTACCTGCCGTCCCACTCGGCGGCTCCGGCTGCCAACGACTTCAGAGGAGGACCCAGCCACCGTCCTTGCCAACGGCGTCTCCCAACGACGAGCAAGCGCTCACACCAACGACTCACCAGGGAGATTCAGTCACATGGACGCGAAGCCCGCGATTCCGCAGCGCCGTCTCACGCCTTTCTTCGCCTCGCTCCTCCTGCTCCTCCCGCTTCTTTTCCTGCTCCCAGCCCATCCCGCCAGCGCGCAGTCCCCGTTGACGGGGCAGATGGTCATCGGCCTCCGCCTCGTCGCCCAAGGCCTCACCTCGCCGATCTACCTCGTCTCGCCCTCCGGACGGCTCGCGCCGCCTCTTCGTCGTCGACCAGATCGGCCTCATCCACATCGTCGACGCCTCGGGCGCGATGCTGCCGACGCCCTTCCTCGACGTGCGCAGCAAGCTGGTGACGCTGCGCCCCAACTTCGACGAGCGCGGCCTCCTCGGCCTCGCCTTCCACCCCGGCTACGCGACCAACGGGCGCTTCTTCGTCTACTACAGCGCGCCGCTGCGCGCGAGCGGGCCGGCGGGGTTCGACTGCACGGCCACGATCTCCGAGTTCCACGTGTCGGCGAGACGCCAACGTCGCCGACGCGGCCTCGGAGCGCATCGTGCTGCAGATCGACAAGCCGCAGTTCAACCACAACGGCGGCACCGTCGCCTTCGGCCCCGACGGCTTCCTCTACGTCTCGATCGGCGACGGCGGCGGCGCCAACGACGTCGGCCCCGGCCACGTCGAGGACTGGTACGCCGCCAACGCCGGCGGCAACGGCCAGGACGTGCAGGCGAACCTGCTCGGCAACCTGCTGCGCATCGACGTCGACGGCTCGACGCCGTACGAGATCCCGCCCGACAACCCGTTCGCCGACGGCGCCGGCTGCGCCGACGGCTGCGACGAGATCTTCGCCTACGGCTTCCGCAACCCCTATCGCTTCAGCTTCGACATGGCGGGCGGCCGCGACCTGCTGGTCGCCGACGCGGGACAGGGGCTGTGGGAGGAAGTGTCGCTCGTCCGCCGCGGCGGCAACTACGGCTGGAACGTGAAGGAGGCGAGCTACTGCTTCGACGCCGAGGACAGCACGGTCTCGCCGCCGAGCTGCCCGAATGCGGTGAGCGGCTCGCACCCGGACGCCGGAGCGCGGCTGGTGCGTCCAGTCATCGAGTACGCCAACATCCAGAACCCGCGCGGCGGCCTCGGCCTGGTCGTGATCGGCGGCCACGTCTACCGCGGCAGCGACGTGCGCCAGCTGCGCGGCCGCTACATCTTCGGCGACTTCAGCCGCGCCTTCGCCAACGGCGACGGGACGCTCTTCTCCGCCGTATCGCGCCGGCGCGGGTTGTGGACCATGCAGGAGCTCGTGGTCGCCAACTTCCCCGGCCGCCGTCTCGGCCACTTCCTGCTCGGCTTCGGCCAGGACGCAGCAGGCGAGGTCTACGTGCTGACCAGTGACAATGTCGGCCCCACCGGCAACACCGGCCGCGTCTACCGCATCACCAGGCCGGGGCGGGGAGAAGGGCGGCAGTAGCGATCGGACGCCGAGCTGTCGATTCTCATCATTTCGCCGCTCGTTCGCGAATCAGGAATTCTACTGATTAGTAATTCTACTGATTAGTAATTCTACTGATTAGTAATTCTACTGATTAGTAATTCTACTGATTAGTAATTCTACTGATTGGTAAGTTTACTGACCTGTCAGCGATCTTTTCGAGAGAGAAGCGCGTTGGATTGCGCTCTGTGTTAACCTTCACATCGAATACCGCAGCGAACCATTCTCTTACCGGACGGCGAGCCCCTGGGCTGCTGGGCTGTCGGCCATCGGATGCGAGGGATCGGCTAAATGGCAGGCTGGTACAACGTCCGCGACTTCGAGGCGACCGGCAATGGCGTTACGAATGACGCCTCACATATCGACGCTGCAGTCGCGGCCGCGCAGGCGGCCGGTGGCGGTGTCGTCTACTTTCCAGCCGGCCACTATGTCTATAACGGTGCCGGTATCACCAACAGCCCAGCGATCAACACCACCCGACACTTGTTCCTTGTCGGCGATGGGCGCGGCGCCTCCATCATCCGTTTCGATGCCTGCACGAATGCGCAGTGCGTGCTGCTAGGCAATAAGAACCCTGTCGGTTCGGGGCGGAACGATGGCTCTGGCATCCGTGATCTGATGCTGATCGCTCCGGCCGGCAAGGCTGCTCTCGTCGTCGCCGACCTGGAGAACTGGATCGTCAGCAACGTCCACGTCTACGGCGGTACTGTCGCCGTTACGGTGAGCGAGTCCCGCAAGGGCACACTCGAGAATTGTGTGCTGCAGGCGTTCAGCGTCGACGGCATCAAGATCGTCGGCGAATCGTACGCCAGCAACGTATTCAAGGACACCACCATCTCCAGCGCAGCGTCGTCCACCGGCGCCGGTGTGCGTTACGACCGTACCGGCATCGCCGATAGTGGCGGCGCAACATTCCTCAATATCGGCGTCAACTCTGCCAACGTTGGCTTCCAGTTCACTGGCGCATCGGCCCACGATGCATTCTTGTTCATGCGGGGATGCGTCGTGGACGGCGCGCTCGACGGTGAGGGCTTCAAGCTCGTAAATCTCAGAAACGTCGTCCTGCTCGACTGCTGGTCCGTCGTGCAGCAGCCGAACAAGGCGGCGGTCCGTCTCGACAGCTGTTCCTACGTCACGCTGATGGGCGGGTCGTTTTACGCCGGAGGCAGTGGCACGGGCGCAGACCTGTCGCTTGCCAACGCGTGCAACAACGTGGCTGTGGTGGGGCACGGCTCACCGGCCCAACGCTGGCCGTCCGCGTGGACAACACCGTCCATGGCGTCGACCTGCGCCCAGCTACCGTCATCGCCAAGCTCACCAACGATGCCGCGAAGCTAAACCCGGGACGTGATCACGGCACGTACACGCCCAAACTCACAGGCGTCACGAATGTCGCTGCTTCGACGTCGTTCGTGTGGCAATGGCACCGCACAGGCGATGTCATCACCGCCTCGGGACAATTAGCGATCAGGGCTGGAGCAGCCACTACGACCGTGCTGGGAGTCTCGCTGCCAGTCCCATCCAACGTGCAGTCGCAGAGCCAGTGCTGCGGCACTGGCGTCGTCGCCAGCGGCAGCAACCAAGCCGTGATGGTCTATGGCGACGCGACGAACGACCGCGCTGAGCTCAGCTACCTCGCCGTTGACACCAACCCGCGCTCGCTCTTTCTTCACTTCACCTACCTGATCCGGTAAGAAGCATGCACGCCGGGCGTCCGCGCGGGCGAGCGCCGTCAGCGTCGGAAGGCAACACCGGCCGCATTTACCGCATCACCAGACCGGGGTGGGGAGAGGGGCGGCGGTAGCGTTGACCTACGCGCGAGGCCGCGGCGTTAGGATGCGGCCATTGTCAGCACCCCGATCAGCAAGCATTCGATACCCGACGAGGTCATCCGGCGCCGTTACGATCGAGGGCTGAGGAACCTCGACCTGGACAGTTGGCATCGCATCGTCGGGAGTTCACCACCTTGAGCGAGAAGAAGCCCGTCGACGTCGGGCGAATGATCCTTGAGGGAACGCTCGTTGACGAGGCGATCCGGAGAGGTGTCGAGGACGCGCTGCGGCTGCACAAGAAGCTGGGTATGTCAGTTGTCGGGTTGAAGGACGGCAAGGTCGTCTGGATCCCGGCCGAGGAGATCGAGGTCGACGACGAGCCCGACGCGTAGCGGCAGCGTCAGTTCCAGCGCAGGCCGCGCAGAGCGTCGAGGTTGGCGTTGCCGCCCGACAGCACCGCGGCGACGCGCGAGCCGGCGGGCAGCTTCACGAGCCCCGCCAGCAGCGCGGCGACCGGCGCGGCGGCCGCGCCCTCGACGACGAGCTTGCAGCGCTCCATCACCCAGACGACGGCGTCGAAGATCTCGCGGTCCGGGAGCGCCACGACCTCGTCGACGTAGCGCTGCACGACGGAGAAGTTGAGCTCGCCGACGCGGCGCACGCGCAGGCCGTCGATGACCGTGCGGCAGTCGATCGTCTCCAGCCGGCCCGCCTCGAGGCTGCGCTGCATCGCCGGCCCGTCCGACGACTCGACGCCGATGACGCGCGCTCTGCGGGTTGTGGCTCTTGACCGCCATCGCCACGCCGGAGATGAGGCCGCCGCCGCCGATGGGGACGACGACGGCGTCGACCTCCGGCCAGTCCTCGACGATCTCGAGCCCCAGCGTGCCCTGGCCGGCGATGAGCTCGGCGTCGTCGAAGGGGTGGACGTAGGTGAGCCCTTCGGTGCGCACCAGCTCCTTGGCCTTCTCGTTGGCCTCGTCCCAGATGGTGCCGTGGAGCACCACCTCGGCGCCGTAGCCGCGGGTGGCGGCGACCTTCGACGGCGTGGCGTTCTCGGCCATGCAGACGACGGCGCGGATGCCGTGGATCCTGGCGGCGAGCGCCACGCCCTGCGCGTGGTTGCCCGCCGACGAGCAGACGACGCCGCGCCGCTTGTCCTCCTCCGACATCAGCGCGAACTTGTTGAGCGGCCCGCGGATCTTGTACGAGCCGACGCGCTGGAACATCTCCGCCTTCAAGCGCACCTCGTACCCCGTGCGCTCGCCGAGCTGCCGCGAGGCGAGCAGCGGCGTCCGCTTGATGTGCGGCGCGATGCGGGCGCGCACCTGCCGGAAGTCGTCGAGGCCGAGAGTGAGCATGGCGCAGCTCCTCATGCTAGCCTCCATATCGTATGGCGTACCGAACGACGCTGCTTCTTGACGACGAGACATGGGCGGCTGCTCGCGATCTCGCCCGACGAGTACGGCGTCTCCGTTTCGGAAGCGATTCGGCGGTCGGTGCATCAGCCAACATGAGGCGGTCGTCGGCCTCCGGCGCGGCGGCGCGCCGACCGAGCGCGGGCCCTTCAGCGGGCATTCGCCCTCTTCGAGGGCAACGATCCGGCCGCCGAGATCCGGCGGCTCAAGGCGCAGGACGCTGGTTTCTAGGTGCTGGTCCACCTCGACACCGACTTCCTCATCTACGCGCTATCCGTGCGAGGACCCGAGAGGGAGCGGCTCGCTGAGTTGGCAAGCTCCGACACGCCGATCGAGATCAGCGCCGTCGCTTGGTACGAGTTCTCACGCGGTCCGCGCACGGCGGAGCAGCTCGCCGTTGCGCGCGTGTTCTTCGGCGTCGACGGGGTCGTGCCATTCTCGGAACGCCTCGCAGAGGCTGCCGCCGAGACGTTTCGTAGCCTTGGGTCGCCGAGAAAGCGTGCGGCGGACATCGCGATCGGGACGACCGCTGCCGCCGCGGGAGCTGTGCTACTCACCCGCAATCCAAAGGATTTTGCAGGCGTTCCCGGCCTGACCACCGAAGCAGTCGGCTGAGCGTCATCCAGCTCTGGCGACTGGTTCGGTATAGCGAGCGGTGTCCAACCGCTGGCGCGGCCTGGTGTCTCTGAGCGACGGAAGTTTGTGCCGATTGGCCGCAGGCAGCGACGTTGCAAGGCTGCTCAGAAGGCCATCAGATACCGCCGAAGCCAATGACCTGCATGCCAGCCCATGCATTCGGAGCGCGTAGCCTCGAGTCACTGTGATGGAGCATGTCGAGCTGGGCGGCTCTCAGCGAGCTCGCGACGTCGCTCCCGGCGCGTAGGTGCTTGTAGAACCGTACCATTAGTTGGCTGGTGTTGCGATCATCCAATTGCCAAAGGCTGGCGACGACTGCTGGAACGCCTCCACGTAGGGGCGAGTCAGCTAAGCCAAAGCCGCTTCGATCTTGCCATAGTGGGCCTTCGAGCGTGTTGCAGGCCGCGAGAACCACAAGACGAGTGTCGTTTCCGAACGGCAGCTGGTCGGCCATCCAGCGCAGATCATAGGTTGGATTGCTAGGGTCCCAATGCCCGGAGAAGTGGACGACCGGGAATCCATACAAGTCGCTTTGGATGCTGGGTCCCCGTTGAACGCCATACGGGTCGTTTTGATCATCCGACTCCAGTCGGAAGTCCTTCTTACTTGCAACTTCCGGGACAGCCCTATCGTGGCTAAAGATGGTCTTCGAGCCCGGGAAGAGCCGCGTGATCGTCGAAGCCTCGAATGCCGACACCGCGTTTGGCGTTCCTCGTATTAGTAAGACTGTCCAATCCGAATGGTCCCGTATTTCATACTGAAGAAGTTGGGCGACATACGAGCCAGCGCTCGGGCTCACCGAAATCGTATGTTCCTCGACCAAGAGGGTGCGTCGAGCCGGATCCCTCAGCAGCGCGAATGGAAGTCCCGCCATTGCGGGGTCGGGAACTATTACGAGATCCCGCTTGCCGCGAAGACGCTCCCGAGCGGGCGCGATGAGAAGGTTGTACAGAGCGCCGCTCGCAGCGACATCGTTGGCCGTCGACCGCTGCGCGGCGAGCCTCAGAGCGTTGATCAAGGGCGCGAGCGTTCCGGGAGAGAGCGCCTGTGAGCAGAGGTGCACTTCGCCGTCAGCAACGGTCCACGTCACTAGCCGGCCTTCGAGGAGCTTGTACTTGATAAGGGCGGTATTCGATGGGAGCGCAGACAATGTTTCGTCGACTATCTTCGTCGAGGCGTCATCAACCGAATCTGCTGCGCGACCGCGCGAGTCGTGAGTAAGTGAGCGGCGTGCGAGGGCGATCGCCTCGTCGCGGGTCTGGTATGAAGCCACCGCTGACCGGGGCAGACCGTCGATGCCTATCTCCGCCACGCCGTATTGCCCGCACAGTCTCGTCCCTTCTTTGCTGATCGGCGCCTTGGCTAGATTAACGTTCCTTAGGAGAGGTGGAACTAGGAAAATCAAGTCGCCCTCGTCGGGCAACCAAGGCGCGAGCGGCTTGAGGAGGAGCTCGGCGATGCCGGCGCCGCGCACCGACGGAGGACTCTGCGGAAGTTTCTCGAGCTGGTCTAGGGAGTTTGCAAGCCGAATGCGGCGGGTGCTGTCGCGACGGAACACGTCGGCGGTAATGCCGGCCCCTGTCATGCGGAAACCGATGACGGCAGTGTGCTTCGGGAGCCCACGGACGAACTCCTTCGAAGAGTACGGCCTCAGATTGCAGCCACTATGGACGAAGGTACGAGGACGGCTCTCGCCAGCCGTCGATTTTCGTGGGAGGTCGAACGCGCGCGCTTGTTCGTCTGAGGCGAAGGCGTCGTAGGCGCCGCCCCTTGCGGTTTGCAGAACCACGAGGCGGTCGTAGAGCTTCGCCCGGTGTCCTGGGCTTCTGAGCATCGGTGCGCCGTGCTCGTAGAGGCGGATCGCCCCCGTTAGGTCGGCCTCGGCGAATGCCAAGTCGCCACGCCTTTGGTGGATCGAAGCGCGGGCTTCGTAGGCGCGGGCGGTGATGCCTTGGTCGTGGGCCTCGAACTGTGAGATCGCCGCCGTCAGGTCGGAGGCGCACTCTTCGAGGGGAGCATCAGGCCAACTGCCACAGCGAACGGTAGTGGCCTCTGTTTCGAGGGTCTTTCTGCGCCCAGGATCCTCGACTGCGGCGAGTGCCTTCGCGACCTGAGCGCCGTCTTCGCGAGCGCCCGTCAAGTCACCGGTCTCGCTCCGTATCCGCATCCGTTCGATCAGGAGAGGTACGACGAGGGCAGCGTCCTCGAGGTGTGCCGCATCCGCGACGGCGAGGTCGAGGAGATAGATGGCGGTACTTGGATTTTGGTCGAGGGCGCGTGCAAGGTTTCTGAACAGTTGTGGGCGATAGGAAGATTCGGGTAAGTCCTTGAGACGGTGATGTGCGCGGCCCAACTGGCCCCAATCCGGTCCGTGCAGGACGCCGCTCTCCGCCTTGAGAAGGTGGCTCAATGCGGAGAGCTCGCCGTGTTCTGGGACGGGCGTAGCGATCCAAAAGGCTTCGTGCGCCGCCCGTGAGTCGCCTCTGGCGGTGGCGAGGCGCAAGTCGATCGTGAGCAAGCGCGCGTTCAGTCCGTAGTAATGCGTGAGGTTGGCCTCGCTTCGAATCCGATCGAGCAGATTCTCGGTCGTCGAGTAATCGGATCGGTGAAATGCGAGCTCTGCCAGGTATGCCTCAGCCCAATACTGGAGCGGGCTGTCGGTTTGACGAAAGCGCTCAGCGGCGATCCTGAGCTGGAGGTCAGCCAGTTGCAGCCTGCCCTTGCGGTACAGCGCGGCACCTTTCTGGTACGCGAGATGGCCTTCCCATAGGAGCTTCAACTTCGTTTTATCCCCGCCAGCAGCTTCTATGGCTGAGAGGGCGTGCGCGACGGTCTTGTCCTGCAATCTCGTACCAACGGCTTTCGCGACACGCTGCGCGACAAGGAGCTCCTTGGACGCATCGGCGGTGCGACCTTCGCTGTGGAGTGACGCCCACGTACCAAGGATGTCTTCAGTCACCATCTGTCGGGCGGTTGGATAGAGGAGATAGTGCTCGTCCGTGGTTGTTGCGTCGGAGTGAGCGAGATCTTCCCGCAACCTCGTCCAGAGTTCCGCCGGCGATGGCTCGCGAAGATCCTGGAGGTGTTTCAGAGCCTCGCGAGCCCAGCCTGTATACGGGTCCATTCGAAGGTATCGAGCCCATGCTCGACGGGCTTGGCGCCGAAACCCGAACTGCTCCAGCGCCAGGGCCAGGTTGAACCTCGCGTCGGGAAGTGACGGGTCGGCTTCGACTGCACGGGAAGCTGCGCCGAGGGCCAGCAGTCGTTGATCCATGCGAGAGGTAGCAAGATAGGCGGCGGCGAGATCGCTCAGGAGCGCTGCGTCGGCTGGCCGCGCCGCGACAGCTCTCTCCAGAAGATCGATCACGATGCGAGGCTCTTCTGGTTTCTGCCGAAGCAGAAGAGCAACCGCCGCGTCACTCAGAATCTGTGGAGCTGGTGGGGCCTCAGCGCCCCTGTCGATGGCTCGGCTGAAACGCGCAAGCGCGCCCCGCTGAGACTGGTCTAGCTTCGGTGGAACGTATTGCTCGAACTCGAACCCCCACGAGTAATGGGACTTGCGCTCCAATGCCAGGTATTCGAAGCCACTCAGTCGCGCCTTGAGCGGACGGACCGGTCCCAGCTCGGAGATCAGGAGAGCGCGAGGGTGGGAGAGCGCGAAGGGTTGCTGAGTTGGTTCGGTCGGAGCGATGAGCGCGCCGGCGACGAGCGCTAGTGCGCTCCAGCAAAGTGCCATCGCCCGATGTGTGCAGCCCCTGCGCATCTCGAGGACACAAGTTGACGAGGCGAGCCGGTCGGTCGTGTGCCTATACCTATAGACGGACCCGAGTTACACATTCCCCCCGCCTCCCGTGCCATAGACTCGGTACGAGGAGAGCGGTCGATGGCCGACACTCGTATCGAGAAGGACAGCTTGGGCCCCGTCGAGGTGCCCGCCCGTGCTTACTACGGCGCGCAGACGGAGCGTGCGCGGCGCAACTTTCCTGTCTCGGGGCTGCGCTTTCCGCGGCGGTTTCTCGCCGCGCTGGGGATGGTCAAGGGAGAGGCAGCGCGGGTGAACGCGGAGCAGGGCAGCGTCGCCAAGCACCTCGTCGACGCGATTGCGCAGGCGGCGGAGGAGGTGGTGGCCGGGCTCCACGACGAGCACTTTCCGCTCGACATCTTTCAGACCGGCTCGGGCACTTCGACCAACATGAACGCCAACGAGGTGATCGGCAATCGGGCGGTCGAGATCCTCGGCGGGCAGCTCGGCTCGAAGGACCCGGTGCACCCGAACGACCACGTCAACTACGGCCAGTCTTCGAACGACGTCATCCCGACCGCGATCCAGCTCTCGGCGTACCTTGCGATCGTCGAGGATCTCGAGCCGGCGCTCGAGCGGCTCGCCTCGCGCGCTGGAGAAGAAGGCGGCCGAGTTCGACGACGTGGTGAAGATCGGCCGCACGCACTTGCAGGACGCCGTTCCCGTGCGGCTGGGGCAGGAGTTCTCGGGCTACGCGCAGCAAGTGCGCAACGGGCTCGCGCGACTCGCCTCCGTCAAGCCGCGGCTCGCACAGCTCGCGCTCGGCGGCACGGCTGCCGGCACCGGCCTCAACGCGCCGCCTGGCTTCGCCGATGCCGTGATCGCGCGCATCGCCGAGCGCACCGGGCAGCCGTTCGTCGGCGCGCCCAACAAGTTCGAGGCGCTCGCCGCGAAGGACGCGTGCGTCGAGGCGTCGGGCGTGCTCAAGACGATCGCGGTGTCGCTGACGAAGATCGCCAACGACCTGCGCTGGCTGGGCTCGGGCCCGCGCGCCGGGCTCGAGGAGATCCAGTTGCCGAGCCTGCAGCCGGGCAGCTCGATCATGCCCGGCAAGGTGAACCCGGTGATCCCCGAGATGACGCTGATGGTCTGCGCGCAGGTGATCGGCAACGACGCCGCCATCACCGTCGGCGGCATGAGCGGCAACTTCGAGCTCAACGTGATGATGCCGGTGATTGCCTACGACCTGCTGCAATCGATCGAGATCCTCGCCGCCGCCTGCCGCCTGCTCGCCGAGCGCTGCGTCGAGGGGATCGTCGCCGACCGCGAGCGGCTGCGCTCGATGGTCGAGCGTTCGCTGATGATGGTGACGGCGCTGGCGCCGAAGATCGGCTACGACGCCGCCGCGGCGATCGCCAAGGAGGCGTACCAGACCGGCCGCACGGTGCGCGAGCTGGCGCTCGAGAAGCGGCTGCTGCCGCCCGAGGAGCTCGACGAGGTGCTCGATCCGCGGCAGATGACCGAGGGCGGAGTGCTGGGTATCGCCGTCGGCGGTTAGCTCGCTCCTCGGAAATCTATGCGACCCAAGAGCCCCGTGCTGATTGGTGCTGCTGGTGCAGCTACGGCCGCGGCCAATGTGCTCATGCTCACCGTCGCATCGCCCGAGCTGCATTACGTCGCCCTCCTGAACGTCATCCTTGCAGCCGCGGCGGGTGTCGGCTCGGTGCTCCTCGCTTCCCGGCCACCCACCCTGCGATCGGCCCTGCTCTCGCTCGCCGCGTTCGCAGCAGGAGTGGTCGTTGTGATCCTCGTCTTCGCGCTCTACACCCACCTCGAGGACCTCGCGGACCGCGGGGTCAAGGACCCGAGACACGGCGTCGTTTGGCCGCTGTTCGCTGTCATCTTCGTCGCCACGACTCTGTTCAGCTCGGCAGTCTTCTTTACGGCTGCGTTCGTCACCTCGGCAATCGTCAGATATCTCGACTCGAAGCCCGCGCGGCCGCGGCTTGCCGCCTGACCGAGATCGGTGCCACGCGTCGGCTACAGTGTCGGGCGATGCGGACCGGCGTCACCTCCGCGCTGCGGCTGGCGCTGCTCGTCGCCGCAACCGGCACCGCCGCCGCCGTTCCTCCACCTGCCGCCGTCGAGCGCGTGGCTCGCGACACCATCGCGTTTCCGGCGACGGTGACCGCCGAGGGCTTCGCGCGCCGGCTGGTCGGCACGCCCGGCTACCACCTCATCGTCTGGGCCGACGGCGGGGCCGCCTCGGCCGCCCTCTTCCAGGCGGCGGTTTCCGACACCGCGGTGCTCGACGCGCTCGAGACGCTCGGCGGCAAGCCCGGCGACGCGCTCGGCGTGGAGAGCTGGGACAAGCGGCACGACGCGCATGACCACGCCGCCGACGCCGTGATCGCCGGGCCGGCGGTGGAGATCCGGGTGCGCGTCCCCGGCCGCGGCGTACCGCTCGCCCTGGCGGACATCCTCGATGACCCCGGCGGCCGCGGCTTCGACATGCGCCTCGGCGGCCACCGCGCCAACATTCCGCGCTGGCACTCCGGCTGCGTGGTCTGCCTCTACTCGTGCCCGGGCAGCAAGGTGGGCAACGCGCGCTACACGGTGCGCGACTACGCGCGTGGCACGACCAGCTTCCGCGTGCGCCCGGGAGCGCTGCCAGCGGACGGCACCACGGTGACGATCGAGATGCGCTTGGTCCCGTCGCCGAGCGCCGGCGGGGCGACCGCCGGCGGCGCGCGCGAACCGAGTCGACCCGGTTGATCGGCGCGGACCGCTATGGTCCACTCGCGGGCGCACCGGAGCGGGCGGTCACCGGTTTCGCTGGACAGCTGCGGCGGATCTAAGCAAACGATGGCGCGACCTCGCGGAGTGGGCGTTGGCTTGCCGTTGCGACGTCGGCTCGCTGTCGCCGCCGCAGCGGCGGGGTTCGCTGTCGGGCTCGCCGTCCTCGCCATGCCCGCGCCGGCCGCGGCACCGCGGGAGAGCGGCCCATGCCCGCAGCCGGAGCTCCCGGTGGCGCTGCGCGCCGACGAGGGCGAAGACGGCTGGACGCTCGACTTCGAGCTGCCGCCGTTCGCCGGCTACACCGACGTGCTCGTGAGCTTCGACGCCCGCCCGCCCGCCTCGCTGGGCCACGAGCACGCGCTCGACGTGATGACGGGCCTGCCGCGAGCGCGCACCTGGATGATCCTGCCGCCCGAATGGCCGACTCCAGGCGAGCATCGCGTCACGGTGCGGCTGGTGCGGCGCGACGGCAGCGTCGACGGTCCGCACGTGCTGCGCTTCGATGCCGGCGCCGAGCGTCTCGCCCTCGCCAAGCGCACCGTCGAGGAGTTGGGGAGCGATCTGCTCTCTTTCGCCGAGCACGGCGATGAGGTGACCTGGCTCGGCTTCAGCACGTTGTTCGACCTGCGCCACTCGATCCGCGAGGTCCGCTATTCGATCGACGAGTGCTCGCTCGGCGAGCGCATCGTCTTCGCGGCCGACCCGGAGGCGGAACCGACCGCTGCAGGACGACGCCGCGAGAACGACCTCATCCTCGGCCGGCCGTTCCTGACGCTGCCCAAGGCGACCACGCGCTCGGCCTGCGTTCAGGTGCTCTTCGGCGACGACACGTTGTCGCCGGTGATCGTCGTCCACCGCCAGTGGCGAGGGAAGGGCTGAGCATGCGAGAACCGGCCGGCGCGCGGCGCCGACGCGCGATCGGCAGCGCCGGGTTGGCGCTGGCGTTTGGCGTCGCGCTCGCGAGCGTCGTGCTGGCGCGAGAGCCGGCGGCGAAGCGCGCTCCGGATCCCTGCACCTGTTTCCCCAAGGCGGCGCTACCGGTAGCGCTCGACGCCATGGAGGTCGGCGGCACCTGGTACCTGAGCTTCCTCACGCCGCCCTGCCCGCCGGTCGTCGAGGTGCTCGTCGGCATCGACGGCGGCAAGCCGCGTTCGCTCGGACGCGCCGGAAAGACCGGCCCCAACCAAGGCGCCATCTCGCAGATGGTTCTCGAAGCTGTCGAGGACAAGACGTCGCCGAGCGACGCCGACCGCAAGCTCCAGGTGCAGCTCGTCCGCCGCGATGGCAGCGTCGACGGCCCTTACTCGCTGCGCTTCTCGCCGCGCGAGCAGCGGCTCGCCGCCGCCAAGCTCGCGCTCGAGCGCTCGCCGCGCACCTTCGTCTCCTTCGCCGAGCACGGCTCGGCCTACACCTGGCTCGGCTTCCACACGCTCTTCGACCTGCGGTCGTCACTACGTGCGGTGCACTACTCGCTCGACGATTGTTCGCTGCGCTGGAGCATCGTCTTCGCCGCCGACCCGAACGCCGAGCCGATTGCCGACCGCGGCGAGCACGAGACCGACCTCACGCTCGAGCGGCCCTACCTGACGCTGCCCAAGGCCGCCACGCGCTCGGCGTGCGTGCAGGCGGTGTTCGCCGACGGCACCAGCTCGGCGGTGCTCGAGCTGGTGCGCGACCCGCGCCATCGGATCGTCGCCGAAGACTGAGTCGGGCGACAACGGCGCTACGGCGGCGACGACGGTGGAGCGGCGCCCTCGCGCTCCCGCCGGTAGGATTGGCGCCGATGACTCAGCTCATCGCCGCCGATGCGGCGGCCGCGATCCTCTCGCGGCCGCGCCACTGGAGCCGCCGATGCCGGTGACGCACATGCTCGGCCCGGCGCTGGTGCTGCTCCTCGCCTCGGTGATCGTGCTGCTCGTCAGCCACAAGCTGCGGCTGCCGGCGGTCGTCGGCCTGCTGCTCACCGGCCTGCTCATCGGCCCTTCGGGCCTGGGGCTCTTCTCGCAGCTCGCCGCCGTCGAGGTGGCCGCCGAGATCGGCGTCGTCTTCCTGCTCTTCGCCATCGGCCTCGAGTTCTCGCTCGAGCGGTTGCGCGAGATCCGGCGCTCCTTCCTCCTCGGCGGCAGCGTGCAAAGCGGCCTCACCATCCTGCTGGTGGCGCTGATCGCCTGGACGCTCGGGCGCGAGACGCCGCTGCGCGCGCTCTTCTTCGGCGGCGTGGTGGCGCTGTCGAGCACCGCGGTGGTGCTCAAGCTCTACGCCGACCGGCACGAGCTCGACGCGCCGCAGGGGAAGCTGCTGTTGGGCATCCTGCTCTTCCAGGACTTCCTGATCGTGCCGATGATCGTGCTGACGCCGGTGCTCGCCGGCAAGGTGGAGGCGTCGGCGCTCGGCTTCCTTACCCGCTTCGGCGGCGGCGTGCTGGCCGTGGGCGTCGTCTTCCTCCTGGCGCGCTACCTGATGCCGGGGCTCATGCGGTACGTGGCGGCGACGCGCATCCGCGAGGTCTTCGTGCTCGGCGCGCTGCTCGCCTGCCTGGGGATGGCGTTCTTCACCGAGCACCTCGGTTTCTCGCTGGCGCTTGGCGCCTTCCTCGCCGGCATCATCGTCGGCGAGAGCGAGTACAGCCACCAAGTCGTGGCCGACGTGGCGCCCTTCCGCGACGTCTTCACCAGCGTGTTCTTCATCTCCATCGGCATGTTGGTCGATCTCGCCTTCGCCGCCGCGCACGTGGGTGCCGTGCTGGCGCTCACCGCCGGGGTGCTGCTGGTCAAGATGGTGAGCGGCGGCGCGGCGGCGGCGGCGCTGGGGCTGCCGGTACGGGTGGCCACGATCGGCGCTTTCGCGCTGGCGCAGATCGGCGAGTTCTCCTTCGTGCTGCTCAACGTCGGCCGCGAGAACGGCCTCGTCGACACGAGTGCGTACCAGTTGGTCATCGTGGTGGCGGTGCTCACCATGCTGCTGACGCCGGTGCTGGTCGCCGCCGCGCCGGCGGTGGGTGAGCGGCTGGCGGGTTGGTTGCGGCAGCCGGCGGGTGGAGCGGTCGAGCAGGCGGCGGCGGGCGGCCACGTCGTCATCGTCGGCTTCGGCCTCAACGGCCGCACGCTGGCGCGCGTGCTGCGCGAGGCCGGCATCCCTTACGTGGTCGTCGAGCTCGATGCCGAGGCGATGCACCGCGGCCGCGCCGACGGGCAGCCGATCCACTTCGGCGACGCGACGCGGCGCGAGATCCTCGAGCACGCCGGCATCGCCGGCGCGCAGGTGGTGGTGTTCGCCATCTCGGACCTCCACGCCGTGCGGAACA
Source organism: Thermoanaerobaculia bacterium (assembly GCA_963846495.1). Lineage (GTDB taxonomy): Bacteria > Acidobacteriota > Thermoanaerobaculia > Multivoradales > JAIOJS01 > DASYQD01. Next base: position 753,986 of record CAWJWP010000013.1, on the reverse strand, counting down.
GCATCACGCTGGCGCGGCAGCTCAACCCCGACGTCCACATCATCGTGCGTACGCGCTCGCTGGCGCACATCGAGGAGCTGCGCCGCTGCGGCGCCGACGAGGTGATCGCCGAGGAGCTCGAGGCGGCGATCGAAATCTTCACCAGCGTGCTCGAGCAGTACCACGTGCCGCGCAACGTCATCCGCGCCCAGGTGCGCCTGCTGCGCGGCGAGGGCTACCGCATGCTGCGCGACCCGGCGCTGCGCGGCGAGGTGTCGCAGGCACTGCTCGACGTGCTCGCCGCCGGCACGACGGAGCTCTACCGCTTGGAGCCGGGCAGCCCGGCCGCCGGCGGCACCCTGCGCGAGCTCGACCTGCGGCACCAGACCGGCGCCACCGTCATCGCCGTGGTGCGCGACGGCACGCCGCTGCCCAACCCCGACGTCGACCTACGGCTCGGTGAGGGAGACACGCTGGTGCTGGTGGGCAGCCACGCGGAGATGGAGAAGGCGTTCAGCCTGCTCGATCCGCCGGAGCGGGGCGGCGGCGGAGGCACGTCGGCGGCCGCTTCGGCGTAGGGTGCGCTCTGCGCACCGTCTTCGGAGATGGTGTTGCGTGGTGCGCAGAGCGCACCCTACCCGCGGCGCAGCTTCTCGATCTGGCGGTCGCGGTCTTCTTCGAGGCGTTGGCGCTCGCGGCGGTAGTCCTCTTCGGCCTTCTCGCGCGCCGCGAAGTCGTGGCTCTTGCGCAGGGCGTCTTTGTGGAGGATCTCGAGCTCCGCGAGCTTGGCCTCGGTCTTCCGGCGCGCCTCGGCGACGCGCTCGCGGACCTCGGGCGACAGCGCCTCCTCGCGAGGTGGCTCGATACCCTGGCCGGCGAGGCGCTCGAGGGCGAGCTCGTAGGCGGATTTCATCTTCGGCGCTTTGTCGTCGCTCATCGGCGCAAGCCTAGTGCAAGGCGGCGCGGCGCGCCTGGCGGAGTGCCTTCGCGCCACCTTCCCGACGCCGCACCGGCGCCACATTGGAGGAGTCGACTGCGCCGCATGGACGTGACGTGGGCGGTGGCTCTCTGGCTGGCGCTGGCTTCGAGCTCGTCCTCGGTGGCGCCGCCACGCACGGCCGCGGAGGAGGCGACGGCGCGCGCGCTCGCCGATCTCGCCCGGACGGCGCGCTCGCTGGCGGCGCTGCCCAACCCTCACGCGGAGGAGCTCACCCCCGAGAGCCTGAAGCCGGAGCCGCTCGAGGCGGAGCTCGATCGCCTCCTGCACCGGCAGTTCGGCGACTTCGTGGAGGCGTGGCTGCGCGAGCATGACGCCTCGGCTCCGGCCGCCCGACCTTCCGACGAGCTGGCGGCGGAGCTCGAGAGCGCCGGCGTGGCTCTGGTGCCGCGCGACCAGGAAGCGTGTCGCTAGGCGAGGATGAGGAGTCGGTCCACCGCTGGTCGGGCTTGACGGCGACGCTTGCCGTGGCTCGTGCGGAGGGCGACGCGGGCCTGCTGGCGGTGTCGTGGGAGATCTCGCTCACCTTCCTCCACGACGCGAGTGTGCATGTCTTCGCGGTCGATGAGGCTCGCGTCGAGCGCCTGCTCGAGTGGTCGGCCGAGCTCGCCGAGTGGCCGGACCTGGGCGACAGCTACGAGGGGGGCCAGCCATTTCCGCTCGGCCCCACGGACGTGCTCAACAACTTCGCCTTCCGCCTCTCGGCTCGCGACGGGCGCGGGCGCTTCTTCGTCGCCGCCGCCTGGTCGGAGCCGTCGCCGAATTCGAGCTGGGGCGCCGTCTCGTGGGCGCTGCTGGGGCGCGGCGCCGGGCCTCGCTCGCCGCGCGTGCTCGCCCGCGGCTCGGACGGCGTCTACAACTGCTACCACGACTCGTACTGCTACACCCTCCGCCTCGAGGACGACGTCGTCACCCTCGTGTACGAAGGGCACGGCGGGGAGCTGGCCGTCTGCAATGGATACACCTCGAGCTCGATCTGGCGCCGCTGGCGCCTCGTCGACGGTAGGGCCGAGGAGGATGTCGGCCCAGCCGCCAGCCAGCCGTTCGACTTCGTCGACACTTGGATCGACGCCCCGTGGCGGCAGGCGCGCGGCTGGGGTATCCGCGGCTGGAGCGCCCGGCGCTGGCACCGGCTCCTGAAGGACATGGCGTGCGACCTGGAAAAGGTCGGCACCTGGACCGACACCTGCCCGCTCGCAGGGGGCCGCGAAGTGCTCCAGCTCGTCCTCGACAATAGATTTCCCGAAGACGGGACCCCCCGAGACCCTCCCCTCTCGCTCTACTTCGTGGTCGACTCGTCCGCGGCGACTGGGCTGCGGCTGCTCGACATCACCACCCAGCTGCCGGATGGCGTGTGGCACGAGATGGGCGTCTGCGACGACGGCTGCGACTGCCCGGACGATGACCCTGACGTCTCGCCAGACGACCCATAGGCTCGTTTTCGCTGACGCCCGTCGCCCGCGATCACTCGCCTGAGGACAGCGAGGCGACGGTGGCGAGTAGCTGCGCGGCGGTGAACGGCTTCTCGAGGCTCAACCAGGAGTCGGGGGTTCCGGGCGGCCGGCCGCGCTCGTCGACGTGGCCGGACATGAGCACCACCCGCAGTCGTGGAAAGCGCGCGGCGAGCGCGTGAGCCAGCTGATCGCCGCGCAGCGACGGCAGCCCGACGTCGACGACGAGCACCGCGACCTCGCCGCCGAATCGCTCGACGGCGACGTGCGCGTCGGGAGCGTCGGCGGCCAGCAGCACGGTTCCGTGACCGCCGGCCTCGAGGAGCGACACCAGCAGCGGGCCAAGAATCGGATCGTCTTCGACAAGCAGGATCGCGCCAGCCACTCACTACCCTCCAAGAGCCATACTCGCGGCCGCTGATTAGACGGCCGCGCGCTCGGCAGTTCTCCCGTTGCCGCGCGTCCGTCACGCACGAGGTGATCCTGGAGACACGACCGCGTCTGTTGTTGCTGTTCGCCGATGGCGTCGGGCTCGGCGGGGACGAGGCGACGAATCCGTTCGTCGGCGAAGCGACGCCGACGCTGTCGGCGCTGCTGGGCGGGCCGCTGACGCGCAGCCGCGTTGGCATCGGCGAGGTCGCGCCCAGCGATGGCGCGCCGTTGGTGCTGGCTGCGCTCGACGCGACGCTCGGCGTTCCCGGGCTGCCGCAGAGCGGGACGGGGCAGACGACGCTGTTCACCGGGGTCAATGCGCAGGCGGCGATCGGGCATCACGTGCCGGCGCTGCCGGGGCCGCGGTTGCGGGCGTTGCTCGCCGAGCACAGCGTGTTGAAGGCGCTTGCCGCCGCCGGGCATGCGGTGACGTTCGCCAATGCCTACACCGTTGACTACGCGGCGCGGCTCGTCCGCGGCGAGGTGCGCGCTTCGGCGACGACGTACGCGGTGCTCGCTGCGGACTTGCCGTTGCGCACGCTCGACGACCTCGCGGCCGGCGATGCCGTCACCTGGGACGTGACGGGCGACTTCTTCCTGCACCGCGCCGGCGTGGCGGTGGAGCCCGTCGCTCCGCCGCTCGCCGGCGAGCGGCTGGCGCGGCTTGCCGGCCGCCATCGCTTCACGCTCTACGAGACGTTCCTCACCGACCTCGCCGGTCACGGGCGGTGGGGGATCGCGCCCACCGATGCGGTGGCGCGCCTCGACGGCCTCCTCGCCGGCGTGCTCGCGGCGCGGCCGCCCGACGTCACGCTGCTCCTCACCAGCGACCACGGCAACCTCGAGGAGCCGTGGCACAAGAGCCACACGCCAAACCCAGTGCCGCTCCTGGCGGTCGGCCCGGCGGCGCCCGCTTTCACCGGCCTCACCCGGCTCGACGAAGTGGCGCCGCGCATCCGCGAGGTTCTCGGCGCCGGCTGAGCGTCCCAGACCGCTTTCCCAACGCGCCGCCCCGCGGTTTGCTATAAACGCGCGACCGCCTGCCTTCGGCCGGCGCAGCTCATCCCACCTTTCGCGAGGACCGCATGCTCGAAGCTCACTCGCTGGTGCGCCGCTACGGCGACTTCACGGCCGTGCGCGACGTCTCCTTCACGGTGCAGGACGGGGAAATCCTCGGCATGCTGGGCCCCAACGGCGCCGGCAAGACGACGACGCTCCGCATGCTCACCGGCTACCTGCGCCCCACCGAGGGCAGTGTGCGCGTCGCCGGCTACGACGTCGCCGAGGAGCCGATCAAGGCGAAGCGGCAGATCGGCTACCTGCCCGAGAACGTGGCGCTCTACCCGGAGATGCGGGTGGAGGAGTACCTGGCCTACCGCGGCCGCCTCGAGCGGCTCTCGCGCGCCGAGCTGAAGCGTCGTATCCCCGAAGTCCTCGACCGCTGCCTGATCGCCGACGTGCGCCGCCAGATCATCGGCACGCTGTCGAAGGGCTATCGGCAGCGCGTCGGCCTCGCCGCGGCGATCCTCCACGAGCCGCGAGTGCTGGTGCTCGACGAGCCGACGGTGGGCCTCGACCCCAAGCAGATCATCGCCATCCGCCAGCTCATCCGCGAGCTCGGCCGCGACCGCACGCTGCTGCTCTCGACGCACATCCTCCCCGAGGTCGAGCTGCTCTGCCAGCGCGTGCTGATCATCGACAAGGGGCGCATCGTCGACCAGGGCACGCCGGAGAGTCTGCGCGAGCGCTGGCGCGGCGAGCACCGCGTGCGCCTGCTGCTCAAGGGCGATCCCGCCGATGCCGAGGAGACGCTGCGCGCGCTGCCGGGCGTCACCGCGGCGCAGCGCGATCCGGCCGCGGCCGGCCGCTGGCTGCTCGACGGCGACGGCAGCAGCGACCTGCGCGAGCCGGTCTTCCGCTGCGCCGTCGAGCGCGGCTGGGTGCTGCTCGAGCTCGCCGAGCAGAAGGTGTCGCTCGAGGACATCTTCGTGCGCCTGACGACGCAGGACGTGGCGACCGCCGCGGCCACCGGCGACGGAGCCGGCGGCGGCGAGCCCGCCGCCGACGAAGCGGCACCATCTAGTGCCGCCGCCGCTTCGACCGACGAGGAGGCCGCACCATGAGGGGCGTGCTCGCCACCATGGAGCGCGAGCTCCGCAGCTACTTCCTCTCGCCGCTCGGTTGGGTGGTCGCCACCGGCTTCCTCTTCTTCAACGGCCTCGCCTTCCAGACCATCCTCGATTACTTGAACGACCCGCGCGCCCCCGCCTCGATGACGCCGCTCGACTTCTTCTTCGGCGGCACCCTCTTCTTCTGGCTGGCGATGCTCTTCGTCGGGCCGGTGCTCACCATGCGCCTGCTCTCCGAGGAGCGGCGCTCGGGCACCCTCGAGATGCTGCTCACGGCGCCGGTCACCGAGACCCAAGTGGTGCTCGGCAAGTACTTCGGCGCCTTCCTCTTCTACGTCTTCCTCTGGCTGCCGACGCTCGTCTACGTGGCCATCATCGCCAAGGAGCTGCCGCTCGACTGGGGGCCGGTGGGCGCGTCCTACATCGGCATCCTCGGCATCGGCTCCCTCTTCCTCTCGATCGGCGTCTTCACCTCCGCCCTCACCAAGAACCAGGTGGTGGCGGCGGTGTTCGCCTTCGCCCTCACCTTCCTCTGCTTCCTACCGGCGTTCCTCGAGATGCTGGTCAACGACCCCAAGCTGCGCGACGCCCTCGGCTACCTGAACCTCTACCAGCACATGGACGAGCTCAGTAAAGGCATCGTCGACACCCGCCGATTGGTCTACTACCTGTCGGCGACCGCCTTCTTCCTGTTCCTCGCCAGCCGCGCCGTCGACGCGGCCAAAGGAAAGTGACCAGGGGAAGTGACCATGAAGAAGCCGCAAGTCGACGCCGCCACCCGCCGCCGCATCATCTTCGGCTCGACGCTGGGCGTCTCGGCGCTCCTCGCGCTCGCCCTCGTCGCCATCCTCAATTACCTCTCCTTCCGCCACTACCAGCGCTGGGACTGGACGCGCAGCCACCTCTACACGCTGTCGGAGAAGAGCCAGTCGATCGTCCAGGGCCTCGACCGCGACGTCTCGGTCATCGTCTTCATGGACGACCAGTCGCCCGTCTACGAGCCGACGCGCGAGCTGCTGTCGCGCTACGCCGCGGCGTCGCCCAAGATCAAGGTCACCTACTTCGACCCGGTGCGCAACCCGGCGCGCGCGCAGCAGCTGATGGAGAAGTACCAGGTGCAGCGCGCCGCCATCGTCTTCGAGAGCGGCGACCAGAAGCGCGTCGTCGAGCCGGCCGACCTGGCCGACTACGACTATTCGGCGATGCAGACGGGCGGCGGCCCCGAGATGAAGGGCTTCAAGGGGGAGCAGAAGTTCACCAGCGCCATCGTCGAGCTGGTGGAGGCGAAGAAGCCCAGCATCCTCTTCACCACCGGGCACGGCGAGCCCTCGCTGGACGACATGGAGGGGCGCGGCTTCGGCCGCCTGCAGCAGTTCCTCGGCACCGACAACTTCGCCATCGAGGAGTGGGCGTCGCTGGGCAAGACCGCGGTGACGCCCGACACCGACCTCGTCGTCGTCGCCGGGCCGACGGAGCCGTTCATCGCCCAGGAGCTCGACGTGCTGTCGAGGTTCCTCCAGGGCGGCGGCCGCGTGCTGGTGATGTTCGACCCCAACCTGAGCGAGGCGGGCCGCGTCGCCGACACCGGCATTGCGGCGTGGCTCGAGAAGTGGGGGATCAAGGCGCAGGAGGACGTCGTCGTCGACCCCTCGAACCTGCTGCCGTTCTTCAGCGCCGAGACGATCTTCGCCGCCAACTACGACATGCACCCGATCGTCGACGCGTTGCGGCAGGCCAAGGTGCCTGTCGTCTTCTCGTTGGCGCGCTCGGTCGTCGCCGGCACGGCGCCGGCGGGCGCCACCGTGACCGAGCTGGTGAAGACGAGCGCCGACGGCTGGGGCGAGACCGACCTCGCCAACCTGACGCAGGTGCAGAAGAGCGACGGCGACGTGCAGGGGCCGGTATCGCTCGGCATCGCGGTCGAGCTCAACGCGGAGAAGCCGGCGTCGCCGCTCGGCGAGGAAGGGCTCCCGCCGGAGGCACCTCCCGCCGCGGCGAAGGGTCCCAACGGACGGATGGTCGTCTACGGCGACTCCGACTTCGCCACCAACTCGCAGCTCGACCAGCCGGGCAACGCGACGCTCATCGCCAATACCTTGAACTGGATGGTCGAGCGCGAGACGCACCTCGGCATCGCGCCCAAGGAGCCCGAGCAGGTGCACCTGTCGCTGACGCCGCAGGAGCGCCGGTTCAACTTCCTGCTGGTGGTGCTCGGCCTGCCCGCCGCCGCGCTCGCCGCCGGCATCGCCGTCACCGTGCGGCGCCGGAGGTAGCGGTGAAGCCGCGGTCGCTGCTGATCCTGACGCTGGTGGTGGCGGCGCTCGCCGCCTTCGTCTGGTTCTACGAGCGCAAGCTGCCCAGCACCGAGGAGGCGAAGGAGCAGGAGAAGAAGCTCCTCGCCGGCGTCGAGACCGACGAGGTCAGCGAGGTCACGATCGCGCGCGAGGGGAAGACGGTGCGGCTCGTGCGCGAGGGGAAGCCGGCGGCGCAAGACGAGAAGGGCGAGAAGGAAGAGGGCGGCGACGAGGACGACGGCGAGGACGAAGAGAGCGACGAAAGCGCGTTGCCGGCGCCTCCTGCCGAGTGGCGCCTCGCCGCGCCGCTGCAGGCGCGCGCCGACCGCTCGGCGGTCGAAGGTCTGCTGTCGAGCCTCCTCGGCCTCGACAAGGCGACGACGATCGACAAGGCCGACCGCAAGCAGTACGGCCTCGAGCCGCCGGCGGCGACGGTGACGGTCGAAGACCGACGACGGCACGAAGACGATCGAGGTGGGGCGCGAGCTGCCGGGCATGGACCAGCGCGCGGTGGCGATCAAGGGCGAGCCGGCCGTGCACGCCGTCGCTTCTTCGTTCTGGAGCGACCTCATCAAGGAGCCGGGCGAGTGGCGCAGCCGCGAGCTGTTCGCCGGCACCCGCGACGACGTCGAGCGCGTGTCGCTCCAGCACGGCGGCGGCAAGGTGCTGCTCGCCCGCCGCGGCGAGGAGCCGTGGCTCGAGGCGCCGCTCGCCGACCGCGCCGACCAGGAGCGCTTCGATCAGTTGCTCGATGCCGTCACCGGCCTGCAGGCGGTCGAGTTCGTCGACGAGCCGCCGGGCCCGCCGGCCGCGCTCGGCCTCGAGCCGCCGCACGCCGTCGTCGAGATCGTCCGCAAGGGCGAGTCGCGGCCGTTCCGCTTGGCGCTCGGCGCGGCGGAAACCGGTTCGACGCCGCCTCTCTTGACGCCCGAGTCGCCCGAGAGCGAAGCCGAGCCTCCCGCCCGCTACGCGCGCGCCGACGGCCAGCTGGTGACGCTGCGCTCGGTGCAGCTCGACGAGGCGGTGGCGCGCCCGCCGCAAGACTGGCGCTCGCGCGCGTGGAGCCCGTTTGCCGTCTACGAGGTCGACAAGGTCGAGGTCGCCGATGGCAAGGGCAAGCTCGTCCTCACCCGCGACGAGGGCGACTGGAAGCGCGGCGACGTGAAGGTCTTCTACGGCCCGGTGTCCGACTTCCTCGGCGCCGTCGCCGACGCCAAGGCCGAGCAGGTGGTCGACCCCGCGCAGGCGCAGGGCCTCACCAGCGGGCCGCCGGCGATGACGATCACCCTGACCGGCAGCGGCGGCAAGAAGCAGACGCTGACGCTCTGGCCCGGCCGCGTCGAAGGCCCGGCCGGCGCCGGCGCGCCGGCGAAGAGCGGCGGCCGCGACGCCACGCTGATGATGGGCGCCGGGCTGCCGAGCGACCTCGCCGAGAAGATCGCCGCCGTGCGCAAGGCCGAGCCGCTCAAGGAAACGCCGACCCCCACGCCGAAGCCGTGAAGCGCCTCGCCACGTTGGGCGCGCTCGCGCTCATGGTGGTGGAGGGTAGCCGCGCGGCGGAGACGCCGAAGCCGGCGCTCGTGCCGGCGGCGCCCGAAGACTTGGCGCAGCTGTGCGCCAGCACGCGCGCCGGCGACCATCCGTTCTTCGGCACCGCGATGCTGGCGCCCATGCGCACGCGGCTCGCCGGCTCGCCGCCGGTCGAGGTGCGCCTGCAGACCCACTTCGACCTCGGCCGCGAGCTCTTCCGCCTCGGCGACCTCGACGGCTCGCGGCAGCAGATGGAAGCGGCCCGCGCGCTGGCCATCGCGCAGCGGCTGCCGGCGGCCCAGCAGGTCATGATCGGCCGCCTGCTCGCGATGACCCACCTGCGCGCCGGCGAGAACGCCAACTGCGTGGCGCGGCACACGGCGGCGAGCTGCATCTTCCCCATCGCCGGAGAGGGCATCCACGTCCTGCCGGAGGAGGCGCGCAAGGCCGGCGACCTCTACCTCGAGCTGCTGGCGCTGGCGCCGCAGGACCCGACGCTGCGCTGGCTCCTCAACGTCTCGCGCATGGCCGCGGGCGACTTTCCGCTCGGCGTGCCCGAGCAATATCGCCTGCCGCCGTCGTCGCTCGCCGCCGCGGCCGACTTCCCGCACTGGAAGAACGTCGCCATCGGGCTCGGCCTCGCCGCCCGCTACAACAACGCCGGCGCCGGCATCATGGACGACTTCGACGGCGACGGCCTGCTCGACATCGTGACGTCGAGCTCCGACCCCTGCGGCCCGATGAGCGCGTTTCGCAACGACGGCAAGGGCGGCTTCGAGCCGGTGGCGGAGCGTTGGGGGCTCACCGGCCAGCTCGGCGGCCTCAACACCGTGCAGGCCGACTACGACGGCGACGGCATGCTCGACCTCCTGGTGCTGCGCGGCGGCTGGTGGAGCGGCGACCACGGCCGCATGCGAAAGAGCCTCCTGCGCAACGACCTGCGCCGCCCGGCCGGACGCTTCGTCGACGTCACCGCCGAGGCGGGGCTCGGCGAGGCGACCTACCCGAGCCAGGCGGCGGGGTGGGCCGACTACGACCTCGACGGCGACCTCGACCTCTACATCGGCAACGAGAGGAGCGACGCCGGGACCGTACGCCTCGCAGCTCTACCGCAACGAAGGCAACGGCCGCTTCACCGAGGTCGCCGCCGCCGCGGGCGTCACCAACCTGCGTTGGGCGAAGGGCGTCGCCTGGGGCGACTACGACGACGACGACGATCCCGACCTCTACGTCTCCAACATGGGCCCGAACCGGCTCTATCGCAACAACGGCGACGGCACCTTCACCGACGTCGCCGAGAGCGCCGGCGTCCTCGATCCGTCGGGGCCGAGCTTCGCCACCTGGTTCTTCGACTACGACCAGGACGGCGACCTCGACCTGTGGGTCAACGACTACGGCGCGGGAACGGCAGCCGTTCACGCGTCCTACCTCACCGCCGCGCCGGCGCTCTCGACGGTGGGCGGCAGCCCGGTGCTCTACCGCAACGACGGCGGCGGCCGCTTCACCGACGTCTCGGCGGCGATGGGCATCTGGCGGCCGGCGCTGCCCATGGGGTCCAACTTCGGCGACCTCGACAACGACGGCTTCCTCGACGTCTACCTCGGCACCGGCAACCCCGACTTCGACTCGCTGATGCCCAACCAGCTCTACCGCAACGACGGCGGGCGCCGCTTCCAGGACGTCACCTTCGCGGCCGGCTTCGGCCACCTGCAGAAGGGGCACGGCGTCGCCTGGGGCGACCTCGACAACGACGGCGACCAGGACGTTTTCGAGGAGATGGGCGGCGCGTACCCGTTCGACACCTACACCAACGCGCTCTACGAGAATCCCGTGGACGGAGCGAGCCCGGCGCGGTCGTGGGTGACGCTGCGACTACGCGGCAAGGGAGCGAACCGCTTCGCCGTCGGCGCGCGCGTGCAGGTGGTATGGAGGGCGGGCGAGGGGCGGCGCAGAGTGTACGCCCTCGTCGGCACCGGCAGCTCGTTCGGCGGCAACTCCCTACAGACGGAGATCGGCCTCGGCGAGGCGACCGCGATCGAGAGCGTACGCGTGCTCTGGCCGGCGGGCGCGGGGGAGACGTTCACGGGAGCGGCGCCCGGCGGCGTCTACGAGCTCGTCGAAGGGAGCGGACGCGCGCGGCGGATTGAGCTTCCGAAGCTGCGGCTACACGGCGATGCCGGCGCACACCACGCGCACGGAAACTGATGAAGTGAAGCGCAAGACGGCGAACGCGAACGCAGCGCTCGTGCCGTGCGGAATGGTCGCTCGCGGCGGGCTGTTACGATAGCCGCGATGCCCGCCCTTCGCCGCTGGTCGCTGCTGCTCGGGCTGCTGCTGCTCGCCTGCGACAGCGAGACATCGGCGGCTCCGTCGGGCTCGCTCGGCGGAACGAAGGCAGGCTTCCGGCTGCCGACGATCGACGGCCGCAAGCTCGGCCCGGGCGACTTCAAAGGCAAGGTCGTCGTCGCCGACTTCTGGGCCACCTGGTGCGGCCCCTGCTACATGCAGGCGGACATCCTCCACCGCCTCCACGCGCAGTATCCGGCGAAAGACGTGCAGTTCCTCGCCATCGACGTCGGCGAGGACGAGAAGACCGTGCGCGCCTTCCTCGCCAAGCGCCCGATCCCCTACCCGGTTCTCCTCGACGAAGACCAGCGCGTCAGCGGCGACCTCGGCGTCGTCGGCTTCCCGACCCTCCTCATCGTCGACAAGAAGGGCGAAGTCTCCTACCTGCGCACCGGCATCGTCCCCGACAAGCGCCTGCGCGAGCTGCTGGCGCAAGCCGGCGTGCAGCCTCCCGCGGGCCTAGCGCCGACGCCTGCCACCCGTGCGCCCGGCGTCAGCGTTGCCGAAGCCCGCGGTTGCACCGAAGCCCGCGCCGCCCGAGCAGCCCGTCGGCGGCGGCTAGCAGCGCGCGACGAAGCGTCAGGTGCCCGCGCGCTCGCCCAGCGGCTCGCCGTGGGGTGGCCCACGTGCAGCGCCTGCGCATCAGGCAGGGTGAACCCCATGTTGGGGAAAAGGCGTTGTCATGGCCGCCGCCAGAACCAGAACCTCGACTTCTTCCTCTGGAGGCGTGCCAATACGACTGACTCAGCATCGAAAAGCGCGTCGCCGCCGAAGCCTTCGAGCTGATACCCAAAGAACTCGTTGAGCGCGGCTTCACCGAGCTCCAGAGGATGAAAGGGGAGAGGGTAGTCCGATGCGTCTTCGTCCTCTGGATCGACGGCTGGGTGATCGCCTGACCAATAGGGAACCTCGAAGGGCAGCCGCGCGCCATTGTCTTCGAGCACACCGTCGGGGGCCAAGCTCAACGAACGCTGCAGTTCGCCGTCCTGCCAGACGGCGAACGCAAGCCAGTCCACCACGCTGTGCATGGCATGGAGATAGATCGTGCGCTCGCCCAAGCTCGTCAAGAAATGCGGGTCGAGGCGGGACGGATAATCGATACCGAATTCCTTCGCCGCGACCACGGACACGCCCGAGAAGCAGCCGATATGGACCTCATCGTCCGGCGGGCAGGTATAGGAAAGGTCGCCGTCAGCCAACGGCTCGAGGCGTTCCTTGGGAAACAGGCGCTGCGCCAGCCGCATCGTGGCGTCGCGATCGAGTTGCGGTTGAGCAGCGAGAGCGTCGCGAGCACTGCCGGAGGTCCCGACGAGCATCCAGGTCTTTGCTCCCATGCTAGTTCTCGCTGACGTCCCGCGTCTCGTCTGACGATGCGGGTTCAGCCATTCCCGCTTCTGGTGCTGACATTGATTCTGAGTAGCGAATCGACCGGCTGGTCGTCAACAAGGGCGGGCTCGAACGACCAGGATCGCAAGTAGCTGTAAACGTAGAAGACGTGGAGCGGCCAAGCGCGAGCCGTCACCAGCAACGGCTGTCGTGGCACTCCGTTGCGGCCAATGAAGAGCTCGACTTCGATCTCGGTCGCCCATACGCCCGGAGTGTGCCGGAACATGTACTTCGGAGGTTCCTCCCGGCGGCTAGGACGTGCCGGTTGGCCGGCAACGTAGTCACCAGAGGGCAGCCTGATGCGATGAGGATCGCGATCCTCTGGGAGCTTGCCGCCAAACTTGCGCGGAGGCGGTACATGGATCGGTACGCCCAACTTCTGGACCTCTGCCGCAATCTTCGAGGTGTCGGTATGAAGATTCGTGGCCGTATACCACCACCAGCTGGCGTCCTCGTCCCGGTCGGCGCCGCTCGCCAGCGCGGTGCAGTACAGAGCCAACCGCGTCAGTAGCTCCGGAGAGATCGCGCGCGCATCGGGGCGTTGAGCGAGCTTCACGGGAACCTGAGAATCGCAGAACTCGAGACCTTCCGCCCACGAGCCGGACGTGACGAACTGCTTCAGCTCGCGCTCTTGAGCGAAGGCGCTTCCCCCGACGAAGAAGAGAATCGCGGCGATCAGTCCGTGCTTCATTGCGTCTTCGAGTATTCCAGTCGCAGCGGTTCCCCAGCCGATCAACAGGATACGAGCGCAGCGTTGTCCGCTGCAACGAGCCGCTCAGGCGACGTCACGACTGCGCCGGCAGGGCGGGGGAGTCGACCAACAGGCCATACAGCTCCGCCATCGGGACCGCACTGCGGGAACGATCGCCGATTGGTGGGCCAGCCGCGACGAGAAATGGGTAGACCAGAATCCCCTGGTCTCCCGTGAGCGATGCGATCTCGGTCTGCCAGCTCGGCCACCTGAGCGACGAGTAGAACTGCGCGAGATTGTCGGCGGTGAGGGCCCACTGCAGGAACGCTGTGTAGCCGATTGACAGACGCTCCCAGCGCAGCGTGTCCGGCGCGAAATAGTAGAGATCGCCGACATCGTTGCCGAGGCCGCCGCCATTGATGGCGAAGCATCCGCCCAGCACGTCGTCGGCGACGAGCAATATGGGCGGCGGTCGGTGCGAGCCGTCCATGGTGCGACCGGCGTTCCACGACGCCAAGGAGCGCTGCAGCCGGGGATGTCCGGAGCCGAGAACCCGCAGCCAGCCATGGTCGACGAGGAGGCCGCCCGTCTCGTACGCGACGGCGCCCAAAGTGGAGTGCGTCGTGACCTGAAGCCTGAGGACGCACTCGGCTCGAGACAGCTCGGAGGCGGGGAGAGCTTCGCAACGGACAGAGGACTCGGCGAGCCATTGCTGCACGAGCGGCCACGCCGGGTCGTCTGTCGAGATCAGGTCTTCGAGGGTGCGCAGGGGCAGGACGTTCCCAGTCGCACGCCGGTGCCGCGTCGCCTTACGCCCAGGACTCGACGAGGTCCTTCGCTTCCTTCAAGCCCAGGCCGGTGGCCTCGCGCACCATCTTGGTCGCGTTGATCTTGTTGCCCTCGCGAAGCTCCATCTGGGCGGACACCCTCCATCCCTCTTCACCCAGGTTCGCCGGGTTGGGCTGACCACAATGGGGGCAAGTCAGCGCCTCGCTGCTGACCTTGCCGCTGCAGCACCTGCACGTGGTGAGGATGGGCTGTGTCATCGCGCCGCGGATCTTAGATGAGCGCGAGCCGAGAAGACGAAGGCGGGGCCGTTGCCCCGCCTCCTTCGTACGCCGTGTCGTATCACGCTCGGCGGACGGCTCGGCGAGCCGCCCGCTGCAGTTGCGCTACTTGAGCACTACGAGCACGACGCGCCGGTTCTGCGCGCGGCCGTCGCGGCTCTTGTTGTCGGTGACCGGGGCGGCTTCGCCGTACGAGATCACCGACATCCGGTGCAGCGGGATGTGGTGCTGCATGTTGAGGTAGCGGCGCACCGCCTCGGCGCGCTCGAGGCCGAGCTCTTCGTTGTAGGTGTCGCTGCCCACCGAGTCGGTGTGGCCCTGGATCTCGACGTAGACGTTCTCGTTGCCGCCGACGATGGGCGAGGCGAACTGGTCGAGCGCGGCCTTCGCCTCGTCGGAGACGCTCGACTTGTCGAAGCTGAAGCGCACCTTGTCGTCGGAGAGCACGGTCTCGTAGAGGAGCTTGCCCTCGGCGAGCTTGCCGGCTTCCTGGGCGCGCTGCAGCGCCTCCTGCGCGGTGCGCGACGCCTCGGTGATGCGCGTGTCGTGCTCGCGCACCGTCGTCTGCGTCGACTCGACCTGACCCTGCAGGGTGTCGACGCGCGTGTGCACGGCGCCGGTCTCGCGGGTCACTTCGTCCTTGACGTACTTCTTGGTGGCGCAGCCCGTGGCCAACAGGCCGGCGCCGACCGTCAACACCAGAATCCCCTTCCAACGCATGGCTCGCTCCTTCAGGTCGTTGACGAGATCGCCGGCACGGCGGCCGGCTGGGAAAAACTCGGGAGAGCTAGCTGGCTTCGGCCGACGGCGCGGTGCCGCGGTAGCCGCGGCGGTGGATGAGGGAGAGCGCGTCGCTTGCCGTTGGTCAGCTCGACGCGGATCGGGTGGTAGCTCTGCAGGGCCGCTGCCGCTCACGGTGAAGCCGAGCACGTACTGGTGGCGCAGCTCGCCGAGGATGGCGGCGCAGGTGCGCCGCGCCTCGGCGGTGTCGGCGAGCTCGTAGTAGCGGCCGCCGGTCGCCTCGGCGAGCTGGCGCAGCAGGTCGCCATAGCGGTACGATCGGCGCGGGCGCACCTTCTTCGCGGCCGGGCAGCGCCAGCACGTAGACCGGCAGGTCGGCCGCCTGCACCAGCTTCTGCGCCGCCTGCGGCGTGATGGCGCTGGCGTTGTCGACGCCGTCGGTGACGAGCACGGCCGCGCGCTTGGCGCCGCCGCCGTCCATCGAGATCTCGGGCAGCATCGCCACCGCGTCGTAGAGGCCGGTGGTGCCGTAGGGCTCCCACAGCTCCATCGCCTCGCGCAGCGGCGCGGCGTCGCGCGAGAGCGGCACGTCGATCTCGGTCTGGCCGCTGGCGAAGGTGGCGAGGGCGATCTCGTCGCCGTCGCGCGCAGTGTCGAGGAAGCAGTCGAAGGCCTCGCGCGAGCTCGCCATCTTGCCCGGGCTCGGCCATGCTGCCGGAGAGGTCCTGCATGAAGACGAGCGACAGCGGCGCGCCGGAGTCGTTCTCGAACGACTCGATCTTCACCGGCTTGCCGTCGACGCGGAGGCGGAAGCGGTCGCGCGGCAGCCGCTCGCCGGCGGTCTCGCCGCGCACCGCCACCGGCACCATCACCATCTCGACCGAGTAGACCTCACCGAAGGTGTACTCCGCCGTCTCCACCGGCCGCGCCGCAACCGGGCGATCCTGAGCGGCTGCGGCGGCGGAGAGGATGAGGACGAGGGGGAGTATGAGCGAGCGGACGAGACGCACGTACCGAATGTAGCCGCCGTTTCGGCGCATCACCAGTGGAACAGGTCACAGCCCGGCGGGCGGCGGCGCCAAGGCGCTAAGCTGGCTCCATGACGAGCACGATCGACCAGGGGAGCGAGCCGGAGGCGAGCTCCGACGCCGTGGAGCCAGCGTCCGGCGAGCCGGGCGACAGCGTAATCAACATCCGCAACATCTCGGTCAAGTGCGGCAACTGCAACACTTACCAGACCATGTCGAGCTTCTCGCGGCGCGACGAGTGGAACGTCTACACCTACGAGTGCGAGAACGACACCTGCGACCCCAACGTGACGCGCACGCTGGTCGAGGTGCCCCGCGACCTCGACGAGTTCGCCAACCGCGACCCCAACTGGCGCGGCGGCAAGAAGTGGGGCGGGGCCGAGTGACGCTCACTGCCACGTTAGGCCGGTGGCCCGGCGCTAGCGCCGAGGCCCGATCGAGCGCCGCACCGTCGACGATCGGAAGGCCCTGACGCGCCGCTGCTCGACGCAGCGCCTCCGCAGCAGTCGGCCTTGTCTTCAGAGTCTACGGGTGTAGTGTATGTGGCGGACTCGTCATGACGGCCACCGCCTCAGCGTCGCCGGTGATCCGGCTGGTGAAGTGCCAGACCTTCCTCGAGGTCGACGAGCGCCCGGAGGCGACGAGGCGAATCTTCGGCCACCGAGGTCAGCAGCTCCTGTTGCTGGCCGAGCCAGGAATCGCGCATCAGGGAGAGGGCGCGGACGCCCTCGTCTCCCGATTCGTCGCGAACCTGCGACGTTGTCGTCCGCGGCTCGCGAAGGCGACCGGCGATCAGGCTCGCTTGTTGGTTGCCACCGCCGCCGCTTGCGCGATGGACCCTGATCGAGACGCTGCCGCGGCGAGCAACGACAGCATCGCGTTCGTCCTTGCTTATGCCCGCGGCGAACTGTGGCGAGTGCTCTCGCGCGGGGCGTTCTACGTCTGGCATTTTGGTCAACGTGGAACGCTGGAGGTTCTAAGTGGGCCGCAGGAGGCGAGTGATTCTGCTGGTGATTGCACTCGACGCGCAGCTCGTCGGCGACCGCTGTGATGCCGACGTCCGCGTCGCCGAGGTGCAGCTGGCCGGCGGCGAGACTCTGCTGGCGATGCCGGAGCTCCCGGCGGACCTGGACGAGATCCAGCAGCTGGCGCAGCGCCTCGGAGCCGGCGCCGAACCGCTACGAGGCGACGCCACCACGTCGCATAGTTTCTTCGCCGTCCGCCGCGCCTGAGCCCGATCGCTGACGCGCCCAGCTGCGGCGCTCTGCCGGTCAGGCGCCGGTAGCGCCTTTCCTCGCCCTTTTGTTAGGCTCGCTGCCCGCCAGCGGAGCCGTTTCCCGCCGTCGGCTGCGCCGCCCGCCGTGCCGGCATCCGCTACGCGCGCCGCTCCGGCCAGCCAACCCACTCGCGAGGGTCACATGAAGAAGATCGTCCACATCGTCGGCACCGGCACGATCGGCGAGCCGCTGATCGGCCTGTTCACCGACTTCCACGAGAAGCTGGGCGTCGACGAGGTCACCTTCCACAAGCGCACGCCGCTCGCCGCCGACCGCGCCAAGCTCAAGCACCTGATGGAGCGCGGCGCCAAGCTCGCCACCGACGACGACCGCGTCGACGACTTCGAGAAGATGGGGCACAAGGTGAGCTTCACCGCCAAGGAGGCGCTCGAGCGCGCCACGGTGGTGATGGACTGCACGCCCGCCGGCAACCAGAACAAGGAAGAGTGCTACCTCAACCTCTCCGGGCCCAAGGGCTTCATCGCCCAGGGCAGCGAGTTCGGCTTCGGCAAGCCCTACGCGCGCGGCGTCAACGACGAGGCGCTGGTGCCCGGCGAGGACCGCTTCATCCAGGTGGTGTCGTGCAACACCCACAACATCACCACGCTTGATCCGCACCGTCTGCGACGAGGGCAACGGCGAGCTTCAGCCTCGCAGCGCGCCATCTTCGTCTGCATGCGGCGGGCGAACGACATCACGCAGAGCGACAGCTACATCCCGGCGCCGCAGGTGGGCAAGCACGACGACGCCGAGTTCGGCACCCACCACGCGCGCGACGCCCACTCGCTGTTCAAGACCCTCGGCAAGGACCTCGACCTCTTCTCCTCGGCGGTCAAGCTCAACACCCAGTACATGCACTCGCTGTGGTTCCACATGGTGATGAACCGCGACACCAGCAAGGACGAGGTGATGAAGCGCCTCGACGACAACCCGCGGGTGGCGATGACCGACAAGCGGCACGCCAACCTCATCTTCAGCTTCGGCCGCGACCACGGCTACTACGGCCGCATCCTGTCGCAGACGGTGCTGGTGCGGCCGACGATCGCGGTGCGCAACGAGCGCGAGGTCTACGGCTTCTGCTTCACGCCGCAGGACGGCAACTCGCTGCTGTCGTCGATCGCCTCGACGCTGTGGCACATCGATCCCGACCCGGAGAGCGTGAGCCGCCGGCTGCAGCCCATCCGCCGCTGGGTGTACGAAGAGATCTAGGAGCCGCGCTGGGGTACGCTGCGCGGCGATGTTGCGCCCGCGCGACCCGCGCCGCCGTCTTCTTCTTCGTCGCCGCTTCGTTCGCCGCTTCGCTGCTGCTCGCTGCCTGCGACAGCGACGGCGCCGGAGCCGATCCGCGTCCCGGCGCCGCTCGGTAAGGGCGGCGGCGAGTTTCGCGTGCTGGCGCCGCCGCCGAGCGCCGGCGCGGGGCCGTTTCCCGTCGTCTACTTCCTCCACGACCTGTGGGGGAGCGATGCCATCCTCTGGAGGCAAGGCGTGGCGCAGCGCGTCGCGGCGCGGGTGGCGCGCGGCGAGGTGCCGCCGTTCGTCCTCGTCGCGCCCGAGGGAGACCGCGGCTTCTGGGCCGACTCCTGGGACGGCCGCCGCCGCTACGAGCAGTGGGTGACGGCCGAGCTGCCGGCGCAGGTCGCGTCGCGCTGGCCGGTGCGCAGCGGGCCGCACAGCCGCGCCTACGTCGGCATCTCGATGGGCGGCGCCGGCGCCGTGCGCATGGGGCTGCGCAATCCGCGCGAGACCGCCGCCGTCGTCTCCATCTCGGGGCTGCTGGTGCCGCTCGACTGGGGCCTTCGTGCGCGACGCCAATCTGTTCATGCGGCCGATGATCAAGCGCGTCTTGGGGCCGCCGGACGAGAAGGCGCTGCGCCGCAACGACCCCTACCGCATGCTCGGCGCGATGAGCGCCGCCGAGCTCGCGGCGGCGCCGCCGTTCTTGCTCTTCGCCGGCACCGAGGACAAGTACCGCCTCGACGAGGCGAGCGAGCTCTTCACCAAGCACGCGCGCGAGAAGGGGCTCGCCGTCGAGCTGAAGCTGGCGCCCGGCGCTCACGACTGGAGCTACTGGCCGGACGTCACCGAGGAAGGCATCGTCTGGGCGGCGCGCCGGCTCGCCGAGGCGTCGCCGTCATGAGGGACCGCCGCGAGGTCGCGCTCCGCCTCGCCGCCCTCGACGAGGTCGAGGTCGTGATCGAGAAGCTGGTCGCCGGCGGCGACGGTCTCGCCCGCGTCGACGGCATCCCGCTCTTCATCGCCCGCTCGGCGCCCGGCGATCGCGTGCGCGTGCGCATCGTCGAGCGGCGGCCCGACTACGGCCGCGCCGAGATCGTCGAGCTGCTGGCGCCCGGCCCGGGGAGGCGCGAGCCGCCCTGCCCCTACTTCGTCGACTGCGGCGGCTGCCAGCTGCAGCACGTCGAGGACGCGCTGCAGGTGCGCTACAAGGCCGAGGCGGTCGTCGAGACGCTGTCGCGCGTCGGCGGCGTCACCACGCCGCCGAGCCTCGAGGTCGTCGCCGGTGAGGCATGGGCGTATCGCCTGCGCACGCAGCTCCACACCGGGCGCGACGCGGAAGGCGCGCCGCAGGTGGGCTACTTCGCGCGCGGCTCGCACACGCTGGTGCCGGTAAGCGCCTGCCCCATCCTCGAGCCGACGCTCGAAGCGCAGATCCCGACGCTGCCGGAGCGGCTTGCGGAGGGTGGCGGCGAGCTTCCCGCGCGCATCGACCTGCTGGTCGGCGACGGCGGCGAGCTGTCGGCGGCGCCGGTCGCCGGCGACCTGCCGCACGGCGACGTGCCGCTCACTGTCGGCGACTTCGTCTACCGGCTCGACGCGCGCTGCTTCTTCCAGGCGCACCGCACGCTGGTCGCGCGCCTGTTGGAGACGGCGGTGGGGCCGTGGGAGGGCGCCGCCGCGGTCGACCTCTACGCCGGCGTCGGTCTCTTCAGCCTGCCGCTCGGCCGTCGCTACCGGTCGGTCACCGCCGTCGAGGGCGACCGCGTCTCGGCGCGTTACGCGCGCGGCAACGCCAAGCGCAACCGGCTGCCGCACGTCGCCGTCGTGCCGCAGGTGGTCGAGAGCTGGGTGGGGCAGCTGCCGTCCTCGCTCGACCGCGTGCTCGTCGACCCGCCGCGCGACGGCCTGGCGACGAGCGTGCGCAAGGCGCTGCTCCTTCGCCAGCCCGAGCGCTTCACCTACGTCTCCTGCCACGCGGCGACGCTCGCCCGCGACCTGCGCGAGCTGCTCACCGTCTACCGCCTCGAGAGCCTGACGCTCTTCGACCTCTTCCCGCAGAGCGGCCACATGGAGAGCGTGGCGCAGCTCGTGCGGGAAGCGCCTGCCTAGCCAGGGCTCGGACGCAGGTCGACGAGCGCCCAGCCGGGCGGGTCGCAGAAGCGCACCGGCAGCAACGAGGTGCCGATGCCCGGGTTGACGTAGAGCCACGTGCCTCCGGCGCGCGCGTCGTCGAGCCGGAAGAGACCGCGGTCGTAGCGCCGGCCCAGCCGCGTGCGGGTGAGCAGGGCGCCGATGCCGGGCAGCCGCACTTGACCGCCGTGAGTGTGCCCGGCGAGCACGACGTCGATGCCGCGGGCGGCGGCCTCGCGAGCGGCGTCGGGGGAATGCGTGAGCACGACACGCGCGGTGACCGCGGCGACCGCCGGGCTGCGCGCGAGGGCGAGCGCGAGCCGCGTAGCCCGCGTGCCGTCGCGCCAGCCGGCCGGGCGCCGCGCTTCGTCGAACGCCGCCGTGAGCAGCGGCCGTCCGTCGAGCGCGTGCACGCGCAGGTCGCGGAAGGCGGCCGCGCCTCGGCCCTGCGTCCACAGCGCCACCGTGCCGGCGTCGACGCGCGTCGGCGAGCGGTCGACGAGCTTCGCCTGCCACTCTCGCGGCTCGGCCTCGTCCGCCGGCCACGCCTTCCCGCTCACGCGCACTTCGCCGGCCTCGACCTCGGCGCGCAGGCGGAGCCGATACCAACGACGCGGCAGCGGCGCGACGCCGGTGTCCCATTCGCCGGCGGTGGCTGCCGAGCCGTCGATCACCAGCCGGAAGCTGCCGCCGCGGTCGCTGGCCCGTGCCGCCGCCACCGCCCAGCCGCAGGAAGCGATCCTCGCCGAGGACGTAGCGGCTGTGGATCGCCAGCCCCGCGTCCATAGCGCCGTCGTTCCACACCGCGACGCTGGCCTCGTACCCGCGCCAGGCGAGCGGGCCGCCGTCGTCGGCGAGCGAACGCGGCGAGGGATCGAAGCTCAGGTAGCGGTTCTCGTTGCCGGGTTCGTCCTGCCGCCGCCCGAGCGCCCACCCGTCCGCGAGCTGTCAGCGGCGCGAACGGTGGCGGCGCCTCCCCCGCGTCGTGCCCCACCTGCTGGTTGAGGCCGAGCACCAGCACGCCGTCACCGCGCCCGACCCGCCGGCCCTCGTTCGACAACCACGTAACGCCGCTACTTGCGAGGATCGCCACCAGCTCGCCGAGATAGTCGCTGTGCCCCTGCACCGCCATCACCGGCGCGACGCGCCGCAGCTCGCCGGCCAGCGCCGCCGCCTCGCGCGCGTGCGCCACCAGCCCGCGCCGCTCGCGCACGTCGTCGACCCAGTCGCCGCTCACCAGCACGACGTCGGGCCGCGCCGCCCTCACCTCGCGCACCAGCTTGCGCGCGAGGTACGAGTCGGCGCTGCGCAGGTGCAGGTCGGAGAGATGAGCGATCCGCAGCGGCGCCACGCCGACGTCGAGCTTCACCTCGTCGCGCCCGAGCAGCAGCCGCGGCTCGACGACGAATGCATCCACGGCGACCAGCAGCGCCGCCGCGCCGAAAGCGAGCAGCCATCGCCGCGGGCGTGTCATGGCCCGCCGAGCGTTCGCCGGCCTACGCCCCGGCGCTGCTACCGAGGCGCGTCTGCAGCTTCCCCTCGACCTCGCCGGCGTTGGGGAAGCGGCCGAGCATCTTCTTCGAGAAGAGCACCTCTTCGCCCTGTCGCCCGCAGCTCACCTCGAAGATGCCGCCCGACTTCTTGATCAGAGTGGAATCGATGCCGAATCGCTTCTTCAACGAGGCCGCCAAACTGGCGGCCCGCCCCTCGTAACCTCACATTCCGCAGTATTGGATGACCAGCTCGCTCATGCGGCGATTGTAGCGCCGGGCGCCTCGGGGCTGCCGAGCGTGGCGCAGCTGCTGCGGGCCTCGCCTGCCCAGGGCCGAGGCTAACTTCCGCCCGAGCCCGGCGCGGCGGCGAGGCCGAGGCGCGCCTGCAACTTCCCCTCGACCTCGCCCGGCTCCGGAAACCGCCCACTCTGCTTCTTCGAGTGCAGCAGCTCGCCTCCGAAGCTCACCTCGAAGACGCCGCCCTTACTTTTGATCAGCTCCGATTTGAGCCCGAGCTTCTTCTCCAACTCGTCCGCCAAACCCGCGGCGCGCGGGTAGTAGTTGCAGGCCACGCAGTATTCGATTTCCAGGCGGCTCATGGGGCGATTCTAGCCCCGCCGCCGTTCACCGCGACCGGTCGCCGCGGTGCCGCGTTGTAGGATTTCGGTCGGCAGCCGCAATCGCGCCCACTAGGCGGACCGCTGCCAAGGAGCCCGTTGACCGACATCCTCGACCGACCCAAGGCCGCCTCGCCGGCACCCCTCGAGCTCGACGCCGATGCGCTCGAGCGCATCGCCGGCCACGTGCGCGGCATCCTCTCCGAGCTCAAGCTCGACCTCGCTGACCCCAACCTGCGCGAGACCGATCGCCGCGTCGCGCGCATGTACGCCGAGATGTTCTCCGGCCTGCGCGAGGGATCGCGGCCGCAGGTGACCTGCTTCCCCAACGACGAGGGCTATCGGGCGATGGTGATGGAGAAGGAGATTCCCTTCTACTCCATGTGCGCCCACCACCTGGTGCCCTTCTACGGCCACGCCCACATGGCCTACATCCCCAACGACCGCATCCTCGGCCTCTCCAAGTTCGGGCGCATCCTCGAGTTCTACGCCAAGCGGCCGCAGCTGCAGGAGCGGCTGACCGAGCAGGTCGTCGGCTTCATCGAGTCGGAGCTGAAGCCGCAGGGGGCGATGGTGGTGATCGAGGCGCGCCACCTGTGCGTCGAGATGCGTGGGGTGAAGAAGCCGGGCGCCGTCACCGTCACCTCGGCCATCCGCGGCACCTTCTACAAGAAGGAAGTGCGCGAGGAGTTCCTCGACCTGTTGAGGCGCGGCGCGTGAGGTTGGTCGCGGCGCGGCGCGGGGCGACGAGCGCGCTGCTGCTCGCCGGCGCGCTGCTGCTCGCGGGTTGCGCGAGCGGTGGCGGCGGCGCCGCCGCGCCGCCGCCGCGCACCGCCGTCGAGCTCGATCAACACCCAACTTTCGCCGGCGCTCTCGCAGTGGCTCGTCGGCGCCATCGCGCGGATGGCCACGCCGGAAGAGATCCAGGCGTACCTCGCGCTGCAAGACGACGCGGCGGCGACGGCGTTCATCGAGTCGTTCTGGACATCGCGCGATCCCGACCCGTCGCGCGCCGGCAATCCGCTGCGCCAGCTCTTCGAGCAACGCGAGACCGAGGCCGACCGCCGCTTCTCCGAGGCCGGCTACCTCGGCCGCCGCACCGACCGCGGCCTCGTCTTCGTGCTCTTCGGCGAGCCGAAGAAGATCGACCACGAGATCAATCCGCGCGAGGGCGATCCGCCCCTCGAGCGCTGGGACTACGACGTCGCGTCGACGGCCGGCCTCCACCGCCGCCGGCCGGCGCCCGCCTACCGCTTCGTCAAGCGCGGGGACCTGACGGTCATCTTCAACCGGCCGGTCCCCCCGCCGTCGATGCTGCCGTCGCGGCCGGGGCGATAAGCTCTCCGCTCCGCGCGCGAGCGACCGCCGCGCGCCAGCCAAACAGCAGGAGCTTCCATGCCGCCCACCCGCGCTCTCCTCGTCGGCACCGGCATCGCCGTGCCGCCGCGCGTCGTCGACAACCACATGCTGTCGCGCATCGTCGACACCACCGACGCGTGGATCCAGGAGCGCAGCGGCATCGTCACCCGCTACTACGTCGAGCCGGGCGTGGGCTCGTCCGACCTCGGCGCCGAGGCGGCGCGGGCGGCGCTCGCCGACGCCGGCGTCGAGGCCGCTGAGGTCGACTACCTCGTCTGCGCCACGATGACGCCCGACCACTACTTCCCGGGGTCGGGCACGCTGATCCAGGACAAGCTCGGCATCCGGCCAATCCCCGCGCTCGACATCCGCCAACAGTGCGCCGGCTTCGCCTACGGCCTGCAGGTGGTCGACGCGCTGATCCGGAGCGGCATCGCGCGCACGGTGCTGCTCGTCGGCTGCGACGTGCACACCTCGCTGATGCCCTTCTCGCCGCGCACCTGGCAGGTGCTCTACGGCGAGGAGGAGGCGCTGCCGCCGGAGGAGTTCGCGTGGAACTCGCAGTTCCGGCACCTGCTCGTCCTCTTCGGCGACGCCGCCGGCGCGATGGTCTTCCGCACCCACGAGAAGGATGACGGGCGCGGCATCCTCGGCGCTCGCCTCTACGGCGAGGGGGCCGAAAAGGACATCCTCCACGTGCCGGGCGTGGGCAGCAGGCGGCGCCCGTACGTGTCGCATGAGATCGTCGATTCCGCCGCCGCCGTGCCGGTGATGGACGGCCGCGCGGTCTTCAAGTACGCCGTCTCGCGCATGCCCGAGGCGACGCGCGCAGTGCTCGCCGACCAGGGCTATGCCATCGCCGACCTCGATCTGCTGGTGATGCACCAAGCCAACCTGCGCATCAACGAGGCGGCGCGCAAGGCGCTCGACCTGCCCGAGTCGAAGGTGCACAACAACATCCAGAAGTACGGCAACACCACCTCGGCGACGCTGCCGCTCGCCTTCCACGAAGCGCGCGAGGAGGGCAAGGCGCCGCAGGGCGCGTTGGTGGCGTTCACGGCGCTGGGCGCCGGGCTCCATTGGGGCAGCGTGTTGATGCGCTTGTAGCCGGGGCCCGCGACGGACCTACTGCCGCGGCGGTGCGGCGGTGGGCTTTACCGCACCGCCGATCACTCGCCGCTTGCCGAGCTGCACGAGGATGGCGTCGAGCAGCCGCGCGCTCTTTTGCTTCCAGTCGGCGGCGCTCATCGCGGTCGCCGGCGCGGTGAGCGTCACCTGCCCTTGCCCCTTGGCATCGTCGGAGAGCTTGATGCGCATGGCGCCCCAGAGCAGCGCCCACTCGGGCGTCACCTCGACGCGGGCGTCGAAGCGCTCGCCGAGCGCCTGCAACGCGTCGAGGGTGGCGGGAAGCAGCGGCCCCTGCCCGGCGGAGTAGGCGCCGGGGTAGACGCGCTCGGCGCGCAGCGCGTCGGCGGGAGCGCGGTAGCCGTCGGTGCGCATCAGCTCCAGGAAGCGCGGGTTCGACGCGAGGTCGGCGAAGTTGGCGTCGCCGCGGGCGGCGGCGCGGGTGCGCTCGTCGAGCGCGATCGCCTGCTGCAGGCTCTGCACGGCGAGGCCGGCGTAGCCGGTGAGGGCGTAGTTGGTGGCCACCAGGTAGTGGGCCGCGGCGTCGCCAGGACGCTGGCCGAGGAACTCCTGGAAGCTGCGGCTCGCCTCGTCGAGCTTGCCGAGCAGCAGCTGCACGGCGCCGACGTTGAGGAGGCCGTCGGCGTCGGCGGGGTCGAGCGCGCGCGCCTGCTGGAAGTCGGCGAGGGCCGCGTCGTAGCGCTTCTCGGCGACGGCGACGGCGGCGCGGTCGAGCCATGCCTGCCGCAGCGTCGGCTCGAGCGCGATGGCGCGGTCGAGGTCCTCCTTGCCGCCGGCCTGGCCGAGCATCAGCCGCGCGTTGGCGCGCAGCTGGTAGCCACGGGCGAGCTTGCTGTCGCGCTTGAGCAGCGGGTCGAGCAGCTTGAGCGCGGCCGCGGGATCGTCGGCATCGAGCTTGGCCTGCGCTGCGGCGAGCACCTGAGCGGGATCCTGCTTCGGTGCGGCGAGCAGCGGAGCGGCGGCGATCGACGTGGCGAGCGCCGCGGCGGCGACGAAACGGAGCTGGGTGTGGAACACGCCGGAATTGTAGCCGGCCACTGGCGACGGTCTCGGATGGACCGGCGGCAACGAAGGCCGCGCAGCCGGCTCAGCCGCGCGTCGCCTCGTGCGGCTCGCGCGGGCTGCCCGGCGCTGTGCCCGACCGCTCATGCGCCGCGCCGGTTCCTTCGCGGATGGTAGCTTCGCGCGCTCATGCTGATCGACCTCGGACCGCTGCGCCGCCACCGCGACTTCCGCGCGCTCTACGCGGGGCAGTTCGTGTCGTTGATCGGCAGCATGATCACCTACGTCGCCATCCCCTATCAGGTCTACGAGCTCACGCAGTCCTCGCTCGCCGTCGGCCTCCTGAGCACGGTGCAGCTCGTGCCGCTGCTGCTGGCGGCGCTCTTCGGCGGCGCCACCGCCGACGCGCTCGACCGCCGCAAGCTGCTGCTCGGCTCCGAGCTACTGCTCGCCGTCTGCTCGGCGGCGCTCGCCTTCAATGCGTGGCTGGCGCAGCCCAGCGTGTGGGTGCCCTTCGTCGCCGCCGGCGCGATGGCGGCGCTCAACGGCTTCCACAGTCCGGCGATGGCGGCGATGACGCCTCGTCTCGTCGAGCGCGACGAGATCCCGGCGGTGGCGGCGCTCACCTCGGCGCGCGGCAGCCTCTGCATGATCGCCGGACCGGCGCTCGGCGGCGCCTTGATCGCCGCCTTCGGCATGACGGTCGCGTACCTCATCGACGTGGCGACCTTCGTCGCCGCGCTGGCGGCGGTGGCGAGCATCCGCGCCATGCCGGCGGCCGAAGGCGCGAAGAGCCCGGGTATCGCCGCCGTCGTCGAGGGCCTGCGTTATGCGATGAGCCGCGCCGAGCTCATCGGCACCTACGTCGTCGACCTGGTGGCGATGACCTTCGCCATGCCGATGGCGCTCTTCCCGGCGATGGCGGCGCCGTGGGGAGGAGCGCGGGCGGCGGGGTGGCTCTACGCGGCGATGCCGATGGGCGCCCTCGTCGTCTCGCTCGTGTCCGGCCGCGCTGGGCGCGTGCGCCGGCACGGCGCCGCAGTGGTGGTGGCGGCAGCGCTGTGGGGCGTCGCCATCGTCGCGCTCGGCTACGCGCGCAGCCTCGGCGCGGCTGTCGTGCTGCTGGCGCTCGCCGGTGCCGCCGACATGGTGAGCGCGCTCTACCGCATGACGATCTGGAACCAGACGATCCCCGACGCGCTGCGCGGCCGCCTCGCCGGCGTCGAGATGATCAGCTACTCGACCGGCCCGCTGCTCGGCAACGCCCGCGCCGGCTGGCTCGCCGGCGCCGTGTCGCTGCGCTTCTCGATCGTTTCCGGCGGCTGGCTCTGCATCGCCGGCGTGCTGCTCTGCGTCCCGCTGCTGCCGGGGTTCTGGCGCTACCGATCGGACGGCGGCGCGGGCCTCGCGAGCGACGCGAGCGGCGCGCGTTAAGATTCCTTCGTGCCTCCCACGCAGTCGGCGGTCGAGATCCCCGCGCCGAAGACGATCGCGGCCGAGCTGTCGCGCCGCGTCATCGGCCAGGAAGAGGCGGTGCGCGAGATCGCCGTCGCGCTGGCCAAGAAGCTCGCCGGGCTGCGCGTCGGCCACATCCTGATGATCGGCTCCTCGGGCACGGGGAAGACGACGTTGATGCGCGCCGTCGAGGAGCTGCTCGCCGCGCGGCCCGACCTGGCGCTGCGCTCGACGGTCGTGCGCATGCACGCCAACGTGCTGGGCGAGGAGGCCGAGCGCGGCCGGCCGGGCGAGGCGGTGCTCTGGCGGCTGCTCGAGCGCGCGCGCGAGCAACTGGGGCCGGGCGCCGGCACAGCGGAGATCCTCGAACGCGCCCGCCGCGGCCTCGTCTTCGTCGACGAGATCGACAAGATCCGCTCACACGTCGGCGATCGCCCGAACGTCGCCGGCATCCGCGCCCAGGAGGCGCTGCTGACGCTGATCGAGAACGAGGCGATCCCATTGCGGCTGCCCGACTGGGCCGGCGGCGGCGTGACGACCATCGACTCGAGCGGCCTGCTCTTCGTCTGCGCCGGCGCCTTCGAGGGCCTGTGGGACGCCGTCTACGACCGCGTCACCGTCGGCCGCGACCGCGGCCAGCTGCGCGCCACCACCACCTTCGAGCCCGGCAAGGTCGACGAGCAGCTGCGCTTCTCGCTGCGCGACTGGCTGCGCAACGAAGACCTCTTCGACTACGGCATGAGCCCGCAGTTCCTCTCCCGCTTCGACGCCGTCGTCCTGCTGCGCGACCTCGGCGTCGACGAGCTCGTACGCATCTTCCTCGAAGCGCCGGAGTCAGGCTTCGCCCTCGCCCGCGAGTACTTCGCCAGCCAAGGCAAGCGCCTCGCGCTGTCGCCGGCGGCGGCGCGCCGCATCGCCGCCGAGGCGGCGAAGCAGCCGCGCCTCGGCGCGCGCGCACTGAAAGAGGTCTTCCGCCGCGTCGTGCGCGACTACGAGCTCGACCCCGAAGCCGCCGCGCCGGGCGCCGGCGCGCTGCTCATCGACGTGCCGGAAGTCGAGCGAGCGCTGCGGCGGGAGTGATCGCTGACGGGCTGCCGTCATGATCCATGTCGACCGTGCCCGCGTCCCGCCGCCTGACGCTGCGTGGATGGCGGAGGCCGGCCGATTGCGGGAGGAGATCTTTTCTGTCCACAAGATCCTCCAGATCCCGCATCAGAGGTTCCCGCGGTTCGGGGTGAAGCGGGAGTCCGAGCGCATCGAAGAGCTCACGCTCAAAGTCAAGCCGGCGCTGGCCGAGCTCTTCCGTGACCAGTGTGCTTTCTGCGAGTCACGCACGACAGACGGCCATGCCGCCCACGTCGTCCATTTCCGGCCCAGGAGTGGAGCCGTGGGTCTCGACGGTAACCGTTCACCCGAGTACTACGCGTGGCTCGTGGTGGACTGGGAGAACCTCTACCTTTCCTGCGCCAACTGCCACCGCAGCCGCGGAGCACGCTTCCCAGTGCGTGGCGAACGGGCATCGTGGGGCGCTCGCTGGCCGCTACACCAAGAAGGCGCGCTCCTCCTCGATCCCTGCGTCGATCACCCGCAGCGGCACCTCATCTTCTCCGCCGACGGCCTGGTGTCGGCCGTTCCCTTCGATTTGCTCGACGCGCAGGAGCGCGATCGTTTCGGTGTCCCCACACGCGGGCAGGTGACGATCGATACGTTCGCATTGAATCGGCCCAACCTCGTCGAGCAGCGCCGCGACCGGGCCGCCTTGCTGACGAGCGAGCTCAAGAAGAAATACCCCAATCCGTTCCGACGCTTGCCTCTCCCTCGCGAGATCGCGCAGGAGCTGTACGGCCCCGACGAGCCGTACCTGGGCATGAAGCTACAGCTGATCGAGGAATGGGGCAGGTCTCACGTCGTCGGCGATCGGCCCTTCGCACCGGGGATGCGGACGCGCGGCCTTCCGAAACTGTCTTCCGCCGCAACCTCCGACGAAGCGAACCGCGAGCGCGCCGCGGTGGAGCAGCGAGCGCGTGAAGAGCAGTTCCTTGGCGCCTCGGTCGAGGTCGGCAGCGACGCCGTCGTCTACCGCGCGCGTACCGGCTATGTGGAACGTGTGGAGATCGTTGGATTGACCGTGTTCCGCGACCTGCGCATTGAGTCGCTGCCCGACCAATTCGATTCCGGCAGCAACGCCCCTTGGCTCATGCTCCTCGGTGAGAACGGCAGCGGCAAGACCTCGATCCTGCGCGCCATCGCGCTCGCTCTCGCTGGCCGGCGGACGCTGCACGGGCTGCAACAGGGGCCGCTCGGCACCCGCCTCGTCGATCTCTTCGAGGACGGCGGATCGGTCAATGTGTTCCTCACCTCGCAGCGCGAGCCCATCGAGGTCGTCCGCAAGGGCGACAGTCTCGAAGTGTCGGGTGAGGCGTCCGGCGCCAAGGTCTTCCTGCGCGGCTACGGCCCGTCGCGCTGGTTCCCCCAGGAAGGCTCGGCGGCGCCGGAGACGGATGCGTTCGTACGCATCGAGAGCCTCTTCAATCCTTTCGTGCCGCTCGATGCGGGCGAGCAGGCGCTGCCGACGCTCGATCCCTCGAAGTGGGACGACATCGCCGGCACGCTCGAACGCCTGCTGCTGCTGCGCGAGGGAAGCGTCGTGCCGCTGCGCGAGCGCGGTGCTCTCACGCTTCAGCTTGGCGACGGCGAGCCGACGCCGCTGCGCGCGTTGAGCTCGGGCTACGAAGCGATGGTGGCGATGACGAGCGACCTCGCGCAGATGCTCTACGGCCGCTGGGGCTCGCTGCTCGACGCCGAGGGGATCGTCCTGCTCGACGAGATCGACGCGCACTTGCACCCGCGCTGGAAGATGCGCGTCGTCGAGAGCCTGCGGCAGGCCTTCCCACGTGTCCAGTTCATCGCCAGCACGCACGAGCCGCTCTGCCTGCGCGGCCTTCGCGCGGGCGAGATCCTGGTGCTCCATCGCGAAGGCGACGCGATCACCGCGCAACGGCCGATGGACGACGTCGGCGCCATGCGCGTCGACCAGCTCCTCACCTCGCGGTTCTTCGGCTTGCGCAGCACCCTCGATCCGAAGCTCGAAGGAGAGCTCGAGCGCTATTACACGCTGCTCTCGCGTCACGAGTCGGCGCTGAAGGGCGACGAGCGAGCGGAGCTCGCGGAGCTGCGCGACAGCGTCGGGAGCCGCGGCATACTCGGCAGCACGCGGCGCGACCAGCTGATCTATCGCATCATCGACGAGTTCGTCGCCCGCGAGCCGGCGTTCGCCAGCGAAGGCGAGCGCGCCGAAGCGGAGCGCCTGACGGCCGAGCAAGTCGCCGCGGCATGGTCGCTGATTCCGGACCTGCCGGAGGAGCCGACGTGATCTTTGTCGACCGCGGCCGCGTTGAGGAGCCGCCGACCCTCGCGCGCGAGAACGACGACGGCGACACGGAGACCGACCGCGCCGTCGCGCACTACACGGTCGGCTGGGACGGCAAGAAAGCGTTCCCGTTCAGTCGCTATAAGGAGCCCGATGTCAAGGCGGCGCTCGAGCACCTCTTCGACGGCAAGTGCGCCTACTGCGAGAGCCGCTTCCGCCACGTGGCGCCGGAAGACATCGAACACTGGCGCCCGAAAGGTGCCGTGCGGCTGGCCGACGGCAGCGAGAAGAAACCCGGCTACTACTGGCTGGCGGCTACCTGGTCAAACCTCCTGCCGTCCTGTATCGACTGCAACCGACGACGGGAGCAAGAGGACGCCGTCGATCGCAAGCAGGAACAAGCAGGCAAGCAGAGCCTCTTCCCGATCGATGACGAGACCAAGCGATGGACGCGGCACGACCAGGTCGACAGCGAAACGCCGCTGCTGCTCGACCCCTGCAACGACGACCCCCGCCTGTTCCTGGAGATCGTCGAGGTCAACGGAAAGACGGTGGCCAAGGAGCTGCGGCCCGCGGGCACGTTGGAGAACCGCCGGGCGGAGCAGACGATCGCCGTCTTCGGGCTCAACCGCGCCGATCTCGTCAAGGAACGGGACGAACAGCGGCTGCTCCTCATCGGCTTCGTCGAAGAAGCGCGCGACCACCTAGCCGAGCTCGACGAGCTTCGCGATCGACCGGAGGACGACCCGCGGCGAGCCCGCGTGCGCCGGCGGCTGCTGGCGAAGCTGGCGCAGATCAAGGCGCAAGGGCAGCCGAGCGCGCCTTACCTGATGATGAAGCGCCCGATCATCGGCGGCCTGATGGCCGAGATCGGCCCGACGCTGCAGAGGTTGGGAGTCATCTAGCGCAACGTGCTGGCTTCCGCAAAGGGATTGCGGACTTCCACCCCGTCGAAGACTTGGCCGGAATTGAGGTCCTCCGACCAGACCCGCTGAGCTCCGGATCGTCGGGCGGCCTGCAGGATCATCGCGTCCCAGAACGAGATGCGCGAGGCGCTGGCGAGTTCTCCAGCCGCTATGACGTCGGCTGCGCCTGGCGAGAACACCGGCCACACGGAGAGGTCGCGCACGATGTCCAGGGCGACCTTTGAAGTCACGGGTCGAGCGATCTTCCGAGTGGCGATCCAGAAGAATTCCTGGAGAACTTGCACGCTCAAGCATCCCGTGCCCTCAACCCAGAGCCGTTCCATCAGCGCCCGGGCGAGGCGGTGTTTCTCGCCGGCGGAAGGATCGTGAGCGTAGATGACGACGTTGGAGTCGACGAGCTCAGCGTTCATGGAGCTCGTCGCGGGTCCAAGTTGGGCGTTCCCCGACTCCCATGGGAACGCCTTTCCTCATGCGTGCGACGGCCCGACGCTTCGCTTGCTGGTATGCGGGCTCGTTGCGGACGAGCTCCTCGAGACAGGACGCGAGCAGACCGGAGAGCGACGTCCCGCGCTCGACTGCAAGGTGCCGCGCTTGCTTGAGGATCTCATGCGGAAGCGAGACGGTGACGTTGTGACGCTCCATGTTGAAAGCGTAGCACGGGAATCGTGATCTCGTGATATCACGGTAAGGGCTCGACCCGGCGGCCACGGCGTTGCCCGCGGGCGCTGGCAGATGGAGCCGCTGAGGGCGCAGATGAGCTGTCGAAGGCAGCTAAGACGCGGCGGCGCGCCCGCCGTTCGCCCGCTCCAGCCTTCGTGCGTGGCGTTCGACGATGAGGCGGCGATAGCGCTTGCGCCGCCGCACTTGCTGCACGATCGTCGGCGTCATGCTCACCGCCATCACGGTCGCGAGCGCGGCTGCCGCCTTGACCAGGCCGCTCTTGTCGCCGCCGCGGGCGACCTCGAACAACCTGGCGGCGAAGTTGGTGTAGACGAGCATCGACGGCAGGAGGCCGATCGCGGCGGTGAGCATGAAGACGGGGAAGGGGACCCCCGCCAGCGCGGCGCCGTAGTTGACGACCGGGAACGGCACCGGCAGGAAGCGCACGCCGACGAGGCCCCAGAAGCCGCGCCTCTTCATCAGCGCTTCGATGCGCTTGAGGCGACGGCCGGCGATCCGGCGCACGAACTCGCGGCCCATGAGCCGGCCCAGCCAATAGCTGGCGGCGGCGCCGAGCAGGCAGCCGACGGTGTTGTAGATGGCGCCCAGCCAGGGGCCGAAGACGACGCCGCTGGCGACGATGAGCGGCGTCATCGGCAGCCCCATCGGCGCCAGCGCGGTGAAGAGGCCGAGCAGCACGAGTGGCGCCCAGCTCGAGTCGCGCAGTTGCTCGAAGATGGCGATCATGCGCGAGCGGTCGAGGAGCTCCTTGAGCGGCGTGAAGCGCAGCGCCGCGGCGCCGCCGGCGAGCAGCAGCAAGAGGCCGCCGAAGCGCAGCGTCGGGCCGAGCGGGAAGCGACTGTAGGCGCGCAGCCGCGGCGGGCGGCGGGCGGCGATGGCCGGGCCGCGCGCGAGCTCGGCGCGCAGGGCCATGACGTCCATGCCGAGCACGGCGGTGGGGAGCTCGGCGAGCGCCGCCTCGGCTTCGGCGAAGCGGCGCGCGAAGTGCTCGGCGTCGCTGCTGGGACGCTCGGCGAGGGCGCCGGCGAGGCTCACCAGCGAGAGGAGCAGCGCGCGCTCGACGGCGTCGGGGTGGGTACGGACCACCTCCTGCCACAGCGACTCGGCGCGCGCGAAGTCGCCGCGGCGGTAGGCGACGAGGCCGGGGTGCAGGGCGGGATCGATGGCCACTCGAGTGAGTCGCGGCAGCAAACGCCGCGCCGTGCCGGCGCTCAGCTGGCGGCGTCGAGACCGAGGAACTCGCGCATGTGGCCCTCGAGCACCTGTTGCGCCTGCGGGTCCATGAAGTTGAGACGCAGCTCGTTGATCACCATCACCTCGGCGCGCGTCCACTCGCCCCAGCATTCGGCGCAGATGGTCGACTGGATCTCCTTGCCGAGGGCGCCCGGCATCGGCGCGCGCGCCAGCGCTTCGCGAGTCTGGCCGCAGCGGCGGCAGGTGACGTCAGCCACGCTATTTGACCTCTCCCGGCAGCACGATGTTGCTCTCGGAACGCTGGAGCACTTCACGCGGCACGCGCACGAGCAGCACCATGTCGCCCTCGTCGCCGCCGCGTAGACCCTTGACCAGCTCGTCGGGCAGCGCGATCTTCGCCCACGCCGGGCGCCGCTCGTTCTCGCGCGCGGTCTCGGTGACGAGCTGCGCCAGCGGCACCAGCTCGACTTTCTGCGGGTACTTGTCGAGCGCGAAGCGCAGCGCGTCGAGCGGTTGCTTGCCGCCCGTCACGCTCATGCGCGCGCCTCGACCGGCGCTTCGGCCGTCTGCGCGCGTGCAAGCTCGGCGCGGAAGTACTCGATCGTGCGCCCGAGCCCCTCGTCGAGCGACACCACCGGCTCCCAGCCGAGGCGCGTGCGCGCCAGCGTGATGTCGGGCTGCCGCGTCTTGGGGTCGTCCACCGGCAGGTCGCGGAAGGCGATCTCGCTGATGCTGCCGGTCGCCGCCTTGATGCGCTCGGCGAACTGCAGCACCGTCATCTCGGTGGGGTTGCCGACGTTGCAGGGATCGTGGAGGTCGCTCTCGAGCAGCCGGTAGATGCCCTCGACGAGATCGGAGACGTAGCAGAACGAGCGCGTCTGGCTGCCGTCGCCGAACACCGTCATCGGCTCGCCGAGCAGCGCCTGCTGGATGAACGCCGGCACCACCCGCCCGTCGCGCGCCCGCATGCGCGGCCCGTAGGTGTTGAAGATGCGCACGATGCGGGTGTCGAGGCCGTGGTAGCGGTGGTAGGCCATCGTCATCGCCTCGGCGAAGCGCTTGGCCTCGTCGTAGACGCCGCGCGGCCCGACCGGGTTGACGTTGCCCCAGTAAGTCTCCGGCTGCGGGTGCACCAGCGGGTCGCCGTAGACCTCGGAGGTCGAGGCGAGCAGGAAGCGGGCGCGGTGCGCCTTGGCCAGCCCCAGCGAGTTGTGAGTGCCGAGGGAGCCGACCTTGAGCGTCTGGATGGGCAGCTCGAGGTAGTCGACGGGCGACGCCGGCGAGGCGAAGTGGAGGATCTTGTCGACCGGCTCGTCGATCGTGAGCGGCTTGCTGATGTCGTGGCAGACGAAGCGGAAGCGCGGGTCGTCGAGCAGCTCGCCGATGTTCTCGCGCCGGCCGGTCACCAGGTTGTCGACGCAGATGACGCGGTGCCCCTCGGCGAGCAGGCGCTCGCACAGATGCGACCCGAGAAATCCTGCTCCGCCGGTGACGACTGCCGTGGGCACTAACGCTCCTTGGACTGCTCGCGGTACCAGGCGACGAACCGCTGGATGCCTTCGCGGATGGGGACCTTCGGCGAGTAGCCGAGGAGGCGCCGCGCCTTGTCGACGTCGGCGTAGGTGATGGGGACGTCGCCCGGCTGCTCGGGAAGATAGTCGATGCGTGGTTCGACGGCAAGCGCGGCGGCGATCATCTGCACGAGGTCGCGCAGCGCCGTCGTCTCGGCGCCGCCGAGGTTCAAGATCTCGAAACCGGGCGCGAGGTCGAGCGCCGCCACGATGCCGTCGACGATGTCGTCGACGTAGGTGTAGTCGCGCCGCGTGCTGCCGTCGCCGTAGAGCGGCACCGCCTTGCCGCGCGCGATGAGATCGGTGAACTTGTGGATCGCCATCTCCGGCCGCTGCGCCGGGCCGTAGACGGTGAAGAAGCGCAGGCAGGAGCAGTTCACGCCGTAGAGATGGTGGTAGTTGAAGCAGAGCAGCTCGCCCGTGCGCTTCGTCGTCGCGTAGGGGCTGATCGGCAGGTCGACGGGGTCGTCTTCCGCGAACGGCACCTTCTCGTTGATGCCGTAGACCGACGACGAGGAGCCGAAGACGAAGGTCTTCGGGCCGTGCCGCCGCGCCGCCTCGAGCAGGCGCAGCGTGCCGATGCAGTTGACGTCCTCGTAGAGGATGGGCTCGGAGAGGCTGGGCCGCACGCCGGCGCGCGCCGCGAGGTGGATGACGGCGTCGAAGCCGCGTTTGCGGAACAAGCCGTCGACGAGCGAGTCGTCGCGGATGTCGCCTTCGACGAGGTCGTACGACTCGTCGCCGAGGAATTCGTCGACGTTGCGCCGCTTCTTCGCCGGGTCGTAGAAGTCGTTGAAGTCGTCGAGCACCGTCACCCGGTCGCCGCGGCCGAGGAGGCGGCGCGTCAGGTGCGAGCCGATGAAGCCGGCGCCGCCGGTGACCATGATGTGTTGGCTCATCGCATAGCCTGAGTTCGCATCGCCCGGAAGCATCGCCCCGAAGGGCACGCGATCCTACTATGCCGCCCTCATACCCCCGGGCCGGCGCCGGGCTTATGATCGGCGCACACCTTTGATTGGTTTGGGGTGATTTGGGGGCGCCTCGGCGTCGTTGCTGCGCCGTGGCTCTTGGCTCCTGAGAGGGGGAGGACTGAGCGCTCCGCTCGCTCGCCGCACGGCGTTCGTAGCAGTGGGCATCGGTGCCACGCCGCCGGCGACGCGGTGCTGTGCGAGGTGGCGGCGCGGCTGCGGTCGGCGGTGCGGACGGTCGACACGGTGGCGCGGTTGGGAGGAGACGAGTTCGCGCTCGTGCTCCCCGAGATCGGCTCGGCGGAGGACGCGCACCGGCTGATCGAGAAGCTGATGGCGGCGCTGCGGCAACCCTTCGCCTTCGACGGCAAGCCGCTCGACGTCTCGGTGAGCCTCGGCGTCAGCATGTTCCCCGGCGACGGCGACTCGCCGGACTCGCTGACCGTGCAGGCCGACGCCGCGATGTACGAGGCCAAGCAGGCGGGCAAGAACTGCTATCGGTTCTTCAGCGGCTGAGCCGGCGGCCGGCGGCGCCGCGCCGCTCTCGCCGGCGCCAAGCTGCTAGCGTTGGCCATCGTGTCGAGGCGATTGTCTTCTCGGGCGATGTTGCTGCTCGTCGCGCTGGCGCTTGGCGCGAACGCCGCGCAGGGCGCCGAGCCGTACCTCGTGCGTGACATCAACCAGGTGCCGACGCCGGCGCAGTCCTTTCCCGGATCGTTCGGCGCCTTCGGTGGCGTGGCCATCTTCGCGGCGAACGTCGGGGACGAGCGCGAGCTGTGGCGCAGCGACGGCACCGAAGCCGGCACCTATCAGCTGCTCGACGCCTGCCCCGGCCATTGCTCGTCGAACCCCAGGCACCTCGTCAGCACCCCGCTGGGAAGCTTCTTCTTCACCGCGCCGGGAGGCAGCGTCTTCGCCGACCTCTGGATCACTCGCGGCAACCCCGGCGACACGGTGAGGCTCGCCAGCCGCGTCGGAGTCGGATTGTTCGTCTGGCGCGCCTGGGTGCCGGAGCTGGGCAAAGTGTTCTTCGCCGCGGTGGACGACGATGCCGGAATGGAGCTGTGGGTGAGCGACGGCACGCCGGGGGGCACGCATGTGCTCGACGTGCTGCCTGGACCGGATTCCTCGGACCCGACGTGGCCGGTGGCTTTTCGAGGCCGCCTCTTCTTCCTCGCCAACTTCTACCCCGGTGGCCGCGCGCTGTGGACGAGCGACGGCACCGCCGCGGGTACTCGGCTGGTGAGGCAATCGGTGGCCGACCCCGCGACCGTTGGGGTCGCCACCCTGCTGACAGTGGTCGGCAAGCGGCTGGTCTTCTTCGCGCCGGCAGTGGGCAAAGGTCTGGAGCTGTGGAAGAGCGATGGCACGACGGCGGGCACGACGCTGCTGGTCGACATCGCTCGCGGGCAGACGAGCGTCACCCCTCTCGCGGTCAACGCCGGCGGCGGGCGCGCGTTCCTGGCCGTCGAGACGGCGAAAGGCGGCCAGGAGCTGTGGGTGACCGACGGCACGCCCAAGGGTACGCGCCAGCTCACGTTCTTCCAGCCCGCCAAAGCCTTCACGCAGCCGGGTGAGATTCTCGGCTGGTTCGGCGGCTTCGCCGGCGGCCGCTTCGTCTTCGACGCGCTCGACGGCGTGCACGGCTACGAGCCTTGGGTGAGCGACGGCACGGTCAAGGGCACTCGCCTGCTCGCCGACGTCTGTCCCGGCTCTTGCGACGGGCGGATGATCGCGGTGGGCGCCGTGGGCCCACGGCTGGTCTTCGATTCCTACGACAGCGAGCACGGCTCGGAGCCGTGGATCACCGATGGCACGAAGGCGGGGACTCGGCTGCTGGCCGACCTCTGCACGGGGAGCTGCGGAACGGTGCCGCGGAGCTTCGGCGCGCTCGCCGGCCGGCTGCTGTTCGTCACCCACGGGGACGGCAGCGCGCACCTCAGGATCACCGACGGCACGGCGGCGGGCACCGTCGACCTCGGGGCCACCCTGCCGGTACCACCGCGCGGTCTCGAATACTTCGTGGACGGCAGCCGCGCCTTCTTCGCCGGCGCCGACACCGAGCACGGCAGCGAGCCATGGACGAGTGACGGCACCATCGCCGGAACCCATCGCATGCGCGACGTCGACGACGTCGAGCTCAGCCACTCGCGGCCCGGGTTCTTCCACACCGTCGGCGATCGGCTCTACTTCTTCGCCGACGACGGCACCAGCGGCTTCGAGCCGTGGACGAGCGACGGCACCGAGGCGGGTACGCGGCGCATCGCCGACATCGTGCCGGGCGAGCATCCGGGGAATCCCCCCTCGCACGAGATGGCGGCCGTGCTCGGCAGCAGCCTGCTGTTCACCCGCTTCGGAGAGGAGGTCCACGAGCTCTGGCGCACCGACGGCTCGGCCGCCGGAACCTTCCGCGTCACCGCCGAGCCGATGTGGACGCGAGAGCTGGCGACCGCCGGCAACCTCGGCTTCTTCACCGCCGCCAACGAGGTGGGGCTCTGGAGGACGGATGGCACGGTTGCCGGCACGGCGCAGGTCGTGGACAACCCCGCGCGGGCGGAGCGGCTGAGTGGGTGGAACGGCACCCTCTTCTTCAGCGCCGACAGCGAGGTCGGCGACGAGCTGTGGAAGAGCGACGGTACGGCGGCTGGGACCGTGCTGGTCAAGGACATCGTGCCGGGGCATCACTCGTCGTCCCCGGCGGCGTTCGCCGCCGGCCCCGCGGGCCTCTACTTCCTGACCGGCAGCACACGCGGGTTGGCCGAGCTTTGGCGTACCGACGGCACCGCGGCGGGAACGCAGCGCCTCGCGGAGCTCGTCGGAGAAGGCCACGACGGTGGGCTGCGGTCGCGGATCGTGCCGCTCGGTGCCCTCACGTTCGTTTTCACCCGCGGCAGCGTATGGGTGAGCGACGGCACCGAGGCCGGGACGCGCAGGCTCGAAGCGGTCGTGGGCTCCATGCGCCCAGACGAAACGCCTCCCATCGCTTTCGGCGGCGCCGTCTACTTCTCGGGGCCCGGTCCGCTGAGCGCGCCCATCCTCTGGCGCAGCGATGGCACCGACGCCGGTACCTACCCGTTGCTCGACGCGGCGGGGGAGACGCTCGAGTGGCCGGCGTCGCTGCGGGTCTTCGCCGGCCGCCTCGCCTTCGCGGCTAGCCAGGGCGACAGCTTCCTCTGGACCTCGGACGGCACGTCCGCCGGGACGCGGAAGGTGTTCCCGCTCAGGACCGTCTGGGGGGGTCGCGAGGAGCTCGCCGTCGCCGGCGCGCGCCTCTACTTCACCCCCGCGTCTCGCGAGCACGGCCAGGAGCTGTGGGCGCTGCCGGCGGACTGAGCGACGCGATCCCGCTCTGCCCGACGGCGCCGCTCAGTTTGGTGGCGGAGGCGGCGCCGGCGTCGAAAGCGGCTCGGGTACGGGCGTCGGCACTGGCGTAGGCGCCGCTTCCACCGTCGCCGCCGCCTCGTCTGGCGCTTTCTCGGGCGCTTGCCCGCCGTCGCTCTCCGCCTCCTTCAGCGGCGGCCCGCCCTCGGCCTGGTAGCGCGTCTTGATGCCCTTCTTCTGGCGGTTGCGGATCAGCCAGCGGAGCATCTTCGATTCCTTGACGCCGACGATGATGTCGTTGACGGCGTCGTAGATCAGCGGATCGTTGATCAGCTTCGACGCCGAGCCCTCGCCGCGGTCGAGCTTGCCGGCGACGGAGGCGAGGTCGCGCACGATCGCCTCGAGGTCGCGGCCGACGCGCTCGCCCATGCCCTGGTCGGTGAGCAGCCGGTTGGCGACGCTGTCGGTGCTCTCGACGGCGGCCGTCCACTGCCGCAGCGCCGCCGCGGCCTGCTTCGCTTCCTGGAGCGTCGCCTCGAAGTCGGCGCGCGTCGTCGGGCTGCGCAGGAGCGCCGCCGCCAGGTTGTCGCCGCGCTCGGCCTGCGCCATCACCGACTCCAGCCGGCCGATCGAGGTGGCGAGCTGGCTGGCGAGCTTCTCGTCGTGCACCAGCCGGCCGAGCGGGCCCTTGCCGCTCTCGATGCCGGTCATCACCCGCTGCGCCGAGGCGAGCGTGGCGTCGAGGCGGTCGGTGATCTTGTCCGACTCGCCGCTGGTGAGCTGACCCACCAGCCCCTCGCCGCGGTCGATGCGGTCGAGGATGCGCGTCAGCGAGTAGGAGATGCGCACCATGTTGTCGACCACGTCGCCGCCCGAGGCGATGATCTTGTCGATGTCGGTGTCGGCCTGGGTGGGGATGGCGCCGCCGGGCGGGATCATCGCCGCCGAGGGCGAGCCCGAGCTCACCTCGACGTACTTGTCGCCGAGCAGGCCCATCGTGCGCACGCGCGCCCTCGAGTCGGCGCGGATGCGCTCCTCGTACTGCCGCTCGATGCTGATGCGCACGGTGAGCAGCTGCTTGTGGATGTCCTCGGGGAGGTCGATCTTCTCGACGATGCCGACGGTGACGCCGTTCAAGCGCACCGGGTTGCCCTCGTTGAGCCCCGCCGCCGAGCCGACGGTGAAGTAGTAGCGGTTCTTGCTGGCGAAGAGGCGGGTCTCGCGGCCGATGAGGAAGAGGCCCGCCATCAGCACCACGATGGCGCCGAGCACGAGGAGGCCAACCCGCAACTGCGCGGCGCGGGTCGCCAAGCTAGGTCGCGTCCTCGCGCCGGCCGGCCAGGAAGTGGCCGAGCAGCGGGTCGTCGCTCGTCTCCGCCTCCTCCCAGGTGCCGACGAAGCGGAAGCGGCCCGCCTCGAGGAAGGCGAGGCGGGTGGCTACGGTGCGGGCGAGGGCGAGGTCGTGGGTGACCACCACGGTGGTGGTATGGGCGCGGTCGCGGGCGGTGGCGAGGGTGTGCGCGATGCTGTCCGACGTCATCGGGTCGAGGCCCGTCGTGGGCTCGTCAAAGAGTAGCACCTCGGGTTGGAGCACCAGCGAGCGCGCCAGGGCGACGCGCTTGCGCATGCCGCCGGAGAGCGCGGACGGCATCTTCTCGTCGATGCCGGGCAGCTCGACGACCTCGAGCGCCTCGTGCACCTTGTCGGCGATCTCCTCCTCGGAGAGCTTCGTGTGCGCGCGCAGCGGGAAGGCGACGTTCTCGAACACGTCCATCGAGTCGAAGAGGGCGCCGCTCTGGAAGAGCATGGCGATGCGCTTGCGCAGCGGGAAGAGCTCGCGCTCGGAGAGCGGCACGAGGTCGACGCCGGCGAAGGCGACGCTGCCGGAATCGGGCTTCTCGAGGCCGTTGAGCTGGCGCAGGGTGACGCTCTTGCCGCTGCCCGAGCGGCCGAGGATGACCAGGCACTCGCCGGGCCAGACGTCGAGCTCGAGGCGGTCGAGCACGCGCTTGCCGCGGTAGCTCTTGGTGAGGTTGCGGATGCGGAAGACCGGCTCGTCGGAAGGCGGCGGGGTGGCGGAGGGCGGCGCGGCAGCCATCTGGTAGACGACTCGGCTAGAACATCAAATGGAAGATCTGGGTGAGGAAGAAGTCGGAAACGAGGATGAACATGGCGCCGGTGACCACCGTGCCGGTGGTGGCGCGGCCGACGCCGTCGGCGCCGCCCTGCACCTGCAGGCCGTTGCGGCAGGCGACGATGGCGATGAAGTAGCCGAAGACGAAGGCCTTGCCGAGGCTCTGCCACAGGTCCTCGAAGCTCAGCGAGGAGAGCACGTCGCTGATGTAGAAGCCGGCCGGGAGGTCGAGCACGGTGATGCCGACGACCAGGCCGCCGAGGATGCCGACGGCGTCGCCGAGCATGGTGAGCGCCGGCAGCATCAGCATGGTGGCGAGGACGCGCGGCAGCACCAGCCGGCGCACCGGGTCGACGGCGAGCGAGCGCAGGGCGTCGATCTGCTCGGAGACCTTCATCGTGCCCAGCTCGGCCGTCATGCCGGCGCCGATGCGGCCGCCGACGACGAGCGCCACCAGCACCGGTCCCAGCTCGCGCACCAGCGACTTCCCGACCACCGTG
Source organism: Thermoanaerobaculia bacterium (assembly GCA_963846495.1). Classification (GTDB taxonomy): domain Bacteria; phylum Acidobacteriota; class Thermoanaerobaculia; order Multivoradales; family JAIOJS01; genus DASYQD01. Next base: position 711,535 of record CAWJWP010000013.1, on the reverse strand, counting down.
CCGATGTAGTACTTGACGCCGATCTGCGGCAGCGAGTACGCCGTCTGCAGCGCCAGCACCATGCCGGTGAAGAGCGTGGTGACGTAGGTGACGGCGAGCGAGCGCACGCCGACGCGCTCCATCTGCTGTATCCAGGCGCGGAAGTCCCAGGGCGGGCGGGCGAGGGCTGCGAAGGTGCGGGCGGTGAGGATGGCGATGTCGCCGGCGGCGAGCGCCGGCCGCGCGATCGCCCGGTCCGTCTTCTCGATGGCGACGGCGAGCTCGTCGTGCGCGCTGCTCACCGCTGGCGCTTCCAGAGGAAGGCGTGGACGAGGCCGAAACCGAGATCGACCCAGGCGAGCGGCCAGAGGCCGCTGAGGTCGGGGCGGCCGAACGCGCTGGCGCCGAACGCCACCGCGCCGGCGCAGCGGCCGAGCGCCGCCACCACGACGACGGCGCTGTAGCGCCGCGGGTCCTCGGCGGCGACGAGGTAGAGGAGGGCGAGCATGGTGAGCAGCACGGCGAGGATGGAGAGGTAGAAGCGCTCGCCGGGCAGCGGCAGTTGCAGGATGCGCGCCGGCAGCTGCGGCGCGAGGACCATGAGGGCCGCGAAACCGAGGTCGTAGAGCGCGCCCACGACGAGGCTGATGCGCAGCAGCCGCAGGTAGAAGAAGCGGTTCTTCACCGGCGTAGAATCCGCGCGCACACCACGGCGAGATGCTATCCGACGGTCAAGAGCGGGATCGCGCGAGGGGCGAGACGGAGCCGGTCGCGGCGACTCAGGACGCGAGCGCGAGCGCGGCCGCGGCTGACGCCGGTGCGGCCGCAGCTGGCGTTCACGCAGCGGCGTCTCCGGCGAGCGCGCGCAGCGACGACGCTGCATCGCCGCTGCGGTTCCTGCTCAGCCTGCTCTTCACCGTCACCGGCAACCTCTATCTCCTCTTCGGCACCACCTTCTTCACCTTCCTCACCATCGCCATCGGCTGGATCCCGCTGCCGCGCGGCGGGCGGGTGTTCTTCTGGCTGGCGCGCTGGTGGAGCAGCCTGCTGCTGCTCTCCTCGGGCGTGCTCTGGCGCGCCGAGTGGACGGCGCCGCTCGACCGCGAGCGCATCTACGTCTTCCTCTCCAACCACCAGAGCCTCTTCGACATCCCGTTGCTCTTGGCGACGCTGCGCGCGCCGGCGCGCTTCCTGGCCAAGCGCGAGCTGTTCAACATCCCGGTCTTCGGCTGGGCGCTCCGGTCCGGCGGCTTCATCCCCGTCGAGCGCGGCGGCAAGAGCGCCGGCGAGAGCTTCCGCGCCGCCGCCGACACGGTGCGCCGCGGCGGCTCGGTGCTGCTCTTCCCCGAAGAGACGCGCTCCACCGACGGCCGCCTCCTCCCCTTCAAGCGCGGCGGCTTCCTGCTGGCGCAGAAGGCGGGGCTGCCGATGGTGCCGGTGGGGATCAGCGGCACGCTGGACGTGCGGCCGCGTCACTCGTATCGCATCCACCCCGGCCGCGTGCACGTGCGCTACGGCGAACCGCTGCCGCCGCCGAGCGCGGGCCGCGGCGGCACGGCGGCGGCGATCGCAGAGATGCGTTCGCGCATCGCCGAGCTCGCCGGAGTCGAGGCGCCGCCGGCGGGTACGGAGCCGTAGGGTGCGCTCTGCGCACCGTCCGGAATGGTGCTCAGAGCGCACCCTACGATCGGAGATCGCGCAGCGAGGCGGGTGGTAACGTAAGCGGCCGCCTTGCGCTGGCGTCCTGTCGCCTGCGCACTCTGCGCACCACGTCATGAGCCAAGACCTCGAACGCGCCGTCTGGGACACCTTGCGGGGCATCCGTTTCCCCGGCATGAGCCGCGACGTCGTGTCGTTCGGGTTCGTCGACCGCGTCACCGTCGACGGCGGCGACGTGCGGGTGGTGCTGTCGATCGTCACCGGCAACGCCGAGGCGGCGCGGCAGGTGCGCGAGCAGGCGGAGGCGGCGATCGCGGCGCTGCCGGGCGTGCGCTCGGCGAACGTCGAGCTGCAGCTGCAGGTGCCGCCGTCGCGCGCCGAGAGCGCGCAGCAGGCGATCGCGCGCGACCCGCGCCTCATCCCCGACGTGGCGCACGTCGTCGCCGTGGCGTCGGGTAAGGGCGGGGTGGGCAAGTCGACGGTAGCCGCCAACCTGGCGGTGGCGCTGGCGAAGCTCGGCTACCGCGTCGGGCTGCTCGACGCCGACATCTACGGGCCCTCGGTGCCGACGATGTTCGGCATCCACGAGCGGCCGCGGGTGGTCGGCAACCGCGTGCTGCCGTTCGAGCGCTACGGCGTCAAGCTGATGTCGCTCGGCTTCGTCGTCGACAACGACCAGCCGGTGATCTGGCGCGGGCCGATGGTGATGAAGGCGCTCGAGCAGTTGCTCGGCGACGTCGAGTGGGGCGACCTCGACTTCCTGGTCGCCGACTTCCCGCCCGGCACCGGCGACGCGCAGCTGACGATGGCGCAGAAGATCCCGATGGCCGGCGCGGTGGTGGTGACGACGCCGCAGGACGTGGCGCTCATCGACGCGCGCAAGGGCCTGATGATGTTCCGCAAGCTCAACGTGCCGGTGCTCGGCATCGTCGAGAACATGGCGACCTTCGTCTGCCCGCACTGCGGCGAGACGACCGACGTCTTCAAGCGCGGCGGCGGTGAGCGCACGGCGGCCGAGCTGGAGACCGACTTCCTCGGCCGCATCCCGCTCGACGCCGCCATCGTCGAAGGCGGCGACTCGGGCGTGCCGATCGTCGTCGGCCAGCCCGACGGCGCCCACGCCAAGGCCTTCCGCGCCGTCGCCGAAGCGGTCGTCGCCGCCGCCGACCGCCACTCGCGGCAGCCGATGAGCATCGTCTAGCGGCGGACCGGCGGCGGCGCCCGCGCAACCGGATCATCATGGCGAGGAGCGCAGCGCCGAAACCGTCGCGGTTGGCCATCGTCGCCGACGCGCACCTCTGCGGGCCGGGCGGGGAGGCCGGACCGTTGCTCGCGCAGCTGCGCGAGCTGCCGAAGAATGGGTGCGAGCGGCTGCTCTTCATGGGCGACCTCTTTCAGGCCTGGGTCGGGTATCCGCAGTTCGAGCCGCCGGGGCTTGCCGAGCTGCTGCCGCTGCTCACGGTGCTGCGCGCCGGCGGCATGCGCGTCGACTACGTCGAGGGGAACCGCGACTTCTTCCTCGCGCGGAGCCCCTACGCTGACTTTTTCGATTTCGTGGGCGACGAGGTCGCGTTCACGTTCGACGGCGTTCGCTATCTCGCCGTGCACGGAGACGGGCTCGACGACAAGGACGTGCAGTACCGGCTCTGGCGGCGCGCCACCAAGTCGTTTCCGATCCGCATGGCGATGCGTTGGCTGCCGGCGCGGCTCGCGCGGCGTCTTGTAGACTCCACCGAGCGCAAGCTGGCGCAGACGAACTTCAAGCATCGGCTCGCGATCCCGACCGCCGCCATCGAGCGCTTCGCGGCGCGGCGGCTGCAGGCGGGGCACGACGTGCTGCTCCTCGGCCACTTCCACGAGGAGCGCCGCTGGGCCGTTCCCGGCGGCGAGGTGTGGCTGCTGCCGGCTTGGTTCAACAGCCGTCGAATCGAATGGATCGGAGGGGAGGGCCACCGCGGTTGACGCCGCCGCCGGCCGCGGGGCCGGACGAGAGGCGGGCGCCCGCCGCGGCTCGTCACCATGCGAGTCACCCTGCTCGGCACCGGCACCTCGACCGGCGTCCCGGTCATCGGCTGCCGCTGCGCCGTCTGCACCTCGAGCGACCCGCGCAACAAGCGGCTGCGGCCGGGAGTGCGGCTGGAGCTGCCGGCGGGCACGGCGATCGTCGACACGCCGACCGACCTGCGGCAGCAGGCGCTCCTCTACGGCCTCGACCGCGTCGACGCGGTGCTCTACACGCACGGCCACGCCGACCACGTGCTCGGCCTCGACGAGCTGCGGGTGTTCAACTTCCGCCAGCGTACGACCATCCCCTGCTGCGGGCCGCCATCGGCCATGGCCGCCATCCGCCGCACCTTCGCGTATGCCTTCGAAGAAGGGCAGGAGGGGGGCGGCAAGCCGCAGATCGAGCTGCTGCCGATCGACGACTCGCCGTTCGTGCTGCTCGGCGCCGAGGTGGTGCCGGTGCCGGTGCGGCATGGCGAGCTCGAGGTGTTCGGCTACCGCTTCGGCGCCTTCGCCTACGTCACCGACGTGAGCTTCATCCCGGAGGAGAGCTTCACGCGCCTCGCCGGCGTCGACGTGCTGGTGCTCGGGGCGCTGCGCTTCCGGCCGCACCCCACCCACTTCTCGATCCCCGAGGCGATCGTCGCGGCGCAACGCATCGGCGCACGGCGCACGCTGTTCACCCATCTCGCGCACGACGTCGACCACACCAATCCCGGCGAGCTGCCGCCGGGCATCGAGCTCGCCCATGACGGCCTCGTCTTCGACTTCGACTGAGACGATGCCGGTGCGCACCGGCGTCGTGCGCGGGCGGCTGCGGGTGCCGCCGAGCAAGAGCGTCAGCCACCGGCAGCTGGCGCTGGCGATGCTGGCGCGAGCGCCGGTCGAAGTGCGGAACCTGCTGCGCGCCGAGGACATCGACCTGTTCCTCGGCGTGCTGCGGACGATGGGGTGGACGGTGGAGGAGCGCCCCGGCGGCGAGGACCGAGGGAGTGACGTCGTGCGGCTCGCGCCCGGGCCGGCGCCGGCGGCGGCGACGCTTCAGTGCGGCAACGCCGGCACGTTGCTGCGCTTCCTCGTCGCGCTGGTGGCGACGGTGCCGGGCGAGTGGACGCTCGATGGCACGCCGCGGCTGCGCGAGCGGCCGGTGGGGCCGTTGGTGGCGGCGCTGCGCGAGCTCGGCGTGGCGGTTCGGTGGCGCAGCGTCGAAGGCTATCCGCCCCTCACCGTCGAGGGTGGCACGCTGCGCGGCGGCGAGACGACGATCGACGCCGGCGAGTCGAGCCAATACCTCTCGGCGCTGCTGCTCGCCGCCCTCGCTGCGCGCGAGCCGACGCGCGTGCGGGTCGAGGCGCTCACCTCTGCGCCTTACGTCGACGTGACGCTGCGGCTGATCGAGCAGTGGGGCGGCCGCGTCGAGACGACGGCGGACGGCTTCGTCGTACAGCCCGGATCACGACCGCGCGCGAGCGTCGAGGTGGAAGGAGACTTCTCCGCCGCGGCGTACCCTGCCGCGGCGGCGGCGCTCACCGGCGGTGAGGTGACCCTGCTCGGCCTCGAGCGCAAGTCGGCGCAGGGCGATCGCGGCTTCCTCGACGTTCTCGCCGCAATGGGCGCCGAGGTCGAGTGGCGAGTTGGCGAGCTCGTGGTCCGCGGCGGCGGCGAGTTGAGGGCGGTCGACATAGACCTCAGCACGATGCCCGACCAGGTGCCGACCCTCGCCGCGCTGGCGCCGTTCGCGCGCGGCACGACGTCGATCCGCAACGTGCCGCACCTGCGGATCAAGGAGAGCGATCGTCTCGCCGCGATGGCGCGCGAGCTGGCGCGCGCGGGCGCGGAGGTCGAGGAGCTCGCCGACGGGCTGGTGATCCCCGGCGTCTGGGCCGGCACGGCGGCCACGGATCTGCCGCCTGCGCCGGTCGTCGTCGATGCCCATGGCGACCACCGCATCGCGATGAGCATGGCGCTCGTCGGGCTGCGCCGTCCCGGGTTGGCGATCGCGCATCCTGAAGTGGTGGCGAAGTCGTACCCGCGCTTCTGGGACGACCTCGCGGCACTGCAACGCGGAGTCGAGCGGTGAGCACCGCGAGCACCGAGATGGAGCTGCCAAAGCCGCCGTCCACCGCTGGCCGGCTCCTCCACGCCGCGCTCGCGCCGGCGCGGGGCGCCCGCCTCGGCGATACGGCGCTCGGCGATCGCCAGCGGATCGGCGTCGTTCTCCAGGCCGCCGCGCTGCTCTCGCACCTGCGGCGCGCAGGTTGGCGGCTCGCCGCCGATCTCGGCGCCGCGCGGCTGCGCGAAGACGAGGTGTTGTGCGGCGTCGCCGTCGAGCCCGGCGCGACCGAGGACTCGGGGGCTCCGCTGCGCGCGCTGCTCGCCTCGCTCTTCGCCGGCGGCGCCGACGTCGGCCGCGGCGCCGGCCGCCGCGCCGCGCGCGAGCTGCGCGATCGCTGGGCGAGCGAGCTCGTGCCGCTGCAACCGGATCGCGCCATCGCCGACGTGCTCGCGGCGGCGCCGTTCCTGTGGGAGCCGGCGTTCGCCACGGCGCGCCGCGCGCTCGCGGCCGGTTGGGTCCGCGGCGACGTGGTCGAGCCGTGGGCGGCCGGCCCCGAGCGCTCCGCTCGACGCCTGTTGGCGCGCGCGGGGACTCTCGCGGAGCTCGAGGACCTGCTCGCGGGCGACGGAGCACAGGAGCTGTGGCAAGAGCGGCGAAGCGCACCACGCCGCACACGGCCCTCCGCCGGCGGCGTCGCCGGCGACGTCGCAGCTCACGCCAACCGCGGCGGCAGACCGCATGGTGCGCCAGTCACGACGCCCAGAGACCCGCTGGCCGCCGCCCGCTCGCTACTCGCCGCCGGCCGTTACGACGAGGCGCTCGCGCGCGTCCGCGGCGACGAGGGCGCCGCGGCGCGGCTGATCTCCGCATGGTGCCTCCACCATCTCGGTCGCGGCGGCGCGACGCGTCGCGTCGTCGCCCAGCTCGTGACCGAGCCTCTCGACGTCGCGGAGGAGCTCGCGCTCGCCGACCTCGCAGTGCGGGTGACGCTCGAAGAGGGCGACGTCGACGACGCCCGCACGTGGGTGCAGCGCGCGAGCAAGGCGGCCGGTGCCGAGCACGCTTGGCGGGCCGCGCTGCTCGCCGGCGCGGTGGCGGCCGTGGCGCAAGAACCGGCTGCGCTCGACGAGGCGCTGGAGCGCTCGCGCGCCGCGGTCAGCGACGAGCGGCACGCCTGGCGCTGGTATCGCCTGCAGGCCTTGCGCGCCGCGCTCGCCGCCGGTCCCGGGGCGGCCGCCGGTCCCATCGAGGCGCTGCGCCGCTGTCGCCGCGTCGTCGGACCGGCCGACGCGGCCCTGCTGTGGGACGACGTCGCGATGGCTCGCCTGCGGCACGGCGATCTCCTCGGCGCCGAGCGCGCCGCCGCCCACGCGGTGCGTCTGCTGCGCAACGGCGGTGGCCGCCAGCGCCGCCGCGCCGTGCGTCGATTGGTCGAGGCGCGTCTGCGCCGCGGCCGCCTGGTCGGCATCGACGAGGCGCTCGAGCAGATCCGCGCCGAGGCGCGGCTGGCCGACGGCGCGCGCGGCCGCTCGCCGGCGCTCGCCGACGCCGCGGCACGCGTCCGCGTCGAGCTCGTGCGCGGCCGCCCGAGCGCGGCGTTGCAGATCGCCGAGGCCGCGCTCGCCGCCGTCGACGGCCCGGCGCGCGCCGAGCTCGCGATCCTCGCCGCCCGCGCCCTCGGCTGGCTCGGCCGCGCCGAGGAAGCACGCCGGCTGCTCTGCGCGCACGGCACCGACGCCGAGCGCGTGCTCGAGCGCGAAGAGCTGCCGGCGCTTTGGGCGCACGCCGGCGAGCGCGAGCGCGCCGTCGCCTCGGCCGACGGTCCGCTGCAGCATTTGTGGGAAGCCGTGCTCGCCGGCTCGCACCCGTCCCGCGGACGCTGGGCCGACCTCGACGGGCTCGAGCCCTATCGCGTCGCGCGCCTCGCCTTCGATTTCGAGCGCATCACTCCCGGCCTCTTGCCGGTGCCGCGCGTGCGCCGTGCCATCGCCACGCTGCGCCGCCACGGCGCCGGCGAGCTCGCGGCGCAGCTCGAAGGGCGCCTCACCGGCCCGTGGGACGCGCTCTCCGCGCACCTCGCCGAGAGCACGCACGACGAGGACGGACTCTTCCGCCTGTTCGCGGCGGCGGGAGCCGAGAGCGCCTACCTCGCCATGCGCACGCGCGCCGGCGACCAGGTGCTGCTGGCCGGGCCCGGCGGCGACGAGGAGCTGGTGGCGCCACTCGGCGACGGCCACCTGGTGCTGCGGGCGCCGCGCCTCGACCCGGTGGTGAAGTCACTCTTCCGGCTGCTGCTCAAACAATTGCCGGCGATCCGCGCCGCCACCGCCGGGCAGCCGGTGCCGGGCATCGTCGGCGAGAGCCCGGCGCTGCTCGCAGGGCTGGCGCGGCTACCGCGATTGGCGCAGGGCGAGGTGCCGATCATCGTCCTCGGCGAGTCGGGCACCGGCAAGGAGCTGGTGGCGCGGCAGGTCCACCGCCTGTCGGTGCGCGCCAACGGGCCGTTCCTCCCCATCAACTGCGCCGCGCTGTCGGAGAGCCTGCTGCTCGAGGACCTCTTCGGCCACGCCAAGGGCGCCTTCACCGGTGCCGACCGCGACCGCGCCGGCATCTTCGAGACGGCGCGCGGCGGGACTGTCTTCCTCGACGAGATCGGCGATCTACCCCTCGCAGCGCAAGGCAAGCTGCTGCGCGTGCTGCAGGAGAAAGAAGTGCGGCGGTTGGGCGAGGCGACGCCGCGCACCGTCGACGTACGGGTCGTCGCGGCGACCCATCGCGATCTCGCGACGATGGTGCGCGAGAAGAGCTTCCGCGAGGATCTCTATTACCGGCTGCGCGTCGCCGTCGTCGAGCTGCCACCGCTGCGCGAGCGTGGCACCGACATGCTGCTGTTGGCGGAGCACTTTCTGGCGCGCACCAGCCGCGGCAAGCGGCCGTGCCGCCTGTCGCGCAGCGCGCGCGAGCGGCTGCTCGCCCACCGCTGGCCGGGCAACGTGCGGGAGCTCGAGAACGTGCTCGAGGTGGCGGCGGCGCTCGCCGAGGGCGGCACCATCGAGCGCGACCACCTGCAGCTGCCCGAAGCCGTGGAAGCGGCGTCGCGGCCGGCGGGCACGTACCACCAGCAGGTGGAGACCTTCCGCCGCCGGCTGGTCGAAGACGCGTTGCGTGCTGCTCAAGGCAACCGCGCCGAGGCAGCGCGGCGGCTGGGCCTGACGCGGCAAGCGCTCTCGTACCTGGTGCGTCAGCTGCGCATCGTCGAATGAGCTGCGGCCTGAGCCGCGCACTTCGGCCGGGTCAAGGCGTAGCGCCGCCCCAGCCGGAGGTGTTGCCGGTCTCGAAGCCGTTGACGAGCAGCGCCGGGGGAGCTTCGTAGCAGGCGCTGACCTCATGGAGCGCAGGGCTTTCTTCGACGTCGCCGGTGCCCAGGTAGGCCTTGTACTTCAGGTACCGCGCGTAGCCGAGCGGACCGAGCGCGGCGCTGCTGCTGGTGAAGAACGTGGCCGCGGTACCGTCGGGCCCCACGAAGGCGAACGGCCCCGAGGGGTTGCTGCTCGCCGCCACCTGCAAGCCGACAGTGCCGCTCGCCCCCGCGTCCGCCGTCCAGGACAGGCTGCTCCACCGCCACTGCGGCGCCCCGGAGTCCTTGCGCGAGGACTCGAGAGTGCCGGCGGCGACATAGCTCGGCGGCGCCGACATGTAGGTGCGGAAGAGGAGGTCCGTCGTGTTGAGGTTCCAGACCGCGCCGCCGTACGCGGTGACGGACCTGCCGCCGAGGTACTGATCCGTCGAACCCGGATCGAGGACCGTGTCCAGGCTGCTGAGAGCGAGGTAGAAGCCGGCGGACCGATCCGACCGTAGCCGCAGTACGTAGGCGTACCGCGTCCCGGCCACCAAGCTCGCCGGCTGGTGGAAGACGGCGGTGTAGTACTGGTCTATCGGTGAGGAGTAGCCGGGGATCGTGGCCGTCGCCAGCACGGTGTCGCCGGGCGCGCCGCCGCCGGCGGTGCGGATCTCCACCGTGACGTCGGGATCGGGGCCCGTGCATTGGAAGCACCCCAGGTAGACGTCCACGCGCTGCAGCAAACCGCTCACCGCCGGCGTGAAGGTCTGGCCCTGGAGGGTGTCGGTGGTGAAGCTCGCCCCGCGCCCGGTCGACGACTGCGATTGGTCGAGCGCGGCGGTGCGCGCCAGCAGGACGTCGCCCGGCACCGCGTCGACGTCCACGCCGCTCTTGGTACCCGCCGCGAACGCCGGCCGCAGCGTGTCGCTGACACACGCTCCCAGTGGAGCGAGGGCGACGACGACGGGCGGGCTCAGCGACCCGGGGAGCACCGGCACGCCGGCCACCGTCGAGCTGGCGTAGCCGGCCGCCGAAGCCGTCAGCTCGTACGTCCCGGCTGCCGCGCCGTCGATCTCGAACAGCCCGCTCGCGTCGGTCGTCGCGGAGTAGGGACCCACGTCGACGTCGGCAAGGGCGACGGGACCGCCGAAGACGCCGTCGACGACGCTGCCGCGCAGCACCCCGAAACCGTCTGGAGCCGGCAAGGTCTCGAAGCAGATCGAGACGTCGTGCAGCTCCGGCGTCGACGCCGGATCCTCGCTCGCCAGCAGGGCGCGGTAGCGCAGGTACCGCATGCCGTCGAGCTGCGCCAGCGAAGCGCCGCTGTTCGCGAACCAGGTGACGGCGGTGCCGTCGGGACCCACGAAGAGGAAGGGTCCGGCCGCCGAATGGCTGGCGGCGACCTGGAAGCGGAGCGCGGCCCCGGCCGGGACCGTCGCCGTCCAGCTCAGGCTGCCCCAATGCACGGTGTCCCCGGGCGCCACCGCCGAGTCCTTGACGGAAGAGGTGAGAGTGCCCTCCACGGCATACGCGTGCGGCGGCGCCGGGCTCATCAAGGTGCGGAAGGCGAAGTCCCAGTGGTCGTTGGCGGGGTCGCCGGTCGGCGGCGACCACGACGAGCCGCCGTCGGTGGAGACCGCCGGCGCGCCGCCGTCGTAGGTGTCGGCCGAGTTTAGGGCCCAGGAGTAGGTGCCCTCGGGAGGATCGGTCGCCGGCCGCAGGATCAGCGCGTACTCGCTGCCTGCCTGCAGCGTCGGCGGGCTCGGGAAGGGAATGTCGACCCAATTGCCGAACCACGGAGGGATGGTCTGCGCGACCAGATCGGGGCCGATGGGCACGCCACCGCTCGCGGCGCGCAGCGACAGGGTGAGGTTGGGCACCGATCCGAAGGGACCGACCCAGAGGGGGAAGACGCCGGCCGACAGCAGCTCGCCGGTGACGCCGGCGGTGAAGACCTGGGCGCGCCACGTCGTCGCGCTGATCGGCAGATGCGCGCCTCCCATCATCGTCGCCTGCTGGTCGGTTCGCTGGTCGCCCGTCGAGGCGAGCCGTACGTCGCCGGGGCTGGCGGTGAGGTTGAGCGCGCTCGCCTCGCCGGCGGCGAAGTCGGCGAGGGCCGTGTCGACGGCGCAGCCGCTCGCCGGCGATCCCTCGGCCGCGACGTCTCGCTGCGCTGCGGAGGCGGCGGGCAACGCGAGGCAGATGGAAAGCGCAAGCCAGACTCGGCGCGGAGCGCGGCGGAGACGTTCGGTGGTTGTCATCGGCATCGGATGCCTCACCAATCGAAAGGCAGGAGTAGAACGGCGCCGCGCGGATCCTGCGGAGCGTGCGGCGACGGCGCCATGTTGGGTCGGGTGAGGGAATCTTACCCTTTGCTCGGTAACCCGCCTTGAGCCCGCTCGACGGCAACGCTATGGTGCCGCAGTGACCGGTTATCTGCTGCGGCGGCTCGTGCAGGTGGTGCCGACGGCGCTGCTCGCCGCGACGCTCGTCTTTTCGCTCATCCACCTCATCCCCGGCGACCCGGTGGAGATGATGCTCGGCGAGGGCGCGCAGCGCACCGACGTCGAGGCGCTGCGCCACGACCTCGGCCTCGACCGGCCTCTGCTCCTGCAGTACGGGACCTTCCTCGGCGGCCTCGCGCGCGGCGATCTCGGCGAGTCGCTGCACAGCGGCCGGCCGGTGCTGGCGGTGCTCGCGGAGCGCTTTCCGGCGACGCTCGAGCTCGCGGTTGCCTCGATGCTCATCGCGCTCCTCGTGGCGCTGCCGCTCGGTGTCGTGGCGGCGCTTCACCGTGATGGCGCGATCGATCATGGAGCGCGCCTGCTGTCGCTGGTCGGCGTCTCGCTGCCGTCGATCTGGCTGGGGCCGATGCTGATCCTGCTCTTCGCGATCTACTGGGACCTGTTGCCGGTCTCCGGCCGCGAGGGCGCGGCGAGCGTGGTGCTGCCGGCGATCACGCTCGGCGCCGGCCTCGCCGGCCTGCTCACCCGCATGGTGCGCGCCGCGCTCGCCGACGAGCTGGTGCGGCCGTATTTGCTCGCCGCGCGGGCGCGCGGTCTCGGCGGCGCGGTGGTGGTGGGGCGGCATGCGCTCAAGAACGCGCTGGTGCCGGTGGTGACCGTGCTGGGTCTGCAGTTCGGCTCCCTGCTCACCGGCGCCATCCTCACCGAGACGATCTTCGGCTGGCCCGGCGTCGGCCGCTTGCTCATCGAGTCGATCCGCCTGCGCGACTACCCGCTGCTGCAGGGCGCGGTGCTGCTCATCGCGCTCACCTACCTGTTCGTCAACCTCGCCACCGACTTCGTCTACGCAGCGCTCGATCCGCGCATCCGTTTTGGAAGGAGCTCGTGATGGAACACACGACGACATTGGCGACGACCGCGCTTCCTCGCGGCACGCTGCTGGAAGGCGAGGCGAAGCGCGCCGCGTATCGCGACCTCGAGCAGGCGCTCGGCGGCGTGCTGCCCGGCTGCGGCGACGCGGTGGCGATCATGGCTAGCGCGGCATGCCTCGTCTACCAGGCGCTGCCGTACGCCAGCTTCGCCGGCTTCTATCGCGTCGTGGCGCCGCGCCTCCTGCGCGTCGGTCCCTATCAGGGCCCGCTCGGCTGCCTCGAGATCCCCTACGACCGCGGCGTCTGCGGCGCCGCGGCGCGCGAAGAGCGCACGCAGCTGGTGCTCGACGTCGACGCCTTTCCCGGTCACATCGCCTGCGACGCGGCGGCGCGCTCGGAGATCGTGGTGCCGATCCGCGACCGCAAGGGCGAGCTGGTGGCTGTGCTCGACGTCGACTCGCACCAGCCGGCGGCGTTCGACGAGGTGGACCGCGAAGGAATGGAAGCCGTGGCGCGGTCGATCGCGGAGCACTGGTGACCGAAGAGCCGCGGCCGGCAACGGCCGAGCCGCATGTCGGCGAGATGGCGGCGAGCGGTGCATCGCCGAGCCCGATGATCGCGGAAACGACGGTCGCTGTGGCGCAACGCGCGCCGCGCTCGGCGCGCCGCTGGAGCCTGTTCGTCGGCGGTGCAATGGTGGCCGTCGTGCTGCTCGGCGCGCTCGTCGGCCCGTGGCTGGCGCCGTACTCGCCGACGGCGCAGCTGCTCGAGCTGCGCTTGCAGCCGCCCGGCCCCGGCCACCCGCTCGGCCTCGACGAGCTCGGCCGCGACGTGCTGTCGCGGCTCTTCCACGGCGCACGCGTGTCGGTGGCGGTCGGCTTCGCGGTCGTCGGCCTCGCCGGCGCCCTCGGGACGCTGATCGGCGCGCTCTCGGGCTACGCGGGCGGCGCCGTCGACACGGTGCTCATGCGCTTGACCGACGTCGTGCTCGCCTTCCCCGGCATCCTGCTCGCCATCGCCCTCGTCGCCGTGCTCGGGCCGGCGCTGTCACACGTCGTGCTGGCGCTCGCCGTCATCGGCTGGGTCGGCTACGCGCGGCTCGTGCGCGGCCAGGTGCTCAAGCTGCGCGAGGAGGAGTTCGTGTTGGCGGCGCGCGCCGCCGGGCTGCCGGCGCGGCGGGTGGTGTGGCGCCACGTGCTGCCCAACGTGCTGCCGCTGCTCGTCGTGCAGGCGGCGCTCGGCATGGCGGGCGCGGTGCTCGCCGAGGCGGGGTTGTCGTTCCTCGGCCTCGGGCAACCGCCGCCGGGCGCTTCGTGGGGCGCGATGGTGAACGCCGGCCGCGCCCACCTGCTCGACGCGCCGCACGTAGCGCTCTTCCCCGGTCTCGCCATCGTGTGGACGGTGCTCGGCCTCAACTTCCTCGGCGACGGGCTGGTCGACGCGCTCGATCCGCGGCGTCGCCATCGCATCGAAACATAAAGCTGGCGGTCGGACGAAATATTTCGCCTAGTTGACAATCATTCTCGCGATTCTCGATAATCGTGGCTGCGTCCGAAGCCTACCCAGGTCGAACGACCGAACTTCGGGAGATCCCATGGCGAACGAGTCCGCGGCAAGCGCCGCCACCGGCGGGGGCGGTCAGCGACTGTTGACGCTGACCGAGGTGGCCAAGCGCACCAAGCTTTCGATGCCGACGCTTCAGAAGTACAAGAAGCGTTACGGCGATCGCATACCATCGGTGGGGAAAGGGCGCACGCAGCGCTACCCGGAGCACGCGCTGCCGGTGTTCGAGCAGCTGCGCGAGGAGAACTTGGCGCGGCGGGGCCGCCCGCGCAAGAACGCGTCGGCAGCGCCGGCCGGGCCGCGTCGTCGCGGCCGTCCGCGTAAGGCGGTTGCAGCTGCGGTAGCGGCGCCCGCGAACGGGCGTCGTCGTCGCGGCCGTCCGCGCAAAGCTGCAGCAGCCGTCGGCGGCGGTGGCGAGCGGCTGTTGACGCTCACCGAGGTCGCGAAGCAGACGAAGGTGTCGTATCCGACGCTGCTGCGCTACGTGAAGACGCACGGCAGCCGCATCCCGAGCGTCGGCAGCGGCCGCCGCCGCCGCTACAAGCCGGAAGCGGTGGCGGTATTCACGCAGCTGCGCAGCGAAAGCCGCCGCGGCCGCCGCCCGGGCACGGGCGCGAAGGCTGCTACGGGCGCTCGTCGCGGCCGTCCGCCGGGCACCGGCGCGAAGCGGCGCGGTCGTCCGCCAGGCAGCGGCGCCAAGCGTCGCGGGCGTCCGCCGGGCCGTCCCCCGGCGGCTACCGTCGTCGGCGGCATCAGCGGCGCGGTGACGTCGCTGCTGCGCAAGTTGGAGCAGCGCCTGTCGCGTATCGAAAGCGAGATCCGCAAGCCGCTGCGCCTCGTGCGGCGCTGACAAAAACGACGAGCTGACTGTTGAGAGGCCCCGCCGGTCTGCGGACCGGCGGGGCTTTTTTTATTTTGCATTCCGCGTTTGCGTTGTAAACGCGGGCTTTTTTTGGGAGGGGAGGGATGTCAGCGGTTGTGGTCGTCTGGCGATCGGTGGCTTTCCGGCCGGCGTTCGCCTGCGGGTCCTGGGGGCGCTGCGTCGGGGGGACGCGCGCAATATGAAGTATGCAGGTGGAGATTGCGCGCTCGCCTCCGGGCGCGAGCAACGGGCGCTGCCTATCGCCGTCTCACGCGTGCGCCCTCCGGAGCCCCCCGTCGCAGCGCCCCCAGGCCCCGCGGGCGCGAACGCCTTCGTCAGTGATCGTCGAGCGACCTGGTGGCGAGCTCGACTGTCGCCGTGAAGGTCGCACCACTTTGCCTCACGGCGAGCGGTCGCTGCTGCGGAAGTCTGTCGTGCCGCTCATAACCGGGATGCGCAACGCCCTTCGTCCGCAACTACTCGCGGCACACAGGTGGTCGCCGGAGTGAATCCAGCGCTCGACGTCGCAGTGATCGAGTCACACGATGTCAACGAATGCTGAACGACCTTCAACGTCATTACGAGGAGCGAAGCGACGAAGCAATCTCGATGATCGAGACCGCCACGGCCGCTGCGCGGTCTCGCGATGACAGAGAGGCCGACGTGGATCGCAGCTGAAAACGTGTCGATCGCGTCGGCGTTCGCAACGGCGAGCGCGGTTATCAGCGCGTCGCCTACGGTGAGGGCGAAATCTGGCTCTTCCGGCGACCACTCCTTGTGCCGCGAGTTTTTAGAGACGGTGCGACGTTGCGCATCCCGGGTGTGAGCGGCGCGACAGCCAACCGACCGTAGCGATCGCTCGCCGCGAGGCAAAGTGGTCCGGCCTTCACGGCAGCACTCGAGCTTGCGCTATGAAGCTGCGAGGTCACAGCTGGAGGCGGGTACGAGCGGGGGCGGGGGCCGCCGTGGCCGGGCCTGGAGGAGCGCGCTTCGTCGATCGGTGAGGGACAGCGGCTGTTCCGGCGCGTTCCGACCGAGCGGCGCGCCAACCTCCCAAGTATCAGCAGAGCGCGCCGCGTGCCCGGCCGCGGCGGCCCCCGGCCCCGCCGCCACCCGCCGGCCGGAAAGCCACTGCTGCTCCGACGTCACCAACCACTTCCGGTCCGCTAGCTCTGCAAGTGATCCCACCCGATCGCGGCCAGGGCCTCGACGTTCTTGCCGCGCTGCAATCGCAATCCCTCGCGCCGATCGATGCGGCCGATTTGCGTGCAGCCTGTCGGCGCCGTCGCGCCGTCGGGGAGGGTGAAGAGCAACACGTAATCCTCGCCGCCGCCGAGTGCTAGCTCCAGGGGATGTGCGCCGAGTGCGATGGTGAGTCGCGCGGCGTTTCCGGGCAACGGCAAGCTCTCGGCGACCATCGTTGCGCCGACGCCGCTCGCGGTGACGAGACGGTTCAGGTCGCGTGACAAGCCGTCCGAGACGTCGATGCAGGCGCAACGCTTTCGACGCACGAGTCGCGTTGAGAGCTCGAGCTGCGGCTCGGGCAGTAAGTGACGCTCGACTGCGTGGCGCGCCACGCGCTTCGTGGCATCGTCGAGCAACAAGTCCGCCGGTAGCTCGACGCGGTTCTTGCGCCAAACGGCTCCACGGTCGAGGAGGCGACGTCCCAGCGCCGATTCGCCGATTGTGCCGCCGACCCAGATCGCGTCGCCGGCGCGAGCGCCGTCGCGACGCAGCCAACGCGGGCCGCGACGCCGGCCGAGCACCGTCAATGTGGCGACGACGACCGGCGCGCGCGCGAGGTCGCCGCCGGCGAGGGTGGTCTCGAACCGCTTCGCTGCGGCGGCGAAAGCGCGGAAGAAGCGGCGATGGTCGAAGCTCGGCGGCGCCGATAGCGCTAATAGGCCGTACACCGGCACCGCTCCGACGGCTGCGAGGTCCGAAACGTTCACCGCCAGCAGCCGCCGCGCAATCACAGCCGCGTCGAGACCTGCGGGGAAATGCGTACCTTCGATCTGACTATCGACGGTCAGCGCCCACTCGCCGCCCAGCCGCAGCATGGCGGCGTCGTCGCCGATCAACTCGCTCGTCGGCGAGCCCAACGTGCGGCGCAGCCAGGCGATGAGGGCGTCCTCGCCGCCGCTCACGACGGCAGCGACGACGCTTCGGTCTCGCTCGACATCGCGACGACGTCGCCGCGCACGGGCTCGGGGAGCAGCGCCCACCGCAGCACCTCTTCCATGTGCTCCGCGAAGTGGAACGTCAGCCCCTTCTTCACCTGCGGCGGCACCTCCTCGAGGTCCCGCTCGTTGAGCTTCGGCAGCACCACCGTCGAGATGCCGGCGAGGCGCGCCGCCAGCACCTTCTCCTTGAGGCCGCCGATGGGCAGCACCGTGCCGCGCAGCGTGATCTCGCCCGTCATCGCGATGCGGCGGTCGATCGGCCGCTGCGTCGCCGCCGAGACGATGGCGGCGGCGATGGTGATGCCGGCCGAGGGGCCGTCCTTGGGGATCGAGCCCGCCGGCACGTGCACGTGCAGGTCGTTGTCGGCGAAGAAGCGGCCGTCGAGCCCCTGCTGCGCCGCGTGCGCGCGCGCGAATGACAGCGCCGCCTGCGCCGACTCCTTCATCACCTCGCCGAGCTGGCCGGTGAGCAGCAGCTTGCCCTTGCCGGGCACCGCCACCACCTCGATGAAGAGCAGGTCGCCGCCGGTCTCCGTCCACGCCAGCCCGGTGGAGACGCCGACGCGGTCGCGGTCGAGGAGCTCGTCCGAGCGGTGGCGTGGAGGCCCGAGGTAGCGCTCGACGCGCCGCGGGCTGATCACCACCGGGCCACGCTTCGGTCCGCCTGCCATCGCTTCCGCCACCTTGACCGCGACTTTGCGGCAGATCGACGCGATCTCGCGCTCGAAGTTGCGCAGCCCCGCCTCGCGCGTGTAGCCCGAGAGGATGCGGCGCAGCCCGCCGTCGGTGAAGGTGGCGTGCTCGGCCGAGATGCCGTGCCGCTCGAGCAGCTTGGGGATCAGATGGCGGCGCGCGATGTGGAGCTTCTCCTCCTCGGTGTAGCCGGAGAGCCGCACCACCTCCATGCGGTCGCGGAACGCCGGGTGGATCGGCTCGAGCAGGTTGGCGGTGGCGATGAACATCACCTTCGAGAGGTCGTACTCGAGGCCGAGGTAGTGATCGCGGAAGCTGTCGTTCTGCTCCGGGTCGAGCACCTCGAGCAGCGCCGCCGACGGGTCGCCGCGGTAGTCGGCGCCCAGCTTGTCGATCTCGTCGAGCATGAACACCGGGTTGCTGGTGCCCGCCTGGTTGAGCCCCTGCAGGATGCGCCCCGGCAGCGCCCCGACGTAAGTGCGGCGGTGGCCGCGGATCTCCGCCTCGTCGCGCACGCCGCCCAGCGAGATGCGCACGAACTGGCGGCCGAGCGCGCGCGCGATCGAGCGGCCGAGCGAGGTCTTGCCGACGCCCGGCGGGCCGACGAAGCAGAGGATCGGCCCCTTGGCGTCGGCCTTGAGCTGGCGCACGGCGAGGAACTCGACGATGCGCTCCTTGATCTTCTCGAGGTCGTAGTGGTCCTCGTCGAGCACCTGCCGCGCGTGCGGCAGGTCGAGGCGGTCCTCGCTCGTCGTGCCCCACGGCAGGCCGGTCAGCCAGTCGAGGTAGGTGCGGGTGATCGCCGCCTCCGCCGAGTCCGGGTGGCTGCGCTCGAGGCGTTTGACCTGGCGCTCGAGCTCCTCGCGGGCAGCTTCCGAGAGCTGCTTCTCGTCGGCTTTCTGCCGCCAGCCGGCGATCTCCTCCGCGAGGTCGTCGCCCTCGCCGAGCTCCTGCTGGATCGCCTTGAGCTGCTGGCGCAGGAAGTACTCGCGCTGCGTCTTGTCCATCTCGTCGCGCGCGTGCGAGGCGATCTCCTGCTGCATGGCGAGGAGCTGCATCTCGCGGCCCAGCACGTCGGCGACCTTGCGCAGGCGCGCCACCGGGTCGATTTCCTCGAGCACGCCTTGCGCCTCGCCGAGCTTGAGCTCGAGGTTCGACGCCACGAGGTCGGCGAGGCGGCCCGGGTCGTCGAGGTTGGCGACGATGACCATCACCTCGGGCGAGATCGTCTTGCCCAGCTGCACCGCCTTCTCGAGCTCCTGGCGGACGCTGCGCACCAGCGCCTCGACCTCGAGCGGCCCCTGCGGCAGCGCCTGGTCGGGCAGCTGTTCGAGCTTCGCCTGCAGGAAGGGCTCGGTCTGCGTCAGGTTGGTGACGCGGGCGCGCGCCACGCCCTGCACCAGGATGCGGATGCGGCCGTCGGGCAGCTTGAGCATGCGGGTGATGCTCGCCACCGTGCCGACGTCGTAGAGGTCCTCAGGCGCGGGATCTTCGGTGGCGGGGTCCTTCTGCGCCACCAGCATGAGCAGGCGGTTCTCGGCGAGTGAGCGGTCGACCGCCTGGATGCTCTTCTCGCGCGCCACCGACAGCGGCAGGATGATGAACGGGAAGAGCACCATGTCGCGCAGCGGCAGCACCGGCAGCAGGTCGGGCAGCTGCGGAGTCTCTTCGACGGTGGTGGGCTCTTCGGCGCTCATTCCTCCGGCGTCTCCTCGATCGTGAGGTCGAAGTGGCGGCGGCGGCGGTCCTCGACCCGCGGCAGCTCGACGCAGAGCAGACCGCGCTCGAGCCGTGCCGAAGCGCGTGCGAAGTTGACCGGCTCGAAGATGTCGACCTGCCGCACGAAGCTGCCTTCCTGCCGCTCCAGGCAGTGGAAGCGGATGCGGCCCGGCTTGGGAAAGGTGAGGCGCCGACGGCCGTGGACGCGCACCGTCGTGCCCTCGATCTCGACGCGCAGATCGGCGGGGGCGACGCCCGCGACCTCGACCTGCACGAGCAGTGCGTGGCCGAGGTCGACGACGTCGATGGCCGGCGCCCAGCCGCCGCGGCCCGAGGTCTCGGTGGCGGCGAGCACCTCCTGGATGAGCCGGTCGAGCTCGGCGCGCAGCTGCGAGATCACCACCACGCCCGAGTAGCGCCGGCTGGGCTTGGCGGGCACGGCTCAGCCCTCGGCGGCGCGGCCGCCCGGTTGGATGAGGTTCTTGAGCACCTGCTGGAAGGCCTCGATGTCGTCGAAGCGGCGATAGACCGAGGCGAAGCGGACGTAGGCAACCTGGTCGAGCGTCTTCAGGCGGTCCATCACGAAGGCGCCGATGTCCTGGGTGCTGATCTCGCGGTCTTCGCGCTGGTGGAGGAGGCTCTCGGTGGCGTCGACGATGTCTTCCAGCTGGCGCGTCGAGATCGGCCGCTTGCGCGCGGCGGTGACCAGGCCCTCGAGCAGCTTCTTGCGCGAGAACTCCTCGCGCCGGCCGTCTTGCTTGACCACCATATGCTGCACCTCCTCGATCTGCTCGTAGGAGGTGAAGCGGCGTCCGCACTCCAGGCACTCGCGCCGCCGCCGGATCACCGCGCCGTCACGGCTCTCCCGCGAGTCGACCACCCGGTCGCGATTGGCGTCGCAAAAAGGACAGCGCATCGCCGAGAGCGTATCGCAGCGCGGCAGCACGCTCGCGTGACGGCAGCTGCGAGACGGTCGCGCGAGGCGCGGCGCGAGTCCCGCCCTCCTACGTCCGGATCTTCACCGCCAGCTCGTGCGGGCCTCGGCGCACGCGCAGGAAGGCGTACTCGCCGGGCTGCTTGCTGCGCAGGATGCGGCGGGTCGCCGTGGGGCTGGGAACCGGGACGGTGTCGATGCGGACGATGACGTCGTAGGGCTCGAGGCCGGCGCGGTCGGCGGCGGAGCCGCGGGCGACGGCGACGATGCGGGTGCCGTCGGCGTCGGGGGCGACGTCGAGGCCGAGGAGGTCGTCTTCCCAGCGCGGCCGCGGCGGCGGTCCGGCGTAGCGGGCGCGGCCGTAGTCGATGACGGCCCAGCTCTCGGGGAAGGCGGTGGCGGCGACGAAGCGCACCGTGCGCACCCAGTTGTCGACGTCGTCGCCCGAAGCGGTGCCGATGGGGGCGCGGCGGTGCGCGTGCAGCCCGGGGGCGGCTTCGTCGTCGCCGCGCCGCTTCTCGGCGCCGGCGGACTCGCTGCCGGTGGCCGGCGCCGGCTCAGATGCCGGCGCTTCGCGCGGCGCCGCGGAGCCGCTGCTGCCGTCGCGCTCGGGGCGACGGTGGTACTGCCACGACGGCTCCTGCCACTCGCGGTAGACCTGCACGGTGACGAGGCCGATCTGCGAGTCGGTGCGACCTTCGCCTTCGCTCCACTCCGGCGGGCTCCAGAGGAAGCGCTGCGCCCGCGCGTCGTCGAGCTGCCAGCCGGGAAGCGTGCGGTCGCTCCACGGCGCGAGGATCGAGCCGACGTCCTCGGACGAGCTGCCAGCCACCACCTCGCGGCCGTAGACGTTGAGGCCGTCGACGCCGATGACGACCTTCAGCCGTTCGCTGGTGCGGTTGCGCAGCAGGATCGAGTAGGAGCCGCCGACGAGGTTGCTGGTGGGGCCGTCGAAGACCCAGCGGCTCTGCCCCTCGGAGATCAGGCGCAGGGCGGGGCCGCGGTCGGGACGAAGCGTCACTTCGAGCGAGCCGCCGGCGACGTCGAGGCGGGCAGCGCCGCCGGGCCAGCCCCAAGAGCTGCCGGCCGCGGGGCCGCAGACGAGCAGGGCGAGGACGGGGAGGAAGGCGCCGAGACAGCGGAGTGGGCGATGGGCGCGCATGGTCGATAGCCTCCTTGGCGGCGGGGTGGCGACCGCCGCTGCTCCTTTGGAGCCCGCGTCGTGGCGAGAGGAAACCAGCGCCACTGTCAGCCCGCAGCGTCGCCGGCGGCGACGACACGACTGGCGGGCGTGGGAGCCCGCCTACTCTTTGGTGCGCAGCGCGATGTTGAGGCGGAGCACCACTTTCTGGTGGTGCGGCACGCTGCCGATGTCGACCTGGAAGTCGCGCACGGCTTCCATCACCTGGTGCTGGCCATCTTCGACCTGCAAGGTAAGTAGGAAGCGCTTGGCGCGCTCGAAGTCGCCCTTCTTCAGGGTGAGCTGGATCTCGCGGTTGATCTCGTGCTTGCCGTTGACCGCCGCCGCCGCGGCAGCCGGCGCCAGCGTCGGCGCGACCGCAGGCGGCGACGATGCCGGGGCCACGTGGGGGGGAGCGACGGCCGCCCCCGCCGGCCGCAAGGCCTGACGGCGGATCTTCTCGAGCTCGGCGAGGACGTCGCTCTGCGTCTTTGCCTTGGGTGCTGCGGGCCGCGGCGCCGCAGCCACCGAAGCCGCTGCCGCCGGACGGCTCGGCGCTGCCGCGGGGCGGCTCGGCATCGCCGCGGGCGGCGGCGCCTGCGGCACGACCGGCGCCGGTGCCGGCGCAGCTGGCGCCGGAGCCGCCGCCCGGCCGCTGCAGCTGCCGGCGTGTGCACGCCGCTCGCACCGCGTCCCGCACCGCTGCCCACGGCCGCCGGCTCGGGGTGCGGCTGAGGCTGCGGCGCCGGCCGCGCAACGGGAGCCGTCGGGCGAGTCACGACACCAGGGCGTGGCGCATCCTTCGACAGCCGCTTCTTGAGCGACAGGAGCGTCAGCTTCGAGATGCCCTTGAGCGTCTCGAAGACCCCCGTGCCGGTGAGCGCGGAAGCCTCGAAGAAGGGCCAGTTGCCGCGGTTGAGCGCCTGGTTGAGCTCCTCGACCGAGGCGATGTCGTGCAGATCGCGCTTGTTGTACTGCAGCACGAGCGGCACGGTCTCCATCGACAGTCCCATCTCCTGGATGTTCTCTTCCAGGTTGCGGAAGGAGTCGATGTTGGCCTGCAGGGTCGGGCGCTGCGAGTCGGCGACGAAGACGACGCCGTCGACCCCTTTGAGCACCAGTTTGCGCGTCGTGTTGTAGAAGACCTGGCCGGGAACGGTGTAGAGCTGGACGCGGGTGGCGAAGCCGGCGATCGAGCCGACGTCGATGGGGAGGAGATCGAAGAAGAGCGTGCGGTCGGTCTCGGTCTCCAGCGAGACCATCTCGCCGCGGGATTCCTTAGCGGTGCGCGAGTAGATGTATTGGAGGTTGGTGGTCTTGCCGCAGAGACCGGGGCCGTAGTACACGACCTTCGCAGCCATCTGCATGGTGCTGTAATTGAAGAAGACCATGCGGCCTCGAGCCTCGGCTCGGGTGGATCTAGGAGATTACACCTGGCCCCGGAGGGGGTCAAGAAAATCGCGCCGCTCGCAAATCGCGCCTAATGCTGTACGCAGAGCCGCTTGCGCCGGATTGAGCGGGCCTCGTTCGGCGAGCTGGCGCAGGGCCTCGAGTCCAACGAGGACAGCCAGCGGATGGAGGACGGGAAAGGCCTCGCGGAGCGCCGCCAGTTGCTCCAGATAGCTGGCTTCGCCGCGCGCCACCGGCCCGCTCAACGTCGCCACCGGAGAGGCTGGATCGGCGAGCGCCAGCGCGCCGCGGCCGAGCTCGGCGAGACCCGGCGCGGCGGCCGGGGACACGCCGGCGTGCCGGTGGAGGTCGACGGCGGCGCCGAGCAACGTCACCGTGCCGCCGGCGGTCCAGGTCGCGGCCAAGTGATAGAGAGCGCGCGCCGTCGCGGGGACCTCGGCGTGCGGTGCCCCGAGCGCGAGCGCCAGCCGCGTCGCCAGCTCGCTTGCCGGCGCATCGCCCTGGACGGCGAAGAACGTCTTGTGCGCCAGCGCCGGCGAAGGGAGCGGACGCGGGAACGAGCGCAGCGGGTGCCAGCCGCCGACCGCCGTCCCGCCGGCGCGGAGCGGCGCCAGCGCTTCGGCTGTCTGCAGGCCCGAGACGTGGAGCGCCACGGGCGCCTGCGGCCGCGCGGCCAGACGCGCGGCGACAGCCGCGAGCGCGCCGTCGGGCACCGCCAGCAGCAGCAAGTCGTCGCCGGCGCTTTCGAGCTCGTCGAGCCCGACCGCGCGCGCCCCCGCTGCGGCGGCCCAGCGCGGCAGCTTTCGACCGCCGCGCCGCACGACCGCGCTCATCTGCGCGCCCGCGGCGAGCAGCCAGCGCGCGAGGCTGCTCCCCACCTTGCCGGGGCCGACCAGGCTCAGCCGCAGCCCGGCGAGCGGCTGCTCGCTCACGAGTTGGCCTCGCGCTCATCCGCCTCGCACTCGTCGGTTGGGCTATCCTTGCTTGGCACTCGCTCAACGTGAGTGCTAACCCCACCGCCAGCCCGAACCATGCGCGCCCTCCGCCCCGCCGCTCCGCTCACCCCGCGCGATCGCGAGATCCTGCGCGACGTCATCTATACCTTCATCTCCGCCGGCGACCCGGTCTCCTCGCGGGCGGTGGCGAAGCAGGAGCGGCACGGCCTCTCCTCGGCGAGCATCCGCAACATCATGGCCGACCTGGAAGAGAAGGGCTACCTGCGCCAGCCGCACACCTCGGCCGGCCGCGTGCCCACTCCCGCCGGCTACCACTTCTACATCGAGACGCTGATGCGCCAGCGCTCGGTGCCGGTGAAGGAGCGGCGCTACATCGACAGCCACCTCGACGCCGCCGGCGACGCCGACGAGCGGATGGCGGCGGTCTCGCAGCTGCTCTCCGAGCTCACCCATCAAGTGGGCGTGGTGCTCATCCCGGCCCTCGCCGACACCGTCCTCAAGACCGTCGAGTTCGTGCCGGTCTCCGGTCGCCGCGTGCTCTGCGTCCTCGTCTCCTCGAGCGGCTTCATCGACAGCAAGCTGGTCGAGGTGGAGGAGCCGGTCTCGCGCGAGGAGCTGGTCCGCGCCGGCAACTACCTGACCGAGAGCTTCGGCGGCCTCACCCTGGGCGACATCCGCGACCGCCTGCTGCTGGCGATGGACGACGAGCGGGCGCAGGTCGACCGCCTGATGGGCTTGTCGATCGCGCTGGCGAAGAAGAGTCTCTCGCCCGGCGGTCCCGAGCTGCTCATGGACGGCACCGCCGAGCTCCTCACCCAGCCCGAGCTCGCCGACCTGTCGCGGGTGCGTCGCCTGTTCGAGGCCTTCCACGACAAGGCGCGCCTCGTGCGCCTGCTCAACCAGTGCCTCTTGGGCGGCGGCGTGCGGGCCTGGATCGGCGACGACAGCGAGCTCACCTCCGAGCTCGACTTCAGCCTCGTGGCGGCGCCCTACCACGCCGGCGAGCGGACGCTCGGCAGCTTGGGTATCCTCGGCCCGTCCCGCATGGAGTACGACAAGGTGATTCCGCTCGTCGAGTACCTCGCCGACACCCTGAGCGAGGCGCTGGCGAAGACGTTCGAGGGGTGAAGCAACCGCATGGCCGACAACGACAAGCAGCACAACGGCGATAGCCACGACGACGACGCCTACGTCCTCGACCTCGAGGAGACCGCGGACGCCGACGTCGAAGCCCTCACCCGCGAGGCGCTGGAAGCGGTGCAGGGCCGCGAGGCCGACGCCGACCCACCCGCCGGCGCGACCGGAAGCGGCCGCGCGACTGGCGTCGACATCATTCCCGGCGAGGAGCCGTCGACCGACGCCGCCGTCGCCGAGCTGCAGCAGGAGATCGCCGACCTGCGCGACCGCTCCATCCGCACCCTCGCCGACTTCGAGAACTACCGCCGCCGCTCCGACCGCGAGCGCGAGGACCTGCGGCGCTACGCCGCCGGCGACGTCTTGCGCGACCTGCTGCCGGTCGTAGACAATCTGCAGCGAGCCCTCGCAGCCGGCGGCACCGTGGACGACCTCAAGGTCGGCGTCGAGCTGACCCTGCGCCAGTTCACGGAGCTGCTGCGGCAGCGCGGGGTGGCCGAGGTGCCGGCGTTGGGCGAGCCGTTCGACCCCGCGGTGCACGAAGCGGTGGCGCGGGTCGACGACGCGACGGTGGAGACCCCTACCGTCGTCGACGAGCTGCAGCGCGGCTACACCATCCACGGCAAGCTGCTGCGGCCGGCGCTGGTGAGGGTGGCGATGCCGGCCGAGAAGTGGGAGCGGTGACGAAAGTACTCGGCATCGACCTGGGGACCACCAACAGCTGCGCCGCCATCATGGAGGGCGGCTCGCCGCAGGTGATCGCCAACCGCGAGGGGAGCCGCACCACCTCGTCGATCGTCGGCTTCACCGAGGACGGCGACCGTCTGGTCGGCCAGATCGCCAAGCGGCAGGCGATCACCAACCCGCAGAACACCATCTTCGCCGTCAAGCGGCTGATCGGGCGCAAGTACGCCTCCGACGAAGTGCAGCGGGCGCGGCAGGTGCTGCCCTACTCGGTCATCAACGCGCAGAACGGCGACGTCAAGATCCAGATCCGCGACAAGGAGTACAGCCCGGAGGAGATCTCCGCCTTCATCCTGCAGGAGATCAAGGCCTTCTCCGACGAGGCCATGAGCCTGGGCTTCACCGAGGCGGTGATCACCGTCCCCGCCTACTTCAACGACTCGCAGCGGCAGGCGACGCGCGACGCCGGCCGCATCGCCGGCCTCGAGGTGCTGCGCATCATCAACGAGCCCACGGCGGCCGCCCTCGCCTACGGCATCGAGCGCCGCGAAGGGGTGAAGAACATCGCCGTCTACGACCTCGGCGGCGGCACCTTCGACATCTCGGTCCTGACGCTCAACGAGGGCGTCTTCGAGGTGAAGTCGACCGCCGGCGACACCTACCTCGGCGGCGAGGACTTCGACCAGCGGATCATGGACTGGCTGATCGAGGAGTTCCTCGCCGAGACCGGCGTCGACCTGCGCTCGGACCGCATGGCGCTGCAGCGCTTGAAGGAGGCGGCGGAGCGCGCCAAGTGCGAGGTCTCCTCCTCCGACCAGGCGCCGATCAACCTGCCCTTCATCTCCGCCGACGCCACCGGCCCGCGCCACCTCTCGCGCACCATGACGCGCTCGAAGTTCGAGGACCTGGTGCGCGACCTGGTGGAGAAGACCGAGCCCCCCTGCCGCGACGCGCTGACCCAGGCGCGCCTGCGTCCCGACGAGATCGACGAGGTGCTGCTGGTCGGCGGCCAGACGCGGAGCCCGCTCGTCATCGGCACGGTCAGGCGCATCTTCGGCCGCGAGCCCAATCGCGAGATCAACCCCGACGAGGTGGTGGCGATCGGCGCCGGCATCCAGGGCGGCATCCTCAAGGGCGAGGTCAAGGACATCGTCCTCCTCGACGTGACGCCGCTGTCGCTCGGCATCGAGACCCACGGCGGCCTCTTCACCCGCCTCATCGACCGCAACTCGACGATCCCCACCAAGGTGACGCAGATCTTCACCACCGTCTCCGACAACCAGGACACGGTGGAGATCCACTGCCTGCAGGGCGAGCGCGAGATCGCCGCCGAGAACCGCTCGCTCGGCCGCTTCGAGATGGACGGCGTGCCGCCGGCGCCGCGCGGCGTGCCGCAGATCGAGGTGACCTTCGCCATCGACAGCAACGGCATCGTCAACGTCTCGGCGCGCGACATGGCGACCAACCAGTCGCAGAGCATCCAGATCAACCCGGCGGGTGGGTTGTCGAAGGAAGAGGTCGAGCGGCTGGTCGAGGAGGCGCGCAGCCACCACCAGGAGGATCAGGACCGCCGCGAGCTGCGCCGCCACAAGAACCGGCTCGAGGGGCTGATCTACACCTGCGACCGCGTCTTCGAGCAGCTGCGCGAAGGGCTCGAGCCGCAGGAGCAGAAGAAGCTCGCCCAGGTGCTGCTCAAGTCCCGTATGGCGCTCAGCGCCGAAGTCAAGGCCGACATCGAGGCGGCGATCTTCGACCTCAACTCGATCTCCCACCGGCTCTCGGAGCTGATGCTGGCGCAGACGACGGCGGCCAAGGAGAGCGCGAGCAAGGACAAGAAGAAGGAGAAGGAGAGAGAGAAGGAAAAGGAGAAGGAACGAGGGAAGGCGTGAGCGCGTAGATGTCACCTACCATGGCCAGCAAGCGCGACTACTACGAAGTCCTCGGCGTCGAGCGGACGGCCGCCGCCGCCGACATCAAGAAGGCGTACCGCAAGCTCGCGGCGCAGTACCACCCCGACAAGAACCCTGGCGACGCCACGGCCGAGGATCGCTTCAAGGAGGCGGCCGAGGCCTACTCGGTGCTCTCCGACGCCGACAAGCGGGCGCGCTACGACCGCTTCGGTCACGGCGGGCTGGGAGCGCAGGGGGGCTTCTCCGGCTTCGACCCGCAGACCTTCGGCGACTTCGCCGACATCCTGGGCGGACTCTTCGGCTTCGGCGACGTGCTCGGCGGCGGCCGCCGGCGCGGGCGGCGCGGCACACCCGGCGCCGACCTGCGCTACGACCTCGAGCTGACGTTCGAGGAGGCGGCCTTCGGCACCAACCAGACGCTGCGGGTGCCGCGCCTCGAGGCCTGCGAGGAGTGCAAGGGCAGCGGCAGCGCGGAAGGCAGCGCGCCGCAGACCTGCAACGCCTGCGGCGGCGCCGGCCAGGTGCGCTTCTCTCAGGGCTTTCTGACCGTTGCGCGCACCTGCCCGCAGTGCCAGGGACGCGGCACCATCATCAGCGACCCCTGCAAGCACTGCCGCGGGCGCCGCCGGGTGGAGAAGGAGCGCACGCTCGAGGTGACGATCCCCGCCGGCGTCGAGGAAGGCGCCCGGCTGCGGCTCAGCGGTGAAGGGGAGCACGGGCTCGACGGCGGGCCGACCGGCGACCTCTACGTCATGCTGCGCGTCGAAGACCACCCGCGCTTCCGCCGCGAGGGGCCGCACGTCATCTCGGAGCTCGAGGTCGCCTACCCGCAGCTCGTGCTCGGCGCCGTCGTCGACGTCGAGACGGTGCACGGTCCGGTGCCGCTCGACATCCCGGCCGCCACCCAGCCAGGCGAGCAGTTCCGCCTCGCCGGCCAAGGCGTGGCGCGCCTCGACGGCCGCGGCAAGGGCGACCACCACGTCGTCGTGCGCCTGCAAGTGCCGTCGCCGGGCGAGGTCTCGGAAGAAGAGCGCGAGCTCCTCAAGCGGCTGGCTGAGCTGCAAGGCAAAGCGGTGCGCGAGCGGCGCGGCGTCAAGGAACGGGTGCGCGACCTGTTCGGCTGAGCGCGGATTCGGCGCTGTCGAGCCTGGTAGGGTGCGCTCTGCGCACCGTCTGACGGCGACGTAGGTGATCCGATGGTGCGCAGAGCGCACCCTACGTGGCGACGTCTTTCGTCAAGCGTGTCTTCGAGGTCCCGGCCGATGCTGCCGAGCTGCTGATCGCCGCGCTCGCCGAGGCAGGGACGCTGGGCATCGAGGAGCTCCCGGGCGACGGCGGCTCGCAGCGATTGGTCGCCTATTTCCCGCCGGCCGCCGACGCGCTCGACGCTTTGCCGGCCGGCGCGCAGCTGATCGAGGAGTCGACGCTGCCGGCGGAGGACTGGATGGCCGGCTACCGCGCCGCGGCGCAGCCGCTCGCGATCGGCTACCTGCTGTGGGTGGACCCGCGCGAGCCCTCCGCTGCGGAGATCGCCGTTGCGCGCGCGTTGGCCTCGATTCGCAAATCGACCTCGTCGCGGATCCCGCCGTTCTCCAGCCGCTTCCGCGGCATGGATCGCCACGTCCCCGACACCGCTCCCGGAATACCCGCCGGCCGCACTCTGCTGCGCGTCCCGGCGCGCAGCGCCTTCGGCACCGGCAGCCACGCGTCGACGCGCCTGGCGTTGCGCCTGCTCGAAGGGCTGCCGTTCGCCGGCGCCACCGTGCTCGACGTGGGGACCGGCAGCGGCATCCTCGCCATCGCTGCGGTGGCGCTCGGCGCGCGGCGCGCCGCCGCTTTCGACGTCGACGTCGCCGCCGCGCTGCTCGCCGGCCAGCACGTGCGGCTCAACGGCATGTCGGCGCGCATCTGCTGCTGGGCGGGCGACGTCGGTGCGTTGCGCAAGGGCACGCAGTTCGACGTCGTCGCCGCCAACGCGCTGCCGCACGAGCTGCGCGAGCAACAGCGGCGGATCGCCGGCGCGGTCAGGGACGGCGGGGACCTCCTCGTCTCCGGCGTGCCGGCCGACGAGCGCGAGGAGGTGGTGGTGAGCTGGCTGCGCGACAGCGGCCTGCGGCCGTCGATCGAGCTGGTCGAGGAGGATTGGGCGGCTTTTGTGCTGCACCGGCCGCTCGAGCCCGAGGACGATGACGGCTTCGACGATCTCTAACCTGCTGGTGACGCCGGCCGAGCTCACCGGCGAGCGCGTGGTGGTCGAGGGCGAGCCCTACCGCCACCTCTTCCGCGCCCGCCGGCTGGCGCGCGACGAGCGCCTGCGCGCGGTCGACGGCGCCGGCCGCGCGCGCTGGGCGGAGGTCGTGGCGCTCGACCGCCGGCACGCCGAGCTGCGTCTTCTCGGCGAAGCGCCGGCGCACGATCCCGAGCGCCGCGTCGAGCTCTTCGTCGCCGCACCGCGGCCCGAACGGGCGGCGTGGCTGGTCGAGAAGGCCACCGAGCTCGGCGTCTTCGCCGTGCGCTTCGTCGCCAGCGAGCGAGCAGTGCGCGGCGTCGACGGCAAGTCGCTCGAGCGGCTGCGCCGCGTCGCCGGCGCGGCGCTCGAGCAGTGCGGCGGCGCGCGGCTGCCGGAGCTGTCGGGCCCGCACTCGCTCGACGAGCTGTCACGATGGACAGCGACGTGCACCGACCGTTTCCTGCTCGACCCGCGCGCCGCGGAAGCGCTGTCGAAAGGTGGGTCGAGCGCCGCCGCGGTCCTCATCGGTCCGGAGGGCGGCTGGAGCGACGGCGAGGTCGACGAGCTGGCAGCGCTCGGAGCGACGGCCGTCAGCCTCGGCGAGCGCGTGCTGCGGGTAGAGACCGCTGCCGTCGCCGCGGCGTCGCTGCTGCTGCTCGCCTAGCGTCCGTCGGCGCAATCCGAGGGTTGGGTGGGGGCGCCCCCTGCCCCCTGGAGGGGCAGGGGGTCGGGGGGTTAGGGGTGGAAAGAGACCCAGGGGCGGGGGTCGGGTGGGGGGCGGCAGCCGGCTTTGCCGGCGGGGGGGGTGCTACCCTCATCCGCGGAGCCCGCGCCATCGCCAAGCCCGCCGCCACTCAGCGCCGCGCCGTGCTGCCGGTCCTGCCCTCGGAGCCGCCGCGCATCCGCGCTTCCCACATGGGGAAGCGGCGCGCCGCCGTGCTCGTCGGCGTCCACGTTCTCTTCCTCGCCCACCTCGCGCACTGGCTGACGGTGGGCAAGACGCTGGGCCCGGTCGAGCCCTCGGAGGCGATGGAGCTCGGCAAGAGCTCCATCGTCAACGCCGGCGTCGTCTTCTTCGCGCTCGCCATCCTCTCGACCGCCGTCTTCGGGCGCTTTTTCTGCGGCTGGGGGTGCCACGTCGTGGCGCTGCAGGACCTCTCGCGCTGGGCGCTCGAGAAGGTGGGGATCCGGCCCAAGCCGCTGCGCTCGCGCTGGCTCGCCTGGGTGCCGGCGATCGCCTTCTTCTACATGTTTCTCTGGCCGGCGACCTACCGCATCGCCACCGGCCTCGGTTTCCCGAAGCTCACCACCCACTTCGCCACCACCAACCTGTGGGCCACCTTCCCCGGCGCCGCCGTCGGCGGGCTCACCTTCGTCGTCTGCGGCTTCCTCTGCGTCTACCTGCTCGGCGCCAAGGGCTTCTGCACCTATGCCTGCCCGTACGGCGCGATCTTCGGCGTCATGGACAAGATCGCGCCCGGCCGCATCCGCGTGACCGACGCCTGCAGCTCGTGTGGCCACTGCACCGCCGTCTGCACCTCGAACGTGCGCGTGCACGAGGAGGTGAAGAGCCACGGCATGGTGATCGACCCCGGCTGCATGAAGTGCATGGACTGCGTGTCGGTGTGCCCCAACGACGCGCTCTACTTCGGCTTCGGCCGGCCGTCGCTGCTGGCGCCGCCGCGGGCGGAGGTGGCGCCGCGCAAGCGCGAGCTCGGGCGCGGCGACGAGCTCTTCCTCGTCGCGTCCTTCGCCATCGCCTTCATGGGCTTTCGCGGGCTCTACGGCGCCTTCCCGTTCCTCTACTCGCTGGGGATCGCGGCGGTGCTCGCCTTCGTCGCCTGGACGGTGCGCCGTCTCGCGCGCGACGCCAACCTGTCGCTGCGCCACCTGCAGCTCAAGCGCGCCGGCCGGCTGCAGCCGGCGGGCATCGCTTTCCTCGCCGTCGCCGGCGTGCTCGCCCTGGGCTGGGCGCACTGCGCGGCGGTGCAGACGGCGCTGCAGGTGGGGGAATGGCGCTACGCGCGGCTCGCCGGCGCGCGCGCGGCGGCGTTCGAGCCCACGCCGGCGGCGATCTCGCCGCGAGAGAAGGCGGCCGCCGAATCGGCGCTCGCCTGGCTCGGCCGCGCGCGGCGCTGGGGCGCGCTGCCGCAGCCGCAGCTCGACCTGCCGATCGCCTGGGCTGCCTACTTTGCCGGCGACGAGGAGGCATTGGCCGAGCGCGCGCGGGTGATGACGAGCGCCGGCGGCGACGCGGCGATCGCGTGGTCGCTGCTGGCGAAGAGCGGCGAGCAGCACGGCAACGCGGCGGTGGCCATCGCGGCTTACCGCAATGCCATCGCTGCGTCGCCCAAGGATCCGGCGGGCTATCTCGGTCTCGGCGTGCAGCTGGCGCGCGGCGGCGACCTCGCGGGCGCTGGCGAGGCGTTCGCCGCCGGGGCGGCGCTGGCGCCGCGCGATGCCGACCTCGCCTACAACCTCGGCCTCATCACGGCGATGCGCGGCGACGCCGAAGCGGCCATCGGCCACTTCCGCCGCGCGCTGGCGCTGGCGCCCGCGCACGTCGCGGCGCGCGAGAACCTCGCCGGCACCCTCGCCAGCGTCGGCCGCTTCGCCGAGAGCGTCGAGCAGTACCGGTTGGCGCTGCAGAGGAACCCGAACGACGCGACGACGCACGCGCTCCTCGGCCGCGCGCTGCTCGGCCTCGGCGACCGCGCCGCGGCCCGCGCCGAGCTCGAGCGGGCGCTCCAGCTCGACGCCGGTCTCGAAATGGCGCGCAGCTTGCTGCCCGAGACGACGGCGAATTGACCGAGCGGCGGCGCGGGATGAGACGATAGGCGTGACGCGTCCGCTCACGTAGGAGGTCGGCGATGCACCCGAGCCTTTCACCGCAAGCCCGGCGACGTCTGCTGTCCTGCGTTGCTGCCTTCGTCCTCGCCGTCGTCGCCACGGCCATCGCCCTGGCCACGACGCCCGGCCCCGACGTCACCGTCATCGACGTCACCGACGTCGGCAACTACTCGCCGGGCGGACCGGTGGGCGGCTACCGCGCTTACGCCATCGGCACCAACTCCTGCAACGTCGGCAATCAGCCGGTCTGGTGGTGCAACGGCAACACCGCGTTCTGCAGCGACGAGCAGCACCCGGTCATCGCGCAGAACCTCTACCGCCTGACGAACGTCGATCACGACGGCTCCGGCGCGACGCCCCCCGTGCCGCGCTTCGAGCAGATCGGCATGAGCTGGTTGAAGCACGGCTTCTTCTCCACCAACTCGCCCAACCCGGCCTGCAACCCCTTGCAGCCCTGCGCCAGCCCGCCGCACAACGGCGAGCAACTCGGCGTCGGCTGTACCGACACCTACGACTCGGGCCTCAACGGCAACCGGCCGGCGGGCATGCGCTCCGAGGTCAATGCCACCACCGGGCTGTTCCCCTACCCGTACACGGCCGTCGGCTTCTCGGCGGCGCCCGACCAGCGCGTCAAGGTGCTCGACTCCGACCTCGACCCGGCGCTCCATCCGGGGGCGCTCTATTGGGCGGAGACGCAGTACGTCGCCGCCGACGACGCGGCCGCCGGCAACGGTCTCAACAACGCTTCCTACCGCACCGTCACGGTCGGCGCGGCGCCGGCGCGCAACATCAGCGTCACCGGCTCGACGGTGCGCGAGCGGACCGCGCTCTCCGCCTGGAAGGCGGCGGACGCGGGGGTGCAGCTCGGCATCGCCGATTTCACCAGCGACAGCTCGCCGATCGTCGAGCGCTTCGAGACCGCGTTGCGCGCCACCGACCTCGGCGCCGGCGACTGGCACTACGAGGTAGCCATCCGCAACATGAACTCGCGGCGCGCCGCGCGCGCCTACTCGATCGCCTTCCCGCCCGGCACGACGCTGTCGAACGCGGGCGTGCGCGTGACCAGCCACCACTCGGGCGAGCCCTACACGACCGAGGACTGGACGATCGACACCTCGGCAGGGAACGTCGTTACCTGGTCGACGGTCACGCACGCCGTCAACCCCAACGCCAACGCGCTGCGCTGGGGCACCACCTTCACGTTCCGCGTCGACGCCGACCAGCCGCCGGAGAGCCGGCCGGTCCACACGCTGTCGCTCTTCCTGCCGGGAACGCCGAGCACGGTCTTGCTGTTCGAGCAGATCTTCCACGACGGCTTCGAGCGCGGCATTCCTGCCGCGTGGAACGGCAGCTCGCCCTGAGCGGCGACGGCGCCGGCCGCCGTCGACAAGAGGGGGCTCGCATGGACTCGAGCTTCCCGCCCCGGGCGCGCCGGCGCGCCCTCCTCTACGTCGTCGCGATCCTCGGCGCCGCCGCCGTGGCCCTGGCTACCAGCTCGGGTCCCGACGTGACGGTCCTGAACCTCACCGGATCCGCCATTACACGACGAGCGGACCGGTCGACGGGTACCGCGCGTACGCCATCGGGACCGACGCCTGTAACGTCGGCAACCAGCCGGTCTGGTGGTGCAACGGCAACACCGCGTATTGCAGCGACGAGCAGCACCCGGTCATCGCGCAGAACCTCTACCGCCTCGAGGCGGGCCGTTTCGAGCAGATCGGGATGAGCTGGCTCAAGCACGGGTTGGTCTCCCTGAACACGCCGAGCTCGAGCTGCAACCCGAGCCAGCCATGCGGCGGCGCGCCTCACGGCGGCGATCAGCTCGGCGTCGGCTGCACCGACGTCTATGGCGCGAGCCTCAATGGCAGCCAGCCGCTCGGCATGCGCTCGGAGGTGAACGCGACGACCGGCGGGTTCCCGTTTCCCTACACTGTGGTCGGCTTCTCGGCGGAGACCGACCAACGCGTCAAGGTGCTGGACGACGACGTCGACGTCGTCCTGCACCCGACCGCCACCTTTGGGCGGAGACGCAGTACGTCGCGGCCGACGACGCGGCGGCGGGCAACGCCCTCAACAACGCCTCCTACCGGCCGGTGACGGTCAACGCGGCGCGCGACATCAGCGTCGCCGGCTCGACAGTGCGCGAGCGCACCGCGCTCCACGCGTGGAAGGCGGTCGACCCGGCGGTGGAGATCGCCGTCGCCGATCTCACCAGCGACGGCGCGACCGTCGTCGAGCGCTTCGAGGGCGGCCTGCGCGTGACCGACCTCGGCAACGGCACGTGGCACTACGAGGCGGCGATCCGCAACCTCAACTCCCACCGGGCAGCGCGGGCCTACACCATCACCTTCCCACCCGGCACCACGCTGTCGAACGCGGACGTCCACGTCGTCGCCCACCATTCGGGCGAGCCTTTCGACGCCGGCGATTGGACGATCGACTCCTCGGCCGGGAACGTGGTGACCTGGTCGACCGAGACCTTCGCCATCGACCCCAACGCCAATGCGCTGCGCTGGGCGAGCACCTTCACCTTCCGCGTCGACGCCGATCAACCACCCGAGGTCCGCCCCACGCACACCCTCACGCTCTTCAGGCCCGGGACGCCGAGCACTGTCCCGATCTTCGCGGCGATCTTCGCCGACGGCTTCGAGCACGGCAGCTTGCCCTGGGCGGCCGCGTTCCCGTGAGCGGTGGCGGCGCGCGCCGCACCGCCGCTCTCTGTCAATGCCAGCTCAACGGTCGTTGTGCAGCTCGACGAACTCGTAAACGTAGTTGCCGGTGCCGGCGGCGTCCGAGAATTCGTTGATCTTCACCCCGCCGGCGCAGCCCGCGCCGGCGCCGCTGCCTGGCGTCGCCAGCGTGGTGGCGCCGATGTTCCAGCTGCCGCTCGAGCCCACCGCGTTGCAGGGGTCCTTGCGCCGCAGGCTCTGCCCCGCTGACGACGACATGCCGTAGGTCGGTCCCTCGACCTTGGTGCCGGCGGCGTTGTAGAGCGAGTAGGTCTCGCTGCCGTTGATCTGCGGCATGGTGTCGGCCGAGTTGAGGTAGACGACGTTGCTGCCGAGCGTGACGCCCCAGAAGCTCTGGAAGGCGCTCTTCGTCGCGTTGCGGCCGATGACGAGGTAGCCGTTGGCGGGGATCACCGTGCCGGAGGGGATCGTGTAGTTGAGGGTGGCGTTGGCCTGCGAGATCCGCCAGCCGCCGACGTCGGCCGGCGTGCCGGCCGAGCCGAAGGTGATCCACATCGGCGCCGACCAGAGGTCGTGGCCGTCGGCCTGCACGGCGCGCACGAAGTAGTACCAGGTGCCGGTGCCGGGCGCCTCGGTGAGCGAGAAGCTCGACGCCGCGAAGGTGCGGTAGGGCACGGTCAGCGTGCCGCTGCCGATCTTGCCGCGCCACAGCTCGATCGTCTGCACCGCGTCGCCGTTGGGGTCGTAGACCCTGCCGCGCAGCGTGATCGAGCTGCCGGTGCTGAAGATGTCGCCCATCACGTGCGCGCCGTCGCTCGTCGCGAAGACGAGCTGCGCGTTGGGGTCCTCGCTGGCGAAGAAGTGACGCGCCTTGTGCGCCAGGAGCAGCTTGCTCTTGGTGAGCACCGGCGAGCTGCCGTTGGGGATCAGGTAGACGGTGCGCGTCGGGATCCCCTGGCCGTAGTTGACGCAGTGCGAGTCGTGGTCGGCGACCGGCCCGAGGTGGAAGCCCTTGTTCAGCGCCTCGCGCCAGCGCGGCGAGTAGTCGGTGGAGCCGACGTTGGCGTCGGCACAGCTCTCGGTGGTGGAGAAGGCGAGGCCGCTGCGCACCGCGATTCCCTGCAGCGCCGCGTCGGCGTCGGCGTTGAAGGCATAGTTGTCGAACTCGCCGGTGCCGGGGTGGGCGAGGATGCCGAGCGCTCCTGCCGATGACGGGTTCTCCACCGACCGCTTGTACATCGTCAGGTAGCCGTAGCGCTTTGGCGTGAAGACGTCGAAGTAGCAGTTGCTGCCCGGCGTGCACTCCGCGTTGGGACCGTTGCAGTTCGTGCAGGTCTCCCAGCCGAAGAGCACCGGCGTCTCGAGCAGCGTCACGTGCCCCTGGTCGGCGTTGGTGCTGACCCCCCACTCCATGCCGTAGATGCCGACGAAGTCGTCGTTCACCGTCGCCGCGTTGGCGGCGGCGCGGCCGTCCTGGTAGCGCTGCCGCACCTTGGCCTCGGTGACCGGCGCGAGGTTGGTGGCCACCGAGTCGTTGATCAGGTGGTTGTGCTCGTTGATGACCCAGAAGTCGAGGCCGGCGACGTTGCGGGCGTACGAGAAGACGTCGGTGGGCTGATGGGTGCCGCTGCCGTAGGCGCTGCCTGACGTGCAGTTGCTCGTCGGCTGGCCGCCGTCGGAGAAGTTGGAGTGCGCGTGCGTCGAGCCGTAGTAGAAGTTGTAGCCGAAGCCGATCTCGAGCGGCGCGTTCTGCTGGATCTGGCAGGAGCTCACCTTGGAGCTCATGCGCAACGCGGCGGCGCGCTCGGGTGGCAGGCGGTGGTCCAGGATGATCTCGTCGGTGGAGGCGAACGCCTCGACGACACCGGCGACTCCTTCGAGGTCCTCGTATCGCTCGGCGTCGACGGCGAGCGCGTCGGGCACGAAGCGGCCGTGGAAGGTGTAGCGGTAGATGCCCGAGGGAAGCTTGCGCCAGCCCCCGTCGCGGCCGTCCCAGTAGTGCTCGACGAGCGCCTTGCCCGAGGCGTCGGCGAGCGGCGCCACGCCGTGCTCCTCGAAGACCAGCCGGCCGGTCGAGCGGACCTGCAGCCGCCAGAAGGCGCGTCCCCATTCCTGCCGCGCCGCAGCCTCTTGATAGGAGAGCACGGCGAACAGCCGCACCGTGCCCAGCTCGCCGCGGTGCTCGGGCGAGAACTGGTAGGCGTCGGCGCCGACGGCGGCGATGAAGCCCGCCTCGCAGTCGTCGTGCTCGGCGGGGAGCTGGGCGAATAGAGGCGTCGAGATCGCGGCGACCAGTCCGCAGGCGGCGAGGCAGAGCCGGAACGCGTGGGGCATCGGGTCCTCCTCGTAAGTGATCGAAGCGCTGGTGAGGCGCCAGAGCAGCCGCGATGCCATCGCGCCGCGGTGACCTTCCCGCAGCCAAGAGGTTGCCGTGACGTGACTTGCGAGGACGCCGCGCACCCGCGCCGGCGCCGGACGTGGGTCACGCGCGAAGCGGTGGGTCGGCCGGCGACCCCTGCGCCGCTCGCCGCCTGACCCGTCCTGCGTCGAATTGACACCTCCCGGAACGACCTCTACCATCAACATTTAAACCGGCGAGGAGCCGCCCCATGAACATCAACGACCTGCTGAAGATCGCGGTCGAGCGCAAGGCGTCCGACCTGCACCTGAAGGTGGGCAGCCACCCGGTCATCCGCGTCGACGGCGAGCTGTTGCCGCTGGTCGAGCTCAAGCGGCTCATGCAGGAGGACACCATCGCGATGGCGTTCTCGATCATGAACGCCCGCCAGAAGCAGCTGTTCAAGGAAGAGTTCGAGATCGACATCGCCTACTCGGTGCCCGGCCTCGGCCGTTTCCGCTGCAACATCTTCCAGCAGCGCGGCACGGTGGGCCTGGTGTTGCGCGTCATCCCGGCGCGCATCCTCGCCATCCGCGAGCTGATGCTGCCGCCGGTGCTCGAGCGCATCTGCGACGAGCAGCGCGGCCTGGTGCTGTGCACCGGCACCACCGGCTCGGGCAAGTCGACGTCGCTGGCGGCGATGATCGACTACATCAACGGCCTGCGCACCGACCACATCATCACCATCGAGGACCCGATCGAGTTCCTCCACCGCGACAAGAAGGCGATCGTCAACCAGCGCGAGATCTCCTCCGACACGCGCGACTTCGCCAAGGCGCTGCGCTCGGCGCTGCGCCAGGACCCCGACGTCATCCTCGTCGGCGAGATGCGCGACTACGAGACGATCGAGACGGCGCTGCTCGCCGCCGAGACCGGCCACCTGGTGTTCTCGACCCTGCACACCCTCGATGCGACGGAGACGATCAACCGCATCATCGCGGTCTTCCCGCCGCACCACCAGAAGCAGATCCGCATCCAGCTCGGCCAAGTGCTGCGCGCCGTCATCTCGCTGCGCCTGATGCCGCGCGCCGACGGCATGGGCCGCGTCCCCGCCGTCGAGGTGATGCGGGTGACGCCGTACATCCGCGAGTGCATCGAGAACAAGGACAAGACGAAGTACATCCGCGAGCAGATCGCGCTCGGCACCAGCCAGTACGGCATGCAGACCTTCGACCAGAGCCTCTTCTCGCTCTACAAGGCGGGGCTGATCACGCTCGAGGAGGCGCTCAAGCGCGCCACCAACCCGGACGAGTTCAAGCTCAAGATCCAGGGCGTGCAGTTCACCGCCGACGTCGCGCGCGAGGAGATGGAAGGCTCGCTGCGCCTGGGCAACGAGCCCGAGCTCATGGAGCAGGAGAGCCCGTTCCAGATCGAGCGTTAGAGAAGCGCGCTTGTCGAGCAGCGCGTTACGAGGCGGGCTTCAGCGTCGCGTACGCCTCGCGCATGGCCGGCTCGGCGAAGTAGACGCGGAAGAAATAGCGCTTCACCGGATCGTCGCCGGCCATCTGGCGCTCGAAGCGGGAGAGGTCGACCCGTTCCTGCACGGCGGCGAGGTCGAGACCGGCCCTGACGCCGGCCGCGACCTGCTCCTGGACGCTCGTCAGCAGCTCGATGACCGACCGCAGGTACGCCTTGCCGTGCTGCACGTCGCCGTGCCCGGGGACCAGGTGGTCGAAGTCGAGGGCCGCGAGCTTGCCGAGCGTCGCCAGCCATTCGACGGGCTGCTTCGAGAAGCCATAGGGGAACGGGTGCACCACCATGTCGCCGGCGCACACCACTTTGTCGTTGGGCAGGTAGACGACCACGTCATGGTCGGTGTCGCCGCGGCCGAGGAAGAGCAGCTCGATCGTGCGCGCGCCGCGGTGGAGCGTCATCTTCCCTTCGAAGGTGGCGGTGGGCGCGACGTTGGTGATGCGCGTGTACTCGTCGAGCATCACCGGCAGGTCCTCGTCGACGAAGCGTTGCAGGTTGGCGATCACCGCTTCGTTGCCGGGCTTGCCTTCGGCGCGCAGGCGCGCGATCTCCGCCAGCGTCTCGGCGCGGTCCTTCTCGCGCAGCCGCTTGGCGGTGTCGGCGACGAAGGTGGCGCCGCGGTTGGCCACCACGTCGCGGACGATCGGGTGGGCGACGATCTCGACGCCGGGAAACGCCTTCAGGTATTCCTGCGCGCCGAACCGGTGGTCGCGGTGGATGTGCGTGAAGACGACGTAGCGCACCGGGTTCCTGGTGAGTCGGCGGATCTCGGCGATGACGTTGCGGGCTGCCTGCGGCGCGCCGCCGGCATCGACGACCACGACGTCCTCGTCGTTGACGATGATGGTGACGTTCCCCTCGACGTAGGAGCGCAGCGGGTCGGGGCGCGAGGCGACGTAGACGCCCTCGACGACCTTCTGGAAGACCAGGTGGTAGAGGTCGGATTCCGCGGCTGTCGCCGGCAGCGGCAGCGCGAGACTTCCGAGTAGCGAGAAGCAGGTAAGCAGGGTGAGCGAGGCGATCCGCCGCATGGTGTCTCCTTGCCGTGAGCTGAGCGGCGCCGGCGCGGCCG
The DNA here is from genome assembly GCA_963846495.1 of Thermoanaerobaculia bacterium. Classification (GTDB taxonomy): domain Bacteria; phylum Acidobacteriota; class Thermoanaerobaculia; order Multivoradales; family JAIOJS01; genus DASYQD01. The sequence continues at coordinate 671,219 of CAWJWP010000013.1, read as the reverse complement.
GGCGCGGCGAGCGCGCGCCTGGCCGGCATCGCAGCCTTGGGCTAGCTTAGTGGCCATGGCGCGCCCTTCCCCTCTCGAGCAGGCGCTGCGCCTGTTGGCGGGACGCGCGCACTTCCGCGCCGAGCTGCGCCGCAAGCTGCTCGTGCGCGGCTACGAGCCGGCCGAGGTGGAGGAGGCGCTCGCCCGCTGCGCCGAGCAGGGATACCTCAACGACGCGGCAACGGCGCGGACCTTCGCCGCCGAGCGGCAGGAGCGCCGCGGGCTCGGCCGCGTCCGCATCGCCGCCGAGCTGCGCCGGCGCGGCGCCGGCTCCGAAGCGGTGACCGCTGCGCTGGCGGGCAGCAGCGACGAAGACGAGCTCGTGCGCGCCCGCGACGCCGCGGCGCGCTGGCGGCGGCGCGGCGCGCCGGATGTCGCGGCGAGCGGCGACGAAGATTTCGACGAGGAGGCGCGCCGCGCGCGGCACGCGGCGCTGGCGCGTCACCTCGACCGCAAGGGTTTTTCGCGCCGTGCTATCGTCGCCGTCCTCGCAGAGGCGGGGACGTCGAGCGACGTCGACCTCGACGACGCCGCGCCCGCTGACTGATCCTTCCGGCCCCCTGGTCTTCCAAGGCGGGGCCGCTTCCCGGGAAGCGCGCGATGCAGAGCAAGGACGTCCGCCAGAGCTTCATCGATTTCTTCAGAGAGCGCGGCCACCTGCCCGTGCCGAGCGCGCCGCTGGTGCCGCACGGCGACCCGACGCTGCTGTTCACCAACGCCGGGATGGTGCAGTTCAAGGACGCCTTCCTCGGCCTGCAGTCGCCGCCCGACAAGCGGGCCGTGACCTCGCAGAAGTGCCTGCGCGTCTCCGGCAAGCACAACGACCTCGAGAACGTGGGACCGAGCCCGCGCCATCACACCTTCTTCGAGATGCTCGGCAACTTCTCCTTCGGCGATTACTTCAAGGCCGAGGCGATCGAGCTCGGCTGGCAACTCGTCACCGACACGTGGGGGTTGGCGCCCGACATCCTGTCGGCCACCGTCTACGAAGACGACGACGAGGCCGCCGAGCTGTGGCGCAAGATCTCCGGCCTGCCCGTCGAGCGCATCCATCGCTGCGGCGCCAAGGACAACTTCTGGGCGATGGGTGACACCGGCCCCTGCGGCCCGTGCAGCGAGATCTACGTCGACCTCCACCCGGGACGGCCTGCAGTCACTTGGGAGGAAGGTACCGATAGCGGCCGCTACCTCGAGATCTGGAACCTCGTCTTCATGCAGTTCGATCGCTCGGCCGGCGGCGTGCTGACGCCGCTGCCCAACCCGTCGATCGACACCGGCGCCGGCCTCGAGCGCGTCACCGCGGTGCTGCAGGGCGTCCCGTCGAACTACGACACCGATCTCTTCCGCCCGATCATCGAGGCCGTCTCGGCGCTGTCGCAGCGACGCTACGAGGGCAAGGACGGCGCCGACGACGTGGCGATGCGCGTCATCGCCGACCACCTGCGGGCGGTCACCTTCCTGCTCGCCGACGGCGTCATTCCCGCCAACGAAGGACGCGGCTACGTGCTGCGCCGCATCCTGCGCCGCGCGGTGCGCCACGGCATGCACCTCGGCTTCGAGGAGCCGTTCCTCCACCGGCTGGTTCCCGTGCTCGGCGAGATCATGGGCGCCTTCTACCCCGAGCTCGAGGCGTCGCGCGAGGCGACGGTGACGACGGTGCGTGCCGAGGAGGAGAAGTTCCTCGCCACCATCGCCGGCGGCGCGCGGCAGGTGCAGGTGGCGATCGAGCGCGCGCGCCGCGACGGCGCGACGCAGCTCGCCGGCCCCGCCGTCTTCCAGCTCTACGACACGCACGGTTTGCCGCTAGACGTAATTCGGGAGATCGCCGAGGAGGAGCGTTTCGGCGTCGACGAGGCGGGCTTCCAGTCGGCGCTCGAGGAGCAGCGGCAGCGCTCGCGCTCCGCCACCGGCGAGCAGCAGAAGAAGATGGGCGCTCTGCGGCAGGTGCTCGGCGGCGGCGGCGCCACCGACTTCGTCGGCTACGACGAGCTGCGCGTCGAGGACGCCAAGGCAATGCGACTCGGCGTCGTGCGCGACGACGAGAAGGGTGGCGAGGAGCAGGTGGTGGAAGTGACCGGACTCGGTCCTGGCGAGACCGGCGTCGCCGTCTTCGACCGCACGCCGTTCTACGCCGAAGCCGGCGGCCAGGTGGGCGACCAGGGCGAGGTGCGCTGGCCGGGCGGGCGCGCCCGCGTGCGCGACGTACACAAGGACGCGGGCGGCAACTACTACCACACGCTGGCGGTGGAGGAAGGCCGCCTCGAGCGCGGCGCCGCCGTCGAGCTGGCGGTAGGCGAGTCGACGCGCCGCGACACCGAGCGCAACCACACCGCCACCCACCTCCTCCACGCCGCCTTGCGCCAAGTGCTCGGCGAGGGCGTGCGACAGGCAGGCTCGCTCGTCCACCCCGACCGCCTGCGCTTCGACTTCAGCTTCGGCCGGCCGCTCGCCGACGACGAGCTGCGGCGCATCGAGGACATCGTCAACGAGCGCGTCCGCCAAGCCGTGCCGACGCGCATTGTGGTGCAGAGCTACCAGGAGGCGGTCGGCCGCGGCGCCATGGCGCTCTTCGGCGAGAAGTACGGCGACCGCGTGCGCACGGTGGAGGTGCCCGGCTTCTCCCTGGAGCTGTGCGGCGGCTGCCACGTGCGCAACACCGGCGAGATCGGCCTCTTCCTCGTCCTCGGCGAGCGCGGCATCGCTTCCGGCGTGCGCCGCATCGAGGCGCTCACCGGCCGCGGCGCGCTCGAGCACGTGCGGGCGCGCGAGCAGCGCGCCGAGGCGGCCGCGTCGGCCCTCGGCGCTCCGCTCGAGCGCGCGGCCGACGAGGCACGCGCGCTCCACCAACGGCTCGCCGCCACCGAGCGCGAGCTGGCGCAGCTGCGCCGCCAGCTGGTGGCCGGCACAGGTGCCGCGCCCGCGGACCAGGCGCGCGAGGTGGGCGGCGTCAAGGTGCTCGCCCGCGAGGTGCCGCCGGCACCGCCCGACGAGCTGCGCAACATGGCCGACATGCTGCGCCAGAAGCTCGGCTCCGGCGTCGTCGTGCTCGGCGCTCGCGGCGACGGCAAAGTGTCGCTGGTGGCGGCGGTGACCGGCGACCTCGCCGGCCGTGTGCACGCCGGCAACCTGGTCAAGGCGGCGGCGGCGGCGGTGGGCGGCAAGGGCGGCGGCCGCCCCGACTTCGCCCAGGCCGGCGGCAAGGAGCCCGAGAAGCTGCCGCAGGCGCTCGAAGCCGCCGTCGACGAAGTGGCGCACCAGCTCGCCGACTACGCCGGGCAGTAGGGACCCATGCCGGCGCGGAGCGCCGGCGCCGGGCGAAGCCTGGCGCTCGAGCGAAGCGAGAGCATGGGCTGGGCCTCCGCGGCCACTGTCGGGCCGCTTCGAGGGCGTTTCGACCGTCGCTGGAATAGAAGCCACAGCGCCGCTGTTCGGGCCTCTGTTACAATCGCCCGACTTTCGACGGAAACAAACCACGGTGACGCAGCCCAAACGGCGGAGAGTGGTGCTGGCTTGCGCGCTCGCGGCGTTCGTGCCGGCGCTCGTTTGCCCGGCGCGCGCGGAGGTCAAGACCCGCGTCGGCGCCGACGGCACGATCGAGATCTACAACGACGCGCCGAGCACCGTGGCCGCCGCGCCGCGCACGCTGCGCCTGCGGCCGGTGCCGCGCACCGACTGGAGCGAGTGGATCCGCGAGCACGCCGACCTCCACGGCGTCGACCCGCGTCTCGTGCAGGCGATCGTGCAGGTCGAGTCGGGGTACAACGCCCGTGCGCGGTCGCGCGCCGGCGCCGTCGGCCTCATGCAGCTGATGCCGGGCACCGCGCGCACGCTGCAGGTGGGCAACCGTTACGACGCCGAGCAGAACATCCGCGGCGGCGTCGCCTACCTGCGGCAGATGATCGACCGTTTCGCCGGCCGCCTCGAGCTCGCCATCGCCGCCTACAACGCCGGCCCCGGCGCGGTGCAGCGCTACGGCGGCATCCCGCCCTACGCCGAGACCCGCGACTACGTCGACCGCGTGCTGACGCTCTACCGCGGCGGCTCGTCGTTCATGATGGCCATCGGCAGCGGCGGCGCGCCGGTGCAGCTCAACGGCTTGGCGCAGGACGTGACGCCGTCGCCGCTGCGGCAGGCGCTGGCGAACGGGTCGCTGCGGGCCAGCTCGCGGCCTGCTTCTGCGACGACGCCGGCGACGATCGAGCTGGCCTCGGCGGCTCCGATGGCTCCGGCCCCGGCTGCGCCGATCGCCGCTCCGGCCGCGGCGCCCGCGGCCGCCGTCGTTCCCGCGGCGATGGTGATCCCGGCGACCGCGCGGCCGGCGAGCCCCGGCGTCGTCGTCCCCGCCTCACTGCCGGTGGACGCTCGATCGGCCTCGCTGCAGCCCGCGACCGGCGGCGGCTGAGCGCCTGTTTCGCGCGCGCGGCGCGCCGGCTTCGTTACGTGCTCGGCGCGCTCGGCCGCTGCTAGAATCCGCCGCGCTGAGGCCGCCTCGCAGCTAGGCATTCTTGCCCGGTGCGACGACGCGCCGGGCAGCCTGCCGTCCCGCCGTCGAGCGCTTCCGACCTCCGAGCGCCACAGCCGATGACCATGCGCCTGCCGCGGCACCTTCCCAACCTGCTGTCGCTCTTCCGCATCCTCTTGGTGCCGCTGCTCGTGGTGGTGCTGCTCACCAAGTTCGACGGCAGGGAGTTCGTCGGCCTCGGCGTCTTCCTGCTCGCCTCGCTCACCGACCTGCTCGACGGCTGGGTGGCGCGCCGCTTCCGGCTGGAGACCAAGCTCGGCAAGCTGCTCGACCCGGCGGCGGACAAGATCCTCACCGCCGCCGCTTTCATCTCGCTCGTCGAGCTCAACCCGGGCGTGGTGCCGGCCTGGATGGTGGTGACCATCATCTCGCGCGAGCTCGCGGTGTCGGCGCTGCGCAGCTTCGCCGCCGCCGAGCACGTGGTGATCGGCGCCAGCTTCGCGGGCAAGGTGAAGACGATCGTGCAGGTGATCGCCATCAGCCTGGTGATCATTTACAACCAGCTCGGCGAGTTCGGCCACCTCGCGCCCATCTCGCTGTGGGTGTCGCTGGTGGTGACCGTCTACTCGGGCGGCGAGTACTTCGTGCGCTACGCCGGCCTCATCCTCGCCGCCGAAGAGGCGCAGCTGCGGGAAGCGGAGGAGCAGCGCGCGGAACAGCTGCCGTCGATCGAGCCGCGCGCCAAAGCCGGCTGATAGCCGGCGCGCAGAAACGAAAAGCGGGAAGGCCTTGCGGCCCTCCCGCTTTCTCTGCGAGGCGTAGATCCTGCTTGGCTTACTGAGCCGGGCTCGGGGTCGCGGCGGCGGCGGGGTCGCCCATCGCCGGGGTGGCCTCGAGGACCGGAGTGGCCTCCGGGATCGTCTCCATCGCCGGGGTCGGGGTCGCCTCGGCAGGCATCGGCTCGCCGGTAGCGGCGTTGTCGGTCTCCTCAGCCTTCTTGCAGCCCGCCAGCATCACCACACCCGGCACCAGCAGCAGGGCCAGCATCCACACGCTGATCTTCTTCATTGCAACTCTCCCTCGGTCCTACGGTTAAAAAATCGCTCGCGTAGAGCCCCATTGCCTACGCGGCCTCTCGGCGCCAGCAGCCCCTGCAGTCGCCGAGGGTCGAGCATGTTGCCTTCGCAAGCTCGAACTCGAAAGAACTAAATGAAGCGGAAAGGCCGCCTGGACCTTCCCGGACGCACATGCTGTCACTGGAGTTTCTCGGTGTGTTTCTATCCGGGTTCGATTCCGTCTAGCGCTCTTTTTGCGCTGCTCCCTCCCGGGCGGGCGGGCTCGGAACCGCGACTGGCGGAAGATCCTAGCTAAAACGCGTCCGCTGTCAAGCCGGGCACCGAGCGTTGTAAGTCCGGGACGCGCCGGCCGATGCAGCCGATGCGCCGCGGGAGCCGCTGCTACCATGGGCGCTCGGCGCACAGGCAGTCGCAGACGCACAGCTCGTGCGCGGTGAGGGACCACGATGTTCGACGGCTTGCAAGGAAAGCTCCAAATCGTCTTCCGCGACCTCCGCGGCGAAGGGCGGATCACGCCCGCCGTGCTCGAGGAGGCGCTCAAGCAGATCCGCATGGCCCTGCTCGAGGCCGACGTGCACTTTCGCGTCGTCAAGGCTTTCGTCGACCGCGTGCGCGAGCGCGCCGCCGGCGAGGAGGTGCTGGCGAGCCTCACCGGCAGCCAGCAGGTGGTGAAGATCGTGCGCGACGAGCTGGTGGCGCTCCTCGGCGAGGAGGGCGCCGAGCTGCGGCTCGACGGCCGACCGGCGGTGGTGCTGCTCTGCGGCCTGCAAGGGTCGGGCAAGACGACGACCGCGGGCAAGCTGGCCAAGCGCCTCAACCAGCGCGGCCGCCATCCGCTGCTCGTCGCCGGCGACCTGCAGCGCGCCGCCGCCGTCGAGCAGCTGGTGCAGGTGGGGCGCGCCGTCGGCGTGCCGGTCGTCACTCCCGAGCCGGGCGAGAAGGTCGAGGCGCTCGCCGACCGCGCGCTCAAGACGGCGCGCGACCGCGGCCACGACGTGCTGGTGTTCGACACCGCCGGCCGCCTGCACGTCGACCAGGCGCTGATGGCGGAGGTGAAGCGGCTCGCCGATCGTCTGCAGCCTTCGGAAACGCTGTTCGTCGCCGACGCGATGACGGGTCAGGACGCGGTGAAGAGCGCCGGCGCCTTCGGCGAGGTGCTGCCGTTGACCGGCGCCATCCTGAGCAAGCTCGACGGCGACTCGCGCGGCGGCGCCGCGCTGTCGATCCGCACCGTCGCCAAGGTGCCCATCCGCTTCGCCGGCGTCGGCGAGAAGTACGACGACCTCGAGCTCTTCCAGCCCGAGCGCATGGCCTCGCGCATCCTCGGCATGGGCGACGTGCTGTCGCTCATCGAGCGCGCCGAGCGCGATCTCGATCAGGACGAGACGCGGCGGCTCGCCGACCGCATGGCGACGGCGCAGCTCACCCTCGAGGACGTGCGCGACCAGATGCGACAGCTGCGCAAGCTGGGCTCGATGTCGCAGATCCTCGAGATGCTGCCGAAGGTAGGGCCGCTGCGCGGGCTCGATGCGATGAAGGTCGACGACGGCCAGCTCAAGCGGGTGGAGGCGATCATCGACTCGATGACGCCGCTCGAGCGCCGCCGCCCGCAAGTGCTCGACGGCTCGCGCAAGAAGCGCGTCGCCAAGGGCTCCGGCACGCTCGTGCAGGAGATCAATCAGCTGCTCAAGCAGTACCAGCAGATGCAGAAGATGCTCAAGGGCGGGCAGGGGAAGATGCTGCGGCGGATGCTGCGGCAGCAGGGGGGCGCGTAGCGCCGCTGCTGCTCCCGGACGCCGCCGCCCGGCGCCCCTTGACCGTTCTGCTATCATGCACGTTCGCTTTCGGCCGGGGTGCGCCCGCCGCTTCTCCCTTCGCGACTTCAGTTTCGACCCGAGGATCGTCAGATGGTGAAGATTCGTCTCCGTCGCATGGGCTCGCGCAACCACCCGTTCTACCGGGTGGTGGTCTCCGACGCCCGCAAGACCCCGACCGGCGCCGCCCTCGACGAGATCGGCTACTACGACCCGCGCAAGCAGCCCGCCGTCGTGTCGATCGACCGCGAGCGGCTCGACCGCTGGGTCTCGAAGGGCGCGCTGCTGTCGCCGACCGTGTCGAAGCTGCTCAAGCAGGTGCCTGCTGCGGCGAGCGCCGCCGAGCCGGTCGCCACGGCTGCGGCACCCTCGACCCAGGCGGCTGCACAGGCCTAAAGCGACACCGTGCCCACGGCCGACGCCGCCCGCGACCTCGCCCGCGTCGTCCAGCGGCTGGTCGACCGGCCCGAGGCGGTGCGCGTCCGCGAGCACTCGCGCGGCCGCCTGCACGTCCTCGAGCTGGAAGTGGCCGGCGAGGACATGGGCAGCGTCATCGGCCGCGGCGGCCGCACCGCCCAGGCGCTACGCACGCTGCTACGCGCCCGCGGCGACGTCCTCGGCATCAGCTATGACCTCAAGATCCGCGAACCGGAGGGCAGCCCGGCCCCGCAAGACCGGGGTTGAGCGCAGGGCGCGCCGCCCGGCGGCGGGCGCCGTCGGCGCCGCGTCGCCCGCCGAGCGGATCGCCGTCGGCCGCATCACCGCCGCGCACGGGTTGCGCGGCGAGGTCACGGTCGAGGTGCTCTCCGACGTGCCGGGTCGCTTCGCCCCTGGCGTCGTCCTGATGCTGAGCCTTGCCGGCGCTCCTCACCGCGATCTCGTCGTCGACGCCTCCCGCCCCTACGCCTCGCGCCACAAGGACCGCCTGCTCGTGCGCTTCGAAGGAGTCGACGACCGCACCGCCGCCGAGGCGCTGCGCGGCGGCGTGCTCGAGGTCGACGCCGCGGCGGTGCCGCCGGCCCCGGAGGGTAGCTACTACCAGTTCGACCTCGTCGGCTGCCGCTGCGAGGACCGCCGCGCCGGCTTCCTCGGCGAGGTCGTCGACGTCGTCGCCGGCGGCGGCGGCGACCTGCTGCGCGTAGTCGGACCGGCATCCGGCGACGGGCCCGGCCGCGAGCTGCTGCTGCCGTTCGTCGACGCCTACCTGGCCGACGTCGACGTCGCTGGCCGCCGCATCCTCATGGACCTCCCTGAAGGGTTGATCGAGGCATGTGGATCGGCGTCGTGACCATCTTCCCCGAGCTGTTCGGGGAGTTCCTGCGCACCAGCCTGATCGGCCGTGCCCGGCAGAGTGGGCGACTGGAGGTCGAGGTGCGCGACCTGCGCGAGTTCACCGACGACCCGCACCGCGTGGTCGACGACGAGCCTTACGGTGGCGGCGGCGGCATGGTGATGAAGGCGCCGCCCTGGCTGCGCGCCGTGCGCGAGATGTCGGCCGGCCGCAAGCCGCGACGCTTGCTGCTTTCGCCGCAAGGCAAGCGGCTCGACGACGCCACGGTGCAGGAGCTCGCGGCCGAGCCCGAGCTGCTGCTCCTCTGCGGCCGCTACGAGGGGATCGACGAGCGCGTCCGCCAGCTGGTGGTGGACGAGGAGCTGTCGATCGGCGACTACGTCCTCTCCGGCGGTGAGCTGCCGGCGATGGTCCTCGTCGAGGCGGTCTCGCGCTGCGTGCCCGGCGTCGTCCAGCAGGCGAGCTCGGTCGAGCGCGACAGCTTTCGCACCGGCCTGCTCGATCACCCGCACTACACACGGCCGCCGGTCGTCGAAGGGCTCGAGGTGCCGCCGGCGCTGCTCTCGGGCGATCACGCCGCCATCGAGCGCTGGCGCCGGGGCGAGGCGCTGCGCATGACCGCCGAGAAGCGGCCCGACCTCTTGGCGCAGGCGCCCTTGAGCGCCGCCGAGCGGGCCGAGCTCGCGGCCCTCGGCTCCGCCGATCCCCAACCTTGCAAGTCGTCTGACGGCAACGGATAATAGGCAGCTCGCACCGTTCACCATCTCTTATCGGTCGGCTGCGAAACCCAGGAGCGATCCCATGGAAGCGTTGAGAGTCATCGAAGCCCCGTTCCTCAAGGACGGGCTGCCCGATTTCCGCGCCGGCGACACCGTGCGCGTGCACGTCAAGGTGGTGGAAGGCAACAAGGAGCGCATCCAGGTCTTCCAGGGCGTGGTGATCGGCCGCAAGGGCGGCGGCATCCGCGAGACCTTCACCGTGCGCAAGGTCTCCGGCGGCGTCGGCGTCGAGCGCGTCTTCCCCCTCCACTCCCCCTCCATCGACCGCATCGAGGTGGTGCGCCGTGGCCGCGTCCGCCGCGCCAAGCTCTACTACCTGCGCAACCTGCAGGGCAAGGCGGCGCGCATCCGCGAGCGGCGCGAGGATCTCGCCGGGGAGCCCGAGGCGTAGGAGAGCCAGCGCCGCGGGCCACCTCCCGCGGGTGAGGCGGTGAGCCGGTGACCAAGCGCGAGCAAGTCGTCAAGGTCGCCGAGAAGTACGTCGCCAAGGGGCGGATCGATGCCGCCATCAAGGAGTACCTCAAGGTACTCAAGGAGAACCCCAACGACGTTTCGACCCTGAACCGTCTGGGGGACCTCTACGCCCGCATCTCGCGCATCGACGAGGCGGTGCGCCTCTTCTCGCAGATCGCCAGCCAGTACACGGAAGACGGCTTCCTGGTCAAAGCGATCGCGATCTACAAGAAGATCATCAAGCTCGACCCCACGCGGCTGCAGGTCTACGAAAGCCTCGCCGCGCTCTACCACAAGCAAGGGCTCGTCAACGAGGCGCGCACCCAGTACCAGGTGCTGGGCGACTACTACCTCAAGCACCACGACGCGGCGGCGGCGATCAACATCTACCAGAAGATGGTAGAGCTCGAGCCCGACAACCCGTCGCACCACCTCAAGCTCGCCGAGCTCTACCAGCAGGGGCAGCTGTGGGACAAGGCGCTGCGCTCCTACCGCACGATCGCCGAGCTGATGCTCCAGCACGGCCGCGTCGAGGAGGCGGTGCGCGTCTACCAGCGCGCGATCGAGGTGCACTCGGACGACCTCGCCTTCATCACCGACGCGGTGCTGGGCATCAAGGACGCTGGGCACACCGGCGCCGCCGCCAAGCTGCTCGCCTCTGCGGTGGCTGCGAACCCGCAGGCCGAGAAGGTGGCGCGGCTCGCCGGGCTGCACCAGCCGGGCGTCGCCGACGACCGGGCCACGCAACCGCCGCCGGCGGTGGAGCCGCGCGCGGCCGCGCCGGAAGCCGCCTCGCCGACGCCGTACGCTCCGCCGCGTCCGGCACCGCCGCCGCCCGCACTGGTGCAGGAAGAGGAGGACGAGTTCTTCGTCCTCGACATCGACGAGCCCTCCGGCAGTCTCGTCATGCCGCCGGCGGACATGCACGAGCCGGGCACCGCGTTCCAGCGACCCGCGCCGCCGCCTTCTCGGACGCGTGAGCCGGAGCCGGAGGTCGCGGAGCGCGAAGCACCGGATTGGGCGGCCGAGGCGAGCGAAGCCGGGGCCGGCGACGTGGCGGCCGGCGATTGGGGAGCGGACGCCGGCGTCTCCGGCTTCAACTTCGAGATGCCCGATCTCGAAATGCCCGACATCGAGCTGGAAGACGAGGTCGGCGCGCTCGGGGCCGGCGCGCCCGGTGCGCAGGCCGCGCCGCCAGCTCGTGCGGACGCGGCCGAGTCGCTCGACGAGACGCTGCTGCCGTGGGACGAGCCCCTGCCGTCCTTCGCCGAGGAGCAGGCGGCGGCGCAGCTTGGCGCGGCCGGGAAGCGCGAGGAGGATGTCGAGCTGGAGCTCGACCTCTCGCAGCTCGAGCTCGAGTCCGAGGCGGCGGACACCGGCGCCTTCGCGGAGCAGGCCGCGGCGGCCGAGGACCTCACCCAACTCGACGGCGACGTCGGCTTCGAGCTCGAGCTCGAGGAGCCGGTCGCGGCCTGGCAGGAGCCCGGCGCGCCCGCGCCCCCACCCCGCCCGGCACCGCCTCCGCCGGCACCGGCCCCGCCGCCGGCGCCGGTGGTCGAGGAGCCGCGGGTCCAGGACCTGCTCGCCGAGGCCGAGGTCTTTGCCAAGTACAGCCTGGAGGAGAAGGCGCTCGAGCGACTCGACCAGGTGCTGACGCGGGAGCCGCATCACCTCGAGGCGCTGCAGCTGCTCGTCGACCTGCAGATCAAGGCCGGCGAGCCGGCGCGCGTCGAGTCGGCGGTGCGCCGCATGCGCCAGGCGGCAGAGGCGCGTCGCGCGCCCGAGGTGTGGGAGCGCGTAATGGCGAAGCTGGCGCGCGCCGGCATGGCGTTGAGCGGCGACACCGTCGCGCCGATCCGCGCGCCGCAGGAGGATCGCGTCTCGCAGCTCATCCGGGCGCTCGAGCAGCCGGCGCCGCGGCCGGCTGGCGCTCCCGCGAAGAAGAAACTGTCGGTTGCCGATGCGCTGGCGGAGCTCGCGCAGAGCGCGAAGAAGCCGGTGAAGGCCGCCAAACCGGCGGAGCCTGCGGCGCCGTCGGCTCCCTCCGCACGGCCGCAGCTCGTGCCCTCGCCGCCGGCCGCCGCGGCGGGGCCACCACCCGCTGCAGCGGCGTCACCGCCGGCGGCCGCGCCGCCACCCGCCGCTGCCGCCGGCCCCGCTCCGACTCCTATCTCGGCGCCGCCGCCCTCGCCCGTCGTGCCGCCGCCGCTCGAGCCGCCCGCACCGGCGAGGCCGGCGCCCCCCCGTGCGGCGGCGCCGCCGCCGCCCGCCGCCGAGGAATTGGAGCTCGCGCCCGCACCGCCGGTCGAGCACCTCGACGAGGAGGCGTTCGACGACGAGCTGCCGGACATCGTCCTCCCGGAGGAGCGCCACCCGACGGCGGCCGTGCCCGACCTCGACGACACCGGCATGGACTGGCTGCGCGAGGAGCCGAAGGCGGCCAAGGCGGCGAGCCCCGACCGCCTCTTCGACGACGAGGACGAGTTCTTCGACCTCGCCGCCGAGCTCGAGGAGGAGCTGGGCGTCGAGGAAGGGCCGGATCGGCGGCGAGATCCTCGCCCAGAGCGAGGAGCCGACGCTCGAGGAGATCGTCGAGGGCTTCAAGAAGGGCGTCGCCGAGAACCTCTCGCCCGAGGACTACGACACCCATTACAACCTCGGCATCGCCTATCGCGAGATGGGGCTCCTCGACGAGGCGATCGGTGAGTTCCAGCTCGCCGCCAAGGACCCCATTCACCTCGTCGACTGCTGCTCGATGCTCGGCGTCTCCTTCCTCGAGAAGGGGCTGCCGGAGCTGGCCGTCAAGTGGTACCAGCGCGGCCTGACGGCGCCCGACCTCAAGGAGGAGGTCATGCTGTCGCTGCTCTACGACATGGGCAACGTCTACCTGTCGATGGGCGACGAGGCGGCGGCGCGCAAGACCTTCGTCGAGCTCTACGGCATCAACAGCAACTACCGCGACGTGGTGGCGAAGATCGAAGAGCTCGGGCGGTAGGCGCGGGTCGTTTTCGCGGTGGTCCGCGCGTACGTGCTGACCGCCGCACGCGCATGCGATGATCCGCGGCCATGACGCGAACCATCACGCTCATTCCCGGCGACGGCATCGGGCCGGAGGTCACCGGCGCCACTGTGAGAGTGGTCGAGGCCGCCGGCGTGGACGTCGAGTGGGAACGCCACAGCGCCGGCACCGAGGCATACGCGCGCCATGGCACGCCGCTGCCGCAGGAGGTGCTCGACTCCATCCTACGCAACGGCGTGGCGCTCAAAGGTCCGATCGCTACCGAGGTGGGGAAGGGCCTGCCCTCGGTCAACGTGGCCCTGCGCAAGGCGCTGGTGCTCTACGCCAACCTGCGGCCGGTGCGCTCGCTCGCCGGCGTACCGGCGCGCTTCTCCGATGTCGATCTGGTGGTGGTACGCGAGAACACGGAAGGGCTCTACAGCGGTATCGAGCACGAGGTCGTGCCGGGGGTGATGGAGAGCCTCAAGATCATCACCGCCGTGGCGTCGACGCGCATCGCCCGCTTCGCGTACGAGCACGCCCGCGCGCAAGACCGCAAGCGCGTCACCACCGTGCACAAGGCGAACATCATGAAGCGCACGGACGGCCTCTTCCTCGACTGCTGCCGTGCGGTGGGGAAGGAGTACCCCGAAGTTACGTCCGACGACAAGATCGTCGACAACATGTGCATGCAACTGGTGTTGAATCCACATCAGTACGACGTGCTGCTGTGCGAGAACCTGTACGGCGACATCGTGTCGGACCTGGTGGCGGGACTGGTGGGCGGCCTGGGGGTGGTGCCGGGAGCGAACATTGGCGAGAAAGCAGCGGTGTTCGAAGCCGTGCACGGCAGCGCGCCCGACATCGCCGGACGCAACCTGGCGAACCCGCTGGCGTTGATCCGCAGCGCGGTGATGATGCTTGATCACATCGGCGAGACCGCGGCGGCGCAGCGCATCGAGGCGGCCATCGGTCGCCTCGTCTCCGAGAAGGGAGTACTGACGCGCGACCTCGGCGGCAGCGCAACCACCACCGAGTTCACCGAGGCGCTGGTGCGCGAGATCGGCGAAGCGGCCTAGGAAGCGCCGCCGGGGCCGCCGCCGTCGTCGCCGCGCCGGCTGCGCGCCCTCTGCCGCAGCTCGTCGAACCGTGCCAGGCGCTGCGCGAGCTCCGCTTCGAAGCCGCGCTCCGTCGGGTGGTAGAAGCTCGTGCCGCGTAACGTCTCCGGCAGACAGTCGAGACCGCCGACACCGTCCGCCGTGTCGGGAGCGTAGACGTAGCCGGCGCCGTAGCCGAGCTCGTCCATGAGGCGGGTCGGCGCGTTGCGGATCGACTTCGGCACCGGGTCGGCGGGCCGCTCCTCGACCGTGCGCCGCGCGGCGCCGAACGCGCGGTAGACGCCGATGCTCTTGGGCGCCAGCGCCAGGTAGACGGTGGCCTGCGCGATCGCCAGCTCGCCTTCGGGGCTGCCCAGCCGCTGGTAGGCGTCCCACGCGGCCAGCGTCTGCACGAGCGCCTGCGGATCGGCGAGGCCGACGTCCTCGCTGGCGAAGCGCACCAGCCGGCGGGCGATGTAGCGCGGGTCCTCGCCGGCGGTGAGCATGCGTGCCAGCCAGTAGAGACTCGCGTCGGCGTCGCTCTCGCGCAGCGACTTGTGGAGCGCCGAGATGAGGTTGTAGTGCTCCTCACCGGACTTGTCGTAGAGCAGCACCTTGCGCTGCGCGATGCGGGTGACGTCCGCCGCCGTGACCACGCGCGACTCACGCGACGCGGCGTCGGCGGCCGACATCTCGAGCAGGTTGAGCGCGCGCCGTGCGTCGCCCGAGGCGAGCTGCGCGATCGACGCCAGCGCCTCGTCGTCGACCTCGAGCTGCTGCGCGCCGACGCCATGTTCGACGTCGGCGATCGCGCGCTGGAGCACGCGGCGGAGGTCGTCGAGACCGAGCGGCTCGAGCACCACGACGCGGCAGCGCGAGAGCAAGGCGCCGTTGAGCTCGAACGACGGGTTCTCGGTGGTGGCGCCGACGAGCACGATCTCGCCCGACTCGACGTAGGGGAGGAAGGCGTCCTGCTGCGCGCGGTTGAAGCGGTGGATCTCGTCGACGAAGAGCAGCGTGCGGCGGCCGCTGCCTTTCACCCCGGTGCCCCGGTGGAGGCGCGCCGCCTCGGCCATCACCTCCTTGACCTCCTTGATGCCGGAGGTCACCGCCGAGAAGGGCACGAAGCGGCAGGAAGTGGCGGCGGCGATCAACCGCGCCAGCGTCGTCTTGCCGGTGCCGGGCGGGCCCCACAGGATGAGCGACGGCACGCGGTCCTCGGCGATGGCGCGGCGCAGCGAACCCTCCGGGCCGACGAGCGCGTCCTGGCCGACCACTTCGTCGAGGCTGCGCGGCCGCATCCGCTCGGCGAGCGGCGCGCCGGCACCGGCGGTGGGCGCGTCGCGCGGCGCGTCTGGGAGCTCGTCGAAGAGGGAGCGCGCCACGGTGCCGCGGCCTCGCCCCACGCTCAGGCGCCGAGGATCGGCAGCCGCCGTCCGCGCGCCAGCAGCCGATAGGCCTCGTGGGCGGAGAGCACGCGCTCGATCCGCGGCGCCTCGCTCACCGCGCGCGACTGCTGCGGCCCGCGCTCGAGCAGCGCCGCGAGCAGCCACCGGCAGACGGTGCGCCGGGCCTCGGCCATGGCGGGAATTGTAGCCCCGCGTCGAGGCTGCTAGCTGTAGCGGCTCACAAGGTTGTTCACAGTTAGGAGTGGTCCATCCGGGCCGACTCCGCCATGCTTTGGGTGTTCAAGCTCAAACCATGGAGGGAGGACCGGATGGACCGGCACCAGAATGCCGCAACCTGCCCGATCAGTCGAGCACTACTGGTAAGGCGGGTGAGTGAGGGGTGGACCGTGTCGGCTGTTGCGAGAGCTCTTGGAGTCTCGCGGCAGACGGTGTACCGCTGGTTGGAGGGGTGGCGAAGGGACGGGATGACGGGCCTGCAGGATCGGTCGTCCAGGCCGCGTCGAGTTGCGCGCCGAACGCCCGAGGCGATCGTCGAACAAATCAAGGCTCTGAGGACTGAGCGGCTCAGCAGTGGAGATATCGCCTCACGCCTTGGTGTCCCTCGATCGACTGTCGGCCGCTGGCTACGCCGCGAGGGACTCGGCAGACTGTCTCGACTGGCGCCTCCAGAGCCAGTCCGGCGCTACCAGAAAGAGACTGCTGGCGAGCTGCTACACCTGGACATCAAGAAGCTTGGCAAGATCGACGGGATCGGGCACCGAATAACGAATAGGCGAGGCTTGCTGCGTCCGCTCGACGACGTCGATCACCAGGTCGCGGGTGATCAGCTCGGGGAAGACGTGCGGTTCGGCACCTGGGCGGTAGAGGAGGTAGAACGGGATGCCGTAGCGGCCGTGCTCGGCGAGGAAGTCGCCGATCGCGCGGTCGCGCGACGTCCAGTCGGCGCGCATCGCCACCACGCCCATGCGCTCGAAGGCGCCGGCCACCTCGGGCGTTTCGAGCACCAGCCGCTCGTTGACCTTGCAGGTGACGCACCAGTCGGCGGTGACGTCGACGAAGACCGGCGTGCCTTCCGCGACGAGTCGCTCGGCGCGGGCGCGCTCGAAGGGCACCCAGGCGATGAGGCCGCGCGGCGCCTCGGCGAGGGTGCCGCGCCGCGCCGGCGGCGCCGCCGCCGCCACCCACACCGTGCCGGCGGCGATCACCACTACCGCGGTGACCGCGGCCGCGAGCGGCAGGCCGGGCCGCGCCGACCGCCCGGCCCAGACGGCGAGCGCCAGCAGCAGCAGGCCGAGCTGGACGCGGGCGAGGCCGGCGGCGCTCACCTGCTGCGCCAGGACGTAGAAGAGCCAGATCGCGGTGCCGGCGAGGAGGAAGCCCATGACCTCCTTGAGCCGCACCATCCAGGCGCCGGGCTTGGGCAGCAGCCGCGCCGCGGCGGGCCAGGCGGCGAGCAGCAGATAAGGCAGCGCCATGCCGAGGCCGACGGCGGTGAACACCGCGAACACCATCGCCGCCGGCTGGGCGAGGGCGAAGCCCACCGCCGTGCCGAGGAACGGCGCCGAGCAGGGTGTCGCCATCAGCGTCGCGAAGAGACCGGTCACGAAGTGTCCGGCGATGCCTTCCTGGCGGCCGCCGGCGGCGGTGGCGAGCCGGCCGGGCAGCCGGATCTCGAAGATCCCCCACATGTTCAAGCTGAAGAGGACGACGACGACGGCGAGCAGGGCGACGAAGGCCGGCTGCTGGAAGTGGAGCCCCCAACCCACCGCCGCGCCGGCATTGCGGGCGGCGACCGCGACTCCGGCGAGCCCCCAGAACGAGGCGAGGATGCCGAGCGTCGTCGCCACGCCGGCGGTGGCGATCTCGCCGCGCGTGAGGTTGGCGTGCTTGACCAGCGAGACGACCTTGATCGACAGCACCGGCAGCACGCAGGGCATGGCGTTCAAGATCAAGCCGCCGAGCAGGGCGAGAGTGAAGATCCAGAGCAGGCTGCGCGGCGGCGGTGCGGCGGTGTCGCGTGCAGCAGCGCTCGCCTGCTCGCTGCTCGGCGCGATCGCCGGAGGTGACGACGAGCGATCGGTTGCAGCGCCCGCGTCACTCGCACCGGCGCTCGCCGTCGCATCGCTGTTGGTTTCGGTCGCGGAGCCTCCAGCCTTGCCACCGCCGGCGCTCCCGCCGCCCGCAATCGCCACGGCTCCCGCGGCGACTCCTTCGCCGGCGAAGAACCCGTGGTCCTTCGGCTCGCCGGGGCCGATGCGCAGCGCCGCCATCTGCGTGTGCTTCACCGGCGGCAGGCACTGCCGGTCGTTGCACGCCTGGTAGGTGAGCGTGACGTTCAGCGGCACCTCGCCGAAGCTCTGTGCCCGCGGCACGCGGAAAGTGGCGACGATCGGCATCGCTCCCTGGAACACCGACAGCGGCTCCTCGGGAGCGAAGCTGAAGCGCTCCAGCTCGCCTTTCGGATAGGTGAGCTGCGGCGCGTCCCAGCCCGCCGGCAACGTCACCTCGAGCGTCGTCGGGATCAGGTACTCGTAGGTCGGCTCGTGGCTGTTGACGTGCCAGCCTTCGTCGATCCTCACGATCGCGACCAGGCGGCCGCCCTCGCCGGGCGCGTACGCCGTGCGGTCGACGTCGAGCTCGACGTGCGCCTTCTCCGGCGTCGCCGGGATCGCCAGCAGCGGCGCCGCGAGCGCGAAGAGCAGCGCGAAGGTGAGGCCGATTTGGCGCACGCCTGGCGATGTTAGCAGCGGGTCCGGCGCCGCTCCGGCCGCCGCTTGATACCATCCGCGGCCATGGCGCTGGCCTCGCGGCTCTCGCGTGTGCAGGAGTCGGCGACCCTCGAGGTGTCGCGGCGCGCCGCTGCGCTGCGCGCGCGCGGCGTCGCCGTCATCGACCTCGGCGTCGGCGAGCCCGACTTCGACTCGCCGCCGGCCGTCGTCGCCGCCGCCGAGCGCGCGCTCGAGCAGGGGTTCACGCGCTACACGAACGCGGCCGGCACGCCCGAGCTGCGGCGCGGGCTGGCCGAGCGCTACCAAAAACGGCATGGCGCGCCGTGGGGCGCCGACCAAGTCGTCGTCACCGTCGGCGCCAAGGCGGCGCTCTTCGAGGTGGCGCTGGCGCTCTTCGAGCGCGGCGACGAGGTGCTGCTGCCGACGCCGGCGTGGGTGAGCTTCGCCCCGCAGGTCGAGCTCGCCGGTGCCGCCACCGTCGCCGTGCCGATGCGCGCCGACGACGGCTTCGCCATCCACGCCGACCCGCTCGTCGCGGCGATGACGCCGCGCACCCGCGCCGTCATCGTCAACTCGCCCTGCAACCCGACCGGCGGCATGATGAGCGGCATCGATCTCGAGCGGCTCGTCGACGCGGCCGCCGAGCGCGGCGTGCTGGTCATCGCCGACGAGACCTACGACCAGTTCGTCTACGACGGCGCGCGGCACGCCAGCGCCGCCGCCCTCGCCGGCCGCTTCCCCGACACCGTCGTGCTCGTCGGCTCGTTCTCCAAGACCTGGGCGATGACGGGCTGGCGGTTGGGCTGGGTCTTCGGCCCGCCCGAGGTCATCGACGGCGTGCAGCGCGTGCAAGGGCACGCCACCTCGAACCCGACGTCGTTCGCCATGGCCGGCGCCCTCGCCGCGCTCGCCGAGCCCGACTCCGAGATGGCGCGCCGGCTCGCCGAATACCAGCTCCGTCGCGACCTGATCGCGTCGCGGCTCGCCGCCATGCCGGGCGTCCGCTGCGCGCCGCCGGCGGGCGCGTTCTACGCCTTTCCCGACGTCTCCGGCTGCTTCGACGACGAGCTCTCGGGCTCGCTCGCCATCGCGCGCTACCTGCTCGACGAAGCGCACGTCGCCGTGGTGCCGGGGGAGGCCTTCGGCGCCGACGCGCACGTGCGAGTCTCCTTCGCTTCCTCGCGCGAGACCCTCGCCGAGGGGCTCGACCGCATGGCGGAGGCGCTTGGCAAGCGGCTCGAGAAGCGCGCCGCCGCGCCGGTGCTCGACCCCACCTGACCGCCGTCGCACGCGGCGCCCCCCGCGCGCCGCCGCCGCGACGCTTACACTCCCAGAGCATCCAGAGGCACGTCCAGAGGAGACACCATGCACCGGAAGGGAATCGACAAGACCGCGCTACTCCTGCTCGCGCTCTTCGCCGCGGGCGCGCTGCCGGCCCTCGCCGCCGAGACCACCAAGGCCGCCGCGCCGACGGTCAAGGAGGCCGAGGAGTTCATGGCCGCGGCCGAGAAGCGCCTCCTCGACCTCAACATCGAGGCCGCCCGCGCCGCCTGGGTGCAGTCGAACTTCATCACCGTCGACACGCAGGTGCTCGCCGCCGCCGCCAACGACCGCGTCATCGCCGCCGCCACCGAGCTGGCGCTACAGGCGCAGCGCTTCTCGAGCCTGCAGCTGCCGCCCGAGCTCGAGCGCAAGATGAAGCTGCTCAAGCTGAGCCTCACGCTGCCGGCGCCCGCCGACGCGACCAAGCGCGCCGAGCTCACCCGCATCGCCGCCGCCATGGAAGCCGCCTACGGCTCGGGCAAGTGGTGCCCGGAGGGTAAGAGCGCGGCGGAGGACTGCGAGGACCTCGAGGAGCTCTCGAACGTCCTCGCCGAGAGCCGCGACCCAGCGAAGCTGCAGACGGCGTGGACGCACTGGCACTCGATCTCGCCGCCGATTCGAAAAGACTTCGTGCGCTACGTCGAGCTCGCCAACGAGGGCGCGCGCGAGCTCGGCTTCAAGGACCTCGGCGCCATGTGGCGCAGCAAGTACGACCTGCCGCCCGACGCCTTCGCCGCCGAGGTCGACCGGCTGTGGGGGCAGGTGAAGCCGTTCTACGACTCGCTCCACTGCTACGTGCGAGCGGAGCTCAACGAGAAGTACGGCGACGCGGTGCAGCCGAAGACCGGCCCCATCCGCGCCGACCTGCTCGGCAACATGTGGGCGCAGGAGTGGGGAAACGTCTACGACGTCGTCGCGACCGGTAGCGGCGGCAGCTCGGTCGACGTCACCAAGCTGCTCGAGGCGAAGAAGGTCGACGCCGTCGGCATGGTGAAGATCGGCGAGCGCTTCTTCACCTCGCTCGGCCTCCAGCCGCTGCCCGAGACGTTCTGGGAGCGGTCGCTGTTCACCAAGCCGCGCGACCGCGACGTCGTCTGCCACGCCAGCGCCTGGAGCCTCGACTACCAGGACGACCTGCGCATCAAGATGTGCATCGAGCCGACCGGCGAAGACTTCGTCACCATCCACCACGAGCTCGGCCACAACTACTACCAGCGCGCCTACAACAAGCAGCCGCTGCTCTTCCAGGACAGCGCCAACGACGGCTTCCACGAGGCGATCGGCGACACCATCGCGCTGTCGGTGACGCCCGAGTACCTGAAGGAGATCGGCCTCCTCGCCCAGGTTCCGCCGGCGGGCGACGACACGCCGCAGCTGCTGCGCATGGCGCTCGACAAGATCGCGTTCCTCCCCTTCGGCCTGCTCATCGACCAGTGGCGGTGGAAGGTCTTCTCGGGCGAGATCCCGCCCGACCGCTACAACGCGGCATGGTGGGAGCTGCGCGAGAAGTATCAAGGCGTCGCTCCGCCCGTTGCGCGCACCGAAGCCGACTTCGACCCGGCGGCGAAGTACCACATCCCCGCCAACGTTCCCTACACGCGCTACTTCCTCGCCCGCATCCTGCAGTTCCAGTTCCAGCGCGCGCTGTGCAAGATCGCCGGCGACACGGGTCCGCTGCACCGCTGCTCGATCTACGGCTCCAAGGAAGCGGGACGCCGCCTCGACGCGCTGTTGTCGATGGGCGTCAGCAAGCCATGGCCGGAGGCGCTGCAGGCGCTGACCGGCGAGAACGAGATCGACGCCACCGCCATCCAGGATTACTTCGCGCCGCTCAAGGGCTGGCTCGACAAGGAGAACGCCGGCCGCCAGTGCGGCTGGTAGCGGCAGCCTCGGTGAGAGACGGGCGGCGAGAGATAGCGACGAGCACGGCGGCGAGAGACGCAAGCCTTGGTTTCCCCCTCCGGTAACGGCACGCCCGCGGGGTCGAGTCGGCCGGAGGGGAGCGCTCCGCGTCCGCGCGCCGGCTGGGCGCCGCAGATCGGCAGCATCTTCGGCATCCCGATCCGGCTCCACGCCACCTTCGTGTTGCTGGCGCTGTGGCTGGCGATCACCGCCGGCCGCAGCGACGCCGGTCTCTTCGGCAGCATCGCCTGGCTGCTCGTCCTCGTCGGCTCGGTGACGGTGCACGAGCTCGGCCACGCGCTGGTGGCGCGGCGGCATGGCGTCGTCACCGAGGAGATCGTGCTGCTCCCCTTCGGCGGCGTGTCGCGCCTCCGCGGCGTACCCGGGCCGGCGGCCGAGCTGCAGATCGCGCTCGCCGGGCCGTTCGTGAACCTCGGCATCGCGCTCTTCGGGTCGGTGGCGCTGGCGATCGTCTCCGGCCCGGCGTGGGCGACCGACGAGGGGCCCGGCGCCCGCGTCCTCGTCTACCTGGTGGGCGCCAACTTCGCGCTCTTCGCCTTCAACCTGGTGCCGGCGCACCCGCTCGACGGCGGCCGCGCGCTGCGGGCGGTCCTCGGGATGATGCTTCCGGCGCCGGCGGCGTCGCGGGTGACGGCGCGGGTCGGGCAGGCCTTCGCGGCGGTGATCGCGCTCTTCGCGCTGCTCCTCCCCAGCGGTGTCAGCCTGCCGTTGATCCTGCTCGCGCTGCTGCTCTTCTTCGGCGCCTCGCAGCAGGGAGTGGCGGGCGAGCGGGCGCTGGCGCTCGCCGGCCGCCGCGCCCGCGACGCCATGGCGACGCGTTTCGAGCGCCTGTCGCCGCAGGAGCCGCTCGAGCGCGCGGCGCTCCTCCTGCTGCGCACGCCGCAGGAGGACTTCCCGGTGATCGACGCCTGGGGGCGCCCGGTGGGCGCGCTGCCGCGCGCGCAGCTGCTGGCGGCGATCGCGCGGCTGGGCCGGCAGGCGCCGGTGCTCGAGGCGATGGACCGCCGCGTGCTGGTGGTGGCGCCGGAGTCGGCCCTCGGCGACGTGGTGGCCGCGCTGCAGGGCGGCTACGCCTCGCCGGCCGTCGTCGTCGACGCGGGCATCATCGAAGGCATCGTCACCCTCGACGGCGCGGCGCGCATGGCGGGGATCGTCGCCGGGCTGGCGGCCGCCGACCGTCCGCGGCCGGCCTGAGGCTGCGTCAGGACGGCAGCAGCGAGAGCTGCCGTGCCACGGGGCGCGGCACCTCGCGCACGCACTCCGGGCCTTCGTTGTCGGCGCGGTTGACGAACGACGACACCGGCACCGCTTCGAGCTCATCGCCCTGCCAGGGTACGAGCAGAGCGTGCAGGTCGGCGGCCTCGCTCGCCGGCTCGAGCCACCGTTCCCACGCCGCCGGCGGCAGGATCACCGGCATGCGGTCGTGGAGGAAGCGCACGAAGTCGCTCGGCGGGCAGGTGAGGATGGTGAAGCTTTCGACCCGCCCTTTGCCGGGCTTTTGCCAGCGATTCCAGATCCCCGCCAAGGCGAAGGGGCGGCGGTCGCAGCGGCGGATGTGGAACGGGTGACGCTGGCCCTCGAGCTTCAGCCACTCGTAGAAGCCGTCGGCGGGGACGAGGCAGCGGCGCTCGGCGAAGGCGTAGCGAAAGGGGTGCAGCGTGTCGACGGTCTCGCTGCGCGCGTTGATCTGTCCGCCGGTGACGGTCGCGGCGCGCTCGGGAACGAGGCCCCAGCGCATCAGGTCGAGGCGGCGCGCGCCGCTGCCGGCGAGCCGCACGACCGGCGCCTCTTGCGTCGGCGCCACGTTCCAGCGCGGCTGGAGCTCGACGTCGCGCTCGACCTCCTCGACGTCGAAGGTCTCGCTGATCAGCTCCACCGAGCTCGACATGCTGTAGCGGCCGCACATCAGGAGGAGCAACGATCCTGCGGCGACGCGTAATCCCGCCGCGCGCCGCGATGAGACCGCTGCCCCAACACGGCGCTCAGCTGCGCGCCGGCTGCGCGCGTCCGCCGGCGATGCGCGGCTGTCGCTCCGCCGCGCCGAGGGTCGCCGCGACGGCCTCGGCCGGCGCCGCTCTATCCTCGGCGGCTGCCGCGGCAGGGAACGCCAGCGGCCGCATCCCGCGCCGCGCCGCCAGGATGCGGTCGAGCTCGCGGCGGATGCGCTCGCCGGCGGCGGCCGGCGCGTAGAGCTCGTTGACCCGCCGCCGCGCCGCCTCCACCTTGCGCGCCCGCGCCTCGGAGTCGGTGACCAGGCCCACCATCAGCTCCGCGGCGTGGCGCACGTCGGGCTCCGCCCACACCGCCCCCGCGGGGTAGGGTCCGTAGGCCTGCCGCAGCGGCACCAGCGAGTGCTCGACGACCCAGCCGGTGCGTTCGTCGAGGAAGTCGGTACAGCCGCCGTAGCCCGTCGCCACCACCGGACGGCCGAGTTGCATCGCCTCGATGAGCGGCAGGCCGAGGCCCTCCGAGCGGTGCAGCGAGACGAACGCATCGCAGCCGGCGATCAGCGAGTCGACGCCGGCGCGCGAGACGGTGGCGGTCGAGATCGTCACCGGCAGGCCGGCCGCTCGCGCCTCGAGCTCGCGCACCACCTCCGGGGCCTCATGGCCGTGGTTGACCTTGACCAGCAGGTGCAGCGGCAGCGGACTTTCCGCTACGGCGCACGCGAACGCCGCCAGCAGGCCGCCGGGGTTCTTGCGCTCGGGCACGCTGCGGGCGTCGAAGGCAAAGACGAACAGGAAGCGGTCGGTCGGCACTCCCCACTCGGCGCGCGACGCCGGCACCGCCTCGCGGCTGGGCACCGCCGGCGGCATCCAGCGCACCGGCACCGGCGCCAGCGGCGTGAACGCGTCGAGGCAGAAGCGCGTCGGCGCCCAAACCTCGTCGCAGTGCTCGAAGGCGGGCGCGAAGGCGAGCGGGAAGTGGGAGAGCTCCCAGAACCAGTAGCCGATGCGGTGGCGGCCGTTGGTCACCCAGTACGGCATCTCGTCGGCGACGAAGCTCATCATGTCGGCATTGACGTGCAGGAGGTCGACCTCGTAAGGCGCTCCGTGCTGGGTGCGCGTCGCCGAGCCGAGCGGCGAGCCGCCGGTCTCCAGCTCGCCGAGAGTCCACACCGCGTGAGGGACCGTCGCCTCGGCGAGCGCGGCGAGGGTGCCGCGGCAGGCCTCGCCGACGCCGGTTGGCGCGTTCGTCCAGCCGATGACGTTGACGCCGTCGGGCAGCGCCGGCTGCGGAGGCGCCGATGGCCCCGCCGCCTCGCCCGGCGTCGCCGCGAAGTGCTCCCGCAGCGCGCGGCGTCGCTGCCGGCGCTGCGGCCGGCGGCGCCACCAGTGGCGGGCCCACCAGAGCAACGTCCAGGCAGCCGGCCGCGGTGACAGCGTGCGCCACACCGGCCCCACCAGCTCCCACGGCAAGTCGTACTCCCGCCGCCCGGAGGTGACGAACCAGACCGCGAACCGCACGCGGTCTGCACCGACGGGGTCGGGGAAGCTCGCCTGCAGGTCGCTGCGCAGGCGGTGGAGGATCAAACCGAGGCGCGAGAAGCGCGGCGTGCCGTCCTCGCTGCCGCTCGCCTCGGCGGCGAGCGACTCCACCTCCTCGCGGCTCAGCGCCTCGTGCGGAACGCCGGCGTGGCGGGCGATGACGTGCCACACGCGGCGCTGGGTGGCCTCGATGGCGGCGGCCGGAGTACCCGTCGGCGGCCGCAGCGACGCGTGGACGCGCACCAGGAGCTCGTTGCCGAAGCCGTGATCGCCGTGGCCGACGAGCCAGCGCGCGAAGGCCGCCCGTGACGGCCCCCGCAACGACGGAAAGACCTGACGGAGGTCCGGCCGCGCTTCCCACAACGCCACCGCCAGGCGCGGGATGAACGGCTCGACGCTGGGATCGTCGGCGCCGCAGATCCAGCTGTAGTAGGAGTCCTCGCCGCTGGCTTGGTAAGGGTCCGGCCAGCGCCGCCCTTCGGGGTCCACCTCGCGCAGCAGCCAACGCGCGAGGTCGGGCACGGCGGTGCCGTTGTCGAAGAAGCCGAAGGCGTAAGGGGCCCGCTGCTGGCTGGGATGGCCGGCCTCGACGAGCCGCCGCGCGTAGTCGGCAAAGAGCGGCTGGAGGTCGGGCCGCTCGGCGAGCGTGAAGCGGTTCTGGTAGCGGGAGATGAGCTGCGGCCGCTCGAGCGAGTAGCCGCTGAAGTGAAAGAAGCGCAGCGGGCGGCCGTCGATCCGCCAGTCGCCGCCGGAGCCGTCGAGCCGGTGGTGGAGGAGGTTCCAGTACGCCGCGTTCCACCCCGGCTCGCGCATCACGTCGACGTGGTCGAGGAAGGCGGGCGCGAAATCCATCCACCGCTGGTCGACGAACAGCCCGCGGTCGACGGCGTGCAGGCACTGGCGCTCGAGCCGCCGGTGCCACCAGTCGAGGAAGCGCAGCGTGCGCTCGTTGAAGGCGACGCCGAGGAAGCCGAGGTTGTAGATGCCCGAGAGCAGGAAGTCGCGCTCGCCGGGAGTCTTGTCGTCCTCGATCGGCGCCGCGATGTGCGGCGTCATCACCAGGTCGGCGCATTCGAGCCGTTCGTAGAGCTCGGCGAGGCTACCGAGCACCAGGATGTCGGGGTCGAAGTAGAGCAGCGAGGGACAGCGGGTGCGCTGGTGCAGCAGGCGCAGGAACCAGGGCTTGACCGCCGTCGACAGCTCGAGGATGGAGTAGCGGAAGGCGAGGTGGAGGAAGTCGGAGACGCCGAGATCCTCGGCGAACCAGCAGGTGAAGGGCTCCTTCTCGTAGTCGATCGCCGGATCGCGGCGGTCGACGAGGAGGACGTGCAGCTCTCCGTCCGGGTGCGCCGCGAGGAAGGACTCGGCGAGGACCCGGGCGTACGCCAGATAGTTGTTGGCGACGATGGTGCAGGCTATGGCACGGGACACGAGCTGGTCGGAATCTTAACCGCCGGCCGCCGTCAGACGCCAGACGACGCCGCGGCGTAGGACGCGACGGCATGGGACGGCTTGGCGGCGGGCCTTGCCGAGTAAGTGCCCGGTGCGGACGTGCCGGTTCCCGGAGCTGTCGCGCTGTCCGGGCGGCGCCGCGGTGCGAGAGGACCGAACGAGAAGGGGGGAGCTGCGGGGGGAGACGAACGACGAGGCGGCTTTCTGGCGAGACGAGTCTCTCCCGGCCGCCTTGCGGCGACCGGGAGAGGACGTAGGAACAGCTCTACTGCTCGGTGCCCTGGATGAAGGGCGGGACGATCACGGCGTCGGAGGAAACGGTCTTGAACGTGAAGCAGCTGCCGCCGGTGCTGACCGCGGTCGCGTTGCCGAAGATGCCCGAGTCGCCGACGCGGACGGTGCCGAGGGTGCAGGCGATCCCGGTCCCGTTGTTGGCGATCATGGTGCCCATGATGTTCTGCGTCGTGGTGGCGGCGGCGGTGTTGAAGCCGGCGCCCGTGTTGCCCGCGGCGACGCTGTCGTTCACCTCGACCGTCGAGGAGCCTTGCGACTTCAAGCCGAAGGTGAAGTTGTTCTCCAGCCGGACGTTGTCGAGGGAGGCCTTGACGACGGCGCTGCCGGTCGAATTGAAGAAGACGCCACCGCCGGTCCCCTGGCCGTTGCCACGCACGATGGTGTCCTTGATGTAGACGTTCGTGGTGCCGGCGAGGCTCGTCGCCACCTCGATGCCCGAGCCGTTGGTGCCGCGGAAGGCGTTGATGGTGCACTTCTCGACGTGGAGGCTGCGGAGGGCGCCCAGCACCTTGATGCCCACCAGGCCGGTGCCGAGGCCCTCGATGTCGAGGCCGCGGAGCACGACGTCGGAGGTCGAGGTGGCGTTGATGATGATGGCGTTGGTGCCGGACACCAGCACGCCGGCCTCGAAGTTTTCCGAGGAGATGGTGATCGACTTGGTGATCGTCACCCCGCCGAAGCCGCCGGGATCGAGCACGTTGATCTCACCGCCGGTGGCGGTCTTCGAGATGGCGCCCGCGAACGTCTTGCACGGCGCAGTGCGGCTGCAGGGGTTGGCGTCGTCGCCGACGCCCGAGACCCACGTGCGGGTCGCCTGCGCCTGGGCCGGGGCGGCCACGAGCGCGGCGACGATAGCGATAGCGAGGACACCGAACACCAGCTTCTTCATTGGGGGGCTCCTTTAGACAAGGCCTGGTTGTACTTGGTGAACGCGGAATTCTAGGGTAAAGGGGATCACACCGGCAATCTCGGCGCCGAATCCCAGTCGCGGCGGCACTGATCTGCCGCCGGAGGTCCGGGATCACGGGATCACCGCCGGATCGGCGAGGGTGGCGGGACCAGCTCAGACAGCGAGGCGTCGCCGGCGCCGCAGCCACCGCTGGGCGAGAGCCCAGCGGTACCACCGCAGGTAGAGGGGTAGCCACGCCCAGAGCCGGAACCGGCTCTTGCCGGCCGTGCGGTCGCGCCAGGTGGCGGGGATCTCCTCCACCCGCTCGCCCGCAAAGTGCGCTTTGACCGTGAGCTCGAGGGCGAGGGCGAAACCGGCCGGGCTCTCGATCGGCGTGCGCTCCAGGAAGTCCTTGCGATACGCCTTGAAGCTGTTCGTGGGGTCGTGAGTGGGCAGGCCGGCGAGCCAGTGCAGGCTGACACCCGCCGCGCGGCTGAGCAGCCCCTTGAGCCACGGTCCGCCGATCTGTCGTCCGCCGCGCATGTAGCGGCTCGGGCAGACCACTGCCGCTCCCGCCTCGGCGCGCTCGATCATCTGCTCGACGATGCGGTAGTCGTCGGAGAGGTCGACCATGGTGACGATCACCACCGGCGCCCGCGCCGCTCGCATGCCCGCCTCGATCGCCCAGCGCACCCCGCGGCCGAGCGTGTTGTGCACGAGGCGGACCTCTTCCGGCTTGTCGGCAGGGGACAGCGCCACCAGCGCCGGCAGGGTCGAGTCCTCGGGCACGTCATAACAGACCAGGAGCTCGTAGCCGGGCGGCAGACTGGCACGGACGACGCGGCAGAAGGCGCCGATGTTCCCGGCCTCGTGAAAGACCGGCACCACCACCGAGTAGCGCGGCGAGGGCGTCGGGCTCACGGCCGGCGGGCCCAGGTGATGACGAACGTGCCCAGCCATCGCCCCAGCCCGACCCGTTCCCACCAACGGTCGACGAGGTTGTAGGCGGCGAGGAAACGGGAAAGTCCGGCCGGAGCGACGCTGCGGTAGGGGAGGTCGGACTGGCAGCGCTGGCGGAGCCCCGTGAAGCCGGCGCGGAGAAAGTCACGACGGAGCGAACGCGGCAACAGCGGCTGCTCGTCCGGGCTCACGCCTTCGCGGCGATAGCAGGGGCTTCGCGGGTGCCGGAAGAGCGCCATCGCCGGATGGAGGAGGTTGGGATCGAAGGCGAAGACGAGACCGCCGGGGCGCAGCACGCGCGCGGCCTCCTGGAGCGCCGCGCCGCGATCCGGCAGGTGATGAAGAACGCTGCTGAACGCCACCACGTCGCAGCTGCCGCTGCGGCAGGGGAGACGGCCGGCGTCGCCCTGCAGCCAGCGACCCGGCAGCCGCCTTCCGGCGGCGGCCAGGGCCGCGAAGGAGAGGTCGAGGCCGAGGTAGCTGCCGGCGCGATCGGCGTAGATGCGCCGCGACTGGCCGGTGCCGCATCCGACGTCGAGGAGGCAAGGCGAGGGGCGCAGACCTGCCGACTCGGCCGCCGCGGCGAAGCGTCGCGCCAAGGTCGCCCAGCCGCGGTCGGCGAACGGGTTGAAGTCTCCCTCGCTCTGTACCAGCTGGTCGAAGTAGCGCGCCTCGCGTTCGGCGGCCGTCGAGACGGCCGAACGGGCGTCGATCCTCGTCGGCGGCACCGGCGTTCCTAGATGCGGCCCGCCGCCAGCTCCTGCTCGATCCACGGGATCACCTCGTCGAGCACCTCGTCGAGCCCGGTGGTGGCCTCGAAGCCGAGCACCTCCTTGGCTTTCCTCGTGTCCGGGACGCGCATCTGCACGTCGTTCGGGTAGGGCGGATCGGAGACCCAGCGGAACGGCTTGCCTTCGCCGTGCACCTTCCTCCACACCAGCTCGGCGAGCTCGAGCACGGTGGTCGAGGTCGCGGTGGAGAGGTTGAAGTCCTGGTTGCGCGCCGCCGGGTGGAACATCGCGGTCAAGATGCCGCGGGCGAGGTCGCCGCCGTAGGTGTAGCAGCGCACCTGGTTGCCCTCGCCGAGGATGTGCAGGGGATCCTGCCCCTTGAGCACCTTCTGCACCAGGTCCGGGACGACGTGGCTCATCGCCAGCTTGACGTTGCCGCTCGGCACCTCGCGGTCGCCCAGGGCGCGGCGCTCGCCGATGCCGACGCAGTTGAAGGGCCGGCAGGTCGTGTACGGCAGCTGATACTGCTCCCAGGCGCCCTGCGCGAAGTACTCGCAGGCGAGCTTCTGGAAGCCGTAGGTGCTCGCCGGCGGCGGGCACCGCCGCTCGTGACCCTCGGGGCTGGGGAAGACGGTGGCGTTCTCGAACACCATGCTGGAGGAAAGCACGGTGATCTTCTGCAGCTTGCCGTCGCGATGAGCGGCGATGGCGCCGTCGAAGGCGGCGGCGACGATGCGCTCGTTCTCGGCCAGCAGGTCGTAGGCGTACTCGTGGAAGTAGGAGATGCCGCCGATCATGGCGGCGCAGGCGAGGAAGTGGTCGCAGTCGGCGAGCAGCTCGCGCAGGAGGGCGCCGTCCTTGGCGTCGGCCTGCAGGAACCGGTAGCGGGGGTGGTCTTGGAAGCTGTGCTCGACCGGCCCGTATTTCGAGAAGTTGTCGATGCCGACGACCTCATGGTCCGCGGCGAGCAGCTGCTCGACGACATAGCCGGCGATGAACCCGGCGGCGCCGGTGACGAGTACCTTCATGAGCTGCGTTCCTTTTAGGGCTCGGCGCGCAGCGCCGCGCGGCCATGCCAATCGCCTTGACCGGTATGCATCAACACCTCGACGCGGCTGAATCCCGCCGCCCGCAGCATGCCGCGCAGGCAGCTCACGTTGGGGCCCCACCAGTTGCTCGGATCTCCCGCCAGCTCGCTGCGCTCGTAGAAGACGGCGATCGGCGGCTCCTCGTCGCCGAACGGCGGCAGCTTCGGCATGCCCGCGTTGACGACGTGGCTCTCGACGTACAGCGCCTGGCGAGTGATCTGGCGCAGGCGGCACAGCGCGAGGAAGGGATTTTGCAAATGATAGAGAACGCCGAGGAAGAGCACCACGTCGGCGGTCAAGCCGGTGAGGACGCCCGGCTCTTCCACGTCACCCTCGACCAGCTCGACCGTCGAAGCGAACAGGTCTTTGAGCCGCTGCTGCGTCACGCGGCGGGAGCGGGGGGGCGGCAGATCGAGGGCGACCACCCGCGCCGCCCCCCTGGCCTCGCACTCGAAGCCGAAGAATCCTTCCGCGCTGCCGATGTCGAGGACCGTCTTGCCGCTCAACGACGACGGCAACTGCAAGCTCGGCAGCAGGGCAATGGTGTCGCGGCTGCCTCTCGCCAGCAGCCCGTGGCCGAGATACATCGTGTGATACCAGAAGGGAACGTCGGCGAGCCGCTGTCGCGTCTCCGCCGCCGACCAGGTGGGCCGTAGGCCGCGGATGAAAGCCGAGTGCGCGGCCATCGCGTCGATCTCGGCGGCGGTGAGGGTGACGAGCTCGTTGCTCATGGCGCCTACCTTTCGTAGCCGCAAGCCGCCAGCGCGTCCGCGAAGACGACCTGGCAGCGCTCACGCCACGCGGCGGGCAGCTCGTCCCGCCAGCGGCCGATCGAGCGGAGGGCGTCGGCGGAGGTACGGTGGGCGGCTTGCGCCTCCGGCTCGGCCCCTGCTGCGTGGTTGATCATTTCCCCGATCGCGGCACGCGAGCTGTCCACCTCCAGGAAGCGGAGGATGCGTTCCAACGTCGCATGTTGCTTGGCAACCAGGTCCTCGTAGCGGACGAGCAGGCCGCGATCTCCGGCGCGGTCGAATGCGGTGACCAGCTTCTCGACCGCCTGTCCCTGCTCGAAAATATATTCGTCGTCGTCCGGCAAGACGGTGCGGCCGAAGCTCGCGAAGCGGCGCTTGAGGTTGAAAGCGACGATCGAGGTGAGCATGTCGCGAAAATCGCGCACCAGATAGATCTCGCGCGCGATGGGGAACAGCTCGGTTTGCATGGCGAGGAGGCCGGGATCGGGAAGCTGCTTCTCGACGAAATAGGCTCGCCCGGCCACCGGCTTGCCCTGCAGCGCGGCGGAAGCCTCGTAGAACCCCTGCACCTGCCGGTGGGCGAAGCCGGCGGTCGCCTCGAGCGCCGCCCCTCCCAACCTTTGCGCGGCGATGTCCTGATCGAGATAAGTCTCGGTCGCAAAGGAGTCGTAGCCCACCCACCAGTAGCGCCGCGTGTCCACCGCGGCAAGCGCCTGCAGGTAGCTGGTCGGCGAGGAAAGCCCGGCAAAGATCGACGTCCAGTAGGACAGCACACGAGTCTCGAAGGGGAAGGGAGGATGAACGAGCAGTTGGGGATGCTGACCCAGGAGGAGCATGAGCAACGTCGACCCGGTCCTGCCCAGGGTGATCACGGGAGCCGGCAGCAACGGCTCGTCGGCGGCGGTGAGCAGCGTTGACCGGCGGCCGCGGATCACTCCCAACGGCAGCCGTCCGTACTTGGTCACGATCTCGACCTGCAGCTCGAAGGTCGGCCGCAGCTCGAGAGTGCTCACGACGCCGATGAAGCCACAGGCGCTGTTGACGGGGAGATCCGGGAACGCCGCGGCCACGTCGCGCCGCTCGACATTCGCGCGCCAGCGGGCCAGCGTGCGCCCGTCGCTGACCGCCTCGATGTTCAGGCTGTCGAGGTCGCGTGAGGCGACCCAGCCGGCGACGACGAGCGCATAGTGCTTGCGTCGTTCGCCGGCCGCCGGGAGGTCGATGCTGGAGCCCCAGAAGACTTGCGGATTGAGCTGGGCCGGTACGACCTCCAGGATCTCGACGTCGGGCATCTTCGTTCTTAGTGCGAGGCGGGAGCCGCGACGGCGGCGTCGCGCGCGGGCGTCGGCTGCCGCAGGCAGCCCCAGACGTCGATCACCAGCCGGTCGGCGGCGATCTCCAGCTCGCGGTAGCGGCGGTGCGGCGTGGCAACGAAGAGGACGTCGCTCTCCGCCAGCACGCGCTCGAGCGGCACCAAGGATGGATCGTCGACGTAGGGGTCCGTGCACAGCACCTGGCGCGCCTCGAGCGACAGCAACTTGCGCAGCTTGTAGGAAAGCGAGTCGCGTGGATCGTCGCTCTCGGCCTTGAACGCCATGCCCAGGATGCCGATGGTGGCGCCGCCGAGGTCACGCTGCTGGCGCGCCAGCTCGACGAGGTGGCTGGGCAGCCCCTCGTTCACCAGCATGGCGGCGTGGCCGAGCATGAAGTGGTTGTGGCTGAAGGCGGCGAGCTGCATGGTGTCCTTGACCAGGCAGGGGCCGGCGGCGAATCCCGGGCCCGGCATCCCGTTCATGCGGGGATAGTTGTGCCGGCAGCCGTGAAGGATGCGATCGAAGTCCACGCCGGCGAGGCTGGCCAGCATGAAGAATTGGTTGACGGTGGCGAACTGGATGTAGCGCCAGGCATTGGTCATCAGCTTGCACAGCTCGGCTTCGGTGGGATCGAGCTCGACGAGCTCGGGCGCGAAGCGGCCGAACAGGCCGCGCACCGCCGCCAGCGTCTCCTCGTCGAAGGCGCTCACCAGCTGCGGCAGCTCACGGAACTCGCGCAGGCTGTAGCCCTGGGCGACGCGCTCCGGGCAGCAGGCGACTTTCAGGTCGAGGCCCCAGTCGCGCAGCCGCCGTTGCAGGCGTTGACTGGTGCCGGGGAAGACCGTGCTCCGCAGCACCAGGATCTGGCCGTCGCGCA
This sequence comes from Thermoanaerobaculia bacterium, assembly GCA_963846495.1. Taxonomy (GTDB): domain Bacteria; phylum Acidobacteriota; class Thermoanaerobaculia; order Multivoradales; family JAIOJS01; genus DASYQD01. Next base: position 637,982 of record CAWJWP010000013.1, on the reverse strand, counting down.
GATGCGTCCGGCAACGATCGAGGACGCGGTCGATGGCAACGAAGCTGGGGTTCAAGTGCTCGTCGACCGGCGTACCGATGACCATCACCAGGAAGCGGCAATCGCTCATCCTCCCCGGCTCGTCGTCGACGACCAGCCGGCCGGTGGGGAGCACCCGGCGGAGCATCTCCTCGGCACCCTCTTCGAAGAACGGCATCCGTCCCTGGCGGATCTGCGCTACCTTGGCGCTGTCGATGTCGTAGACGACGGTGCGCAGCCCCGAGTCGGCGCAGAGGAGGGCGAACGGCAAGCCGACGTGGCCGGCGCCGCCGATGACGCAGAGGTCGTGGGAAAAGCTCATCGATGCTCGGTGGCGGCGGCGATCAAGCGCGTGAGTCTAGATTTCGCGGTGGAGGCTGTAAAGCGTGGCCCCCCTCCGGACGTCTCAGCGCGTCTCAGCGCGGCGGCGGCTGGTCGCCGGCTGCCGGCGCCGCGGTCACCACCTCGATCGCGCGCAGCCGGGCTGGCTTGGTGCCGGCCGGTCCGATGCGGAGCGAGACGACTCCATCGTCGCCGGTCGCCGGCAACGGCAGCGTCGCCTCGATCCAGGGCTGCGTGCCCTCCACCGCCGAGAGCAGGCGCGGGGGTTCGCCATCGACGGCCACGGCGACGTCGCGGCCTTCCTCGCGCTGGTAGGAGAAGCGCAGCAGCCCGCTCGCGGCGCCGGCGGGCAACCGCAGCGGCAGCTCCACCGTCTCGTCGACGCTGGCGAAGACCTGGTCCCACTGCTGCCAGGTGAGGAACGGGCCGCTCGCGGGCGTGTAGCTGGTGGGTGGCGTGAAGGTCCACACTCCCGCGATGCGGCCGCTGGTCGAGGTGGTCACGCGGAGAGCGACGGGAGTGGGCGACGGCGGATTCGCGAACGTGGCCGTCGCCCAGTAGGGGACGGCGACGGCACGCGGCGGTATGACGATCTGCCGAGCGCCGCTCGCGAGCTGCAGATCGTCGCCGGCCGTGCGCAGGAAGCGGACGGCGACCCATGACGGCGAGTCGGATGCCGGGAGCAGGAGCTCGAGCGGCGCATCCTTGCCTACGGCGAGGTACGGGTCCACCGGGTTCTGCCACGGCAGGAAGGGCGCCGATTGCGCGGTGTACGCCGCCGGCAGCACCCAGGAGATCGGCCGCAGCCGGCGAACGGACCGGGTCGGCTGGTCGAAGAGCAGGGTCAGCGACGAAAGGTCGTTGACCGCGGCGTAGACCTCGGCCGCCGTCGCATGGCGCGAGCCGTTGGCGAACTGCCCCGGCCGCGCCTGGGCGTCGAGCGTCTGCAGCAGGTGCACCTGATCGCGCGGGACGCTGCCCGCCGTGGCCAGCTCGATCATGTCGTGCATGCCGTTGACGAAGAAGTAGGCGCTCACGCCGTCCCCCGCGACCGCCGCCGGCAGGTTGACGACGTTCACCGAGCGCAGCGGCGGCTGCTCGGCCAGGCGTGCTTGCGCGAGGGCGCGGATCTCCCGCGTCGCCGCCGTCGCTTGCGCGAAGAGCCCGGCGGCGCGATCGAGATCGCCTTTCGCGCCCGGGACGAGGAGCACGAGCGCCACCAGCGCGACCGCGGCAGGGGCGGCGACGCTCTGCTCGGGCCGCCGGGCGAGCGCCGGGACGAGCCGGCGTGCGGCGCCACAGATGAGGGCGGCGCTCAACAGCGCCGCCGGCAGGGCCGCGAGGTAGTAGTGCCGCGACTGTGGCGTCACCGCGATCGAGAGCAGCGCGAAGTGGACGGCGAACCAGAGCGTGAGGAAGCGGATGGCGGGAGTGCCCCAGCGCACGAGCGCGCCGGCGATCGCCGCGAAGACGGCGAGCCAGACGACGAGCAACGCGTAGAAGGCGGGCTGACCGAAATCGAGGGGCGTCCCTGCTTGCAAGATCCGCTGGACGACGGTGCCGTGGGCCCGCAAGGTGAAGATCCCGATCACCCCACGAACCATGAAGAGCACGCGCACGGCGGCATCGGAGAGGCTGTGCGGCAGTAGCAGGGGCTGATCGCCGGCGGCCGCGAGCCGCAGCTTCACCACCAGCGCGACGGCGACGGCGGCGGTCGCCGCGGCGCCCGGCGTGCGGACGCGGCGCCAGAGCGCGCGCCAGCCGCGCTCGCGCTCGTCCTCCGCCGGCGCCAGGAGCGCCGCTGCCAGCACCCCGGCGGGCAGCAGCGAGAACGCCGGCTCGTAGGTGAAGAAGGCGGCGAGGCCGCAAACGGCGAACGCGAGGCTCCAGCCGAGCGGCCGCGGCGACCGTCCGGCCTCGATGGCCGCGCCCACGCCGAGCAGGTAGAGCAGCGCGGCGAGGCTCTGGAAGTTGCCGACGCCCGTCCACATCGGGACTTCGTAGTAGCTGCTGTTGGCGAGAAAGATCAGCGCGGCGAGGAGCGCGAGATCGGCGCGGCCGAACAGCCGGCGCCCGAGCAGATAGAGCGCGGCAGCGACGAGCGCCAAGCCGAGCAGGTTGACGGCCTGGTACCAGGCGTCGTGCAAGCCCAGCACGCGCCACTGCACGACGTTGAGCAGATGCGTGCCGGGAATGAAGTGATAGCTCAGCCGCGTGGTCAAAGCCTGACGCCACGGGCGGCTGCCGATGTAGAGCAGGGCCCAGCCGTCGGAGACGAGGCCGCAGCGAGTCGCCGGCCAGTAGAGCGCGGCGGCGAAGAGCGCGATGGCAGCGAGGGCGCCGGTGTCTCGCCAGCGCCTCGCACGCGAAGGCGACGGGTGTTCCATGACGGGGGGCGGCACCTTACGCGGCGGCCGAACGGCCCGTCAACCGGCGCGCCGCGAGCCGGCCGCGCCGACGAGTGGACGTCCGTCGCTATACTCGCCGGCCATCACCGGTGATGACGACGCTGCATTCAGACGCTGCCGCGGCGGTGCCGCGCTCCGCGCCGCGACCGAGCGGGCCTGGAGCGCCGGCGCGGACCAAGAAGGTCTGCGTCATCATGCCGGCGTACTACGCCGAGGCGACGCTCGAGCGCACCTACCGCGACCTGCCGCTCGACTGGGTGGACGACATCGTGCTGGTCGACGACGCCAGCCAGGACCGCACCGTCGAGATCGCGCGCGCGCTCGGGCTCCACATCCTGGTGCACCCGCGCAACCGCGGCTACGGCGGCAACCAGAAGACCTGCTACCAGGAAGCGCTGGCGCGGGGAGCGGACATCGTCGTGATGGTGCACCCCGACCACCAGTACGACCCGCGCTACATCCCGGAGCTCGTGCTGCCGCTGTTGCACGACCAGTGCGACGCGGTGTTCGGCAGCCGCATGCTCGGCGGCCGTCCGATCGAGGGCGGCATGCCGAAGTGGAAGTACTTCGCCAACCTCGGGCTCACCGCGGCGGCCAACGCCACCTTCTACGTCTTCCTCTCGGAGTACCACTCGGGGCTGCGCGCCTACAGCCGGCGCTACCTCGAAGCGGTCGACTTCCAGGCCAACTCCGACGACTTCGTCTTCGACACCGAGATCATCGCGCAGGGAGTGTGGAAGGGGATGCGCATCCGCGAGATCCCCATCGCCACCCGCTACTTCGACGAAGCGTCGCAGATCGGGTTCTGGCGCAGCGTCCGCTACGGGTTCTCGATCCTTTGGGTGCTGCTGCGGTTCAAGCTGCACAAGAAGGGGATCCTGCATTCAGCCCTCTTCCGCTGACCGCTACGTCCTCAAGGACTTCGCCGGGTCGAGCCATCGCATTTTGGCGGCATGGGTGAACCACCTTCCGCCCCGCAGCAAGATCCTCGAGCTCGGCCCCGGCATCGGGCATATCGCGCGTCTGGCCAGGCGGCGAGATGGCCGCTGGCTGGGGCTGGAGGCTTCCCTCGACTGCATCGGCGACCTGCGCCGCGTGCTGTCGGGCGGGGCGATCGTGGACCTCGAGTCGCTCGACCGCTTGCCGGCGTGGGGCGACGCCCTGCTCGCCGCCGACACCTTGGAGCACTTGAGCGATCCGCAGCGGATGCTGCAAGCGATCCATCAGGCGCTTCCTCCCGGCGGCCGGCTGCTCCTGTCGGTGCCGAACGTGGCCAACGTCTATGTACGTCTGAGCCTGCTCGCCGGCCGGTTCCCCTATGCCGATCGCGGCATCCTCGATCGCACTCACAAGTTCTTCTTCACCCGCCGTAGCGTGACCGAGATGGTGACGGCGGCGGGCTTCGAGATCGAGGGCGAAGCCGTGTCCTCCATCCCGTTGCCGCTGCTCTGGCCGCGCCTGCCGCCGCGGGTGCTCGCCGTGCTCTGTACGCTGCTGGCGGGCTTGACCCGCCTGCTGCCGACCCTGCTCGGCTATCAGATCCTGCTGCACGCGCGCCGCGCGCAGGAGCCCCCGGCGGCGGCGCCCGGCAGGCGCGACCTCGACCACGACGAGGCGGCGACCGGCGGCTCCGAGCCGCCGCCTGCCGCTGTCGCCCCCGCCCGCCCACGAGGACGCGTCGGTGCGCTCACCATCGGGGCGCTGCTCTTCCTCGCCACCTTGGGCCTCTACCTGGGGAACCGCAAGACCGTACCGTTCGACCTGGGAGGGGACAGCATCCCCAATCGGCTCATCCCCTTCTCCATCCTCCACTACGGCACGATCACCATGGACCCCTTCCGCCAGCCGTTCGCCAGCCGTGGCGGTTATCGCTGGTACGTGCAGGAGCGTCGGGATCGGCTGGTCTCGTACTACCCCATCGGCACCCCGCTCGTGGCGCTGCCGGTCTACGTCCCGATCTATGCCTGGCTGGTCGCCAACGGCTGGAGCTCGGCCGACGAGCTGTTCTCCTTCAGCGAGCCGGCCGAGAAGCTGGCGGCTTCGCTCTTGACCGCGCTCACCGTGCTGCTGGTGTGGCAGGCCCTGCGATGGCGAACCAGCTTCGCCCGCGCCACCTGGACCGCGGTGGCGCTCGCCAGCTGCAGCCTGTTGTGGCCGGTGGCCAGTCAGGTGCTCTGGTCGCACACCGCGGGAGCATTGCTGCTGGCGCTGGTGCTCTTGTTGGCGCGGCCGGGAGGGATCTCGCGGCCCTTCCTGGCCGGGCTCGCCATGGGCCTCTGTTTCGTCGTCCGCCCGCAAACCGCCCCCTTCGTCGCCGGGGTGGCGGCAGGGCTCTTTTTCGCCGCTCCGCGCGGCCGTCCGCTCAGCCAGAGGGCGCTACCGCTGATCTGGTATGGGCTGGGCTGCCTCGTCATGGCGGTTCCCAACCTGCTCTACACGCGTCATTACTACGACAACTGGTTCGGCGGCTACAGCTCGGCGACCGGTCTGTTCTCGGGTGCCCACCTGCTCGAGGGCATGAGCGGCCTGCTCTTCAGCCCCAACCGCGGCCTGTTCGTGCTCATGCCGGTGGCCCTGGTCGGGGTGGTCGGGGCCTGGCGCCTGCTGCGCCGTCCCGGCGCGGACCCGGTGCTCTCGGGGCTGACGGTGGGGGCGTTCCTCTACTTCGTCGTGCACGCCGCCACCGAGACCTGGGCAGGGGGCTGGTGCTTCGGTCCGCGCTACCTCACCGAGACCATGCCCATTCTGGCCGTGACCTCGACGCTGGTGCTGACGCGGCCGTCGCGAGCGTTGCGCGGGCTCGTGGCGCTGGCCGTCCTCTGGTCGTTCACCATGCAGCTCAGCGGGGCATGGTTCTACCCGGCCTCCAACTGGAATCCGCGGATGGGGCCCAACCTGGAACGTGCCGCTTGGGACGGCAGCCATTTCATGCCGCTGGAGGATTACCGTGCGTGGCGGCTACAGGCGGGGGCGGACTAGCGGAAACGAATCGGGCTGCTCGTCCCGGCCGCTGGGGTGACCGGCGAAGCAGTGAGAGAGGGTAGAGAGGGGGGTAGGGAGGGGTAGGAGGGAAGGAGTCGCGGGGCCGATGGCTCGGCCCCGCGACCACGTTACGGGGTCAGGGCTTGACGGCGACAGTCGCGATCAACGCCTCGAGAGCGGCGAGGCGCTGCTTGAGGTCGGCGATCTCCGCGTCCTTGGCGCTGGCCTGCTGGTGCAGGGCCTGGATGGCCGCCAGGCTGACGCCGGCGATGTCGGTCACCGAGATGCGGGTGTCGTCGGCGCCGAGCCCGAAGGCGGCAGCGAAGTCCTGCGCCATCGGCCCCATGTGCCGCACGTCGTCGTTCTTGAACTTCCAGGTCGAGATCGGCATGGCGGCGACCCGGGCGAGCACGTCGTTCGCCTGCACCGGCACGATCGCTTCCTTGAGGTTGCGATCCGAGGTGAGGTTGAACGCCGTCGCGTTCATGCTGCCGGCGGCGGTCAAGTTGCCGGTGTTGCCGAAGGTGTACTCGATGCCGGCATTGTTCTGGTTGTTGACGACGAACGAGGTGCTGTTCGTGCCGTTCGACCACCGCTCGCCGATGGTGCTGTCGTCGAAGATCATCACCGTGCCGCCGGCGTTCTCGAGCACGAGCATCTCGCGGGCCGCCGTCGTGCCGTTGGTGTTCTCGATGTGCACGCCGATGCCGGTGGTCCCGGCGTCGCTCGTCAAGACGTGCAGCTGGTCGTCCGGGCTGCCGGTACCGATGCCGACGTCGCCGTCGGAGCTGATGTCGAGCGAGCTGGTCGGCGCGCCCGGACGGATGCGGAGGGACAGCTTCGAGCCGCCGGTGACGTCGCGGACGAAGAAGTTCGCCTCGTTGGCGCCGATGTCCCAGGTCTGGGCGGTGAAGCCGCCCGAGTTGTTCTGCTCGAGCCGGATCGACGGCGTGTTCGAGGTGTTGATGTGCAGGTCGAGCACCGGGGTCGAGGTGCGCAGGCCGAGGCGGCCGGTGCTGTCGACGAAGATCGAGTTGGTCGCCGCGCCGGCGGTGATGGTGAAGGGCACCCGGGAGCCGGTGATGTCCTCGATCGAGAACTTGCTGCTGCCGCCGCTCGCCGAGTCGTTGGCGGTGAGCTGCCAGTCGTTGGTCGGGAAGGTGCCGACCGAGGTGTCCTCGAACTTGATGCGGAGGTTGTTCTCCTTCAAGCGGATGGTGTCGAAGCCGAAGCTCTCGTTGTTCACGCAGTCGAAGCCGAAGCAGCCGCTGCCCTGGACGATGAGGTCGTCCGGGATCACCTGGTCGGCCGCGGTGATGCGGGCCGCGGCGGTGGCGCGCGGAGCCTGCTCCGTCTGCCCCTCGTCGGCGACGAAGGAGCCGTTGGCGATGACGAAAGTGCCCGACATCACGCCGCCCGCGGGCAGCAGGCCCTGCTCGCGCAGGCGCTCGATGGCGGCCTGGTCGCCGCTACGGCGCGCCTGGTTGAGCTGGCGCTTGACGCTGGCGTTGATCTGGGGCGTCCCACGCAGCTCCCAGTTGTAGACACCGTCGGCAAGGCGTTGGCCCGCCTTGTCGAAGATGCCGAAGCTGGGCTGCTGGCCGGCGGCGAAGGTCTGCTCCGAGACCAACCCGCTCGGGCCCGAGACGCTGAGCTTCATCGACTCGAAGCTGCCCTGCGGCGCCCAGTCGAGGCTCGCACCGCCGACGCTGAGGGTCGCGATACGCGGAGCCGCCGCCGCCGGGATGGCGACGAGGCAGGCGATCGCAACGCAGACGAAGACACTCCTGCACCGATTCGATACCACCATACTGTCCTCCTTGGCCTGGCCGGCCGGTCTACCCAAAAAGGCGGTCGATTCCCTTCTCGAGGCGAGTGAAGCGGTGAGCTGCCCTACCAATCCCAGCGGAACGGGATCCTGGCGACGCGAGTCCGATTGTCAGGGGCCTCAAAGAGCATATGCGTAAAATCGCGGCGAAGGGGATCACGAGTGGGGAATGACGAGCTCCCGGTCGGTGCGCACGGGCGCCTCCGCCGTCTGTGGCGGCAGGTGCGCGACCTCGAGGGCGCACGGCAGCTCCTGGAGTGGGACCAGGAGACCTATATGCCGCCCGCCGGTGCGGAGGCGCGCGGCCGCGTGCTCGGCACCCTCGCCGGGCTCGAGCACGAGCGGCTGACGGATCCTGCGTTACTGGAGGCGGTTGACGAGATCGCTGCGGCGGCGGCGCCGGGCGACGAGTGGGAGGCGCAGGCGCGCGAGGCGCGGCGCCGCATCCGCCGCGCGACGGCCGTGCCGCGGCGTCTCGCCGAAGAGCTGGCCGAGGCCGCCAGCGCCGGCCTCGCCGCCTGGCAGGAGGCGCGGCGGCGGAAGGACTTCCTGCCCTTCGCGGCGCCCCTAACGCGGCTCCTGGCGTTGAAGCGGGAGCAGGCGGCTTGCGTTGCCGGCGCCGGGCCGCTCTACGACGCGCTGCTCGACGAATACGAGCCGGGCGCCACGGAGGCCGACCTGCTGCCGCTCTTCGCGGCGCTGCGCGCGCGCCTCGTGCCCCTCGTGCGCGCCGTCGTCGAGAGCGGCCGTACCGTCGACGAGACGCCGCTGCGCGGCCGCTTCCCGATGGAGGCGCAGCGCCGGCTCGGTCACTTCGTCGCCGGCGAGATCGGCTTCGACTGGAGCGCCGGCCGGCTCGACCGCTCGGCCCACCCGTTCTGCACCGGCATCGCGCGCCGCGACGTGCGGCTCACCTGGCGCGGCCAGGAGGAGGACCTGCGGCAGGCGCTGATGGGCGTGCTCCACGAGATGGGGCACGGCCTCTACGACCAGGGCCTGCCGGAGGAGTGGGAGGGCACGCCGCTGGGCGAGCCCGCCTCCACGGGGGTCCACGAGTCGCAGTCGCGGCTGTGGGAGATCCTGGTCGGGCGCGGGCGGCCCTTCTGGCGCTGGCTGCTGCCCCATGCGCGGCATGCGTTCCCTGATTTCGAGGCGGGCCTCGACGAGGTGTGGCCGGCGCTCCACGCCATCAAGCCGACCCTCATCCGCGTCGAGGCCGACGAGGCGACCTACAACCTGCACGTGCTGGTCCGCTTCGAGCTCGAGCGGGCGCTGTTCGCCGATCGCCTGCAGGTCGCGGACCTTCCGGCGGCCTGGGATGATCTCTACAGCGAAGTGTTGGGCGTGCGCGCGCCGGACGCCGCGCAGGGGGTGCTCCAGGACCTCCACTGGGCGGGCGGGCTGTTCGGCTACTTCCCGACCTACACGCTGGGCACGCTCGCCGCCGTGCAGCTCTACGAGGGGGCCCGCGCGCAGCTGGGCGACCTCGAGGCGCAGCTCGAGCGGGGGGAGTTCGCGCCGCTGCTCGGCTGGCTGCGCGAGCGCGTGCACCGTCACGGCGCGCGCTTCCTGCCGCGCGAGCTGCTCACCCGCGCCGCCGGCGCGCCGCCTTCGGCCGAGCCCTTCCTCGCCTATGTCGAACGGGTCGCCGAGGAGGTCTACGGCGTGGCGCCGGCGACCGCGTAGTGCGCTGCGTCGACCACAGGGCGGGAGGGGGCGCCCCCTGCCCCTCGAGGGTGGGACCCGCGGCGCGGCGGAGCGGCGGCGCCCGGTCCGCCGGGCGCTCGAGCGGAGCGAGGCCGTGGGCGAGGGGGACGGGGGGATAGGGGTGGGGCGCGACCCCGCAGCGGACGTGGTGGTGCCGGTGTTCGGCGCCGCTGCCGATCTCGACCGTTGCTTGAACAGCGTGTTCGCGCACACCCAGCTCGGGCGGCATCGGCTGCTGGTGGTGCTGGATGGGCCGCAGAGCGAGGACGTCGAGCGCGTGCTCGACGACGCGCTCGCGGGGCGAAGCGAGAGCGAGGCGGCGGTGCTGCGCGAGCCCGTACGTGGCGGCTTCGCGGCAGCGGCCAACCGCGGCATCGCGTCCTCGCAGCGCGACGTCGTGCTGCTCAACAGCGACACCCAGGTAACGGCTGGCTGGCTCGACAAGCTAGAGCGCGCCGCCGCGTCGAGCGCCGACGTCGGCACGGTGACACCGTTCTCCAACCACGCCACCATCTGCTCGCTGCCGCGTTTCCTCGCCGAGAACACCGTGCCGGCGGGGCACGACGTCGACAGCTTCGGCGCGCTGGTCGAGAGAGTCGCCGCGCCGCCGAGCTATCCACGGCTCCCCACCGGCGTCGGCTTCTGCCTCTACCTGCGGCGCGCCATGCTCGACGCCGTCGGCGAGCTCGACACCGAGCGCTTCGGCCTCGGCTACGGCGAGGAGAGCGACCTCTGCATGCGCGCTGCGGCGAAGGGCTTCGCGCACCTGCTCGACGATGCCACCTATGTGTGGCATCGAGGGCAGGGAAGCTTCGGCGCCGCGATGGCGTCGCGGGTGCGGCGCGCGCATCGCGAGATGCAGCGGCGCCATCCTGGTTACTTGCCGGCTGTCGCCGACTTCATCCGCCGCGATCCGCTGGCGCCGGTGCGCGCTCGTGTGCTGCAGGCGTTGGCTCCCTCGAAGCGCGCGTCGTCGCGGGCCGATGGGCCGCGCCGCATCGTGCACGTGGTGCACGGCTGGCCGCCGTTCAACGCCGCCGGCACCGAGGTCTACGCGCAAGGGCTGGCGCGCCGGCAGGCGGCACATCGCGACGTCGCCGCCTTCGCGCGGGTGGCGTGGGCGGGGCGGCGAACGGGTGACGCGCTGGAGCACCACGACCAGGGCGTGCGCGTGCGGCTCTTCGTCAACCACTTCGACCAGCGCGATCCGCTGGCGCGCAACGCGCTCGACGACCGCCGCTCGCGGCGCGCCTTCGCTCGGTTCCTCGCCGAGGAGCGGCCGGAGCTGTTGCACGTCCACCACCTCGCCGGTCACTGCGCGACGCTGGTGCGCGCGGCCGCGCGGCAGAAGCTGCCGATCGTCGTGCAGCTGCAGGACTGGTGGGCACCCTGCGCGCGCGTCAACCTGCTGCACCGCGACGGTCATCTCTGCCCCGGGCCGACGCTGGCGCGCTGCGCCGACTGCATGCCATTGACGCGGCGGCCGCCGGCGCCGCTGTGGAACCGCGCGCTCCACGCGCTGCGTCGCCGCTGGATGCGCGAAGCGCTCGCCGCGGCCGACGCGCTCGTCGCCGGCTCGCGCTTCCTCGCCGAGAGTTACGAGAAGCTCGGCTGGGTGCCACCAGGCAAGGCGATCCGCGTCATCCCCTACGGCGTCGAGAGCGGCGGTCTCGCGGCAGTGGCCGCGGCGCGCGATGCGGCTTCGCGGCGGCCGCTGCGCTGCGGCTTCATCGGCTCGCTGATGCCGCACAAGGGCGCGCACGTCGCCGTGGCAGCGTTCGGCGGCATCGCGGCCGAGGAGGCGACGCTCGACGTGTGGGGCGATCCCAGCGCCGACGCCGAATATGACCGCGGACTGCACGCCGAAGCGGGTCCGGCCGTGCGTTTCCACGGTCGCTTCGCGGAAAGCGCCGCGGCGGAGGTCTTTGCCGGCCTCGACCTGCTGCTCGTGCCGTCGCTGGGGCTGGAGTCGTTTGGTCTTGTCGCGCGCGAAGCGCGCGCGGCCGGCGTGCCGGTGCTGGCGGCGCGGCGCGGCGCACTTCCCGAGCTGTTCGAGACCGGCGCCGGCGATGGCGAGTCGCGAAGCGGCGGCGCGCTGGTGGAGCCGAACGATCCCGTTGCCATCGCCGCCTGGGTGCGCCGGCTGCTGGCGGAGCCGGAGCTGCTCGCCTCGTGGCGCCAGGCGCCGCCGCCGAAGTCGATGGACGAGCACGCCGAAGAGATCGAGGCCCTCTATGCCGAGGTGCTGGCGCGGCGGAGGAGCGGGTGAGCGCGCTCCAGCGCAACGTCGAGCTGGCGCTCGGTCTCTGGCGCGCCGAGGGTTGGTCGGGCGTCCTCGCCCGCGTGCTCGACCACTCGCGCGCCGCGCGCGGTCGCCGCGGCTTTCGCAACGTCGAGCTCGACGAGCTGCCGCGCGTGCCGGTGCTGCAGGTCGCCGCTGCGCCGCCGGTGCCGTGGCTGGGTGGCGTGCCGGCGCAGCTCGGTCCGCTCATGCGCCACCTCGAGCGTGGGCGCGCCACGGCGCTCCTCTACCCCTGGCGCGAAGAGCTGCGGCTCGAGGTGGTGACGAAGGACGGCCAGCGCGCCGCCTCGCTGCCGTTCAACGCGCCGCCCGTCGACGCGGACGGCGAGCCGTGGACGGCGGCGGTCGAGAGCGCCGCGGCGGCGGTGGGCGCCGAGCTGGTGCACGTCGAAGGCGCCGCCGGGCTGCCGCTCGACGGGCTTGCGTCGCTGGCGCGGCGCCGTCCGCTGGTTCTATCGCTGCACGACTTCGCGCTTTTCTGCCCGCGCCCGAACCTCTACGACGAGCGGCGCGGCGCGACGTGCGGCTACTGCGCCGACGCCGCCACCTGCCACGCCACCCTCGCCGCCGCCGGCCATCCCGCGGCCGATCTCGCTTGGGGATGGCGCCAGCGCGGCGGCGAGCTGCTAGCGGCTTGCCGCGCCGTCGTCTACCCGTCGGAGTTCTTGCGCACCGCGCACGAGCGGCTCTTCGGCATTGCCGGCGCGCGGCCCCAGGTGATCCCGCCCGGAATCGAGCACTCGCGCCTGGTGCCGTGGCGGTGGCCGTGGACACCGCTCTCGAGCGCTCCGCGCCTCGCGTTCCTCGGCGGCGGCGGAGCGCACAAGGGTGCGAGGCTGCTCGTCGAGGTGATGGAAGAGTGGACGCGGCGGGGGCTGCCGCCGGTCGACTGGGAGGTGCTCGGCGGCGGCGGCCCTGAGCAGCTGCGTGCGCTGCGGCGGCTCCGCGGCGTGCGCGTGCGCGGCTACTACCGCCACGGCTCGCTCGGTGCGCGGCTGCGAGCGCGGCGGATCGAGCTGGCGCTCCTCCTGCCGCAGGTGCCGGAGTCGTTCTCGCTGTCCCTGAGCGAGTGCCTGGCGGCGGGCGTGCCGGTGATGGCGATCGAGCAAGGCGCGCTCGCCGATCGTCTCGCTGCGGGCGGCGGCCATCCGCTGCTGCCGGGTGTCGACGCCGCGGGCGTCGTGGCGGCGCTCGAGGGGTGGTGCGCCGGCCGCTTGGCCACCCCATCGGCGCCTCCACCGGTACCCACTGCTGCCGCTGCGGCGGCGAGCTACGCGCGGCTGTTCGACGAGCTGCGCAGGGAGGCGACGGTGGCGGCAGACGGCGGGCGGTTCGAGTATCCGCGGCGGCCGGGCGACCGGCTGCGCGAGCTCGCCGCCTCCGCCGAGCGGATCGCCGCCGCCGGCGGCCGCTGGGCGCGGCGCGACGCCGGCGCCGCCGAGCTGTGGGCGGCGTGGAAGGCGGGCCGCCGGCGCCCGCGCCGTGGTCCGCGCGCGCCGCTCGCCGGACCGCCCATCGTCTACCTCCCGGCCCTGCCCTGGAGTTACCGCTTCCAGCGGCCGCAGCAGCTCGCCCGCGCCCTCGTCGCCGCCGGCCATCCGCTGCTCTACGTCGAGGCGTTCCAGCGCATGCGCGTGCTGCCGCGGCTGGCGCTCCAGCCCACGGCGTCGGGCGTCGAGGTGCTGCGGCTGGCCGTCCCCGGGCGGCCCGACGCCTATCGCGAGCCGATGAGCGAGCACGCCGCCGAGCAGCTGGCGGCGGCCGTCGCCGAGGGCGTCCGCGAGCGGCCGCTGATGGTGCTCGCCCAGCTGCCGTTCTGGACGCCGCTGGCGCTGCGCCTGCGGCGCCTGCTCGGCGCGCCGCTCGTTTACGACCGCATCGACTTCCACATCGGCTTCCCTGGCGTCGCCGCGCAGATGGACGCGCTCGAGGGCGAGCTGATGGCGGCGGCCGACGTGGTGGTGGCGAGCTCGCGGGTGCTGCTCGCCGGCTGCGACGGTCTCCGGCCGAACGGGCCGCGTTGCGGGCTGGTGCCCAACGCCGTCGACCTCGACGACTTCGCGGCGGCGCGGCGCCGCTTCGGCGAGCCGGTGACGGTGGGCTACGTCGGCGCCCTCGGGCCCTGGTTCGATGCCGACTCGGTGGCCTCGCTCGCGCGGGCGCGCCCGCAGTGGCGCGTACGGCTTGCCGGCCGCGTCGAGACGCGCGGCGGTGCGCGCGCTCGACCGCCACCGCAACGTCGAGCTGCTCGGCGAGATCCCGTATCCCGAAGTGCCGGCTTTCCTCGCCGGCCTGCAGGCGCTGCTCATCCCCTTCCTCGACCTGCCGCTGACCCGCGCCGTCGACCCGGTGAAGCTCTACGAAGGCCTGGCGGCGGGGCTGCCGGTGGTGAGCTGCCGGCTGCCGGCCGTGGAACCGTGGGGCGAGCCCTTCGTCTACGGCTACGAGCCCGGCGCGCTGCTGCCGGCGCTCGAGCGCGCCCTCGCCGAGGACGGGCCCGAGCGCGCCGCCGAGCGGCGTCGCGCCGTCGAGGCGGAGACCTGGCGAGCGCGCGCGGCGGCAGTGCTGCGGCTGGTCGGCAGGGGTGGGTGATACCTTCCTCGCGCATGTCGACGTCGACCTCCACGCTCTCCGTCCCCGCCCGCAGCGTGTCCCGCTCGCTGCCGCGCTTCCTCGTCGGCGGCGCCTTCACGACCGGGGCGAGCTGGCTCTGCTATGTCGCGCTGCTGCGGGTCTTTCGCTACGAGGTGGCCTACTCGCTGTCGTTCCTCGTCGGCATCCTGATCTCCTTCCTCGTCAACTCCTGGTTCGTCTTCGACGTGCCGCTGCGTTGGCGGCGCCTGCTGCCGTACCCCTTCGCCTACCTGCTGCAGTACGCGGCGGGATATGCGGTCGTCTGGCTTGCGGTCGAGAAGCTCGGGCTGCCGGAATGGTCGGGGCCGCTGGTGGCGCTCGTCGTCACCATCCCGCTCGGCTTCGTGCTCACGCGCCGCGTGCTGGTGGGTAGCGCGAAAGCCGAGCCGCGGCCCGCATCGCCATGAGCGAGCCGATCCCGTTCAACGACCTCAAACCCGTGCAGGCGATGCTGGCCGCCGAGCTCGAGGCGGCGGCGCGGCGGGTGCTCGCGAGCGGCTGGTTCATCCTCGGCCCGGAGCTCGAGGCCTTCGAGGCTGCGTTCGCCGGCTACCACGGCGTGCCGCACGCGGTGGGCGTCGCCAACGGCACCGACGCGGTCGAGCTGGCGCTGCGCGCGCTCGGTATCGGCGCGGGTGACGAGGTGATCACCGTCGCGCACACGGCGGTCGCCACCGTCTGCGCCGTCGAGCGCGCGGGCGCGCTGCCGGTGCTGGTCGATGTCGACGAGCGCACCTTCACCATCGACCCGCACGCAGCCGAAGCGGCGATCACGCCGCGCACGCGCGCCATCGTGCCGGTGCACCTCTACGGCCACCCCGCCGACATGGACGCGGTGATGGCGCTGGCGCGGCGCCACGGCCTCGCCGTCGTCGAGGACTGCGCGCAGGCGCACGGCGCACGCTGGCGCGGCCGCCTCGTCGGCACCATCGGCGACCTCGGCGCCTTCAGCTTCTACCCGACGAAGAACCTCGGCGCGCTCGGCGACGCCGGCGCCGTCGTCGCGCGCGACGAGCAGCTCGCGGCGCGGCTGCGGCGGCTGCGCAACTACGGCCAGCGCGAGCGCTACGAGCACGTCGAGGCGGGGCAGAACAGCCGGCTCGACGAGCTGCAGGCGGCGTTCCTGCGCGTCAAGCTCGCCCACCTCGACGCGCACAACGCCGAGCGGCGCCGCCTCGCCGCGCTCTACGCGCGCGGGCTCGCCGGCGCGCCGCTGCGACTCCCCGAAATCGCGGCGGGCGCCGAGCACGTCTTCCACCTCTTTGTCGTGCGCCATCCCGAGCGCAACCGGCTGCGCGCCGAGCTCGCCGCCGCCGGCATCGGCACGCTGATCCACTACCCCGCGCCGGTGCACCTGCAGCCGGTCTACGCGTACCTGCGCGAGCGCTGCGGCGCGCTACCGGTGACCGAGCAACTCACGCGCGAGATCGTCTCGTTGCCGCTCTTCGTCGGCCTGGGCGATGAGCGCGTCGCGCGCGTCGTCGAAGCGATCGAGCGCTGCACGGCAACGCTCAGCCCGGCTGCGCTCGGGAGCGCGACGCCCTCATGAACGGACGCTACGCCGGCCTCGACTACGAGGGCTTCAAGGCGCTGGCGGGCGACCCGGCGCGCTCACCGCACGAGAAGGTGGGCTTCCCCGATTCCTATCGCGAGGGGAAAGCAGAAGACATCCTGCGCGACGTGACCGCGAAGCTGCCCGCCCTGTGCGAGCGCGACAAAGCGGTGCTCGACATCGGCACCGGCTGCAGCGACGTCGCCACCTCGCTCGTCGCGATCTGCGCCGAGCGCGGCCATCGCCTCGCGCTCGTCGACTCGGCGGAGATGCTGGCGCAGATCGCCGACGCGCCGCACGTCGAGAAGCACGCAGGCCGCTTCCCCGAGGAGCACCTGGCCTTCGTCGAGGCGCGGCGCGGCAGCTTCGACGCCATCCTCGTCTACAGCGTGCTGCACTACGTCTTCGTCGAGCGCTCGACCTTCACCTTCCTCGACCGCTGCCTCGAGCTGCTCGCGCCGGGCGGCCGCCTGCTCGTCGGCGACGTCCCCAACCAGTCGATGCGCAGGCGCTTCTTCTCTTCGCCCGCGGGCGTGCGCTTCCATCAGCAATTCACCGGCACCGACGAGGTGCCGAAGGTGGAGCACCAGGCGATCGAGACCGGCTTTCTCGACGACGCCGTGCTGCTCGCTCTCGTGATGCGCGCCCGCGCGGCTGGCTTCCACGCCTGGCTGGTGCCGCAAGATCCGAAGCTGCCGATGGCCAACCGCCGCGAGGACCTGCTGGTGGAGCGGCCGTGAAGCCGGGCGACCCGATCTGCGCGCCGAGCAGCGACAAGCTGGTGATCGTCGGCGACAGCGCCTTCGCCGAGGTCGCCTACGAGTACTTCACCCACGACTCGCCATACGAGGTCGTCGCCTTCGCCGTCGAGCGCGCCTACCTCGAAGAAGAGCGAGCTCTTCGGCCTGCCGGTCGTCCCGCTCGAAGAGGTGGAGGAGCGCTACGCGCCGGCCGACCACGCTTTCTACGCCGCCCTCGTCTACACGCAGGGCAACGCGCTGCGCCGGCGGCTCTACGAGACGATGAAGGCGAAGGGCTACCGGCCGGCGAGCTACGTCAGCAGCCGCGCCTTCGTCTGGCGCAACGTCGAGATGGGGGAGCACTGCTTCGTCTTCGAGAACAACGTCGTGCAGCCGTTCGTCAAGCTGGGCAGCAACGTCGTGCTGTGGAGCGGCAACCACATCGGCCACCACTCGAAGATCGGCGACCACTGCTTCGTCTCCTCGCACGTCGTGGTGTCGGGCTTCGTCGAGATCGGCAAGTCGTGCTTCCTCGGCGTCAACTCGACCTTCGCCAACAACCTCACCATGGGCGACGACTGCGTGGTGGGCGCCGGCGCGACGGTGCTCGGCGACGTCGGCAACGGCGAGGTGCGTCGTCGGCGTCCGGAAGCGCGCAGAAGTAGCGTCGCGCGGCGGCGGGAGATAGCGTCCGCGCGGTGATCCTGCTCGAGCGCTACGACGACTCCCAGCGCGAGGCATGGAACGCCTGCGTGCGGGCGAGCCGGAACGGCACCTTCCTCTTCCTCCGCGAGTACATGGAGTATCACCGCGACCGCTTCGAGGACTGCTCGTGGGTGGCGCGCCGGCGCGCCGGCGGCGCGCCGCTGGCGCTGCTGCCCGCCAACCGCCGCGGCGCGACGCTGGAGAGCCACGGCGGCCTCACCTTCGGCGGCTGGGTGTGCGGCGCGGAGGCGACGACGGCGACGATGCTCGAGCTGTTCGACGCGCTGCGCGAGCGGCTTGTCGCCGATGGCGCGGAGCTGCTGCGCTACCGCGCCGTGCCGCACGTCTACCATCGCGCGCCCGCCGAGGAGGACCTTTACGTGCTCCAGCGGCTCGGCGCGCGGGTGGTGCGGCGGGCGCCGCTCTCGGTCGTCGACCAGCGGCGGCCGTTGCCGTGGCAGGAGCGCCGGCGCCGCGGTCTGCGCAAGGCGGCCGCCGCCGGCCTCGTTTGCGAGGAGAGCGCCGACCTCGCCGGCTACTGGGAGCTGCTCACCGTCGTGCTGCGCGACACCTATGACGCGCGGCCGGTGCACACGCTCGACGAGATCGCGGCGCTGCAGCGCGCGCTGCCGGCGCACATCCGTTTGTTCGTCTGCCGCCGCGGCGATCGGATGCTCGCCGGCGTGCTCGTCTACGAGAGCGAAACCGTCGCCCGCGCGCAGTACATCGCGGCGTCGGAGGAGGGGAAGCGCGAGGCGGCGCTCGACCTCCTCTTCGACCACCTGCTGCGCCGCGCCTTCGCCGACAAGCCCTGGTTCGACCTCGGCACCTCGGAGGGCGTGGAGCCGGGGACGCTCAACGACGGCGTGCTGGAGTTCAAGGAGAGCCTCGGCGCCCGCCTCGTGGCGCAAGACACGTATGAGCTCGCGATAGGAGGAGATGCATGGCGGTCGCCGACTGCCACCTGATCGACCTGCCCAAGGTGCAAGATGCGCGCGGCAACCTCACTTTCATCGAGGGCGAGCGCCACGTGCCGTTCGACATCCGCCGCGTCTTCTACCTCTACGACGTGCCGGGCGGCTCGACGCGCGCCGGCCACGCGCTGCGGACCTGCCACCAGTTCATCGTCTCGCTCTCGGGCGCCTTCGACGTCGTGCTCGACGACGGCAGCGAGAAGCAGCGGTTCCACTTGAACCGCTCGCACTACGGGCTCTATGTGACGCCGCTCACCTGGCGCGAGCTCGACAACTTCTCCTCCAACTCGGTCTGCCTGGTGCTCGCCTCCGAGCCTTACGACGAGCGCGGCTACTTCCGCGACTACGACTCCTTCCTGCAGGCGGTGCGCGCCGGTGGATAGCACCGCCGCGGCCACCGGAGCCGGGGAGGCGAAGGGGACGGTCTCCGTCGTCGTCCCCGTCTACGGCAACGAGGGCTCGCTCTTGCCGCTCTTCGAGGCGCTGCAGGAGGTCGAGAAGGGGCTCGCCGAGCGCGGCCTCGCCCTCGAGCTCGTCTTCGTCGACGACGGCTCGCCCGACGGCTCGCTCGCCCTGCTGCGCGAGCTCAAGCGGCGGCGGCCCGCGACCAAGGTCGTCAAGCTCGCGCGCAACTTCGGCGCCGTGCACGCCAGCAAGACCGGCTTCCGCTACGTCACCGGCGACTGCTTCACCATCCTCGCCGCCGACCTGCAGGACCCGCCGGAGCTGATCCTGCGCATGGCCGATCTCTGGCTCCAAGGCTCGAAGTTCGTCGTCTGCGTGCGCCAGGGACGCGAGGACTCGCCGCTGTCGCGGCTCTTCTCGTGGATCTACTACCGCCTCGTGCGGCTGATGGTGGTGCGCGACTATCCGCGCGGCGGCTTCGACCTGGCGCTGATGGGGCGCGAGCTGCTGCCGCACATGCTCGACAGCGCGCGCCACGTCAACACGCCGCTCTTCGCCTACTGGCTGGGCTTCCGGC
This sequence comes from Thermoanaerobaculia bacterium, assembly GCA_963846495.1. Taxonomy (GTDB): domain Bacteria; phylum Acidobacteriota; class Thermoanaerobaculia; order Multivoradales; family JAIOJS01; genus DASYQD01. The sequence goes on along the minus strand of CAWJWP010000013.1, from coordinate 618,808 downwards.
CGACGACCATCGAGTACGTGCGGCGGCGGCGCACGCACGGCAAGTCGAAGTGGACCTTCAGGAAGCGCGTCAACTTCTTCGTCGACAGCCTGGTGGGCTTCTCGATCGTGCCGCTGCGGGCGATGTCGGCGCTCGGCTTGGTGGTTGCCCTGGGAAGCTTCGGTTACGGCGGCGTCATCGCGATCAACGCTCTGCGCGGCTTGAAGACCGTGCCGGGGTTCGCGGCGCTGGCGGTGCTCGTCTCCTTCCTCCTCGGCGTCGTCATCGCCATGCTGGGCGTCGTCGGCGAGTACCTGTGGCGCATCTACGACGAGGTGAGCCGCAAGCCCGAGTCGGTGGTGGAAGAGGTGCTGTGAGCCCTCCGGTGGACCGATGAACACCGCGCAGCGGTGGGAGAAGCTGGGCTGCGTCTACGTGGCGGCGGGGGAGCGGCCGTGGGCGCAGACACACGCCGCGCTGCCCACCGCGATGATGCTCGGCGAGGAGACGATCCGCGTCTACGTCGCGTTCCTCGACCGCGACAAGGTGGGCCGCGTCGGCTACGTCGACGTCGAAGCGCGCGATCCGCGCCGCGTGCTCGCGGTCTCGCAGGAGCCGGTGCTCGACGTCGGCGCGGCCGGCACCTTCGACGACAACGGCGTCAACCCGCTCTGGCTGCTGCCGCACGAGGGACGGCTGTACCTCTACTACGTCGGCTGGCAGCTCGGCGTGAAGGTGCGCTACTACCTCTTCGTCGGCCTGGCGGCGAGCGACGACGGCGGCGCGACGTTCCAGCGCGTCTCGCAGACGCCGCTCCTCGACCGGAGCGACGGCGAGCTGTTCGTGCGCACGGCGCCGTGCGTGCGGTTCGACGACGGCGTGTGGAAGATGTGGTACATCGGCGGCGACAGCTGGGTCGAGGGGCGCGGCAAGCAGCTGCCGCGCTACGGCCTGCGCTACCTCGAGTCCGACGACCCGCGGCGCTGGGGTCGCCAGGGCCGCCTCTGCATGGACGTGCGCGGCGGTGACGAGCACGGCTTCGGGCGGCCGTTCGTGCTACGCGAAGGCGATCGCTACCGCCTGTGGTACTCGGTCCGCACGATCAGCGGCGGCTACCGCCTGGGCTACGCCGAGTCGCCGGACGGCCTCGCGTGGGAGCGCATGGACGACAAGGTCGGCATCGCACCGTCGAGCAGCGGCTGGGATTCGGAGATGGTCTGCTACTCGTTCCTGCAGCAGACGCGCTACGGGACGTACCTCTTCTACAACGGCAACAACTACGGCGAGACCGGCTTCGGCGTCGCCGTGCTGCGGTCCTAGGGAGGGTCCGCTCTGCGCGGGCCGGCGGGTGCGGGCGGGGCCGGGGGCCGCCGCCGCGGAACCGGCGCGCGCTTAGTCGATGCTGGGAGGTTGGCGCGCGCCTCCGCTCTACGCGCGCCGCAACGACCGCTGCTGGCGCGGGACCACGAAGCGCGCTCCGAGAGGTTCCGCCGCGACGGCCCCCGGCCCCGCCCGCACCCGCCTCCGTTTGTAGCCGGTCTCAGCGCTTCGAGCCTGCGCCGACCGCCACTCGCAGCTCGCCGCTGCCCTGGTGCTCGAGGAACCAGCGGTAGGTGCTCTCGATCCCTTCGCGCAGGCCGATCTTGTGCCGCCAGCCCAGCGCGTGCAGGCGGCTGACATCCAGTAGCTTCCTCGGCATGCCGTCGGGCTTGCTGCGGTCGAAGCCCAGCTCGAGGCCGGGCGCCACGACGTCGCGCACCATCTCGGCGAGCTCGCGGATGGTGACGTCGTCGCCGGTGCCGACGTTGACGTGCTGGTCGCGGTTCTCGTAGCGGCGCATGAGGAACACGCACGCGTCGGCGAGGTCGTCGACGTGGAGGAACTCGCGCCGCGGCGTGCCGCTGCCCCACACGGTGACCTCGCCGGCGCCGGCCGCGCGCGCCTCGTGGAAACGGCGCATCAGCGCCGGCAGCACGTGCCCGCCTTCGAGGTCGAAGGTGTCGCCCGGGCCGTAGAGGTTGGTGGGCATCGCCGAGATGAAGTCGCAGCCGTACTGGCGGTGGTAGGCCTGGCAGAGCTTGATCCCCGAGATCTTGGCCACCGCGTAGGGCTCGTTGGTGGGCTCGAGGAGACCGGTGAGCAGCGCCTCCTCGCGGATCGGCTGCGCCGTCTCGCGCGGGTAGATGCAGGAGCTGCCGAGGTAGAGCAGGCGCTTGGCGCCGTGCAGGTAGCTCGCGTGCACGACGGTGGCGTGCATCATCAGGTTGTCGTAGATGAACTCCGCCGGCCGCGTCGAGTTGGCGTGGATGCCGCCCACCGTGCCGGCGACCATGAAGACGTACTCGGGGCGGTTGGCCTTGAACCAGTAGTTGACCGCCGCCTGGTCGCGCAGGTCGAGCTGATCGCGGCTGGCGGTGAGCAGGTTGCTGAACCCCTCCTCGCGCAGCCGCCGCACGATCGCCGAGCCGACGAGCCCGCGATGGCCGGCGACATAGATGCGGGCGTCGAGCGGGATGGCGATCAGCATCGGCGTGAGCTTAGCGCGCGGCAGCGGGCGTATGGTCCCAGGCGCCGCCGACGCAGCTGCCGGCGACGAGCGACTCGGTGCCGCCGAGGAGCATGGCTTCGAGCGGCCCCTGCTGCAGGCCGGGCGCGAGCAGCGGCGAATCGAGGTCGACGGCGACGAAGTCGGCCCAGGCGCCGGGCGCGATGCGGCCCGCCGGCACGCGCAGCGCCGCCGCGCCGCCGCTGGTGCCGGCTGCCAGCAGCAGTGGCGCCACGGCGCCGGTCTCGTCGGCGAGCACGCCGCGGGTCTCGCTCTTCAGCCGCTGGCCGTACTCGAGCCAGCGCATCTCCTCGAGCATCGAGATGCGGGCGTTGGAGTCGCTGCCGAGGCTGAGGCGGCGGTGGCTCTCGGCGACGGCGGCGAGCGGCGGGATGCCGTCGCCGAGGTTGCCCTCGGTCGTCGGGCAGACGCAGATGCGGCCGCCGAGCTGCACGAAGCGGCGCAGCTGGTCGGGCCGGCTGTGCGTGCAGTGCACGGCGGTGACGCCGTCGAGCCCTCCGGGCTGCTCGAGCAGCAGCTCGAGCGGCCGCTTGCCGTAGAAGGCCCGGCTCTCGGCGATCTCCTGCTGCTGCTCCTCGACGTGGATGTGGAACGGCAGCTGCTGCCGCCGCGACTCGGCGAGCAAGCCGCGCAGCTCCTGCAGCGGCACGGCGCGGATGCTGTGGCCGACGACGCCGAGCGTCTGCGTGCGACCGTCGACGCGGCCGGCGAGGTGCTCGAGCTGGTCCCAGTACTCGGCCAGCGACGTGGTCTCGAAGCGCCGCTGCGCGCCCTGCAGGGGGCCGCCGATGCCGCCGGTCTTGTAGTACGTCTGCAGCAGCACGAGGCGAATGCCCGCCTCGGCGGCGGCGGCGAGCACCGCGTCGTCGCCTTCGAAGTCGCCGCCGGAGGCGCTGTGGTGCAGGTAGTGGAACTCGCCGACGCAGGTGATGCCGGCGCGGCGCATTTCGCGGTAGGCCTGCAGCGTGACGTCGAAGAGCCGCTCGGGCGTCAGCGACTCGACGAGGGCGTACATCGCCTCACGCCAGGTCCAGAAGGTGCCGGCGCCCCCTCCGGGTTGCGCCCCAACCGGGAAGCGCTCGCCCTGCCCGCGTAGCGCGCGCTGGAAGGCGTGCGAGTGCGCGTTGACGAAGCCGGGCAGCAGCGCCTTGCGCTCGAGCCGCAGCAGCTCGAGGGGCGGCGCCGAGCCGCCGGGGGCCGCCGCGGCGGCGGCCGCTTCGCTCGCCGGGCTCACGCGGTCGACGCGCCCCTCGCCGTCGATCCACACCGCCAGCGCGGGCTGGAAGGCGCCGTCGACCCAGGTGAGGTCGGCGGCGACGGCGCGCCGCGCCGTCACCGCGGCGGCTCCGGCGCCGGCGCTTCCGCGAGGCACCGGCTCGCCACCAGCCGCTCGAGGACGCCGCGCGCCGCTCGAAACTGCGCGATCGGCAGGTGCTCGTCGGGCTTGTGGGCGACGCGGATCGAGCCCGGGCCGAAGAGCACGCAGTCCATCCCCATCTTCTGCAGCCAGCCCGCGTCGGTGGCGTAGTCGGCAGCCGCGTTGGTCGGCGCGCCGGCGAGCTCGCAGAGGCTGCGGAAGAGCGGTGCCTCGGCCCGCAGCTCCATCGGGTGCGAGATCGAGAGCAGCTCCCACTCCGGCATGTCTTCGGGCACGCCGGCTGCGGCCTCGGCGGCTTCGCGCAGTTGTTGCGCCACGGCGCCGGCGTTCTGGCCGGGCAGGAGCCGCACGCCGACGTCGACGACGCAGCGGTCGGGCACCACGTTGATGGCGGTGCCCCCTTCCACGCGCGCCACATTGAGCGACGGGCCCGGAGTCTCGCGGAAGCTCGCCGAGCTGGGCAGCCGTTCGTCGGCGAGCTCGCGGGCGAACGCCGCGAGGACGACGATCAGCCGCCCGGCCGGCTCGATGGCGTTCTTGCCCAGGTGCGGGTAGGCGCTGTGCGCGCTGACGCCGTGGAAGGTGAAGCGCGCCTTCAAGTGCCCCTTGTGGAGGCGCAGCGGCTGCAGCTCGGTGGGCTCGCCGACGACCGCCTCGCGCGGCAGCGGCCGCTCTGCGGGCCAGTGGTCGTGCAGGTGCGCGGCGCCGAGTGTGCCCAGCTCCTCGTCGTAGGTGAGGACGAGCACCAGGGGCTGCCGCAAACGTCCCGCCGCCGCAGCATCTGCCTGCTCCGCGGCGAGGTTTACCGCCAGCGCGACGAAGCCCTTCATGTCGGCACTGCCGCGTGCGTAGAGAGAACCGCCGCGCTCGTGGAGCTCGAAGGGCGGCGTCGTCCAACCGTCGCCGGCCGGCACCACGTCCATGTGCCCCGACAGCACGAGACCGGCGCGCGTCGCGGGATCGACCGGCGGTCCGATCTCGACCACGAGGTTCGCCTTCGGCTGGCCGTCGGGCGCGTCGCGGTGGATGCGCACGCCGGGACCGTCGAGGTAGTCGGCGACGAAGTCGGCGAGCGGCAGGTTGCTGTTGCTGCTCGTGGTGTCGAAGGCGACCAGGCGGGCGAGGAGGTCGCGATCGGAGAGCCGGGCCGGCATGCGGGCGAACGATAGCAGCGGGGCGTGGCGAGCGCGGCGGGCCGGCGCGCGACCCCGTGCTACGCTCCGCCGCCTTCCGCTAGCGACGGTGGCCGCGATGACACTCCGGATGATGTGGGGCCGACGCATCGCCGCGGCCCTCGGCCGCGGTCACGCGATGCAATCCCAGCCCGACGACGAAGACGACGCGCTGCCGGTCGTGCCGCCGCTCGAGTGTGGCGAGCGCGAGATCCAGCGCTGGAACGAGGAGTGGATCGAGTACCTGCGACGCGAGTGGCCGCACCAGCTGACGCCGCACTCGGCCTATCCGCTGACGCCGCCGCTGCCGGCTGACGCGCGCGCGCTCATCGATCTCCACCTCGGTTACGGCGGCGGTCTGTCGCTCTACTGCGACGCCGACGCGCTCGCCGGCCGGCGGGTGATGGAGATGGGCTGCGGCTGCGGCAACCTCGGCAAGCTGCTCGGCCGCTACGTCGCGAGCTACCTCGGCACCGACTTCAGCACGCTGGCGCTCCAGGTAGCGCGCCTCGTCTCGCCCAGCAACTGCACTTACGTGCACGTCGCCGACCGCGCCGGGCTGGAGCCGTTCTTCGGCACCGTCGAGACGGTCGTCGGCCGCTATTTCTGGATCCACCAGAACCACGAGCTGGCGGCCTGCAACCTCGACTACCTGGCGCGCTTCCTGGTGCCCGGCGGCCGGCTCTACGCCGACTTCTACTGGCCCGACCCGCAGGTCGAGCAAGGCGTCGTCTTCACGCCCGAGCAGCCGCTGTCGCGGCGGTGGCCGTCGGCGACCTTCCGCTACGACCTCGCCGCCGTCGAGCGCCTCGTCGAAGGCCGTCCCTTTCGCCTGCTGCGCGAGGAGGTGGTGCCCGAGATGCAACGGCGCTACGTCGTGCTCGAGCGGCTGGAAGGCTGAGCGTGAAGACCGAGGCTGCCGGCGAGCCGACGCCGAGGCGGTGGCTGCCGCCGCGGGAATGGGCAGGGCTCGCCTTGCTGCTGCTGCTCGGCGTCGGCACCCGCCTGGCGTTCGTGACCGCCTTCCCCTCCCTGCCGATCTCCGACTTCCGCGGCCTCCTCGAGTTCGCGATGGCGATGCGCGACCAGTCGCTCGTCGCCGGCGGCTATCTCTGGGGCCAGCTGGGCCCGGGCCTCCCGCTCGTGCTCTCCTTCCTGCTGCGGCTGCCGGGAGAGCCGGAGACGATCGCCCGCCTGGCGACCGCGATCCTGACCGGGCTGCTGGCGGTCGTTCCCTTCCTGCTCTGGCGGGGCGTGGTGCCCTTCTGGGTGCGCTCGCTCGCCGGTGTGGCGCTGGGGGCGTGGCCGGGCCAGATCGTCTTGTCGGGCGTGCTGGCGCAGGACAACTGGGTGCTGCTGCCCACCGTCGCGCTGGCTTGCCTGGCGGTGCGCTCCCTCCTCCGGAGCGAGCGGTCGGCTCCCGTCGCCGCCGGCTTGCTGTACGCCACCGCCGTGGCGATGCGGCAGGAGATGCTGGTGGTGCTGTTCCCTCTGCTGCTCGCCGCTGCCGGCTTCGCCGCGCCGGCCGGGCGAACGCCGCGTCGGATCGCCGTCGGTGTGCTCGCGGCCGGCCTGCCGCTGCTTCTCCTCGCGGCACACCGGCACGCCGCCACCGGCCGCTTTGCGTTGACCACCGAGCATTCGGGCTTGGCGGTGCTGGGCTCGTACGTGCCCGGAGCGACGAGCAACGCGTGGGCTGACCCCGTCGCCTTCGTGGCGGCGGTCGAGCCGGAGATCGTCTCCGACTGGCCGCGGATGCAGCGCGAGTCGCGCCGCATCGCGCTCCAGGAGGCGAGACGGCGTCCGGGCTTCCACGCCGCGCGCATCCTCGCCTCCACCGGGCAGCTCCTTCGCGACGGCGAGACGGCGAGCTTCTACTGGAGCCTGTCGGCGGAGGCGCTGCCGGAGCACCAGACCCGCGCCCAGGACTTCGCCCGGCGGGCGGCCGACCCGGCCCGGGCGACGCTGACCATCCTCCAGGGCCTGTTCGTCGCCGCCCTCGTCCTGGCGTGGCGGCAGCCGGCGGTGGCGGTGCTCGCTCTCTCGGTGGCGCTCAAGGTCGGCCTGCACGCGGTGACCGTCGTGCAGGGCCGCTACCTGCTGGCGGCCACCGCCCTCGAGGTCCTCGTCGTCGCTCTCGGCTGCTGGGAGGCGTCACGACGACCCTCTCGCCGGCGTCTGACGCTCGCCGTCGTTGCCGGCCTTGCGGCGATCGGCGTCCTCGTGTTCGTCGTGCCGAAGGCGAGCGCCTGGGTGCGCGCTCACGACCAGGACGAGCAGCGCCGCTATCTCTTCCGATTGACCGCGGGCGCCGGGGACGTGCTCGACTGCCGCGTCGAGCGCGGCCGGCTGAGCGTCCTCGCTCCGCCGGCGGAGGCGGTGCTGGAGACCCTGCACCCGAGCCCCGCCCCGGGCGAGGTCGCGAGCGCCGTCTGCACGTTGAGCGGTCCCAGCGCGCCGACGGCCATGCGGCTGCGGGTGCACGATCCCTACGCTTTCGGCGGCAGCCCGGGGCAGATGGTGCAGCGTGTTCAGCTCGACGGCGTCGAGGTGCTCCGCCACGACGTCGCCGCGGAGAGCGGCAGCGGGTGGGCCGAGGTGCCGCTCGGCGTGCTCGGGCCGGAGGCGCGCCGGACGGTGGTGGTCGAGGTGGCGGCCGTCTCCCCGGCCCCCGGCGCACTCTGGGGGACTCTGGCGAGCACGCGATTCCAGATCGAGCGCGTGGCCACCGCGCCGAGCAGCGCCGCCAGCGTCACGCACTGAACGAAGAGCGTCGACGGGAACATGAAGCGGAAGTCCTCGACCGGCGCCGCCATCAGGTAGGAGAGGAAGTAGCCGAGCGGCAGCAGCATCACCAGCCCGAGCATGACCAGCTCGCGCCGGCGACGCCACCAGCCGAGCGCCAGCAGCACGACGAGCCCGAGCGCGTTCGCCAGCAGCCACACGGCGTGCACGCCGGCGACCCAGCGCAAGTAGGGGTGCCGCGCGACGCCGTCGGTGATGCGGATCAGCCACTCGCGCGGCCGCGCGAACCGTCCGTTGAGCGCCAGCCGGTACGGGTTGTCGACGATCGAGGCGTGGAAGAAGTAGTAGGTGTGGCGCAGGCCGAGCAGGCTGACGAAGCCCTGCACCTTCTGCTTCGCCAACAGCAGCGGGAAGCGCCGCACCGCGTAGAGGTACTCGGCGCGCAGCCGCGGGTAGTTGGTGCGCATCGAGAGGTCGACGGGCGGCGTCGGCCGCCAGAAGACGACGCCCATGTCGCCGGGGCGGTACTCGGCGAGCGCCTGGGGGTCGCGCACGTGGCTGTGCGTCCACGGCAGCTCACGGCAGACCTGCGGCCCTTCGATGCAGAGCCCCACCAGGTCGAGCACCATGACCGCCGAGTCGAGATGCATCTTCCGCACGCCGAACGTGCGCTCGAGCGCCGCGTTGGCAACGAAGTAGGAGACGAGCGGGGCGACGATCAGCGCCGCCGCCCGCCAGCGCCGCGGCGGCGGCAGCGCGAACGCCAAGGCGACGCCGACGAAGGGCAACGCCACCGCCGCGTTGTGGCGCAGCATGCCGAGCACGGCGGCGAGCGCGAGGACGCCGGCGAGGGGTGGCCAGGAGACGCCCGCGCGCCCCAGGCGCAGGAGCAGCGCCCCCAGCCAGAGCATGACGACCGCCGCCCAGGCGTCCTTCCAGAACGTCATCAGGTAGAAAGCGAGCGGCGAGACCGGCAGCAGCAGCAGGAGCAGCACGGCGAGGGAGAGCCAGGCGACGCGCGCCGGCGCGAGCCGCCCGGGCAGCAGCGTCTGGATCGTCTCCGCGGCGAGCGCGCGCACCCCGAAGACGCCGGCGAGGCACTGCGCCAGCATGAGGATGCCGATGGCGCCGCCGGCGGAGAAGACCAGGTGGAGGACGATCGCCATCAGCGGCGGGTGCCAATCCTCGTAGTGACCGCTGAGCGCTTGGGCGTACTGCACCTTCGAGTCCTGCGACATCAGCGCCGGGAAGAAGATCCTCCACACCAGGAGCGCCACCGCCACGGTGAGCACGTCGGGGAGGCGCCAGCGCCGCCAATGCAGCGGCCCGAGAGGAGCGCGGTCGCGGTCGGGAGAGGCCAACGTGTAGGCTCCGAAGGTCCTGCTACGGCAAGCGGCGCGCAGCGTATCGCGGGGCGCGGCAGACGCGGGACGCAGGCCATCCATCCATGACCGTCAGCACCTCCGTCGAGCCCCTGCGCGCGCCCGCCATCGATCCGGCCGAGGAGCGCTCGCGGCGCGAGCGCATCGACCACTGGGACGCGGTGGCGCGGCGCTGGGAGCGCCGGCGCGGCCTCGGCGGCGCCTACCACCGCCGCCTCGAGCGGGTCTACGGCTTCCTGGTGCCGCCCGGGTCGCGGGTACTCGAGCTGGGCTGCGGCCGTGGCGACCTGCTGGCGGCGTTGCGGCCGTCGCACGGCGTCGGCGTCGACTTCTCGGCCGAGACGGTGCGGCAGGCGCGCGAGCGACACCCTGACCTGCACTTCCTCGAGGCCGACGCGGAAGCCATCGGCGAAGCGCTGGCCGGCGAGCCCTGGGACGCCATCGTGCTCTCCGACCTCGTCAACGACGCCTGGGACGTGCAGCGGCTCTTCGCGCAGGTGCGCCGGCTCGCCGGGCCGCAGACTCGCGTGGTGCTCAACGTCTACAGCCGGCTCTGGGAGCTGCCGCTGCGCCTGGCGCAGCGCCTTGGCGTCGCCCGTCCGGTGCTGCCGCAGAACTGGCTGACGCTCGACGACGTCGAGAACCTGCTCGAGCTCGCCGGCCTGCGGCCGCTGCGCGGCTGGCAGGAGGTGCTGCTGCCGCTGCCGGTGCCGTTGCTGGCGGCGTTCTGCAACCGCGTGCTGGTGCGCCTCTGGCCGTTCAACCACCTGGCGCTCGCCAACTTCGTGGTGGCGCGGACGGCGCCGCAGCCGCTCGCCGAGGAGCCGATCGTCACCGTCGTCGTGCCGGCGCGCAATGAAGCGGGCAACGTGCCGGCGATCTTCGACCGCGTGCCCGAGATGGGCGCCGGCACCGACCTGGTGTTCGTCGAGGGGCACTCGACGGACGACACCTTCGCCGCCATCGAGCGCGAGATCGCGGTGCGCGCCGCAACACCCGGCGGCCGCCGCGCGCGGCTGCTGCGCCAGCCGGGCAAGGGCAAGGGGGACGCGGTGCGCGCCGGCTTCGCCGCCGCCGCGGGTGACGTGCTGATGATCCTCGACGCCGACCTCACCGTGCCGCCCGAGGATCTGCCGCGCTTCTACGAAGTGATTCGCTCGGGCGCCGGCGAGTTCGTCAACGGCGTGCGACTCGTTTATCCGATGGAGAAGGAGGCGATGCGGTTCGCCAATCTCCTCGGCAACAAGTTCTTCAGCCTCGCCTTCTCGTGGCTGCTCGGCCAGCGCATCAAGGACACGCTCTGCGGCACCAAGGTGCTCCACCGGCGCGACTACGAGCGGCTGGCCGCCAACCGCGCCTACTTCGGCGACTTCGATCCCTTCGGCGACTTCGACCTGCTGTTCGGCGCCGCCAAGCTCAATCTCGAGATCGTCGAGGTGCCGGTGCGCTACCGCGAGCGCACCTACGGCACGACCAACATCCAACGCTGGCGCCACGGCTGGCTCCTGCTCGAGATGTGCCTCTTCGCCGCCGGCCGGTTGAAGCTCGTCTGAGCGCCGGCAACAAGAAGTGAGCGTGCTGCGACGCTGGCTCGCGCATCCGCTGACGCGCGAGCTCGACCTCGACGACCCGCGCACGACCGGCGAGCGTCGCCGCATCCTCGCCAGCAAGCCGTTGCTGCGCGAGATCTACGAGGAGTGGTACGCGGCGCTGGCGGCTGCGGTGCCGGCCGGGGACGGCGCGGTGCTCGAGCTGGGCTCGGGCGCCGGCTTCTTGAAGGAACGGCTGCCGGGGCTCTTGAGCTCGGAGTACTTCTGGTGCCCGTGGACCGACCTGGCGCTCGACGGGCAGCGGCTCCCCTTCGCCGCGGGGTCGCTGCGGGCGGTGGTGATGACCAACGTGCTGCACCACCTGCCGGAGCCGGCGCGCTTCCTCGCCGAGGCGGCGCGCTGCGTGCGGCCGGGCGGCGTCGTCGCCATGGTCGAGCCGTGGAACACGCCGTGGGCGCGCTGGGTCTACCGGCGGCTGCACCACGAGCCGTTCGATCCCGCGGCGGGCTGGGAGACGGCCGGCGGCGGCCCGCTCACCGGTGCCAACGGCGCGCTGCCGTGGATCCTCTTCGAGCGCGACCGCGAGCGGCTCGCGCGCGAGCATCCGCAGTGGCGCGTCGTGCGCGTCGAGCCGACGATGCCGTTCCGCTACCTGCTCTCGGGCGGCGTGTCGCTGCGCGCGCTGGTGCCGGCGTTCACGGCGCCTGCGTGGCGTTTATTCGAGCGCGCGCTCGCGGGCCAGCGGCGGCGGCTCGGCATGTTCGCGCACGTCGTGCTCGAGCGCCGCGGCGATGGCCCGCGGCGCGCTCCGACGTCAGACCAGGGCGCGTAGCTCGCGCGCGAGGGCGGTGATCGCCACCTCGGGCGCGAAGCGGGCGAGGGCGCGCTCGCGGCCGGCGCGGCCGAGCTCCTCACGCAACCCGTCGTCGCGCAGCAGCCGCGCCGCCTTCTTTGCCGCTTCGTCGATGGCGCCGGGCGCGTAGAGGCCGTCGGCGATGCCGACGAGATCGTCGAACGGCGGCATCGCCGGCGCCAGCACGGCGCAGCCGCGGGCCATCGCCTCGACGACGGTGAGACCGAACGACTCGCGCTTCGAGGTGGAGACGACGAGCCCGCCCGAGACGCGCACGGCGTCGAGAAGGGCCGGCATGCGCGCGTGCGGGACGCCGTCGAGCCAGCGCAGGCGGCCGAGGGTACCGCTCTCGCGCGCCGCGGCGAGCAGGCGGTTGGCACCGTCCTCCTCGATCGCCTTGCCCACCAGCCAGAGCTCGAGCTCACCGCCTTGGGCGAGCAGCCGCTCGCCCAAGGCGAGGAAGGCGCGCCAGTTCTTGTGCGCGTCGAGGCGGCCGATCCACGCCACGACCGGGCGCGGCGGCTTCGCCGCGGGCTGCGCGAGCGGCGCCGCGAAGTCGGCGGCCAGCGCGTTGGGCACGACGCGAGTCGTGACGCCGGACAGCCGCTCGCCGACCAGCTCAGCCTGCGCCGCCGACGGCACCAGCACAGCGAGCGGCGCCTGCGCCGCCGCGTCGCGCAGGTAGCCGAGGTTCTCGACGTAGCCCGAGTGGCACTCGAGGAACCAGCGCGGCGCTCCCGGAGCCGCGAGCGCCGGCAGCACCTCCTCGGTGTCGATGGTGCCGACGAGGTCGAAGCCGCCCGCCGCCGCGAAGCGGCCGAACTCGTCGACGTCGCCGACGTGGACGAGCGGCTCGAGGCCGCGGAACACCGAGCGCCCGCCGTAGTCGTGGAGGAACCACGCGTGCGCCTCGATCCCTTCCGCCGGCAGGCCGGCGAGGCGCGCGCGCAGCACCGCTTCGACGCCGCCGGCGGTCAGGTACTTGTAGACGAAGAGGACCTTCATGGCGCGGGAAAGAGCGCTCGCTTCTCGGCCACTCGCTGGGCACCGCTCTCGACGGCGGCGAGCAGGCGCTCGACGCGCGAGTCCCAGCTGTTGGCAGCGGCGTAGGCGCGCCGCGCGTCGCGCTGCTCGGGCGGCGCTGCGGCCGCGGCGGCGACGGCGGCGAGGAAGCCGTCGACGCCGTCGGCGCGCACGACCAGCCCGTCGGCGCCCGGCGGCGGCATGACGCCGGTCGTCACCACCGGCAGCCCCATCGCCAGGTACTCGTAGGTCTTGATCGGGTCGGCGCCGGCGGCCAACGGATCGGGTTTGAAGGGCACCATGGCGACATCCCAGTTGGCGGCGAGCGCCGCCAGCTCGTGCTGCGGCTTGCGGCCGTGGAGCTCGACGTTCGACGGCAGCTCGACGCCCTCCGGGCTGCCGCCGTAGCCGATCAAGTGAAAGCGCCAGCTCGGCCGCCGCGCCGCCGCGCCGGCGACCAGCTCCCAGTCGAACCAGGCGCTCGCCAGGTAGCCGAAGTAGCCGACGGTGATCTCGCCGCGCGGAAGCGGCAGCGGCCGGCGCACCGTCTCGATGCCCGGCCGCACGCCGTTGCGCAGCACCTCGACGCCGGCGGGCGCGCCGAGCTTGACCAGGCGCACCGCGAGCACTTCGTTGATGGCGAAGGTGGCGTCGCAGGCGGTGAGCAGGTGGCGCTCGAAGGGCTCGTCGTACCAGATCGCCTGGCCGACGCGGTGGAACTCTTCCCAGTCGTCGAGCACGTCGTAGACGGTGATCCAGCCGCTGCCGTTGAGCGCGGCGAGCGTCGACAGGAAGCCGGGCCAGGGGAACTCGAAGGTGGCAATGCGGTCGCGGCCGGCGAAGGCGCCGGCGAGCATCTCCGGCCGCTGCGCGACGACGTCGATGGGGATTTGCAGGATGCCGTCGTCGAGGCGGTCCTGCGGCCGCCACTCGGTCGGGTGCCAGCGCCAGTAGACGAAGACGACCGGCACTTTGCGGCGCGCCAGCGCCAGCGCGAGCTGCATCGGCCGCTGGCCTTCGCTCTCGACGAGCTGCGTCGCCGAGAAGATCGCCACCACCTGCGGCGCGCGCTGCTCGCGCACGCGCTCGGCGAATTCGAGGAGGTCGCTGAGTGGGTCGGGAGCAGGTGCGGCTGCGAGCGGCGAGGCGCCGGCGGCCTCGGCGAGCGCTGGCGATTCCGCGTACACGTCGGCGGTCGTCGATGGCGAGGGCGGCACTTCGGCGAGCCCGCGGCGCGCGGCGCCGCGCAGCGCCCGATAGAGGCGGCGGCGCCGCGTGCCTTCGGGAAAGGCGGCGCGCATGACCGACCAGAAGCGCTTGAGGACGCGGTAGCCGGCCGTCGCCTCGAAGGCGTCGAGCCGGCGGGCGAGGTCGGCGCGCTCGGCGAGGACGAGGGCACGGTGCTCGCGCAGCTCGTCGCGTTGCCGGGCGAGGTCCTCGAGGTGGCCACGCAACGCGGCGATCTCCTCGCGCTGCTGCGCGGTCAGCTCGCGAGCGGCGCCGAGCTCGACCTCCCGCGCGGCCAACGTCTCGCGCGTGGCGGCGAGGGTCGCCTGCTCGCCGGCGAGCGCTCGTTGGGAGTCGACGAGCGCCCGTTGCGAGTCGGCGAGCGCGGCTGCGGCCGCCGTCAGCGCGTACCCGCGCTCCGCCAGCTCGTTCTGCGCCGCGTGCAGCGCCGCCAGGCGCTCGGTGAGCTCGCCCTGCACCGCCCAGAGCTGCCGGGCGCGCTCTTCGCCGAGATCCTTCGCCGCCGCGAGATCGGCGTCGAGCCCGTCCACGCGCCGGTCGGTATCGAAGGCGGAGAGCAGCCGCGCGGTGAGCATCTCGCCGAGCGCACCGAAGCCCGCGGTTGCGGCGCCGGTTGCGGGTGCGCCGTCCGCGAGGGCTTCGACGATGGCCGCGGCGTTGCGGCGAGCGCGCTCCCTCAGCGCCGTCACCTCGCGCGCGACCGGCTCGCGCGGCAGCGCCGCGGCGTCGCGCAACGCGGCGAGCACATCTGCCTGCCGCCATCGCGCGGGCGGCAGCGCGAGCCGCGGCTGACCGAGGTCGGCGAGCAGCGCCTCGACCTTGGGGTCGTAGGCGAGCGCGACGGGCGCGCCGCCGGTTGCGGCGCCGCCACCGGCGGCGAAAAACAGCGCCGCGTGGTAGCGCATGACGAGTGCGCCGTCGCAGCGCGCGAGCAACGCGGCGAGCTGCCGCGGAGCGAGCACCCGCTCGACGAGCACGGCGCGAGAACCGAGCCTCTTGGTGAGGCTACGCAGCACCGCGACGTCTTCGCCGTCGAAGGGGAGCAGCAAAGCGCGTTGGCGGCGCTCCGCGAGCCACGCCTCGAGCGCGCCCGCCACGGCATCCTCCACGCCGGCGCTCTCGGCCGCAAAGGTCCACGGCCGCAGCGAGACGGCGAGCGGTCGCTCGTCGGCGCCGAGCGCCAGCTCGTCGAGCAGCGGCGCTAGCTCGGCCGCGAGAGCCGGCTCCAAGCTCCACGCCGGATCGGCCGTCACCTCGACCCGGGCGAGCTCTGCCGTAGCGACGCCTGCCGCGGCCAGCTCATCGAGCGAGCGGCGATCGCGCACCGTCGCGGCCGCCGCCACGCTCACCGCCGCGCGCGCCAGCGCGCGCCCGTCGTCGGTCGACAGCGGTCCGGCACCCACCGCGCAAAGCACGGCCGGTTTCCCGAGCAGCGTCGCCAGCAGCGGGAAGGCGAGGTAGAACGGCAGACCACCGCTACGCGGCCCGAGCGCGTCGGCGAGCGGCACCGGCCAGTAGTCCTGCAGCAGCCCGCCGCCGCCGAGCACGACGAGGTCGCTGCTGCGGATCGCTTCGACGACCGCGGGCAGATCGCCACGCTCGACGGCCTCGACGCCGTGCATCGCGCGCGTCGCCGCCGGATCGCCCGAGGCGATGGTGACGTGAAGCTCCGGCCGCGCCGCCCGCAAGTCGGCGAGCAGGCCGGCGAGCACCGCCTCGTCGCCGGCGTTGCCGAAGCCGTAGTAGCCGGCGACGAAGATCTTGGAGCCGCGGGCGTCCATCGGCGCCGCGGTCAAGCCGGTGCTGTCGCGACGGCCGGCGCCGGCGCCGGCACGAACGGCGTCCACGGCTCGCCGGCGAGGATGGCGACGATGCGCTCCGCCGCGCGGCCGTCGCCGTACGGGTTCACCGCCCGCGCCATCCGCGCGTAGGCGGCAGGCGAGCCGAGCAGCTGCGAGGCGGCGGCGACGATACGGTCGCCGTCGGTGCCGACGAGGCGTGCCACTCCGGCCTCGATCCCCTCGGGCCGTTCCGTCGCCTCGCGCAGCACCAGCACCGGCTTCGAGAAGGTGGGCGCCTCCTCCTGGATGCCGCCGCTGTCGGTGAGCACGAAGTGGCAGCGCATCAGCCGCGCGAGCAGCTGCCGATAGTCGAAGGGCTCGTGCAGCTCGAGGTTGGGCAGGCTGCCCAGCGCCTCGTGCGCGGGGCCGCGCACCTCCGGGTTCGGGTGCACGGGAAAGACCCAGCGCACGGCCGGGAACGCCACCGCCAGCCGGCGCAGCGCCGCGAGCACCTGGCGCACCGGCTCGCCGAAGCTCTCGCGCCGATGGAGCGTCACCAGCACTTCGAGCTGCTCGCCCGCAGGCTCGTCCGCCAGCTGCGGCCGCAGCATTTGCAGTGCGTCGACGACGGTGTTGCCCACGACGTGGACGGCCGCGGGGTCACAACCGGCCCGGCGCAGCGCCTCGCCGGCGCGCGGGGTCGGCGCGAAGAGGGCGGTCGAGACGGCGTCGGCGATACGGCGGTTCGCCTCCTCGGGGAAGGGCCGCTTCAGATCGTGCGTGCGCAGCCCGGCCTCGACGTGCCCGACCCGTACGCGGCGGTGGAAGGCGGCGACCGCCGCCGCCATCGCCGTCGTGGTGTCGCCCTGCACCAGCACCCAGTCCGGCTGCTCCTCGACGAGCACCGCGTCCATGGCGTCGAGGGTGGCGGCGGCGAGCTGGTTGAGCGCCTGGGCGGTGCGCATCAGCCGCAGGTCGCGCTCGGGCCGCAGGCCGAACAGGTCCTGAGCCTGGTCGAGCAGCTCGCGGTGCTGGCCGGTGGTGCAGAGGGTGACGGCGAACCGTTCCGGCCGGCGGCGCAGCGCGGCGATCACCGGCGCCATCTTGATGGCCTCCGGCCGCGTGCCGTAAACCACGAGAACCTTGAGCGTTGGGGCCGTCATGACGAAGACGCCCAATATACCGGACGGCTCCGACTCGGCGCTGCCGGCGGGCGCCGACGCAGGGCTCACGGCACGCGGTTCGCAGGCGCGCGAGCGGCTCGAGTCGTCGCGCGCCCACTCCAGCCTTGCGATGTGAAGCAGCGCACGATCCACCACGGAGAGTCGCCCATGCGTTACCGGCCCTTCCGCTTTGCCTTCGCGGCCTCGCTCGCACTCCTCCTTGCCGTCCCGGCCGCCGCCACCACCATCCGGCCGCCGAAGGACCTCGGCGCGCTCGCCCGCATGTGCCGCGCCGTGGTGCTGGCGCGCGCCGTCGACGAGCGGGTCGAGGACCGCGGCCTGCCGTTCACCGTCACCTCGTTCGAGCTCGTCGAGCGCGTCGGCGGGGCGCGCATGCGTTTCGCCTTCGAGGTCGAGGTGCCGGGCGGCGAGCTCGAGAACGGCAAGGCGGCGGTCATCGCCGGCGCGCCGCATTTCGAGAGCGGCCGCAACTACCTGCTCTTCCTCGCCCGTTCGCCGCGCGGCAGCTGGCAGCCCCAGATGCTCGGCTGGGGCTTGCTCGAAGAGGTCGGCGACGGCTTCCTGAAATCCGTGCCCGAGACGGCGCAGATCGAGCTGCTCCACGATGACGGCGAACGGCCGACGGTCGAGCGGCCGACCGTCTACCGCGAGCGCGAGCTCCTCGCCCACCTGCGCGAGGTGCTCGCCGGCGCGCCGTGGGACGCTTCACGGGCGGGCGTCGTGCGCGACGACGCCATCGTCGCCAAGCTCCACACCAAGCCCGCGATCTGCCAGTTCCAGAGCCACAGCGACGGCCTGCCGATCCGCAAGTTCGGTTACGAGACGGGCGCCTCGATGTCGATCGCCCACACGACGCCGGGGCAGACCGGCATCGCCGACGGCGGCGTGTCCGCGGTGCAACAGGGCGTGGCGGCGTGGACCAACCACGCCGACTCGGCGATGAGCTTCACCTACGGCGGCAGCCGCGCGCGCAACATCAGCTGCTCGACGAGCTCCGACATCGACCAGGGCGGCGTCGTCTACAACGATCCCTGCAACGACATCACCGACCTCGTCGGCTGCGCCGGCACCCTCGCCTTCGGCGGCTCGTTCTACAACCTGTCGACGCAGTCGCACGACGGCGAGCCCTGGCACCCGGTGTCGACGGCGTTCGTGGTGGTCAACAACGGCACGCAGTGCGTCGGCGAGACCAGGTTCAGGACGATGATGACGCACGAGCTCGGCCACTCGCAGGGCTTCGGCCACCACGCCGATCCCACGGCGACGATGGCGGCGACGCTGCCCAACGACAGCCGCGGCGCCGCGCTCGCGGCGACCGACCGCACCTGCGCCTCGTACGCGTACCACACCTTCCTCGACGTGCCCTTCAACTACTGGTCGTGGAGGTTCATCGAGGCGATCGAGAACCGCGGCGTCACCAGCGGCTGCGGCGGCGGCAACTACTGCCCGACCTCGCCGATGCTGCGCGGCGACATGGCGATCTTCCTGTTGCGGGCGAAGGAGGGCGGCGGCTACGTGCCGCCGGCGTGCACGTCGCCGCTCTTCAGCGACGTGCCGTGCTCGAGCCCCTACGCGATCTGGGTCAACGAGCTGGCGCGGCGCGGCGTCACCGCCGGCTGCGGCGGCGGCAACTACTGCCCCAACGGCTCGGTGACGCGCGCCGAGATGGCGGTGTTTCTGCTGTCGACGTTGCGCGGCGCCGGCTACCAGCCGCCGGCCTGCGTCGTGCCGCGCTTCCTCGACGTCCCCTGCTCGTCGCCGTTCGCCCCCTGGATCAACGAGATGGCGGCGCTCGGCATCACCGCCGGCTGCGGCGGCGGCAACTACTGCCCGGGGACGGTCGTGCCGCGCGACCAGATGGCGGTCTTCATCACCCAGACCTTCGCGCTGCCGACGCCCTGAGCGCGCGCGCAGGGGCAGCGCCGCAACCAAGGCGCCGCGCAGCGCTGGTCTAGAATCCGGCGGCTCGCGGAAGCGACCTCCGAACAAGGCGATGCGTCTGCACGTCCCCCCTCGCGAACGCCTGCGCGCGCTGCACGTCGGCGGCTACTGGCGGGGACCGAACGACATGGTGCGGCAGATGATGCTCGGCCTGCGCGCGAGCGGCGCCGAGGTCGTCGAGTACTCGACCGACGAGCACCGCGAGGCGCTCGACACCGAGGGGCGGCCCTACGACCGCGGCACCACCGGGCCGGTGTGGCTGCGCGAGGAGCTGCTCGCGCCGGTCGATCGCCGCGCTGCGGCCGCACCTCGTCGTCTGCAACGCCGGCGGGCTGGCGTTCCGCCCGGTCGGCGGCCGAGCGGCTGCGGCAGCGCGCGTGTTTGCTCGGCATCGCGCTCTCCGATCCCGACGTCTTCGCGCCGACGACGCGGCACATCGCGCCGACGTTCGACGTCTTCCTCACCAACGCGCCGGAGTGCGTGCCACGTTACGAGGAACTGGGGGTCACCGCCGGCGTTCTTCCCATCGCCACCAACGAGGCGTTCTTCCGTCCGGTGCCGCCGCGGCCCGAGCTCGCCTGCGAGGTGCTGGTGATGGGGCGCGCGCACCCGGACCGCGTCGAGCCGGTGCGCGAGCTCCTCGCCGCATTCGACACCCACCTCTACGGCGAAGGGTGGGAGGAGCACGGGCCTGCCGAGCCGCGGGCTCATCCTCGGCGAGGACGCGCTCGCGGCGCTGGCGTCGGCGAAGGTGGTGGTCGTCTTCTTCCGCACCGGCGGCGGGCACGCGCTCGTCAAGGTGGGACTGTTCGACTTCGCCGCTGCGCGCGCGCTCGTCGTCACCGAGCGCTTCGCCGCCGTCGAGCCCTACTTCCACTACGGCGAGGAGATCGTCGGCTTCGAGTCGACGGCGGACCTCCTCGCCAAGGTGCGTTGGTACCTCGACCATCCCGACGAGGCGGAGGCGGTGCGCCGCGCCGGCCGCGCGCGGGTGCTCGCCGAGCACACCTGGTCGAAGGTGTGGCCGCGGGTGCTCGCCGATCTCGCGGCGCCGGTTGCGGGCGAGGCGGCGGCAGCGCGCGTCGGCTGGTGGCCGCGGCTGCGGCGCCTCCTGGGGTCGGCGGCTTGACCGCGGAGGCGGCGTGATCGGCGACGGAGCCGGCCAGCGCCGCTTCGGCGACGGCGTCGTCGAGCTGCGCGAGGCGACGCGCGGCGACGCCCCTGACCTCTATCGCTGGCGCATGGAGGAGAGCGCGCGGCCGATGTTCCGCCGCAGCGACGTTATCCCGTACGCCGACCACCTCGCCTTCCTCGACCGTTACTTCAGCGCGGAGAACCGCGACCGGTGGTTCGTCGTCGAGAGCGATGGCCGCGCCGTGGGCGCCATCGCGCTCTACGACCTGGCGGGCGACGGCAGCAGCGCCGAGTGGGGGCGCTTCGTCCTCGAGCCCGCCGCGCGCGGCCGCGGCCTCGGGCGGCGGGCGCTGCGCCTGCTCGTCGAGCACGCGCGAGGGATCGGCGTGCGCCGCCTGCGCTGCGAGGTGCGTGCCGGCAACCCGGCCGAGCGGCTCTACCGCGAGCTCGGCTTCGTCGACGAGAACAACAGCGCCGCCGCCGCGACCGACGACGGCTTCGTGAAGCTCGTTGCCCATCTCGAAAGGAAACCGTGAGCGACCGCGATCCCGCCGAGCCCATCCACCTCTTCGTCCCCACCTTCCGCATCGACGAGTGCCTGGCGGAGGTGCGCGAGTGCCTGGAGAAGGGGTGGACGGGGCTCGGCTACAAGACCGTCGCCTTCGAGGAGGCATGGCGGCGCTACACCGGCCTGCCGCACGCGCACTTCCTCGGCTCGGCGACGGCAGGGCTGCACCTGGCGATGAAGCTGCTCAAGGAAGCGGGCGGCTGGCAGCCGGGCGACGAGGTGATCACGACGCCGCTCACCTTCGTCTCCACCAACCACGCCATCCTCTACGAGGAGCTGCGGCCGGTCTTCGCCGACGTCGACGAGTCGCTCTGCCTCGACCCCGCCTCGGTCGAGTCGCGCATCACGCCGCGCACGCGCGCCGTCTGCTTCGTCGGCATGGGCGGCAACCCCGGGCGCTACGCCGAGGTGCGGGCGCTCTGCGCCGAGCGCGGCCTGCGCCTCGTGCTCGACGCCTCGCACATGGCGGGCACCTGGATCGACGGCCGTCACGCCGGCGCCGACGCCGACGTGACGGTGTTCTCCTTCCAGGCGGTCAAGAACCTGCCCACCGCCGACTCCGGCATGATCTCCTTCGCCGACCCGGCGCTCGACGTCGAGGTGCGCAAGTGGACCTGGCTCGGCATCAACAAGGACACCTACGCGCGCACGCTCGGCGGCGGCACCTACAAGTGGCTCTACGACGTCGAGCACGTCGGCTTCAAGTACCACGGCAACTCGATCATGGCCGGGCTCGGCCTCGTCGGCCTGAAGTACCTCGAAGAGGACAACGCGCACCGGCGGCAGCTCTCGGCGTGGTACGACGAGGAGCTCGCCGGCGAGACAACCGTCGAGCGTGTGCCGATGACGGCGGGCACCGTTCCCTCGCGCCATCTCTACCAGGTGCTGGTCGACCATCGCGACGAGGTGATGGTGGGGCTCAACCGGCGGCAGGTCTTCCCCGGCGTCCACTACCGCGACAACACGCTCTACTCGATGTACGCCGAGGCGGACGGCAGCTGCCCACGCGCGCGCCGCGCCAGCGACCGCTTGATCTCGCTGCCGCTCCACCTGCGCATGGGCCGCGAGGAGGTGCGGCGGGTGGCGGCGGCGCTGCGCGGAGCCGTGGCGGAGGCGATCGCGGAGAGCGCCGGGGGCGCCGGCGCGGGTCAGCCTTGATCGGCGGCGCCGGGCTGGTGCAGCACGTAGGCCCGGATCTCCGCGCTGAGCGCGGTCACCTGCAGATCGAGGGCGCGCCCGGGCAGCCACTGCCGCACCTGCTCGCACAGGTAAGCGTGCGAGTAGCGCCGGTGGAGGAAGCGGGCGCCGCGGACCTCCTCGCTCTCCTCGACGACGTCCTCGGCGGCGGGCCAGACGGTGACGATGACGGTGCGACGGCTCGCCTCGACCAGCTCGCGCAGCACGGGGCCGATCTCGGGCAGGTGTCCGAGCACCTCGAAGCAGAGGACGACGTCGAAGGCGCCGCGGCCGAGGCCCAGCCGGTAGGCGTCGCCGTTCAGGAACCTGCCCTCGGGGTGCCGGCGGCGTGCGAGCTCCAGCATCGCCTCCGAGTTGTCGACGCCGGTATAGGCAGCGGGAGGGATCAGGTCCGGGACCAGTCGCTCGTAGACGCGACCGCTGCCGCAGCCGACCTCGAGCACCGTGACGCCGTCGCTCAGGTAGGGCGCACAGAGCGCGGCGAGCGCCCGGCGGTGGGCAGCCTCGTAGGCGCTCTCGGCCCAGTAGCGCTCGATGTCCTCGGCAACCCCGAGGTCGTCCCAGCGCTCCCAAGGGCGCTCCACGAGAGCGACTGTAGCAGCGCGGCGCGGACGCTCGGCGGCGGAGCGGCATGCTGAGAGCCGGCGACCTCGTCGCCGGCCAAGAGGTGAGGCGCGACCCCCGAGCGCCGGCCGCGCCGAGCGTCACGGTGGTGATGCCGACCTGGGCGCGCGCCTCGAGCGGGCTGCTGCAGCGGGCGCTCGCCAGCGTGGTGGAGCAGAGCTTCGCCGACTTCGAGCTGATCGTCGTCGACGACGGCTCGACGGACGGCAGCGAGGACGTCGTCCGCGACCTGCAGCGTCGCGACCCGCGGGTCGTGCACGTCCGCCACGAGGTCAACTCCGGCCTGCCGGCGCTGCGCGTCAACGAGGGCATCGAGCTGGCGCGCGGCCGGTGGATCGCCTTCCAGTTCGACGACGACGCGTGGACGGCGGACGCGCTCGCCGCGCTGGTCGCCGTCGCTCGCGATCAGGCGGAGCCGGCGGTGACCTACGGCGCGGCGCGCCTGCGCTTTCCCGGCGACCTCGAGCAGCGCCTGCCCGACGACGTGGTGAACGTGCTCACCCTCTCGTTCCGCAACCGCATCGCCAACAACGCGGTGCTGGTGCCGCGCGCGCTGTTCGAGCGCTGCGGCCTCTACGACTGCCACGTCGGCATGCGCCGGCTGACCGACTGGGACCTCTGGCTGCGCCTCGCCGACGTCGTGCCTTTCGTGCCGGTCGGAACGGTGGTCTCCGAGGTGCGCGTGTTCGCCGACGAGCGCGCGGTCGGCGTCGCCTTTCCCTTCGATGCGCCGCTGTTTCGTTTCCTGCAGTCCATTCCGCGCCACCGCCTGCTGCTGCCGGGCCGCTGGCGCGACTATCCGGTGGATTCGCTGCGCATCGGCGACGTCGAGGTCGCGGGTCCGCTGCGCCAGCGCCTCGCCGAGCGGCACGTGGCGCCTTTCCACGATCGACTGCGGCAGGCCTTTCCGCGTCTCGCCCAAGGCGCCGAGCCGCCGCCCGGCGCGCCGCGGCCGCTGCTGGTGGCGATGGACGCGTTCTATCCGTCGTTCGCGATGTGCGCGGGGGAGTACGACCTGCCGGCGAGCCGTCACGGGCTGCCCAAGATGCACTATCAGCCGCTGCTCCAGGTCGAGCCCGGCTGGCCGGCGGAGAACGAGCTGCTGCTGCTGGTGCGGACGAGCCTCGAGCCGGGGGTCCGCATGCTGCGCGAGGCGCGCGCGGCCGGCGTTCCTGCGGGCTACTACCTCGACGACGACCTCCTGCACCTGCACGAGCTCGGGCCGTCATTCGGCGCGCTCGCCCCCGGTGGCGAGCGGCGCCGGTGGCTCGAGACGCAGCTTCACGAGGCCGATGCGGTGTGGGTCACCAGCCCGGCCATCGCCGAATCGGTGGCGCCGCACAACCCGCGCCTCCTGCCGCACAACGGCGCGGTACGCGAGTCCTGGCTGCCGGCACGCTTGCGGCCGCGGGGTGAGGACGGCGTCATCCGCATCGGCTACAGCGGCGCCGGCTACCGCGGCGAGGAGCTCGCCGCCGTCTGGGGTGCGATGAGCCGCGTTGCGGCCGAGCTCGGCGACCGCGTGGCCTTCGAGCTGTGGGGGGTCGATCCCGCGGGGCTGCCGCCGCTCTCCTCACCCACCACCTTCCGCTCGTTCGTGCACGGCTTCGGCGAGCACGTCGAGCGCGTGCGACGCACGCCCCTCGACATCCAGCTGGTGCCGCTCCTGGCGGAGCCGCGGGCGCGGCGAGCGAAGGCGCCCAGCCGCTACTACTACGTGGGCATGGCGGGCAGTTTGGGGATCTTCTCGGACGTGCCGCCGTATGCCGACCTGCCCGCAGGCATCACCTGCCTGAAGGTGAAGGGCGACGGCTCCGAGCCCTGGTACGCCGCGCTGCGCGAGGCGATCGAGATGCCGGCCGAGCGCTTCGACGCCATGCGGCGGGCGGCCGTCGAGCACGTGCGGCTGGAGTACACCGAGGGCGCCGAGATCCACCTGCACGAGGCGGCGGTGCGCGCGACGGCGTTCCATGCCGCGACGCGCGGCCGGCGCGTCGGCGGCAAGCCGCCGGTGCTGTTCGCCTTTGCCGCCGGTGCGCCGCCCGAGAATGACGAGCAGCTGCTGCGCGCGGCGCTCGTCGTTCGCGATTACGGCGTCGAGGCGCGCGTGCTGTGCGCCGGCGACGCGATCGGGCTGCAGGCGCGCTGCGATCGGCTGGGCGTGCCGTGGCAGGCGGTGGCGCGCGGGCTGCTCTCGACGACGGCCGCGGCGCTCGACCCGACGCCGCTCTACACGCTGCTGCGGGCGGAGACGCCGGCGGTGGTGCAGGCGAGCGGTGACGTGCCGTTGCTGCGCGCCGCGTGCGGGGACTTGGGCGTGGCGTGGGTCGGAACGTCGGGGCGCGCGAGCGTGAGCGGCGAGGTCTTCCGCGGCGGCTTGCGCCGGGTGCTCGCGCACGAGGCCGAGGTCGAGCTCGCGAGCGGCGCTGCGGCGGGCCTGCCGGTGGTGGCGATGATCGCCGACTTCGGCGAGCCGGCCGGGCAGCTGCGAGCGATCGAGGCGCTGGCTGCCGCCGGGTCGGCCGGCGCGGGATGGAAGCTGCGGCTGTGGGGCTCGGTCGCCGTCGGAGCCGCGCTACGCCAACCGCTGCCGCCGGCGCGTGCACGAGCTCGGGCTGCAGGACCGCGTGGAGCTGCTGCGGCCGCTCGAAGACGAGACCGCGATGCTCGCCGGCGTCGACCTGCTGCTCGACCTGGGCGGCGGCGAGCGGATGCCGGCGGCAGTGGCGCTCGCCGTCGCGGCGGGCGTGCCGGTGCTGTCGAGCTCGCCCGGCACCTTCGCCGGCGGGCTGATCGACGGCGAGACGGCGTGCCGGCTGCCGTCGTCGCCGGCGACGGCCGACGAGCTCGCCGCCGAGGTGTCGCGCGTGCTCGCCATCCCGCGCGACGCACGGCACGCCGTCGCCAAAGCCGCCTACCGCTGGGCGCGCGGCGAGCTCCACCCGCAACGCGCCGCGAGCGAGCTGATGGCCGGCTATCTCGCCGCGCTCGGCCGCGATCCGTGGACGCGATCGGTTACGACTGCCGCTGTCGCCGCAACGGCATCCGCAGTCCCGTCGTTTGTCGCTGCCGAACCATCTCGCGTCTCGCCATCGTCACCAGCGCCGGCCCACGCTGCCGCGCCGTCGCCCGCGCCGCGGCGCACGTCGGAGGCGCCTTTGGGGGCACCGAGACTGCAGCCGGTTCGCGCGCCGACGCCCGCTCCCGCGCCGCCCGCTGCACCGCCGCCGGCACCGCTGCCGATGCGAGCCCGCCTGCGGCTGCTCAGCCAACAGACGGGCCTCTACCGGCCGCTGTCGCGGCTCTACTGGCGCGCACGCCGGCGGCGCGTGCTCGTCGTCGCCGAGCACCCGAACCTGTCGCTCCATCTCTATTACCGGCTGGCGCTGCCGGCGCTCGAGGCGGCGTCGCGGCGCTCGTGGGTCATCGCCAGCGCGGCCGACGTGCGCGCCGACGACCTCCACAGCTTTGCGGCCGTCGTCTTCGTGCGCGCGACGAGCGCGAAGAGTCTCGAGCTGCTGCGCGCGGCGCGCCGCGCCGGCTGCCGCACCATCTACGACGCCGACGACCACCTGCTGCTGCTGCACCAGGCGATCGCCGATGCCGAGAATCCGTGGCGCCGCACCTTCGACGCCGCGGCGCCGCAGATCGCCGCTTTGCTCGCCGAGGCCGACGTCGTCAAGCTCTACACGCCGGCGGCGGCGCCGTTCTTCCGCGAGCACAACCCCCGTCTCGCCTGGGTGCGCGCGTTCCAGCCGGCCTCGCCGCCGCAGGCCACGTCGCCGCCGCGGCCGCTGCCGCATCCGCGTCCGCTCAAGGTCGGCTTCCTCGGCAGCGCCTTCAAGGACGAGGAGCTGCGCCCGATCGTCGCCGCCCTCCGCCGCCTGCTCGACGCCGAGCGCGACGTCGCCTTCGAGATCTTCGGCTTCCTGCCCGCCGCGCTGCGCGAGGAGCCGCGGGTGTCGTGGGTGCCGCTGGTGGTGCCGTGGGAGGCGTTTCGCGTCACGCTGCAGGAGCTCGAATGGGACGTCGGCCTGGCGCCGCTGCGCGACCTGCCGTTCAACCGCTGCAAGAACGAGCTCAAGTACCGCGAGTACGGCAGCGCCGGCATCGCCGGCGTCTACGCCGACATGCCGGTCTACGCCGGCGCGGTGCGCCACCGCGAAACGGGCCTCCTCGTGCCGCACGAGGACGAGCGCGCGTGGGAGGAGGCGATCCGCGAGCTGCTGCGCGACGACGCGCTCAGGTCGACGATCCAGCGAAACGCTTACGAAGACGTGCGAGCCAACTATCGAGTGGAGGCGTATGCGGCGCGGATGGCGCGGCTGGTGGAAGGAGACTGGAAGCCGCCGCCTGCCGCGCCCGCGTGAGCGTTTCGGTGCTCAGCTCGCGCGCCGCTTGCGCGCGAGACTCGTTTGCCCCGGCGTTGCGTCCCGCGCGACTCGCCAGCACCTCCTCGTAGACGGCGACGGTCTGCGCGGCGGTGTTGCGCAGGTCGAAGGCCTCGGCGCGGCGGCTCGCGGCCGCGCCGAGCGCGGCGGCTCGCGCGGGATCGGAGAGCACTGCGACGAGCGCGTCCGCGAGTGCGACCGCGTCGCCGACCGGCACCAGCAGCCCCGAGCGCCCGTCCTCGACGATCGCCTCCGGCCCGCCGCAACGCGTCGCCACGACCGGCACGCCCATCGCCATCGCCTCGACGATTCCCAGGCCGAATCCCTCCGAGTGCGACGGGTGCGCGAGGACGGTGGAGGCCGCGAGCAGACCGCGCACGTCGGGCAGCTGGCCGAGGAAGCGGAAGCGCTCCTCGACGCCGAGCTCGGCGATGCGCGCGCGCAGCGCCGCGTGGTACTCCTCGTCGTTGACGCTGCCCGCCAGGACGAAAACGGCGTTGGGCACGCGCGCGAGGAGCGCCGGCGCCGCCTCGACGAGGTCGAGCTGCCCCTTGCGCCGCTGGATGCCGGCGATGCAAGCGATGAGCGGCGTGGCGGGCGCGATGGCGAGGCGCGCGCGGAAGTCCGCGGCCGTCTCGTGCGGCGCGTCGCGGAAGGCAGCGAGGTCGAGGCCGTCGTAGACGACGCGCAGCGCCTCTGCGTGTACGCCGGTCGCCGTCTGCTCTTCGACCTGGCGCGACACGCAGACGACTGCGTCGCTCAGCGTGTCGACGCCGGCGAGAAAGAACGGTACCTCGTCGAGGTACGAAGGCGGGAAGCCGCCGCCGAAGAGGCCGCGGCTGTGCCAGACGTGCGGCAGCCCGAGCGCCGCGGCGGCGAGCGCGCCTTCGAGGGTGACGATGAACTGCGTGTGAACGAGCTCGATGCCGCGCGCGGCGAGCAGACGCGCGAGCGCCTGCGCGCGCTCGTCGAGCCCTTCGAGCTGCGCCAGGTGACGCTCGGCCGACCAGTGCGTGGCGGGGATCCACCAGCCGGTCGGCACGAGCTCGACGGCGACGCCGAGCGCCGCGAGCTCGCCGCGCAGCGGACCGTCTTCGGGCAGCACGACCAAGGGTTCCACGCGCGCGCGGTCGAGCGCCGAGAGCAGGCGCACCAGCACCCGCTCGCTGCCGGCGAGCGCCGAGTGCATGACGTGGGCGACGCGCAGCGGCCGGGCCGACGCCGTCATCGCGGTGGCACCTCCGGCAGCGCCACCGGCAGCCGGCCCGGCAGCAGCTCGGCGAGCAACGCGAGAAAGGCCGGCAGCGCGTGCTCGGTGGTGAAGCGCGACCGCACGTCGCGCAGCGCGGCGTCGGCGAGACGGCGCCGCAGCGGCGCGTCTGCGGCGAGGCGCTCGAGCGCGCGCTCCCATGCCGCCGGCTCGTTGTCGACCAGCAGCCCGTTCTCGCCGTCGCGCACGAAGCGCGTGTACGGCGGCACCCGCGAGTAGATCCCCGCGGCTCCCACGGCGGCGCTGTCGAAGAGCTTGAACGGCACCTTGGAAGCGGTGAAGCGGGTGGCGTCGAGCGGCGCGATCAGGACGTCCGGCGCCGCGGCGGCGAGCGCCCGCGCGTAGTCGGCGTAGCTGCGCTGCCAGGGCACGAAGCTGAGGCGGCCCGCGTCGGCGCCGCGCAGCGCTTCAGGGATCTCGTGGGCCATCACCAGCAGCCTCGCGTCCGCGTGGCGAGCGAGGAACGCAGCCAGACCGGCGAAGCCCGAGCCCTCCCACCGCGGCGAGCCCGCGTAGCCGACGACGAACCCCTCGGCGCGCGCAGTGGACGGCGCGGCGAACAGCTCGAGGTCCACGCTCGGCGGCAGCTCGACGACGCGGCGGGCGTGGGGCCGCACGTCCTCGGCGAGCACCGGGTTGAACACCGCCGTCGCGTCGGCGCGACGCAGCGCTTCGAGGAACGTCTCGAGCGCCGGCTTCCCCGGCGTGAACAGCGCCTCGAAGCGCGCGTACTCGCGGCCGGCCGCCAGCCAGTTGTCGTCGACGATGTTGAGCACCGGCAAGCCGCGCGCGGCGGCGCCGTCGAGCAGCTGCGTGACCTCGGGAAACCGCGGCCGCACCAGCACGAGCAGCGCGCTCGCGTCGAGCAGCCCGTCGCCGCTTTCCTCGTAGGGCGTTGACGACCACCGCAGCGCCCCACGCGCGGCCAGCCGCTCGAGAAAGCCGCCGCAGAAGAGCCGCTCGTGATGAGCGTCGAACGGCGCGGTGACGACCGTCACCCGCGGCGCATTCGTCACCGAACGCGCGGAGCCAAGATCGCTTATCGACATCGGCGACGGCATGCTACTTCGACGTCCGCGACCAGCTCTTCTCGAGGCTCGCGCCGCACGCCCCAAAAACGAAAGGGCCCCTCGTCCCGTGCGGGAGAGGGGCCCACTCGCGGCGCTTCGTCGCGCCGCCTACGCCGAGGTCAGCTCAGGGCCCGACCTGCGGCGAGGTGACGTTGAAGCCGGCGAAGTTCTGCTGGATGAACACCGACATCTGGGCGCGGTTGACGAGATCGGCGGGGCAGTAGTTGCCGCCGCCGCAGCCGGCGGTGATGCCCTGGAAGGCGATCTCGTTGGCGAACGGGCAGAACGGGTTGCCGGTCGGCACGTCGGCGAAGGTCGCCGGCGGGCAGGGGTGCGAGCTGCCGATCCCGCGCGCCTGCAGCAGGAAGACCGCCATCTCGGCGCGGTTGACGGTGCCGTCGGGGCAGAAGTTGCCGCCGCCGCAGCCGCTGGTGATGCCCTGGGTCACGCCGTCGTAGATGAAGTTGGCGAAGGGGTGGGCCGGGCACGGAACGTCGGCGAACGAGCCGGGCGGGGTGCACGCCGGCGGCGTGTAGCCCGAGCCGTAGCGGCCGAGCAGCACCCACTTCAACATCTCCTTGCGGGCGATGTTGCCGTTGGGGTTGAAGGTGCCGATGCTCGCCTCGGGGATGATCTCGGTGCCGTAGGCGCCCTGGATGAAGCGCCAGGCGAAGTGGCTCGTCGGCACGTCGCTGAACGGAACGGCCGGGCCGATGTAGCCGCTGCGCTGCGAGGCGTAGTCGTCGATGCGGGCGGTGCCCTGGGTGGAGGCCTCGAGGCCCGCCACCGCGCCCCAGCGGGAGTAGTGGACCACCTCGGCATCGTTGTCGATGGCGGTCAGGGCGGTCTGCGGGAAGCCGTCGATCCACCAGTTGAGGGTGCCGTTGTTGTTGCCCGGGCCGGTCGAGCGGACCCACGAGAACTCGATCGAGTGCCAGCCGCGGCTCAACGCCGCCGAGGTGCCGGTCGCCTCGGTGTCGTCGTCGCGCCGCGCCGCCACCAGGATGTGCTTGTTGCTGCCGGTCTGCTGCACCTCGACGCGGATCGTCGGCTCGCCGCTCGCGCTGCCGGCCGGCGGATCGGCGCCGTTGTAGGCGGCAAAGAGGTCGAAGGCGTCGCCGCTCGTCATGGTGAGCAGGCGCAGGTTGACGTACAGGCGCACGCGATAGGCCGTCTCCGCGCTGGGGTTGTTCTCCTGCACGTAGGCGGGGTTCGTGGTGGCGTCGTCGAGCGTCACCAGGGCGCCGCAGTTGCCGCCGAAGCGGACGGTGTTGGGGTTGCCGTTGGCGCACTGGCCGCTCAGTATGCCGTTGGGCACCCCGATGTTGTTGGCCGCGAAGGCGGTGCCGGCGCTCGCCGCCGCGATCAGGGCGGCCGCGGCGACACGGGTCCACGTCAGCTTGCGCATGTTCTTCCTCTTCCCTCGGGTGGCGGAGTTGACTTTGTTCATCTTCCTATCACGACAAAAGCGGATTGGACAGGTCATCGACGACGTCTACTGCCATTGCCCGAGGTCGCCGCTCTCGAAATCGGCGCTGGAGATCTGGTTGGGCTGGCTGGGCGGTGGCTGCGCCGGACGCGCGACGGCGATCCGCACCGGGGACGCAGGCC
Organism: Thermoanaerobaculia bacterium; assembly: GCA_963846495.1. Lineage (GTDB taxonomy): Bacteria > Acidobacteriota > Thermoanaerobaculia > Multivoradales > JAIOJS01 > DASYQD01. The sequence continues at coordinate 588,141 of CAWJWP010000013.1, read as the reverse complement.
GCTTCGCCGGTCGCGCGGGCGACGTTTCGACGGGAAGCGCGGCCAGCGAGCCGCCCTCGAAGCTGGTGGAGAAGATCACGTCGGCGGGCGCGGCGGGCTGCGGCATCGGCGCCGCGGTCTGGGTCGGCGCCGGGAGGGTCGCCTGGGCCGGGTGCGCGTCGCTGTCGCGGGTGCCGAGCCAGAGGCCGCCCACCGAGGAGACGACGAGGGCGATCATCGCCGCCCAGGCCAGCCGGCGGAGGACCTTGCCGCTGCGAGGGTGCTCGGCGGCCGCGGCTGCCGGTGCCGCCGTCGTGCCCGCGGCGACCGCCCGGCGCTCGGCACCGCCGAACATCGCACGGCGCTCGGCGCCGCCAAAGAGAACCAGGGTCTCGCGGGTGCGCGCCAGCTCGGCGCGGCAGGCCGGGCAGCCGATGAGGTGCTCGCGGACCTGACGGCGCTCCTCGGCCTCCAGGCTGCCGTTGAGCAGCCAGGGCAGGGCGAGGACGGTGCGGTGACAGGCGCGGCGGGTGCTCACGGGACGCTCTGACCGGGTTAGTCGTCGCCCCCCGCTTTTCGTTACAGCCCGCTTCGTTACGGCTATGGGCCGCCCTTGCCGCCGAGGAGCTGCGACCGGATCTCGATCGCCCGCTGGCGGCAGCGGTGGACGCGCACCCGGATGGCCCCCTCACTCGCCCCGGTCGCCTCGCTCATCTGCCGGTAGGAGAGGCCGTCGGCGATCATCTCCCACAGCTCGCGGCACTGGGCGGGGAGGGCGGCGACGACGCGCTCCGCCAGCGCCGCGCTCTCGCGCTGCGCCAGCTCCTCGAGGGGAGACGGCGCGTCGAGCGTCAACGTCTCGTCGTCGATCTCCACCATGTCGCGCCGCCCCAGGGCGCGCAAGCGGTCGACGCACTTGAAGCGGGCAAAGGAGTGGACGTAGGTCTCGAGGCGGCTCTGCTGGCGGAAGCGCCCGGCGGCGAGCGCCTCCATGAGGTCGAGCAGCACCTCCTGCTCGAGATCCTCCGCCTCGGCGCCGAGCCGGCCGCGGTAGCGGCCCAAGGCGGCGACCACCCAGCCGCGCACGTGCGCGACGGCGGCGGCGTCCCCGCCGAGGAGCGAGGCGATCAGCCACCCGTCGTCAGCCATCGGGGGGGCGAGGGTGGCGGAGCGGCCCGCCGCGTGGCGCCGCCCTCCGCCGGCTGGGCGGGAATCATCGGCCGCAAGGCTAGCAGCAGCCCGGCGGCGAAGCGGGCTGCGCGCTAGTCAGGCCGCGACGAGGTCAGGGCCTCTTGGCGCTCCACGGCGGCACCAGACCGGTCTCGAAGCCGTTGCTGAACACCGCCTGTGGCAGCCCCGCCGGGAAGATGCACTGGTTGACCCGCGCCTGGATGATCGGCGCCAGCAGGTTGACCGACGACGGGTGGAAGACGGAGGCGTTCGCGCAGCCGCCCAGCAGGTGGCAGTAGCTCATCACCGTGCCGCGCACGTTGGCGACGCCGTTGTAGGTCGCCGGCGCGGGGCAGGCCGTCGCTCCCGAGTAGCAGCCCCCTTCGCCGTTGTAGCAGGTGTCGACGGCCGGGTTGTAGCAGTGGGTGTGGGGCGAGCCGAAGTTGTGGCCGAGCTCGTGGCCCACGATCCGCGAGTCGCTCGCCGAGGTGTCCTGGGCAAACTTGAAGACCTGCGTGAAGCTGTAGCCGAAGCTCCCGCTGCACAGGCCGTTGATCCAGGCGATGCCGGATGCCGAGTTGCTGCTCGACTGCTTGCCGGAGAGCATCATCGACAGCGCCCGCGGCACGCCGACGCAGGTGCCGCCGCAGCCGCCGGCCCAGTAGTTGGAGAACTCCTGGAGCTTGGCGACGTCGGCGTTGCCGGTGCCGGACTGGGCGTAGGGGTCGGGAGTCGTCGACGGCCGCAGGAACGTGAGGCCCTGCACCAACCGGATGAGCAGGTCGCGCTCGTACATCACGTTCATCGCCGCGATCAGGTTGGCGATGTAGTTGGTCGCCGCCGTCGTGTTGTTGCCGAACTTGAGGTTCATCAGCTCGTTGTCGGTGTCGACGGCGACGACGGCGGTGTGCAGCGTGGTGATCGCCTTGCCGGTCGCCATGCCGGGCGCGGTGGAGGGCAGCAGCATCCTGTCGAGCGCGGTCGTCTGCTGGCCGCACGAGTAGGAGGGCTCGTCCGCGCCTTCGCCCGGCGTGAAGCTGGCGGCAGGCGCCACGAGATAAGTGCCCGGCGCGCCGGCGGCGCGCAGCTCGTGCACCTCGCCGCGGCGATTGGTGACGCCGGTCACGCGGCCGCTGTCGGGATCAATCGTGACGAGCAGCCGCGTCTCGGCGTCGTCGGCGGCGACGCCGCGGAAGAAGACGAGCCGCGAGCGCGGCACCTCGACGAAGCCGTTGCCGCGCGCTTCGAGGATGCGCGCGTCGGGCGAGTAGACGTCGAAGCGGGTGAGCTCGACGTCGCCGCGCTCTTCGGCCGCGAGGGGCCAGCCGGCGAGCAGCACCGCGCCGCCGTCGGCGAGCTCGAGCAGCTGCGTGGCGAGATCGGCAGGCAAGCTCACGAGCTCGGCGAGCGCGCCGTCGGGAGCGCTCGTCGCATGGCCGGCGGCGCGGACCTCGAAGAGCGAAGGAGAATCCTGAGCTGTTGCGCTCGCAACGACGCCGACGAGAATCGCCAGCATCGCGATCGCGATCCACTTCACCTTGCGAAGGGTGTGACGCATTGCATCTCCCGCGGCCCCATTGCGCATCGGCGTGCGTGCCGATGCCCGCGTCGGTTGTCGATTCGTGTCAGTTCGCCTGTCAGGTGATGTCAGCTCTACGGTCGAGCGAGCCGTCCAACGCCACGGTCGTCGTGCCTATTCCGATTGAAGGGCTCGTTCGTGAGCGCGCGCATCGCAACGGCCGTGCCCGGCGCCGTGCTCTTGCGCGATGTCGCGAGCACCGCGCGGGCCGCTGTGAGCGGCGCCACCGTCATTCGCGGGCGAGTTCACAGATGTGTTAGGTAATTCACAGGTCGGCGGCCCAGGCGAGCGCGAGAATGAAACACTTCGCAGCCCCGACCTCCACCTTGCGCGGATGAGCTTGATGACGATGCCAATGCGCGTTTCCCGTTCGACGATCATGCGCCGCTTCATGGCTTGCGTCCTGGCGCCGGCGTGCTGGCTCGCGGCGTCCGCGGCGACGGCGCAGGTGACGCAGGCCGAGCGCGACCAGATGGTGTACGCCCACAACGTCGTGCGCGGCGCCGCCGTTCCTTACCCTTTCCCGGCGCTGGCGGCGGTGAGCTGGAACGCCGCGCTGGAGGCGACGACGCAAGCCTGGGCGAGCGCCTGCATGTACGGGCACAGCGGTACGCCCGGCGTCGGCGAGAGCATCTATGCGTTCGCCAGCATCCCCGACCCGGTTCCCCGCCCCGGCCCGAACTGGCCCGCGCTGGCCTGGGAGTCGGAGCGCGTCTATTACGCGTACGCCACCAACACCTGCTCGGCGCCGCCGATCCCCGGCACCTGCGGCCACTACACGCAGGAAGTCTGGCGATCGTCGACGAGCATCGGTTGCGGCATCCAGTACTGCGAGATCAACAGCCCCTTCGGCGGCGGCTTCCCGCACTGGTGGTTCTGGGTCTGCCAGTACAGCCCGGCGGGGAACGTCAACCCGGCGGTGAATCGGCCCTACCTCTGCGACTACGACAGTAACGGCACCTTCGAATCGGTCTGCGTCGGCGGCGTGTTCGTCGACGGCTTCGAGCTCGCTACCGGCCGCTGGTCGGGGAAGAGTCCGCCGTAGCGGCGCGCGCCCGGTAGAATCGAGCTCTGCCGCGCGGCGCTGCCGCGCCCATCCGTACCCCGCGTTCCCCGGAGCTTCGATGAACCCCGATTCGCCATCGCGACCGGCGCCCGTCCTTCGCCTCACCCCCGGCAGGCGCGTCCTCTTCCTCACCAAAGACCCCGAGCTGATCCGCCGCCAGCTGCGCGGCGAGCTCGATCTCACGCTCGACGACGTGCGCGCGCCCGACGACCTGCTCGACGACATCAACACCGACGTGATGACGCCGGCGTGGGTGTGCTTCCACCACCGTCCCGAGGACCTCGCGCGCGAGGCGTATGCAGGCCTGATCGTCGACGGCGAGCGGCTCTTCCCGCGCGACGCGCTGCGCGACGGCAACTTCGAGGTCATCGTCAGCGGCCTGCGCAAGGGCGTCGGCAGCTCGCGTGAGACGGCGACGCAGGCGGAGAAGTGGAGCGGCATCCGCCTCGCCGTCGCCGAATCGTTCGCGCCCATCCACGCCGGCAACAACGTCAACCAGGGCCTGTTGATGGCGAGCTACGACGTGCTGGCGCGCCTCCAGCGCGGCGAGGACGTGCCGCTGGCGGAGCTGTACCGCAGCTACGACCCGATCACGCAGCTCATCGTGCAGCACGGCGGCCTCTTCCCGTTCTCGAAGGCGGTGGCGCGCGGCGAGGTCGAGCTGCCGCGCCCCGACACCGCGCGGCGGCCGATGACGATGGCGGAGAAGATCCTCGCCCGCCACATGCTCGGCGTCGCCGACGAGCAGCGCTACGTGAAGCCGGGCGATGCCGTCGTCGTCGCCGTCGACGGCGGCTACAGCCACGAGTTCACCACCGCGCAGGTGCACTACTTCCTCGAGCAGGAGTACGGGCCCGACTACCGCATCCAGAACCCCGAGCGCTTCGCGGTGTTCGAGGACCACCTCGTCTACGCCGACGAGGTGCGCAAGATGCGGCCCTTCCTCGACCAGATCGAGACGCTGCGCGAGCTGCAGCGCGAGTTCCAGCGCCACACCGGCGTGCGCGACTTCTCCGCGCACGACGGCGTCTCGCCGGGCATCTGTCACGAGGTGGCGCGCGAGCAGATGATCGAGCCCGGCCAGTTCGTGCAGGCGACCGACAGCCACACCTGCATGGGCGGCGTCAACAACGCGCTGGCGTGGGGCGTCGGCGCCACCGAGTACGCGAGCCTCGTCTACGACGGTTTCACCACCGTCGAGGTGCCGGAGTCGATTCGCTTCGAGCTGGTGGGGCAGCTGCCGCCGACGTGCACCGCCAAGGACGTGATGCTCTCCATCCTTCTCGAGTACGCGAAAGACGAGCGGACGTTGAACCGCGTCATGGAGTTCACCGGGCCGGGCCTCACGTCGCTGTCGCCCGACGAGCGCGCCACGCTCACCAACATGGCCACCGAGTGCGCGGCGCGCACCGGCATCTGCGCCGCCGACGAGAAGACGCTGCAGTGGATCGCGGCGCGGCGCCCGGGCACCGACCTCGAGAAGCTGCGCGCGCAGGTCGTCGAGCCCGACCCCGACGCCGAGTACACCGGCGGCATCCACGTCATCGACCTCTCGTCGCTGCGCCCGATGGTGGCGCACCCGGGCGATCCCGACCGCGGCGTGCCTTCGGATCCGACCAACGGCGCCTTCGTCGACGAGCTCGGCGAAGTGAAGATCGACATCGCCTACGCCGGCAGCTGCACGGCGGGGAAGATCGACGACTTCGTCTTCTACCACCAGGTCTGCAAGGACGCCGTCGAGCACGGCTGGAAGGTGGCGCCGGGCGTCGAGTTCATCATCCAGTTCAGCTCGCGCGAGGTGGAGGAGTTCGCGCGCGAAGCCGGGTTCCTCGACACCTTCGAGAAGGCCGGCGTGCGCTTGATCCACCCCGGCTGCGGCGCCTGCATCGGTTGCGGGCCGGGAGTGTCGGAGACCGCCGAGCAGGTCACCGTCTCGGCGATCAACCGCAACTACAAGGGGCGCTCGGGGCCGGGCCGTCTCTACCTCGCCTCGCCGCTCACCGTCGCCGCCTCGGCGTTCACCGGCACGATCAGCGAGTACCGGCCGGGAATGTTCGCGCGGCGGCTGGTGACGGCGTAGAACGAACGCCCTGAAACGCAGACCGCCTCTCCCGGGCGGGAGAGGCGGTCGCGGGCCGCGTGACCTGCCCACCTCTTTCACGAAGAGGGCAGGTCATGAAGGCTCAGCTCAGGGCGTGAAGCCGGACCACAGGCCGAGGGTGCCGCTCTCGAAGCCGTCGTTGAAGAGGGGCAGGCTGACGGTGGGCGCCAGGCACCACTCGGTCACCGTGCCGGTGTCCTGGCCGGCGAAGTCTTGCGCGGTGAGCCGCCAAGTCCCCGCCAGGCTCTGGCCGTCGAAGGCGCTGAGCGGGTTGTTGGGACTGAAGGTCCCGGAGATGGTCGGCGTCGTCCCCGCGCATTGCGTCTCGACCGGCGTAGCGGCCTCGTCGTCCAGGGTGGCGTCGATGTTGTTGTTCCCACAGCCGTTGACGGTCGAGGGCACGCCGGGACGGTCGAAGAAGGTCACCGTGGGGCCGCCACCGGTCTTGGTGAGCTGGAAGACCAGGTCGCCGACCCAGGTGTGGGTGACCTTGAGGATGACGTTGAGGTCGGTGATCGTACCGGTGGGAACGACGATCAGGTCGTTGGTGACCGCGGGCGCGGGGGAGTCGGGGATCGCCAGGTTGGGGTTGGCGCAGATCAGGTTCACCGTGGTGAAGGTGAACGCCGACGACGCGGTGCCGGTACCGCAGGGGTTGACCGGCGTCACCCGCCAGTAGTGGAGGGTGTTGGCGGCCAGGTTGGAGCCCACGAGGTGGGACGTGCCGATCACGTTGTTGGCGGTGTAGACGATGGTGGTGAACGCCGCGTCGGTGGCGATCTCCACGTTGTAGCTGGCCGCACCCGCGCCGGCAGCCCACGTCAGGTTCGGCTTCAGGGCGGTGCCAGTGGAGCCGTTGGCCGGCAGGGTGAGGACCGGCGCGCTCGGGTTGCCCACGAACACGTTGAGGGTGACGGGGAGCTGGGCGTTCTGCGGCACCGCGTCATCGGCGTTGACCGTGATCGGGTAGCTGCCGGCCGCCACGGCCGCGGTGTTGGTGATGGTCATCGTGGTGCTGTTGGGCACCGACAGAACCGGGTTGGGGGTGAAGCTGTAGGTGCTCGGGCTGGGGTTGCCCGTCGCCGACATCGCCACCGGCGGGGTGAAGGCCTGGCCGAGGGTGATGGTGAAGTTGGCGTCCTGGCCGGCGCAGATGTTCTGCACCGGCTGCGCCGTGCCGAGGAACGAGCAGCTGGCCGGGATGTCGAAGCCGTTGGTGGCGGTGGTGGAGTTGGGGCCGACGGTGGTGGCGTTGACGCCGAGACCGAAGGCCGCGAACGCCTCCCAGATGAGGCAGACGTCCTCGCCGCCGTGGTTGTCCGTGGCGGCCTGGATGATGCCGTTGCGAGTGTCGAGGAAGGATGGACCGCAGGCGGTGTCCTTGAGGCCCTCGGTCATGTACAGCATGGCGCGCTGGTTGCCAGCCGTGCCGGCGGCGTCGTAGATGTCGGCGTCGAAGCCGTGCTCGTCGACCAGGGCCCAGTAGACCTCCCACATCGCCTGCGCCCACACCGAGCCCACGCCGTGGGGGACCGCCATGCCGGCGATGCTGGTGTAGGTCCAGGTGTTGACCGTCTGGTCGGTGCTGTAGCGCTGGGTGCGTACGCCCGGGCCGTTGGTCGGCTGGCCGAGGAGGTAGGTCCCCACGCCGCGCGGCATCGGGCCGGTGTCGGAGGCGAGCGCGGTGAGCACCAGGCCGTACCAGTCGCTGATGCCTTCACCCGGCTGCTGGGTGTTCTGCAGGCAGCTCACGTTCGCCGGACCGCCGACCAGGCGGTTGGAGATGCCGTGGCCGTACTCATGGGCGATCACGCCGTGGTCGAAGTCGCCGTCCTGATCGGGGTTCGCGTTGGTGCAGACGAACATCCGCATGCGCGGACGCTGACCGTCGACCGGCGTGCCGAAGTTGGCGTTGCAGTTGCCGGCCGCCTGGGCGAGCGACATGACGTCGTCGTTGCCGAGGCCGCCGTTGCCGTAGTTGTTGACCTGGAAGTTGCCGCCCGGCTCGTCGAAGCCGTACTGCCACAGCACGTCGTGGATGATGTTGTTCCAGTAGAACAGGTTGGTGACCGCGGCCGGCCGGTAGGTGCTGGGCGCGCCGGCCAGGTTGATGGGGAAGTCGCAGAGCAGGCCGGCGCCGCAGTCGGGCTCGGTCCCCGCGGGAGGAGGCGTGTCGTTGCCGTCGCTGTCCTCCCAGCTGTGGGTGTTGTTGCCGCGATGGATGGTGAACTCGGCGCCGGCGGCGCCATTGGTGTCGTGCCAGCCGAAGGGGGAAGCCAAGGCGTTCTGGGGATCGGCGACCAGCGTCCGGCCGTCGGTGGGCGGCAGCGGGGTGGTGTGGTTGGGGCTCTCGATCGGGATGGGGTAGACGCGGTAGGAGGCCTCGGCGACCCAGTCGAAACGCGTCCACACCTTGGCGGAGACCGCGTCCACCGTGAAGTCGTACCAGTGCTCGCCGTCGAGCGTCTCGATCTGGAAGTTCCACACCATCCGCGCTTCGCCGCCGCGGATGGGCAGCCACATCAGGCGCGCCTCGATGGGTCCGCGGGAGATGCCGGCGTGGGCCAGCCGCGTCAGCTGGCTGATGGCGTCGCTCGGCTCCGCCAGCGCCGCCGGCACGCGGTCGATGCCGATCGAGCGGGCGGCGGCCGCCACCGCGGCGGCGGCGTCGATCGCCGGCGCGCTGGCGTTGACGGCGCCCGCCAGGTTGGGCAGGAAGGCGTTGTTGACGCTGATCACCCGGCCGTCGCGGTTGACGTTGATGTGGAGCTGCCCGTTGTACACCGGCAGCCCGGCGTAGGTCTGGCGCAGGTAGAGGTGGGTGGCGCCGGTGGGCCGGCTGAAGACGTCGTTGGTCACCTCGTAGCCGGCGAGGTCGGCGGCGGAGAGACCGAGCAGGTCGCGGTTCGCCTCGACGAAGGCCATGCCGGTCTCGAGGGCGGGCTGCGCGGAGAGGGCGGGCCCGGTCAGGTAGCCGAAGTGGCTCGAGATCGTGCGCGCGGCCCCGGTGGCGGCATCGAAGCTGACCGCCAGATCGGAGACCTTCTTGGCCACCCGCTCCTGGGCGGCCCGCTGCGCCGCGCTGGGCGTGGCGGCCAGGCCGTCGACGAGCTCGATGCGAGCGTCGAAGGCGCGGCCTTGGTTGCCGGGGGGCGCTGGCTTCTCGGCCGCGAGGAGAGCTCCTCCGGCGGCGAGCCACGTTGCCAGCGACAGGAAGCCGAGGGTACGACGCGACAGTCCGGGGCGCCTACGGTGCACGGGAACCTCCTCCGCGTTGAGCGAACGGCAGACTGTTTTGGAGCTTCGAGGCTAGGTAGGGGCACTGTACCAGCGAAAGGCGCGGCGCGCTACGCCTCGTCGGGCCCCCGGCCGCTGCAGCGCGCCAATTGGCGTCAGGGCGACGAAGCGGACCAGCCGTCGTCGCCCGACTCGAAGCCGCTGACGAAGATGTCCACACCGTCGAGGACGAAGTCGATGCCGTTGACGAGCGACGTGTACGAGGGCAGCGTCACCGGCGTGCCCGCGAGCGGATTGCACAGACCGGCGTAGGCGGGCCCCAGCGGACAGGGCACGTTGTTCCACAGCTCCTCGACGGCGCCCAGGCCGCTGTCGGTGGAGACGAAGTAGGTGCCGCCGTCGGGCAAGAGGTGATAGCAGCCGCCGACCCCGGTGACGGTGCTGAAGAGGCGCACGCCGGTGTTGCTCCACAGGTCGATGGCCACTCCACGCAGCGGGTTGCCGACGTTGTCGGTCACGCAACCGAGGATGCCGCGCGCGACGACGAGCTGGAAGTCGATGCCCGAGGTCGTCGCGCCCGCGGCCACCGGCACCGGCGTGCCGTTGGTGACGGTGCACGACCATCCGGGGCAGGGAATGGCCGAGTAGAGCTGCGTCACGTGGTAGCTGCCGCCCTCGGCGAGGACGAACCAGGTGCCCTGCTCGGCCGTGATCTCGTAGCGCCCGTCGGCGTCGGTGTAGTCGTAGCCGCGGTAGTTGCCGGCGGCGTCGTAGAGATTGACGTAGGTCGACGGCAAGGGCTCGCCGCCTTGCGAGAGCACGGTGCCGGTGATCTTGCCGGCCCTGACGAGGTCGAAGTCGATGCCGCTGGTGGTGTTGCCGAGCGTCACCGGCACCGCGGTGCCGGTCGTCGGGTTGCAGGTGCCGAGGGGGCAGGGCAGGCCGTCGTAGAGCGCGCCCTCGTAGCCGCTGGCGTAGGCCTTCACGTAGTGCGTGCCGGGCTCCAAGCCCGTGGCCTCGTAACTGCCGTCATTGGCCGAGTACATCCATCGAACCTGGTTGCCCGCGGCGTCGTAGATCGACAGCTGAACGGAGCCGATCGGTGCGTTGTTGGAGGCGTCGCGGACGACGCCCGAGATGTGCCCCTTGCGCGCCAACGCGAAGTCGATCCCGGAGGTCGTGGTGCCGAGCGTGACCTGCAGCGGCGCGCCGCTCGTCGGGTTGCACCCGGGAGGGGTCCCACCCGGGCAAGGGAGGTTGTCGTAGAGCTCGCCGGCGTACTCGAAGTGCCGGGTGGTGACGTAGTAGGTCCCGGCGTCCAAGCCCTTGACCTGGTAGCTCCCATTGCTGGTGTACGCCCCGGCTACCCATTGGCCGCCGTTCCAAACCAGCACCTCGATGCCGTTCAAGGGCTGGCCGTTGGCAGCATCGGTGATGGTGCCGGCGATCGTCCCCAGCGGCGTGAGCGCGAGGTCGATGCCGGCGGTCGTCGCGTCGATCTGTACCGTAATGGGTGTGCCGCTGGCGAGGGTGCAGCCCCACCCCGGCCCCCCGGGACAGGGTACGTCGTCGTAGAGCTCGCCGCGATAGGTGTAGCTCTCGGCGTGGACGTAGTAGGTGCCGGCAAGGAGACCGGTGACCTGATAGACGCCGCCGTAGGTGCTGCCGGAGGCCGCGTAGCTTCCGCCGGCGGTGTAAAGGGAGATGTACGAGTAGCCGGCGATCGGCGTGCCGCTCACCGCATCGCTGACGGTGCCGGCGATGCTCCCCAGCTGCTGCAGGGCGAAGTCGACGTCCGCCGTGACGTTGCCCAGCGAGACCGCGATCGGGTCGCCGGTCGTGGGGATGCAGGAGGTCGCGCAGGGCAGGTCGTCGTAGAGCTCGGCGAGCATGCCGTAGCTGTAGGCGACGGCGAAGTACGTTCCGGAGTCGAGCCCGCCTGCCACGTACTCGCCTGCGGCGTTGGCGTAGGCATATCCGACGTTGTTGCCTTGCGCGTTCCAGATCTCGACCTGGCCGTTGGCGATCGGCAAGCCGTTGGCCGCGCGGGTGAGCGTCCCGGCGATGGCGCCGTACTTCTCCAGCGCGAAGTCGATTCCCGACGTCGTCTGCCCGACCTGAAGAGCGATGGGCGTCCCCGTCGTGACGTTGCAGGAGTACGCGCAGGGAATGTCGTGGTACAGCTCGCGCCGGTACTGCGCCTGGTTGCCGTTGGCACGGGCGAAGACCATGCCGCCGCCCAGGCCGGTGACGATGTAGCGCCCGGCCGCGTCGGTCGTGCTCTCGCCGATCGAGCCGCCCGTCGGACCGAAGACCTCGACGTACGAATTGGCGAGCGCCAGGCCGGTCGCCGCGTCGCGCACGCGGCCGGTGACGGAGGCGCCGTGGCCGAGCACGAAGTCGATGTCGCCGCGGATGACGCCCGCCTGAACGGAGATCGGCGTCCCGCTCGTCGGGTTGCACCCCTGCAAGGCACCGCCGGGGCAGGGAAAGTTGGAGTAGAGCTCGTCGAGCAGGCCGTCGCTCTGGTAATACCAGCGCTGGGTCGACGCGAAGTAGCTGCCCGGCGTCAAGCCGAAGACGACGTAGACGCCGTCGTACTCGGGCTCGGCATAGGTCACGAACGACCCGTCGGCGGCCCAGACTTCGACGTCGCGATAGGTCGCCGGTTGCCCGTTGTCTTCGCGAATGACGACTCCGCCGAAGCCCGCCAGCCCGCCGGCGACCTCGATCGCCGCCGCGCCGGTCGCTCCCTCCCAGCCGGCGACGCGGATCCACGACGTCTCGCCGGCGGCGGCGCGGAACGCGGCGCGCGCCTGCAGGCCGACCTGATCGTCGCCGTGAGCGATCGGCGCCGTGCCGGCCGTTGGGCAGGAGTCGTAGACCTCGACGACGGTGTCGAAGTCGGAGCCGGCGGTGGAGACGAGGAACGTTCCCGCGGCCGCGGCGGTATGGCGCAGCCAGAGCTCGCGGGCCGCCCCGGTCCCGACGCCGATCGCGGCGCCGAATCGCCCGTCGCCGCCGGCGACGGCTTCACCGCACGTAGCGGTCGCCGCCGCATCGAGATGCGTCGTCGGCTCGTGGACTTTCCATGCCGACGCGGAAGGGACGACGGAACGGTCCGCGCTCTCCCGCCGCTCGACCTCATAGACGAGAGGCCGGAGCGCCGCGGTCTTGCGCCCGAGCTCCGCGCTCGCCGCACCGAGCCGTTGCGCCTCGCGACGCAGCGCGTCGAGCCGTCCGTGCGTGTCGTTCCCGCCGGCAGACGCGACGCGATCCGCCGCCATACGGGCGCCGCCGTGCTCTACGGCGGCGAGCCGCTCGCGCAGCGAGCGCTCGAGCTGCCAGATGGCGTCGCGCACGGCGGCGCGCTCCGCGGACGGTGCCGACTTCCGCGCTGTAACGGCGGCAGCGTCAGGCGCGTTCGCGGCCTTTGTATCGGCCGCCGCCCCCGGACCTGCGACGAGCATGATGAATCCTGCCGCGACGAGCGCCGCACCGCGAAGATGAGAGCGAGACATTGGTGATGACTCCGATGGGAAACAAAGGAACAAAGGAGCGAGCGCTCCGCGAGCCCGCCCCGGCCAAACCAACAACTTGTCGGGTCGCGGCATTGTCGGGTGCGCGCAGGCCGTTGTCAATTCGTGGCAGCCCGCGGTCGAGGCGGCCCGTCAACGCCCTAAGTGGGGCGCTGCGGGTATGTTGCGCGTTGGAAGCCCTCGCCGCGAGGCCTCGAAGGCGCTGAGGTATCCTGTCTTTCCGTGCTCTCCCTCTCGGTCGTCGTTCCTGTCTACAACGAGCGCTATCTCGTCGTCGAGTCGCTGCGGCGAGTGCTTACCGCGGCGCCCTCGTGGGACGGGGTCTCGGCAGTCGAAGTGCTCGTCGTCGAGGACGGGTCGACGGACGGCACGCGCGAGCTGCTGCGCGAATTCGCCGCCGGCGAGCCGCGCATCACGCTGATCGAGCACGAGCGCAACCGCGGCAAGGGAGCGGCGGTGCGCACCGGCATCGCCGCCGCGCAAGGCGACCTGATCGTCTTCCACGACGCCGACCTCGAGTACGACCCGCGCGACATCGGGCGGTTGGTGAAGCCGTTCCTCGAGGACGGTGCCGACGTCGTCTACGGCTCGCGCTTCTCGGCGTCCGAGCGGCGGCGGGTCCTCTACTTCCGCCACACGCTGGGCAACAGGCTGATCACTTTCCTCTCCGACCTCGCCACCGACTTGAACCTCACCGACGTCGAGACCTGCTACAAGATGTTTCGCTCGACGCTGCTCAAGTCGCTGCCCATCCGCTCGAACGACTTCCGGCTCGAGATCGAGGTCACCGCCAAGATCGCCAAGCGGCAGAGCCGCATCTTCGAGGTGCCCGTCTCCTACGTCGGCCGCACCTATCGCGAAGGCAAGAAGATCGGCTGGCGCGACGGCTTCCGCGCCCTCGGCGCCATCTTCAAGTACTGGGTGGTCGACGACCTCTACTCCGACGACCCGTGGGGCGGCGCCATCCTGCACAACCTCGAGCGCGCGCGGCGGTTCAACCGCTGGATGGCCGACACCATTCGCCCACACGTCGGCGGCCGCGTGCTCGAGATCGGCGCCGGCATCGGCAACCTCACCCACTGGCTGGTGCCGCGCCAGCGTTACGTGGCGAGCGACATCAACCCGCAGTACCTGCACTACCTGCGCAACACGGCGGTGGGCAAGCCCTATCTCGAGGTGGCGCGCGTCGACCTCGAGGATCCGGCGTGCTTCACGCCATTCGCGCAACAGTTCGACACCGTCGTCTGCCTCAACGTGCTCGAGCACGTACGCGACCCCATCCAGGCGCTCGCCAACATGCACGCGGCGCTGGCGCCCGGCGGCCGGCTGGTGCTCTACGTGCCGCAGGGGCCGGGGCTCTACTCGAGCCTCGACGAGGCGCTGGCGCACCGCGTGCGCTACGACCGCAAGATGCTCGCCGACGAGCTCGCCCGCACCGGCTTCACGCTCGAGCGCTGCGAGGACTTCAACCGCGCCTCGGTGCCGGCCTGGTGGCTCAATGGCAAGGTGCTCCGGCGCCGCAACTTCTCGCGCCTGCAGCTCAAGGGCTACGACTGGACGGTGCCCTTCCTGCGCCGCTTCGACCGCTTCGTGCCCTGGCGCGGGCTCGGTCTCATCGCGGTGGCGCGGCGGCCGGAGACGAGCGCCGGTGGTGAGACGAAGAGCGCCACCGCCGAGCTTGCGGCCGCCAGCTAGCTCGCACTGACGAGCGTCCGCGCTTGGCGTCGCTGTCGGCGCCGATCGGCGCGCGACCGTGTCTCTAGCCTGCGGGTGCCGGCGGCGTGCCGAACAGGCTGGCTTCGAGCGCGCTCGCGCGCTCGTGTGGCAGGCCCAGCGCGCCGGCGAAGTTGCCGAGCCAGATGCTCTCGAGCGTCGAGATGCCGGTCTCCGTTGCGGTGACGAGGGCGGCGAAGCGGTAGAGCAGCTCGCGCTCGGCGTCGGTCGACGCCATCGCGGCGAGCTCGACCGGCGTCGCGGGCATCACGAGCTCGCGCCGGATCTGCGCCGCCTGCTCTTCGGGGAGCTCGCCGCTGGCGAGCTGCTCCTCGATGCGGGCGCGCTCGGCGGCCGAGAGCGTGCCGTCGGCGAGCGCCGCGGCCACCATCGTGCGCACGACCGGGAAGAGGAGGTGCGGCGGCAGGTCGGCTTCCGCATCCGGCGCGTCTTTTTCCTCGACTTGGTCCGCAGCCTCCGCGCCCGTCGTGGCCGCCGGCGCTGGCGGAGGCGGCGGCGGAAGCCACGCGGGCAACGTGCCGGCGCCCGTGTTCGTGTCCGCGGCCGAGCTCACGAGCGGCGTCGGTGGCGGCGGAGGTGCGGCTCCGCTCGACGGTATCGGCGGCAGCGGCGGCTGCTGCCCAGGTGGAGGCGGCGGCGCCCATGTCGACGGCCCGCTGCCGGTACCCTGCTGTTGTCCGCGCGCCAGCTCGGAGAAGAGCGCCCCGGCGAGCGCAGCGCCGCCGGCGAGGAGCAGCGGGTTGCCCACCGCCTTGCGCACCAGCTTGCGCGTCATCCGCGGCGAGACGCCGATCGAGTCGGAGATGAGGTCGGCGGCGATGCGGTCGAGAAAGCCCATCGGTCCATCAGCCTCCGATGCGAAACATCTCTACGCGCGACGGCGGCGGTCCCTTCCCCGCCGCCAGCCGCTCGGCGCGCTCCTCCGAGTAGCGGTCGGTGCGTCCTCTCCAGAACGCGGCGATGCGCTCGGCCAGCTGCTCGTCGCTCTCGCCGGCGCGCAGCGGCGTCTTGAGGTCGAGCCCGGTGGCGGCGAAGAGGCAGGCGTAGAGCCGGCCGTCGGCCGAGAGCCGCGCCCGCGAGCAGTCGCCGCAGAAGGGGCGCGAGACCGAAGCGATGACGCCCAGCTCGCCGTCGCCGTCGCGATAGCGGAAGCGCAGCGCCACGTCGTGCGCGTTCGCGCGCGCTGCCGGCACCAAGGGCAGCTCGGCGCCGACCTTGGCGACGATCTCCTCCGCCGTCACCACGCCGCCCGGCTGCCAGCCGTTGACGGTGCCGACGTCCATGTACTCGATGAAGCGCAGCACGTAGCCGGGGCGCTTGAAGAAGCGCGCCAGCTCGACGACTTCGTCCTCGTTGGTGCCGCGCACGACGACCGCGTTGACCTTGATCGGCAGGAGACCAGCCGCCTCCGCCGCCTCGAGGCCGGCGAGCACTTGCGGCAGCTGCCCGCGGCTGCCGCTCAGCCGGTCGAAGGTCGTCGGTCGCAAGCTGTGGAGGCTCACCGTCACGCGGCGCAGCCCTGCTTCGCGCAACGCCGCGGCGTCGCGTGCCAGCAGCAAACCGTTGGTGGTGAGCGCGAGGTCCTCGACCCCGGGCACCGCGGCGAGCAGCGACACCAGCCGGTGGAGGTCGCGGCGCAGCAGCGGCTCGCCGCCGGTCAACCGCACCTTGTTGACGCCGAGCGCGGCGAAGACACGCACCAGCCGCGCCGTCTCCTCGTAGGTGAGCAGCTCCTGCCGCGGCAGGAACTCGTAGTCGCGGTCGCCGGGCATGCAGAAGGTGCAGCGCAGGCTGCAGCGGTCGGTGACCGACACCCGCAGGTCGGTGAGCGGCCGGCCGAGGAGGTCGTGAGGCGAGGCGAGCACGATCCGATTGTAGCGGCGGACGCGCCGCCGCCGCGGTAGAGTGATCCGAGCCCGCACGCAGCAAGACGACGCAGTCGAGCGAAGGTCGACCGGCGGAGCCGAAGGCGACGGACCGACGACGGTAGGCGAGCCCATGGCGATCAGCGACGAGGAGCTCCGCCGCGAGGAGGGTGGCGCCTCCTCCTTCTCGGGCGACACGCGGCGGCTCGACCGCGACTGGGGACCCGGCGGCGCCCCTGGCGAAGGCCAGCTGCTCGAGCCGGGCGCGCGGCTCGGCCGCTACGAGATCCGCGGCCTGCTCGGCTTCGGCGGCATGGGCCGCGTCTACGCCGCCCACGACCCGACGCTCGATCGCGAGGTGGCGATCAAGGCCCTCGCGCACGCCTTCCACGGCGACCCGGTCAAGCTCAAGCGCTTCGAGCGCGAGGCCAAGGTGCTGGCGGCCTTGAGCCATCCCAACGTCGCCGCCATCTACGGCTTCGAAGAGCTCGAGGGCGCGCAGTACCTGGTGCTCGAGAAGGTAGACGGCGACACCCTGGCGCAGCGGCTCGCCAGCGGCCCGCTGCCGTGGCGCGACGCGGTGTCGATCGCGGCGCAGATCGCCGAAGGGCTCGCCGAGGCGCACGCCAAGGGCGTCATCCACCGCGACCTCAAGCCGTCGAACGTGATGCTGAGCAGCCGCGGGCGCGTCAAGCTCGTCGACTTCGGCCTCGCCAAGGGCACCGGCGGCGGCGACGTGGGCGAGGACCTGACCGCCACGATCGGCGCCGTCGTCGGCACCGCGCCCTACATGAGCCCCGAGCAGATCCGCGGCGAGGAGCTCGACGAGCGCACCGACGTCTGGGCCTTCGGCTGCCTGCTCTACGAGATGCTCTCCGGCCGTCGGCGCCTTCGGCGGCCGCTCGGCGCCGGAAGTCCTCGCCTCGGTGCTGCGCGATCCGGTCGACTTCTCGCTGCTGCCCCGCGACACGCCGGCGCCGCTGGGCTGGCTGATCCAGCGTTGCCTGCACCAGGACATCGGCGACGCGGCCGCGCCACCTCGGCGACCTGCGTCTCGAGCTGCTCGAGATCGCCGCCGAGCCGAGCCGTGCCCCGTCGACCACCGCGGCGGCGCCGATGTTCAAGCCGCCCGGCGTGCGTGCGCCGTCGCGTCTCCGCCTCGCCGCGGTAGTCGGCGGTGCGGCCGCCGCCGCCGCGATCGTCACTGTGTTCTTGATGCGCGCACCGGGGCGCGAAGCATCATCGCGGCCGGTGGCGCTGAGCATCGAGCTGCCCGCGGGGCTGGCGTTGCCGCACCGGCTGACGGCGCCGTTCGCCATCGCGCCCGACGGCTCGTCGCTCGTGCTGGCGGCGTCGGAGAACGGTGCGAGCCGGCTCTACGTGCGACGCCTCGACGACCCGACGCCGGCCGTCCTCTCTGGCACCGAGGAAGCGTGGCAGCCTTTCTTCTCTCCCGACGGCGCGTCGGTGGGCTTCTTCGCCGACCGCAAGCTGGCGCGGGTGCCGCTCGCCGGCGGGCCGGTCGTGCCGCTCGGCGACTTCGGCCGCAACTCGCGCGGTGCCGCCTGGCTGCCCGACGGCACCATCGTGCTGGCGCCGTCGCAGACCTCCGGCCTCCTGCGGGTGAGCGAGAGCGGCGGCAAAGCGGAGCCGCTCACCACGCTCGACGCCGGCCGTGGCGAGCGCTCGCACCGCTGGCCGGAGCCGCTGCCGGGCAGGAACGCCGTGCTGTTCACCGTCGGCTTCGAGGAGAGCTCCTACGACGAAGGGCAGCTCGACGTCGTCCTGCTCTCGACCGGTGAGCGCCGGCGAGTGTTCGAGGGCGCGGCCTACGGTCGCTACTCGCCGAGCGGGCACCTATTGTTCGTGCGCGGCGGCCGGCTCCATGCCGTCGAGCTCGACCTCGCCACGTTGCACACGCGCGGCACGCCGCAGGTCGTCCTCGACGCCGTGCGCTACGACCCGCAGAACGGCTCGGCGCACTTCGCGCTGTCGGCCGCGGGCGACCTCGTCTACGGCGCCGGGCTCGCCACCGCAGCCCGAAAACTATCTCGCCTGGCTCGATCCCGACGGCAAGCTCGAGCGGCTGGCCGATACGCCGCGCCTCTTCCGCGATGCGCGGCCGGCGCCCGACGGCAACCGGGTGGCCGTCGTCATCGGCACCGCCAACGACTCGGACCTACGCGTGCTCGACGGCAGCGGCACCTCGACGCAGCTCAGCTTCGGGCTGTCGCCGCACCGCCCGACGTGGTCGCCCGAGGGCCGCCACATCGCCGTCGGCGCGCAGCGTGGCAAGGAGTGGCAGGTCGTCGTCCTCGCCGACGACGCGTCGGCGCAGCCGCGCGTTCTGCTCGCGCGGCCGCAGCGGACCTACCCCTGCGACTGGACTCCCGACGGCCGCACGCTGATCTTCCAAACCAGCACGGCGGCGACGGGATGGGACCTGCACCTGCTGCCGCTCGACGAACGCGCGCAGCCGGCCGGTGCGCCGCGCCCGTTCCTGGCCACGCCGTTCCACGAGATGAACGCGGTGCTGTCGCCCGACGGCCGCTGGGTCGCTTACGAGTCGGACGAGGTCGACGGCCTCTTCCAGGTCTACGCCCGCGCCTTTCCCGCCGGCGACCGCAAGGTGCGGATCTCTTCGGCCGGCGCCCGCTGGCCGTCGTGGAGCGCCGGCGGCAAGCTCGCCTTCTGGGACAGCTCGGCGCGCGGGATCCAGGTGGCGCAGACCCGCGAGCGCGACGGCCACCTCGCCGTCGAATCGATCGGCGCGCCGTTCGGCACCGACGGCTACACCTCGCCGCTGCTCGCCCGGCTGATGATCTCGGGCAGCGGCGGCCGCTTCAACGCCCACCCGCGCGACGGCCGCTTCCTGGTGCTCGAATCGAGCGCCGCCGAGACGACGCCGCCGCTGCAGGCGCCCGTGCTGGTCACCGGTTGGAGCGACCGCTTGCGGGCGCGGCTCGGCGGCTCCTAGCGGGCGGCTGGAAGACGCCGGGGAGCGCTGGTAGACTCCGCGCGCTCGGACGGGGCCGGGCCCCGAGCTTGCACCTAGTCCTCACACCATGATCGTCGAAAAACGCCGCATCGAAGACTCCACGCTGCTCAACGTCGAGGGCGTCATCAAGCTCGGCGAGAGCGCCCAGTTCTTCGCCCAGGCCCTCGAGCGCGCGCTCGAGGAGGACGAGGGCAACGTCCTCGTCGACTTCTCGCGCATCAACTACATCGACTCGACGGGGATCGGCGAGCTGGTGGGCTACCTCGGCCGCTTCCGCGACCGCAACCGGAAGCTCATCCTCATCAACCCCTCGGACCGCATCCGCAAGCTGCTGGCGATCGCCCAGCTCGATCGCCTCTTCACCATCTACGACAGCCTCGAGAGCGCCCTCCACTCCGAGAAGTAGGGTGCGCTCGGCGCACCAGCGGCCGGTGGACGGAGCGCGATCCACCCACCTCAGGAGACGATGATGACCGTCGGCGTCACCGAGACAGCATCGGCCCTGCACGACCTCCAGCAGGGCTTCCCCGACTGGGTGAGCGTCGACGAGGCGGCGCGCCAGCAGTACCGCACCGACTTCGGCCGCTGGACCTGGAAGGTGCCGGGCGCGGTGGCGCGGCCGCGCACCACCGAGCAGGTCGCCGACCTCGTGCGCTGGTGCCGGCAGCACGGCGTCACCATCACGCCGCGGGCGCAGGGTCACAGCCAGAGCGGCCAGTCGACCAACGACGGCGGCGTGCTGCTCGACATCACCTCGATGAACGCCATCCACTCGATCGACGAGAGCGCGATGCTCGCCGACGTGCAGGGCGGCGTCGTCTGGCGCGACCTCGTCGCCGCCTGCTGCGAGAAAAACGTGGTGCCGCGCGTGCTCACCAACAACCTCGGCGTCTGCGTCGCCGGCACGGTGTCGGTGGCCGGCATCGGGGTGGCGAGCTTCCGCTACGGCCTGCAGGCCGACAACGTCGCCGAGCTCGAGGTGGTGACCGGCACCGGCGAGGTGGTCGTCTGCTCGCGCGAGCAGAACCGCGACCTCTTCGACGTCGTGCGCTGCGGCTTCGGGCAGTTCGGGATCATCACCCGCGCCAAAGTCATGCTGCGCCGCTGCAAGCCGCGGGTGCGCATGTACCACCTGCTCTACGACGACCTCGGCGCCTTCATGCGCGACGCCGAGCGGGTCATGGATCCCAACAGTCAGAAGTACCACACGCTGGAGTCGCGCTCGGCGCCCTGCCCGATCTTCACCCGCCGCATCGGCGACGGCATCAAGCTCGCGCAGGGGATGCAGCTCTACGCTTATTGGCTCTATCCGTTGTTTCTGACCGTCGAGCACGAGCCCGGCGAGACGATCGACGACGGCGAGTTCCTCGACGGGCTCTCGCCGTACAGGCGGCTGCAGACGGTCGACTACTCACAGAACGAGTTCTGCAACCGCCTCGAGCCGATCTTCGAGCTGTGGCAGCGCGCCGGCGCTTGGGAGATGGCGCACCCGTGGATGGAGGTGGTGCTGCCCTGGGACAAGGCGCAGGAGTACATCGAGCTGGCGCAGTCCAACCTGCCGCCGCAGGCGCTCGGCGCCGGCGGCCACGTGCTGCTCTGGCCCGCCTACACCGGCACCTCCGACGCGCCGCTCTTCATCTACCCCGAAGGGCAGTTCGTCATGGGCTGGGGAATCCTGCCGGCGGTGCCGGAGAAGTTCCTCGACCAGGCCCTCGGCCAGCTCGAGATGGCGAGCGAGCTCGCCATCGCCTACGGCGGCAAGCGTTACCTCTCCGGCTACATCACCTTCGACAGCGCCGAGCGCTGGGCGGCGCACTTCGGCGACAAGTGGCCCATGGTCGTCGAAGGCAAGAAGCGCTTCGACCCCGACGGCATCCTCAACCCTGGGTTCATCAAGTACTCATGACGAACCAACTCGTCATGGCGAGGAGCGCAGCGACGAAGCAAATCTCGATCTCGGCGCATCGAGATCGCTTCGCTTCGCTCGCGATGACGGCATGAAGGTCCATATCGCCCACAGCCCCGACTCCGACGACGCCTTCATGTTCTGGGCGCTGTCGCAGGGCGTCCTCGACACCGACGGCATCGCGGTCGAGCACGTCCTCGCCGACATCGAGACGCTCAACCAGGCGGCGTTCGAGGGGCGCTACGAGGTGACGGCGCTGTCGCTCCACGCCTACGCCCACCTCCATGACCGCTACCAGCTGATGCCCTCCGGCGCCAGCTTCGGCGACGGCTACGGGCCGGTGGTGGTGGCGAAGGAGCGCTTCGAGCGCGAGGACCTGACCGGCATGGAGGTGGCGATCCCCGGCCGCCTCACCACCGCGGCGCTGGCGCTCAAGCTCTGGCAGCCCGCGGTGTCGACGCGCGTCGTGCCCTTCGACCAGATCCTCGACGTCGTCGCCAGCGGTGAGGCGGCGGCGGGGGTCGTCATCCACGAGGGGCAGCTCACCTACGGCGAGCAGGGCCTGGTCTCGATCGTCGACCTCGGCGCCTGGTGGAAAGAGGAGACCGGCGGTCCGCTGCCGCTGGGCGCCAACGGCATCCGCCGCGACCTGCCCGAGGACACCAAGCGCCTGCTCTGCCGCCTGCTGCGCGAGAGCATCGACCTCGGTCTCGCGCGCCGTCAGGACGCGCTCGACTACGCCCTTCGCTACGCGCGCGGCATCGAGAACGACCGCGCCCGCGCCGACCGCTTCGTCGGCATGTACGTCAACGAGTGGACGCGCGACTACGGCGACGCAGGGCGTGCCGCGGTGCAGCACCTCCTCGACCGCGGTCACGAGGCCGGCCTGCTGCCGGCGCGGGTCGAGGCCGAGTTCGTCGCCGCCTGAGCGGCGGCGGTCTCAGTCAGGGCGGCTGGCAGGCCGCAGCCGGCGCGGTGGCCGCGAGGCGCCCGTGCACGAGCCGGTAGAGGTGGTAATCCTCGCTGCGCTCGATGGCGCCGGTGCGCGCGCCGAGAGGCTCGAGCTCTTCCCATGCCGGCAGCTCGCGGTTGATCACCAGCACCACGTCTCGTCCCTCGCGCTCGGCCAGCTGGCGGGCCGCGCAGCGCACCTCGGGCTCGGCGAGCTCGCGCTGCCGCGGGCTCCAGTCGGGATGGGTGGTGAAGACCTGCCGTGAGGGAGCGTAGAGCGGCCGCCCGAGGTACAGCGCGACGGTCGCCGCCGGCGGCTCGCGGTGACCGAGCAGCGGGTAGCGGTCGAGACCGCGGCTGCGGATGAGCTCGGCGGTGGCGGCGCCGTTGGAGAACGGATGGCGCAGGTCCATCCAGCTCGCGTACGCAGCCGCGGTGCAGTGGATGACGAGCAGCGCGAACAGCACCTTGGCGCGCCACGATCGCGGTTCGTCGCGAATGCCGGCACCGCCACCCAGCCAGAGCGCCGCCATGAAGAGCAGCCAGAGGTTGCCGTGGTGGCGCATGACGCCCTGGAAGTAGAGGTAGGAGAAGGCGAGCAGACCAGCGGCGCCGACGGCGAAGGTCACCACCGCCGCCTTCGAGCGCCAGAGCAGGGCGAAGGCGAGCGCGAGCGTGAGGATCCCGGCAGCCACCTGCAGCGCACGCCAGGGATCGAGGACGTTGGTGTTCCAGAAATGTAGCTGTAGTCGCGGCACCGGCACGAAGGCGAGCCATGGCATCGTCGCTGGCCGGATCGCCGCCACGGCTTGCCACGCGAACCGCCAACCAGGGACCTTGGTGCCGGCAGGCGCCATGAGCTGCACGACGCCGGCGACGGCGCCGGCGGCGAAGATGGCGAGCGCGCCCGCCGCCTCCCGTACGCCGACCGGCGCCACCTCGCTGCGGCGCAGCCGGCGGCTCACCAACCAGCCGCAGACGAGCGCGACGGCGAGGATCCAGCCGTAGACCGTCGTCTGGCAGAGCAGCGCGGCAGCCACCGCCAGGCCGAGCGCGGGACGCTGACTGCGCGCCGCGATGCAGGCCAGCCAGAGCAGCAGCGCTTCGGTGGAGTAGGAGCGGCTGAGGACCGCGTACTCGAAGAACGGGAAATAGCCGAGAACGAAGAGCGCGCGCTCGCGCCGCCGCAGCGGCGCCCAGCGCGCGAAGACGAACGCCGCCGCCGTCGCCAGCACGAGGTGCAGGAGCTGCATCGCCCGCGGCGAGGTCGACAGCTGCCGCGCGAGGTAGCAGAGCAGCGGAAAGGTGTAGCCGATGCCGCCGCCCCTCGAGGTGCCGGTGAAGAGCTCGCCGAGCGAGCGGCTCTCGACCACCACCAGCCACTGCCAGGCCTCGTCGCGCCACATCTCGTGAAAGAGCAGGCGCGGCGCGGTGAGCGCCATGAAGGCGATCGCCACGGCCCACGCAAAGCGGCGGCGGTCAACTGCCGATTCCTCGTCGGCGGGTCGAGCGGAGGGGACCACGGGCGGTTCGTCGTCGCCGGCGTGAGTGGGTGCGAGCACGAGCGGCGACCGTCGGCTCGTCGGCAGCTAGCGCGCGTCGCGCGAGCCCGCCGCCGCCGGGACCGCTTCGGCGGTCTCCGCGCGGGCCGACACCAAGTCGAACAGCGGCACGTAGCGCAACGCCTGGCGGCGCCAGTCCCAATCCGCCTCCACCGTCTCGCGAGCCGCACGCCCCATCCGTGCTCGCAGATCGGGATCGTCGCTCAGCTGCGTCAGCCGGGCAGCCATGTCTGCGGCATCGCGGCGCACCAGGAAACCGTTCTCGCCGTCGCGGATCAGCTCCGGCATGTTGCCGACGGCGGTGGTGACGACCGGCAGCCCGCAGGCCGCCGCTTCGAGACACGGATTCGGCGTTCCTTCGTCGCGGCTGGCGCAGACGTAGACGTCGAGCGAGTGGTAGAAGTCGACCATCTCCGCCGCCGTGCGCCACCGCTCCTCGCGCACGGCGAGGCACAGCTCGGCGCCGGCTATGGCGGCGGCCGGCGCGATGACCTCGTGCACGCCGCGCCGCTCGGCTCCCTGATTGGCGAGGCTCCCGGCCCAGCCGACGCGCAGCGGCGATCCGGGTTCTCGCGCCGCCGCCGCGGGCTTGAACAGCTCGGTGTCGATGCCGTTGGGCGTGTAGTGGAGCGGCTTGCGCAGCAGCGGCGAAAGCTCGTCGAACAGCGCCATGTTGTTGACGAACACCCCGCCCGCGAGCTCGTCGAGCGTCTGCAGCGCCGGCTCCCGCCACGCACCCTCGAGCTCGTAGTGGCTGCACACCCCGATCAGCAGCCGATCGCGCCGCGCCGCGAGCAGCGGCCGCAGGTGGGGCAGCCGTTCGACCTGCAGCCAGTAATACAAGAGCACGCCCTCGGCAGCCTCGATGTCGGCCGCGGTGACCTCCGCCTGGAAGCGCTTGACGATGCGATAGCGGCCGGCGAGCGCGCGCGCCAGGGCGTCGGTCTTGCGGTCGTGCGCCCAGCCTGGCCGGTCGACGACGCAGAGGATCGACGGCGGCACGCTCACCGCGTCCACACCACGCAGTGCTCGGTGCGCGGCGAGGAGGGATCGAGCTCGTCGTCCTTGCGCGCGACGCGCAGCTCGGCCTGCGACGGCAGCCGCAGCGCGTCGACGCGCAGCGACGAGCGCCAACCGTGCCAGCCGGCGTCGAGCTCCTTGGCGTCGTAGCGCCGCCGCTCGTACTTCTGCCGTGCGTGCTCGCGGCTCAGGAAGAGGTAGTGGCGCAGGCGGAAGCGCTCGGGAAAGAGCCGCCGGCCGGCGAAGGCGGCATGGTGCCCGCCGCTGCTCACCAGGTCGACCCGCTGCGGCTGCCGCTTCCACCCGCGCACCAGGTGCAGCGGCGTCGAGGCGAACGGGTAGTACCAGATCATCGTGCGGCGAAAGTCCGCATGGTCGTGGTCGGGGGACTCGCGAGTGGGCACGAAGGTGAGCTCGGCGAGCTCGACCGCGTTGTACCCGCCGGCGTCGGCGGCGGCGAACGCCTCGCGTAGCGTCGCGTGGCCAGGCGGCGGCAGCACGATCTCGTCGGCATCGAGGTGCAGGAACCAGTCGGCTTCGAGCTCGCTCGCCAGCTCCTCCTTGCGCCCGAGCAGTCCGCGCCACCGGTAGGTGCCGTCGCGCTGCAGGCGCTCGACGGCGAGCAGCCCGCGGCCGAGACGCTGCGAGGCGATGGCCACGGTGTCGTCGGTCGAGCCGTCGTCGCACAGGTACGCCTCGACGCCCTGCTCGTGGAGGTGGTCGAGACAGCCGCCGATGAAGCGCGCTTCGTCATGGACGGCGATGAGGGCGATGACTCGCATGGTCGCGTCGTTAATTTGTATGCCGCCGATGCGCCGGCCATGATAGCGGCTGGTCGAGGCGCTGTCCTTGGGATCCCCACTCGTCATCTGCGGCATGCACCGGTCGGGCACCTCGCTCGCCGCCAGCGCGCTGCGCCAGGCCGGGCTGCAGCTCGGCAGCCGCCTCAACGGTCCCGGACCGGGAAACCCGCGCGGCCACTTCGAGGACCTCGACGTCTGGCGCCTCCACGAGGAGATGCTCGCCGCCGCCGGCCACACCGCCTTCTCGGCGGGCGACGACTTCGAGCCGCCGCGCGGCGACGGTTTCGAGCGGCGCGCCGCGACGCTCGTCGCCGCACGCGCCGGCCAGCGCGCCTGGGGGTGGAAGGACCCCCGCACCAGCCTCTTCCTCGACTTCTGGGCGCCGCTGGTGCCGCGGGCGAGCTACCTCATCCTCTACCGCCACCCGGTCGACGTCGTGCTGTCGCTATTGCGCCGCGACACGCAGTCCGAGCTGCGCGACGAGCCGCGGCTGGCGTTCCGGGCCTGGGAGGTGCACAACCGGCGCCTGCTCGCCTTCCTCGACCGTCATCGCGAGCGCTGCTTCGTGGCGCAGGCGCCGGCGATCGGCGCCGACCTCGAGGGCCTGGTGCGGCGCATCGCCGAGTACTTCGGCCTGCCGCTCGACGCCGCGGGCGTGCGCTCGCTCTTCGCGCCCGAGGAGCTCGCGGCCTCGCTGCCGCCGGCGCAGCGCCCGCCCTGGGAGCGCGTGATCCCCGCGGCGATCGAGCTCTACCAAGACCTGGAGGACGTCGCCGACCTGCCAGGTACGCCCGCGGAGGCGCCGGCGGCGGCCGCCGCCGAGGAGGAAGACGCGGTCGACGACGCGGCCAGCCCGCGCGCTCGGCCCGAGGTGCGCCTGAGCGAGAACCTCCTCTACGACGTGCTCGAGCAGCGGCTCCTTCGCCGCCAGCAACGCATCGCCGCCCAGGCGTTCGCCGCCGCGGTCGAAGAGAAGCGCGGCGAGCTCGCCGGCACGCAGCAGAAGCTCACTGCCGAGCACGCGCGCTCGACCGAGCTCGAGCGGCGGCTCGCCGCCGAGCACGCACGCGCCGACGGGCTCGAAAGGCGGCTCGCCGACTTGTCGACGCGACACCGGGATGCTGCCGCCCGCCGCGACCAGCTCAGCTCCACTCTGGCGACGATCGAGGGCTCGCGCAGCTTCGCGCTGCTGGCCGGCTGGTGGCGGCTCGTCGCGAGGGTGCGCCGGCTCTCCCGCCCAGGGGCGCGAAGCTAGCGTCGCAGCACTGCCGCTGCCTCGCTACGCCGGCGGCGGGAACTCGAAGGAGTCGGGCAGCAGGTGCTCGAGGGTGCGCTCGATCCGCTCGCCTTCGGGGTTGACGAGCAGGATCGGCAGGTCGGCGACGAACTCGCGCAGCGTCTCGCGGCACATGCCGCAGGGCGCCGAGGGAGGCGAGGTCGAGGTGACGACGACGAGGGCCTGCGGCTTCCTCAGCCCGCGTCCGACCGCCGCCGTCATCGCGTTGCGCTCGGCGCACAACGACAGCCCGTAGGAGCGGTTCTCGACGTTGCAGCCGGTGATGATCGAGCCGTCTTCCATCAGCAGCGCGGCGCCGACCTGGAACTTGCTGAACTTGGCGTGGGCGCGCGGGCGGATCTCCGCGGCGGCGGCAATCAACGGCTCCCAGTCGATCACGGGCGCGACTGTAGCTCAGTCGCGCCCGCGGTCTCGACCGCCGCCCAAGCTAGGGCGACTTGGCGCTCCAGTTGGGCACCAGGGTGCCGCTCTCGAAGCCGTCGGCGAACATCTTCTTGTAGCCGGTGTGCGTGCTGTCGGCGTTGTTGCTCGGGTCGAGCTCGCCGATGCCGGTGACCGCAACCGCGGCGCTGGTGGTGAAGCCGCCGATGGCGGGCGTCGGCGCGATCACGGTCACCGTGTAAGTGAGCTGACCGCCCACCGCGACGTCGACCGTCTCGTCGAGGTTCGCCGGGCTGGTGGCGCCGCCGGTGTCGCAGAGCGTCGTCGTGCCGGCGCCGTTGCCGGAGGCGACGCACACCCACGACAGGCTCTGGATGTTGGTCGTCGGCAGCACCGAGGTGACGGTGGCGCCGGTGACGTCGAGCGGGCCGGGGTTGGTGACGCGGATCTCCACCGTCGCGGTGCCGCCGTCGTCGGCGGGAGCGCTGGTCGTCACCACGTCGACCGCCAGGTCGGCGCCGACGTCGAAGGTGGCGGTGACCGTCTTGTTGGCGCTCATCTGCACCCGGCAGACGTTGCCGGGCTGGATGCTGTCGCAGCCGCCCCACGAGGTGAACACCGAGTCGCCGTCCGGCGTCTCGCTCAGGTCGACGACGGTGTTGAGCACGTAGGCCTCGTCGCAGTCGACGCCGCTGGTGGTGCCGCAGTTGATGCCGGCCGGCGAGCTGTTGACGGTGCCGCCGCCGCTGCCGGCGAGGTCGACGTGGAGGTTGCGGGCGTTGAGCACGAAGGTGGCGGTGACGGTGGTCGCCGCGTTCATCGTCATCAGGCAGGGACCGGTGCCGGCCGATTCGCAGCCGCCGCCGGTCCAGCCGTTGAAGGCGTAGTTGGTGTCGGGCGTCGCCAGCAGCTCGACGGTGGTGCCGTAGTCGTAGAGGTGCGTGCAGGTCGCGCCGCAGTTGATGTCGCCGGCGTGCGGCGGCAGGCTGGTGACGGTGCCGTTGGTGCTGTTGACGGTGAGCAGGAAGGTCTGCAGGGTGAAGACGGCGATCGCAGTGCGCGGCGCCGTCATCGTCAGGCTGCAGTCGGCGGTGCCGAGGCTCGAGCAGTCGTTGGCGGTGACGGTGTCCCAGCCGGTGAAGTCGCTGCCGATCGCCGGCGCGGCGTGGAGCGTCGCCGTGGCGGTGTCGGGGAAGCTCGCCGTGCAGGTCGAGCCGCAGTCGATGACGTTGGCGTAGGGCGCCAGGCTGGTGACCGTGCCGTCGCCGTTGCCGATCTTGGTCACGGTGACGGGGTTGGTGTCGGCGGTGATGTTGATCTTGTAGTCCTCGACCTCGCCGACGCCGCCGCCGCCGCCCGCGGCCGGGTGCGCCGAGCCGCCGGCCTGGATGCGGAAGCGCGCGTAGGTGTCGCCGTTGACCGAGGTGCCGAGCGGCGGCGTGATCGACACCGTGTTGCTCAGCGGATAGGCGGCGCTGAAGACGCGCTCGCCGGTGTCGTCGAAGTCGCCGTCGCCGTTGAAGTCGACCCAGGCGTCGAGGTCGGGAGCGCTGCCGTTGGTGCCGCTGCCGCCCTTCGGTCAGCGTGAAGCTGCCGGCGACGTTCTCGGCGAAGGCGCCGTAAGTCACGCCGTCCTCGTCGTCGCTGCCGGCGAGGTCGTCGCCGTCGGCGTTGGTCGACGGCACGCCGTCGTTCTCGCCGTCGACGATGCTGCCGAGGAAGAGGGTGCCGCCGTTGCCGCCGTCGCCGACGATGTGGCGCGCGCCGCCCTGGGCGAGCGTCGTCGGGTAGCGCAGCGAGGTGCCGTTGTTGGGCGCGTCGCCGAAGTCGGCGGCGCCGAGGCAGTAGCCCTCGATGCGGCCGGCGCTGCTGGCGGCGACGTAGGCGCAGACCTTGTCGGACGGCGTCGGCGCCGGGCTCACCGCCACCGAGCGGGCGCCGCCGAGGTTGCTTGTCGCCGCCTCGACGAAGCTGAGCTTGCCGCTCGACGGATCGCGGCCGAAGAGGGCGAGCGCGTTGCTCGTCGCGCCGGCCGCCAGCACGTAGGCGCCGTCGGGCGTGATCGCCACGCCGCGCGCACCGGCCACGCCGGTGACGCCGCCGACTCCGTTCTGCTGCTTCTCGACGTAGGTGAGGGCGCCGGTGCCGGCGTTGCGAGAGAAGACGCCCACCGCGTTGTCGCCCGGCGCCGCGGTGTAGAAGTGCTTGCCGTCGGGGCTCGACACCGCCCAGGCGGCGCCGGTCAAACCGTCGACGCTGCCGCCGTTGTCGACCAGCGGCGTCGGCGACAGCAGCCGGCCGAAGGTGATCACGGTGTCGCGGGTGAAGCGGGTGACGGCGTTGTCGCCGGACGAGGTGGCGTAGACGAAGGCGCCGTCGGGACTGGTGACGGTGCAGCTCGGCGAGGCGAGCGAGTTGCCACCCGCGGCGGTGTTGTCGCGCACGCTCTGCACGAAGGTGAGGGCGCCGGTCGTCGTGTTGCGCGAGTAGGTGGTGACGCGGTCCTGGTTGGCGCCGGTGGCGGTGGCGTAGACGGTCAGGTTGTCCGGGCTCACCGACACGCTCGCCGCCTTGCGCAGGTTGGTGCTGTCGACGATGCGGCCGGCGCAGCTCACCTGGCCGTTGGTCGAGTTGCGCGACAGGATGAGCAGCGAGTTGCCCCAGCTGGAGGAGACGTAGACGTGCTTGCCGTCGGGGCTCACCACGACGCCGGTGGCGCCCTTGAGCGGCCGCACCCCGTTCTGGCAGGGATTGGGCCCGTTGCTGAACGTCTGCTGCAGGGTCAGCGCGCCGCTGCTGGCGTTGCGGCTGTAGACCTTGAGGCTGCCGTTGCCCTGCGAGGCGCCGCTGGGGTTGACGACGTAGACGTGCTTGCCGTCAGCGCTCGCGGCGACCGCCTGCGGGCTGCTGAGGCCCGTGCAGTCGGCACCGCAGTTGACGACCGGCGTCAGAGCGACCGCGCCGGCGGAGACAGCGACCGTGATCGATAGGAGAAGAAGACATCCGGCAACCCACCCAAAAGAAACACGCATGCGACCTCCCCTCGTTCCAGAGGTGTGACCCGCCCCACATTGTTCGTGTGAAACGGATTACACCACCAAACGGGTGTGAGGTGAAGGCCTGCGTGCTCAGCGGTTTCCGTTGCCTGCGACTCAGACGAGTCGTGCCTAAGCCTTCGAGGCCGTCAGCAGCTCTTCGATCGCCGCCCGCTCCTCGCGCAGCTCGCGGTCGGTGGCGTCCATCTTCTGGCGCGAGAAGTCGTCGATCGCGAGCCCCTGCACGATCTCGTAGCGGCCGCCATTGCAAGTGCAGGGATACGAGTAGACGACGCCCGGCGCGATGCCGTAGCTGCCGTCCGCCGGTATCGCCATGCTCACCCAGTCGCCGTCCGGCGTGCCGTGCGTCCAGTCGCGCATGTGGTCGATGGCGGCCGACGCCGCCGACGCCGCCGAGGAGGCGCCGCGCGCCTTGATGATCGCCGCGCCGCGCTGCTGCACGGTGGGGATGAAGGTGTCGCGGTACCACGCCTCGTCGACCAGCTCGCGCGCCGGCTGGCCGTCGATCGTGCTGTGGGCGACGTCGGGGTACTGGGTGGCGGAGTGGTTGCCCCAGATCGTCATCCGCCGGATCGTCGTCGTGTGCTTGCCGGTCTTGGCGGTGAGCTGCGACAGCGCGCGGTTGTGGTCGAGCCGGGTCATGGCGGTGAACTGGCGCGGGTCGAGGTCGGGCGCGCTGCTCGCCGCGATCAGCGCGTTGGTGTTCGCCGGATTGCCGACGACGAGCACTCGCACGTCGCGCGACGCGTGGTCGTTGATCGCCTTCCCCTGCGGCCCGAAGATCTGCCCGTTGGCCGCGAGCAGGTCCTTCCTCTCCATCCCCGGCCCGCGCGGCCGCGCGCCGATGAGCAGGCAGTAGTCGGCGCCGGCGAAGCCCTCGGCGAGGTCGGCCGTCGCCACCACGCCGTGAAGCGTGGGGAAGGCGCAGTCCTCGAGCTCCATCACCACGCCGCGCAGGGCGGCGAGCGCCGGCTCGATCTCGATCAGCTGCAGGATCACCGGCTGGTCGCTGCCCAGCATGTCGCCGGCGGCGATGCGGAAGGCGATGGCGTAGCCGATGTTGCCGGCTGCGCCGGTGACGGCGACGCGGACGGGCTGCTTCATGTCGACGGTCCTCCTCGCGAGCGGGCCGTAGTCTATGCGGTGGCACCCCTGCGGTAGAGTCGCAGCCGCTTCAAACCCAGGAGGAACGCACATGCATCGCAAGTACGTGATCGGTCTCCTCTGTCTCGCCTTGCTTCCCTGCGCCGCCGTCGCCGCCTCCCAAGCCGAGAAGCCCGCCGCAGCAGCCGGCGATGCCGCCGATGAGCCCGGAGATGCAGGCGGAGATGGAGGCGTGGATGAAGCTCCACGCGCCGGGCAAGGAGCACCAGCAGCTCGCCGGCGCCGCCGGCACCTGGAAGGCGGCCGGCAAGTCGTACATGGGCGGCCCCGAGCCGGTCACTTTCGCCGGCACCTCGCAGCGCACGCTCATCCTCGGCGGCCGCGTCATCGCCGACGACTTCAAGGCCGAGATGATGGGACAGCCCTTCGAGGGGCACGGCCTGACCGGCTACGACAACGCCACCAAGCGGTGGTGGACGACGTGGAACGACAGCATGTCGACCAGCATCATGGTCGCCTACGGCAAGTGGGACGACGCCGCCAAGGGCGTCGTCTTCGACAGCGAGATCGTCGACCCCAAGGGCCAGCCGATCAAGGTGCGGCTCGTCAGCCGCCACCCCAGCGCCACTCAGGAGGAGTTCGAGTACTGGGAAGAGCGCGGCGGCAAGCTCACCAAGACGATGGAGATGACGCTCACCAAGCAGTGATCGTCGAGCGATCGGGCCGGCGGCGGGGTGATATAACCGCCGCCGGCGCGCGCCCGCGCGCTCTCGGTTCCAGGAGGTCCCCTTGAGCAGCAGCGCGTTCGACTGGACTCCGCCGGCCGACGGCCAGGCGGTCGCGTGGGAGCAGGACGGCGGACCGGCCGGTCGCCTGCAGGTGCCCGACCGCCCCATCGTCTGCTTCATCGAAGGCGACGGCACCGGCCCCGACATCTGGCGCGCCACCAAGCGCGTCCTCGACGCCGCGGTGGAGAAGACCTCCGGCGGCAGCAAGTCGATCGCCTGGTACGAGATCCTCGCCGGCGAGAAGGCCCGCGACCTCACCAACGAGTGGCTGCCCGAGCAGTCGCTCGAGGCGATGCGCCGCTTCCGCGTCGGCATCAAGGGACCGCTGACGACGCCGGTGGGCGGCGGCTTCCGCAGCCTGAACGTCGCCCTCCGCCAGCTGCTCGACCTCTACGCCTGCGTGCGGCCGGTGCGCTACTACCCAGGCGTGCCGACCCCGGTGAAGGACCCGTCCAAGGTCGACATGGTGATCTACCGCGAGAACACCGAGGACGTCTACGCCGGCATCGAGTGGCAGGCGGGCACCCCCGAGGTGCTGCGCCTGATCCGCTACCTGCGCGAGGAGATGGGCAAGGAGGTGCGCGAGGACAGCGGCATCGGCATCAAGCCGATCTCCACCTTCGGCAGCAAGCGGCTGGTGCGCAAGGCCATCGAGCACGCCTTCGCCGACGGCCGCGAGTCGGTGACCTTGATGCACAAGGGCAACATCATGAAGTTCACCGAGGGCGCCTTTCGCGACTGGGGCTACGAGCTGGCCCGCGACGAGTACGGCGAGCGCACGGTGGCCGAGCAGGAGCTGTGGGACGTGCACGGCGGCAAGGTGCCCGAGGGGCGGCTGGTGATCAAGGACCGCATCGCCGACTCGATGTTCCAGCAGGTGCTGCTGCGCCCCGACGAGTACGACGTCATCGCCACCACCAACCTGAACGGCGACTACCTGAGCGACGCGCTGGCGGCGCAGGTGGGCGGCCTCGGCATGGCGCCGGGCAGCAACGAGGGCGACGGCTTCGCGATGTTCGAAGCCACCCACGGCACGGCGCCCAAGTACGCCAACCAGGACAAGGTCAACCCCGGCTCGCTCATCCTCTCCGGCGTGATGATGCTCAACTGGCTGGGCTGGCGTGAGGCCGCCGCGGCCGTCGAGCGCGCGCTCGCCGCGACGATCGACCAGAAGCGCGTCACCTATGACCTCGAGCGGCAGATGCAGGGCGCGATGTTGCTCAAGACCTCGCAGTTTGCCGAGGCCATCGTCGAGAACCTCTAGCACCGTCGTGCGTAGAGGGTAGGGGTACCGCAACCGGAGCCCCTCCGACGATGAAGGCCCGCGAGCTGCTCCTCTGGATCGCGCTCCTCGTGGGAGCCGCGCTCGCCGTGGCGCTGCTGCTGCCGCGCGTCTTCCCGCTCTTCCCGCGCGGCTACGACACCGACGCCGGCGAGGCGCGGGCGATCGCGCTCGACCGCATTCCCGAGCTCGGGCCGGTGGCGCCGCGGTCGCTGGTGTCGGTGGCCTGGAGCGGCGACACCACGATCGAGCGCGCCGCCCTCGAAGCCGGGCCGGAGGCGCGCCGCCGCCTCGCCGGCACGCCGCTCGAGCAGGACCTCTACGGCTGGGTCGTGCGCGTCTTCCCTCCCGGCGCCAACTCCGGCGAGTGGGAGTACGAGGTCGAGGTGTCTCGCCGCGGCGAGGTCACCGGGCTCATGCGCAAGCTGGCGGAGGCGGCGCCGGCCGGGAAGCTCGCCGTCGAAGACGCCAAGCAGCGCGCCCGCACGCAGCTCGCCGACGCCGGCTTCGACCTCTCCCAATACGGCGAGGCCGAGGTGCGCAGCGACGAGCGCGCGCGGCGTACCGACCTCGTCCTCCACTACCCGGCCAAGGAGCAGCTGCTCGGGCCGTCGATGCGCCACGGTCTCGAGGTGCGCTTCCTCGGCGACCAGCCGGGCGGCTACAAGGTGTGGACCGAGCCGGTCGACCCGCAGGCGGTGCAGAAGCTCGTCGGCCCCTACTTCCTCCTCTACTTCGCGGTCGAGATCACGCTCTTCCTGCTCCTCGTCGTGCTCGGCATCCTCTTCGCGCGCAAGTATCACGAGGGCGAGGTGGGGGTGCGGCGCGGCGTGCAGATCTTCGCGCTGGTGCTCGTCTGCGGCCTCGGCTTCCTCGTCACCTACGCGGTGCCGGCTGCGGAAGGCGTGTCGCTCGGCCCGACGTCGCGCGCGCTCACCACCTGGATCATGCTGCTCGTCCGTCTCGTCTTCGGCATCCTGCCCGTCGCGCTCCTCGGTTTCCTCGCCTGGGGAGTCGGCGAGTCGTGGGCGCGCGAGCGCTGGGGGAGCAAGGTGGCGGCCTTCGACGCGCTGTTCAAGGGCGATTGGCGCAACGCCACCGTCGCGCGCAGCGGCCTGCGCGGCATCGCGCTCGGGCTGGCGTTGCTGGCGGTGCTGTTCGCGGTGGCGATCCCGCTGCAGCGACTCGGCGCCTGGCCGTGCAGCTCGCTGCTCGTCGAGCTGCAGTTCGGCTCGGCGGGCTGGCTCGGCATCCCACACGTGCTGCGCCTGCTGAGCTACGACCTCGCCGTGCTGCTCGTCTCCTGCCTCTTCTTCTCGACGCTGGCGGCGCAGAAGATGCCGCCGGCCTTGGGGGCGATCGCCGCCGGCGTCGGCGCGTCGCTGATCTCGCTGCCGCCCTTCATGCCGTTGCCGGTGACGAGCGGCGCCGCGATCTGGCTGCTCGCCGCGGCGGTGCCGGTGATCGTCTTCTGGGCGACCGACCTGATGACGGCGCTCCTCTGCGGCTTGACGGTGCCGGCGGTGCTGATGAGCCTGCCGCTGATCTTGGCGAACGACACCGGCATGCAGGCACAGGGCTACGTGCCGCTGGTGGCGCTGGCGTTGCCGCTGCTGTTGAGCATCCGCCAGCTCCACGGCGGCCGCGAGTTCGTCTACCGCTGGGAGGACATCCCGCCGCACGTGCGCCGCATCGCCGAGCGCGAGCGCCAGCGCGTCGAGCTCGAGACGGCGCGCGAGATCCAGAGCTCGATCCTCCCCGTGCTGCCGCCGCAGCTCAACGGCCTCGAGCTCGCCCACGCCTACCAGCCGGCGACCGAGGTGGGCGGCGACTTCTACGACGTTCTGGCGCTCGAGGACGGCCGCGTGGCGCTGGCGGTGGGCGACGTCGCCGGCCACGGCGTCAGCAGCGGTCTCGTGATGTCGATGGTGCGCTCGGCGCTGGCGGTGCAGGTCACCTTCGACCCGCAGGTCGAGTCGGTCTTCCACACCTTGAACCGCATGGTCTTCCAGAGCGCGCGCCGGCGCATGCTCACGACGCTGACCTACGCGCTGGTCGACCGTCACCGTGGCGAGCTCGTCTACGCCAGCGCCGGCCACGTCTTTCCCTACCGCGTGACCCGCGACGGCAAGGTCTACGAGCTGGAAGCAGGCTCGTATCCGCTCGGCGTGCGCGCGGACGCGATGCCGCCGGTGAAGACCGAAAAGCTCGCGCCCGGCGACACGGTAGTGCTGCTCTCCGACGGCGTCGTCGAAGCCCACCGCGAAGGCAACGACGAGCCCTTCGGCTTCACCCGCTTGAGCGAGAGCCTGGCTCGCCACGGGCCGGGCGGCCCGCAGGCGCTCGTGCGCGGCGTGATCGCCGACGTCGAGACCTTCACCAAGCGAGCGCCGCGCGAAGACGATGTGACCGTGCTCGCAGCGCGGCTGCCGGAGTAGAGCGCGCCGGCGGCGCCGGCGATCCAGTGCGGCTTCGCCCGCGTATGCGCCATATCCACTCGATGGAGGAGGGACCCATGGCCATCGTCGTCCGCTTCGCGGTGTCCGGAATGTCTAAGGAGCAGTACGAAGAAGTGCACCGCCGCCTCGAAGCCGCCGGCTTCGGCGCGCCGCCCGGTCGCCTTTACCACGTCGGCTACGGCCCCGACGACGCGATCCAGGTCATCGACGTCTGGGAGTCGGCGGAAGCGCTGGACGCATTCGGCCAGCGGTTAGTGCCCATACTCCAAGAGATGGGCATCACCGCGATCCCTCAAGTCGACCCCGCCATTCGCATCGTCGCCGGCTAAGCAGGGCGCCGTCAGCGGCTGTGGATCACGAGAGGCACGTCGATCTCAGTATTTCGTGCTGTAGACGACATCGTCGACCTTCCGGCTCGCGTCCGGATCTCCGGAGGAGACGAAGCCGGCGAACCTCATCCACGGCTGGCTCTCAGCCGGGATAAAGGCGCGCAGCGATCGCCTGACCAACTCCGCCATAGAGATCCCCAGCCGCGCGGCCTCAGCCTTGGCCGTGTCGTACTCCTTCTGTGTGAGCCTCACTTGCGTGCGTACCATGGCGATCAACTCGTTGCTGAGCTGCTCGCTACAGCGGCAGCTTGTGCTCGCCGAGGAGGCTGGCGGTTTGGGTCAGCAAGGTGTTGGCGCGGTTGTAGAGGACGCGGGCTTTGCCGAGCTCGCCGCGGCCGCAGGCGGTGCCTAGCTCGTTGAGCGAGACGATCGCCTGGCGCAGCGGGTAGCTGATGCGCGGGTCGGGTGCGGCGAAGTACGTCGGGTCGCGGACGATCGTCGACGTCGCCTCGGCCAGGCGCCGGCACGCCGCTTCGTTTTCGGGTGTCCAGGCGTTGCCGTTGAGCGCCTTCTGCACCGGCGTGTAGGCGACCTTGAGCGGCATCGACCACTTGACGTACGTCGCGTGCCATTCCTTCATCGCCGAGCCCTGCTGCAGGCGCGAGTCGACGAAGCGCGTCGCCCCGGCCTGCACTCGCGCCGGCGGCGGCTCGGACGGCGCCATGCGCGCCAGCCGCTCGGCTTCGTGGTCGTAGCGGCGCACCTTCGTCGGCCACAGCCGGGCCAGCCCCTTGGTCGTCGCCCAGGAGCGCAGCGAGGTGTCGAGCTTCGCGTAGTCCATGCCGAGCGCCGACTGCAGCGCCGCCGCGTCGTCCTCGCCCTTGCGATACGCCGCCAGCAGCCGGTGGATGGCTTTGGTGCCGTGCTTGGCCTCGAGGTAGTGGAAGGTCCACGCCGCCTCGGCGTAGGACAGCTCGACGAACTGCGGCTCGCTGAAGCCGTCGAGCGCGTGGTCGACGACCGCTACCGACAGCGACAACCCGGCGGGCTCGAGGTCGGGGAACGGGTTGACGACGCGTTGCTCCATCTCGACGTGCTGCGCCAGCCCTTCCTGCACCCACTTCGGCGCCCGCTCGTGCGTGGCCTGGCTGATCAGCGCGTGCGCGAGCTCGTGGGTGAGGATCGCCACCAGCTGCGGGTGCAGGCTGTGGAGGTCGGCGAACGGCACGCGCACGCGGCCGTCGAAGATGCCGACGACCGGCATCTCGGCGGCGTAGCTGGAAAGGAACTCCTCGACCGGGTAGAGGTCGACGTCGACCGGCTGCGGGTCGGCGACCGGGATCCAGTGCGCCAGCCGCTTGCGTTCCTCCTCGAGCACCACCGCGAGCTGCTGCGCGTAGACCTTGCCGGTCACCTTCGGGTAGCGGATGCGGAAGTAGCGGCTCTCGAACAGCTGGTGCGCCTCGGCGAGCCGTTTCTCCATCCGCACCTGACGCTCGCGCGCCTTGCCGGCGGAGAGGCCGCTCATCGCGTTGGCGCGCTGCAGCACCTTGAGCGCGAGGTCGAAGCGCTGCTCGCGCACCAGCGCGTCGGCGAGCTGATAGAGGGTGCCGGTGTCGCGCCGGCCGTGCTGCTTGTCGTCCTGCGCCAGCCGCACCAGCAGCTCGAAGGCTTCGCGCGAGCGCTCGCTGCGCGCCAACGCGGCGGCGCGCAGCCGCGTCAGGTCGGGGGGCAGCCGGCCTTCGAAGGCGGGCAGCTTTTCGGTGAGGGTGAGCAGGTCCGCCCAGCGCTCCTGCTCGGCGAGACCCCAGGCGGCGAGCTCGAGGCGACGGCGCAGCACCGGCTGCGCAAAGGCGCCGTCGACGCCGGCCTGATAGGTGAGCACCGCGAGCTGCTCGACCTGCTCGTCGCGCTCGCTGCGCTCGAAGACGGCAGGCGCCTCGACGACGGTGCCCGCCGGCGCCAGCGTGCGGCCGCCCGGCACCCGCACCTCGGCGCCGTGGACGCGGATGCGCAGCAGCTGGCCGACGAGGGTGGCGTTGCCGCTCTCCGGCAGCGGCACCGGCCGCTCGCCGGGCACCGGTCCGCCGCGCTGCGGCTCGGCGGCGTTGGCGAAGTCGAGCAGCGGATAGACCGCCTTGCGCGTGCACACGCTGGCGATGAGCGGGCTGCGGAAGAGCACGTCGCGCGACAGCGGCTGCAGCTCCCAGCCGATCTGGAACAGCTTCTCGGCGTCCTCGCCACGGTCCTCGGCCATGGCGACCTCGGCGGCGACGTAGTAGGGGATGGCGAGCCGCGAGCCGACGGCGGTGAGCCGGTCGAAGGCGCGGTCGCTCGCGGCCTCCTCCTCGGCGCCGGTGAGCGCGCCGGCGGCCTCGAGGCGCAGCCCGTCGTCGTCGGCGCCGAGCGAGCGCACGAGCTCGTAGTGCACCAGCGAGTCGCCCGCGTGCCCGCGCAGCACCGCGAGCCGGGCGCGCAACAACGCGGTGAGCGGATAGGGCGCTTCGGTCGGGAAGGTGGCGAGGATGGCGTCGGCTTCGTTGAGCCGGTAGTCGCGCAGCATGCGGTCGGCGCGCCAGAGCCGCGCCACGTCGCCGGCGACGCCTTGCGAGGGTGCGGCCGCGAGCAGCGGCTGCAGCGCATCGCCGGTGGCTCCCTCGGCGAGCGCCTCGCGCAAGGGCACGAGCGCGCCCAGCGACTCGGGCCCGCCGGCGGAGGCGGCCGCGGGGCCGCCGCCGGCGCTCGTCTCGCCGCGTTCGCAAGCGAAGGCGACGCCGGCGAGCGCGACGGTCGCCCATCCCAAGCGCCGCCGGCCGCTGCGGCTGCGCGATGCGATGGCCGCGGCGCCGAGGAGGACGGCCGCGGCGAGCAAAGCGCCGGCGACTCCGCGCGGCGCGCCGGGCAGCGCGGCGATGTGCTCGAACTCGGGCGTCTCGCGCGGCGGCAGCGGCCACGGCTCCGACAGCGTGCGCAGTCGCCGCAGCTTGAACGTGCCGCCCTCGCCGACGAGGTCGAGCCAGAGCGTCTCCGTCATGCCCGACGGGTACTCGATCGAGAAGACGGCCTCGTTCGGCGCGCCGTTCGGTCCCGGGTGCTGGAGCTGCCAGCGCGTGCCGTCGGGCGGTCCGACCCGTGCGGCGATCTCGGCCCTCGCCTCGGCCGGCTTGAGCGAGCTCCAGGGCGAGTCCTTGGCCAGCGCCTTCTGCCACGCCGACGCGCCGCCCTTCAGGTAGAGGAGCGCGAAGGCGACGCCCGCCTGCTCCTCTACGGTGAGCGGCGCCGGCCCGACGCCTTCTCCGATCGGGGCTCGCGGCGTGGCGGTCGGTCGCGGCGCGGCGGAGCGCGCGAGCGAGTCGTCGGCGGGCGCGCTGGGAGGAGGCGCCGCAGGTACGCTCGCCGGCGGCGAGCTTCGCGGCGGCGCGGTGGTGGCAGGCGTCCGTTCGCTGCTGGCGATGCGCTTCCCCGTCGGGCTCTGCACCCACGCGATCATCTGCCCTTCGGGAACGCGCACGGAGAAGGCGCGGCCGTCGATGGTGCCCGAGACGATCGCCGTCGGCACCTGCGCGCCGGCCTCGAAGACCGAGTCGCCGATCTCGAATGTCTGCAGCCCTTGGCTGATCCCGCCCGCAGCGGCCCAGCGGTCGAACATGTCGGAGGCGTAGCTCGCTTCGTGCTCGTCGGCGACGGCGAGGGTGCCATTGAACCAGATGGTGAGGGCACGCTGGTTCAGCTTGCCGTGCCTCACACCGTCGAGCACGGTCGAGACGCGCTCCTTGGCGTACTTCGTCGTCTGAAACTCGGTGAGCTTCTGCGACATTGCATCGCAGCCACTGATGAGCACCGCGCACAGGGCGAGCGCGGCGATGGCAGACCTGGCCATGGACCCCTCCCCGACGATGTCTGAAACGCCGGGACTGTAGCAGGCTGCAGCGTGCTGAGAGGTGAAGCGGCCTCATGTAGGCTCGGCCGCGCATGACAGCCGAGCCGCTTCACGCTCCGTCCGCCGACATCTCCGAGAGGCGCGTGCGGTGGGCGAAGGTGATCGACCACACCCGCTGCATCGGCTGTCACGCCTGCTCGACGGCGTGCAAGGCGGAGAACGAGGTGCCGCTGGGCGTCCACCGCACCTACGTCAAGTACGCCGAGGTCGGCACCTTCCCGCAGGTCAAGCGCCACTACCAGGTGACGCGCTGCAACCAGTGCGACGACGCGCCGTGCGTCGAGATCTGCCCGACCTCGGCGATGTACCGGCGGCGCGACGGCATCGTCGACTTCGACAAGTCGATCTGCATCGGCTGCAAGGCCTGCATGGCGGCGTGTCCCTACGACGCGATCTTCATCAACCCCGAGGACCACTCGGCGGAGAAGTGCAACTTCTGCGCGCATCGCATCGACGTCGGCCTCGAGCCGGCGTGCGTCACGGTGTGCCCGACGCAGGCGATTCTCGTCGGCGACCTCGACGACGCGAGCTCGCGCGTGGCGCAGATCGCGCACCGCGAGCCGGTGGCGGTGCGGCGGCCGGAGAAGGGCACGCAGCCGAAGCTTTTCTACAAGGGCGCGCACCAGGCGACGCTCGACCCGCTGGCGGCGCGGCGGCCGGACGGCGGGCTGTTCCTGTGGGGCGAGCAGTCGGCGGCGCACGATCAAGTGGTCAGCGGCCATCCGCGCGAGGCGGAGTCGGGACGGCGTGGGCGGAGTTCCAACCCCGGAACGTCGTCGGCCGCCGCGCTGCTCGCCTACGACGTGCCGCACACGATCCCGTGGGACTGGCGCGTCGGCCTCTACACGCTGACCAAGGGCGTCTCGGCCGGCGCGTATCTCGTGGCGTTGCTGCTCGTGCTCACCGGCGTGGTGACGGCGAAGAGCGCGCTGTTTGCGTGGGGCGCGCCGCTGCTCGCGATGATCGCGCTGGTGGCGACCGGCGGCATCCTCATCGCCGACCTCGAGCACCCGGGGCGCTTCTGGATGCTGCTCGTGCGGCCGCAGTGGCGGAGCTGGCTCGTGCGCGGCGCCTGGATCCTCACCGGCTACGGCGCGGTGCTGGCGGCGCACTTGGTGATCGCGTTCGCGGCGAGCAGCGCGGTGTGGCTGACGCCGCTCGGCGTCCTCGGTGCGCCGCTCGCGGTGCTGACCGCCGTCTACACCGCATGGCTCTTCGCGCAGGCGAAGGCGCGCGACCTCTGGCAGAGCCCGCTGCTGCCGCCGCACTTGCTCGTGCAGTCGCTCGTCGCCGGCGCCGCGGCGTTGCTGCCGCTGGCGCTCGCGCATCGAGCCCGACGCGGTGCCGACGCTGGCGCGCTGGCTGGCGATCGGCGTCGCGCTCCACCTGGCGATGGTGGCGGGCGAGATGACGCTGCCGCACCCGACGGCGCACGCGCGGCTCGCGGCGCACGAGCTCGCGAGCGGCCGCTATCGCGTCGCCTTCCGCATCGGGCTCGTGCTCGTCGCCGTCGCGCTCGCCGCGCCGTGGCTCGGCGCGACGCTCGCGGCGGCGGCCGGTGTCGCGGCGCTCGTCGGGCTGCTCGCTCACGAGCACGCCTACGTGCAAGCGGGGCAGGCCGTGCCTCTCGCGTGAGCGCGCGAACCACGATGAGCGACGACCCGATCCACAGCGCGAAGCCCGACGGCGACGGCGAGACCTTCTACCCCGGCCCGAGCGGCATCCACCTCGCCGCGCATCCGCCCAAGGAGCGCTGGGACGACTGGGTCGAGCTCGACTCCAAGGCGTGGCCGAAGCGGGTGGAGAAGCGCTACCACCTCGTCCCCACCACCTGCTTCAACTGCGAGTCGGCCTGCGGCCTCCTCGCCTACGTCGACGCCGAGACGGGCGAGATCCGCAAGCTCGAAGGCAACCCGGAGCACCCCGCCTCGCGCGGCCGCAACTGCGCCAAGGGGCCGGCGACCCTCAACCAGATCCACGATCCCCGACCGCATCCTCCACCCGCTGAAGCGCGTCGGCGGCCGCGGCGAGGGGCGCTGGGAGCGCGTCTCCTGGGACGCCGCGCTCGACGACATCGCCGCGCGCATCCGCAAGGCGATCTCGGAAGGCCGCCAGCGCGAGGTGATGTACCACGTCGGCCGCCCGGGCGAGGACGGCTTCGTCGAGCGCCTGCTCGCCGCCTGGGGCGTCGACGGCCACAACTCGCACACCAACGTCTGCTCCGCGAGCGCGCGCGCCGGCTACCAGCTGTGGTCGGGCATCGACCGGCCGAGCCCCGACTTCGCCAACGCCAAGGTCATCTTCCTCGTCAGCGCCCACCTCGAGACCGGCCACTACTTCAACCCGCACGCGCAACGCATCGTCGAGGCGAAGGCAGCGCGGCGCCAAGATCATCGTGCTCGACACGCGCCTGTCGAACACCGCGACGCACGCCGACTGGTGGCTGGCGCCGCAGCCGGGCTCGGAGCCGGCGATCCACCTGGCGATCGCGCACCACCTGATCGCCACCGGCCGCTACGACCGCGACTTCGTGCGTCGCTGGTGGAACTGGCAGGAGTGGCTCGCCGCCGAGCGGCCGCAGCTGCCGGAGACCTTCGAGGCGTTCGAGCGCGAGCTCGCGACGCTCTACGCCGACTTCACCTTCGAGCGCGCCGCCGAGGAGTCGGGCGTCGATGCCGCGACGCTGCGCGAGGTCGCCGAGGTGGTCGCGAGCGCCGGCACCGCGCTCGCGACCCATACCTGGCGCAGCGCCACGGCCGGC
Source organism: Thermoanaerobaculia bacterium (assembly GCA_963846495.1). Classification (GTDB taxonomy): domain Bacteria; phylum Acidobacteriota; class Thermoanaerobaculia; order Multivoradales; family JAIOJS01; genus DASYQD01. The sequence goes on along the minus strand of CAWJWP010000013.1, from coordinate 545,234 downwards.
AACGAGGGCGGCTGGCAGGTGGCGCGCACGCTGTTCCTGATCAACGCGCTCCTCGGCGCGGTGGGCACGCCCGGCGGCACCTACCTCAACGCCTGGACCAAGTTCGTCCCCAAGCCGATCAAGCTGCCGCGCCACCCGACGCAGTGGAACGACCTCAACTGGCCCGTCGAGTACCCGCTCTCGATGTACGAGCTGTCGTTCCTGCTGCCGCATCTGGTGAAGGAGGGGCGCGGCCGGCTCGAGGTCTACTTCACGCGCGTCTACAACCCGGTGTGGACCAACCCCGACGGCTTCTCCTGGATCGAGATGCTGCAGGACGAGGCGAAGGTCGGGTTGCACGTGGCGTTGACGCCGACGTGGAGCGAGACCGCCTACTTCGCCGACTACATCCTGCCCATGGGCCACGCGACCGAGCGGCACGACACGCACTCGTACGAGACGCAGGCGGGGCAGTGGCTCGGCTTCCGCCAGCCGGTGCTGCGCGCGCTGGCAGAACGGCAGGGGAAGAAGGTCGCCGACACGCGCGAGACCAACCCCGGCGAGGTGTGGGAAGAGAACGAGTTCTGGCTCGAGCTGTCGTGGCGCATCGACAGGGATGGGGCGTTGGGGATTCGCCCGTTCGTGGAGTCGGTCGAGCGCCCCGGCGAGCGGCAGTCGGTCGACGAGTACTACGGCTACATCTTCGCCAACTCCGTGCCGGGGCTGCCGGAGAAGGCGGCGGCCGAAGGGCTGACGCCGCTGCAGTGGATGCGGCGCTACGGCGCCGTCGAGATCAGCAAGGACGTCGGTCCGGTCTACGCGGAAGAGGTGCCGGCGAGCGAGCTCGAGGATTTGGCGGAGGATCGCTTCGGGCGGGTGTACACGCGGGCGGCGGCGCCGCCGAAGATCAACCTCGCGCCGACCGGGGCGCCGGACGGCGATTCGGAGGGGCGGCGCGCGGCCGGCGTGCGCGTCGACGGCGTCGTGCGGCGCGGCTTCCCGACGCCGAGCGGACGGCTCGAGTTCTACTCGCCGACGCTGGCGAGCTGGGGGTGGAAGGAGACGGCGCTGCCGGGGTTCCTCGCGAGCCACGTGCATCCGCGAGAAGCTCGCGGCGGATCAGAAGGTGCTGATCTCGACCTTCCGGCTGCCGGTGCACATCCACACGCGGAGCGCCAACGCCAAGTGGCTCGACGAGATCGCGCACACCAACCCGCTGTGGCTGCACCCGAAGGACGCGGCGCCGCTGAGCGTGAAGACCGGCGATCTGGTGCGCGTCGAGACCGAGATCGGCCACTACGTCGTGAAGGCGTGGGTGACCGAAGGCGTGCGGCCGGGCGTGGTCGCGTGCTCGCACCACATGGGCCGCTGGAAGCTCGACGAGCACGGCCAGCGCCAGCTGATGACCACGGTGGCGCTGGAGCGCAAAGGCACCGAGTGGCGCATGCGCCGCGAGAAGGGCGTCGAGCCCTACGCGAGCACCGACCCCGACACGCAGCGCGTCTGGTGGTCCGACGCCGGCGTCCACCAGAACCTGACCTTCCCCGTCCACCCCGACCCGGTGTCGGGGATGCACTGCTGGCACCAGGCGGTGCGCGTGCGGCGCGCGGAGCCGGGCGACCGCTACGGCGACGTCGTCGTCGACACCGCGAAGTCGCACGAGGTCTACAGGCAGTGGCTGGCGCGAACGCGCTCGGCGCGCGAGCATTCGCCGGACGGCACGCGGCGGCCGTACTGGCTGATCCGCCCGGTCAAGCCGAGCCGCGAGGCCTACGCGCTGCCTAATCCGCTCCCGTTGAGCGGACCCATCGACGACTGACATTGAAGCGCCGCGCCGACGCCGAGTCTCAGTTGCTCGCGCTTCTGACACGTGATCCGCCGTGTCCGATGTGACGGCTACCAGACTTCTCCAGCGTTTCGATCAGGAAGAGGATTTCGGCGGCCATCGTGTAGTGCAAATCCGGGGCGTCGGCCAGAGTGCGGTCGCGGCTGCCGGCGACGATGGCTTGGAGGGCGCGGATGAAAGGTATGAAGCCGAGCGGCGTCGGGCTCGGCGGCGAGTTGCTGGAGGAGCGACGCGGCGGTCGCCGGGTCGCCGGCGAGCAGGGACTTGAGTCACGGCCAGGCTGAGGCGGCCTGGCCCGTCGTGGTTCTCGCCGCCGTCGCGGCGGTAGGCGAGGTAGCTGGCGATGGCCTTGCCCTTCGCTTCCGCGGCGGCAGCGGGGTTGCCGGCGTCCGTCTCGATGTCGGCGAGGATGGCCCAAGTCGTCCACGGCTCGGACGCGTGGCCGAACTGCGCGTTGCATTCGATCGCTCGGCGGATTTCCTGCCGTGCTTCGTCCAGACGGTGGAGCTTGCGCAGGTGTACGCAGAGATTGTTTCTCTGCCGGCCTTCCTTCGCGACGTCGCGGATCTCGACATACTTGTCCGCCGCTTGCCGGAGAAAGCTACGGCTTCCTCGGTGCGACCGAGATCGTCGTCATACAGAATTCCCGAGTTGATCCGAGCGTGCTCGCCTGCCCGGCGACATCGCCGAGCCGCACCTTGATCGCGAGCGATTTCCGGTAGGCATCCTCCGCCGCTTCCGGCTGGCCCGCTTCCTGATACACCATGCCGGTCTGATGCCAGATCGCAGCGACGGTGCCCGGTTCGTCCAACTGCGTGAACCGCTCGCGCGCTTCGGCATATGCCGCCAGCGCCTCCGGGTAGCGGCGCTGCTGTAGGCGGACGGTCCCAAGCTGGCCTTTGCCGACGGCGACATGCCGGTCGTCGCTCGAGTTGCTCGGCGCGGCGGATGCTCTCTTCGTAGGCCGCCGCCGCTTCGTCGAGCCGGCCCAGAGTCAAGAAGACAGTCGCCTTGTTCTGTGAAGCAGACGGACGACCATTCGCTTCTGCGCCTTGCCGGCATTCGCTCTTCGCGATGGACTCGAAGCGCTGGCGGGCCTCGTCCAGCAGCGGCAGGGCCTGTTCCGAGCCGCCGGCAGTCTTCAATACGCGAGCCAGGAGCACAGCAGGCCACCGCCAGATCGTAGTCGGCGCCGGGATACGCCTGCTCGCCTGCCGCCCGGGCGCGCTGGAGCAACTGCTGCGCGCCCTCGAACGCCTCGCGCACCTGCCCGCCGTCAAGCTGCTGCTCGATGCGAGTTCGCGCCGCCTCGAACCGCGCGTGATTCCAGGCTCGCCCAGCGCCGCCGCCGCGGCGTCGCGCACCTGCCCCACGCGCTCCAGCAGCCGCGGCTTGCCGAGGCCTGCAGCAGGCTGTAGAGCGAGTGGCCAGCTCAATCGTCGCCTCCGCATCCCCCGCGCGCCGCACGAGGTCGAGCAGCGCAAAGAGGTTCGGCAGCTCCAGCACCGTCAGCGTCGCCGCGATTTCGGTGTTCTGGTGCTGCTGCTGCTCGAGGAACCCGACATACCCGCGCATCGCCTCGACCCAGCGGGCCGTGAGCGCCGTCGCGCTCCGCCGCGTCCATCCGCCCGCGCAGGTAGGGGCAGAGCGCGGGATTGAGCGTGAGATGGTTGAAGCGATTCGGCGTCGCCAGCCCTGTCTGCACCAACTCGACCGCCAGCGAGCCCACGTCCGCCGCTTCCCACTGCATCATCGCGCGGAGCGCGGCCAGATCGACACCGCCGTGAAACACCCCGAGCACGCGCGCGCGGTCCCGGTTCGCATCCGACAAGCGGCGCAGGGACAGCTCGACGCTGGCGAAGACCGATTTCTCCCGGCTGCCGGGGAATGCCTTCTCCATCTCTGCCATCAGCTCGACGAGCGAGAGACGGGTCTCCGTCACACCGCGGCTGCGCAGCGCCGGCGCCAGCAGCGCCAGCGTGCGGGCATGGCCGTGGACGGCCTCCACGAGCTGCTCGATCTCTTCGCGCGCGGCATCCGTGGAAGCGCCGGCATCCCCGCCAGCCGCATTCAGCACGCGCTCGACCAGCTTCACCGCATCGTCGGGGTGAAGTCGGTGCAGCTCGCGCCGGTGCCGCTCGGCGTCGAACGGCGCGGGCAGCGCCTCGCGGCTGGTGAAGACGAGCCGCGTGTCGCCCTTTGCATTGAGCCGCGCGCAGAGCTCGAGGATGGCGTCCAGCTCGCGGCGCGCATCTTCGGAGAGAGCCTCGGGCAAGTCCACGAAAGGCGGGAGGAGGATGCTCTCCATGTTGTCCACCACCAGCAGAGTCGCCTGTTCGGTCAGCGACGCGCTCGATGGGAAGAATGGCCTCTTCCAAATCGTCGAACGTGGCCACGGAGTAGTCCTCCCCGACGAGCTGGCGGCCAAGCGCGTCGAGCACCGCGGCGACGTGGCTGTGCGTCTCGACGGAGACGAACGCAGCGCGGCGCACCTGGTGGGAGCGGACCATCCAGCGGGCGAACTCGGCGGCGAGCGCGGTCTTGCCTTCGCCGCCTTGGCCGCGCACCACGGCGTAGCGCTCGTGCCGCAGCAATCGCTGGAGCGCCAGCAGCTCGCGGCTGCGCCCGATGAAGCCAGTCTCCGGCTCCGGCGGCAGCTCGCCGAGGCGGGCCGCGAGCGCGGTCTGGAAGTCTTCCACCGTCTGCTTGGCGGGCGTCGTCGTGAAGAGCTGCGGGTCGTCCTCTTCCTGGAAGAGCACGGGCACGAACCAGTCCTCGAGCCGCAGCTCGCCCTCGCCGAAGACGCGTCCGCGGAACGTGTCGTCCTTGAGCTGGCGCTGGCCGGCGAGCATGGCGTCGCCCACGCGCTTGCCCGCGGCGAGCGCGTCGTAGAAGGCCTCGACGAAGCGGCGTGCGGTCTCGACCAGCACGCTGTGGCTCATGGCGACGACGGAGGCGACGCCGACCTTCAGCAACTCGGAGGCGACGGACTCGGACGCCTTCTCGGCCTGCGCGGTCTGGCAGGCTTCGAGGAAGACGAGCGGGATGCGGTGATCGCGCAGCAGTGGGCCGAGCCGGTGCCTTGCTCGGGGTGTCCTGAGTGAAGACGGTGACGTGGCGGCGACCGTCCAGCTTGCCGATGTCCTCCGGATGCTCGAAGCAAAGCCCGCCGAGGCCGACCGTGCGGTCATAGACGCCGTGGCCGTCGAAGTGGACGACGTGATACGGCTTCCTCGCGGCGCGGGCGCGGTCGAGCTCCTCGCGCAATGCCGGCAGCGTGGGTGGGCTGAGGACGTGGATCCTCACGAGGCCGGGCAACGACTCCATCGCCTCGACGAGCGGCAGCGCGCTGGCGCGGTGATCGATGTAGCCGCACGCCTCGTCCTCCGGCCGCGCCGTGACGAGCAGGATGCGGATGGGCGGGGCGACCACCGGCACGTCGAGCACCTTCGTATTCGGCAGCCGACGGCGGACGCGCGTGGGCTTCGCGCCTTGGAACAGGTAGGCGTCGCCGTCGTGGAGCAGCTCCCACGGCACCTTGAGCAACTCCGTGGCGGCTTCCTGGGCGAGCTTGACGTCGGCGTCAGGGGCGCCCGCTTCGAGGGTGGCATCCACCTGGACGGAGAAGCGGCGCCCGGCGTGACTGTCGATCCTGGCCCAAGCCTGCATGACGTTGGCGGTGTACGCCACCGGCATCGCGGCGTCGTGCAGCGCACGGCCCCATTTCTGGAGGTTGGCTTCCACCTTCTGCGCGCGGTCGCGAAAGTAGCGGCTCGGCCAGATGGCGTATTTCTCTAGATACCAGCGCAGCTCCCCCGCCTCGATCGGACCGATGGGAGCGATGAGCCGCCACTGTTGCGCGCGAGACGACTTCGGGCTGACCGGATGTCGCCGGCTGATAGACCAGCCGGGCGCGAGCGGAGGCGCGGCGCTTGCCGTCCTGCTCGTGGAACTTCAAGTCGGTGAGCTCGAGGACGAGCTCTTCCAGCGGCTCGGCTCGCGGCTGCGGAACTGCGGCCACGTCTACAGCGAGCCGCTCCCCCATGGCGACGAGGATCGGATTGATCGCGGCCTCGACGCCGCCCGCGCCGCTGCTCACGGCGATGTACAGCGGTTCCTCGCCGAAGAACTCCTCCAGCACGCCGAGCTTCGTGCCGTCGAGCGATAGCGGGATGACGGGGAACTTGTCCTTACCGCGCTCGTCCCGAACCTTGAGCGCGTGGCGCAGCTCCTTGCCGACCCATTTGGACTGCAACGCAGCCGGGCTGACCACGACCGCGTAGGCCGACGCGTCCTCGATGGCTTTCGATATCTCTGTCCAAAGCGGGTCGCCGCCGCGCAGCTCGCGCGAATCGATCCAACCACCGTGTCCGTGGTCGGCAAGCGCCGCGCGGAGATCGCGTACGAAGTGATCGTCTCGCGAGCTGTGGGAGATGAAGAGTTTGGTCATCGAAGGGTTACCCGGTTAGACGGACAGGCATTCCCTATGTCCCCGTAGGCTCCATCAACCCAACTACCGCGTCCTCGCAGAACAGGCTGGCCGATGTAGAATCTATCGCGATAGGAAGAAGGTGGACGATGGCGCTCAACCTCAAGAACGCCGAAGCCGAACGATTGGCTCGCGAGTTGGCGCGACGCCAAGGGGCGAGTATCACCGACGCCGTGACATCGGCGCTGCGGGCCGAGCTCGAGAGGGAGCGGCGGCGTCTCCGTCCCAAGCCTGTCGCCGACCGCCTGCTCGAGGTCGCGCGCCGCTACGCCGCCCTGCCGACGCTCGACGAGCGCGGCGCGGACGAAATCCTCGGTTACGACGACGCCGGGCTGCCGCGCTGATGGTGATCGACACCTCCGCGGTGCTGGCGATCCTGCAGCTCGAACCCGAAGCGGAGTCGTTCGCGCAGCGCATCGACACCGCCGACGTCCGGCGGATCTCGACGGTCTCCATCCTCGAAGCCGGCATCATCGTGGAGGCGCGCAAGGGGAGGGTTGGAGCGCAGGAGCTCGACGCCTTCCTGCAGCAGGGTGGGTTCGTCATCGAGCCCTTCGACGCCGAGCAGGCCGAGGTCGCTCGCGACGCGTACCGTCGCTTCGGCAAGGGGCGGCACGAAGCGGCGTTGAACCTCGGCGACTGTGCTTCCTACGCGCTGGCGAAGACCTTTGGCGAGCCGCTGCTCTTCAAGGGCACCGACTTCCCGCGGACCGACGTCATCGTCGAGTAAACGTGAAGCGTTTGCCGGCGCCCGATCGCGGCGCGCGGCGCGGTGATGTCCTTCGTCGAGGAGGCGGTGTTCGTGAGACCGAGAAATTACGAACGCCTTACTCTGCCTTCTCCAGCAGCTCGCGCATCTCGGGCGTCTTGGCGGCTTCGAGCAGCGCGTCCTTGTGCTCGCCCAGTTTGGCCCCCGACTCGAGGAGGAGCTTCACCACCGCGGGGTGGTCCTCGTTGACGGGGCCGAAAATAAGGGGAAAGCCGGCCGGCGCGGCGTTCGGGTCGGCGCCCCCTTTGAGCAGGATCTCGCACATCTCGAGGTTGCCGGTGCGCGCCGCCTCGGCGAGCGGAGGCATCTCGTAGTCGTTCGCCTTCTTGGCGTCGGCGCCCGCCTCGACCAGGGCGCGGACGAAGGCGGCATCGCCGGTGTCGACCGCCCCGAAGACGATCGTCTTGCCGTAATCCAAGACCGGCGCGTTGGTCTCGTTCGGCGCCACGCCACCGGCCAGGAGCGCCTGCAGAACGCCAAGCTGCTTTCGCTCGACCGCCAGCCAGAGCGCGGTCTGGGACTGCGCGTTCTTGACCGCGGGATCGATGCCGCCTTCGAGGAAGAGCTTGACGCGCTCGACGTTCCCGGCGGCGACCTCGTGCAGGAACGCTTCCGGAGTGAAGGCCACCTGCTCCTCGGCGAGCTTGGCCCGCGCGCTCGCTTCATCCGCTCGCGCGCTCGGGGCGACAAGGACCAGGGCAAAGGCGAGGCAGCAGACGGATGTCTTCACTGGAACCATCGTGACCCTCCTGTAGTCCGGTGGGCGAGGCTATCTCTGCGGGCCGCCGTCGAATAGCCTCGCCAGATCTCAGTTGGAATCCAGGAGACGGCATGACAGCGAACCAGCGAACGGTCGAGACGTACATGGACGGGTTCCGTCGCACGGATCGCGAGCAGATCCTGTCGTGCCTGACGGACGACGTTCGCTGGTGGATTCCCGGCGCCTTCGACGTTCAGGGCAAGGACGCGTTCGCGAGCCACATCGTCGACGAAGGCTTCGCCGGCTCGCCTGAGATCACAGTGACGCGCGTCGTCGAGGCCGACGACGTCGTGGTCGCCGAGGGCTCGGTGCGAGCGCCGCGCACCGACGGCACTGTCCTCGATCTGGTCTTCTGCGACGTGTTCGAGATGCGAGACGCGAAGATCCGCAGCTTGACCAGCTATCTGATGCCCGCGAAGTAGAGGAGCGCTCGCTGTCGCGCTTGCGCGACCTGCCCGGACGCGCGCTTGGCGCCGACGACAGCGCCACGGCTTGGCATCGAGGCCGGGGAAATCGCACTCTCTTGTCCGTCTAAACAGCCGACACTCCGACGGCTCACTCCGCGAAGGAGGGCGCATGAACGCTCGTCCGCCGCATCCGTGGATTCGGGCGCTCGGGACCGCTTTCATCCTGGCCGCCGCGTGCGCGGCAGCGCTGGGACATCTCGGCTGCGCTTCCGGCGGAGGCTCCGGAGGCTACGGCGATCCACCGAACGACGACCGCACACGAGAAGCGGATCCGCGGCCCCTCGATCCGCTGACGCCCGCCGAGCGCGAAGCCGCCCAGCAGGCCGCCCTCGCCGACTCGCGGGTACGCGAAGTCCTCGGCGGAGAGCGGCACCGCGTGGTCTCCGTCGACTTCCTCGCCGACAAGGGGCCCAACGGGGAGATCGTCCGCAGCGCCGAAGTCCTGCTCTACCGCCCCGACCGGGACGTCGGCGTCCGCGCTCTGGTGCACCTGCAGCCGGCAGCCGTCGTCGCCGTGACGCCGGTGCCGGGGCAGCAGGTGCCCTTGACCGACGAGGACTACCAGCTCGCGAACGAGCTCGTGCAGCGGAGCTCGCTCGTGCAAAGCCGGTTCGGGGAGGCCCTCCAAAGGGCGCAGATCGAGGTCTTGCGTGAGCTGCCGAGCGACCCGGACGACCCGTGCACCCGGCATCGCTGCGTGTTCCTCCTCCTGCGGTTGCCGGAGGGGTACTTGGCGGGGCCGCGAATCGTGATCGACCTGACCGCGCGCGAGGTGCGGGTGAAAGGAGAGGAGCGATGAGAGCCGGCCATCGCGGTGCGATCCTCGCGGTCCTCCTCATGGGCGCCGGCGTCGCCGGCGCCGAGGCCCAGCCGCCGCCCCCGTCGCCACCCCCGCCGCAGGACTGCTCGGCGCCGTTCTTCGTCTTTCAGGAGTTCCCGACCAGCGGCGCCAAGCAGACGGCGTGGGCCGTCTGCTGGCAGGCGCGGCGCAAGAACGGGCTCCTCATCACCTCGGCCCACTTCCGCAGGTCGGCGACCTCGCCCTGGGTGCGCGTGCTCTGGGAGGGGCGGATCGCGGAGTTCTTCGTGCCCTACCACCCGGCGGGCTCACCGCGGTTCCGCGACGTAGCCTGGTACAACTGGCCCCTCGTGCCGCTGCACGTTGGCGACTGCCCGGCGGCCCTCGGCGGCACCCTCCTCTCGGACCCGTTCCGGATCCCCGAGCCGGTGTCGATACCTGGCAAGCCGGCATGGCCCGCCGGCCCCGAAGTGTGCAAGCTCGTCCACGACCGCGGGCTCGCCTGGAAGGACGACACCAAGATCAAACGCGGCGAGGAGCTCGTGCTGTGGAGCGCCTACGACGCCGCGAACTACAACTACCTGATCGAGTGGACGTTCCGCGACGACGGCGTGCTCACCGGCCGCATCGCCGCCACCGGCGTCAACCTCGGCAGTGGGTTTCACGAGACGGCGCACCTGCACAGCCCGCTGTGGAGGCTCGACATCGACCTCGACGGCTGGCCGGGCGATTACGTGCTCGAAGGGCGACACAAGGAGCTGCCCGGCAACGTCGGCGACGACGACGCTCCTCTGATCGCCACGGAGAAGGGCCTCGCCTGGGACCCGCTGGCGTTCACCACGCTCCACGTCCACGATGCCAGCCTGAAGAACGCCAAAGGCGAGCCATCCGCCTACCACTTCATGCCGCTGCGCTTCGGCACGTCGCGGCACGACGAGCCCTTCACCAAGAACGATTTGTGGGTGAGCCGCTACAACCCGATCGAGACGGTCGGCGAGGATGTGCCGAAGTACGTCGCGGACGGGCAGTCGGTGGAGAAGCAGGACGTGGTCGTCTGGTACACGGGCTCGCTGCACCACCTCGTGCGCCGGGAGGACGGCGAGTTCGTCCCTTGCGCGGGGCCGGGCGGCAAGTGCTGGCAAGGCGAGGCGCACACGATGTGGATCGGCTTCACCTTGAAGCCGCACAACCTGTTCGATCGCACGCCGTTCTTTCCTTGACCAAGTCGCCGCGGTAGGCGCCTGGTCAGGTCGCCGGCGGCGGCGCTACTCGGGCATCCACACCCGCACGCGGTGCCAGGCGTTGTTCATCAGCCCGAGGAAGTTCCACAGGTGCGCGGCGTCCTCGGGCTGCGTCATGGCGGCCGAGTCCCAGGCGCGGCAGACGAGCTCGTGAGGGCCGGCGGGTAGGTCGAGCGTCGCCTCCCACAACCGCCAGACGCCCGGTGTGGCTTCGCCGTCGAGCGTCGCCACGGTCCAGTTGCCGCCGTTCTCGGCCGAGACCTCGACGCGCTCGACCGTGCGCTGGCCGCCGGCCATCGCGTAGCCGCGCACGCGCACCGGGCCGCGGGCGAGCTCGGCGCCGTCGGCCGGGTCGCAGATCGCCGACGTGAGCGACAGCTCGCCGAGGGTCAGGCCCTGCGACCAGTCGACGTTGCTCGCGTCGACGTGCGGCGGGAAGAGCTTGTTGCCGCGCTGCTGCTGCTGAGGGTTGTCGGACGGCTCGCGCCGTAGCTCGATGCGCGTCAGCCACTTCACGCTGCGCGCGCCGATCCACCCCGGCACCACGACACGCAGCGGGTAGCCGTGCTCGGGCGCGAGCGGCTCGCCGTTCATCTCCCAGGCGAGCAGCACGTCACTCGCCATCGCCTTGGCGAACGGGATCGAGCAACCGAATGCGAACCGCTCACCGTCCTTCTCCTGCTGGTCGAGCCCCGCGAACGCCACGTGCGCGGCGCCGTCGAGCGGTCCGGCGCCCGCGAGCAGCGCGGCGAGAGACATTCCCCGCCACGCAGCAGTGCCGATGGCGCCCGCGCCCCAGGGAGTCTGCCCTGCGAGCGGCCGCACGCGGTGGAGCTCGTCGCGCCGGTTGCCGGCGGACTGCAGCGTGGCGGTGAGCTCGACCTCGGGGAAGTTGGCCTTCAGGTCGGCGAGCCGCAGGCGCAGCGGCCGCTCGACCATCCCGGACACCTCGAGGCGGAAGGTCTCTTCGCCAACCTCGGGGATCGCCGCGTGCGTGCAGACGTAGAACAGCTCCCGCGGTGTGATGGCGGCATCGACGAGCCGGCCGAGCGGGGGTTGCGCCTTGAACGGCTCGGCGGAGAGGACTTCCAGGCTGGGGTCCTTGGTCAAGCCAGGCACCTCCAAGCGGAACCGAGGTCGATGGGCGAGCAGAGCTTACATGCCGGCGAGCTGTTGACCTCTTGCCAGTGCCTTGCCGTGACGAGGCCCGCCGTTGTACCGTCTTCGCGGGCGGCGAGCACCGGCCCAAGTACCGGGACTGAGGCTACGACCCGGGGCGTCAGGGCAAGGCAACACGCCAAAGAATCCTGCTCGCAGGAGCGCCGGCCTCGTTTGTGCCGCCGCCCACTTTCTTCCCCCACCGTCGAAGACCGCGGCTAGCTTTCGCTGCCTTCGGCGCCGCTCCGTCGGATGAGTTCCTCGACGCTCCGCGTCAGCGAGTCCTCGTCAGGGATGTTTCCGGAGGGAGTTACGTGGTCGACGACCTCGGGCAGCAGCTGCGCCAGCCCTTGCGCCGTCTCCTGCTCGTCGAGACCGGCGCGGCGGGCGATCTCGGAGACCGCGCCCGGGCCCAAGACGTTCTCGATGGCGCCTGCCGGAAGCGGTTCGTTGGGGCCGACGCTCACCCACGATTGCGCCTGCTTGCCGAGGCCGGCGCGGTTGAAGCGTTCGAGGAGACCGCCGAGGATGCCGCCGCCGCTGGGAGCGTTCGCCGTCCCGCCGCCGAGCGGCCGCCGCTGCCGAGCATCCCGCCCAGGATGTCGCCGAGGCCGCCGCCGCCGGGGGCGTTCGTCGTCGCGCCGCCGCCGCCGCCGCCGAGCATCCCGCCCAGGACGTCGCCGAGGCCGCCGCCGCGATTGCCCCCGCCCATGCCGGGGCCAAGATCGCTCTGCTGCGGTGTGCCTTGCCGGCGCCGCTGCGCGAGCATCGAGAGAACGATCGGGAGCAGCGTCATGAGCACGCGGCTCATGTTGGTGTTGCCCCCCATCGAGGTGGGGTGTGGCTGACGGCGTGCGGCCCATTCCGGTGACGCCGCCGAGGAGATCGTCGAGAAGACCCATGCGTACCCTCCTTCAGGTCAGATTCGCGGCCGTTCGAGCACCGCAAGACGTGTGCCGAGCCAGAGGATTACAGGCCCGCCGCGGGCGTATTCTTTCCCATATGAAGACGGTGCTGGTCGCCACCGACCGGGCCGAGCTGGCGCTCGCGGAGTCGGCGCTGCGCGAGCTTTCGATCCCGTTCGTGAAGCGCAACGCGGTGCTCGACGACCTCTACGCCGGCGGCGCGGGCGTCGGGTTCGGCCCGGAGGAGATCCGAGTCGCCGATGCGGACTTCCCGCGCGCGAACGAGGCCATCAGCACCGCGTTCGGCCCGACCGACCCATCCGCTCGACCGGCCGAGCTCGAGCCCGAGGCCGCCTCGGCGGCCGAGATCGAAGCGCGCGCCGCGGCCATCCGCTACGCGCGTTGGAGCGCCGTCTGGTCGTTGATCGGCGTCTGGGGGGTCGGCTCGCTGCTCGGCATCTACTTCGGCACCCGCTCGCGCCGCTCTCGAGCGACATACCGACCTCGCAGAAAGGGCTCGCCATCTTCGGCATCGCCTACGGAGCGCTGGCGCTCCTCTGGCTCGCCGTCTCGTTGGTGGCGCACGTGTCGGCCTCGGTGCCGTAGAGCACGCGGCCGCGCGAACGCCCCAGCGTCACCGACGAGCCGCGATACGATCCTTCCGATGGCGCTCCGCCCCGAGCAGCAGCGGGCCCTCGACTACGCCCGCCGCCGCGGCAGCGAGGCTTCCGTCGCCTCGATCCGCGAGCGGGTGACCGGCACCTACGCCGCCTTCGACGCGCTCGTCGAGACGATCTCGCCGGAGGTGGCGCGCGAGCACCGCAGCGGCTCGGCGTGGTCGATCCAGGAGGTCGTCGACCATCTCGTCGAGAGCGATCGGCCGGCGATCGAGCAGCTGGCGGCGCTGCTCGCCGGGCGCTCGGTCGAGGAGCCGATCCCGGCGAGCCTGCAGTCGGCGGCGCCGCTCGCGCGCGACTGGAACGACTTGCGGGCGCAGCTGCGCGCCATCCATCGCGACATCGAAGCGTTGCTCGCCGCCGCCACCGACGACGATCCTCCGACCGCCACCGCGCCGGTGCAGATGGTCGTCAAGTGCGCGGCCGCCGACGGCACGCTCGAGCCGGTGTCGTGGGTGGAGCGCTTCGACTGGAAGGCATTCGCGATCCTGATTCACGCGCACAACCGCGAGCACATCGCGCAGGTGCAGCGCATCCTCGCCGCGCCGTCGACGGCCGCGGCGCCGTCGCCCGCGCCTCCGCTCGTCGAGCCGCCCACGACGCCGCCATGAGCGACGAGCCGGCCTCCGCAGCCGCGAAGCCGGCGTCGGAGCGTCCGCTGCTCGTCTGCGGCATCGCCGGCAGCCTGCGGCAGAAGTCGTACAACCGCGCCCTGCTGCGCGCCGCGGTCGAGCTCCAGCCCGCGGGCATGGAGATCCGCATCTTCGATCGCATGGCGGAGATCCCGCTCTACAACCAGGACGTCGAAGACGCGGGCGAGCCCGAGCCGGTGCAGGCGTTGAAGCGCTCGATCGCCGAGGCCGACGCGCTGCTCATCGCCACGCCGGAGTACAACCATGGCGTCCCCGGCGTGCTGAAGAACGCCATCGACTGGGCTTCGCGGCCGCCGCGCGGCTCGGTGCTCAACGGCAAGCCGGCGGCGATCTTCGGCGCCAGCCCGGGAGTCACCGGCACGGCGCGCGCGCAGGCGCAGCTGCGGCTGTCGTTCGTCTTCACGCAGACGCCGGCGCTGCTGCAGCCGGAGATCCTCGTCTACCGCGCGCACGAGAAGTTCGACGCCGAAGGGCGGCTCGTCGACGAGAGGACGCGCGAATTCGTCGGCAAGCTGCTGCGCGAGCTCGCCGACTGGACGCGGCGGCTGCGCCGCGAGCCCCCCACCTAGCCGTCCAATCGGGGCGGCCTTCTCACGGAGGAAGCCATGAAGCGCATCGGCCCCTGGCTCTCGATCCGGTCCATCACCGCGGGCAGCGGTCTCCTCGCCGTCGCGCTGGTGGTGGGCGTCCTCGGTTGCCGGCGAACGGAGGGCCCTGCTGCATCGCGCGGCGCCGCCACGAACGGCCCGGCATCGGCGGCCGCCGACTCGACCGCGCCGGCGCCCGGCGAGGACACCGTGGTGGCCTACGACCACGCGGCCCGCGGCGCCCTCGAAGTGAAGAGCATCAACGCGTCGCCGGTCGACTGGTACGACGTGCTGCGCGACGGCATGCGCGCCTTCGACGGCAACCCCAGGATGCTCAACACGACCGTCGAGCTCGCCCCCGGCACCTACGTGGTCGACGTCAACCGCACCCAGCGCGAGGTGACGATCGAGCCCGGCAGGAAGGCGATCCTGTGGACCGGCGAGCTCGTCGTCGAGGGCGAGCCCTCGCACGCTTTCTGGTATCCGATGCAGGGCAGCGAGCGCCGGCTGTCGAGCAATCCGGCGTTGCTCAACCGCGCGCGGGCGCTCTTTCCCGGCACTTACACCGTCTTCGTCTACGAGAGCGTCACCACCGGCGACCAGCGGCTGGGCGACGCCGAGGTGAAGGCCGGGCAGAAGACCGCGCTCGCCAACCCATGAGCGCCGCGCCCGACAGCTGGCCGCCGCTGCCGCTCGCGGACTGGCGCGACACCTACCGCGGCCTGCACATGCTGGCGCAGATGGTGGGGAAGACGCGCCTGAAGCTGGCGCCGATGGAGAACCACTGGTGGAACGTGGTCTTCTATCCCGGCGCTCGCGGGCTGACGACGTCGCCGATGACGTGGGGCGAGCGCACGTTCGAGCTCGAGCTCGACTTCGTCGACCACGCGCTGGTGGCGCGCACGACCGGCGGTGCGACGTACTCCCGTCCGCTCGATGCCGGCTCGGTGGCGGACATGTACCGCTCGTATGTCTCGCTGCTGCGCGACGACGTCGGCGCCGACGTTCACATCTTGGCGCGGCCCGTCGAGATGCCGGAGTCGGTGCCGTTCGCGGATCAGCTGGCGCCCATCCGCTACTCGCGCGATGACGCCGAGCGCTGCTGGCGAGCCATCACACAGGCGGCGCGCGTGTTCAAGGAGTTCCGCGGCCGCTTCCTCGGCAAGTGCAGCCCGGTGCACTTCTGGTGGGGCGGCTTCGACCTCGCGTGTACGCGGTTCAACGGCGCGCGCGCGCCGGAGCATCCCGGCGGCATCCCCAACCTCGCCGACTGGGTGACGCGCGAGGCGTACTCGCACGCCTGCATCAGTGCCGGCTGGTGGCCGGGCACGCCCGGGCAGCTCGAGGAGCCGGCGTTCTACAGCTACGCCTATCCGGAGCCGGCGGGGTTCGCGGAGGCGAGCGTGAAGCCCGCCGCGGCGCGCTACGACACGACGCTGCGCGAGTGGCTGCTGCCCTACGACGCCGTGCGCGGCGCGGAGTACCCGGACGCGATGCTGCTCGACTTCCTGCAGACCACCTACGAAGCCGCGGCGACGCTGGCGAGCTGGGACCGCGCGTCGCTCGAGCGCTGAGGAGCGTAGCGGGCGATGAGCGACGTGAACGAGTCGCGGATCGGCGATGCCGGCGCAGCCGAGCACGCGCCGCGCAAGCTGCCGCGGCTTGCAGCGCTGGTGACCTGGCTGGCGTTCTGCGTCGCAAGCGCGATGGCGCTGCCGCAGCCGCCGGACCTCCTGCAACTCGGTCTGAGCGCGCTCGTCGGGCTGGTGCTCGTGCTCGCCGGCTTCGCCGCGGCGTCGCGCTGGCGGCGGGTCACGCCGCACTCGCCGCGCGAGCGCCTGCGTCTCGGCGCTCTCTCGCTGCTCGTCGGTGCAGTGCTGGCGGCGATTCTCCTCGCCGCGCTGGCGGCGTTCTCGCGCGTCGAGCCGCTCATCCGGGCGCGCTTCGCCGATCGTCTCGAGGAGCCGCTGTGGCGCCCGTGGGCGCTCGCCTTCGAATCGTCGATCCTCGAGGAGGTCGCGTTCCGCCTCTTCGCGCTGAGCCTCGTCGCCTGGATCGCGCACCGCTTGCTGAAGCGAAGCACGACCGCCGAGTGGACGGCGATCGGCGTCTCGGCGGTGCTCTTCGGCCTGGTGCACTTGCCGGCGTGGGCGGCGGCGACGACGATCAGCGCTGCGCTCGTCAGCGCCGTGCTGGTGCTCAACGCCGTCGGCGGCCTTGCGCTCGGCTGGATCTTCTGTCGCTGGGGCCTGCCCTACGCGATCCTCGGCCACTTCGCCGGCGACGTGGTGATCCAGTCGCTCGGCCCGCGGCTGCTCGGCTGACGCGGCTCGGCAATCCGGTCGACCAGCGTCGACCAGCTATCCTTGCGTGCCCGCCGCTCGTCTCGGAGCGCCCTACCCATCATGAAGAACCGGTTTCGCATCGCCCTCCTCGCTCTCGGTGCGCTCTGCATCACCGCACCGGTGGCCGGGGCGGAGAGAGGAGCCCCCGTGTCCAAGCACGCCACCGGCGCGTTCGACGTCAAGATGGCCCCGCAGTCGGAGGACAAGGGCGACGGCTCGACGCTGAGCCGCCTGTCGCTCGACAAGCAGTACCACGGCGATCTAGAGGCGACCGCCAAGGGCGAGATGCTCGCCGCGAGCGCCGAGGTCAAGGGCTCCGCCGCCTACGTCGCCGTCGAGCGCGTGACCGGCACGCTCCACGGCAGGAAGGGCAGCTTCGCGCTCGTCCACCGCGGCATCATGTCGAGCGCCGGCCAGCAGCTCGAGATCACGGTGGTGCCCGACAGCGGCACCGGCGAGCTGCAAGGCATCGCCGGCAAGCTGGGGATCCGCATCGAGCCCGGCGGCAAGCACTTCTACGACTTCGACTACACCTTGCCGGAGACGCCGTGAGAAGTGGCCGCAGCGCCGTTTAACTCCTGATGTCGACGGCTAGGCTGTCGTCGCCACGGCCGGTGACAGAGGCGCGCTCGCCTGCGGCGTCGATCGCCACGGCACGCGGCGAGCGCCCCACCGACACCTCGGCCAGCACGGCGAGCATCGCGGTATCGAGCAGGGTCAGCGAATCCGCATCAGCGTTGGCGACGGCGAGCACCCGGCCGTCCGGCGTGATCGCCGGCGCCACGGCCACTTTGCGCGGCTGCGGCGGTGTTAGCCTTTCGCATCCGCTCATCGACTGGGGCTCGTAACCGAAGGGACGAGGTGTGCTCATGAACGACACCTTTCTACTGGCAGCACTCCGCACCGTGCTACGCCAGGGCGCGCTGCCGCTCGTGCTTCTGGCCCTGTGGGCTCAGCCCGACGTTGGCCACGCACAGAGCGCGCTCGCGCTTGGGACCTGGTGTGGCGGCGTGGCGCCGAACCCGATCGTCGCCGAGAACTGCAAGATGGGGAACCCGCCGGAGGAGTGGGACGGCATCGTCGGCGCCGGCGACCCGAGCATTCAGGGCTACGCGGCCGACATCAGCGTGAATCGTGGACAGCCCGTCCAGTTCAAGATCAAGGCGCCGGGGGTGACCGCGTACCGGCTCGACATCTACCGAATCGGCTACTACTTCGGCAACGGGGCGAGGAAGGTCGCCACCGTGCTGCCGTCGGTGCCGCTGCCGCAGACGCAGCCGAACTGCCCGCCCGAGGCGAGCACCGGTCTCGTCGATTGCGGCAACTGGCAGGTGTCGGCAACGTGGCCCGGCAGCGCCACCGCCAACATGGTCTCCGGTCTCTACCTGGCGAAGCTCATCCGCACCGACACCGGCGGTGCCAGTCACATCCCCTTCGTCATCCGCGACGACACGCGCCACGCGGACCTGCTCTTCCAGACCTCCGACACCACCTGGCAGGCGTACAACGACTACGGGGGCTACAGCCTTTACGTCGCCGCGGTGCCTCCGCCGTCGACGACCGGCGGCGCTTTCAAGGTGAGCTACAACCGTCCCTTCAACACCCGCCAGACGCACCGCGAGAGCTGGTTCCTGCGCTCGGAGTACCCGATGATCCGTTGGCTGGAGGCCAACGGCTACGACGTCGCCTACGTCACCGGCGTCGACAGCGACCGCTACGGCTCGCTGATCCTCAACCACGGCGTTTTCCTCTCCGTGGGGCACGACGAGTACTGGTCGCGGGGGCAGCGGGAGAAGGTCGAAGCCGCCCGCGCGGCGGGCGTGCACCTGGCGTTCTTCAGCGGCAACGAGGTGTACTGGAAGACGCGCTGGGAAGCGAGCGCGTTTGACCCCGACGGCTCGGCGGGCTCGACGCCCTATCGCACGCTCGTCTGCTACAAGGAGACCAACACCGGTTTCCCCAACTTCACGCACATCGACCCGCTACCGGACACGACGACCGCAGCGTGGCGCGATCCGCGGTTCGGGCCGCCGATCTCGCCGCAGCTCGACGGGTTCCGGCCGGAAAACGCGCTCACCGGCACGATCTCGACGGGAGCCAACCCGCCCTCGCCGTGGATCGAGGTGCCGGCCACGATCGGCAAGACCCAACCGTTCTGGCGCAACACCGGCATGGAGGTGCTTGCCGACAACTACGTCACCTACCTGCCGCCGCTCACCATGGGCTGGGAGTTCGACAGCGATTACGCCAACGGCGTACGGCCCGCCGGGCTCGTCCAGCTCTCGTCGACGACGCGGTGCGTCAACTACATCATCACTCCCGATTACGGGATCTGGTCAGTGCGCGATCCGTGCGTGAACGTCACCCACAACCTGACCTTCTACACCTTGGGCACGAGCCGGGTGTTCGGCGCGGGAACGCCGGACTGGTCGTGGGGCCTCGACTCCGTTCACGACGCCTCCACGTCGTGTGACCCTTACGGCCTCGCCCACTGCCACGCCGACTGGCGCATGCAGCAGGCCACCAGCAACTTGTTCACCGACATGGGAGTGACGGCCGCTACGCCGCGTCTCTACCCGCGGCTGTACCCGGCCAATGGCGACTTCGGCGGCAACGGCGTCCCCGATCTGCTCTGGTACGACCAGACGACGGGCGCGGTACGCCTCTGGTTGGACAGCTCGGAGAAGGCGGCCTATGTCGTGGGCTCCGTCGCGGACCTCGACTGGCAGATCGTCACCGTCGGCGACTTCAACGGCGATGGTAGGTCCGAGCTGCTCTGGCGCCATCGACTCAGCGGCGACGTGCGGATGTGGCGGATCAACCCGTTCTTGGAGACCGTCGAGGAAATAGCGGTCGCGAGCGTCCCGCGCGAGTGGCGCATCGTGGGGACCGGCGACTTCAACGGCGACGGCAAGGACGACATCCTCTGGCGCTACGGATCGCTGGTACAGATGTGGCTGATGAACGGCGCGGTCATCAGCCAGAACGTCGAGGTCGGTCAGCTGGCCGCCACCTGGTGGGTGGTCGGCCTGGGTGACTTCAACGGCGACGGCAAGGGCGACGTCCTCTGGCGATCCCAGGCCACCGGCGAAGCTCGCCTGTGGACGATGAACGGTACCGTGATCGTGAGCGACGTGGCGCTCAGCGCCCAGATCAGCGACCCCAACTGGGTGATCGTCGGCACCGGCGACCACGATGGTGACGGCAAGGCCGATGTCCTCTGGCAGTACCGCTCCGGCGACCATCGGCTCTCGGGGCTGGTCTACGCCTGGCTGATGAACGGGGCGCAGCGGTTGGCCGTCGTCGACATGAAGAGTCGCTTCGCCGATCTGAATTGGGAGGTCGTGGGCGCCGGCGACCTCGACGCCAATGGCATGGCCGACATGTTCTGGCGGCACATGTTGAGCGGCGAGGTGATGTTCACTCCGGTGGGGCCGAGCGGCACCTCGATCGAAGTGATCGACAAGGTCGGCCTCGGCACCGACCATCTGAACTGGGTGCTCGTCGCCTCGCCGTAGCGAAACGCTCTGTTAGACTCCGCGCGCCCTCGCGAGCCGGCCCGCGCCAGGCCTCGCTTCGGGCCTTTCTCGGCCCATCGCCCTGGGCCAATCCCGCTTCCGAGCAGCACCAAGGAGGGACAGCGGTGAAGATCCACGAGTTCCAGGCCAAGGAGATCCTGCGCCGATACGGCGTGGCGACGCCCCGCGGCCGGGTGACCGCCGACGCTTCCGAGGCGGCGGCGATCTGCGCCGAGCTGGGCGGGCGCTGCGTCGTCAAGGCGCAGGTCCACGCCGGCGGGCGCGGCAAGGGCGGCGGCGTCAAGCTCGCCGGCACGGCCGCCGAGGCGCAGGAGAAGGCGGGGCAGATCCTCGGCATGCAGCTGGTGACGCCGCAGACCGGGCCCGAGGGGCAGAAGGTGCAGAAGGTGCTGATCGAGGAGGCGGTCTCGATCGCCAAGGAGCTCTACCTCGGCGTGCTGCTCGACCGCCAGCTCGGCAAGCCGCTGCTCATGGCCTCGGCGGCCGGCGGCATGAACATCGAGGAGGTCGCCGCCACCAACCCGGAGGCGATCATCCGCGAGCCCTTCGACCCGCACATGGGCCTGCAGCCGTTCCAGGCGCGCCGCGTCGCGCGCCGCCTCGGCCTCAGCGGCAAGACCGCCAGTCAAACCGTGAAGCTGCTCGACGCCCTCGCCCGCGCCTTCGTCGACACCGACGCCACCCTCGCCGAGGTCAACCCGCTGCTGGTCACCAACGACGGCGATGTGATGGCGCTCGACGCCAAGATGTCGTTCGACGACAACGCGCTCTTCCGCCACGCCGACGTCGCGGCGATGCGCGACCTCGCGGAGGAGAACCCGCTCGAGGTCGAGGCGTCGAAGTTCAACCTCAACTACATCAAGCTCGACGGCAACATCGCCTGCATGGTCAACGGCGCCGGCCTCGCCATGGCGACGATGGACATCATCAAGCTCTACGGCGGCGAGCCGGCCAACTTCCTCGACGTCGGCGGCGGCGCCTCGCAGGAGGCGGTGCAGAACGCCTTCCAGATCCTCGTCTCCGACCCCGCGGTGGTGGCGGTGATGATCAACATCTTCGGCGGCATCGCGCGCACCGACCGCATCGCGCGCGGCGTCGTGGCCGCCATCGAGCACCTGGGCAACGTGACGCTGCCGGTGGTCGTGCGGCTCGAGGGCACCAACGTCGAGGAGGGACGCCGCATCCTGCACGAGGCGGCGTTCCCGTTCATCGTCGCCGAGCAGATGGCGGACGCGGCGCAGAAGGTCGTCGAGGCGGCGCGCGGGAGGTCCAACTGATGGCCATCTGGCTCGACGAGAACACCCGCCTGCTCGTGCAAGGCATCACCGGCAAGGAGGGGGAGTTCCACGCCCTCGGCTGCCGCGACTACGGCACGCAGGTGGTGGCCGGCGTCACCCCCGGCAAGGGCGGCCAGTCGGTCGACGGCATCCCCGTCTTCGACTCGGTCGAGGAGGCGAAGGAGGCGACGGGCGCCAACGCCTCGATGATCTTCGTGCCGCCGCCGTTCGCCGCCGACGCGATCATGGAGGCGGCCGACGCCGGCATCGCCCTCATCGTCGCCATCACCGAAGGCATCCCCGTGCGCGACATGTTGCGGGTGAAGGAACACCTCCACCAGATGTCGCACCAGCACGGCAAGGGCAAGGTGCGGCTCATCGGCCCGAACTGCCCGGGCATCATCACGCCCGGCAAGGCGAAGATCGGCATCATGCCCGGGCACATCCACAAGGCCCGGCAACGTCGGCGTGGTGTCGCGCTCGGGCACGCTGACCTACGAGGCGGTGTGGCAGCTCACCAACCTCGGCCTCGGCCAGTCGACCTGCGTCGGCATCGGCGGCGATCCGTTGAACGGCACCAACTTCATCGACGTGCTCAAGGCCTACAAGGACGACCCGCAGACCGAGGCGGTGATCATGATCGGCGAGATCGGCGGCAACGCTGAAGAAGACGCCGCCGCCTGGGTGAAGGCGAACTTCGACCGCCCGGTCGTCGGCTTCATCGCCGGCCGCACGGCGCCGCCGGGACGCCGCATGGGCCACGCCGGCGCCATCGTCTCCGGCGGCAAGGGCACGGCGGCCGAGAAGATGGCGGCGATGCAGGCGGCCGGCATCCACGTCGTCGAGTCGCCGGCCGAGCTCGGCGCCACCGCGGCGAAGGCGCTCCGGCAGTAGAGGCGCTAGCCGCGCCGCCGCTCGCCCAGCTCAGCACTCGCCGATGCTCAACACCTCCCAGCTGCACGTCCCTTTCACGCGGCCGCCCGGCGGCGGCTGGCTGGCGTTGCTCGGCGGCGGCGAGTTCAGCTTCGGCGAGACGCTCGACGCCGACCATGCGTGGATCGAGAAGACGCCGCCGGGCACCATCGGCTTCCTGCCCGCGGCGAGCGGCTCCACCGACTACGCGCAGCTCTTCGCCACCTACTTGCGCGAGAGCTTCGCGCGCGAGCTCGAGACGTTGCCGGTCTACCGCGCGCGCGACGGCCGGCGCGAGAAGAACGCCGAGCGCGTCGGCGAGGTGGCCGGCGTCTACATCGGCGGCGGCGTGCCCGACCACCTGATCGAGGCCATCGGCAGCACGCCGTTCGCGACCGCGCTCGAGCAGCGGCTGATGAGCGGCGGCACGGTGGTGGCCATCGCCGCCGCGGCGCAGTGCATGGGCACGATCGCGCGCAGCGTCTTCGGCGGCAACGCGGTGACGGCGCTCGGCTGGCTCGAGGGCGGCGTCGTCGAGCCCAACTTCGACCCCGAGCACGACCGGCGTCTGCGCCAGATGATGCGGCAGCCCGGCGTGCGCTGGGGCGTCGGCATCCCGGCGGGGGCGGCCTTGCTGCTCGGCCCCGACGGCGCCATGGAGGTGGTCGATCAGATCTACGTCCTGGCCTCAGCCGACGGCGACTACTCCACGCTCGAAGAGGACGACACCAGCAACCTGATGTAGACCTGGACGAAGAGGACCACATGCCCCATACCCTCGCCATCGTCAAGCCCGACGCCTTCGCCGCCGGCAACGCCGGCAACGTCATCGCCCACCTCGAGCGCCAGGGCTTCAAGCTGCGCGCCGCCAAGGTGCTGCACCTCTCGCGCGAGCAGGCGCAGGCGTTCTACGAGGTGCACGCGCAGCGCCCGTTCTACGGCAGCCTCGTCGAGTTCATGACCGGCGGCCCCTGCATGCCGCTGGCGCTCGAGCGCGAGGACGCCGTGCCGTACCTGCGCCAGGTGATGGGCGCCACCGATCCGGCCAAGGCCGACGAGGGCACCATCCGCAAGCTCTACGCGACCTCGATCGAGAAGAACGCCATCCACGGCAGCGATTCGCCCGAGAACGCGGAGAAGGAGCTCGCCTTCTTCTTCTCGCGCGCCGAGCTGCTCGGGGCGCGCTGAGCCGCGCCGGCCCGGTTGCGCGGCACGCTCTGCGATAGGCTGCGCCGCGATGGTGTTCCGCGCCCCCAAGGCCGCGCCCGCGAGCCGCTTGCCTTCCGAGCGGCGCGGCGCGGTGATCGGCCGCTACTGCCACGGCTGCAACCAGGTCTTCCCGCTGCAGCGCGGCGTCCACAGCGGCGACCCCATCTACGGCCGCGACCACGTCGCCTCGACGTGCGCCTACGAAGGCTGGCGCTTCGAGCCCGGCGCGGAATGGTGGGAGCCCGCCGTCGAGGTGCTGCCTGCGCCGGCGCCGCCGCCCGCCGAGAGCGCGGCCGCCGCGGGCGCGCCGGCGGGCAGCGCGACCGCCGGGCCACCGCCGTCGCCGCCGGCGAGCGGCCAGCCGCAGACGACCTCCGCGCCGCAGCAGGGGCAGCCGGCACCGGCCCCGCCGAAGGGCTAGCGGACCTCGCGTTGTGCCCGGCGCTTGCGCCGGAAGCGAATCCAGTGTTCTCATTACGCGCCTAGAGGGAGGGATCCACATGCGCAATTGGACTCGTTGTGCGGTTGCCGTCGTCGCCCTGGGGGCCATGCTGTCGTTCGGCTGCAAGAAGGACGAGGAGGCCGAGGACTACGGTGACAACGCGGCGACGACGGAGTACGAGACTCCGGCGACGACCGAGACGACCACCGAGATGTCGACCGAGATGTCCACGGACATGTCGACCGACATGAGCACCGAGACGCCTCCGTCTCAGTAGCCGGCAGCGGCAGCTAGACGGCGCGGGCGCGCTCGGCGCCGAATCAGCGGCGCTCGTCGCCGTATGAGCGGTGCGGGTCGAAGGCCGAGGCGCGGAGCAGCGCCTCGGCCTTCTCGCGCCTGTGCTCGGCGCTCCTGCGCGTCGGTGCCGGAGCGTGCTCCGCGCGCCGACCTAGCCGTTCTGCGCCAGGCGGAAGCCGGCGAAGATCTGGCGGCGGATCGGGTAGTCCCAATTGCGGAAGGTGCCGCGCGCCACCGCCGGCCGCGTCGCCCACGAGGCGCCGCGCAGCACTTTGTAGTCGGTGCCGAACCAAGTCTTCGAGTAGTCGTCGTAGGGATACGCCTCGAAGCCCGGGTAGCCGCCGAAGTCGCTGCTCGTCCACTCCCAGCAGTCGCCCACCAGCTGCTCGACGCCGTAGGCGCTGGCGCCGCGCGGGTAGGCGCCGATGGGCGCCGGCGCGAAGCCGAGCTGGTCGAGATTGGCGCGGGCGCTGTTGGCGTCATCGCTCGCCGCACCGGGCGGCTCCTCGCCCCACGGCCACGGCCGCGCGCGGCCGGCCGCCGGGTCCCACAGCGCCGCCTTCTCCCACTCGGCCTCGGTGGGCAGCCGCTTGCCTGCCCAGCGCGCGTAGGCGTCGGCTTCCCAGTAGCAGACGTGAACGATCGGCAGGTCGGCGACCTCCTCGACCGGCGCGATGACGTCCATGAAGCGGGCGAGCCACGCCTGCTGGAAGGGCGAGCCGATGCGGCCGACGCTGCGCGCCGGAACCCAATGGCGCGGCGCTTCGAGCGACTCCTGCTCCCGGAACGCCCAGCCCGCGGGCTGCCAGAGCTCGCGCCGGCGGTAGCCGCCGTCCGCGACGAAGGCGAGGTAGTCGCCGTGCGTCACCGGGAAGCGGTCGATTGAGAACGCGGCGACGTCGACCTCGTGCGGCGGCAGCTCGTTGTCGTAGGCGAAGCAAGGTCTTTGCGAACCCAGGCGTTGCCAACCCATGACGAACGGCCCCGCGGGCACGTGCACCATGTCGCGCACGACCGTGCGGCCGAGCTCGCGCGGCGAGGGCAGCGGCCGGCGGCGCTTCGGCGCGTACGGCGGTTCGGCGAGCACCTGCATCGCCTGCAGCAGCGTCTCCTGGTGCTGCTCTTCGTGCTCGACGACCATCTCGTAGACGAAGCCGTCGGCGACGAGGCGCGGGTCGCCGCCGTCGGCGCCGCTCTCCAGCACGCGCAGCGTCTGCTCGCGCACGCGCGCCAGGTAGCCGGCGAGCTCCTCGCCGGTGGGCAGCGGCAGCGCGGCACGCGTCGGGCGCGGGTTCGCCACCGGATCGAACATCTTCTGGTAGCCGTCTGCTACCGGCGGCAGGCCGGCGAGGCGCTGGCCGATCCACTGCTCCTCGAAGTTGCCGATGTGGCCGACGTCCCACACCATCGGCGAGAGGATGGGGATGTGCTGGCGGCGTAGCGTGGCCGAGTCGAGCACCGCGATGAGATCGAGCGTGCGGCGCCGCGCGTCGGCAAGGCGCTGTTCGATCGCCTCGCGCTGCGCGACCGCGTCGACCTGCGGTGGGTCCTCGAGCTTCATCCGCCGGCGATCCTCACCCTCGATGCCATCGCGATGGTCACGGCCGCGCCCATTGCCCTGCCATACGCACGAGCTCGGCGGCCGGATCGGCGGCGGCGAGCCGCACGCAGCGGCGTCCCGCTTCTTTCAAGGCGAGCAGGTCGCCGTCCGCCTGCGCCGCCGCCAGCGTGGCGAAGCCGTAGCGCCGGCCGGGGATCGGCAGGTCGGCGGCGGCGCGCGCCACCACCTCGACGTGCAGGCCGCCCGGCGGACCGCCCTTGTGCAGCTGCCCGGTCGAGTGCAGGTAGCGCGGTCCGTAGCCGAAGGTCGTCGCCACGTGCAGCCGTTCGAGGAGCGCGCGGCGCAGGTCGGCGACGCCCGCCTCGAACGCAGGCTCGGGCGCGAGGTAGGCGAGGAGCGCCACGTACGTCGGCCGCTTCCTCTCGAGCTCGGCCTCGAGGTCCGCGGGCGCCTCGACTGCCGGCAGCTCGCCGCTGCGCTCCCACGCCGCCAGTACCTCACGTGTGCTCTTCTTCGCCGACTCGACGTCGGGCTGGTCGAAGGGGTGCACGCCGATCAAGTGGCCGGCAACGGCGGTCGCGAACTGCCAGAGGAAGAATTGCGCGCCGAGGTCCCACGGATGCGCGAGCACCAGCTCCCACACCGGCAGCCCGGCGTCGCGCAGCCGCGCCGCCTGCGCCTCGACGACCGAGTCGGGCGCCGACTGCAGCCGCAGGTGCACGAAGGCGCGGTCGTCGCCGTAGTCGCCGGGATCGGCGAGCGGCTCGCCGACGATCGGCACGATCCCCTTGCCCTGCTTGCCGGTCGACTCGGCGATCAGCTGCTCGGCCCACAAGCCGAAGGCGGCGACGCGGCGCGGTACGAGGAGCGTCGCCTTGTCGCGGCCGGCGAGCGCCGCGGCGCCGAGGTAGGCGCCGAGGGCGAGGCCGGGGTTCTCGGCGCCGGGATGCTGCGCGCCGCAGGCGCGGCGCATGCGGTCGGCGCGCGCCAGCAGGCGGCGCATGTCGATGCCGGCGAGCGCCGCCGGCACGACGCCGAAGAGGGTGAGCACGCTGAAGCGCCCGCCGACGTCGGGCGGGTTCAAGAACACTTCGCGGAAGCCGCGCTCGACGGCGAGCGCCGCGAGCGACGTGCCGGGGTCGGTGATGGCGACGAAGTGGCGGCCGGGGTCGTCGGACTCGGTGACCTCGCCCCAGAAGTAGTCGAAGAGCGCCTGCACCTCGGCGGTCGTGCCCGACTTGCTGGCGGTGACGAAGATGGTGCGCCGCGGGTCGATCGCGGAGCGCACCTGGCGCACGCGGTCGGGCACCGTGGAGTCGAGGACGACGAGCCGCGGGTAGCCTTCCTGCGGGCCGAAGCTCGTCGCCAGCGCCTCGCCGCCGAGGCTGCTGCCGCCCATGCCGAGCAGCACGACGTGCGCGACCTCCTCGGCGTGCGCTTCCTCGACGACGGAGGCGACGCGGCGCAGCGGCTCGTCGGTGTCGAGCAGGTCGAGCCAGCCGAGGCGGTCGGCGATCTCGCGCGGCTCCGGCGACCACAGCGTGTGGTCGCGCGACCAGATCCGCTCGACGACGTGGTCGCTCTCCATCTGCTCGAGCGCGGCCGCGTGGCGGTCGGCGAGCGGAGCGGGCAGCTGCGGCGCGGGCATGGGTGGCTTCCGCGGGCGTAAAGCGGCGCGTAGCTTACTCCAGCGGCTGGAGCTGCTAGCGACCGCGGCGGGCGATGGCGCGGACGAAGACGGCGGGTGCGGAACCCGCCCTACGGGTGCGCGAGGCGGTAGAGCAGGAGCGCGGCGCGCTTCGTCTGCATCGGCAGCGTCTTCAGGTCGGCGGTCTCCTCGACGGTGTGACCGCCGGTGCCCTTCAAGCCCAACGCGTCGAGCACGCGCGGCACGGTCGAGGCGATGAAGGAGACGTCGGCGGCGCCGGCGTTGCGCGGATTCACCGCGGTGACGGGGCCGAAGCCGAGGTCGCGGCTCGCCTGGTCGTAGAGCGCCAGCAGCTCGAGGTTGCCGGGCGTCGGCGCCATCGGCGGATAGCCCTCGCCGAAGACGAGCTCGGCGGAGGTGCCGGGCAGGTGGCGGCCGGCGATCGCCTGCATGCGCTGCTGCGCCGAGGCGAGCTGTTCGGGCGCGAGCGTGCGTAGGTCGCCCGTGACGAGCACCTTGCCGGCGACGACGTTGGTCTTGCCGCTGGCGGAACCGCTGATGAGATTGGACGCCAGCTCCGCCGTCGTGCCGCCGACGAGCAGGCCGGGGTTGAAGGTGAGGTTGGGCTCGCCGGCGAGCTCGGTGTAGAAGCCGTGGAGGATGCGCGCCGCCTCGTACGCGGCGCCGGCACCGACCTCGGGCTGGAAGATCTGCGACGAGTGCGCCGGCGTGCCGGTGGTGGTGAGGCGCCAGTCGATGGCGCCGCGCCGCGCCACCACCGCGTGCTCGGGCGAGCCGTCGCCGTCCTCGAAGCCGAGCGCGAAATCGACGCCGCGCGCGGCCTCGAGGAGGTCCTTGCGCGCCGCCGCCAGCGGCGAGCCCGAGTCCTCCTCGTCGCCGCAGAGGAACACCGTGACCTGGAGTTGGTCGAGGGCGCCGGCGGCGCGCAGTGCGGCGAGCGCGTGCACGAGGATGACGTCGCCGCCCTTCATGTCGATGACGCCGGGGCCGTGCGCGCGGTCGCCGGCGAGCACCTCGTAGCGCTGGAAGGGGCTGTCGGGCTCGAAGACGGTGTCGAGGTGGCCGATGAGCAGCACGTGCGGCCCGCGTCCCGGCCGTTCGGCGATCAGGTGGCCGGCGCGCCCCCATCCGGCACCGTCCGACCAGCGGGTGGTGAAGCCGAGCGCCTGGAGCTGCTGCGCGAAGACCTCGCCCACCGCGCGCACGCCGGCTAAGTTCTGCGTGCCGCTGTTGAGGTTGACCACCTGCTCGAGCAGCGCCCGCGCCTCGCCGACGTGGGCGTCGACGTGGGCCACGATCGCGCGCTCGGGGCGCGACAGGCTCGGCCGAGATTCGGCGGCGACGGGTTCGAGGACGGCGAGGGTCACGGCGGCGACGAGAAAGCCGAAGGCGGTGGCGAAGTGGACGCGAAGTCGGCGGCGGGTGGTGCGTGCCATGACGCGATCGTAACCGCCCGCAGGTTGCCGTGGGCCCACACCAGCAGCGTGAGGTAGGCGGCGAGCTCCTCGAGCTCGAACCAGTGCGGCGAGCCGCCGAGGCCGCCGCGCACGAGAGCGATCGCCATCGCCGCCACCGGACCGGTGGCCTCGGGCCGCAGGAGCAGCCAGGCGAACCGGCCGCCGCCGTGACGGCTCGCCAGCAGCACCGTCGACAGCGCGAGATAAGCGATCGTGGCGATACCCAGCGCGACGTACGCGAGCTCGAAGTGAGCGTTGAAGAGGTTGTGGACGTTGGTCTCGCCTTGCTGGTTGACCGCCGCCCACGCGTCAGGGGTCTGCCAGCGGAAGTACCACTGGCCCCAGCTCGCCTCTTCACCCGCGACCAGCAGGGCCGCCGCGGCGAGCAAGGCGAGCGTGAGACCGCGACCGCTGCTCAGACCCATCGCCCAGGCCGCTCTCGCGAGGACGAGCGCCGCCGCGAGGAGCAGCAAGAGCTGGACGGTCTCGACGAGGCCGGTCTCGCCGATCACCCGTTCGTCGCGGGCGAAATAGGAGACGCCCGCGACCGCGACGATCGCCGCCGCCCAGCCCAAGGCCAGGATGCGGTACGCGCGCGCCGCCTGCTCCGGCGTCGCGCCGAACAATCGCCGCCGCGCAGCGGTATCCGCCGCCAGCTTCGCGAGGAGCCAGCCAGTGGCGATCAACACCGCGCACGCGGCGGCCAGCAGCAGCGCGAGCTGCGCCGCTCCTCGCGCCGTGACGACGTGATCGCGTGAGAGGTAGCGCGCTGCCCAGGCCAGCACGCGCGGCCATCCGGCGGCGAGCGCGACGAGCGCGAGCGTGCCGGCGCACATGAAGGTCCGGCCGAGGCGGCGAAGCCGCGGCGCTGCGGTCACTGCATTCATCGGTGCGGCGAGTCTAGACCGCCGTCGCGTCGCGCGCGAGGACCGAGGGACCGCTCAGCCGTCTCATATACTTACGCCAGTGAGCGAGGGACCCACCGAGCCGCGCGTCCTGCCGCGGCCCGAGCACCCGATCTCCCGCAAGGGCATCTCCCCCAACGCCTTGAAGGTGTTGTACCGCCTCCACCAGCGCGGGTACAAGGCCTACATGGTGGGCGGCAGCGTGCGGGACCTGATGCTCGGGCGGCGGCCCAAGGACTTCGACGTCGGCACCGACGCCAGCCCGAACGAGGTGCGGCGCCTGTTCCGCAACTCGCGGATCATCGGCCGCCGCTTCCGCCTCGTCCACGTGGTGTTCGAAGGCGAGGTGATCGAGGTCTCGACCTTCCGCGGCGCGCCCGACCCGGGGGCGCCGCCCGAGGACCCGCGCACGGCCGCGACCAGCCGCGACCGCCGCGCCGAGGACCGCACTGCCGACGACCTGCTGGTCACCAGCGACAACACCTTCGGCACGCCGCGCGAGGACGCCTTCCGCCGCGACTTCACCGTCAACGCGCTCTTCTACGACATCGACGACTTCTCGGTGATCGACTGGGTGGGCGGCATCGAGGACCTCGAGCGGCGGATGATCCGTGTCATCGGCGACCCCGACGTGCGGCTGCAGGAGGACCCGGTGCGCATGATGCGCGCCTGCGAGTACGCGGCGCGGCTCTCCTTCGGCATCGAGGCGGGCACGCAGGAGTCGATCCACCACCAACGGCAGAAGCTCGAGCAGGCGTCGCCGGTGCGCGTCACCGAGGAGATCCTGCAGCTTCTGCGCTGCGGCCACGCCGGCGCGGCGCTGCAGTGGATGCTCGATCTGGGGTTGCTCGAGGTGCTGCTGCCCGAGGCCTACGCCATGGTGGGCGCTGCCGCCGGCACCAGCGACTACGGGCGTCTGCTGCCCACCGTCGACGAGCTGGTGCAGCAGGGTCGTCCGCTATCCGACGCGGCGCTGCTCGCGGTGCTGGTGCTGCCCAAGGTGCTGCAGCGGCGCGACGACATCGAGGCGATCGACCAGCGGCCGATGAGCCGCGCGGCGCTGCGCCAGTTGATCGACGAAACGGTGGACCCGTTCGCCTCGCGTCTCGCGCTGTCGCGGGCGCGCAGCGCGCAGCTCAACCACGCGCTGGTCGCGTTCCACCGCCTCTGCGAGCCCGGCTGGCAGCCGCGCGGCCGCGTGCAGATGGCGCGCCGCGCCTACTTCGACGACGGGCTGGCGCTCTTCGAGATGATGGTCGAGGCAACCGGCGAAGGGCGCGAGGCGCTGGCGGCCTGGTTCGCCGCCGCCCAGCAGCGCGGCCGCGTCGAGGAGCTGCCGCCGCCGGAAGCGGTTGCCGAGCCCGGCGCCGCCGCGCCCGGTACAGGCGAAGCGCCCGTGGCGCGCCGCAGGCGGCGCCGTCGCCGGCGCGGACGCGGCAGTGGCATGCGCGCGACGAACCCCACCGAAGCGTGACGGCTAGCCGGCGGAAGCGATCTGGCTGAAGGGCGGAGCGGGGAGGCGGGGGAGGGAGAGGAAGCCTGGGGCCAGAGACCGGAGGGCGGCGGAAGCGGGCGCTCCCGCCGCCTAATGCCCGCTTCGGTCTACTTCTTGCCCTTCTTGGCGGGCTTCTTCTTGGCGGTCGCCTTCTTCGCAGCCGCCGGCTTCGCCTTGGCGGTCGCCTTCTTGGCCTTCGCCTTCTTCGCGGGTTTCTTCGCAGCCATGCGTTCTCTCCTCCTTGTTAGGGGTCCCCTACTGACACAACAGAGTACCACAGCCGGTTGTGTAGCGGAAGCCCTCCCGCCACCATTCCTAGGACAAACCGTGACCGTGTTAGACTAAAGGTTCCCCCTCACGGAAATCCCTGCTTCCGACAGCTGCCGCGAGCGACGCTCCGCCGCCCGCGTCGAGGGTTTTGCCGCAGCGTGACGTGATACCTTGCGGCGCGTCCGGCAGGCGGGAGACGGGATGCGCTGGATCGTCGAGCTCTACCGCTCGAGCCTCGGCAAGAAGCAGGTGATGGCGGTGACCGGGCTGCTCCTGTGCGGCTTCGTCGCCGTCCACATGGCGGGCAACCTCAAGGTCTACGCCGGGCAGCAGGCCTTCAACGACTACGCGCGGGCGCTGCGCACGCTCGGTGCGCCCTTCATTCCTCACTCCGGGCTGCTCTGGATCCTCCGCGGCGGCTTGATCGTCGCCGCCGTCCTGCACATCCACGCGGCGTGGGCCACCACCCGCCAGAGCCACGCCGCGCGCCCGGTCGACTACAAACGTCGTGAGCCGGTGCAGACGACCTATGCCGAGCGCACCATGCGCTGGGGCGGGGTGATCGTCGCGCTCTTCGTCCTCTACCACCTGGCCCACTTCACCTGGGGCATGCGCGTCGCGCCGGCGGCGCCCTTCGCCGTTGCGGTCGAGGCTGGTGGGGCCAGCACGGCGTCGTTCGTTCCTCACGACCCCTACCACAACTTCGTCGCCGGCTTCTCGATCTGGTGGGTGAGCCTCATCTACGTGGTGGCGCAGGTCTTCCTCGGCTTCCACCTCTTCCACGGCGTGTGGAGCATGTTCCAGTCGATCGGCTGGGTGCCGCGCTCGATCGAGCGCGGCGGCCATCCTGGTTTGTTTTCAGATTGGCGTCGCACCCTCGCCACCGCCTTCGCGCTCATTGTCTGCGTCGGCAACGTCAGCTTCCCGATCGCGGTATTGACCGGGCTGGTGCGATGACGATCGACATCCGCGAAGCCGAGGCGCCGCTCACCACGCGCCTGCCGGCAGGCCCCATCATCGGCAAGTGGGAGCGCGCCCGCTTCGAGTACAAGCTCGTCAACCCCGCCAACAAGCGGCGCTTCAAGGTGCTCGTCGTCGGCTCCGGCCTCGCCGGCGGCGCCGCCGCCGCCACGCTCGGCGAGCTCGGCTACGAGGTCGAGTGCTTCTGCTTCCAGGACAGCGCGCGCCGCGCCCACTCGATCGCCGCGCAGGGTGGCATCAACGCGGCGAAGAACTACCAGAACGACGGCGACAGCGTCTGGCGCCTCTTCTACGACACGGTGAAGGGGGGAGACTTCCGCGCCCGCGAGGCCAACGTCTACCGCCTCGCCGAAGTGAGCGTCAACATCATCGACCAGTGCGTCGCACAGGGCGTGCCCTTCGCGCGCGAGTACGGCGGGCTGCTCGACAACCGCTCCTTCGGCGGCGCGCAGGTGCAGCGCACCTTCTACGCTCGCGGCCAGACCGGGCAGCAGCTGCTCCTCGGCTGCTACCAGGCGCTCTGCCGGCAGATCGAAGCCAAGCAGGTCCGCATGTTCCCGCGCACCGAGATGCTCGACGTCGTCGTCGAGGGCGGCCGCGCGCGCGGCATCGTCGTGCGCGACCTCATCGACGGCACGATCCGGAGCCACGCGGGCGACGCGGTGGTGCTCGCCACCGGCGGCTACAGCAACGTCTTCTTCCTGTCGACCAACGCCAAGGGGTGCAACGTCACCGCCGCGTGGCGCGCGCATCGCCGCGGCGCCCTCTTCGCCAACCCTTGCTTCACGCAGATCCATCCGACTTGCATCCCGGCGTCGGGCGACTACCAGAGCAAGCTCACGCTGATGAGCGAGTCGCTGCGCAACGATGGCCGCATCTGGGTGCCGGCCAAGAAGGGCGACGAGCGGCCGCCGCACCAGATCCCGGAGGAGGAGCGCGACTACTTCCTAGAGCGTCGCTATCCGGCCTTCGGCAACCTGGTGCCGCGTGACGTTGCCTCGCGCGCGGTGAAGCGCGAAGTCGACGACGGACGCGGCGTCGGGCCACAGAAGAACGGCGTGTATCTCGACTTCAGCAGCGCCATCCAGCGCCTCGGCCGCCCGGTCGTCGAGGAGCGCTACAGCAACCTCTTCGAAATGTACGAGCGCATCACCGGCGAGAGCCCGTACGAAGTGCCGATGCGCATCTACCCGGCGCCGCACTACACGATGGGCGGTCTGTGGGTCGACTATGACCTGCAGAGCACCATCCCCGGCCTCTACGTCGTCGGCGAGGCCAACTTCTCCGACCACGGGGCCAACCGCCTCGGCGCCTCGGCGCTCATGCAGGGGCTCGCCGACGGCTACTTCATTCTGCCTTACACCATCGCCGACTACCTTTCGCGCCATCTCGGCGAGAAGCGGATGCCCGCGGACGCGCCGGTCTTTCGCAGCGCCGAAGGGGAGGTGCGCGAGCGGGTGCAGAAGCTGCTCGCCGTCAGCGGCAACCGCAGCGTCGACTCGTTCCACCGCGAGCTTGGCCGCCTGATGTGGGATGCCTGCGGCATGTCGCGCACGGCGGAGGGTCTCGAGGGGGCGATCGGCGCCATCGAGGAGCTCGAGCGCCGCTACTGGCGCGAGCTGCGCGTCGTCGGCGGCGGCG
This sequence comes from Thermoanaerobaculia bacterium, assembly GCA_963846495.1. Taxonomy (GTDB): domain Bacteria; phylum Acidobacteriota; class Thermoanaerobaculia; order Multivoradales; family JAIOJS01; genus DASYQD01. The sequence continues at coordinate 510,904 of CAWJWP010000013.1, read as the reverse complement.
AAGAGCTCAACCAGGGGCTCGAGAAGGCGGGACGCGTCGCCGACTTCTTCGAGCTGGCGCGCCTGATGTGCATCGACGCGCGGCACCGCGACGAGTCCGCCGGCGGCCACTTCCGCGAGGAGTACCAGACCGAGGACGGCGAGGCGCTGCGCGACGACGACCGCTACGCCTACGTCGCCGCCTGGCAGTGGACGGGCGCCGGGAAGCCGCCGGTGCTGCACAAGGAAGCCCTCGCCTTCGAGCACGTGCACCCGAGCAAGCGAAGCTATAAATGAAAACAGGGAGCTACAAGTGAGCTCGATGCGGATCACGCTGCACGTCTGGCGGCAGGCGGGACCGCAAGCGGAAGGCCGCTTCGAGCGCTACGAGGTGCCCGACGCCAACGAGCACATGTCGTTCCTCGAGCTGCTCGACGTGCTCAACGAGCGGCTGATCGCGAAGGGCGAGGCGCCGATCGCCTTCGACAGCGACTGCCGCGAGGGCATCTGCGGCACCTGCGGCTTCATGATCGACGGCGTCGCCCACGGCCCGCGCCGCGCCACCACCGTCTGCCAGCTGCACCTGCGCGAGTTCTCGGACGGCGCCGAGCTCTGGCTCGAGCCCTGGCGCTCGGCGGCGTTCCCCATCGTCCGCGACCTCGTCGTCGACCGCTCCGCCTTCGACCGCATCATCCAGGCCGGCGGCTACGTCTCGGTCAACACCGGCAGCGCCCAGGACGCCAACGCCATCCCGGTGCCCAAGCCCAACGCCGACCGCGCCTTCGAGGCCGCCGCCTGCATCGGCTGCGGCGCCTGCGTCGCGCAATGCCCCAACGGCGCGGCGCAGCTCTTCACCTCGGCCAAGGTCTCGCACCTCGCGCTGCTGCCGCAAGGCCAACCCGAGCGCCTCCTGCGCGTCGAGAAGATGGTCGACCGCATGGAGCAGGAACGCTTCGGCACCTGCAGCAACTTCCGCGAATGCGAAGCGGTCTGCCCGAAGGAAGTCTCCATCGACTTCATCGCCTGGATGAACCAAGACTGGTCGCGCGCCAAGCGCGCGCGGCGCAAGGACGCGCCGCCGAGGATCTGACCAGGCCTGGCCTCAGGGCAGCCGCGCGAACACCTTGCGAAAGGGTTCCGGCAGGAACAGCTCGCTCCACTCCGCGGGCGTCAGGTTGCGGCTCGCGGCGGCGTCGGCGAGGGCGAGCAGGTCGCGCACGTCGAGCGGATAGCGACTGATGCTGCCGTCCTTGCTGACGAACGCCCAACGGCCGTTGGGACTGATGGCGAGGGCGGTCACGCCTGGACCGGACTCGTCGCCGACGATCGGCAACTCGACGCGCGAGCTTGCCGGATCATCGGCGGTGAGGTGCCAGAGCTGGGCTCCCATCAGCAGGTGGTCGCCATCCGAGCTGAAGGCCACGTCCTCGCTGCCACCCGGATTGGTGAGCAACCGCGGCGGCGTACCGAGGGCGTCGAGGTCCCAGAGCAGGACAGTGTCCAGGGTTCGCGGCGGCACCCAGCGATCGTCGGCCCCGGTGAGGAGCCAGCGGCCGGCCGTCCTCGCCCGCACGCCGTACCAGCCTTTGATCGGGCCCCGCACGCGGAACCCGGCCGGCCGGCCGGGCGCAGTCAAGTCCCACACGGTGGTGCAGTCCCCACAGGATTCTGTGAAAGCGATGAGCCGCCGGCCATCGGCGGTGAACCGGAGGTCGAACCGTCCGGTGCCCCGCACCTCCTTCTCGCCAACCCGCGCGCGATCCCTCAACGTGGCCGCGTGGCCACGCGGACCGTCGAGGGACAGGTCCCACAGGCGCACGGCACCGTCGTCGGCGAGCGCGGCGAGCCTGCGCCCGTCGGGGCTGAACGCCAGTGCGGCGACTGGCGCGTCATGACCGTCGAGTGTGATCGCGGGAGCCGCGGGTGCATCGAGACGCCAGAGGCGGCCGAGCGGCGACGCCATGTCCGCGGTCGCCAACCACTCGCCGTCGCCACTGAGAGCCAGCGTACGGAGCTCACCGCGGTAAGCATGGAGGGGAACGGCGGCGCCGGGAGCGCTCGTGGTGAGATTCCATAACCGCACGGTGCGGTCGTCGTAGGCAACAACGAGCCAGCGACTGTTCGGGGTGATGGCGAAGGTGCGGATCGCGCTACGGGGCGACGGCAGCTCGATGGGATGCATGGCCCCGTCGATGCGGTCGAGCCGATAGAGGAGCAGGCGGCCTTCCACCTTCGCGCCGTTGGCGCTCACCAGCCAGCGGTCGTCGGCGCTGAGCGCTAACGTTGCGTCGGCGCTGTCGATGAGGACCGGCGTCGATCCGCGTGTCGTCAAGTCCCACAACCGGACCTCGGCCACGTCGTCGCTTCCCCAATCGGTGGTCGCCATCCACCGGTCGTTGCGGCTAAGGAGAATCGACGTGATGGGCTTGTCTGGGTTGCCCTTCCAGGTGTCTGAGGCCGCATTCCAGTCGTGGTTGCTGGTGAGCGACCACAGCCGCAGCATCGTGTCCGCGCCGCCAGTGACCAGCCAGCGGTCGTCGGGTGTAAAGGCGAGCGCGGTGATCGGCCCTTCGTGTCCGCGCAACGTGAACCCCTCGGTCGGATCGGTCAATGACCACCGCGGCGCCGAGGGTTCTTCGCCCAGATGCCAAATCTTCACCGTCGGTGTGCCGCCGTACCCCGGCTTGTCGTCGCCGCGGGCGACGAGCCACCGGCTGTGCGGACTGAAGGCCAAGCCATCCACGTCGCCGCCAATCTTCAGTGGCCTCGACTTGCCTCGGAGCGAACCGTCGTCCGGCGCCAGATCCCAGAGCTGCAGGACGTGCTTGCCGATGCGCCGCCAGCCGAGCCGGTCATCGTTGTCGGCGCCGGTGGCCAACCAGCGACCATCGGAGCTGAAGGCCAGGTGACGGACCGCGCCGGCATTGTCGTCGAGGATCCTCGGCTCGGCCAGGGGCTGCGACGCGCTGAGGTCCCAGAGCAACATGCTTTGACCGTCGTGGGCGGTCGCCAGCCACCGGCTGTCAGCGCTGAAGCCGAGGGAGGGATCAGTCAAGACGAAGGACCGCGGCCGAGCTCCTGGCAGGACATTCACCACCTGCTTCCCGGCCGCAATCCATTGTCCGTCGGAGCTTGCGGCGAGATGCTTCGAGCCGTCGGGGAAGCTCGGCAGCGCTACGGCGCTACGCTGCGGGTCGGGCGCGGTCAAGTCCAAGACTTGGCGACTCGCGCCGTCAGGAGGGCCGACCACGAGGCGAAGAAAGTCGCTGCTGACTGCGGCGGAGTCGACATGCTTGCGGAGATCCGCCTCGTGTTTTGCATCTTCCAGAATCGACCCGTCCGGTGAATGCTTTCGGAGCTCCTCGACGAGATCGTTGCCGAAGCGGACAGGGTTTTGCAGAGGGCTGCTCCCGTTCAGCTTCCACAGCGTGGCCAGGCCGTCCTTGATGGTGACTGCCCATTGGCTGTTGGGCGTGAACCCCGCCCGCTGGCAGAGGGCGAGCGGGTACGATGGGGCCGGCGGGCCGTTCGGCGGGAGCCTCCAGAGCCGCGTTCCCTCCTCGCGCTGCCAGCCGAGGAGCCACTTGCCGTCGGGGCTGAACGCGACCTCGAGGACGTCTGGCTGTCCTTCATGGCCGTTCTCTACTTGCCCGCCCCCGGGCCAGTCGAGAAACAGGGGCTTCGGCGGCAGGCTGCGGGTGAGATCCCAGAGCGCCACCTCGGCGCCGCTCGCGGACGCCAACCAGCGTCCATCGACGCTCGCCGCCACGTCAGTGATGGGGGCGGTATGACCCCTGAGCACGATGCCGCCGGTGCCGCTCAGCGCGCGCCAGAGCGCCTGACGGGCCGCCGGGACGACGGGATCCTGGTGCGCAATGCCCAGCTGAACGGCGTAGGCGGCCTTCGCCAGGCTGGCCTGCGGCAGGGTGTCGAGGTCCTTCAGCGCGTCGCTCGCCAGACGCTGCGCTGTGGCGCGCTGCGCCTGTCGTTCTGCCGTCGCTTGCTGTCTGCTCGCTTGGGCGGCGCGTTTGACGGCCCAGAGCCCACCGGCGACCAAGATTGCGATCGCCGTCAACGTGCCCCAGAAGACGTTGCGCAGCCGTTTGTTCCGTCGCGTGAAGCCTTCCGCGTTGACGATGCGGTCGATGACCGGCGCGCTCGGCTGGGACTTCTCGATGGCGACCAGCGACTCGAAGGTGCGCGCGACGCCTTCGATCGCGGGAAACCAGGCGGCGCGCTCGAGGGCCCCAGTGATCGTCCGTGCGGCGCGGCCCGACTGCGCCTCGCGGTAATCCGCCTCGGCGATGAAGGTGATGGGAATCAGCGGCCGCCCGGTCTTCAGGAACTCCTCGACCTCCAGTCGCACGTTCTCCGACGCGGCGGCGGCCTCGCTGCCGACGAGGACGAGCATCGTGCTGCGGCTCAACGCGTGCCGCAGCTGCGGCGGCAACTCGCGGCCGGGAGGCGTTCCCCACTGGTCGAGGAAGCAGACAATGCCTTTTCGGGTCAGCTGATTCGCGAGGGCCAGTGCGTAGTCGGCGCCCTGGAGCCGCGAGTAGGAGATGAAGACGTCGTTGCCGAAGAAGAATCGTCGGACCGTCTCGATACTGGCCACGGCGCGGCGAGTCTACGGCCATGGCGGCGCGCTCGTCGCAAGCGCGCTGCCGTCGGTCTGACCTCGTTGCCGGCGCGTGTGCGGACCGATCTTCAGTACGGATTCGAGGTGATCACGCCGTTGACGACGTCGACGCTGTAGAAGCCGGTGGTCGGCCGGTTCGCCAGGTTGAAGGTCCCGCCGGAATCTACCCGCCAAATCTTGTAGCCCTTGTACGTCAACGGCGTCCGTGGGGCGCACACCTCACCCGCGAAGGTGCCGACGGCGTGGTCGGCGTGGATGAAGTAGGCCGGGCCGTCGCCCATGACGGTGGCGAGGCCGGCGGCGTCGATCACCACCGAGGTCACCTCGTTCACCGCGACGCTCCACGCCGTCTGGGCTTGGCCGTCCTGGATCTGACGGGCGAGGAAGACGAGCGTGCGCCCCATGCGGTCGCGGGGGACGAAGTGGCTGTCGGTGATGACGTCCTGCAGGTTGGCGAAGTTGAAGAAGCCGTAGGTGAAGGTGACGCGGCGATGGTAGGGGTCGGCCAGCGCGTTCGCCGAGGTGGCGCTGCCGTTGCAGCCGTCGTAGGTGAACTCGCCGAGGATGGCGGTGCCGGCGCTGGTGCCGCCGACGCCGCCGCCGCGGGCGTACACCGACTCCACCGCCGTCTCGACCTTGGTGCCCTTGAAGTACTTCACGTAGTTGCACTGGTCGCCGCCGGCGAAGAACACCACCTCGGCGTTGAGCACCGTGGTCTCGACCGCTGCCGTGTTGGAGTCCTTCGCGGCGGTGATGACCAGCGTCTCCACGGAGTCGACGCCGTTCATGGCGTAGATGTAGTCGTTGTAACCGTCGGCGCCCGACGAGCGCAGGATGACGACGTCCACCGTGGTGGCGCAGGCGGTGCAGCCGCGCACCTCGTCGATGATCCACTGCAGCGCGGCGTCGACGTCGGTGCCGCCGCCGCCGAGGTCGTGGGCCGGGCCGGAGAGCGTCGGGTTGACGTCGGCGGCGTTGCCGGTGAGATAGCGCGTCACCTTGGCGGTGGCGGGAACGGCGAGGACGACGAGGGCGAGAGCGAACGTCAGAGCGCGGGCGAGCAGGGCGGTCGGGTGCATCATCACCTCCGTTAGCTGACGCCCATTCTGAGGGCGGGCTCGTGCAGGCTATCAAGACATGGTGTCGCCGCCGTCGGGCAAACGCGATGCCGCTGCGAGCTGAGCGGGCTTCGGTGCGACAGCCGACGCCGCCGCGGCGCGCTGGCCCCCGGCGACGGCATGCCCTACCATTGTCGTCAGCGTGACTGCGACATCTCCGTCAGACGTCGGCACCGACGCACCGACGCATCTCCGGGCCGCCGACGAGGCGCTGCGGCGCGCCGACTGGGGAGCCGCCAGCGCCGGCTTCCGCGCTGCGCTCGCGGTGGAGGATTCGCCGGAAGCGCGCGAGGGGCTGGGTCTCGCGTCGTTCTGGCAAGGCGACACCGACGGCGCCATCGCGGCGCAGGAGGCGGCGTACCGGCTCTACCAGGCGCGCGGCGACAGCCGCGCCGCCGCTCGCGTCGCCACCTGGCTCGCGCTCGAGCACGAGTCGGGGCGCGGCCAGCCTGCGGTCGCCAACGGGTGGCTGCAGCGGGCGCGGCGGGTGCTCACCGGGCTCGAACCCTCGCCCGAGCTCGCCTGGCTGCTCTTCTGGGAAGCGCACATCCTGCGGCTCTATCGCGGCGACGAGACCACCGCCCGCGAGCGCGTGAGCGAGGCGCTGCAGCTCGCGCGGGATGCGGGGCTGCGCGAGGTCGAGCTGATGGCGCTCGGCCTCGAAGGAGTGATGCTGGCCCACGAGGGCGACTTACGCGAGGGGATGCGGCGGCTCGACGAGGTGACCACCGCGGCGCTCAGCGGCGAGCTGGGCGACCACTGCGCCGCCGGCAACGCCTGCTGCTATGTGCTCACCACCTGCGAGGAGGTCGGCGACCTCGAGCGTGCAGCACAGTGGCTGGCGCGCGTCCGCGAGCACCACGACCCGCTGCGGCTCGTCCCTTACGACACCTACTGCCGCAACCACTCGGTCGGCATCCTGTTGTGGACCGGCAAGTGGGCGGAGGCCGAGGAAGAGATCGGCAAGATGGACCGCGAGTCGCGCGCCTTCGCCCCCGGCTTCGTGCGCGAGGCCACCGCCCGGCTCGGCGAGCTGCGCCGGCGCCAGGGCCGCACCGACGAGGCGGAGGCGCTCTTCGCCAAGATCGACACCGACGCGCGCGCGATCCTCGGCCGCGCCGCGATCGCCCTCGAGCGCGGCAATGCGCGCACCGCCGTCGAGATGGTGGAGCGCTATCTCCGCCAGCTGCCGGAACGCGATCGGCTGTCGCGGCTCCCGGCGTTGCAGCTGCTCGTCGAGGCGCACGCCGCGCAGGGCGACACCGCCGCCGCCGCCGCGGCGCTTCACGAGATGAGCGAGCTGGCGCAGCGCCTCGACACGCCGGCGCCGCGCGCCATGGCGCGCCTGGCCGAGGGCATCGTCGCCTGCGCGTCCGGGGACCACGATCAGGGGCGGCGCTGCTTCGAGGATGCCGTCGCCGCCTTCGCGCGGCTCGGTGCGCCCTACGAGGCGGCTCGCGCGCGCAAGGCCTTGGCGCGGTGCCTCGGCGCGCTCGGCCGTCCGGCGGATGCCGCACAGGAGTCGCGACGGGCGCAGGACGAGCTGCGGGCCCTGGGCGTGACGGGCGGCGACGAGCCCGCGCCGTCGACTCGCCCGTCGGCCCTGACGCCGCGCGAGCGTGAGGTCATCCGCCTCGTCGCCCGCGGGCTGAGCAACAAAGAGATCGCGAGCGAGCTCGGCCTGAGCGAGCACACGGTCCACCGGCACGTGGGCAACATCCTCACCCGGCTCGACTTGCCCTCGCGCTCCGCCGCCGTCGCCTACGCCGCGCAGAGCGGCCTGCTCGAGCCTTGAGCCGGTAGGCCGCGTCGTATGGCCCGAACGGGCCATTCGCGACGTCGGCTGCAAATTGGCCCGATCGTGGGAAGTGCGCGACCCCTCGTGCGCGCTGGAATGTCCGCGTCGCACGGGAAGGACCCGATCGCGGCTCGCCACGTCGGACCTCGGAACGCCGCGGCGATCGCAACCCAACCGAGAAGGGGATTCGCCATGTCTCGCACCGCCGCTCTCTCGCTCGCGTTGCTCGCTCAGCTCGGTACCGCCGCCGGCCTCGCCGCCGCGGAGCATCAGCACCACGCGCCGACCGTCACCGCGTCACCCGCCGCGGCGCCCGCGGAGCATCGTCATGTCGCGCCTTCGCAACCTGCGTCGTCCGCTGCTGCCGCTACCGCCGCGGCCGGCGAACGCAGAGTGTCTGCGCCCCTGGGTCCCAGCATCCTCTACGGCGCTACGGTTGCCTTCGGCAACGGCACCGCCCGCACGCTCGTCGCCGTCGACGTCGACGGCAAGCCGAAGACCGTCGCCGTGAGCCTCTCGGAGACGGCGCTCGACGGCCTACCTGCCGAGATGCCGGCCGACGACCTCGGCTGGCTCTACCCGGCTGCCGCTGCCCGCCGGGCTCGCGCTGCCTCCCTACGATCACGTCGGCCTCTACTGGAACCCGAACGGCCACGAGCCCAAGGGCATCTACGACCACTCGCACTTCGACGTGCACTTCTTCCTCACCACGCCCGAGGAGGTCGACCGCATCACCGTGATGGACCGCGACCTCGAGCGGGCGTACCGGCTGCCGCCGGCGAGCGCGATCCCGGCCGGCTACATCCTGCCGCCGAACACGCAGCACAAGCGCATGGGCGTGCACTGGGTCGACACCAGCTCCGCCGAGCTCCACGGCGAGCAGTTCACCGCCACCTTCATCATCGGGTCGTACGACCAGCAGATCAACTTCCTCGAGCCGATGATCACGCGCGCCTTCCTCGCCAGCAAGCCCGACCTCACGCGCCCCGTGCCGCAGCCCGAGGCCTTCGCCCGCGCCGGCTGGTACCCGACCACCTGGTCGGTGCGCTGGGACGAGGGGCGCCGCGAGTACCTGGTGCTGCTCGACGGCCTGAAGTGGCAGAACGCCACGCTGCCGGCGCCGGCGACCCTCGCCGAGACGCCGAGCGACGCGGCGACCAGCGGGCGCTGAGGCCACGCCTCCTGCGCTCGCCGAGATCCGAGCTCGCCCGCGGGGGCGGGCTCGGCTCGTCGCGGTATCCTCCGACTCGTTCGCAGCGAGGTGGAGATGAGCGCGACGCGCCGTTCGGCGTCCGACGTCGGTGGCTCGGGTCTGCTGGACGAAGCGGCGCGCGCCGCCGAGATCACGGCCGCCTTCGCCCGCTACGGTTTCGGCGCCGTCTTCGGCCGCGACGCCCGCGCCGGCGATGGCGCCGCGGGCGCGGCGAGCGCGCGACGGCTGCGCGAGCTCTTCGAGTCGCTCGGCCCGGCGTTCGTCAAGATCGGCCAGCTGCTGGCGCTCCACGCCGACCTGCTGCCGCCCGCCTACCGCGACGAGCTGTCGCGGCTGCTCGACGACACCGCGCCGCTGCCGTTCGAGGCCATCGCCGAGGTGCTCGCCGCCGAGCTGGGCGCCGATTGGCGCACGCGCTTCGCCGATTTCGACGAGGCGCCGCTCGCCAGCGCCTCGATCGGCCAAGTGCATCGCGCCACGCTGGCGGATCGTCCAAGCGGCCAAAGTCGCAGGGTCGCGGTGAAGGTGCAGCGCCCGGGCGCGCGCGCCGCCTTCGAGCTCGACTTCGCGGTGCTGCGCCGCGTCGCCGCGGTGGGCCGCCTTCACCTGTTCCTCGACCTCGAGCGCGAGCAGCTCGACGAGATGCTCGACGAGGTCGTTGCCTTCACCCGCGCCGAGCTCGACTACCGAGTCGAGGCCGCTGCCGGCAAGCGCTTCGCGGCGCTGCGGCTACCCGGCGTCGTCGCGCCGGAGATCGTCGATGAGCTGCTCACCGAGCGCGTGCTCGTCGCCACCTTCCTCGACGGCGTGACGGTGCGCGAGGTGCTCGCGCATCGCGACGACGCGGAGTGGCTCGCCGCGCGCGGCATCGACCCCGACGAGCTCGCACCGCGCATCCTCAGGAGCCAGATGCAGCAGGCGCTCGGCCACGGCTTCTTCCAGGCCGATCCGCACCCGGCCAACGTCCTCGCGCTGCCCGACGGCCGCCTCGGCTACGTCGACTTTGGCCTCGTCGGCGAGCTTTCCGAACCAGTGCGCCGCGACGTCGTCGACATGGTGCTGTGCGAGCTGATGGACGACTACGAGGGCCTCTGGCCGCTGCTCTTCCGCTACGCGCGCCCGACCGAGGCGACCGACGTGCGCCGCTTCCAGGACGACTACCGCGCACTGGCGACGCGCTTCAAGGCCTCGGCGGGGAAGAGCTTCGCCGAGCGCTCGCTGGGCGTCTACCTCGAAGAGGAGCTGCGCCTCTTCCGCCGCCACCGCATGCAGCTCGCCGCCGGCTGGGCCACCTACCTGCGCAACGTCGTCGTCTACGGCACCACGCTGGCGACCCTCTCGCCGCGCCTCGACTTCGCGCGCGACTCGCTGCCGATCTACTGGGAGATCAAGCTACGCCAGACCCTGACCGCCTGGCGCGAAGGCGACTGGTGGTCGGGACCGCTCATGCGTCACGGCTACGACCTCGTGCGCGGCTGGCGCTCGCTGCTCACGCTGGCGGAACGCGCGGCGGCCGGCGAGCTGGCGACCGTGACCGTCGAGCACCCGCGCCTCGAACGCCAGCGCAACCTGCGATTGCGCGCGGGAGTCTGGACCGCGCTCGCCGTCGGTGCCGGCGGCGCCGCGGTGGCGCTGCTGATCGCCGGCTTCGACGTGTCCGCCGCGCTCGCCACCGGCGGCGCCGCGATCGCACTTTTGCAGCTCGCCCGCGCGCTGCGCCGAGTGGGATGACTCGACCCGCTGCGCAACGCCGCGGCAGGCGGTCAAGGGGAAGGCCGCCAGCTGCGGCCGTCTACACGATGTCGAAATTTCGAGCGCAGCGTCGAAGCTATCTTCGAACGGGTGTCCACCGTCCGGACGAAAGGAGCTCGCGATGAGAAGTCGAGGTCTCGCAGTGTGGAAGATGGCGATTGCGGTGGCGCTGGTCCTGCCGGCGTGCGCTCGGGCCCTGGATCACTTCAAGGTCTACGAGGTCCAGAAGATCCCCGTGAGCTTCAAGGTGAAGCTCTCCGATCAGCTCAACCTCCCCTTGCACGACGTCAAGCTCGAGGCGCTGACCATGTTCGCCAATGCGACCCGCAAGAAGCACGGCAACGTCGGGGTCGGCATCCAGGACAAGAACGCGCATCTCACTTGGTACGCGCTGCAACAGCCCCAGGTCGAGCCGCGGCGCACCATCCGCTTCCGCAACCAGTTCGGCCAGCACAGCGTCGACATCAAGACGCCGCGCTTCCTCCTCGTGCCCGCGCAGAAGACGAGCGACGCGGGAAGTGCGTTTCCGGCCACCCTCGATCACTACAAGTGCTACGAGGTCATCACGGTGAACACCGCCCCGGCGCTGCCGGTGGTGACGCTGCAGGATCAGTTCGGGGCGAAGCCGGCAATCCAGGTAGGGAAGCCGCGCTTCTTCTGCACCCCGGTGAGAAAGGTCCGCGAAGGGCACGCGCCGGTGGGCATCAAGAACGCCAAGGACCACCTCGCGGTGTACCACCTTCCGCCGCAGCCGCACGCGACGACCATCAAGACGCGCGACCAGTTCGGCAACCGCGAGCTGAAGGTGATCCGCAGCGTCTTGCTGGCGGTGCCGACGGAGAAGCAAGCGGCCGTGGCGCACCCCAACTGAGCGCCGTAGCAGGGCCGCCGTAGAGCCGGTGAGCGATCTCAGCTCGTTCGAGGAGCCGAGCTGCTCGCAGCGCTCGCTCGTCGATGCCGTGGAGGGAGTTAAACTCTCGGCCATCCACTCCACTGCGCCTGCCTCTTCCGCCGCCCCGGCGTCGCGGCGTCTTGCGGCCGTGCTGGTCGGGGACCGCAGTGGGCGGCTGTGGGCGGTGCTGGTCGCTTCCGTCGTCGCCTACTCGGCTTGGCGGATCGCCGCCGACGAGCCCGGGTTCGGCGACTCGCTGCGCAACCGCGTCGCCTTCGGCGTCCCCTGCGTCCTCACCCTGGCGCTGGTGTGGCTCACCTTACGCTCGCCCGACCTCGCACCGGCGGTGCGGCGGGCCTGGCGGCTGATCGGCGCGGCCTACCTTTCGATCGCTTGCGGCAATCTTCTCTACCTGCTCGACGTCTTCAGCCCACTCGCCGTCGGCGCGAGCGCGCACGTCTTCTGGCTGCTCAGCTTCCCGCTGTTGCTCGCCGGCATCCTCAGCTTCGAGCGGCCGGAGCGGACGCGGTTGGAGCGCCTCCAGCTGTGGATCGGCGCCGCCTCCGTCGTCTGCGGCGGCGCCATGCTGGTGGTCGCGCTGCTCGTGCTGCCGGGCGCTCGGCCCGCAGGAGACCCGCGGTCGGCGCTCACCCTCGCCTACCCGGTCGGCGACCTGGTGCTGCTGCTGGGCGCCGCGTTGCTCGCCCTGCGCCGCCGCGACGAGCCGGCACGCCCGGTCTACCTGGTGTTGACGGCCACGCTGCTCGTCGAGTTCACCGGCGACGTTGCGTGGGGCGTGATGGCGATCTCCGGCCTGCCTGCCAACGTCGCGTACTCGGACGTCGCCTACATGCTCGCCTGGGGGCTGCGTGGGTCGGCGGCGCTGGCCACCATCCGCACCGCCCGCGCCCAGCCGGCGCGCGAGCCGGATGTCCGGCCGCCGACCGGCGTCAGCCTGTTGCCCTATGGCGCGGCGCTCCTCGGCTACGCCACTCTCGTCCTCGCCCTCGACGTCGCTTCTCCCTCCGCGCTGCGTTTCCTCGTCGGCGGTGCGACCTGCCTCACCGCGCTCGCTCTCTTCAATCAGTGGCTGACGGCGCGCGAGAACGTGCGTTTGCAGGCCGAGCGCACCGCCCGCCGCAGCGAGGCGCGCTTCCGCACGCTGGTGCAGAGCAGCTCGGACGTCATCGCCGTCGTCGACGCCCGCGACGTCGTGCGCTACGTCGCGCCCTCCGCGGCCGCCATCCTCGAGCTTCAGGTCGACGACCTCGCCGGCCATCCCTTCGCCGACTTGGTGCATCCCGACGATCGCTTACGCGCCCGCCTCTTCCTCTCGCACGCGGCTCAGGCCGCCGGCATCTCGGGTCCCGCCGAGCTGCGCGTCGGCAAGCCGGGTCGCTGGATCGCCATGGAGGGCCTGGCGCGCAACCTCCTCGCCGATCCCGACATCGGCGGGTTGGTCCTCACCCTGCGCGACATGCGCGAGCGCAAGGCGTTCGAGGAGCAGCTCATGCACCGGGCCCTGCACGACCCGCTGACCGGGCTCGCCAACCGCGCCCTCTTCGGCGATCGGCTGCGCCACGCGCTCGAGCTGGCGCGCCGCGACGGCAGCCGCTTCGCGGTGTTGGTCGCCGACCTCGACGACTTCAAGACCGTCAACGACCACCTCGGCCACGCCACTGGCGACCAGGTGCTCGTCGAGACGGCGCGCCGCTTGCGCGCGGCGGTGCGCGCGGTCGACACCGCGTCGCGCCTCGGCGGCGACGAGCTCGCGGTGCTGATCGAGGGTCTCGACGACGAGGACGCCGCCGAAGCCACTGCCGAGCGCATCCTCGCCGCCATCGCCGAGCCCTTCCACGCAGCGGGGCGCGAGGTCCGCCTCACGGCGAGCATTGGCGTTGCCCTCGGCGGTCTCGAGAGCTCGATCTCCGAGGACGAAGTGCTGCGCCGCGCCGACCTCGCGCTCTACCACGCGAAGGAGTCGGGCAAGGGCCGGCTGGCGTTCTTCGCTCCCGGCATGCACTCGGAGATGCTGCGCCGCCGCGGGCTGGAGAGCGAGCTGCGGCGGGCGATCCGCGACGGCGACTTGCACCTGCTCTACCAGCCGCTCGTCTCGCTGAAGAGCGGCCGCATCGTCGGCGCCGAGGCGTTGGTGCGCTGGCGCCACCCGACGCGTGGCCTGGTGGCGCCGAGCGACTTCATCGACCTCGCCGAGAGCAGCGGTCTCATCGAGCCGCTAGGCGAGTGGGTGATCGAGCACGCCTGCCGCCAAGCGGCGGCCTGGAACCGGGAGGCGTCGCGGCCGTTCTACGTCGGCGTCAACTTGTCGGTGCGCCAGCTTCACGACCCCGTCGTCGTTGATCAGGTGCGCAGCGCGTTGCTCGCCAGCGGCCTCGCTCCCGGCCATCTCGTGTGCGAGATCACCGAGACAGTGCTGGCGCGCGACCCGCTGGCGGCGACGGCCCGCCTGTGCGAGCTCAAGGCCACCGGCGTGCTCCTCGCGCTCGACGACTTCGGTACCGGCTACTCCTCGCTCGGCCGGCTGCGCGACCTGCCCATCGACGTCTTGAAGATCGACGGCGGCTTCACCCGCGACCTCGACACCGCGCCGGGCCGCGCCCTCGCCGGCGCCATCGTCGAGCTCGCCAAGGCCATCGGTCTGCTGGTGGTAGGCGAAGCCGTGGAAACGGTGGAGCAGGCAGAGGCGCTCTCCGCGCTGCGCTGCGACCTCGGTCAGGGCTTCCACTTCGCCCGGCCGCTTGAGGCCGACGAGCTCTCGCGCTGGCTCGCTGCAGCGCCGCTCTTGGCGACGCCGCTACGCAGCGAGAAACTTTCAGCGTCGCCGTCCAGCGCGGGTTAGTTCTTGGCGATCGGCGCCGCCACGCTCGGCGCCCCCTCGAGACGAGCGAGGAAAGGGTGCCCCTGGGGAAAGGCGGCCCGCAGGTCGGCGATCGCCTCGGCGAGGAGCGTGCGGGCGCCTTCGCGGTCGCCGCGCGCCAGCCGTACGCGGGCAAGGCGCTGGCGCGTCTCCGCGAGCGCCAAGTGCGACGGCAACAGCGCCGTTCGCTGCACCACGAGCGCCTGCTCGAGCAGCGGCTCGGCGCGCGCCGCGTCGCCGCTGTCGAAGAGCGCCTGCCCGAGCAGGCTCTTCGCCATCGCCGTTTCGTAGTGGCTGTCGCCGAGCGTTCGCCGCCGGCTCTCGACGGCGGTCTCGAGCAGCGTCTTCGCCTCGGCGGCCTTGCCGCGCGCGAGCAGCACGCGGCCGAGGGTGATGCGGACGGCGGCCATCTGCGGCGAGTCGGCCGCCACCGTCTGCTCGTACTCGGCGAACGAGCTGCGCGCCAGCTCCTCGGCGCGGGTGAGCTCGCCGCGGCGCTCGAGGTGGCGCGCTTGCCGTCCGTGCAGCCGGGCGAGAGCCGGGTGCGGCGGCTTCACCAAGCGGCCGAGCATCGCTTCGGACTCGGCGAGGAGGGCCGCGGCACCGTCGGCGTCGCCCAGCTCGAGCTTCGCGTCGGCTAGGTTCTCGATGCCGATGGCGATGTCAGGGTGGTCGCCCGCGTACTCCTGGCGCGAGGTGGCGAGGCCACGGCCGAGGAGCTCCGCTGCCTTCCACCAATCGCCGCGGCGCAGGTACATGACGCCGAGGTTGCCGGTGGCGAGCGCCGTGCGCGGGTGTTGCTCGCCCACCAGGCGCCGCCACATCGCGGCCGACTCTTCGAAGCTGCGCGTCGCGCCGGCGATGTCGCCGGCGTCGGCGTAGAGGATGGCGCGGCTGTTGAGCAGGTTGGCGAGCTCGGCGTGATCGCCGGGGACGATGGCGCGCAGGCGCGCGATCGAGCGGTCGAGGCGCGCGGCGCCGCTCTTCACTTCGCCCAGCGCGCGCTCGGCGAGCGCCAGCTCGCCCTCGATCATCGCCACGCGCGCCGGGTCGGGATCGCGCGCCTGGCGCAACCAATCGTCGGCCTCGGCGATGATCTTCTTGGCGCTGGTCGGGTCGCCGCGGTTCTGGCGCACGAGGGCGAGGATCGAGCGGTTCTCCGCCAGGTCGAGCGGATCGAGCGGCTCGGCCGTCCGCTGCAGCTCGAACGCCTTCACGAACATCGGCTCGGCGTCGTCGTAGCTGCCCTGGTCGGTGCGCAGGCGGCCAAGGTCGACGAGCGCACGTGCCTCGAGGGCGCGGTCGCCACCTCGCCGCGCCAGCGCGATCGACTCCTCGTACGTCTTGCGTGCGGGCTCGAGCTCCCCGCCGACGACTTGCGAGCGCGCCAGGTGGAAGAGCGTGTTGGCGAGCTCCAGCGGCGAGGCGCCTTTTCGCCGCAGCGCCGTCGCGCGCGACAGCAGCTCGCCGGCCTTCGGGTAGAGACCGAGGTTGTGGTACACGCGGCCGACGGTTTCGAGCAGCGTGGCGCGCGTCGCCGGCTGGTCGGCGAGCTCGCGGTCGATGCGCGCCGCGCCGCGGTCGAGCGCCTCGCGCACGGTGATGGTGTTGCCGCGCGCCTCGCTGGGGTCGGACTGCTCGAAGAGGTCGACCAAGAACTCGGTGACCTTGTGCGCGCGGTCGCGCTCGGCGGCGGTCTCGCGCAGCTGCAGCTGGCGCTGGATGGCGAAGCCGACGAGGAGCGCCACGAACGCCGCCGCCGCGACCAGCGGCAGGGCGCGCCGCCGCACCAGCTTGCCGACGCGATAGGCGCGCGAGCCGCGCCGCGCCTCGACCGGCAGCCCGGCGAGGTAGCGTTCGATGTCGCGCGCCAGCGCGCCGACCGAGCCGTAGCGCAGCTCCGGCTCCTTGCGCAGCGCCTTGAGCACGATGGCGTCGAGGTCGGCGGAGAGCCGCCGCGTCAGCGCCAACGGCGCCATCGTCGCCGCGCCGTCGCCGGGCTCGCGGGTGCGCGCGGCCGCCGTCGAAGGCGGCGTCGGCTCCTGCTCGACGACGGCGCGCGCCAAGGCGAGCGGATCGGTCGACGCCAGCCGATAGGGCGAGCTGCCGGTGAGCAGCTCGTAGAGCACCACGCCGAGCGAGTAGACGTCGGTCGCCACCGTCACCGGCTCGCCGCGCACCTGCTCGGGCGCGGCGTAGCGCGGCGTCAGCGGCGCGTGGCCGAGGCGGGTCTCGAAGCCGGTGGCGCCGGCGAGCTCGGGGTCGAGCAGCTTGGCGATGCCGAAGTCGAGCAGCTTCGGCTCGCCGTCGGCGGTGACGAGGATGTTCGACGGCTTCAAGTCGCGGTGGACGATCAGGCTGTGGTGCGCCGACTCGACGGCGGCGCAGACCTCGAGCAGCAGCCGCAGCACCTCGTCGACGCCGAGCCGCCGCTCGCGGCAGTAGGCGTCGATCGGCTTGCCCTCGACGTACTCCATCGCCAGGTAGGGCTCGCCGCTCGCCGCGGTGCCGCCGTCGATGAGCCGCGCGATCGAAGGATGCGTCAGCCGCGCCAGGATCTGGCGCTCGGCGACGAAGCGGCGGTGCGCGTCCTCGCTCGCCCACACGCCGGCGCCGAGGAGCTTGACCGCCACGCGCTGGCGGAAGGCGCCGTCGGCGCGCTCGGCGAGGAAGACGCGGCCCATACCGCCGGCGCCGATCTCGCCGAGGATGCGGTAGCGGTCGACGAGGTCGGGCACCGGGCGCGGCGCGGCGTCCTTGGCGGCCGGGAGTCGCGGCTCCCTAACGGTCGACTGGCCGTCGGCGGCGAGCAGCGCGGCCAGCTCGCGGCCGAGCTCTTCGTCCTCGGCGCTCGCCGCCGCGACGGCCGCCGCGTGCTCCTCGGCCGGCAGCTCGGCCGCGGCCGCGAACAGCTCCTTGAGCCGTGACCAGCGCTCGGGGGTCAAGCTGACCGTCTCATCGTTCGGCTCGACACCGCTCCCAGCGATGGCCGACATCGTGTTGCGGGATCTCGGCCACGAGCCGTGCGACTTCCGCCTCGATCGTCGCCAGATCGAGGGCCTTGTGGAGGTGACGGATGATCGCGGCCGCATCTTCGAGGTCCTTCTCGCGCGTCGACAGAACCTTGAAGATGACGACGTCTTCGGGTGCGAGGAGGGAGATTTCGCTGTCGCGAAGGGGAGCCCGCAACGTGCGGGTGAGAGCAACGGCGGCGTAACGGGCGCTCGCTGGCTCGACGAGGTCCACCGTGTTCAAACCAGTATCGCCGGGGCCGCCGAGCAAGGTGGCCCGACTGACGACCAAGCCCCCAAAGCGCACGCGGTCGAAGGTGGGAACGGCACGTAGTCCATCGCCGGCGAGAAGCGCCACCAGTCCGGCGGCGTCGGCTGACACGACCGCAACGTCGGCGTCCCTGGTTTCTCGGGCGACTCCATAGGCAGCTACGGCGAGCCCGCCGTAGAGCCCGTGAGCGATCTCAGCTCGCTCGAGGATGCGCGCTACGCGCAATGCCGTGGCGATCGGATCTTCGAGATTCATCACCGTCATTGCGGCGCTGGAGCGCGATACGTCCCGCCGTCGTCAGCTCCAGCGTGGCGCGCCGAAGGAGGCACAGCTCACGGTCGGCGCGGGCGAGTCGGGCCGCGAGCTCGTCGCGTGTCATTCCCACGTCGTCGATTCTCGCATGCACTGAAAGCATGTCCGCACTGGGCCGCTGACGCTCCAGAGCCTGCCATTCCTGCTCGCGCTATGCCAGCTCGCCCGCGCACTAGGTCGCGTGGCTTGATTATCGCCTCGGCCATCGCGGAAAACCGGGCTGGCGCGTCCGTCTAGAGGTAGCGTACGCGCCTAGCCAGAGGTCCAGTGAGGGTCCGGTGCGGCCCGGTGACGGAGTCTGACCATGGGAGCGCGATGAAGACTCGAGGTCTGCACCCGACAAGAAAGGGCGTTGAGCTCTGAGCCGACTGCATCCGATCTCCGGCTGCGACAACACCGCTCGCAAGGCCGATGTCGTCTTCGTTCACGGCCTCGGCGGCGATGCGCTCACCACGTGGAGGCACGGTGCGGGCGACTCCACCTCGTGGCCCCATCAGATGGGAACGGAGTTTCCCCAGATCGGGGTCTGGTCGCTGGACTATGCCGCCAGCCCGAGCTGGTGGGCGCGGCTCCTGCGGCTCTTCGGGCGCGGCTCGCGCGACTCCGGGCACAGCATGGCCTTACCCGACCGCGCACGGCAGGTGTTGGACCTCCTGATCCAGAGAGGTATTGGCGAACGCCCCTTGATGTTTGTCTGCCACAGCCTGGGCGGTCTGTTGGCGAAACAGCTGCTGCGCAAAGCGAGCGACTCAACGAACCCGCGGATGCAACAGGTGGCGCGCCGGACGCAAGCCGTGCTGTTCCTCGCGACGCCGCATGCCGGAGCAGCGCTGGCGTCGCTCGCGAACAGCTTTCGCGTCGTCTTTGGCGCCACGGTGAGCATCGAGGACCTTCGGGAGCACGATGCCCACCTGCGCGACCTGTTCGACTGGTACCGCAACCACGCCCCGGAGCTCCAGATCGAGACGGTCACCTACTACGAGCTGCACGGTGTCAAAGGGGTGCTGGCCATCGTCAACCCCACTTCCGCCCACCCGGGCGTGGGCGCCGATCCGGTTGGCCTCGACGAGGACCACATCTCGATCGCCAAGCCGCGCGAGCCAGACGCCTTGGTTTGCGGTGCTGCGCGCGATCTCCTGCGAAATTGCGTTCTCGCCCCATTACCTACGGTTTCGACTCTCCCGCCAAGCGAAGAACCCGGCGCGCTCCCCATTCCCGCCGCGTCGCGCGATGTCGTCATCAAGCTGGACTCCGGCACGCTCCTGACGCGCGAGCCTCCTCGCGTCCCGCGCGAGCTGCCCCCCGCTGCGTACAGCTTCTTTGGCCGCGACGCGGAGCTGAAGCGGCTCACGGATCGGCTGCGCGCCGGTCTGAACACGGCGGTCGTCGGACCTGCAGGACTCGGCAAGACCGCGCTGGCCGCGGGCGCTCTCGCCAATGTCGTGGGTGCGAACGCAACCAACCTCGCCAGCAGCCCGTTTCCGGATGGTCTGGTATATCTCGATCTTTACGTTTTTCACGGCGAGGCTGATGCCGCTTGGAATGCGCTGGCCAATCGGCTCCGCGGCCCGGAGTTCATGGATCGCTGGCCCTCACGCGAACGGGCCGCCGAAGCCTGCCGCGGCAGGCGGATGCTGGTCATCATCGAAGGTGGAGAAGAGGCCGACGGCAGCGTGGGGCGCGCCACCATCCCGGAGTTGCTCGGCTTGCTGTCGCCGGAGTGTCGCTGGCTGCTGCTCACCCGGCTCAGCACGCAGGCGGCGGCAGAGGAGACCGTGTACGTCGAGGGGCCGCTCGCTCCCGACCAGGCAGCGACCTTGCTGGATTCGCTCACCGAGCGCCGCCCGTTGGACCCGGACGTCCGTCGAACCGTGTTGGAGCTGCTGGAGGGCCATCCACTGGCGCTCAACTGGGCGGGGAACCTGCTGGCCCGCGACGACGAAGACCCGACGGGGCTGGCGAGCGAATGGAAGGCAGGCGGGCTGCCCGCGCTCAGCGATCCGCGACAGGCCGAGCGCACCCTGCGCTGGCTCTTCGACCGCAGCGTGCGCGGCGCCGACGACGCGGAGCGGCAGGTGCTCGCTGCGGCCGGGCTCTTGGCGAGCGCCTCCTTTCCGCTCGCGTGCGATGGTGGCTGCGATCGGCGGGACGGACGCCGGCGATGCCGACCGGAATTGCGCGCGGGAGGCGTTGAAGGGCCTGGTCCAACGCGGCCTGCTGCGACGGGCGGGAAGCGATCGCTGGCAGTTCACGCACGTGCTCGGCTACCGCTTCGCGCGTGACGAGGATGGCTCGGACCCGGCGCTGCGCGAACGGCTGGGACACTGGTTGCACGACGACCTCGCGGCGGCATTGAAAACCACGGCGAGCGGAGAGACGCCCGCCACGCTGGCCAGTCTGCTGCAACATGCCGCCGCCCTGCTCCGCGCCGACGGTGACCAGCGGCTGTGGCAACCACTGGCGACCCACCTCCTCCATGAGACCCGCTCGTCGCTTGGAGGAGATCGGGCGGCTCGACCTCGTGGTCGTCGCCTTGGGCGCGGTAGCCGACTGGTTCTCACGATTCCCCGGCTCCAAAGCGGAAGACCCGTTCTGGCGAGGGCAGCATTGCGTTCTCATCGTCCGATCGAGGCGACGTGCTGCGTTACCAAGGCGATCTGGCCGGGGCGCTGACGGCCTATCGTGAGTCGCTGGCGGTGATTCGACGCCTGGCCGAGGCCGATCCGTCGAACGCGAGGTGGCAGCGGGACCTGAGCGTGAGCCATGAACAGGGTCGGCGCCGTGTTGCGTGACCAAGGCGATCTGGCCGGGGCGCTGACGGCCTACCGCGAGTCGCTGGCGGTGAGGAAACGCCTGGCCGAAGCCGATCCGTCGAACGCGAGGTGGCAGCGGGATCTGACCGTGAGCCAGGGCGAGATGGGCGATGTGCTGCGTGCCCGAGGCGATCTGGCCGGGGCGCTGACGGCCTACCGCCAGACGCTGGCGGTGTTCCGACGCCTGGCCGAGGCCGATCCGTCGAACGCGGTGCGGCAGCGGGACCTGAGCTTGAGCCACAAGAAGGTGGCCGAAGTACTGCGTGCCCGAGGCGATCTGGCCGGGGCGCTGACGGCCTACCGCCAGACGCTGGCGGTGTTTCGACGCCTGGCGGAGGCCGATCCGTCGAACGCGGTGTGGCAGCGGGACCTGAGCTTGAGCCAGGAGAGGATCGGCGACGTGCTGCGTGATCAAGGCGATCTGCCCGGAGCGCTGGCGGCCTACCGAGAGTCGCTGGTGGTGTCGCGCCGCCTGGCGGAGGCCGATCCGTCGAACGCGGTGTGGCAGCGGGACCTGGGCTTGAGCCAGGAGAGGATCGGTATCGTGCTGGGCGTTCAAGGCAATCTGTCCGGGGCGCTAACGTCCTACCGCGAGTCGCTGGCGGTGAGGCGACGCCTGGCCGAGGCCGACCCGTCAAACGCAGTGTGGCAGCGGGATCTCTCATTTAATCTGAACCGACTCGCCGAGCTCCACGAACGGCAGGGCGAGAGCGCGGCGGGCTTGCCGCTGGCCGAGGAGAGCCTTGCGATCGCTGAGCGGTTGTCTGCGCTGGACCCCACCAACGTCACCTGGCGAAAGGACGTGGCCTTCAGCCGAACTCTCGTTGCCGGGCTCCGCGAAGTCGAGGGATGATCGCCTTCTCTCGTACCTTTCCTTAAGAGGCGCCCACGAAGTCGAAAGGAGTTGCCGTGAGATCCACCAGGTTCGCCGTGCTCCCCGCTGGCGCGCTGCTGCTCGTCGCGCTCCTCGCCCAGGCTCCCGCGCCGGCGCAGGATGCGGCCGTCGTCAATGCCAAGACGATCCGCGTCAAGCTCGACAACGAGCGCGTGCGCGTCCTGGAGGCGGTCCTGCAGCCCGGCGACAAAGAACAGCTCCACTCGCATCCGGCGTCCGTCTACTACGTCATCGAGGGCGGCAAGATGCGCAACCACGCGGCGGACGGCAAGACCACCGAGGTCGAGCTCGTTACCGGCCAGGTCGTCTACCGCGACCCGCTGACCCACTGGGCAGAGAACATCGGCACGACGACCGTGCGCATCGTGCTCGTCGAGCTCAAAGACCCTCGCTAGGGGGCCGATTGCGGCCGCGTCCCCGACGCGAGCCGCCGGCGGCAGGCTTACATCGCGTCGAGCCCGCGCAGGACGCGGTAGTAGACCTCGATCGAGCGCCGGTAGTCGTCGACGGCGATGCGCTCGTCGATGCCGTGGAAGCGCGCTGCGTCTTCGGGACGGATGGTGTAGCCGGTGAAGCGGTAGACGTCGTCGGCGAGCGGCACGAACCAGCGCGCGTCGGTGGCGCCGGTCAACAACCACGGCGCCACCGCGAGCTCGCCGTCGTCCCCACGCTTCCTGCGTCGCCTTCGCCACCACGTTCCAACCCGGCGAGCCGACGCGCGAGACGGGCGGCGGCTCGATGGCCAGCGGCATCGGCGGCTCGTCGGGCGCGCCCTCGGCGGTCCACGTGCGCAGCTCGACGCGCGGGTCGTCGACGATCTCGCGCACGCGCGCGATCGCGGCGGCGCTGCTGTCGCCGGGGAGCAGGCGGAAGTTGACGATGGCGCGGGCGCGGCCGGGCAGCACGTTGTCCTTGGTGCCCGCCTGTACGACGGTGAGCGCCGTCGTCGTGCGCACCATCGCCGCCGAGCTGGGGTCGTCGGTGAGCGAGCGCGCGACGACCGGCGACAGCAGCCAGAGGTTGGCGAGCGCGATGCGCTGGCCGAAGGGCATGCGCGGTGCGAGCGTTACCAGCATGTCGCGCGGCGCGCCTTCGAGCTGCGCCGGGAAGGGGTTCGCCTGCAGGCGCTCGAGCGCGCGCGCCAGCACGCCGATCGCCATCTGCGACGGCGGGCGCGAGGAGTGGCCGGGCTCGCCCGCGGCGAGGAGCTCGAGCGACAGGTAGCCCTTCTCGGCGGTGCCGACGAGCGCCGCCGGCACCGTGAGGCCGGGCAGGAAACCTTCGGTGTAGAAGCCGCCCTCGTCGAGGACGAAGGAGAGGTGCACGCCGCGCGAGCGCAGCAGCTCGGCGATGCGGCGGGCGCCGCGGCGGCCGCTGCCTTCCTCGTCGTGACCGAAGGCGAGGTAGACGGTGCGCGCGGGGACGAAGCCTTCGCCGAGCAGCGCCTCGCTCGCTTCGAGGATGCCGAGCACCGCCTGCTTGTCGTCGAGGGCGCCGCGGCCCCACACGTAGCCGCCGGCGACGACGCCCGCGAACGGCGGCTGCTTCCAGGCGCGCTCGTCCTCGACCGGCACCACGTCCTGGTGGCCCATGAGCAGCACCGGTGCGAGCTTGGGGTCGCGGCCGGGCCAGGTGAAGAGCAGGCTGTGCTCGCCGACGAGCTCGCGCCGCAGCTGCGAATGCACGCGCGGGAAGGAGCGGGCGAGGAAGTCGCGCAGCGCGACGAGCTGCGTCGGGTCGTTCTGCGCCGCGTCGTCATGGGTGACGGTGCGGAAGCGCAGCGCCTGCGCCAACCGCTCGGTGGCAGCGGCGATGGGAATCGGCGCCGGCGCCGGTTTGGGCGGCGGCGGAGGCGGCTGCGGCAGCCGCAGGGCGTTGACGACGAGCACGGCGAGCAACCCGAGCACCGCTCCGCCGAGCGCGAGCAGGGCGTTGCGCAGAACGCGGCGCCGGGGTCGTGCCGTCGAGCTCATCGTGACTGCGCTTCGTTACGAGCGCGAAGCGTGCACGAAACTCGCGGCGTTCACAAGGCTCGCGCCGCGCCGAGGCTCAGGGCGTGCAGGAAATCGGGTGGTGCGCTGCCGGCGTCGTGTGCGCGAAGCCCCCGCCCGGCGCGATGGCCTTGATCGCGAAGGCGACCCACGCCTGCGCCTTCGGCCCGCCGTAGATCGGCGTCACGCCCGGGTGCTGGAGATCGAGGAGCGCGCGGCCGAACGGCTGCGGATTGACCGCGTCCTCGACGTTCACCGCGATGTCGAGCGACTGAGCCACGTCGACGACCTCTTCGAATTCGTCGAAGTAGGCGACGAGGGGCGTCTGCAGCGGCGCCCAGGGTGGGCTGCCGCCGCAGCTGATGTCCGCCGGCGTGCCGGCCACGGTTTCGCGCCAGACGAAGAGCGTCGTGCCGCCGTTGAAGGCGCCGCCGTCGAGCGTGCGCGGCTCGAAGATGGTCGGCAGGGGCTCGCGGCCATCGGCGCCGCTGCCGTTGACGTAGCGGCCGTAGAAGGTGCGGCCGCCCGGCACCTGCTGCCCTTCGGGCACCGCCTCGATCGCCACCGCCGGGAAGGCAAACTTGTAACCGGGGCCCGGGCCGAGGGGCGGCTGCCGCAGCGACAGGTCGCCGGCGAGGACGTTGCGCCGCGACGTCGGCCCCGGCACGTTGAAGTAGCCGGTATCGGAAGGGAAGAGAAGGGTGCACTGATCGTTGGCGTCGATCGTCACGTAGCCGCGGGCGACGTTGTCGCCATGGTTGGCGCCGTTGCAGCGGCCGCTGAGCGGCGAGGCGCGGCCGGTCAGCGCAGCCCGCACGTGGTTGCGCACCGGGACGGGGAGCGCCGGGTTCGCATACACCGGTCCCGTGCCGGGCGAGGTGCCGTTGTTGCAGCCGCTGAACGCCACCGGCGGCGCCGAGAGCGGGCCGTGCGGGCTGACTGCGCTGCCGGTCGTGGTCAGCACGCCGTCGAGGAGGGCGGCGGCGAGGTCGATCGTCTGCACGTCGTAACCGGCGAGGTAGACGTCCCAGACGAGCACCGGGATCGCCCAATCGCTCCACACCGTGACGTGGGCGAGGATCGGCGCCTCGCTGACGTTCTCCACCGCGAGCACCGTGTTGCGCAGCTGCCGGTTGTCGAGGTCGACCTCGAAGAAGGGGTAGAGGAGCGTAGCCGCCGGCACCGGGTCGATGGTGCAGAGCGCGGCTGCCGCCGGACGCGAAGCGAACGCGGCGAACGCCGCAACCAGCGCCAGCGGCGCCAGGAGAGGAGCGCGGATCGTTCGCCTCGTCATCGCGTCATCCCGGCGAAGAGCCGGACCAGGGCAGGAAGCCGTTCTCGAAGCCGTCGCGCAGCAGCGGGTAGTGGTGGCGGCCCGTGCAGGCGTCCTCGAGCTGATGGACGTCGAGCGACTCCTCGACGGGGCCGATCTGCAGGTGCATGCTGGTGACGAACGCCTGCGCCGGCCGCATGCCCATGAGGTACTCGAGGTCGGCGATCGCCAGGCCGTTCTGGTACGGGTTGGCGATGCCGGTGAAGAGGTCGAGCCGCTGGGTGGCGATCGGCAGCGCCGCCGCCGCCTTCGTCGACTGCGTCTGCTCGTCGAAGAGGAGGAGGGGCTTGGTGGGCAGCGGCGCCCACGCCGGCGCGGTGCCGCAGGCGACGGCGGTGACCTCGTCGCCGGTCTCGCGCCAGACGAGAAGCCCGCTGGTGTCGAGGGGATCGGACTTCTTGAAGCGCGCGGCGAAGCTCGACGGCAACGGCTCGCGTCCGTCGACGCCGGAGTCGCCGACGAAGCGGCCGTAGAACGAGCGCGCGCCCGGCTGAAGCGTCGCCGCTTCGAGGTGCACGACCGGATAGGAGAAGCCGAAAGCGGTCGCCGGCTCGACCAGCATCACCTCGCCGACGAGGACGTTGGCGTCGTCGGCGATGCCCGAGAAGTAGCCGGGGCTCGACGGGTTGAGCGCGGTGCAGCCGGTCACCACGTCGACGGTGACGTAACCGCGCGCGACGTTGTCGCCGTGGTTGGCGCCTGCGCAGAGGCTGCTCGACGGGATCGGCTGGCCGGTGAGCTTCGCGCGCAGGTCGGCGATCGCCGGCGCGCCGAGGTTGGCGGGCGGCAGGACGCCGTTGCAGCTCGAGAAGGCGTCGTCGTCGGATCGCGGCCCCTGCGGGCTGATGATGTCGGTCGGGTCCTGACTGTCGGAGGCCGTGCGCGGCAAGAGACCGTTACCCACGATGTCGCGCACGTTGAAGGCCTGCACGTCATGGCCGGTGAAGTAGATGTCGAACCCCAGGGCGGGGACGCCCCAGTCGGTCCACAGCGTGACGTGGGCGAGAGCGGCGGCCGAGCTGGTATTGGTGATCCAGACCAGCGTGGTCATCCCGTTCGGGTTGCCGAGGTTCACCTCGAAGTAGGGCACGAGCAGCGTCGCCGCCGGCACCTCGTCGATGGCGCAGTGGACGCCAAAGGCAGGCGCCGACATCAGCGCCATGGCGACCGCCAGGGTCCCACCCCATCTCCGCATCGTGGCGGCGATGGTAGCCGGCGCGCCGCGGCCATTCAAACGCTCGCGCCGCGAGGCCGGCGCGCGCGCATCCCGCTATGATGTCTTCGCTCGAAACGCTTGAGCCGACTGCATGAGCATGGACGGGGAGGACGCCGACGTCGAGCTGGTGGCCGAGGCCCTCGGGGGTGACGAGCTCGCCCTCGGGAGGCTGGTGGCGCGGCTCACTCCCGTCGTGCAGGCGCGCGTGGCGCGCACGCTGCTGGCGCGTCGCTGGGGGCCGGCCGGCGGCCGCAGCCTCCGGCAGGATGTCGAAGATTTGAGCCAGGACGTGTTTCTGTCCCTCTTCGTCGGCGACTCCCGCGTGCTGCGCCGGTGGGAGCCCGAGCGGGGCCTCTCGCTGGGCGGCTACGTCGGCCTCGTCGCCGAGCGGCTCGTCGTCTCGTTCCTGCGCAGCGGCAAGCGCAACCCGTGGAAGGAGGAGCCGGCGACCGACGCCGAGCTCGACGTCGACACCGCGGAGGCCGATCCCGAGCAGCTCGCCGCCAGCCGCGAGCAGCTGCGCCTGCTGCTGCGGCGGCTGCGCGAGAGCGTCAGCCCGCTCGGGCAGAAGGTGTTCGAGCTGCTCTTTGTGCAGGACCTGTCGCTCGAGCAGGCGATGGCGGCGAGCGGTCTCTCGGCCGACGCCGTCTACGCTTGGCGCAGCCGCCTGCGCCGGCTGGCGCGCGAGCTGTCGATCGACTTGTCAGAAACCGCGGTGCCGCCGCGAAAGAGCGGGGAGAGGGGCAAAGGGTGAGACACCACGGATGAACCAGGATGACCAGTTGTTGCGCCAGCTAGGGGAGCTCGCGAGGGAGCCGGGAAGCGGTTCCGCGTTCGACGAGCGCTGGGAGCGCCTCGCTGCCGGCACGCTGTCGGCAGAGGAGGAGACGGAGCTGCGGCGGCTCGCGGAGACGTCGGACGAAGCGCGGGCGGCTTACGAAGCGTTCCGGCCGCTCGGCCGCGACTTCCAGGCTGGCGTCGTGCGGGCGATCCGCGAACAGACCTCCGCGCGAGTGCTGCCGTTCCGCCGCCGCGCCGCCCGCTTCGCCGGCTGGGGCGCTGCCGCCGCCGCGGCTGCCGCTCTGGTGCTGCTGGTGCGTCCACCGGCGCCGCTGCCCGACTACGAGGCCAAGATGTCCGGCGGCACGCAAGAGCTGCGCGGTGAGATCGCGGAGTCTGCCGAGACGATCCAGCCACCACCCGCCTTCGCGCCAGGGGATCGCTTCCAGGTGACGATGCGTCCCCACACCGGGCTCTCGCGCGTCGAGCCGCTCGAGACGCGGGTCTGCGTCGTCCGCGGCGGAGAGGTGCGCACGGTCGACGCGCAGGCCGAGGTCGACGCGGGAGGCGCGGCGCGCGTCACGGGCTCGCTTGCACGCGACCTCCAGGCTGGAGACTGGGTGCTCTGGACCGTGATCGGCCGTCCCGGCGAGCTGCCCGAGCCCGAGCAGCTGCGCAGCGCCGCGGCGAGCGCTCCGCTGCGCGACCGCGATTGGGTGGCGGTGCCGACCGCGCTCCACGTGCGTCCGCGAGCGCCGTAGTGCGGCGGTCCGCGGCGCGCCTGGCTATCGCTCTCGTCGCCGCCCTTGCCGGCGCCTGCCGCTCGCCGCCGGAAACCGCGTTGCCGCGCATCGACGTCGAGTACGCCGGCTGCCAGGCCGTGCTCGAGCCGGGGACCGAGTGCGTGCCGCGTTCGCCACCCAAGATTCGGCTTTGGGTCGGCGCACCGGCGGACGCCGAGATCGACGTGCGCGCCGACGGCACGCCGCTGCAAGCCGTGGGTGCTCCCGCCGGCGCGGGGCGTCGCTTCGTCGTAGAGCTGCCGGCGGGTGTGAAGCGGCTAGAGGTCTTTGCCGGCGGCCAGCCGATCTGGACGCTTGCGATCGCGGCCTCCGCGCCGCCCGCGGACGGCGCCACTCAGGCCGAGCGGCGAGCACGACGTGCTCGGCGAGGTGATGACCGCGGCGATGAAGATGCATTCCGCCAGCCAGGCCCGCGACCTCGGGACGGTGCGCTCCACCCTCGCCGCGCTGCAGATCTCACCCGATGCGCCGGCGGAGTCGCGTTATCTGGCGAGCTACTACCGCGCGGCTCTAGCCGAGCGAGAGGGCGACTACCGTTCGGCGCTCGCGGCCGTGCAGGAGGCGGTCGACGTGGCCGAGCGGCTGGGTCTCGACCGCTACCTCTGGCTCGCCGAGGAGGAGCTGGCCCTGCTTCTGCGCGGCGTCGGACGCTCGCGCGAAGCGGCGGAGCTGTTCGAGCGGTTGCGCAAGACGCCGCGCGCCGACGACGACTGCGATCGCGCGCCGCTGCTCAACAACCAGGCCTGGTCGGCGCTGCTGGCTCGCGAGGCCGGCGAGGAGTTGCCCGATCCCACGCCGCTGCTCGAGGAGGCGATCACAACCTACGCGCGCTGCTCCAAGCCGACGACCGAGGCGCGGATGAACGCCGAGATCAACCTCGCGCTGGCGCACCTGCAGGAGGGCCGGCTCGTCCGCGCCGGCGAGCTCCTCGCCAGGGCGCGCAAGCTCGCGCCGCACCCGCCGCTGCCGCACACGCTCTGGCGGCTCGATCTCGAGGCGCGCCTGGAGCTGCGCGAAGGGCGCGCCCGCGGCGCGCTCGAGCGCTTCGACGAGCTGGCGGCGCGCGCCGCCGAGACCAGCTCCTTCGACGCCGCGCTGCGGGCGGCGCTCGGCCAGGCGCGAGCGCGGCAGGCGCTCGGCGACGGCGCCGCGGCGCTGTCGACCCTTGCCGCCGTCGAGCGGCTGCTCGACGAGCAGAGCCTGCAGGTGCCGGTGCAGGCGGGGAGGGAGAGCTTCCTCGCTGCGCGCCGGGCGGTCGTTGACCTCCACGTCGAGCTGCTCCTCGACCAGGGACGCGCCGGCGAGGCATTCGCCGTGGCGCGCGCCGCGCGCTCGCGGATCCTCCGCCAGCTCGCCCAGGCCGACCGGCTGGCCGGTCTGTCGCCGGAGCAACGCAGCCGCCGCGATCGCCTGCTCGCCGACTACGAGGAGCAACGTGCGGCGCTCGAGCAGGGTGCCGCCGAGGAGTGGAAGCTTCCCGCCGACCGGCTGCCGAGCGAGCGCGCGGCGCGGCGGGTGCAGGCAGAGGCGGCGCGCCGGCTGCTCGACGAGGCCCTGCTGGTGCTGGGCGAGCGGGCGCAGCAGCCGCCCGAGCCGCCGCCGGCGCGGCCGGGCGAGCTGGTGCTCGCTTATCACCCGCTGGCGAATCGCTGGGTGGGCTTCGCCGCCGACGGCACGACGGTCGTCGCCCACCGCACCGAGCTGCCGCCGCCGGTGCTCGCCGATCCCGACGAGCTGGCGCGGCGGCTGCTCCTGCCCTTCCGCGCCGCCATCGAGCGCGCGCAGCGGATCCGCATCCTCACCAGCGGCGCCCTGGAGAACGTCGACTTCCACGCCCTGCCGTTCGACGGCGAGCCGCTGCTCGCCGCGCGACCGGTTGCCTACGGCCTCGACCTGCGCGTGATCGCGCCGCCTGCTGGAGGGAGCGCGCGACGCGCGCTGCTGGTGACCGACCCGCGCGGAGACCTGCCGGGAGCCGCGGCGGAGGCGGGCGGCGTCCGCCGCGTCCTCGCCGCCGGCGCTCCGGTCTGGCGCATCGACGAGCTCGCTGCCGCCGACGCCTCGGCGGCGGCCGTGCGCGGCCGCCTCGCCGGCGCCGATCTCCTCCACTACGCCGGACACGGTTCGTTCTCCGGTTCCGGCGGCTGGGACAGCAGCCTGCTCCTCGCCCACGACTCTCGCCTCACCGTGGGCGACCTGCTGGCCGTCGGCCGCGCCCCGTCGTGGGTGGTGCTCTCGGGTTGCGACACCGGCCGCTCCGCGGGCGCAGGACCGGTGGCGGGCCTCGGCCTCGCCCAGGCATTCCTCCTCACCGGCTCGCGGGGCGTGGTGGCCTCGACGCGGCCTACCGCCGACCGCGCGGTGCCGGCGCTCTTCGTCGCGCTCTACCGGCAGTGGGCGGAGGAGCCCGACCTGGCGGTGGCGCTGCAGCGCGCGCAGCTGCAGTGGCGCGAGGAGGGGGCGGGGGCCGACTGGGCAAGCTTTCGGCTCCTTCAGCCCTGAGCAGTGACAACATGCTGTCAGAAAGCAAACGCTACCGGCGAAGTCTCGGACGAACAGAGCCACATCCTCTGCCGAGAAGGGAAGGACCCATGCGCCAGTCACTCTTCGTCGTCGCGCTGCTCACGCTCGTCTTGGGCGCCTGCGCGAGCGCTCCATCGCCGCGGCCGGATTACCAGGGTTACCAAAAGACGATCAGCCCCGAGCTGGCGGCTGAGAAGGCCTGCGCCGACTGGCGCCGGATCGCCGTCAAGAGCGACGGCGCCGCGCAGTGCCCGCAGGTGCCGGGTTGGAAGACGAAGCCGGTATTCGTCGAGCAGGCCCGGCGCGTCGCCGCGCGCCGGAAGCCTGATGGGTACGCGGCCGCTGCTCTGCAGAGCGGCGGCGCGGGCGCCGAGCTCCGGCTCCCGGTCGAGGCGGTGGAGGAGGAGCTGGCGCGCTTCTGCGTCTACGAGTCGCGCCAAGCCGACGCGACGTTCCCGGAGTCCGTCGCCGGCATCGAGGACGCCGACAAAGACTGCGCCGCGCTCGCTCCCGCCGCCACCTGGGACGCCTTCGCCGAGCGGCTGCTGGCCGAGGCCGGCAAGCCGGCATCGCCGCTGGTGATCAAGAACCATCGCGGCGTGCGGCTGGCCTTCGTCGACACCCAGAAGACCGCTGCGAAGATGCCGACGTGGCCCTCGGCGTCGCCGCACGGCTACACGCTCGCCCACATCGCCCGCCACCTCGTCTGCAGCCCGGAGACGAGCCAGACCTGCGCGGCGCAGATCACCACGCGCTTGGCGCTGCCGATCCGAGAGTTCGACTCCGATCGCCGTCGCGGCACCAAGGTCGACCGCAAGCGCGGCGGCGGCATCGGCACGCAGACCGACCTCGCCAACGCCATCGTCGACGAGATCGACGCCTGGCGCGGCGAGCTCGGCCGGCCCCATGCGCCCGAGCACTTGGTGCTCAACCTCTCGCTGGCCTGGGACCCCAAGCTCATCGGCCAGCTCAACGCCGCCGAGCTGGCGCAGCTCAGCACCGGCACGCAGGCGGTCTACCAGGCCCTGCAATACGCGCGCAGCCACGACGTCCTGGTGGTGGCCGCCGCCGGCAACCGCACCGAGTGCAACCCCGACGGGCCGCTGCTTCCCGCCGCCTGGGAAGGCAACCCGCCGGAGGGCTGCGTCGGTTGCGGGCCGTCGAGCCCACTGCTCTACGCCGTCGGCGGCGTGCGCGCCGACCGCATCAGCGCGCTGCCCAATGCCCGCAACGGCGGCATGCCGCGGCGCGCCGCTTACGGCGAGGACGCCATCGTGTCGACTACCCGGCCCGGACACTCGACCTGGGGCTACACCGGCAGCTCGGTGTCCACCGCCGTCGTCTCGTCGATCGCCGCGCTGGTGTGGGACTCCTTCCCGACGCTCGGCCCGCACCAGGTGATGGAGATCCTCGAGCGCAGCGGCGAGCCGGTCTCCGGGCTGCAGGCCAACTTCGGTTTTGCGAGCAGCGTGCCGCCGTCGACGCGCCGCATCTCGCTCTGCCGCGCGCTGCGCGCGGCGTGCGACGCTCACGGTAGCGAGCCCGGTGCGTCCTGCCCGCTGCAAGACGCCGAGTGCGACGCGACGTACGTCTCGCCCGCGCCGGAGTCGATTGCCTCGGCGGCGTTACAAATTTCCCAGTCCTGCTACCCCTGGCTCGTGCCGCAGCCCGAGGACCTGCCGTGTCCGCCGTGCGGACCTCCGGGCGGCTAGCAGGCTGCTGAAACCGATCCGCCGCGTACTCCGGCGGCTTCGGACGCGCCGGCAGGATTCGACGTCCTGCCGGCGTTTTCGTTCGTCCGCTCGCGCTGTCAGAAAGCTGTCGCGCGCCGCGAAACCTCCAGCGACGGGACCACGCTGCGGAATGGACCGCCGCCGGCTCGTACATCACTGGAGAGACGACCATGGCAGACACGCGACCCAAACCGGAGGGCGGCGGCCTGCGCCTCCGTCCCACGCCTACGGAGCAGCTCAAGATCACCGCCCTGCAGGCGCAACGGCTCGCCGCGCTCTCGGACGTCGACGCGCGCGAGCTCGAAGGGCTCACCGTCCCCGAGATCAGCGAGAAGTTCCGCTTCCGCATCGACCCGGAGCTGCTCTTCTTCCGCACCATCTGCGGCCGGGTGGTGAAGCGCGACCCGGCGACCGGCATCGAGTACCCGGTGGCCTACGCCACCGTCTACGTGGAGGACACCGACTGCTCGCTGCTCGGCTACTTCCCCAAGCTGTCGCCGTGGGGGTGGTACTTCCCGTTCAAGTGCCGGCGCGAGGTGATCGCGGTCAAGAAGACCGACAAGTGCGGCAACTTCTGCATCCGCGTGCCGCGCTGGGACATCGACTGGATCCTGCGCTGGCGGCGCGAGCGCATCTGCTTCCCGGTCATCTTCGAGCGGCCGACGATCGCCGACCTGATCGCCGACCTGGAGCCGGAGCGGCGCATCCCGATCCCCAGGCCGGGACCCGACCCGGATCCGAGCTGGCTGCTCAAGCTCGACCGCGGGCAGCTGCTCGCCGCCGTCGAGCAGCGCGCCGGCCGCGAGGTGGCGCGCAAGGTGGGCGGCGCGCTCGCCCGCGTCTCGTTCGGCAGCCAGGCGGCGCGCGCCCTCGACGTGCTGCAGGACGATGCCTTCGAGACGTCGTTCCCGCCGCCGCTGCCCGAGGACGTACGACTGCTCGACCGCAACCGCTTCCCCAAAGATGAGAAGACCAAGGGGGATGCCATCAACGCCGAGGCGAGCGACGACGCCCTGGCGTCGACCCTCGCCGGCAAGCTCGGCTTCGATCCCTCGACGCTGCGCGAGGTCGACCTGCGCCGCTTCATCGGCCCCTTCCGCCGCTGCTTCGACCGCGTCTTCCCCGAGTGGGTGCCGATCATCGACGTGCCCGACATCACCTTCCGCGTCACCCAGGACACCGACCTCGACGGCGACGAGGAGACGATCTACTCCGAGGGCCACTTCCGGGTGCGCTGGAACGCCGGGCCGCTACCCAACGTCAAGCTCATCGCCTCCTCCGCCGCGAGGTCGATCGCGGAGTGTGGCGAGATCGTTCCGGTGTCGTGTCAGAACGTCCCCGAGATCGTGCGCGCCGGCCGCATGCCGGTGCGCGGCGACGCCACCATGTACGACCCGGCGGCGGGCTACGCCCTCCGCCCCAACCGGCCTCACCCGTCAGGCAACCCCGGCGACATGCTGCCCCGCCCGGCGGCGGAGACGCCGTTCTGGGGCACGGTGCCGCTCTACGGCTGCGTCAACATCGAGACCACGGCGACCCACTACCGCATCCTCGGCAGCTACAGCGCCGACGAGGTGAGCTTCACGGCCTTTGCGCCGGTGCTCAACCAGGCGTGGTGGGTGACGCGGCTCGACGCCACCGGCAACATCACGCTCTACCACTACGTCGCCCCCGACGCCAACGGCTGGTACCCGATCACCATCCCCACTGCCGGCAGCCCGCACCCGTGGGAGCCGCAGAACCTGCTGCTCGACTGGAACACGCGCACCGCCGGCAAGGGCAAGCACATCCTGAAGCTCGAGCTCGGCACGCCGGCCGGTCCGCTGGCGGTGCAGCCGCCCACCGACCCGGTGGCCTTCCACGTCGACAACGACAGCCCGCTCACCAGCTTCGTCGTCGAGTACCGGCGCAACGGCATCGGGCCGTTCCTGCCGCTCAACTTCCCCTGCCCGCTGGTCCGTCGCGGTGCGACGGCGCAGGACGTCGAGTTCCGCGCCACCTTCGCCGCCTCGGCAAGCCACCTGCGCGACGTCTCCGTCAGCGGCAACGGCTGCGGCGCCGGCGACATCGTCTACCAGAGCGGAGCGCCGGCCAACTGGTACGACAACGCGCCGCCGGGCCCCGTCGCCACCGCCGTGTCCCACTGGCACATGACGGTCAACGACAACTCGGTGGTGGTGACGCTGTTCTTCCGGCTCGCCGCGTCGGCGCAGCAGGGCGCCTACTCCTTCAGCGGCTGGGCGGCCAGCCGCGCCATCAACCCGGCCGGCGGCGACACCGGCCACCTCCAGACGCCGCCCTACGAGTACGACCACGTCGACAAGTACGCGGCGCCTCACTTCTCGTTCGCGGTGATCGACGCCGACTGATCGGCTGACGCTGTAAGGTCGAGGTGGCGGCGGAGCGCGGGCTCCGCCGCCATGCTCGCCCCCGCGGTCCCGACATGCGCGACGGCTCGCCCTGGTTCCTCTTCGTGCTGTGCGTGCTCGCCACTTGGCGGCTGTCGCATCTCATTGCGCGCGAGGACGGCCCCTTCGACGTGGTGCTGCGGCTGCGCGCGCGCGCCGGCGAGGGCATGCTCGGGCGGCTGATGGATTGCCCTTACTGTCTCAGCGTGTGGATCGCGGCGCCGCTCGCGCTGCTGGTGACGACGAAGCCGCTCGAGTGGTGCCTGGCCTGGTGGGCGATCTCCGGCGGCTCTTCGCTCCTCGAGCGGCTGTCGGCGCCCGCGGCGCCGGCGAACCTTCCTATCCCCAATGTCCCATCGCACGGAGACGAAGACGATGTCCTGCTGCGGCCAACGACGCGCCTCGATGACGACGCAGAACGAGCCCCGTCGCGCGACGATGACGACGACTCCGGCGCCGGCAGCGGCGGCCCGACGCCCTTCGCCGCCCGCGGCGCCTGAGCCGCCGCGCGCGACGCGCGCCGCCGCGGCGGCGACGATGCTCCGCCACGCGCGCGCCGGCAGGATCGCCCTGCGCGGTCCGCGTACCGGCCGCGTCTACGTCTTCTCGGACCGCGAGCCGACGGCGGTGCTCGCCGACGACGTCGACGCGCTGCTGCGCAGCGGCGTGCTCACCCGCTAGCCGCTCGCGCTACCCGCCACCAAAAAAAGGGCCGCGCTTCGTCGAAGAGCGCGGCCGGAGAAGGGACTGCCGGGAGGTCTTAGCAGTTCCGTTGGGTTTCTCGGTTCGTGAAAGTCACCTTAGCGGGTTCGCGCGCGGCGCGCAGTCAATACGGTCACCCGCGGCGCGTGAACATCGTCACAGCGCCGCGGTGCCGGCACCTGCTAATCGTCGGTGGTCGGCCCGACGATGCGGACGGTGGCGGTGAGCTCCTTCGCCGTGCCGTCGTCGGTGAGCTTGATCTTGATCTCGTGCGTCTCGCCCGGATCGGGATCGTCGAGGCTGGCGAACGCCGCCTGCATCGCGAAGCGCGCGCGGATCTGGTGGCCGGTGCGCTTGACGCTGGTCGGCGACACCTCGGTGCCGGCCGAGCCGACGAGCTTGATCGAGTCGAGCGCCACGTCGGCGACGTCGCCCCGCAGCAGCACCGACACCGTGCCGTTGGCGCGGCTCCAGTTGGTGTTCCACGCGTTGGGCTGCACCGAAACGTCGACGTCGCCCGCGGGATCCTCCGGATCGTCGGGATCGTCGCTGGTGGGACGGCCGACGATGCGGACGCGGGCGGTGAGCTCCTTGGCGGCGCCTTCGACGGTGAATTGCAGCTTCACCTCGTGCACCTCGCCCGGATCGGGATCGTCGAGGCTCGCCAGCGCGTCGGCCTTGGTGAAGAAGGCGCGCAGCTGGCCGCCGCCGGTCTGCACGCGCGTGGGCTCCACCGTCGAGGCGGCGCCGACGAGGCGCACCGAGTCGGTGTCGATCTTCGCCGCGTCGCCGCCGCGCACGAGCGCCGTCACGGTGCCTTGCGAGACCTCGTAGTTGGTGTTCCAGACGTCGGGCTGCATCTCGAGGCGGAGCTCGCCGCGGTTGGGGTTGCCACCGCCGTTGCCGTTCCCGTTGCCTCCGCCGTTGCCGTTCCCGTTCCCACCGTTGCCGTTGCCGCCGCCATTGCCGTTCCCGTTGCCGTTGCCGGCGGCGACGGCGCGTGCGAGCTCATCGGCTTCCGCGGGTGCCGCAGGCGCCTCCGGGGCGGCGTCGCGACCGCGGGTCAGCGCGGCGGCGCGGGCGGCGAAGCGCCCCGCAGGCTCGTCGTCGCTCGTCGCGGGAGTGCCTTCGTCGGCGCTGTCCGCGGGGGCCGCGTCGGCGGCGCTCGCGGCTTCGACGGTGGCGGAGAGCGTCGGCTCGGTGGGGCTCTCGCTACCCTGACAGGCCGAGAGCAAGAGTGCAGCGCAGGCGAAGATCGCGAGCAAGCTGTGGCGTGGTTTCATCGGGTGGGATCTCCTTCTCGTTGCGCGGAAACGGGCGGGCTGTCGAGGACAGGTCGCAGGGCGAAATTCAGGATAGCGACCGATCTCGAAATAGCCAGTCCACGGGATCACTCCCGCTTCGTGAATCGCGTCACATCGCACCGGAGCGCGAGAGGCGTCGACGCGCGAGCGGCGCGCGCTGCGCTAGAGAAGGCTCAGCGCGCGGACGCGCGCGCTAGCGACAGCGCTCGGCGAGCGCTTCGCGGTCGTGGATGGTGATGCGGTGGTGCGGGTCGACCGACAGCGCACCGGCGTTCTTGAACGCCACCATCGCGTGATTCACGCGCTCGCGGGTGGCGCCCACCATCTCGGCGATGTCGCTCTGCGTGAGCGGCACCGGGATGCGGATCCCCTCGGTCCCTTGCCGTCCGTACTGGTCGGCGAAGACCAGGATCTGGCGCGCCACACGGCCCGCGACGTCGAGCGTCGACAGCGCCTGGATGTTCTGGTTGGCGAGCCGCAGCCGCGACGACAGCTGGCGCACCAGGTTGTAGGTGAGCTGCGTCATCGACTGCAGGGCGTCGAGGAACGAGGCGCGGTCCATCCACAGGAAGGTCGTGTCCTCGAGGGTCACGACGTTCGCCGACCGCCCTTCGCGCTCGACCAGGCTCATCTCGCCGACGGTGTCGCCGGGGCCGAGCAAGGCGAGCGTGATCTCGGTGCCGTCCTCGCGGTCGAGCTGGATCTTCACCGAGCCCGAGAGCACGAGGAAGATCGACTCGCCGGGCTGCTGCGCGCTCATCACCCGCGTGCCGGCGGGGAACGTGCGCCGCCGCAGCTGCTCGTTCAGCCGCGCCAGGTCTTCGCTGGGGATGCCCTCGAAGAGAGGGAACTTCGCCAGCTCGTTCGGGTCCTCGAAGGCAGCCATGAATAGAAGTTGGCCGGCGCGATCGCGTCCACCCATCTCCGCCGGCGCCCGCATTCTAATGCGGGAACCAACGGAGGCTCAACGCAATAGCCGGAAACGCAGCTTGAACGCCCTCTTCGCCTTGGGGGTGAGCCGGGTGCGGTTCCAGGCGTCTGCCGCCTTCTTGACCACCTCGCAGAACGTCGGATACGGGTGCACGGTGTCGGCGAGGGTCTTCAGACCGATGCCGGCGCGCATCGCCAGGCAGAGCTCGCCGACGATGTCGCCGGCGTGGTGGGCGACGACGGTGGCGCCGAGCAGCTTGTCGCTCCCCTTCTTCAAATGCAGCTTGAGGAAGCCGTCGGTCTTGCCGTCGAGGCGGGCGCGGTCGAGGTCGGCGAGCTCGACGCGGATGGTCTGGATCTCGATCCCTTCCTCCTCGGCCTGCGACGGCAGGATGCCGACGTGCGCCACCTCGGGGCTGGTGAAGGTGGCGGTGGGGATGAGCAGGTCGGCGAGCTTGCCCTTGCCGAAGAAGAAGGCGTTGCGCAGCACCATCCGCGCCTGCGCGTCGGCCGCGTGGGTGAACTGCACCGGCGAGGCGACGTCGCCGCAGGCGAAGACGCGCGGGTTGGTGGTGCGCAGGTGCTCGTCGACCTTGACGCCCTTGGGCGAGTGCTCGATGCCGGCCGCCTCGAGGCCGAGCCCCTCGACGTTGGCGACGCGGCCGGCGGCGACGAGGACCTCGTCGGCGCCGATGCGCTCGTCCTTGCCGAAGCGCACCACCTTGAGCGCGCCCTTCGACTGCACCTCTTCGATCTGCCCGCCGAGCTCGAGCCGCACGCTCTCGCGCTGCAGCACCTCGGCGATGAGCGCCGAGGCGTCGGGGTCCTCGCGCGGCAGCACGCGCGGCAGCACGTCGAAGATCGTCACCTGCGAGCCGAGGCGGCCGAACGCCTGCGCCAGCTCGCAGCCGATCGGCCCGCCGCCGATGACCGCCAGGCGCCGCGGCAGCTGGGTGAGGCTGAACACCGTCTCGTGCGTCAGGTAGCCGCTGTCGGCGAGGCCGGGGATGGGCGGCACCGCGGCGCGCGCTCCCGTGGCGACGACGGCGCGCTTGAAGGCGAGCCGCTGGCCGTCGACCTCGACCGCGTCGGCGGCGACGAAGCGGGCGTTGCCGAGGAAGACGTCGACGCCGAGGTCGCGGAAGCGCGGCGCGCTGTCGTGCACCGCGATGTCGGCGCGCAGCTTGCGCAGGCGTTCCATGACGCGCGCGAAGTCGCCGGTGCCGATGAGCGGCGCGGCGCCCATCTCCTGCTCGCCGTTCCGCACGGCGTGCCAGACGCGGGCGGCGGCGATCAACGCCTTGCTCGGCACGCAGCCGGTGTTCAGGCAGTCGCCGCCGAGCAGGTGACGCTCGACGAGCGCGACGCGAGCGCCCAGCCCGGCCGCGCCCGCCGCCGACACCAAGCCCGCCGTGCCGCCGCCGATGACCACCAGGTCGTAGCGGCCCTTCGGCTGCGGGTTCTGCCAGTCCTCGGGGTGGACGTGCGAGATCAGCCGCCGGTTGTGCTCGTCGAGCGGTTGCACTGTGTAGTGCCCGAGGTCATCAAGGGCCAGCATGCTCGATCTCCTCGCTGAGAGCCTTCTTGGCGGTGCGGGTGACGACGGCGGTGACGGCCACGGTGGCGACGAGTCCGAGCGCGAGCACCGTCCAGTAGCCGGTGTCGCGCTCGACGCCGGCCCCGGCGGCCACCTTCGCCACGTCGCCGAGCACCTTGCCGTAGTAGACGTAGAGGATGGTGCCGGGCAGCATCCCCAGCGACGCGATCAAGTAGTCGACGAAGCGCACCCGGGTGAGGCCGAGCGCGTAGTTGAGCAGGTTGAAGGGGAAGAGCGGTGAGAGGCGGAGCAGGAAGACGATCTTCCTTCCTTCGCGCGCGATGGCGCGGTCGACGGCGGCGAACTTCGGATAGGCGGCGAGCTTGCGCTCGACGAAGCCGCGCGCCAGGTAGCGGGCGACGAGGAACGCCGCCGAGGCGCCGAGCACGGCGCCGGCGAAGACGTAGAGCGTGCCGCGCCCGAGGCCGAAGATGGCGCCGCCGGCGAGCGTCAGCACCGAGCCCGGCAGCAGCGCGACGGCGGCGACCGCATACCCGACGATGAAGACGAGCGGCGCCCACGGCCCGAGCTGCTCGATGCGCTTGGCCCCTTCGCTGACGACGCCGCCGAGCTGCCGCGCC
This sequence comes from Thermoanaerobaculia bacterium, assembly GCA_963846495.1. GTDB lineage: Bacteria > Acidobacteriota > Thermoanaerobaculia > Multivoradales > JAIOJS01 > DASYQD01. Next base: position 471,433 of record CAWJWP010000013.1, on the reverse strand, counting down.
AAGAGAACGAGCGCGACGAGCGCCACGAGGGCGACGACGAGCTTCACCCAGCCGCCGCGGCGGCGCGGCGCGGCCTCGCTCGTCGCGCTCGCGGGCGCGGCGGCGGCAGCTGCCGGCGCGACGGGATCGGACTCGGCCATCGAAGACCACCGCCCGCCGCGCGCCGTTCGCCCGCGTGGCATCGCCTGGAATCAGCGGTCGCGCGGTTCGAGTGGCGGCAGCTGTTAGCGGGGCGGCGGCGATGCTACCACCGCTCGCACGCCTCGCCTGCTACATTTCCCGGCACCGCACCCACCATCGAGGACTCACAACGATGAAGCCAACTCGCCCCTGCTTTGGCTGGCTTCGGCGCCGCGCCGCCGTGCAGCTTGCTCTCACACTCGCATTTCTATGCGGCTTGGCGCACGCCACCCGCGCAGCCGCGGTCGACGCCGACGTCATGCGCGAGTTCGCGCGCGCCGCGGGCCGGGTCGTCCACGCCCGGTGCGTGGGCGCCGAGGTCGTGGTCGTCGAGGTCGCCGGAGCCCGCGTCGCCGCGACCGAGTACAGCTTCGCGGTGAGCGAGACGCTGAAGGGCGAGCCGGCGTCCACGCTGCGCTTCCGGCAAGTCGGCACTCCGGGTGGAGGGCCGCGCGACCTCGGCCAGCTCGTCGGGCTGCCGGTCTACCAGCCGGGTGGCGAGTACGTGCTCTTCCTGCTCCCCGCGAGCCGCTCCGGCCTGACCTCGCCGGCCGGCGCGGGGGAGGCGGCTTTTCGGGTCGAGGGATCAGCGCTCCGTCCGCTTGCCGGCGGCCATTTGCGCACGGCCGGCAGTCGCACGCCTTCGGCGCCCGAGAAAATCGGCGGCAAAGCCGAGATCGACACCCTCGACGCGCTGCGCGAGCTGATGCGCGCCGAGGGCGACCAGTGAGACGGCTCGCGATCGTCCTCGCGCTCTTCCTGTCTCCGGCGGTGGCCTCCGCCGGCACCTACTTGGTGTTCGACAGCACCGGGGCGCCGGTGGGCTGGGACCCGGCGGTCCCGCTGCGCTACGAAACCGACCGCGGTACCCTGGGCGCCCTGTCGCAAGCCCAAGCAGAGGCGGCCGTCGACACTCTCTTTGCGCCGTGGGAAAACATCGCCACCGCGGCGATCACCTACGATCGCGCCGGCACGCTCGACGTCGACGTCGACGAGGCCAACTTCGGTCCGTTCCTGGGTCCCTTCGGCGGCGCCACCGCCCCTCTCGGCAAGACCGTCGTCGTCTTCGACGCCAACGGCGAGATCTTCGCCGAGCTGTTCGGACAAGGAACGGGCGTCATCGGCTTCGCGTCGGCCACCTGGGCGTCCGCCGGCGGGCCGCCGCTGTCGACCGCCGGCCTGCTGCCGCCGGGGGCGAAGATCGTCGAAGGGCTGGTCTTCCTCAACGGCGAGTTCATCGACGGCGTCCAGGGGACCGGCAATCCCGAGCTCCCGCGCGCGCAGTTCGACGCCGCCATCGTCCACGAGCTCGGGCACCTGAGCGGACTCGGCCATACCCAGGTGCACGGGCTGCAGTTCCCGCCCGAGACGGACATCCCCGGCTGGACGGCGCCGGTCGAGACCATGTTCCCGCACATTCACGTGCTCGGCGGGCAGGGCTCGCCCGAGCGCGACGACGTGGTGGCGCTGTCGCGTCTCTACCCGGCGAACGGCTTCTTCGCCTCGACCGGCTGCGTCGCCGGGCGCGTGCTCACCAGCACCGGGCAGCCGTTCAACGGCGCCAACGTCGTGGCGTGGAACCTGGACGATTCCGCCGATGCGCTCTCCTGGGTCTCGGGCGCCGCCCTCGTCGACGCCGGCGCCTACACCATCTGCGGGCTGCGGCCGGGAGCGCGCTATCGCATCGACGTCCAGGAGATCGACGTCGAGTTCGCCGGCGGCAGCCGCGTCGGCCCGTTCACGATTCCGGCGATCGTCCCCGGCCCGCCCGAGTCCTGGAGCGGAGCGAACGAGAGCAGCGACCCGGCGCTCGACCCGGCGGCGAGCTTCGAGCCTGTACAAGTGGCCGCGGGCACAACGCGGAGCGGCGTCGACCTGCGCCTCAACCGCCAGGCGTTCGCGGTGCTCAACCCGCCCTGGGCGCTGGACGAAACGCCGATGGACTTCGCGGTCGGCGACTTCGACGGCGACGGCCACCAGGACTTCGTCGGCGTGCAGTACGGCTTCGATCCGGGGAACATCGTCAGCTTCTCGCGCGGCCGCGGCGACGGGACCTTCGACCCTCCGGTCGTGGTGGACCACTTCAACGCCAATGGCAGCGTGGTCGCCGGCCAGCTCAACGCCACGCTCGACGACCACCTCGACGTCGCCGTCGCCAGCAACTCGACGGGCGAGGTGCGCGTCTACTTCGGCGACGGCCACGGCGGCTTCGGCGCGCCGCAGACGGTGGTCGCCGGACAAGGGAATGACGGCGTCTCGAGCACGCTCGTGGCCGGCGACCTCAACGGCGATGCCTTCACCGACGTCGCCTGCTTCACCCGCCACGGCGATGCGAGCGCCACCGTCTACGCGCTGCTCGGCAGCGGCAGCGGCGCCTTCACGGTCGTGCCCACGGAGGTGCCGGCGCCGCTCCCGGACGTGTTCCCGGAACAAGGGCAGCTGCTGCTCGGCCAGTTCGCCGGCAGCACCGCGAACGACCTCCTGACACTCGGGACGAGCGGCTACGCCGACACGCCGCCGCTCCTCCAGCTCTTGCGCGGCGACGGTGCCGGGCATTTCACCGCCGCCACGGTGCCGCTCGGCGGCATCACCCGGCGCCTCCACGCGGTGGCGGCAGGCGACCTCGACCTCGACGGCCGGCTCGACCTCGCCCTCTCCGACACCGAGCCGGTCGGGTTGCCGGTAAGCTTCATCCGCTCCTGGATCACCCTCCTGCGCGGCGACGGCAACGGCGGGTTCGCTCTGGCGCATCGCTATCGCGTCCCCGAGGTCCTGCAGCAGGGGATCGTGATCGCCGACTTCAACCGCGATGGCCGGCCGGACGTCGCCTCGGCCGGCTCGTATTTCGATTCGCCCGGGGCCAAGATCCACCTCGGGCTCGGCGACGGCGCCGGCGGCGTGCGCGAGGTGATCCCGGTCTGGGGCCTGGCCGAGTTTCCGGTCTTCGGCGGGCCGGCTGAGATGGAGACGGGCGACTTCGACGGCGACGGCAAGCTCGACCTGCTGACGAGCGACGGCTCGTCGACGTTCCCGGTCCCCGAGTTCCTGCCGCGGATCTCCGTTCTCCTCCAGCGCGAGCTGGGCGGCGCGATAGGTCCCTGCGTCGCCGGCGACGAGACGCTGTGCCTGGCCGGCGGGCGTTTCCGCGTCGAAGCCACCTGGTCGACCGACGCCGGCGACGGGCGCGGGCACGCCGTGGCGCTCACCCCCGACACCGGCTACTTCTGGTTCTTCGCCGGGACCAACATCGAGGTGATCGTCAAGGTGCTCGACGCCTGCGGCGTCAACAATCGCTTCTGGGTGTTCGCCAGCGGGCTGACCGACGTGGGGGTGGTGCTGCGAGTCACCGACAGCCTGACCGGGGCGGTGCGGACGTACACCAACCCGCGCGGAGCTCCCTTCGCGCCTCGCCAGGACACCAACGCCTTCGCGTGCCCGTAGCCGCGGGCAGCGGTCGAGCTACCGCGCCGGCAGGGTCGCCTGCCAGCCCATCACCACGCGCACCTCGGGCGGCGCCTCGAGGTTGCGCGGGCGTTCGAGGATGCCGTAGAGGCCGCCGCCGGGAGCGGGGGAGACGATCTCGACGTCCTCGCGCTTGGTGATCTGGCGTGCGGGTCCGGGGTGGAGCTCGCGGCCCACCGGCGCCACCGGCACCGCCCAGACGTCGCCGTCGCGCTGGAAGTAGACGGTGCGGCCGTCGAGCGACCAGAAGGGGTCGAAGCCGCCGTCGCTCGACAGCTGCCAGCGGCCGGCGAGGTCGGGGTAGCTGGTGACGATCGCCTCCCAGCGGTCGTTCTCCTCGGTGCAGTAGGCGACCCAGCGGCCGTCGGGCGACCACGCGGCATAGATCTCGTTGGCGGGGGTGCGCAGCAGCGGCCGCGTGCGGCGCGTCGCGAGGTCGAGCACCCAGAGGTCGAAGCCGGTGTCTGGCCCGACGTCGCCGAACATCAGCTCGCGGCCGTCGGGCGACCAGGACACCGGGTGTTGATGGTGCGCGCTCGTCATCACCCGCTCCGCCGGCGCGCTGCCGTCGACCTTGCGGCGGAAGACGTTGAACGGGCCCAGCCGGTTCGACGAGTAGGCGACCCAGCGGCCGTCGGGCGACCACACCGGCTCGATGTTGAAGCCGTCGAAGGTGAGCCGCTGCAGCGCGCCGTCCTTGGGCTCGATCACCCAGACGTCGGAGCGGTCGCGGTCGAGGAGCGTCGCGGCGAGCTTGCCGCCGGGGCTCGTCGCCAGGTTGCGGTAGAAGCGCGACGGCAGGGGCAGCGGCCGCTCGACGTCGCCGTCGAGGTGGGCGAGGCGGCGCTGGCCGATGGGCGTCATGGTGCGCGGCAGGTAGACGAGCGTGTCGCCGCCCACCGCCAGCTGCGCGAAGGCGTAGAACGGGTGCGGCACGACGTCGGCGAGCAGCGCCGCCGGCTCGCCGAGGAGCCGCGCCGCGCGCGGATCGAAGGGCGCCGCGACCACCGTGCCGTCGGGCCGCGCCCAGAGGAGCCGCCCGTCGGCGTAGCGCGCGGCGGCGCCGCCGACGACGAGCGTGCGCCGCTCGCCGCTCTTCATCGACAGCCACTCGACGCGCGCGTCGTGGAGCGTCGTCGACCAGGCGGTGAAGACGACGCCGTCGCCGTCGGGAAGGAGCTGCGGCCAGCCGTGCGTCACCTCGCCGCGTGAAGGGTCGGGGGTGGTGAGGCGCTGCGGCTTGCCGCCGTTCGCGGGCAGGCGGTAGAGCGACGTCGGCCGGCCGGAGGCGAAGACGATGGTGCCGTCCTCGCCCCAGCTGCCGCCCTCGCCGAGCGCCGGCGCCAGCGCCACCGGCGGGCCGCCGGCGAGCGCTCACGCGCCAGAGCTGGCCGCGCGCGAAGTAGGCGACCGAGCGGCCGTCGGGCGAGAAGAAGGGCGCGTGGGCGCCGGTGGTGCCGGCGAGCTTGCGGGTGCCGAGGTTGTCGAGCTCGCGGACGAAGAGGGTCTTGGTGTCCTTGTCTTCGGGCTCGCTCGCGTCGACGGCCGCGAAGACGACGCGGCGGCCGTCGGGCGAGACGGCGAGGCTGGGGCGGAAGCCGACGAGCTTCCAGCCCGCCGGGCGGCGCGAAGGTGAAGCGGGTCGCCGTCCGGCGTCGGCGTGGGCCGCTGGCGCTCGCGGCCGGCGAGGAAGCCACCGGCCACGGCCGCCACGATGAGCGCGAAGATGCCGGCGCCGAGGGCCAGCGCGCGGGTGCGCGAGCGACGTGAGGTTTGCCGCGCCTGCGCCGACGCGGCGGCCTCGCTCGGCGTCGTGACGGCTGCAACGCGGGCGGATGTCCCCGTTGCGCTCGGCCGGCAACGCGACCGGCGCCGGCCACGGGCCGCCTTCGCGCGCGGGCTCCGCGAGCGCGCGCCCGGCGCTCTCCTCCAACCGCAGCGGCGCGATGAAGCGGTAGCCGCGCCGGTGGACGGTCTGGATGTAGATCGGCTGCTGCGAGTCGTCCCCCAGCGCCTGCCGCAGCAGGCTCACCGCCTCGGAGAGCGAGGTCTCGGTGACGTAGGCGCCGTTCCACGCCACTTGCAGCAGCTCGTGCTTGCCGACGACGCGGCCCGGCGCGCTCGACGAGCACCGAGAGCACCGCCAGCGCGCGCGGCGGCAGCGGCAGCTCCTCGCCGCCGCGCCAGAGCAGGCCGTTGCCGCGGTCGAAGCGGAACGCTCCGAAGCCCACCACCGTCTCGGCGGCGGGGTGGAGGGTGACGGCGGCCTGCTCGCGAGGCGGCGTCATCGGGTTGCGGACCGTGCTTCCAACGCTTTCCAAATGCTTCCCTGCAGAATCTTACGGGTTTCCTCGACCCAGGTTCAGGACTCTCCGCTCGCCACGAGGCAGACTTCCCGGCAGGTGATACGGCCGGCAGGCCGCTCCGTTGGCCACCTTGGAGAAAGAACGGCAAAACGGCCCGTAGGTTTCGCAGCCCTTTCGCGCACGTCAGGAGGATCCATGCAATACCGTGCTCTCGCCCCTCGTCGTCTCGGCTCCATCCTCGCCCTGACTCTCGCCCTCGCCCTCGGTGCCGCCGGAGCGGCGCTCGCCCAGGCCCCGACGACGCCCGAGCCTCCGCCCGCCCCCGAGCCGGCCCCGGAGCCGACGCCGAACCCGAGCGGCGAGGCGCCCGCCCAGCCGCCGCAGGAGCAGCCGCCGGCGCCGGCCGTGACGGCGCCCGACACCCGTCAGACCTTCCGCGTGCCGCGCGCCAGCTCGGCGATCCAGATCGACGGCGCCCTCGACGAGGCGGCTTGGCAGGACGCGGTCGAAGTCTCGGTCGCCTACGAGTGGACCCCCGGCGACAACGTGACGCCGCCGGTCGCCACCGAGGGCCTCGTCACCTACGACGACGACAACGTCTACATCGCCTTCCGCGCCCACGACCCCAAGCCGCAGGAGATCCGGGCCCACCTGATGGACCGCGACTCGATCGACACCTTCGTGCAGGACGACCACGTCGTCGTCCTCCTCGACACCTTCAACGACGAGCGCCGCGCCTACCAGTTCCGCATCAACCCGCTGGGCGTGCAGGCCGACGCCATCAACGGCGCCGGCGGCGAGGATTGGTCGTTCGACCTCATCTGGGCCTCGGCGGGCCGCATCAACGAGGACGGCTACGTCGTCGAGATCGCGGTCCCGTTCAAGCAGATCCGCTTCCCCAGCGGCGGCGGCGAGCTCACCTGGGGCATCGAGCTCGGGCGCTCCTGGCCGCGCAACATCCGCCACCGCATCGCCGACCACAAGACCGACCGCGACCGCGGCTGCTTCTTCTGCCAGTTCAACAAGTACGTCGGCTTCGCCGGCCTGCGGCCGGGACGCAACCTCGAGCTCGACCCGACGGTGACCGGCCGCCGCACCGACGTGCGCGCGTCCTTCCCCGACGGCAGCTTCGACTCCGGCGACGAAGAGGCCGACGCCGGCCTCACCGCGCGCTGGGGCATCACGCCCAACGTCTCGCTCGCCGGCGCCGTCAACCCCGACTTCTCGCAGGTCGAGGCCGACGCGGCGCAGCTCGACGTCAACGAGCGCTTCGCCCTCTTCTTCCCCGAGAAGCGGCCGTTCTTCCTCGAGGGGAGCGAGTTCTTCGCCACTCCCTTGCAGGCGGTCTTCACCCGCACCGTCGCCGACCCCAAGTGGGGGCTCAAGGCCACCGGCAAGTCGGGCAACAACGGCGGCGGCATCTTCGTCACCCAGGACCGCGTCAACAGCTTCCTCATCCCCTCCAACCAGAACACCGACTTCGGCTTCGTGGACGGCGACGTCACCGCCGGCGTGGTGCGCTACCGCCGCGACGTGTTCGCGCAGTCGACGGTGGGCGTGCTCTACGCCGGCCGCGAGGGCGAAGAGGGCTACCACAACCGCGTCGCCGGCATCGACGGCTTCTTCCAATTCACCGACGTCGACTCGGTGAGCGTGCAGTACCTGCGCTCCGACACCGCGTACCCGCGCGGGCTGGCGCTCGACTTCGGCCAGCCGCTGGGCTCCTTCGACGGCGACGGCTGGCAGGCCAACTACAACCACTTCGCCCGCGACTGGACCTGGGGCGTCTTCCTGCAGGACCTCGACGAGGCGTTCCGCGCCGACAGCGGCTTCGTCGGCCGCGTCGACGTGCGGACGGTGGACGTCAACGCTCATTCGCCGCATCTGGCCGCAGCCGGGCGCGCGCTGGACGCGGCTGGAGATCGGCGCCGAGGTGCTGCGCACCGAGAACCAGGCCGGGCGCCTCACCGACGAGGGCAGTACGTCTTCGGCACCTTCCTCGGGCCGCTGCAGTCGACGGTGGGGCTGACGGTGGGGCGCGAGAAGTTCCTCGTCGGCGACCGGCTGCACGAGGGGCTCGAGTGGTGGCGGCTCGTGCTCGGCGCGCAGCCGAGCGGTGTCGTGAAGCTCGACCTCACGACGCGGATGGGCGACACCATCGACTTCGCCAACAACCGGCCGGCCGAGGAGCTGCGGTTGATCCCGGCGGTGGAGCTCAAGCTCGGCCGCCACCTCAACACGCGGCTGTCGCACAGCTACCAGAAGCTCGACGTGGAGAACGGCCAGGAGCTGTTCACCTTGAACCTCACGCAGCTGCGCGCGGTCTACAACTTCAACGTGCGCTCGTTCGTGCGCGCCATCCTGCAGTACCGCGACCTCGAGCAGGACCCGACGCTCTACGGCTTCCCGGTGCGCAACCAGACCGAGACGCTGCTCTCGCAGCTGCTCTTCTCGTACAAGCTCAACCCGCAGACGGTGCTGTTCGTCGGCTACGCGGACAACGCGCTCGGCTTCGAGCAGGGCGTGAGCCAGGTCGACCTCACGCGCACCGACCGCACCTTCTTCGTCAAGCTCGGCTACGCGTTCCTCTGGTGAGGCAGCGCGGAGCCGCCGCCGCGTTCGATCGCGCGACGGCGGTGCTCGAGGCGCAGTAGGCGACGGCAGTCGTTACTTCACGATCCACAGCCGCGTGGCGATGCCGTTGTTGTCGCCCGGGTCGCGGTTGAAGTTGATGACCACCGTCCAGTTGTTCTGGAAGGCGTCGCGCAGGAGGTCGAGCATGCCCTGGCGGGCGAGCTCGTTGGTGCCGAGACGGAGCTGGAAGCCGAACGCCTTCCCCGGCTGGTTGGCGAGGGTGAAGATCACGTCGGCGTCGATGACGTCGCCCGGCGGGCCGAACTGCTGGCCGATGTCCTGGACGCGGATCAGGTTTACCTGGCCCGAAGTCTGGAGGAATTCTGCGTGCGCCGGCGCGGTCGCCAGCACGAAGCCGAGGGTGAGGGCGAGGACGAGCGGGAGGGCGAAGCGCTTCATGGTCGTCTCCTTTGTGCAGCCGTTCGTGAATGGGTCGCAGAGGTCGGGAACGGAAACCGGGTCAGGGCAGGTTCCAGACGCGCCGCAGCAGCCCGTTGCGGAAACCGGTGCGGACGTACTCGAGGCGCACGCGCGTGTCGCCGCGCAGCGCGTCGCGCAGGCGATCGAGCATGCCGCGGCGGGCGGCGGCCTCGCCGTCGACGCGGAGCTGGAAGCCGTAGGAGTAGCCGGGCGTCGAATCGAGCTGGACGATGACTTCGGCGTCGATCATGTCGCCCGGCGGCCCGAACTGCTCGCCGACGTCCTGGACGCGCAGCATCGTGACGTGCCCCTCGACGGCGACCAACGCGCCGATCGGCCAGTCGGTGTCCACCTCGTAGACGCCGCGGCCGAACGTCCCGGCGCGTAGCGTGCCGGTGACCGCGTGGACCTCGAGGGCGCGCACGTCCACCGCTTCGGGCATCCCGTTCTTGTAGGAGGTCCACGTCCAATTGGCGCCGCCGTCCGACGAGTGCCCGCGGTAAACCCCGAAGTCGGTGCCGGCGTAGATCGTCTGCGGCTGCAGGCGGTCTACCGCTAACGACTTCATGACGATGCCGGCCGGCAGGTTGGCGGTGATGTCGACCGCGAGAACGGAGGTGGACGTCGGGGCGGCGGCGAAGCGCTCCACCCGGAAGACGCGACCGCACGTCGGTGCGGAGATGGGCGTGCAGTTTTCCGGCGGACGGAACGCGGCAAACATCACGGTGGGGTTGGCCGTGTCGACCTGGAGCGCCACCGACGGTGCGCCGCCCGGATGGCTCACGATCCAACGCCAATCGGCGCCGCCCGGGCCTGCCCAGACTTGCCCGTTGTTGGTGGCGGTCCAGAACAGATCGACGGACGCATCGACGGCGATGGTCATGGTCCTGCCGGGCGGATTCGTGTTGGGGTTGGGAGTGAACAACTGGAACCAGGGTGGCAGCCGCGTCCAAAGCGACCCGCAGGTTGCCAGCAGTGTCGAGGACTGCGCAGGGTGGATGAGGAACGAGTTGGATGGGTTCGCGGGGTACTCGGCGCTCCAGGGTGGGCAGCCGGTTGGCAAGCCCGCGCCGATGGCGGTCGGCGGTGTGGCGAACCCGTTGGTGGTCTTGAAAAGCGAGCTCATGGCCTGGGTCGAGAGGTAGCGCACGTCGTCGTCGGTGGGATCGATTTCCACCATCCCGGCGTCACCGCCGACCTTCATGCGCCAGAGCGTGCCCTTGCCGAGGTACTCGAAGCCGCCGTTGTCATGGCTGCCGCCGAAGAGCAGGCGAGGCGAGGTCCCGGAGTCGGCGAGGTCATAGAGCTCGGCGCTCACGATGCCCTCGCCGATGAATGACCAGCTGCCCGCGAGGCCGTCGTCGGTCGAGACGTAGGGCCCGCCGTCGGTTCCCGCGAAGACGATCGACGGGTCGAAGGGGTGGTTGACCCAGGCGTGATGGTCGACGTGCGGTTGCGGCGCGGGCAGATCGAAGTTGAAGCCGCCGTCGGTGGAGACGAAGACGCGGATGCCGGTCAACGCCACGCGGCTGGGGTCCGCCGGGTTGACGTGGATCGCCGACCACAGGTCGTCCTCGGCGATCGCCGGGGGTGCTACGAAGACTTCCTCCCACAGGAAGTCAGCGAAGACGCCGCTGCCGCAGATCTTCTCCGCGCGGTACAGCCGGTAGTCGTTCCCGAGGTGGAAGCTGACGAAGCGGACGTTGCCCGACTGCGCGATCCTCACCAGGGTGTTCGGGTCCGGAAACGGCAGCACCCCGCCGCAGCCGATCTTGCGGTTCCAGGTGGCGCCGCCGTCGAGGGTCTCCCAGAGCCCGGTGCCGGGACCGGGTTTCGAGATCGCCGCCAGGAAGCGGTTGGTGTCCGCCGGGTCGCGCACCAGGCCGGTGGCGCAGCCTTCGGCGAGCACCGTCTGCCAGGTCACGCCGCCATCGGTGGAGCGCCGGATGCTCGGGCTGCCGCCGCACGAGGTCAGAAAAACGCGGTCGGCGTCGAAGGGATCGACGAGCATGGCGCCGCCGTCCCACCCTCGCCCCATGAGGTCCACCGTCGAGACCTGGTTCCAGGTGGAGCCGGCATCCTCGGAACGGTAGGTGCCGACGGGCGTGTCGAGGTAGACACGGTTCGGCAGCGACGGCGAGGTGGCCAGGGCGCGGACCGTCTGCGTCGGCAGTGTGTCCGTGATGGGCTCCCAGCGGCCGCCGCCGTCGAAGCTGCGCCAGACGCCGGAACCGCGGGCGCCGACGTAGATCAGGTTGGGATCGCTGAAGTCGACGGCCATCGTCTGGACGCGGCCGGTGACGTCGCCGTTGGACACTCCGGACGAGCCTTCGAGGATCTTGGTGGGCCCGAGCGAGACCCAGCGCCCGGGCGGGGCGCCGGTCTGCGCCGAGACCGTGGTGGGCCAGACGATCGAGACCAGCAGGACGAGGAACGGAACGAGCGAGGCGCGGGGCCGGCAGGTAGGGTTCATCGGTGACCTCCTGCCCAAGACGCGGCGCGAGCCGCCGGCGACTGCCATCGCCGGCGTCGTGTGCCGGCTCTCGCGTCAGCGGCTGCGGCGCGCTCTAGGGTCCCGTCTCGCTAAGGCATCGGGCCCGGCCGTTCGAGCCCGGCGTGGTAAGCCTTCGATGGAGGCGCCCGACGGTCAGGGCATCGGCTGCGCGCGTTGGTGCCAGCTCGGGATCTGGATGCTCGCCGACTGTTCCCACGCCGTGCGGTAGAGGCTGCCGAGGAAGACGACGGCGGCGCGGTAGCGCTCTTTGGTGAACGCGGTGACCGCCGCGGAGATCGGCTTCGGTCGCGGCGGCGCAGTGGTTGGCGACGGTGAAGGCGGTGCGGCCGGCGGCTTCATGGTGGGCGGTGCCGGTCCGCCCGTCGTCGTCGCGGGCGTCGGCGTCGCCGCGGGCTTCGGCGGCGGCGGCCAGGCGGCGCGCAGGTCGGGCTCGAGCTCGTAGACGCGGTCGACGAGCGCGTGCGAGGTCTGGAGCTCGGTCTGGATGGCGGCCCACACGTCGGGGATGACGCGCACGGGCAGATTGCGTGTCACCTCCGCCTCGTCGAAAGGCACGCGCTCGACGAGACCGTCGACGAGCTGGTGGATGCCGGTGTGCGGCGAGCTCTTGTCGGGGTTGGCGCGGCCGTCGTGGTGGATGCTGGTGTGCAGCGGCTGCTCGAGGTCGCCGGCGTAGTGCCCGAGCCAGCCGGCGTAGACGAGCGCCTTCTGCTGGATCGCCACGTCGTCGGGCCAGCGCCGGTGCTCGGCGAAGGCCATGGTGAGCCGCTGGTAGCTCTCCATCATCGAGTAGGGGAGCACGCCGAGCGCGCGCGGCTCGACCTTGCGCGCGATGACGGCGCTCGTGAACGCCCAGCGATCGGGCGGCAGCTCCAGGCCCGGGATGAGCTCCCAGTCGAGGTAGTGATTCGGCTCTTCCGCAGCGCGCAGCGCGACCTGCGTCCTGTCCTTGAAGAGATCGGGATCCACGGATGCCTCGCCGACGGTGAACGCGCCGTCACGAAAGAAGCGCGGCACCTCCGGCGGCAACGCGCGCACCGCGGCGCGCGTGATCATGGCGTGGCCGGGCGTGAACCATGCGCGCGCCGGTGAAGCCCATGCCGTGATGGTGACGACGAGGGCGCCGGCGAAGACGAGGCGGCGAACGGAAGGGTGGTGGAGCATCGCGGCATCGTAGCGCCGCGACCGTCGTCACAGGTAGCTCAGCCACCAGTCGTCGCGCTCGCGCTTCATCCGCGCGAACCAGCGACAGAGCGGGTACATGGCGAGCACGACGACGATCCACGCGACGTACACGCCGGGCAGCGACAGCCCATACCAGTCGGGGATCGTCTCGGGCGCCGAGGCGGCGAGGATGCGGCGCGGCGCGCCGCCCTGCACCCAGGCGAGCAGGATCGCCAGCAGGTGCGCGACGAAGATGTGGATGACGTAGAAGAAGAGCGGCACCGCGCCGTAGGTGGCGAGCCAGGCCGCGACGCGGCCGCGCACGCGCTCGAGCAGCCCCCACGCCACCAGCAGCGGCCCCAGCGTCATGAGCAGGAAGTCGAGCGACGGCGGGTACTTGCGCGCGTTGAGGAACGACGCCACGGTGAGCCCGCTGGTGCGCTGCGACTGCCACGGCAGCGGATCGCCGTAGCCGTTGAGTGCGCGCACGACGACGAACGCCGCCGTGGCCGCGAGCCCCGCGACGATGAGGAAGCGGCGGCGCCGCGCGGGCTCCCAGTCGTAGACGCCGGCGAGCGCCCAGCCGAGCGCCATCACCGCCACCCACGGCACCAGCGGGTAGCCGACGAACAGCTTGCCGGGGACGACGAAGCCGGGCACGTGCAGCACGTGCCAGAGCGGCGCCCAACTGCCGAGGGCGGCAGGGCTGATGCCGTCGAGGAGGTTGTGCAGCGCGATCGTCGCCAGCGCGCCGGCCGCCACCACCGCGCGCGGCAGGTGGACGAGCGCTGCCATCACGATCATCGACAACCCGAGCGCCCAGAGGACGAGGGCGAACGCGGGGAGGAGGTCGAAGCCGAGCCGCCAGCCGATCGGCGTGATGACGAGGTCGAGGACCAGGAGCCAGAGCCCGCGCGTGAGCAGATAGCGGCTCATCGCGCCCGCGGGTTTGCCGCGTTGCATCGCGAGGCCGATGCCGACGCCGGCGAGCAGCGAGAACCCCGGCGCGCAGAAGTGCGTCACCCAGCGGGTGGCGAAGAGCCCGGCCGTGGCGCGCGAGAGGTCTTCGGGCGGAAAGTGCAGCCGCGACACGTAGTCGCGCACGTGGTCGAGCGCCATGAGGACCATGATGGCGCCGCGCAGCACGTCGATCGACGCGATGCGTGTGCGGCTGAACGCAGGCACCGAGCCGGCGGCGGGCGCAGCGGGCCGCGGAGCGTTGATCGTGGCGACGTCGTCGGCCATGGTGTGCGCCGTGCCTTCCGTGCGCTGGCGGGAGGAGTCGGCGGAACGGTAGCACCGGCACCCGGACGAGCAGGGCCGCGTTGTCGCGAGCGGGCCGTGTCGCCGGACAAGCGGTCTCAGCGTACGCTCCGCCGGGATGAGCGCACGCCTTTCGGCAAGCTTCGGCGCTTCGCGCTTCGACGCGCAAGCGACGGGCTTCGACCGGCGCGCCGGCCTGCCGGCTGAGGCGGTGGAGGCGATCGCCGCGGCGGTGGTGGCGACGGCGACGCCCGTGCCCGGCGGCGTGCTGCTCGAGATCGGCGCGGGAACGGGCGAGATCGGCGTGGAGCTGGCGCGAGCCGCGGCGATGCCTTACGTCGGCGTCGACGCGTCGTTGTCGATGCTGGCTCGCTTTCGGTCGCGGTTGCACGCGTCGTCCGCGTCGGCGAGGCACGGTGCGATCGTTCAGGCCGACGCCGATCGGCTGTGGCCGATCGGCGTCGGCCGTGCCCGCATCGTCTTCATGTCGCGCGCGCTGCACCTGCTCGAGCTCGGCCGCGTTGCGGCCGAGCTGCGAGCGTTGCGCTCACGCGCAAGGTTGTGCGGTCGTCGTCGGGCGCGTGCAGCGCGCGCGCGACAGCCTGCGCAGTATGCTCCGCCGCCAGATGAAGAGCCTGCTCGCCGCCCGCGGCATCACCGGCAGGAGCGGCGGCGAGGCCGCTCGCCTGTTGAGCGAAGAGCTCGCGGGCTCAGGTGCGCAGACGCAGGAGCCGCGCTCGGTCGCGAGCTGGACCGCGGAGGGGCGGCCCGCACAGATCATCGCTGCATGGCGCGGCAAACCGGGACTCGCGGGCATCGCCCTGCCGCCCGATGTTCAGGCGACGGTGCTCGACGAGCTCGAAGCCTGGGCGCGCGCTCGCTTCGACGATCTCGACGCACCGCACGCCGCACGCGACGAGTACGAGCTCACCGCTGATCGACATCCCGGCCCGCGTCCGCCGCCGGCGGCGCCATCGCCACCGCAGCCAATCGCTTCCGCAGGAGGCGCTGTCCTTGAGCACCGAACCCCTCGGCGGCCTCCTCACCGAGCTCGGCGAGAAGCTCGTCACCGGCTCGCTCACCGACCCCGAGCTGCAGCGGGCGACGGCGGGCGGCCCGGCGCTGCCGATCCTGCCCGAGGCCAACGTGGTGAAGATCGGCGGCCAGAGCATGATCGACCGCGGCCGCAAGGCGGTGTGGCCGATCGTCGACGAGATCGTCGAGAACCTGCCGCGCCACAAGATGATCATCGGCACGGGCGCCGGCACCCGCGCGCGGCACGCCTACAGCGTGGCGCTCGACCTCGGGCTGCCGACCGGCGTGATGAGCGTGCTCGGCACCTTCGTCAGCATGCAGAACGCGCGCATGCTGCACTACCTCCTGGCGCGGCACGGCATCCCCTTCATCGAGCCGGCGCAGTTCGCGCAGCTGCCGCTCTACCTGGCAGAGCGCCGGGCGGCGATCTTCTTCGGCATGCCGCCCTACACCTTCTGGCAGCAGAACCCCGCCGTCGGCCGCATCCCGCCGCACCGCACCGACACCGGCGCCTACCTCGTCAGCGAGGTGTTCGGCACGCGCTCGATGATCTACGTCAAGGACGAGGACGGCCTCTACACCGCCGATCCCAAGAAGGACCGCCACGCGCGCTTCATCCCGCGCATCACCGCGGCCGAGCTGGTGGCGATGGACCTCGACGACCTGGTGGTCGAGCGCGCCGTGCTCGACTTGATGCAGCGGGCGCAGCACCGCCGCTCGATCCGCGTCATCAACGGCCTGGTGCCCGGCAACCTCACGCGGGCGCTCGAGGACGACGACGTCGGCACGCTGATCACCGCCGATTAGGAGACCGCGTTGGAGCAGCAGCCACCGCCGAGCTCGCCCGGTCGTCCCGGTCATCCGGATGCGCGCCACCACGTCGACTCGCTGCTCATGCGCGAGAGCCTCATCGACAAGGACCTGCTCGCCTCGACCGACGAGCGGCCGCCGCTCGTGCGCATGCTGCCCGAGGCGCAAGTGGTCAAGGTCGGCGGCCGCTCGATCTTCGACCGCGGGCGCACGGCGCTTGTTGCCGCTCGCCGACGCGCTCGCCGGCGCGATGGCGCGGCACAAGCTGATCCTCGGCGCCGGCGGCGGCGTGCGCAGCCGCCACGTCTTCTCGATCGGCCTCGACCTCGGCCTGCCCACGGGAGTGCTGGCGCAGCTCGCGCTGGCCGACGCGCTCGGCAACGCCCACATCCTCGGCACGCTCCTGGCGCCGCACGGCGTGGTAGCGATCCCGCCCGAGATGTTCGGCCACCTGCTGCCGCTCTTCCTCAAGAGCGCGCCGGGAGTGATCTTCAGCGCCGACCCGCCCTACTCGCTGTGGGAGCACCCGCCCGACGTCGGCCGCATCCCGCCGCACCGCACCGACGCCGGCAGCTACCTGCTGGCGGAGTGCTTCGGCTGCCGTGCGCTGACGCTGGTCAAGGACGTCGACGGCCTTTACGACGCCGATCCGCGCACGAATGACGGGGCGTCGCTTCATCCGCGAGATCAGCGTCGCCGAGCTGCGCAAGCGCAAGCTGCCGACGCTACCGTTCGAGGAGGTGCTGCTCGACCTGCTCGAGCGCGGGCGGCTGGTGCGCCGCTTCCAGGTGGTGAACGGGCTCGTCCCCGAGAAGGTGGTGGCGGCCCTCGACGGCGAGCATGTCGGCACCATGGTCTATGCCGACTAGCGGATGTCGCCTAGCGCGGCGGCGGCTGGCGAGCCGCTGGCCCGCGGACGTGGGCTCGAGCTGCGCTACGAGAAAGGTGAGCCGGCGCTGCGCGGCGTCGACGTCGAGCTGCGGCGCGGGACACTGACGGTTCTTCGTCGGCGCGAACGGCGCGGGGAAGACGACGCTGCTGCGCCTCCTCGCCGGCAACCTGCCTCCGACCGCCGGCGAGGTCGTCGTGCTCGGCGTGGCCGCGCCTTGGCGCGCGCGAGGAGCGGCGCGCCGAGACTTGCGCGCGCGATCGACGTACGTGCCGCAGGAGATCGCGCTCGATCCGGAGATGACCGGCCGCGAGTGCCTCCGTCTGCTGGCGACGCTCTACGGCTTCACCGGCGACGAGCGACGCCGGCGGCTCGCGGAGACGGCGGAGCGCTTCGGCATCGCCGCGCATCTCGATCGACGCGTGCAAGCGCTGTCGGGCGGGCTGCGCCGCCGCCTCCACGTCGCCGCCGGCGTCCTCCACGATCCCGACCTGCTGCTGCTCGACGAGCCCACCGCCGGCCTCGACGCCGAGGCGAGCGCCGCGCTGTGGGCGGACCTCGCTCGCCGCGCGCGCGAGGGCGCCGCGGTGGCGATGGTCACCCACGACCTCGCCGCCGCCGAGCGGCACGCCGACGCGGTCTTGATGCTCGAAGCCGGCGAGGTCGTCGCCGAAGGCCGGCCGAGCGACCTCGTGGCAACGATCGATGCCGCGCCGGCGCCCGACGGCAGCGCGCTCGCCGAAGTGTTCCGCCGACGCACCGGACGCGACCTCGACGCGCCGCACAGCCCGAACGGCCGCGGGCGGCGGTGGTCGGAGAAATCGATGAGCGCCGCCGCCGCCGTCGCCTGGGAAGTCTGCCGGCGCACCTGGACGAAGACGCTCCGCCGCCCGGTGGTGCTCACCTTCTCGCTCGGCCAGCCGCTCATCTGGATGCTCCTCTTCGGCTTCCTCTTCCAACGCTTCCAAGTCGCGACCGAAGGCGGCGGCACCTACCTCGACTTCCTCGCCCCCGGCGTCGCCGCGATGACGGTGCTCTTCGGCGCCTCGCAGAGCGGCGTCGGCTGGATCCGCGACCTGCAGACCGGCTTCCTGCCGCGCTGGCTACAGACGCCGGCGAGCCCGCACCACCTACTGCTCGGCAAGCTCGCCGCCGACGTCGGACGCCTCCTCGTGCAAGCCGCCGTCGTGCTCGCGCTCGGCCTGCTCCTCGGCGCCCGTCTTCACCCGCGCTGGCCGGCGCTGCCCGCGGCGGTCCTCTGCCTCGCCCTCTTCGCCGCCGCGATGAGCGGCGTCTCGACCGCCCTCGCCCTGCGCGCACGAGCGCCGGAGCCGCTCGCCACCTTCGTCCACCTCGTCAACATGCCGCTTCTCTTCACCAGCACCGCCCTCGTGCCGCACCGCCAGATGCCCGACTGGCTGGCGACGGTGGCCCGCTGCAACCCGCTCACGCTCGCCGTCGACGCCTGGCGCGGCGCGCTCCTCGGCGCTCCCGCCTTCGACGTCATCCGCTCGCTGCTGCCGCTTCTCCTCATCGCGGCTCTCGCCTACGCCGTCGCCGCGCGCGAGCTGCGCCGAGCGAGCGCGCTCTACTGACTGCGGTGGCGGGCGGTCAGGCCGCGAAGCCCGCCGCAAACCTAGCGCTGCTGTTGCGTCTCGAATGGCTCTTGGCTATAGAGTCTCCTCACCGGCGATCGTGGTGAGCGTCGGCGCCGCGAGTTGTTTCGATTTCCGTTGGAGAAAGGAGACGCAGATGGCCAGCCGGCAAGAGCTTCAAGACGTCCTCATGAAGGCCTGGAACGACTCTGATTTCAGGAGCCGTCTGAAGTCGGACCCGCGAGGTACCCTCAGCGGCGAAGGGCTCGATCTGCCGGGCGGGGTCGACTACGAGGTGCACGAGAACACGCCCGGCAAGATCCACCTCGTGCTGCCGAACCAACCGGCCGCGGAACCGGTGGAGCCGGGAGGGGAGTGCATCTTCTGCGGCACCTGCGAGTGCACGACGGAAACGCTGTGAGCTGAGCCGTCCGTCGGGCGCGCAGAGCCACGGACCTCCGCTGGGCGCATGCCGTATCGCCTCGACTTGAGCTCGGTCGTCGCGCGAGCGGCGACGATCGATGAGAGATTGGCCGGGCTTTGCGCACCGGCGAACGGCGACGATGAAGAGGTGGCGAGGGTGCTCGCCGCCTGGTGCGAGTCGAGCGCAGGAGGCGACGAGGGCCGCTTCGGCGAACGGCTCGCCCGCGACGGGCACAGCCGCGAATCCGTCGGACGCCTGCTGGCGGCGACAGAGCTCGCGCCCGGGGAGCCGCTTCCCGAATGGGCCTCCGATCTGCCGTGGATCCTCGCCAGCCTCGCGGCCGTCGGCGAGGGCTCTTCCGTAGATGCCGACGACCCGCTCCCCTTCGAGCCCCTCTTCCTGTCCCTCGTCGAGGACGCCGGCAGGAGGTGCGAGCTCGTCGCGCCCGAGCTGCGGCTCCTCTTTGCCGGCGCGGCAAGGGCGCAGCTCGGGCGTCACCTCCTGCGGCGGCTGACCGCGCTCCACGCGGAGATCCTGTATCGAGAGTTCTTCGCCTTCCGTTTCCGTCGCGAGCCGGACTGGCTCCATTTCGACCTATTCCTAGGCAGCGAGGATGGCACCGGCCGGTTTGTTGCCTTTCTGCACGACCTGCAGACCCGTCGTCTGCACGAGCTCTATCGCGAGCGTCCGGCCCTGCTGCGGTTGACCGCCATCTTGACTCGGCAGTGGATGGAAGGCGTCGTCGAGATGGCGCAGCGGCTGGCCGCCGATCTGCCAGATGTGGCCGTGCGCTTCTTCGGCGGTCATTCCCCTGGGCAGGTCACCAAGGTCGATCCCGGCCTGTCCGACGCCCATCTCGGCGGGCGGACGGTCTCCCTCCTGCAGTTCGCCAGCGGCGATCGGCTGGTCCACAAGCCGCGCCAGTGCGATCTCGCAGAGGCTTGGCACCAGCTTCTCGGGTGGCTGCGCCGCAATCGCGCGCCCGTCGACCTACGGGCGGCGGCGGTCCTGCCGCGCTCTGGCTACTCGTGGTGGGAGCACGTCGAATTCCTTCCCTGCCAGTCCGCCTCGGAGGCGAAGGCCTTCATGGGTCGCGCCGGCGCGACGCTCGCTCTCCTTTACCTATTCCAAGGCGTCGACGTCCATTACGTGAACCTCCTGGCCAACGTCGCGTTCCCGGTGGTCGTCGATCTCGAGTCGCTGCTCCACCCGCGCCTGCGCCACCCCTATGCCGCGTTTCGTGCAGCTGCCGCCTTCGCGGTCGCCAGCGACTCTTTCTCGGATTCGGTTCTAGCCACCCACCTCCTGCCGCAGTACAGAGCGAGGCGAGCGCGACCCTCCAAACATCTTCGCCAGCCGAACCGACGCCCATGGCGTCCACGACGGGAGCGGCGAGGAGATCCCTGGCTGCATTCCGGTCGCGGCTATGGCGCAGACGCGGGCACGCCTTGAACGACTAAACGAGGCCGACCTGGCGCAGCAACGCAACCTGATCGAGGTCGCGATCGATCACGCCAAACCGAGATCCCACGTCAGCATGGCCTGGAGCGGAAGGGAGGGCGGGGACGAGCTCGGAGCGGCAACGGCGATCGCGCAGGCCGAGCGGCTGGCGGCGCAGCTCGGCGCTTCGGCCTTTCGCGCGGGCGGAGGCGTCGCCTGGATCGGCACCGCCGTGCTGCCGGGGGAGGAGCGGACCCAGCTGCGGGTGGTCGGGCTGGACCTCTACTCCGGGCTGTCGGGCGTGGCCCTCTTCCTGGCCGCCCTCCACCGTGTCACCGGCGCGGCGGCCGCCAAAGAGCTTGCGGCGGCCCGCCTGGCGCCG
The DNA here is from genome assembly GCA_963846495.1 of Thermoanaerobaculia bacterium. Classification (GTDB taxonomy): domain Bacteria; phylum Acidobacteriota; class Thermoanaerobaculia; order Multivoradales; family JAIOJS01; genus DASYQD01. The sequence goes on along the minus strand of CAWJWP010000013.1, from coordinate 450,914 downwards.
ATCCGCGATCTCTTCGCGCGTCGCGATACCGCTCGGCTCGTCGTCGCCGAGCTCGGTCCCGGCGCCGGGGTCGGCGTCGGCTCGGTCGTCTTCGCTTTGACGCGCTGCGCCGAGCTGCTCGCGGAGCCCGCATACGTCGATGATGCCCTCCATTGCGCCCGCTTCCTGGACGCGCAGAGCGTCGCCGAGCACGGCAAGTCCGACGTCGTCGCCGGCGCGGCCGGGGCGGCGCTCGCGCTCCTCGCTCTGCATCGCGTCACCCAGGAGCCGTCCGTCCTCGAGCGGGCGAGGGAGTGCGGCAACTGCGTAGCGGCGCAACAGATCGAGGCCGGCGGAGGGCTCCGCGCCTGGCCCGCATTCGAGCGCGTGTGCCTCACCGGTTTCTCGCATGGTGCCGCCGGCATCTCCTACGCCATGCTGCGCCTTTACGAGGCGACGGCGGAACCGCTCTTCCTGCGCATCGCGATCGCTGGCATCGAGTACGAGCGCTCGACTTACTCGGCGACGGGGAAAGGATGGCCGGACTTGCGGCAGCCGGTCACCGGCCACGCCGAAGATCATCCCTGCCGCTGGTGCCACGGCTCGGCAGGGATCGGACTGGCCCGCCTTGCCGGTCGGCTCGTCTTTGACGACGAGCGCTTGGAGGAGGAGATCGATGCCGCCATCGCGCCGGTCATCGCGTCCCCGCTCGAAGGCGATGACTCCGTCTGCTGCGGCAACTTCGGGCGACTGGAGCTGCTGACCACCGCCGGCCTTCGACTCGCAAGAAGCGATCCGAGGCGCCTGGCGCTCGTCCGCGCGGTGGAGGTGTTGCGGCGAGCGGATTTGGCGGGAGGTTCGCCTGGCACGCCGGGACCGACGTGCAGAACCCCGGGTTCTTCAACGGCGTCTCCGGCGTCGGCTACCAGCTGCTGCGGATGACCCACCCCGATCTGTTGCCGTCGATCCTGCTCTGGGACTAGACCGACTCGCGGACCAAGCCGCGATCCCAACGGTCAGATCCATTGACGATCAGCGCCCGCCTTGTCCATCATCGCCGAACGGCACCGCACCCCACGTCCACAGGAGGCCCGCCATGCGCCGCACGCTGCTCGCCCTGTCACTCACGCTCGTCGTCGCAGTCGACGCACCGGCAATCGCCGCCGAAGAGGCGGTCTTCACGCCACCATCGAGCCTCGTCGCCGACGCCTTACCTCCCGTGCCGCGCACCCTCGTCGACGAAGTCGGCCGCTACACCGAAGCCCGCAGCGCCAGCTTCGTCGACTGGCACCCCGTCGAGCAACAGCTCCTCATCGCCACCCGCTTCGGCAACACCAACCAAATCCACCGCGTGCGCACGCCGGGCGGCGACCGCACCCAACTCACCTTCTTCCCCGAGCCCGTGACCACCGCCATCTACGAGCCCAAAGCCGGCCGCTACTTCCTCTTCACCAAAGACCAAGGCGGCGACGAATTCCGCCAGATCTACCGCCAAGACCTCGCCGACGGCCGCGTCACCCTGCTCACCGACGGCAAGCGCTCGCAGAACGGCGGCATCAAGTGGAGCCACGCCGGCGACCGCATCGCCTACGGCGGCACCGGCCGCAACGGCGCCGACCGCGACATCTACGTCGTCGACCCCCTGCGCCCGGACTCCAACCGCCGCGTGCTCGAGGTGCAGGGAGGCGGCTGGGGCGTGGCTGACTGGTCGCCGGACGACCGCACGCTGCTCGTGACCGAATACCTCTCGATCAACGACAGCCGCCTGTGGACGCTCGACCTCGCGACCGGCAAGAAGACGCGGGTGACCCCCGACGACGGCGAGCCGGTGTCGTGGGGAGCGGCGCACTTCCATCCCGACGGCAAGCGCGCCTACGTCGTGACCGACCGCGGCGAGGAGCTCGCGTACCTGGCGCTCCTCGACCTCGCGAGCGGCAAGGTGCAGCGGGTCAGCGCGCCGCGGTCGTGGGACGTCGAGGACTTCGTCCTCTCGGAGGATGGCGCCACGGCGGCCCTGATGATCAACGAGGCCGGGCGCTCGGTCCTCTACCTGCTCGACACCACGAGCGGCGCCGAGCGGGCGGTGGCCGGCCTGCCGGTGGGCGTCGTCGGCAACTTCGGCTTCCACCGCGACGGCAAGGTGCTCGCCCTCTCGGTGGCGAGCCCGCGCATCCCCGCCGACGTCTACTCGGTCGACGTGCAAAGCGGCGCGGTGTCGCGCTGGACCGAGAGCGAGGTCGGCCCGGTGGTGCTCGACGCGCTGCCCGACGCCGAGGTCGTGCGCTGGAAGAGCTTCGACAGCCGCGAGATCACCGGCTTCCTCTACCGGCCGGCGAAGCGCTTCACCGGCCGGCGGCCGGTGCTGGTGTCGATCCACGGCGGCCCCGAGGGGCAGGCGCGGCCGAGCTTCCAGGCGCGCTGGAACTACCTGCTCGACCAGCTCGGCGTCGCCATCGTCGCCCCCAACGTCCGCGGCTCGACCGGCTACGGCAAGACCTTCTCCAAGCTCGACAACGCGCTGCAGCGCGAGGACACCGTCAAGGACATCGGCGCGCTGCTCGACTGGATCGCCACCCAGCCCGACCTCGACCCGTCGCGCGTGATGGTCTACGGCGGCAGCTACGGCGGCTTCATGTCGCTGGCGGTGGCGGCGGCCTACTCCGAGCGCCTGCGCGGCGCCATCGACGTGGTCGGCATCTCGAGCTTCATCACCTTCCTGCAGAACACCGAGGCCTACCGCCGCGACCTCCGCCGCGCCGAGTACGGCGACGAGCGCGACCCGCAGACGCGCGCCTTCTTCGAGCGCGTCTCGCCGCTCTACAACGCCGCGCGCATCCGCAAGCCGCTGTTCGTCATCCAGGGCGCCAACGACCCGCGCGTGCCGCGCGGCGAGGCGGAGCAGGTCGTCAAGACCGTGCGCGGCAACGGCGTGCCGGTCTGGTACCTGCTCGGCATGAACGAAGGGCACGGCTTCGCCAAGAAGGAGAACGCCGACTACCAGTTCTACGCCATGGTCCGCTTCATCCAGGAGCACCTGCTGCCCGAGCAGCCGGCCGCGACGGTGGTGACGCCCGGAGGCGCTCGCTGAAGCGAACGGCGGGCAGCGCGCCGCCCGACGGGTCGCCGGCACGAACGGCGCGTGGAGGGCGTTCCACAAGCGGTGCTATGTTGATGCGACGGAGGCGATGGGACGTAGCATGAGCACCCAAACAGCGGCCCCAGGCTTTCCCCCACTGGTCGCTCGGCTCGAGCCCTTCGTGACGCTCACCGATGGCGAGTTCTTTCGTCTCTGCCAGGACAACCGCGATCTCAGGCTGGAGCGTTCGCCGCGAGGAGAGGTCCTGATCATGCCGCCAACCGGAGGAGAGACTGGACGGCGCAGCATGACGATCGCCGTTCAGCTCGGCGCCTGGACGGCAGACGACGGCACCGGTGTGGCCTTCGATTCCTCGACGGGCTTCGTCTTGCCGACCAGGGCGATCCGCTCGCCCGACGCGGCATGGATGCTGCGGGAACGATGGGACGCCATACCAAGGGAGTCCCGAGAGGGCTTCGTCCCCGCGGTGCCGGACTTCGTCATCGAGCTGCGCTCGACCTCCGATCGTCGCGCCGACCTCGAAGCCAAGATGCACGAGTACCAGGCGGCGGGGGTGAAGCTTGGTTGGCTGATCGATCCTGTCGAACGATGCGTGCTCGTCTACCGACAGCACCAGCCGATGGTCTCCCTGGCGCATCCGCCGCGGCTCGACGGCTCCCCTTTGCTCCCGGGGTTCGTTCTCGAGCTCGATGCCGTTTGGCAGGCGCTGTAGGCATGCAGCCTACTGGTGCTCGGGGCGGAGCAGGTCGAAGATCGTTTTGACCGGCGCGAAGGTCGCGGCGGGCACCTCGACGAAGACGGTGTTCCAGCCCGCCATGGCGCCGTTCCACAGCCCGGGGCGCTCGAGGGCGAGCAGCTCGCGGCCGGCGTGCGACTTCCTGGCGATGACGACGGCGCGCTCGTCCACGAAGCGGGCGAGGTCGTAGGGGCGGGAAAAGTTGTCTTGCAGGCCGGCGGCGATCAGCACCGGGTTGAAGTGGGTCGAGCGGGCGAAGACCTCCGCCTGCGCCGGGTCGTCGCCGATCTCGGCGCGCTCGACGATCTGCTTCGAGGGCTCGTCCTTGCCGCGCTGGACCCAGAACGGCCCGCCCCCCGGCTCGCCGCGGTTCTCCACCACGCCGCAGACGCGCAGCGGCCGGAGGAGGCGCTGGCGCAGCAGCCGGTAGGGCTCGCCCCCCTCGAGGCCGGGCCAACCCGCCGCCTCGGCGACGTCGAGCTCCTCGACGAGGAAGCGCGCCGCCGTCGCCGCTGCCGCGTCTTCCTCCGCCGCGAAGCCCTCGGCGCTGCTGAGTTGCTCGAGTTGATCGTAAACCGCGTTCTGGATCGTTATCAGCACGCCGCCGAGCACGCCCTGCCAGTGGGCCACCAGCTCGTGGGCGTGCTCGGGTTGCACGTTGTCGACGTTCTTGAGCAGCACCCAGCTCGCCCACTCCCAGCCCTCGCTCCCCGGCGGGGCGAGGGCTCCAAGGTTGGCGAGCAGCGCGCCGTGGCCGCCCGGGCGCAGCAGCAGCGAGCCGTCGTCGTTGCGGAAGGGCTCCCCGTCCGGCGTGATGGCGAGGGTGTCGGTGGCGGGGTCCTGCACCGACAGCTCGACCTCGGCGACGACCCCGCGCGCCCGCCGTAGGCGGTCGGCGGCCGCGGCGAGCTCGCTGGCGAAGCGCTCGCGCGACTCGGCTGGCACCGTGAAGGCGTAACGGGCGTCGCCGTCGGCGTCGGCGATGTAGCCGGCGCCCTCCCAGAGGTGCTCCTCGGCGGCGGTGCGCGAGCCGCCCTCCGCGCCCGGGTAGCGGTGGAAGGGAATGAGGCCCTTCGGCCGCGAGGCCAGACCGAGGCCGTCGTCGCCGAGCAGCAGGCGCAGCAGGCGGCGGCCGTCGCGCCGCTCGCTCAGCTCCGACAGCGGCGTGCCGCGCGCGGCGCAGACGGCGGCCAGCTCGTCGAAGAACGGAAAGCGGGGCAGCTCGCGCCAGAGGCGGTCGAGGTCGCGCGCGGACGCATCGCCCGCGGCGGCGCGCCGCGAGAGCTCCGCCGGAGTGGGGAAGGGTTCCTCCTCCAACAGCGGCAGGAGCGTGCCGAACATGCGGCTCGCCGCCCCCGAGGCCGGCACCAGCTTGACCGCGTCTCCGCTGCTGGTCCACGACCGCCAGGTGGCGCGCATCGTCTCCTGCTCGCGCTCGTCGAGGCGGCGGATGCCGTCGCCCACCGTGCAGGGGCGGAGCAGGCGCGGCGGGTGCGGCGGCTCGCGCAGGAGCCGCAGCTGCCGCTCCGCCTCGGCGAGGTCGATGCCGCGGGCGGCGAGCTGCTCGCGGTCGGCGGCGGTCAGCTCGCCGCTCAACGGGGCGTGCTCTGAACGTCAGCGGAGCGCAGCAGCGGCTCGAGCTCGGCGAGGCGCGGCGCGGTGCGGTCCTTCTCCGACAGCAGCGGCGGCTCGCGCAGCGGCCAGGCGATGGCGAGCGCCGGGTCGTCCCAGGCGACCGTGATCTCGTCGGCCTTGTTCCACGGCGCCGTCACCTTGTACTCGACCTGCGCGAAGTCGGAGAGCACGCAGAAGCCGTGCGCGAAGCCGGGCGGCACCCAGATCTGCTTGTAGTTCTCCGCCGAGAGCACGACGCCGACCCAACGCTTGTACGTCGGCGACTCGGGACGGATGTCGACCGCCACGTCCCAGATCTCGCCCTCGACGGCGCGCACCAGCTTCCCCTGCGGCTCCTTCACCTGCGCGTGCAGGCCGCGCAGCGTGCGGCCGACCGAGCGCGAGTGGTTGTCCTGCACGAAACGGTCGCCGATGCCGGCGGCGCGGTACTTCGCCTCGTTCCACGTCTCGAGGAAGAAGCCGCGGTCGTCGCGGAAGACGGCCGGCTCGACGACGAGCACCCCCGGCAGCTCGGTCTCGACGACGCGCATCGTCAGCGGACCTCGATCGTCAGGCGCGGAGCAGGCCCAGCCGCTCGCGCCGGTAGCCGCGCGCCTGCACCGCCTCGCACCAGTCGAGGTTGGCGAGGTACCAACCGACCGTCTGCACGAGGCCCTCCTCGAAGCGGTAGCGCGGCGCCCAGCCGAGCTCGCGCCGCACCTTGCCGGCGTCGATGGCGTAGCGGCGGTCGTGCCCCGGACGGTCGGGGACGAAGCGCACCAGCAGGTCGTAGGCGGTGATGCCCTTCTCGCGCAGCGCCGCGCTGCCGGCGGCGGGCCGCAGGTGCTCGAGGACGCTGCAGATCGCCGCCACCACCTGCAGGTTGGTGCGCTCGTTGCCGCCGCCGAGGTTGTACTTCTCGCCCGGCGTGCCCGCCTGCAGCACCAGCAGGATGCCGCGGCAGTGGTCCTCGACGTGCAGCCAGTCGCGCACGTTGCCGCCGTCGCCGTAGACCGGCAGCGGCTTGCCCTCGGCGGCGTTGAGCACCATCAGCGGGATCAGCTTCTCGGGGAACTGGAACGGCCCGTAGTTGTTCGAGCAGTTGGTGAGCAGCGTCGGCACGTCGAAGGTGTGGAACCAGGCGCGCACGAAGTGGTCGGCGGCGGCCTTCGAGGCGGCGTACGGCGAGTTGGGCGCGTAGGGCGTCGTCTCGCTGAACTGGCCGTCCTCGCCGAGCGTGCCGTAGACCTCGTCGGTCGAGACGTGGAGGAAGCGGAAGCGCTCGCGCCGCGACGGGTCGCGGGCGAGGTGGGCGCGCGCCGCCTCGAGCAGCTCGAAGGTGCCGGTGACGTTGGTGTGCAGGAAGTCGCCGGGGCCCTCGATCGAGCGGTCGACGTGGCTCTCGGCGGCGAAGTTGACGACCGCGTCGAGCGCGTGCTCGGCGAACAGGCGTGCGCAGCAGCTCGCGGTCGGCGATGTCGCCGTGCACGAAGCGGTAGCGCGGGTGCGACTCGACGTCGGCGAGGCTCTCGCGGTGCCCGGCGTAGGTGAGCTTGTCGAGCACGACGACGGAGAGCTCGGTCTCGGCGAGCAGCAGGCGCACGAAGTTGCAGCCGATGAAACCGGCTCCGCCGGTGACCAAAACGCTGTTCATGGCGGCGCGTAGTATAGGCGGCTCGCCGAGCGTCCGCGAGGGCGATGCGCGGGCGCGATCACCAGATGACCAGCGCCGTCGAGGTCGCAAGCGCCGCGCCTCTCCTCTCGATCTCGGAGGCGGTGGAAGTCTTCGTCCGCGGCTTCTCCTTCATGCGGAGCGGCAAGTGTCCTTACGTCGCCGAGCGGCTCGGCGAGCTCTGGTATCTGCACGACCCGCCGAACGCGAAGCGGCCGCGCAAGGCCGAGGTCATCGCGCACGACGTGGAGCCGAGCGAGGTCGTGCGGCGGGTGCGCGAGGCGCGCATCGGGTGGCACTTCATCTGCCACCTCCACGAGAGCGACGACGAGTTTCGCGACGTGCGGGACGGCTACAAGCGAGAGGGCTATCGCGCGCTCGTCACCGAGTGGATGTTCGCGGTGGACCCTGCGGCGGCGCCCGCGTACGCGAGCGAGCCGCCGGTGCGTCGCGTGCGCACGGTCGAGGATGCCGAGCGCATCCGCCGAGCGCGCCGCGGGCGGCGGGCGATCCGCGAAGCGGACCTCGCCGCCGAGCCGGCGCCGCAGCGCCTCTACGCGGTCATGGACGACGACGAGGTGTACGGCTGGGTCAGCAGCATTCCGGTGGGGACGCGCGCGTGGGTCGCGGACCTCTTCGTCGACGCGCAACACCGCGGCCGCGGTTTCGGCCGGGCGCTGATGAGCGCCTTGCTCGCCGACGATCGCGCCCACGGCGTGACGGCGAGCGTGCTGCTGGCGAGCAGCGACGGCGCCCGCCTCTATCCGCACCTCGGCTACCGCCGGCTCGGCGTGCTGCAGATCTTCAGTCCCGTGCGGCGATAGGCAGCACGGCGCGGCGTCGAGGTGTGCGCGAGCTACGTCGCGCGGACGGCGCCGCAGCCACGCATCGCGGCGGCTACAATGGCCGCCCGCTCCGAGCCCACCTCTGTCGCGCCACCCCCCCTTGGAGATCCCATGACCGATACCGCCGACCAGCCGCAGGACTTCGCCACCCTCTTCGCTGCCTACGAGCGCGAGCAAGCCGAGGCGGCGAAGCGCAAGAAGAAGGACACCGCCGGCGACGATGGCGCGCGCGCCGCGCCGCGGGCCGCAAGCAGGCGATCGAGTCCACGGTCGCATCGTCGGCTTCGGCGAGGAGAGCGCCTTCGTCGACCTCGGCGGCAAGTCGGAGGGCGTGATCCCGCTCGCCGAGCTCACCGACGCCGACGGCCAGCGCACCGTCAACGTCGGCGACGACGTCGAGGCGCTCGTCGTCGGCACCGGCGACGAAGGCGTCGTGCTGCGCGTGCGCGGCGGCGCTGGCGGGCCGCGGGCAGACGGCGCCCGCCGAGCTGGCGCAGGCGCACGCGCACGGGCTGCCGGTCGAGGGCACCGTCACCGGCGTCGTCAAGGGCGGCGTCGAGGTCCAGGTCGCCGGCGTGCGCGGCTTCTGCCCGATCTCGCAGCTCGAAGACCGCTACGTCGAAGACGCCGCCGAGTTCGTCGGCCGCCGCCTGAGCTTCCGCATCACCCGCATGGAAGAAGGCCGCGGCCGCGGCATCAACCTCGTGCTGTCGCGACGCTCGCTGCTCGAGGAGGAGAAGGCGGCGCGGGCGGCGGCGGCGCGCGCGCAGCTCGCGCCCGGCAAGGTCGTGCGCGGGACGGTGACCTCGCTCGCCGCCTACGGCGCCTTCGTCGACCTCGGCGGCATCGAGGGCCTGCTCCACGTCTCGCAGCTCGGCCACGCGCGCGTGGCTCATCCGCAAGACGTGCTCGCCGTCGGCCAGGAGGTCGAGGTGCAAGTGCTCGACATCAAGACCGACGCCAAGGGCGAGGAGCGCATCTCGCTGTCGCGCCGCGCGCTGGTGCGCGACCCGTGGCTGGACGAAGCGGCGCGCCTGCAGCCCGGTGCCCGCCGCAGCGGCCGCGTCGTGCGCCTCGAGGCCTTCGGCGCCTTCATCGAGCTGGCCCCGGGCGTCGACGGCCTCCTCCACGTCTCCGAGCTCGGCGGCGGCAAACCCATCCGCCACCCACGCGAGGCGGTGAAGGTCGGGCAGACCCTGGACGTCGCCGTGAAGGCGATCGAGCCCGAACGGCGTCGCATCTCGCTCGTGCTCGCCGCATCGGCGGACGAGGCGGAAGCCGATGCGCAGGCAGCGCCGGCGGAGCCGCCCGGCTTCGGCGCGATGGGCGACTTCTTCTCGCGCGCGAAGAAGCGCTAGTGACTGGGCGTCGGCGGGGCGCACGACCGGCGCCGGCTGCCGGTGGCAGCGGCGGCGCCGGTTGGTGCCGCGATCAGAAGCGGTGCCGCGATCAGAAGCTGCTGGCGACCGCCGCCGCCTCGTAGGCGTCGACGTGACCGGCACCCACCTCGAACGGTGCCCGGCCGCTCATCGCGTTGGCGGTGTTGGTGAGGATCTGCTTCACCTGGCCCGGGTCGAGCGCCGGGTTGGCCTCGAGCAGCAGGGCGACGATGCCGGCCACGTGCGGCGTCGCCATCGAGGTGCCGCTCATGTGGGTGTAGAACGGCACCTGCGCCGGCGGCAGCGCCAGATCCTGCGGCAGCGCCAGGACCGGCAGCACGCCGGTCAGCGCGCGAGCCGAGACGACGTCGACGCCGGTGGCCACCACGGTCGGCTCGTTGACGTACGTCCACTGGACGCCGTCGGGCATGGTGAAGGTGCCCGACTCGCCGGGGTTGCCGCGCGAGGAGAAGTCCGCCAGCGTGCCGTCTTTGGCGCCGGCCGCCACCGAGATCACCCACGGCGCCTGCGCGTACGGGTTGTGGGTGTTGGCGGCGGGGCCCTCGTTGCCGGCCGCAAAGACGGTGACGATCCCCTGCTTGTAGGCCTCATAGGAAGCGATGTTGACCGGATCGGTGGGGTCGAAGGCCCCCGAGCTGCCCCAGGAGTTGCTGATCACGCGGATGGGGGCGGCGAAGCGGTTGCGGTTGGCGATGGCGTAGTCGAAGCCGCCGACCGCGTCGAGGATGGAGATCACCGCGCCCGAGCCGTAGCCGACGAGCCGCGCGTCGGTGGCGACGCCGCGGTAGAGGCCGCCCGACTGCGCCCCGCTGCCCCCGACGCTGCCGGCACAGTGAGTGCCATGGCCGGAGCTGATGTCGGTATCCGGCTGCCCTTCCAGGTAGGTGGCCGGCAGGACGCCCACCACCGCCGAGAGGTTGAAGAGCGCCTGCACGTTCTCGACGACGTGGTCGCCGAACGAGAGGTCGGCGTGGGTGGCGTCGATGCCGGAGTCGTTGACCAGCACGGTGACCCCGGCGCCGGTGTAGCCGAGGTCGGGGTCTGCCTGCAGGGCGTCCACTCCGGAAAGCTGCCGCGCCTCGGCGTTGAAGTAGGTGAGGGTGCGGTTGGCGTGGAGGGAGTGGATGTCCGGCCGCGCCGCCAGCCGCTGGATGACGGCGGGAGTGGCGAGCACGCCGGCGATCGGCAGCGCCCGCAGGGCGATGCCGCGCTGGACGCCGAGTGACCGCAGGACTTGCAGCTGGTCGGCCCGCGGCGGGCCCGACTGGGCGTAGGTGACGACCACCTCGAGCTGCTGCAGCGGCAAGGCACTGGCGAGGCGGGCGGCGAGGTCCGGCGCCACGTGGGCGGCGGCGACAGGAGTCTGCCCGGCCACAACGGCGAGGGCGAGGGCGAACGCAACGAGCGCTCCGCGACGGTAGCTCACGACTTCCTCCTCCTTGAAGTCCGCCCGGACGGGGCAGCGAACCGGGGCCCGGGGGACGGGTGTGCGGCGATACTGGCTCCGCCCCATCCCCGAGGCCCTGAGGGTTTTCCCTCAGGCCGCCGAGGGGAAGCTCCTCAGCTCACCGCCGGACGCACGCGGAGGCAGAGTCTCTTGACACAGAATATGTGCGCACATACTCTGTGCGGGTGAACGTGACGTTGACTCTTCCCGACGAGCTTGTCGAGGACGCGCGGCGGGTCGCGAAAGCGCAGGGTCAGAGCTTCAATGGGCTCGTCCGTGCCGAGCTCGAGCGAGTGACCGGCCGTTCCGATCGAACCGCGATGCTCGCCGAGCTGCAACAGTTGTGGGCCGAGGGTGGTGGGCGCTCGCAGGGGCGTCGGTGGACGCGGGACGAGATCTACGACCGTGCGGTGCTTCGTCGACACCAACGTCCTCGTCTACGCTGACGACGACGCGGCGCCTGAGAAGCAGGCTCGTGCGCGAGCGCTGCTCAGTGATCTATTCGTGTCAGGCAACGGCGTGTTCTCGCTGCAAGTGCTGCGGGAGTACTTCGTCGTCGCCACCCGGAAGTTGGGCATCGACGCCGAAGCGGCCCGTCGCCGGGTGGAGATCTACTCTCGCCTCGACGTCGTCGCCAGCGACCTCGACGACTTGCTTGCGGCGATCGACCTGCACCGCCTTCACGGGTTGAGCGTGTGGGATGCGTTGGTGGTCCAAAGCGCGCTCGCCGGGCGCTGCGGAGTCTTGTTCTCCGAAGATCTTCAACACGGCCGCCGATTCGGGTCATTGCGAATCGAGGATCCGTTCGCGAATCCGCCCGCCGAGCCCCCGAGCTCGGCCCGGCGAAGCCGCAGGAGCTAGCGCACCGACGTAGGCTAGACGCGTGCTCGGCAGTGCCGTTCTCTACGCGGGCTTGGTGCTGGCGTGCTTGGGCTTGCTCACGCTCGTGCGGCCAATACGGCGGCTGCGCATTCCGTCGCGACGTCGGGCTGCCTTGGTACTGGCTGCCGGCGTCGCTCTGGCGGTCGTCGCTGTCGCGCTGCCCGCGCCGACGACTCGCGTCGCGCGGCCGCGGACGCAGCTCGATGCCGTCATTCCTACGTGGCAGTTCGCCGAGCGCCACGAGATTCGCGTCCATGCCGATCCGGCGCGCGTCGAGCGGGCGGTGCGGGCAGTGACGGCGCGCGAGATCCGGCTCTTTCGGCTGCTCACCTGGATCCGCAATCCGCGGCGGCCGAGTAGCACGCAGCCGGCGAACATCCTCGCCGCGCCGGCGGACCGGCCGATCCTCGACGTCGCGCTCGGCTCGGGGTTCATGATGCTCGCCGAGGAGCCGCAGCGCGAGCTGGTGTTCGGCGCACTGGTGCTCGTCCCCGACGAGCTTCGCCAGCTGCCCGCCGACGAGCTTCAGCGCTTGCGACGGGAGTTCACGCCGGCGAAGTTCCGCGCCCTCGCCGAACCGGGCTACGCCAAGGCGGTGATGAACTTCCGCCTCGAAGACGAAGGCGGCGGCTGGACGCGGCTCGTCACCGAGACGCGCATCGTCGCCACCGACGACCACGCTCGCCGCCGCTTCGCCGCCTACTGGCGCACGATCTACCCGGGCAGCGCGTTGATCCGCCGCATGTGGCTGCGCGCCATCCGTGCCCGCGCCGAGCGGGATTCCGCGCAAGAGCAGAGCTCGTCAGGCAGCCGCGCTGACGGCCATCGCCTGTCGATTGTCGGCAGCTCGGCGCTTCGTGCCGGTACTCGCGACCGGACCGGCTGATCGCCGGTTCGCCTTGATTGGGCGTGGCCCGTCACCGTTGACAGGTCTCGACGCTTCAGGCGCATCATTCCGACATTAAAAAGACCTAAACAGACAAGAGGTCGCGCGATGAGGCTACGAAGGATTCCGCTCTCGCTGCACTCGCGCGGCTCGACCAGACCCTGGCGCCCGCCGACCTCGCCGATCTGCGAAAGATCGCCGAGGCCCTCGACGCGAACAGTAACGACACCAGCGTCGCGACGGTGCTCGCGCTGCTCTTACGCGGCGCAAGAGACCGCAGGCAGCGAACAAGGCGTTCGAGCGTCTCCGCGCGCGCCTCGAAGACGCGGCCGAGTCGGCCGGGCTTGCGCTGCGGCTCGAGGTCCGCGGCGCCAAGAAGCTCGGCGGAGAGCGCCGCGTCTGCGTTCGATGGCGAGGTGCCGATCGCCGCCACTGCGGACATGCGGGAGATCGAGGACGCCCGCTCCATCGGGCCATTGATCGAACAGCGAGGCCACGCCGCTGCCGCCGGTCGTCGTGGTGCTGACGGTGAACGAGAACGAGACGCAGGCGGTGCTCGACGCCTTCCTCGGCGAGGGAAGGCAGCCGGTTCCTGCCGAGAAGGTACGCGTCCCTACGACGAGCTCGGCACGATCGGCGGCTATCGCGTCGTCCACGCGCAGTGCGAGATGGGCGGGCTGGGAGCGTTCGAGCGTGCGCAGCATGCGATCGCCGACTGGCACCCCGATGCGGTGTTCGCCGTCGGCGTCGCGTTCGGTGTTGACCGCAAGCGTCAAGCGCATGGCGACGTGCTGGTGGCGAGCCAGGTGGTCGGTTACGAGCGGCAGCGGGTGAACAGGAACCGCCCGCCGACCCTGCGGGACTCCCGCACCGACGCGCCCGAGCGCTGGCTGCACCGCGCCCGCCACGCGATCGAGCGCGGGAAACGCACCGGCGGGCCCTGGCCGATCGCACGCGTGGGCCCCGTCCTCTCCGGCCAGAAGCTGATCGACGACCGAACCTTCCGCGACGAGGTCATCGCCCTCACCGGCGTCGAGGCCGTGGGCGGCGAGATGGAGGCCCACGGCCTGGTACGCGCCTGCCAGAGCGCACGCACCGACTGGCTGGTGATCAAGGGGATCGCCGACTTCGCCGACGGCCGCAAGCCCAAGGGCAGAGGAGAAGCAGCGGATCCAGCGCGACGCCGCCTTTCGCGCCGCCTGGGTGGCGCGCTGGATCGTTGATGGCGGCGTGCCGGCGCCGTTGCCCGCGATCGCGTCCATCGCTGGCGCAACCGCCGCCGCTCCGCCGCGACCGGGACGTCCGGCGACGCTCTCGCCGGCGGCGGAGACGCCCGACTTCGACGCCACGCGCGAGCTTGGGGTCCTGCTCGAGAACCCCGCCGAGCACACGACGCTCGACGCGCAGCGGCTCGTCGAGGAGCGCGCGGCCCGTCAGAAGGAGCGCGGCGGCACGCCGGCCCTCGAGCTGCTGCGCGCGTGGTTGGCCGATCCCGAGGGCCCTGCTTACTTCGCCGCTCTCGGCGAGTACGGGATGGGAAAGACCATCGTCTGCCAGCGCCTGACGCGCGAGCTGGAGCAAGAGCGGCGGAACTCACCGGGGCTGGTGCCGCTCTACTTCGACCTCAAGAAGGTGACCGGCCTGCGGACGCCGCACGTCGACGCTTCCGGAGCCGCCACCACGGTCGAGCGCGTGCCGACGCTCGACGAGGTGCTGCGCGAGTGCATCGAGCGTGGCTGGCGGACGGAGCCGGGAGTGCCGAAGCCGACGCCCGAGGACGTCCACCGCGCCGTCGCGCAAGGAGCTCTGGTCGTCTTCGACGGCCTCGACGAGGTCCTCGTCCACCTTTCCGAGAGCGGCGGCCAGCAGCTCACGGACGCGTTGCTGCGCATCCTGCCGTCACGCGGAGAGGCCAAGGGGAGGCCGACAGCGTCGCGGGTGCTCGTCTCCTGCCGCACCCACTTCTTCCGCTCGCTCCGCGAGCAACGCGCCAACCTGATGGAGCGCGACCGCGCCGACCGCGGCGCCGACCGCTTCGGCGCGCTGCTGCTGCTGCCATTCAGCGACGAGCAGGTCGAACAGTACCTGCGGCACGCGCTTCCGGAGCTCGACGTCGAGCGAGCGATGGCGACGGTCCGCGCAGTCCACAACCTGAGTGAGCTGGTTTCTCGCCCCTACCTGCTGCGCCAGATCGGCCGCCTCCTGCCGCGCCTCGAGCACTGGCGGGCCGAGGGACGGCAGGTGCAGGGGGTCACCCTCTACCGTGAGATCGTCCGCGACTGGCTCGACCGCGACCGCGGCAAGACGCACCTGAAGCCCGAGCACAAGCTCGCCCTCGCCGCCGACCTGGCGGCCGAGCTCTGGCGGCGCGGGCAACGGCTGCTGCCGGCGGGCGAGCTGGAGTCGTGGTTCCACGCCTGGCGCGACGCGCAAGCCGACCGCTCGCGGCGCTACGACTGGATCGATCGCGCGAAGCTCGAGGAGGACCTCCGCAACTCGCACTTCCTGGTGCGCGAGGATGGCGCGAGCGAGCGCGACTCGGGCTTCCGCTTCGCGCACAGCTCGCTCGCGGAGCTGTTCCTCGCCGAGCACCTACTGCAGGCGGTGCGCGATGACCGACCGGAGCGATGGGCGATGCCGGTGCCTAGCCGCGAGACGCTCGACTTCCTGGGCCAGATGCTGATCGAGGAGAGCGACGGCGAGATTGTGCGCCGCCTCGGCTCGTGGCGGGCCCCCTATCGGCCGCAGGCGAGCGAGCTGCTCCTGGCGTTCGCCGTCGACTGCTATCGCAAGGGCCGTCCGACGCCGGTGCTGCGCGCCGCCGATCTCGGCGGCGCGCGCCTGGCCCGGTGGGACCTCAGCGCAAAGCCAGCGCCATCCAAGCCGCGATTGGACCTAAGCGCCGCCCGCTTCGACGGCGCCAACTTGCGCGAGACGGTCCTGGGCGGCCTACGCCTCGAGGGCGCGAGCTTCGCCGGAGCGCGGATGGAACGGGCCGAGCTACACGACTGCCAGCTCGACCGGGCGGCGTTCGCTGAGGCGCGCCTCCACGGCGCCGTCCTCCGCCGCTGCAGCGGCCGCGGCGCGAATTGGGCCGAAGTCGCGCTCTACCGGACGAGTGTCCTGCGCTCGACCGTTGGCCGGGGCTTACCGGGGATGCTCGTGGCGCCCGACGCTCGACGCTCGGTGCCGAGCGCGCGCCGCCTGGCGCTGCTCCGCGGGCACCGGAGTGGAGTTTGGTCGTGCGCATTTTCGCCGGACGGAGCGGCGATCGTGTCGGGAGGTTCGGATGGAGTCGTGCGGTTGTGGGACGCGGCGTCTGGCGAGGCGCGTGCGGAGCTGAGGGGTCACCGGCGTGGGGTTTATTCGTGCGCATTTTCGCCGGACGGAGCGGCGATCGTGTCGGGAGGTTCGGATGGAGTACTGCGGTTGTGGGACGCGGCGTCTGGTGAGGCACGCGCGGAGCTGAAGGGTCACCAGGGGGACGTTTTTTCGTGCGCGTTTTCGCCGGATGGAGCGGCGATCGTGTCGGGGGGTCAGGATGGAGTGGTGCGATTGTGGGACGCGGCGTCTGGTGACGCGCGTGCGGAGCTGAGGAGTCACTCGGATTGGGTTTTGTCGTGCGCGTTTTCGCCGGACGGAACGGCGATCGTGTCGGGTTGTTGGGATGGGGTGGTGCGGTTGTGGGACGCGGCGTCTGGAGAGACGCGTGCGGAGCTGAGGGGTCACAGTGATCCGGTCATGTCGTGCGCGTTTTCGCCGGACGGAGCGGCGATCGTTTCGGGTGGTCAGGATGGAGTGGTGTGGTTGTGGGAGGCGGTGTCTGGAGAGGCGCGTGCGGAGCTGAAGGGTCACGAGCAAGAGGTTTGGTCGTGCGCGTTCTCGCCGGACGGAGCGGCGATCGTGTCGGGTAATGATGATGGAGTGGTGCGGTTGTGGGACGCGGCGTCCGGAGAGGCGCGTGCGGAGCTGAAGGGTCACTCGGGTACGGTCATGTCGTGCGCGTTTTCGCCGGACGGAGTGTCGATCGTGTCGGGTGGGCAGGACGGGGTGGTGCGGTTGTGGGACACGGCGTCTGGTGAGGCACGTGCGGAGCTGAAGGGTCACTCGGGTGAGGTTAGTTCGTGCGCGTTTTCGCCGGACGGAGCGTCGATCGTGTCGGGAGGCTCGGATGGGATGGTGCGGTTGTGGGACGCGTCGTCTGGAGAGGCGCATGCGGAGCTGAAGGGTCACTCGGGTGAGGTTAGTTCGTGCTCGTTTTCGCTGGACGGAGCGGTGATCGTGTCGGGAGGTTCGGATGGGGTGGTGCGGTTGTGGGACGTGTCGTCTGGAGAGACGCGTGCGGAGCTGAAGGGTCACTCGGGTGAGGTTAGTTCGTGCGCGTTTTCGCCGGATGGAGCGGCGATCGTGTCGAGTGGTGAGGATGGGGTGGTGCGGTTGTGGGACGCGGCGTCTGGAGAAGTGCGTGCGGAGCTGACGGGTCACAGGCGTGGGGCTTTGTCGTGCGCGTTTTCGCCGGACGGAGCGTCGATCGTGTCGGGTGGTGAGGACGGGGTGGTGTGGTTATGGGACGCGGCGTCTGGAGGGGCGCGTGCGGAGCTGAAGGGTCACTCGGGTGGGGTCAGGTCGTGCGCGTTTTCGCCGGACGGAGCGTCGATCGTGTCGGCTGGTTCCGATGGGGTGCGGTTGTGGGACGCGTCGTCTGGACAGGTGCGTGCGGAGCTGAAGGGTCACGGGCGTGAGGCTTTGTCGTGCGCGTTTTCGCCGGACGGAGCGGCGATCGTCTCGGGCGGTCAGGATGGGGTGGTGCGGTTGTGGGACGCGTCGTCTGGTGAGGAGCGTGCTGAACTGAAGGGTCACTCGGGTGAGGTCAGGTCGTGCGCGTTTTCGCCGGACGGAGCGGCGATCGTGTCGGGTGGTGCGGATGGGACGGTGCGGTTGTGGGCCGTGATGAGTCGGCGAGCTCATTCGTGTCCTCTACCAGCGCGAGCGTGGCACGGCCGCGTGGGATCCCCGAACGAACCAAATGCTCCACGCGCGCGGTGAGGTCTGGCGGGACCTCCGTTGGGTCGTCCCGACCGCAGACGGCGGTTTCGATACGCTGCCCCTAGAGACCTTCGGCGACCTGGTGGAGGAGTGGTCGGACTGACGCCCGCTGCCGGGTTTCGGCACCGCGGACGCGGGCGCGGGTCGCGTGCGATGCGAATCTCTGCCGAGGCTCGCCTCCCGCACGTCCCATAGGATGCCGCGATGCCCCTCGAACGCCTCACGCTCGCCGACAAGCGCCTTCTCCTCGTCTGCGCCCTCGTCACCGCCGTCTCCCTCTTCGTCGGCCTCAAGTACTACGACGAGGCCTTCCCCGAGGCCTCGATCGACTTCCGCGTCACTCGCCACACGTCGCTCCCCATCGCCGAGACGTTCCTCGCCCGCCAGAAGCTCGACCGCGCGAACTACCGCCACGCCGCGGTCTTTGGCTACAACGACGAGCAGAAGACTTTCCTCGAGCGTGAGCTCGGCGTCGAGGAATCGAACCGCCTGCTCGCCGGCACGGTGCGCCTCTGGCGGTGGCAGCACCGCTGGTTCCGGCCGCTGCAGAAGGAGGAGCTGTCGGTCGAGGTGACGACGAAGGGCGAGGTGGTCGGCTTCGAGCACCTCCTCGCCGAGGACGCCGCCGCACCCGACCTCCCTGCCGACGAGGCGCGCCGCGTCGCCGAGACGTTCCTCGCCGGCACCATGGCGCGGCCGCTCGCCACGCTCGCCTTCGTCGAGGGCTCCACGCAAAAGCGCCCGCATCGCACGGACCACTCGTTCACCTGGAAGGTCCGGCACAGCGACGTGCGCGGCGCCGACTACCGCATCGCCGTCGACGTCGCGGGCGGCGCGGTCGCCGGCTACCGCGAGTGGCTGAAGGTGCCCGACACCTGGCAGCGCGACTACCAGCGGCTGCGCTCGAAGAACGAGACGGCCGGCGCCGTCGACTCGCTGCTTCTGCTGCTGACGCTGCTCGCCATGATGGTCTTCTTCATCGCCCGCCTGCGGCGCGGCGACGTGCGCTGGCGGGCGGCGGCGATCCTCGGCGGCGTCTGCCCTCGTGCTGATGACGGTGTCGCAGCTCAACAGCCTGCCCTCCGACCTCTACGGCTACGACACCACCGCTTCCTTCGGCGGCTTTCTCGTCAGCAAGGTGCTGCTCGCCGTCGCCGCCGGGCTCGGCACCGGGCTGCTCATCTTCCTGCTCTCGGCGTCCGCCGAGCCGATGTACCGCGAGCGCTTCCCGCCGCGGCTGTCGCTCACCGCGCTGCTGCGGCCGCGCGCGCTCGGCACGCGCGAGTTCTTCGTCAACGCGCTGGTGGGGATCACGCTCACCTTCTTCTTCTTCGCTTTCGAGAACGTTTTCTACATCGTCGCCCACCGCCTTGGCGCCTGGTCGCCGCGCGAGGTGGCCTACTCGGACCTGTTGTCGACGGCGTTCCCGTGGGTGTTCGTGCTGTTCTTCGGCTTCCTGCCGGCGGTGTCGGAGGAGTTCATCTCGCGGATGTTCTCCATCCCGTTCTTCGAGCGGATCTTCCGCAGCCTGCCTGCGGCGATCCTGGTCGCGGCGTTCATCTGGGGCTTCGGCCACGCCGCCTACCCGAACCAGCCGTGGTGGATCCGCGGTCTCGAGGTGGGCATCGTCGGCATCGTCTTCGGCCTCGTCTTCCTGCGCTTCGGCATCATCTCGGTGCTCATCTGCCACTTCTCGGTCGACGCGCTCTACACGGCGATCGTGCTCATCCGCTCGCCCAACCTCTACTACCAGATCAGTGGGAGCCTGTCGGCGGGGATCTTCCTGCTGCTCTTCATCGGCGCGGCGATCGCCTACGGCCGGCGCGGCGGCTTCCTGCCCGGCGAGCCGACGAATGCAGACGAGGGAGTGCCGCCGCCGCCCGAACCGGTGGTCGCGCCGGGGGATGCGACGCCTGAGGGCGCGAGCGTCGCGTACCGGCCGCTCGCGCCGGCGCGCGTCGCGGTCGGGCTGCTGATTGCCGTCGGCCTCGGTGCGCTCGCGTTCGCGCCGGTCGAGCGCTTCGGCGATTGGGTCGCGATCCGCGCCACCCGCGACTCGGCGCGCGCCGAGGCGGCGCGCTTCCTGCGCGAGGCGGGCTTCGACGTCGGCCGCTACCGCCACGCGGCGCAGGTCGTCGACCGCACCGATCCCACCGCCGCCGCCTACCTGCTGCGCCACGGCGGCCTCGACGCGGCGAAGCGCTTCTACGCCGAGCTCGCGCCGACGCCGCTCTGGCGGGTGCGCTTCTTCGTGCCTCAGCAGAAGGAGGAGTACTGGGTGTCGGTCGACGCCAACCGCGCCGCGGCGGTGGGCTTCCAGCGCACGTTGCTCGACGACGCGCCGGGCGCGCGGCTGCCGAAGGAGCAGGCGCTCGCGGTCGCGCAGGCGTTCCTGCGCGCGCACGGCGTCGACCTCGCGCGCGCCGAGCTGCGCGAGCAGACGCAGAAGGACGAGGTGGCGCGCCGCGACCACACGCTGGCGTGGGAGCTTCCCGTGCCCGGCGCCGGCGAGGCGAAGCTGCGCCACGAGGTGGTGGTGCAGGGCGACCGCGTCGGCTCGTGGACGCGCGAGGTGAAGGTGCCCGAGGCGTGGCGCCGCGCGCGCGAGAAGGAGACGGCGGCGACGGTCATCTTCCGCTGGCTCAAGCTGCCGGTGCTCGGCATCTTCACGGCGCTGGCGCTGATGATGCTGGTGGCGAAGGTGCGTGCCGGCGCGATGCCGTGGAAGGCGGCGCTCGTGCTCGCCGCGGTCGTCGCCGCGGCCGTGCTGGTGCGGCTGCTGCTCTCGCTCGACGCGCTGCGGAACGCCTACGACACATCGATGCCGGCGGCGATGTTCACCATCGCCGTCGCCGTGAGCCTGGCGGTGGCGGCGCTCGGCGCCGCAGTCGGGGCGGCGCTGGTGGCGGGTCTCGCGGGCGCGCTCCATCCGGAGGCGTTGGGGATGCTGCGGCCAGCGTCGCGGCGGCTGTTCGCCCGCGACGCGTTGGTGGCTGGAGCAGTGACGCTCGGGTTGGCGCTCGGTCTGCCGACACTGCGCGAGCTGGTGCAGTCGCTCATCCCCGCCGGCCGCCTCATCCGCGGCGTCGCCTGGCCGCAGGCGGTGGAGGCGAGCGTGCCGTCGCTGTTCGGTCTGGCGAGGACAATCTCGAGCGCCGTCTTCCTGCCCGCGCTCGGCGCCATCGCGGCGGCGGTCGTGGCCCGCTACTTCCGCGGCGCGCCGCGGCTCGCGCTCCTCGGCGTCATCTTCGTGGTGTCGTTCCTTCCCACCGCGGCTCGCACTCCCGCCGAGCTCGCCGCCGGCGCCCTTTCCCTCGCCATCGTCGCGGCCGCCGTCGTGCTCCTCGCCGTCTTCTTCCTGCGCAACAACCCGCTCGCCTGGGTAACCGCCGCCTGGCTCGGCCTCGGCGGCGCCGCCGCGATCCAACTCCTCGCCGATCCAGGAGGCGCCTATCGCGTCCAGGGCGCCGTGCTGCTGGCCCTGTTGCTGCTGCCGGTGCTGTGGCTGCTCGTCGATGCACGACCACGGCGTGGCTGAGCTATGTTGGAGGCGAGGATAAGACGATGCACAACGAGTTCACCGCGGTGTTCGAGCGCGACGGCGAGTGGTACGTCGCGTACTCGCCCGAGATCCCCGGCGCCAACGGACAGGGGCGGACGAAGGAGGAAGCGCGCGAAAGCCTCGCCGCCGCCATCGCTCTGATCCTTGAGGATCGGCGGGAGGATGGCTTGCGAGGCGTGCCCCCGGAAGCCGAGACGGTCACCGTCGGATGAAGCGCAGCGCCCTGCTGCAGCACCTTCTCGCGCGCAAGATTTGTCGCGGTTTGGGTATTTCTGAAATCGGATGAGTAACCGGCGTTAGAATCGCCCGCGCCATGACGGCCCCACTAGGTCCCGTTCGGCGCGTTTCGGTGATCGACGCCGCTTCCGAGGCGATCGAGCTGGTGCGTCGGCAGCTGTTCCCGTTTCGCCTCGCGCGTTGGCTGCCGCTCGGGTTCGTGACCTTCCTCGACCGCTGCGGGCGCAGCGGCGGCGGTCCCGGCGGCTCCGGCGGTCAGTTCCCTGGCAGCGGCGGCGACACCGGCGCCGGTTCCGCCAGCGTCGACGAGGTGATCGCCAGCGCCAAGGACTGGTTCGCCGAGCACATGGTGGTGATCATCGCGGTCTCGGCCATCCTGCTGGTGGTGATGGTGACGCTGGTGGCCATCATCCTCTGGCTCAACAGCCGCGGCGTCTTCATGTACGTCGACAACGTCGCCAGCGGCCGCTTCGACGTGGCGCGCCCGTGGCGAGAGCACGCCGACCGCGCGTGGTCCTACTTCGGCTGGAGCTTCGGGCTGTCGATGGTCGCCTTCTTCGGCGTGCTGCTGCTGCTCGTGCCCGGCGTGCTGCTCGGGCTGGCGCTCTTCAGGCACGGGCCGAGCCCGGGGCCGATCCTCGGCGTCATCGCGATCGTGATCGCCTTCATCGTCTTCGCCATCGGGCTCAACCTCTTCCAGCTCGTGCTGCGCGACTTCGCGGCCCCGCTGCAGCTCGCGCTCGACGTGCCGTGCGGCCGCGCGATCGGCGTGGCGTGGACCTTCGTGCGCGCCAACCTCGTCACCTTCATCGTCTACATCGTCCTGAAGATCATCTTCGCCATCGTCGTCGGCATCACGTCGATCTTCGTCGGCTGCTTCACCTGCTGCATCGGCTTCCTGCCGGTGATCAGCCACACCCTGCTGCAGCCGTTCTTCTACTTCGAGCGCGCCTGGTCGCTCTGCCTGCTGCGGCAAGCCGGCTACGACATCATCACGCCGTCCCCGGCGCCGCCGCCGTATCCTCCGGAAGCGCTGCCGCCGCCGGCACCAGCGCCCGCTACGTAGCCGCAGCGCGGCCGCGACAGCCAAACCGCCAGCGCGCACTTCGCGCGTCAGGGCCGCACTAAGATCGCGGGACCCGACATGGTCTGGCGGCGGTTCGTCGCGCTGGCGTTTTTCTGTTCCGGCTTCTGCGGCCTGCTCTACCAGGTGGTGTGGCTGCGGCTGGCGTTTGCGGCGTTCGGCATCGTCACACCGGTGCTGTCGGTGGTGTTGTCGGTGTTCATGCTGGGGATCGCGCTGGGCTCGTGGGTGGCGGGACCGGCGGTGGAGGCGTGGCGGCGACGGACGGGGCGGTCGGCGCTCCTCGTCTACGGCGCGGTCGAGCTGCTGATCGGGCTGGGCGCGTTGACGGTGCCGGCGCTGTTCGCGCTGGGCGAGCGCTGGCTGCGTGGGCTCGGCGAGAGCGACAGCACGCAGTACCTGCTCGCGTCGGCCGCCGCGATGACGCTGGCGATCCTGCCCTGGTGCGTGCTGATGGGCGCGACGGTGCCGACGATGATGGCTTTCGTGCGCGAGCGCGGCGGCGAGCGCACGAGCTTCAGCTTCCTCTATCTCGCCAACGCGCTGGGGGCGGCGTACGGAGCCGGGCTGACGGCGCTGGCGCTCGTCGAGCTGCTCGGCTTCGCTGCGACGCTGCGATGGGGAGCGGCGATCAACGTCGCCATCGGGATGGTCAGCATCGCCGGCGGCGCTCGCCTACGGCACGGCCAGGAACCAGAAACGAGCTTGGTGAGTCTCGACGAGCGGATGGTCGGGTCGACGCCGGTCGCATCGGCGGGAGCCGCTCTCGACGTCAGGTCCGCGCCGCCGCCGCTTTCGCTGCCGTTTGCCGACTCGCTCGGCCCGCGCACCACTCTCGCGTTCCTCGCCGTCACCGGCCTCGCCGCGATGGGGATGGAGGTGGTGTGGACGCGCGCCTTCACGCCGGCGCTCAGCACCACCATCTACGCCTTCGCGGCCTTGCTCGCTTCCTACTTGCTCGCCACCGGTGTCGGGTCGTTGCTCTATCGCCGGCACCTCGCCCGCGGCGCCGTCCGCCCGGTGGGGTTCCTCGCCGCGCTGCTCGCGCCGGCGGCGCTGCTGTCGCTGCTCCTCAACGACGCGCGCTTCACGCCCTGGCCGGCGCTCGTCTGCCTCAGCATCGCGCCGCTCTGCGCGCTGCTCGGCTACCTCACGCCGCGGCTCGTCGACGGCTACTCGGCGGGCGACCCGCGCCGGGCCGGCCACGCCTACGCGTGGAACGTGCTCGGCTGCATCCTCGGACCGCTCGTCGCCGGTTACTTGCTGCTGCCGGCGCTCGGCGTCAAGGGCGCGCTCGTCGTGCTCGCGGCGCCGTTTCTGCTGCTCTTCGTCGCCGCCGCGCCGCGCTGGCGGACGAGCGTCGCGAGCCGCACCGCGTGGGGCGCCGCCGCCCTCGTGCTCCTCGCCGTCGCGCTCGGCTGGAGCCGGACGCTCGAGGACCCGCGTCTCTACGACGATGCCCAAGTGCGCCGCGACCACACCGCGACGGTGATCAGCGAGGGCCACGGGATGGCGCGGCGGCTGCTCGTCAACGGTATCGGCATCACCGGCATGTCGCCGACGACGAAGATGATGGCGCACTGGCCGCTGCTGCACCTCGAGCGGCCGCCGCGGCGCGTGCTCGTCATCTGCTTCGGCATGGGCACGACCTTCCGCTCGGCGATGGCGTGGGGCGGCGAGGTGTATGCCGTCGAGCTGGTGCCGAGCGTACGCGACGCCTTCGGCTTCTACCACGACGACGCCGCGGCGCTGCTGCGCGACCCGCGCGCGCACGTCGTCGTCGACGACGGCCGCCGCTTCCTCGCCCGCGCGCCGCTTGTCTTCGACGTCGTCACCCTCGACCCGCCGCCGCCGGTCGAAGCCGCCGGCTCGAGCCTGCTCTACTCGCGCGAGATGTACGCGCTGGTGCGGACGCGGCTCGCCGCGGGCGGCGTCGTGCAGCAGTGGCTGCCGCCGAGTGAGCCGGCGATACGGCGCGCCGTCCTGCGCTCGCTCGTCGAGTCGTTTCCGCACGTGCGGGCCTTTGCCGCCTTCGACGGCCAGGGCACGCACTTCATCGCCTCGATGCGGCCGTTGCCGCGGCGTGCGCCCGGCGAGCTGGCGGCGCGGCTGCCGCCGGCCGCGGCGCGCGACCTCCTCGAGTGGTGGCCCGGCTCGACGGTGGACGACGCGCTGACAACGATGGCCGAGCGCGAGCTCTCGTTGCCCGCGCTGCTCGACGGCGACCCGCCGGTACGCATCACCGACGACGGCCCGTTCAATGAGTACTTCCTGCTCCGCCGCCACTTCGGTTTCTCGCCGGCGAGCTGAGGACGAAGCGCGTGCGGCGGGCGGCCGTGGCACCTCACGTGCACGACCGAGCCGATCGGGAAAGGAGGCACGTATGAGCACCGCAACCGAGTGGATGGAGAAGGCCGCCGACGAGAAGGCGACGTCGACTGCGGAATCGCGGAAGCGAGTGGCGGTGGAGTTCCTGGAGGCGGCGGCTTCCGGGCAGGCGCGGCAAGCCGGCGCCCAGTACTGCGATCGGGCGTTTCGTCACCACAACGTCCACTTCCCAGGCGACGCCGACTCGCTGCTCGCGGCGATGGACGAGAACGCCAGGCAGAACCCCGAGAAGAAGCTCGAGGTGAAGCACGTGCTGGCCGAGGGCGACCTCGTGGCCGTCCACAGTGGGGTGCACCATCGGCCGGGCGACACCGGCGCCATGCTGGTACACCTCTTCCGCTTCGAGGGCGATCGCATCGTCGAGCTGTGGGACGTCGGCCAGGAGATCCCCGCCGACTCGCCGAACGCGAACGGCCCCTTCTGAGGCGTCAGCTCGTCGCGGGCGCCGGCATCCGCCCGGGCAGCGGCGCCGGCAGCTCGACGCCCTCGCGCACGAAGGCTTCCTGCATCGCCTGCTGGACGCTGTTGCCGACCTCGGCGGCGTTCTCGCGCAGCGTCCACACCGAGAGCTGGAGGCCGATGCCGGCGTCGCCGAAGCCGCGCACGGTGAGCTGCGGGCGCGGCTCGTCGAAGCAGCGCGGCTCGGCGGCGGCGACGGCGAGGAGGAGCTCGCGCACGCGGCCGATGTCCTGGCGGAAGCTCACCGTGACGTCGAAGTCGACGCGGCGGATGGGGTAGCGGCTGTGGTTGGTGATCTCGGTCTTGAGCAGGGTCTCGTTGGGGATGCGCACCGAGAGGTTGTCGAGCGTGCGCAGCTTGACCGACAGGAGATCGATGCTCACCACCTCGCCCGTCGTCGCGCCGACGCGGATGACGTCGCCGACGACGAACGGCCGCTCGGCGATGAGGAAGAGGCCGCTGATGAGATTGGACGCCGACGTCTGCGAGGCGAAGCCGATGGCGACGGTGAGCACGCCGGCGGCGCCGAGCAGCACCGAGAGGTCGACGCCGAGGTGGCGCAGGGCGGCGGCGATGGCTAGCCCGAGGGTGGTGTAAAAGACAGCGCGGCGCGCGATCAGTGCCTGCTGGGCGGTGCCGCGGCCGCGGACCGCCCGCGCGATCGCGGCAGCGGCGAAGCGCGCCAGCAGCAGGCCGATGCCGAGCACCACGAAGGCGGCGGCGGCGCGCCCGAGCTGCGCCGAGGTGAACCAGTTGCCGAGGAGGTCGCTCATCGCGGCCCCCCGGGCAAAGCCCGCTGCCGCCCCACGCCCGACCCCCTCCCCTGCGTCTCACTCCACCCCTGTCCCCCCGCCCCTGCCCCTCCAGGGGCAGGGGGCGCCCCCACCCACCACTCTCTTCGCTGGCGTGCGCACGATCGTCATCCGAGCAACGCCTCGAGCGCGCGCACGAGAGCGAGCCGCGGCTCGGGCTGGCGCGCCGGCCCCACTTGCTCGGCGCCGAGCACGATGTCCGGCGGCCCGTCGGCGAGCCGCAGGCTGGCCATCGAGCCGTCGGCCGCGCGCTCGACTTCGACGCCGCGCGTCCACAGGCCGCGCTCGCGGTGCCACCAGAGGTCGAGGTTCTGCACCGGCAGCGACAGCCGTTCGAGCGGCAGCGGCGTCGCGGCGCGGTTGTGGAGGACGACGCGGCAGGTGGCGAGGTGCGGCCGCGGCGGCAGCTTGCTCGGCTGCAGGCGCGCCGAGGTGCGCGTCGCGTAGCAGAGCTCGCCGGCGAGGGTCGACGGCCCGAACCAGGTGTCGGCGAGCCGCTGCGCCGGCACCTCGACGAGCTGCCGCTCGCCGCCGACGCGCACCCGCACCCACACCGGCAGCGCCACGAAGAGCGCCACCTCCTCGCCGGCGAGGAGCTCGAGCGGCAGCTCCGGCCGCGCCACCACCGCGCGATCGGGCAGCGCGGGCTCGAGCACGAGCTCGGGCGTCGTCGCGTGGGCGGCGAAGCGCGCCGTCTGCGCGCCGGCCGGCAGCTCGCTCGCGGGCAGCGGGCAGCGCACGCTGAGACGCTTCGAGGCATCGGCCTGCGGATCGCCGGCCGTCCACGACACGCGCCACTCGCGCGCCCGCCGTTCGACACGCCAGCGTCAGCGGCCCGATCTCCCACAAGCCGCCTTCGCCCTCGCCGAGCGTGAAGCGGCCCCACCACGCCGCGGAAGACGACGTGCCCGTGCTCGGCGCTGCAGTGGCGGAGGGGGCGGAAGCGGACGACATCGGCCGCCTATTCTGGCCTAGCCATTTGCCCGCAAGAAGTGAGCGCGGGCTCGGGTCTTGTCATTGCGAGGAGCGCAGCGACGAAGCAATCTCGATTTCGCAGCGTCGAGATCGCTTCGCTGCGCTCGCGATGACGGCCAAAGACTGCGTGTCTCCGCCACGTCAGTGGGAGTGGCGCGCTGCGAGCCGCTCACCGCACGCCGTTTCTATCTCACCGCCGCCTCGACTTCGCCGAGCAGCTCGCCGAAACGCTCGCGGTCCCAGCGGTAGGGGTCGTTGAGCGAGGCGACGAGGGACTCGGCGAGCTTGGGCAGCGGGCCGCGCGCGACGCGCGGCTCGCGGGCGGCGAGGTGGGCGGCGAGCGACTGGACGGCGAGCGCCATCTGCTCGGCGCTCTCGCGGTCGACGGCTTCGAGGCTCGCGCGGTCGCGGGCGATGGTGGCGAGCAGCGTGCGCGCCGTGGCGTCGCTCCACTCCTGCGCGGCGAGGCGCGGCAGCGCGCGGTCGAGGCCGGCGGCGATGCGCTGTGCCGTCTCGGCGAGCTGCGAGGCCGGCGTGTTGAGGCGGCTCACCTGCTCGGCGAGCTTCTCGACGTCGCCGTCGAGCGCCTCGCGCTCGCGCGGCGCCACGGCGCCGAGCAAATGGCGCAGCACCGCCCAGCGCGCCGGGCTCCAGCTCGGCAGGCCGGCGCGGTAGCGGTAGCCGCGCACTTGCCGCCAGCGGCCGCCGGCGAGGTCGTGGTGGCAACTGTCGCAAGTCAGGTCGGCAAACTCCGGCCAGCGGTCGGAGGCGGCGCGGTGGCGCAGCAGCAGCAGGCCCTCGCGGAAAGTCTCCGCTTGGCCGACCGCCCACGCCGTCAGGCCGTGGGTGTCGCGGCGGCCTTCGGTGTTGCGCTTGTCGGCGAAGGGCATCCAGTGCGCCGGCATCGACTCGGTGTAGTTGTCGAGCTCGAAGACGAGCTCGGGGTGGCCGGCGGCGAGCAGCTCGTGGTCGACCTGCTGCCCGGGCTTGCCGCCGTGGCAGTCGAGGCAGACGCGCGCCCGCGCGCGCGGGTCGCGCAGCTCGACCATGCCGGCGGCGACGGAGTCGGCGTGCGTCCAGCCGGTCTCGTTGTGGCGCGCCAGCCAGCCGCCGGCGGGGCCGTGGCAGGCCTCGCAGGAGATGCCGTCGGCGAGCTCGAGCGGTATCGCCTGCGCGCTCGCCGGCACCGCGAGCGCGTGGCAGACGAGGCAGCGCTGGCTGCGGTCGGCCGATTGCTTGAGGCCGAGGTTGCGCGCGATGAGCCGCGACTGCTGGTTGAAGAGCGGGTCGGCCGCGTGGCGGTGAGGTTCGTTCTCCTGCGACCAGATGTGGAACTCGTTCTGCAGCACGTCGTAGACCTGGCTCGGCTCGAGGTTGCCGTGGCAGTTGCCGGCGGCGCAGGGGCCGGGTCCGACGTACTGGCCGGCGAGGTAGGCCGGCGCCGGCGCCGCTGCGGACCGCATCGCCGCGCGACGGCGGCCGCGGCGGCGTGGCGGTCGGCGACGCTCCGGGCCTCGACCTGGGTGTAGGCGTCAGCGACGGCAAAGCGCTCCTCGGAGTCGGGGTGGCGGCGCCGCGTGGCGGCGCTGCGCGACCTGGGAGTCGGGGTCGGCGCCGGCTGCGGCGGCGAGCAGCGCCAGGGCGGCGGCGAGCGGCAGCGGCCAGTGCTTGCGGGAGCAACGGTCTCATGGCTGCCTCCCGGAAGGACGATGGGCGGCGACGGGTGCCGGTGCGCTCGTGGGCTGCGCGGCGAGGAGCGCCGGCCGCCGTGGCCGGCACGTCGTCGCTCACCGTGAAGAGCGCGCCGTCGCGCAGGTAGAGGCGCTGCATCTCGGCGCGGTCGAACGGGCGCGCGCCGATGCGGTTGAAGACCGCGACCTGGTGGCCGCTCTCGTCGACGGCGCGGTCGCGGTCGAGGCCCTTCGACAGCGCCAGCGCCGGGCCGTGGGTGTGGCGCGTGGCGACGAGCCGCGGCCGCGGCCGCGGGCTGAAGCCGAGGTAGCCGGGGACGAGGTCGGGCGCCGTGAGCTCGAGCACGTGCAGGCCGTTCTTGCCGTCGGCGACGTAGGCGAAGGTCGTGGCGTAGCTCGCCGCAACCTTCACGTCATAGACGTCGGAGAGCGCGCCGCCGGCGTCGAAGACCTGGTCGATCACTGGCCGGTCGGGTCGCTCGACGTCGACGATGACGACGCCCTGCTTGCCGGCCGCCACGTAGGCGTACGTCCTCGCCACGTACACCGAGCGCGCGTCGGCGATCGGACCGGCGCGCGCCACCAACTTCGGCTTCGCCGGATCGGTGACGTCCACCACCGCGAGCCCCTGCCGGTCGGTGACGAAGGCGTAGCGGAACTGCACCTGCACCGACGTCGGCCGCTCGAGCTCGCTCACCGTGGCGAGCACGCGCGGCTGCTGCGGATCGCTCGACGTCGACGGCGACGAGCCCGCGGTCGCACGCCGACGTAGATCGTGTCGCCGGCGATCGCCAGCGCCTCCGCGCCCTTCAGCACGCCGCCCGGGTTGAAGCTCGGCTGGCCGCCGATCGTCTCGCGGACGAGGAAGTTGTTCTCCGGGTCGCCGTCCGACAGCGTGTCGACGTTGACCAGCACCAGCCCTTCCTCGCGGTCGGCGATGACCGCGTAGTGGTAGATCGGCGCGAACGGCTGCTCGCGGTTCTCCGGGTATTGCGCGCTCGTCTGCCGCCACGGCGCCACCGGGTTGTTGGTGGGCAGCGCCACCGCCGCCGCGTCGCGCGTCTTCACCTGCGTGCGCTGGCCGAGCGGCGACACCGGCGCGGTGACGATGCGCTCCGAGAAGTCCTTGTTGTCGACGTTGGCGACGTCGAAGACCACGAGCCCCGCCGGCCCCGCCGCGGTGTAGAGGTACTCGCCGCGCAGCTGCAGGCTCCTGATCTCGCCGCGGCCGTGGTGGTGGTGCGCCTCTTCGAGCTCGCGCTCGCGCTTCTCGTGCTGGCGGAAGAAGTCGGGGTAGGCGAGCCGGTGCAGCGTGCCGCCGATCACCGCCTGCGGCTCGTCCCACTCGCTCACCGCCACCGCCTCGAGCCCTTCGTCGCCCAGCCCCACCCAGGCGTAGCGGCCGACGAAGTTCATCGTGTTGGTGCCGAGGAGCAGCGTCTGCGCCAGCCAGGCGTTGTTGTCGTTGTTCGCCGAGACGTGGCAGTCGCTGCAGGTGCGCGTCTCGCGGCTGCGCACGGTGTGCGGCACGTGCGGGTTGAAGGCCTGGCTCGAGTAGCCCGGCGCCGAGATCGGCGGCTGCTGCACGTAGGCGCGCTGCCGGTTGAGATTGATCGATGAGATGACGAGGGCGCTCGAGGAGCGCACCGGCGCGACGCGGTTGCCGAGCACGTCGCCGTTCTTGCCCAGCATGAAGGCGTCGGTGCGCACGACCTGCGGGTTGTAGGAGGCGTAGTTGCGCGCCGTCTCGCCTTCGTAGTGGTTCGACACCGTCTTGGCGTTGGCCTCCTGCGGCAGGTGGCAGCCGAAGCAGGAGGTGACCCACGAGCTGTGGCAGCTGTAGCAGGTCATCTTCGACGAGGAGTGAGCGAGCCGCTCCGCCTGCACGCGCGCATCGCCGAAGCTCTCGCCGTCGCGCTGGATCGTCTTCGCGCGCGCCGCCCGCTCGTTGTAGCGCGGATCGCCGGCGGTCACCGTGTCGTGCACCTGCACGACCTCCCACTCGCGGTCCTCGTCGAGCATCGAGCGCTGGAAGAGCGTGCGCCCTTCCTCGCCGGTGCGCCAGACGAAGCGGCGCTGGCCGAACGGCGTCGTGCCGAGCGCGAGGTTGGTGCCGCCCGGCGGCGCCGCGGGCCCGGAGGTGCGCAGCGTCGTGCGCGCCTCGACCGAGCCGTGGCAGTCCTCGCAGGCGATCTCGATGGCGTTGCCGTACTCGCCGTGGATCAGGCCGTCGCCGTGGCTGTCCTGCGAGAAGTGGCAGTCGACGCAGTGCATGCCGCGCTCGAGGTGGATGTCCTGCAGGTGCACGGCCTTCGCGAAGCGCTCGGGGTCGTCGAAGGCGACGACGCGGTTGTCGGCATCGAGTAGCTGCCCCTTGCGGTCGCGCTTGTAAACGGCCGCGAAGAGCCAGCCGTGGCCGTGGTAGTCGGCGAGCTGCGTCTGCTTGAGCTGCGGGTTGAGCTCGCTCGCGCGGGCGAGGAACTCGGGATCGGTCCACAGGCCGCGCACCGCCGCGCCCTCGGGGTTGTGCTCGAGGCTCGCGCGCTTCTCGGCCGCGGTGGGGTAGCGCTGCGCCGCCGGCCACAGCGCCTCGCCGTCGGTGACGTAGTCCCACATCGTGTAGCCGAGGTAGGTGTTGACGAAGCTGTTGGGCTGGTGCATGTGGCAGACCATGCACTGGCTGGTGGGGATGGCGCGGGTGAGGCGGTGGCGGATGGGGTGGCCGGGCTCCTCGCGCGGGATCGTCGGGTCGTCGCTCTTGCCGAGCCCGCGGTGGCCGAACGGCGCCCACGGTCCGGAGTGCGCCGGGTCGCGGTCGTTGGCGTAGACGACGTGGCAGCCGGTGCAGCCGCTGGAGCGGTAGTCGCCGGGATGGTCGTTGGTGCCGAGCAGCGACAGGTGCGGGTCGTTGAGCCGCGTCTTCTGCAGGTTGATCAGCGCCGGGCTGATGCGCAGCCCGGTGCCGCGGCCGCGGTTGCTGAAGCGGATGTCGGGGCGCCCCGCCTCGTCGATGACGTTGGGGTTGCCGATCTCGGGGAACGCCGAGGGCTGCAGGATGCCGCCGCGCTCGAAGGCGCGGAAGTACTCGCCGGGTTGGATGATTTCCCAGCGCGGCAGCGGCAGCAGCAGCGCGCGGGCGCCGCGGGCGCGCTCGGCGTCGGTGGGCGGGTTGACCGGCTGGATGCGCTGCGCGTTGCCGTCGCGGCTGTAGCTCTCGCCGAAGAGGGCGCCCTTCACGGGCAGGATGCCGTTGGCGTAGGCGGCCGCCGCCCAGAAGATGGACGAGGTCGTCATCGGGCTCTTGCGCACGGCGTTGACTTGCGTGGGGTGGCAGGAGCCGCACACTTCCTGCGCGACGCGCAGGTCGCCGGGGTTGATGAAGCGCACGAACTCGGGCGACTCGTCGAGGATTCGCGTGTAGCTGCGCTCGGGGTTGCGCGCGGTGGGCTTGCCGTCGGGCCACCAGCGGTCCGGGTGGCGCGGCAGGACGTGGGCGCGGTCGCGGGCGGCGGCGTAGTCGGGGCTCGCGGGCGCGGCGCCGGACGGCGCCTCGACGCTGGCGTCGCCGCCGTGGCAGTCGACGCAGGCGAGCTTCACCGCCGGCGAGGCGTGCATGGGCTCGATGCCGGTGTGGCAGGTCAGACAGCCGCGGCTGCGCGCCGTCGCCTGCTCGGCGGTCTGGCCGGCGAGCGGCGGCGCCGAGCTCGGCGGCGGTGCCGGCGGCGCGCCGGCGGCCGGTACATCGCTCGCTGCAAGGAGCGCCGCGACGGCGAACGGCAGCGCCATCGCGGCGGCGGCGGCCGCGCTCAACAATCGCGATCTGGCAGCTCGGCTCATCGTCGTCCGTTCGTCAGAAGGTCAGCGTCACCGTGGTGAAGGCGTGGAAGAGCTCGCTCTTGCGTTCGAAGATCTGCCGGAAGCCGCGGCCCGGGCGGAAAGCGGCGACGCCGCCGAGCACCACCACGTTCTGGTTGAGGTACGGCCGCCAGCGCGCGCCCACGCTGACGTCCCAGCCCAGCTCGCGGTCGATGGGCGCCTGGAAGAGCAGCCCCTCGACGACCTCGGTCTCGTCGAAGCTCACGTAGTTGACGGTGGTGATCGTCTTCAGCTTCGGCGTCAGCTCCATGTCGAGGCCGAGGCTCGCGAGCCGCAGGCCGGGGTTGACGAAGTTCGGCTGCCCCTCTTCGCGGCTCGTCTTCAGGTCGGGGAGCAGGCTGCCGCGGTTGACCAGCGTCACGCCGGTGCCGGCGAGGCGGATCGCCATGCGGTTCCAGAAGCTGAAGCCGCCGCCGGCGAAGTTGGGGCGGTCGCTGATGGCGTCGAAGCCCTCGGCGTCGCGGTCGTTCAGGTCGTCGTCGCCGGTGGCGTAGAAGATCGCGATCTTCGGCCGGTACCAGTCGCGGTCCATCGACAGCTCGAGCGCCGCCATCGCCGCCTGCACGTCGACCTCCTCCTCGAAGAGGAGCTCGCCGTCGCGCAGCACGAGCTGGCGCCCGGCGATGGGGTTCAGGTTGTCGTGTCCGGCGGCGAAGTAGAGCGCCGAGTCGACGTTGATGCGCCCGACGTGGCCGGCGCCGGCGTAGCCGAGGTAGATGACCTCGACCTCGTGCGGCGTGAAGTCGCCGACGGGATCGGGGCGGGCGAGGAAGCCGTTCTCGTCGAAGTGAAACGAAGGTCCGTCGCGCAGGTAGTGGAGGCTCAGCGAGGCGGTGTGGCCGGGGCGCGGGAAGTCCTGGCGGTAGACGTTGGCGATCGCCACCTGCTGGTCGCGCGTGTCGAAGGTGTTGAGGCCGCTGTTGGTGTCCTTCTCCAGCCGCTCGAAGTAAGCGACGTTCGCCTGCCAGCGGTTGGAGTCGAAGTTGCCGAAGAGGCGCACGCCGAGGTCGAGGTCGCTGAACAGGAAGCCGCGGAAGTCGCTGGTGAAGGGCTGGATGCCGGCGCGCACGGAGACGAAGTCGTAGGCCGGCGAGAGGTCGGCGAGCTTCTTCTCGACGAAGAATTCTTCGAGCGAGACGTGCGTGTCGGTGCGGTTGGTGCCGCGGCGCACGTCGGGGTTGACGACCGCGTTCTCTTCGACGTCGAGGTAGTTGAGGTTGGCGGCGATGGTGCCCTTGACCCGCCAGTCGAAGGGGCGGAAGGCGGTGTCGCCGCGGAAGAGGTCGCCGGAGACGAGGATGAGCTCGGTGGCGAAGAGCTGGCGGTCGCCGCCGAAGAAAGTGATCGAGCCTTCGTCGGCGGTGCTGACGCCCGAGGGCGTGGGGAGCGTGCGTCCTTCGAAGAGGGTGTCGGAGACGCCGGTCAAGACGAAGAAGAGGTCGTCGCCGCGGATCGGGAAGTCGCCCTTGAGCACGTTCTGGTTGTAGGGGTCCCAGCGGCCGGCAGGCGTGGCGTCGAGCTCGTAGGGAGGCGGCGCGATGCGCCAGCGGTCGGTCTGCTCCTGGAAGTCCTCGGCGGTCGGCGGCGCGGGCGGCGCGGCGTAGGAGGGCGAGGTCGCGTCGAATGGACGGCGCGGGAGCCGCGCGACTTCGAGGGCCCCTTCGGCGCGGCCGCTGCGGCCGTCGGCGGTGGTCACCTCGGCGACGACGACGTAGCTGCCGAGCGCGAGCGGCTCCGGCCAGCTGAGCCGCCACTCACCGCGGCGGGTGACCGGAGTCGAGTGCGTCGCGCCGGCGAGGGTGACGGCGACACGCGAGCCCGGCGTCGCGTCGGTCGAGCCGCGGAGCACCACGTGGCCTGGCGTGGCGAGGATCTCGCGGCCGCCGTTGATATCGACGCGCCACGCGGGTGGCGCCGACGCCTCCTGCCCGTGCGCCACCGCCGCGAAACCGGCCATGGCAACGATGGTCACCGCGAGCGCGACGACCCTCACCGCTCGTCCTCGGGGTTGCGCGGGAACTTGAGGAACGGCAGCCGCACGCCGCGCACGAAGATGCGGTTGGCCCACTTCGACTCCGGCGGCTGGAAGCCGGCGGCGCCGAAGAACGACACGTAGTCGTCCTGCTCGACGCCGTCGCCGGAGACGCCGAGCCCGCCGACGAGCGCGTTGCCGCGGTAGAGCGGCAGGCTGCCGGGGAAGAAGACGACGCCGCTCTGGTTCGCATGCGGCGGCTCGTGCCCCTGCGAGCAAGGGTGAGTCGCGTCGAACAAGAAGAGATCGAAGAAGGGCCCGGGCGAGGTGCCGTCGATGCCCGGCGGGTAGAGGGGCTGGGCGCCGAAGCTGATGGTGCGGTTGCTCACCGCCGTCCCCGCCGGCACGCCGACGAGGTCCTGCGGCGCATTCGGCGAGCCGCTGAAGTAGGCGACGTTCCTCGCCTTCGCCGCCGCCACGTCGAGCGAGAAGATCGTGGCGTCGGGCATGCGGAAGAGCGCCAGCAGCCGCCCGTCGAGGTCGGCGACGGCGATCGCCATCCGCGCCCGCGAGCCGAGCGGCAGCCGGATGACGGCGCGCGTGCGCTCTGCGACCTCCACCGACTCCTGAACGATGCGGTCCACCTCGACGGCGCTGAGCTGGCTGCCAGCAAAGGGTCCGATGAGGTAGTCGTCGGTCGCCTCGACGCCGTCGCTCGGCAAGATGACGTACGAGCCAGACGCGGCGCCGGGGGAGGTGCCGCGCGGCCGCCGCACCGCCTCGACGAAGGGCAGCCGCACGCCGTCGATGAACACGTTGCCCGGCGGCGGCAGCGGGAACACCGGCACCGGCGCGCTGCCGCCGGCGAAGGCGCCGGTGAAGGCGGCGAACTCGGCGGCGAGCGGCGACGACGCGCCGGCGACGCCGACGCCGCCGATGACGCGCGCGTCGCCACTCGCCCCGGCGGGGCGGAAGATCGGCACGCCGCCGGGATCGATCGCGCGCGGGTCGCTGTCGAAGAAGTCGCTCTTGCCGGTGACGACGCCGAGGCCGCACCCCCGGTCGTCGAACGGAGTGCAGGGGAGGCCGTTGAGGATGCCGAAGACGGAGCGCCCCTCTGCCACCCGCTTGCCGCCGTTGGGCGTCGCGTTGAGGCTGCAGCCGCGGTTGGTGTTCTCGATGCCGTAGAGCGCCGCGTTCGGCGTGCGCGCGATGCCGGGCGGGAAGTGGATGCCCGAGACGAAGCGCACCGTGCGCGACGACAGCGGCGCCTGGTCGTTGCTGAACCACGCCGCGGTGCGCGCCAGCCCGACGGCGCGCTCGTCGTCGCCGCCCGATGCGCCCGGCTTGCGGAAGAGCGCCAGCGGGTTGCCGAGCCGATCGACGACCGCGATCGAAAGCGTGTTGTCGGACAGCGCCGAGGCCGCTGCGGCGACGATGGCGCCGACCTCGGCCGCGCACAGCGCCGGCCCGCCGCACACCGCCTCGCCGGGAGGCGGCGGCGTGTCGTCAGGCGGCGATGGCTCATCGCCTGGCGTCGACGGCCCAGGCTCCGGCGTCGGCGTAGGTTGCGCGGGCGGATCGCTCTCGCCGCCGCCGTCGCGCGGCTCGCGAACCGCCGCTCGCCGCTCGACGGCGATCCCGGCATCGCCGAGGAGGGAGAGCGACAGTGCGACCGCGATCGCCCACCGCTCTGCAGACTGCATCTGGTCGTCCGAGCCGAGCTGGCCGCGACTATATCGCCGTCATCACCCCGAAGATCAATTGCCGGGCTCCGCCTCGGCGCCAATCTCGAGCATCTCCAGCCCGCTGGTCGCCTCCCAACGGCCGGCGCGCACTTTGTCGTGGTAGTCGTGGCAGGAGATGCACTGCGTCGTGGCTCCCGCCGTGGCCTTGCGCGCGCCGCGCGCCTGCGGGCCGTGGCAGTTGCGGCAGAGCGCGATGCCGGGGAGGAGCACGTCGGCCGTGTCGATGCTCTGCGCGGCGCCGGCGTGGCAGGTGATGCACGGCTCGTTGCGGTGCGGCCGGTGCGAGAAGCGCGCGTAGGGCAGCCAGCGCTCGGTGATGGCGACCGGCGTGATCGCCGGCGGCGCGACGTTGGGGTCGACGCCGTGGCACTTGCCGCACGAGCTGCCGTAGAGGACGTTCTCCGCGTCCGCTACACGCCGCAGCACGCGCTCGTCGAGGCGGATGATCGGCGGCGCCGCGCCGTCGAAGCTGCGTCGCGGCAGCACGCGTCGCAGCTCCGGGAACGGCTGCACGGCCTCCTTGCGCTCGGCGTAGGTGTTCAACAGGAAGGCGTGGAGGACCTCCGGACGCTCGTGCGGCGCTTCGGGCGCGCGCGGATCGAAGTTGAGGTGGTGGCAGTCCTGGCAGTTGCGCTCGAACTCGACCGGCACGATCTCGCCGCT
Organism: Thermoanaerobaculia bacterium; assembly: GCA_963846495.1. Lineage (GTDB taxonomy): Bacteria > Acidobacteriota > Thermoanaerobaculia > Multivoradales > JAIOJS01 > DASYQD01. The sequence continues at coordinate 413,843 of CAWJWP010000013.1, read as the reverse complement.
CTCCCGGCTCTCGGCGTGGCAGTCCTGGCAATCGAGCTGTACCGGTCCGCGCGGGCCTTTGAGGCCCGGCCGCAAGTGGAGGGTGTGACCGAAGGCGAGGATGCCGGGATCGGCGGCGCTCGCCTCCGGCGTGCCGAGCCGCACGCGCGTTCCGTCCGCGCGAGCGATCGCGAACTGCGGATGGTCGGTGGCGAAGTCGGTGACGGTGCGGGCGAAGCGCGGCGCGGCACCGGGCAGGAGCTGCGGCTCGCGATGGCAGTCGACGCACTGCTCGTTCCCGACGACGGCAAGGCGCGCCGCGAAGCGGTGCTCGACGTGACACGTCACGCAACTCGGATGTACGGCCGCGGCCTTCTGATGCTCGGGCCCCTGGTGGCAGTCGGCGCAGAGCTGATCGTCGACGCCGCGCCAGGGTGTGTGGCACTTGCCGCAGCTGTCGACCAACGTGGCGTGCGCCTGCGACACCGGCCCCGGCCGGAAGAGGTCGCTGCGTCCGCGCCAAGCGCCGAGCGCGACGGCGCCGGCGGCCAGCGCGACGGCGATCCACGACAACGTGCTCACGCGCACGCGCCGCACGTCGTAGGCGCGCAGGTAGTCGATCTTCGGCGCCACCACTTTCGCGGCGGGCGCGCCGCCCTCCGCACTGGCCCTCGCCGCCGCTTCCGCCGCCGGCCGCTCCTCGGCGAGCTCCTGGACGTAGAGCACCACCGCGGCCGGTCCACCCGCCGGTGACGCCGCCTCCTCGAGGTGCACGGTCAGCCGATGGCGCCCGATCTCGATCCAGTCGCGCTCGCCGGCCGTCGCCCGCTCGACGCGCTTGCCGTTGACGTAGGTGCCGGTCAGGCTGCCGAGGTCGGCGACCTCGAGCTTCCCTTCCCGCTGCTGCAGGCGCGCGTGCTCGAGCGCCACCGTCGGCTCGTCGAAACGCAGCTGCGCCGTCGGCCCGCGGCCGACGAGCAGCGTGTCGCCTTCGACGTACTGCACCAGCGCGGTGCCGGCGATCGTCTCGCCGCCCGGCTCGGCGCCCGCGCGCACGCGGTGGACGAGGAAGCTCATAGCGAAGACAGCGACCAGTACCGCAGCGCGCCCCACACGTGCGCGGCGAGCACGACGAGCAGCGCGAACGACAGCGGCACGTGGACGAACAGCCACACCGCGAGCAGGTTGCGATAGCGCTGCTGCTGCACCAGCGACAGCACCAGCTCGCGGCGCTGCCGCGACAGCACGAGCAGCTGCTGGAGGTCGTTCCGCTCCGCCGGCGGCACCTCGCGCAGCCAGGTCGCCCACGGCCGCTCCACCTCGGCCGTCACCGTCCGCGGCCGCAGCAGCGCGCGCCAGCCGGCGAGCCAGCCCGGCTTCTCGCGCAGCAGCTCGCCGGCGATCCCCTGCAGCGCCGGCGAGCGCCCCGACGCCAGCCGCGCCATCGACTGCGCCGTCTGCTCGGCCTGTTTCGCCAGCTCGTCGGGCAGAAACTCGCTCTCGACCCGCGTCAGGAGCAGCGGCACCACGGTGTAGAGCAGCGCCCCGGCCAGCCCGCTCGCCGCCACCGCCGTCATCGTCCAGAACGCCGCCGAAGCGACGAGGTCCTCGAAGCGGAAGCCCGCGTGGCAGAGCGCCACGGCGACGACGAGCAGCCCGAGGTAGATGTGCGACTGGCACCAGCTCTCGAGCCGACCGAGCCGGCTCCTGTGCCACCGCTTGCGCACGGCGAAGAAGGTCAGCAGCAGCACCAGCGCCAGCGCCAGCGAGCCGTAGACGATGCCGAACAGCGTGCCGCCATGCGGCTCCTCGCGCCGCGCGTAGAACACGTAGGACGCCGCGAGCAGCAGCGCCGCCACCAGCGCGAAACGGCGCCAGCGCGCGCTCGTCGGCGTCAGCAGCATCGTAGGGCGGGCTCCGCGCCCGCCGTCCCGAGCGGCGCGAGCCTGCGGTGCCTACGGCGGCTCGCGGAAGTCACGGCTCAATGCCCTCCGCCGGCGGCGATCAGGCGCTCGACCGTCTGCTGGTACTCCTCGGGCTTGACGCGGATGGCGGCGCCGGTGGGGCAGCTGCGGCAGCAGGCCGGTCCGCCGGGCAGCGACGAGCAGAGGTCGCACTTGACCGCCACCGTGCGGTCCGACGCGGCCTCGCCGCCGAACAGCGACTTGACCCAGCCGAAGAGCGACGGCCGCTCCTTCGGGTGCACCATGAAGATGTTGCCGTAGGGGCAGTTCTTCTCGCAGTTGCCGCAGCCGATGCAGTTGTCCTTGATGTGGATCTCGCCGCGTGCGTCGCGGTAGAGCGCGTCGGGCGGGCAGTCGAGCATGCAGAGCGGGTTGGCGCACTGCCAGCAGGAGTTGGGCGCCAGCACGTTGGCGAACTTGACTCCCGTGAGCGAGAGGCGCGCCTGGCCGTCCTCGTGCACGTCCTCGCAGGCGCGGATGCAGTTGTTGCAGCGCACGCAGAGGTGCTCGTCGATGAGCAGCGTGTCGGTGCCCATCACCACCTCTTCGCGGATGAGCTCGCCGAGCACGCGGCCGGCGCCGGGAGTGGCTTCCTCGCGCAACGTCGCCAGGCGCTGCGCCTCCAGCCGCGCCTCGATCTGCGGGCGCAGGCCGGGGAACTGGGCGGCGAAGGCGGCGAAGTCGGCGCGGTCGATGCGCACCAGCTCGCAAGGGAAGATGGTGGTGACGGTCACCGAGCGCGGCTCGTCGCCGACGAGCGCCGCCTCGCCGAAGAAGTTGCCGGCGACGAGATAGGTGACGATCACCTCGCGGTCGCCCGACTTCTTCGACAGCTTCACCTGGCCGCTGCGCAGCAGGTAGAACGCCTCGCCGGCGTCGCCTTCCTTGAAGACCGCCTGGTCGCGGTCGAAGGTCTCGACCTTCGCCTTCGCCACCAGCCGCCAGAGGTCGCCCACCGGCACCCGCGGCGGCAGGTAGTTCTGCAGCGCTCGCAAGAGGAAGGCCTCGTCGACGAGGCGCTTCACGCGCGGCGCCGAGTAGAGGAGCTTGAGCATCGCCTTGCGCGGCACCTCGATCAGCTCGCACGGGCCGACGGCGACAGCGGTGGCGTTCCTGCGGCGGCCGGAGATGAGCCCCATCTCGCCGAGGAAGTTGCCGGCGGTGAGCACGGCGGCGCGCGACTCGGTGCCGTCCTCGGCGGTGCGGCGGATCTCGACCGCGCCGGAGACGACGACCAGCACGCTGTCGGTGTAGTCGTTCTGCTGCAGGATCACTTCGCCGTCGCGGTAGCGGTGGGCCTGCGCGGAGAGGAAGGTCTCGCGCAGCGACTCGCCGGAGGCGGCCAGGCGGGCCGCTGCCGTACGGTCGTCGGCGTCGTCGTCGCCGGACGGCTCGGCGACGGCGCCGAAGAGCGGGATCTCCTCCATCGCCGCCACGATGCGCTGCCGCACCGTCCCCGGCCAGAAGGGGAGGACGCCGCGCAGCACCTCCTCGTCGGCGGGCTCGACGTCGTGGCCGAGCAGGTGCTCGACCACCTCCCACCCCTGGTTGATGCCGAGCTTGATGAGGTCGCGGCCGGTGGTGGCGCCGATGACGAAGAGGCCCGGCACCGTCGACTCGTAGCGCTCGGAGAGCACCGGCTTCGCCTCGGCGTCGGGCGAGGTGAACTGCACGCCGAAGCCCTCGAGGAACTTGCGCGGCGGCTGGGTGCCGATCTTGAGGAAGACCTGGTCGACCGGCAACTCGAGGTCGGCCTGCGCGCCGCGCAGCTCGATGCGGCCGGGCAGCACGCGGCGCACGACGGTGCTGTAGAGCACCTCGATCTGCCGCGCCGCCTGCTTCTTGAGCAGGTCGCGGTAGAGCGCCTCCTTGGGGCGCACGATCTCGGCTTTGCGCACCACCAGGTAGACCTGGTTGCGCTCGCACAGCGCCAGGGCGATCTCGAGCGCGGAGTCACCGGCGCCGACGACGACGATCGAGCGGTCGACGTAGTCGTCGGGGTCGACGAGGCGGGTCGAGACGTGGGGCAGCTCCTCACCGGGCGCCTCGAGCCGCCGCGGATTGCCCTGGGTGCCGATGGCGAGCACCACCGACTCCGCCAGGTGCTCGCCGCGGCCGGTCTTGACGCGGAAGCCGTCGCGGTCGCGCGCGAGCCCCTGCAGCTCCTCGCCGAACTTCACGTTCAACGCGGCGCGCTTCGCCGCCTCGTTCCACGCCGCCAGGATCGACTCGCGCGAGCCGGCGGCGAAGGGCAGCTCGCCGCGCTGCGGGATGGGCGCCGGCTCCGCCATCACGTGCTTGCGCTTCTGGTAGCAATAGACGGTGTCGGCGAGGTGGTCGCTGCGCTCGAGCAGGACGTACGAGAGCCCGGCCTGCTGGGCGCGCAACGCGGCGCTCAGGCCGGCGGGGCCCGCACCGGCGATCAAGAGGTCGACGCGCTCGGCCATGGCCTCAGTCGAGGAGCCGGGCGTCGCCGGCGCCGCGGACGCGTTGCCCGCGCGCCGGCGGCGCGTTGGAGAGCGCGCGGTAGAACGACTCGCCGACGAGGATCTCGCCGCCGCCCGCCTCGGCGCAGAGCAGCGCCGCCGCGTCGGCGAGCCCGCCGACGACGGCGTACTCGCTGCGCTGGCCGCTGCCGACGTCGCCGACGAAGGCCTCGCCCTGGGCGATGCCGGTCGCCAGCGCCAGCTCCTTGACGCCGCGGCGGCTCCAGGCGCGGCCGAGCTCGGCGACGGCCTCGCGCGCCGCCATCGCCGCGCGTAGCGCGCGGTCGGCGTCGCCGGGGCGCGCGAGCGGGGCACCCCACAGCGCCAGCACCGAGTGGCCGCGCACGTTGTCGAGGGTGCCGCCGTACTCGAAGATCGCCGCCGAGAGGCGCGAGAGGAGCGCGCCGAGCAGCTCGGCGAGGTCGGCCGGCGGCAGCTTGTCGGCTTGTGCGCCGAAGTCGTGCAGCTGGCACTGCAGCAGCACGACCGGCCGCCGAGCCGGCCGCAGCATCTCGCCCTGGCGCAGCGCCACCTCCGCCGCGAGGGACGGCGACAGGTACTGCTGCAGGCGCTCGAGCACCTCCGCCTCCTCGCGCTGCCGCGTCTGCAGCCGCTGGTGCTCGAGCGCCATGGCGGCGAGGCCGGCGAAGGCGGTCATGAACTCGAGGTCGGGCTCGCGGTACGGGTTGCGGCGGTCGGCGTTCTCCAGGTAGAGCATGCCGAGCACGTCCTGCTTCTCGCCCACCAGCGGCACGCACATGGCGCTGCGGTTCAGCATGTGGTGCGTCGAGTCGCTGTCGAAGCGGGAGTCCTCGGCGACGTCCTCGGAGAGGATGGCGACGCGCTCGGTGAGCACCTGGTAGGCGAGGGCGCGCGGCACCCGGCCGGCCTCCTCGACCTTGCCGTGGCGCACGCGGCCGGCGCGCGGCTTGAGCTCGAGGGCGTCCCCCTGGACGACGAGCACGGCGGCGCGCTCGACCGGCAGCGCGGTGAAGGAGAGGTCGACGATGCGCTGCAGCAGCTGGTCGACGTCGGGGTGCTTGCCGAGCTCGGCCGCCACCTCGAGGAGGGCGGCGAGCTTGTTGGCGGTGCGCTCCTCGGCGAGGCTGCGCACCAGGCTGAGCATCGCCGACCCGGTGGTGGTGCGGGTGAACGGCGATTCGCCGGCGGGCCGTGGCGCGATCGGGTCGACCGGCGACTTCTTGAGGATGACGCTGACGTTGTGGTGCGTCGTCCGCAGGTCGTCGAAGGCGGGCTGCATCGGCGAGCTGGGCGTCGGCACCCGGCCGAGGCGGAAGGGGACGCTGCCGAAGGTGACGGTGTCCCCCTCGTTGGCGCGGTGCTCCTTGATGCGCGACCCGTTGACGAAGGTGCCGTTGGTCGACCCCAGGTCGCGCACTTTGACGACGTCGCCCAGTTGCTCGAGCTCGGCGTGCTCGCGCGAAACCGTCCCGTCGAGCACCGGCGCGTCGCTCTGCGGCGACCGCCCGACGACGCGCCGACGCCCCTCCCCCAGCTCGATCGGAGCACCGTCACCGGCAGGCACGAGTTGCAGGACGCGCATCACGGGTGCGGGAATGGTCACTCATGCGGCGCGGCGGCGCAACCCGGCGCGTCGCCCGCCCACCGTATTAGACGGACACGCGCGATCACCTCACCTGTCGCCGTTCCCTGGGTCGTCAGTCACGACGTCAGCGTGTCGCAAGTCGTGGCGCAAGTTTGTCGCGAGTCTCGCTAACGGCACGGCCGCCGCCGGGCGGCTGCCGAGCTACTCCCGCGCCTCGCTGCGTTTTCCCGTTGCCCGCCGCGCCACGTGGATCAGCGCGTCTCCCCGGTAAACCAGCGGGTTGCTGGTGTAGCCGATGACGATGCCCTCGAACGGGGCCTTCACCGGTTGTGCGTCGTCGCCCCAGGGTGCGCTGATGAAGCCGAGCTGCTGGTGGCGCTTGACGGTGTCGCCGAGGCGGACCGAGTAGTGGAAGATGCCGCTGCGGCTGGCGCGCATCCAGGTCGCCTCCTCGGCCTCGAAGGAGCGCGGCGGCGGGCCTTCCTCGAAGTGGGTCCACATGCCGAGGGCGGCGAGGACGCGCAGGACGCCGTCGACGCCGGTGCGGATGGCGGCCTCGTCGAAGCGCAGCGGCTCGCCGGCTTCGTAGACGAGCAGGTGGACGCCGCGGCGGCGGGCGGCGGCGCGCAGCGAGCCGGTGATCTCGGCGGCGGTGTACATCATCGGCGCCGCGAAGGCCTCGGCGATGCGGCGGGTCTCGGGGTCGGCGAGGTGGGCGCGGATCTGCGGCAGGTTGGTGCGGTACTGCGAGCCGGTGTGGAGGTCGATGCCGTAGCTGCACTTCTCGACCACCTGCTCGATGAAGAGGTGGGCGAGGCGCGCGGCCATCGAGCCGCGCGGCGAGCCGGGGAAGGAGCGGTTGAGGTCGCGGCGGTCGGGCAGGTAGCGGGTCTGCTGCACGAAGCCGAAGACGTTGACGACCGGCACCGCGATGACGGCGCCGGTGAGGCGCGCCGGGTCGAGCACGGCGAGCACGCGGCGGATGATCTCCATGCCGTTGAGCTCGTCGCCGTGGATGGCGGCGTCGAGCCAGAGGCGCGGCCCCGGCTTGGCGCCGTGGAGGACGGTCACCGGCAGCGACAGCCAGCCGCCGGTGAAGAGGCGCGCCACCGGCAGGTCGACGCGCACGGCGCTGCCCGGCGGCACCAGCTTGTCGCCCATGCGCAAGAGGCCAGCGGCCGCTTCGTCGCCGGACGTGCGTGCCGGCTCGGCGACGTCCTCGACCGGCGGTGACTCGGCGGCGGGCTCCGCGGGCGGCGGCTCGGGCGGCGCCGGCGGGGGGCCGTCGGGCGCTTCAGTCATCGTTGCCGCCGGTTCGCGAGCCGCCGGCGCCACGCTCGCCCTCGTCGCCGCCTCGTGCGGCGCTGCTTCCGGCGGCGCCGCCTTCCGCTTCGGGGCTGGCGCCCGCATCGCCCGCCGCGACGCGCTCCTCGACGAAGCGCACGATGGCGCCGGCGACGTCGATGCCGGTGGCGCCCTCGATCCCTTCGAGGCCCGGCGAGGCGTTGACTTCGATGACCAGCGGCCCGCGTCGCGAGCGCAGCATGTCGACGCCGGCGACGTGGAGGCCGACGGCGCGCGCCGCGCGCACCGCCACCTCGCACTCCTCGGGCGTGAGCTCCTCCGGCGCCGCCGTGGCGCCGCGATGGAGGTTGGCGCGGAACTCGCCCGGTGCGGCCTGCCGGCGCATCGCCGCGATCACCTCGCCGCCGACGACGAAGGCGCGGTAGTCGGTGCCCTCGGCGTCGTCGATGAACTCCTGCACCAAGATGTCGGCCTTCACCTGGCGGAAGGCGGCGATCACCGACTTCGCGGCCTCGTCGCTGTCGATGAGCATGACGCCGAGGCCCTGCGTCCCCTCGAGCAGCTTGACGACGAGCGGCGCGCCGCCGACCACTTTGACCAGCGCCGGCACGTCCTTCTTCGAGTGCGCAAAGCCGGTCGTCGGCATGCTGATCCCCTCGCGCGCCAGCAGCTGCAGCGAGCGCAGCTTGTCGCGCGCGCGCACGATCGAGGTGCTGGTGTTGCAAGGGAAGACGCCGAGCACCTCGAACTGGCGCACCACGGCGGTGCCGTAGAAGGTGTAGCTGGCGCCGATACGCGGCACCACCGCGTCGAAGTCGAGCTCGCGGCCGCCGAGCATCACGGCAGGCCGCTCGGCGGTGACGTTGATGTAGCAGCGGAGGTAGTCGACGACCTCGACGCTGTGGCCGCGCATCTCGGCGGCCTCGCGCAGGCGGCGCGTCGAGTAGAGGTCGGGGCGGCGGGAGAGGATGCCGATCTTCATGGCGCGACGCTCGCCGCGACGGGAGGTTCTTCGACAGCGAGGACGGGATCGCCGGCGAGGAACGACCGCGCGGGATCGACGACCAGCCGCCGGCGCAGCGCCTCGCGGCCGATCAGCATGCGGAAACCGAGGAGGTCGCGGCGCACGAGGGTGAGCTCGATCGGCCAGCTCTCCCCGCCGAGCACGAGCCGTGTCGCGATGACCGGCCGAAAGGTGCGCCGGCCGGTGGAAGAGCGCACCCAGCGCTCGTCGAGCAGCCGCGCCCTGCAGCGCACGGTGGTCGTGAGGTCGCGCTGCAGCGGGTGAACGTCGAACTCCGCCCACGCGCCGCCGTCCTCGCCCTCATCTTCGTGCAGCCGGATGTCGAAGGCGTGCAGCGCCGACGATCGCGCGCCGGTGTCGAGCTTGACCTTGATCCGCCCGATGCCGAGCTCGGGCAGCGCCGCCCACTCGCGCCACCCCACCGCCGGCTTGCGGCTCCGCCTCACCCCCATGACAACGCCCGGCACCCGCCGCGGGTCGACACGCGCGGCATCTTAGCGTTCGCGCACGATGCCGCCGTCAGCTGCCGACGACTTGGTTCTTGCCGGCTCGCTTGGCTCGATAGAGACGCTCGTCCGCTGTACGTACTAGCGGGTCGGTGGCGCGGCCGTCGGCGGGGAAGTGGGAGACGCCCATCGAGATGGTCATGCGGATGCGGTGGTCGTCGGCGTCGAAGGTCTGCTCGGCGAGCATGCGGCGGAGGCGGTCGGCGGCGGTGAAGGCTTCCATGGCCGCGGTCTCGGGGAGGTAGGCGACGAATTCTTCGCCGCCGTAGCGGGCGGCGACGTCGAACTGGCGCAGGCGGCTGCGGATGAGCGCGCCGACCTCGCGCAGGACGGCGGAGCCGGTGAGGTGGCCGTGGGTGTCGTTGACGCGCTTGAAGTCGTCGAGGTCCATCATCACCACGCCGCAGCCCTTCGCCGAGGCGGCGCCGCGGTCGAGCTCCCAGGCGAAGGCGGCCTGGAACGACTCGTAGGTGAGCAGGCCGGTCAGGTCGTCGTAGTGGATGCGGTGGCGGACGTCGGCGTGGAACTTGGCGTCGATGGCGTCCTGCAGCTCGAACTTGAGGACCACTTCGCCGCCGAGGTGGATCTTGTCGCCGTCGAGGAGCAGGTGGCTCTCGGCGCGGCGGCCGTTGACGAAGACGTGGTTGGTGCTGCCGAGGTCGGTCAGCCGGTAGAGCGTGTCGCCGCCGACGCGCAACGCCTCGATCTGCGCGTGGGCGCGCGAGATCGACTTGTGCGGCACCAGCACGTCGGCGGCCTCGCCGCGGCCGAGGACGACGCGGTTGCGGCGCAGCGGGTAGTGACGGCCGATCTCGGCGCCTTGCACGACGACTAGCGTCGCCACGCGGCGGTCGACGTCGCCGAGGTCGATCGCCGGCGAGACGATGGTGGCGTCGTCGTCGTCGCTGAGTGGCGATCCGCCCGCGGCGGCGCCGGGCGCTTCGAGGTTCTGGCTCATGGTGAGTGCGGGAATTATCGCGCAGCCGTGTGGCAGCGCCGCGCAGCGGTCGCGTACACTGCCGCGGCTCGACACGGCGGAAGGAGGTCGGGATGCGGGCGCATCATGGGCCGCATAGCGCGCGGCCGTTCTTGGGCTGGATGTCGGTCTTTCTCTTCGGCGTGTGCGCGCTCGCCGCCGCACTCGGCGCGCAGACGACCGCGCCCGCGCCGGCCGCCCCCGCAACGCCACCGGCGGCGACGGCGGCGCCGAAGCCCGAGCTGCGTCTCGACGACTCGGTCGTGCCGCTCGCCGAGCGCCTGCGGCTGCGGCTCGATCCGACGAAGCCCGACTACACCGGCACCGCCGAGGTCACGCTCCGCGTGCCGGCGCCGGTCTCCACCATCCGCCTGCACGCCGAGGCGATGGAGCTCTCGAACGCCGCGGTGCGGCCGCTCGGCGGCGGCGATGCGCTCAAGCTCGAGCCCCGCGCCATCGCCGATGGCATCGTCGAGCTCGCGGCCCCGCGCCCGCTCGCCGCCGGCGAGCACCTGCTCAGCGTCGACTTCAAGCAGGAGTTCGACGCGCACTCGGTCGGCATTTACCGCGCAGAGCAGGCCGGCAAGCATTACGTCTTCACCCAGCTCGAGGCGGCCGACGCACGCCACAGCTTCCCGTGCTGGGACGAGCCCGCCTTCAAGATTCCCTGGACGCTCGAGCTCACCGTGCCCGCCGGTCTGGTGGCGGCGACCAACGCGCCCGCCGCCGAGACGACGGTCAGCGAAGCCGGCTGGACGCGCGTGCGCTTCGAAGAGACGCCGGCGCTGCCGAGCTACCTCGTCGCCATCGCCGTCGGCCCGTTCGACGTCGTCGACATTCCCGGCCTCTCGGTGCCCGGCCGCATCCTCACGCCGGCGGGGCAGGGCCCGCTCGCCGGCCTGGCGCGCGAGCTCGCGCCGCCGCTGCTCGCCGGCCTCGAGCGCTGGTTCGGCGGACCGTACCCGTTCGCCAAGCTCGACCTGATCGCGGTGCCCGAGTTCTGGCCGGGCGCGATGGAGAACCCCGGCCTCATCACCTTCGCCGACCGCATCCTGCTGGCGCCGGCCGAGGGCGCCAGCGCGAGCGACCGCCGCAGCCTGGCGACGGTGCTCTCGCACGAGCTGGCGCACATGTGGTTCGGCGACCTGGTGACGATGCGCTGGTGGGACGACCTCTGGCTCAACGAGGCGTTTGCCGACTGGATGGGCAACCGCGCCGCCGACGAGGCCTTCCCCGCGCTCGGCATCGCCGCCAACGAGCTCGGCGGCGTGCAGGCGATCCTCGATTCCGACGCGCGGCCGAGCTCGCCCGCCGTGCGGCAGCCGATCCTGCGTGCCGGTGACGCGCTCGCGAACGTCGGCATCGCCTACGCCAAGGGGCGGGCCGTGCTCGACATGGTCGAGCGCTGGCTGGGCGCCGAGACCTTCCGCCGCGGCGTGCAGCGCTACCTGCAGGCGCACGCGCGCGGCAACGCCACCGGCGACGACCTGTGGGGCGCCCTCGGTGCGGTGTCGGGCCGCGACGTGGCGGCGGTGATGCGCGGCTTCCTCGACCAGCCGGGCTATCCGCTGGTGACGGTCGAGGTGGTCGACGCGAAGAAGGGCACGGTGACGCTGGCGCAGGAGCGCTTCCACGCCGCCGGCGTCGAGGTGCAGCCGCAGCGCTGGCAGGTGCCGGTGGTGCTGGCCTGGTCCGACGGCGCGGGTGCGGGCGTGAAGACGCGCGAGCTGCTGCTCGATCGCGAGCGGACGACGGTCGAGCTCGGCGGGCCGGTAGCGTGGATCTTCCCCAACGCCGGCGCCTCGGGCTACTACCGCTGGCGGCTGCCGGGGCCGGCGCTGGCCGAGCTCGCGGCCGCCGCTCCTCAGCGCGTCTGAAGGTGAGCGAGCGCATCGCGCTGCTCGGCAACGCGGGCGGCCTGCTCGACGCCGGGCTCCTCGGCGGCGACGACTACTTGCGCATCGTCGCCTCGGCGGTGGGCGATCCCGACCCGGCGGTCGTCGGGGTGGCGCTCGACGGTCTCGAGAAGGTGGAGACGGCGTTCGTCGACGACTCGCTGCGCGAGCCCTTCGCTGCGCTTCGTGCGCCGCACGCTCGGGCCGGCGCTCGAGCGCATCGGCCGCCTGCCGCGCGCCGGCGAGCCCGAGGCGGTGGCGCTGCTGCGGCCGCAGCTGCTCGGCTGGCTGGCGGTCTCCGGCCGCGACCCCGACGTGCGCGCCTTCGCGACCGCGCAGGCCGACGCCTACCTCGCCGATCCGAAGGCGGTGCCGGCGGACGTGGCGGCGGTGCTGCTGCGGCTCTCGGCGCTCGACGGCGACGAGGCGCGCTTCGAGACCTATCGGCGTCGCTTCGAGGCGGCGAAAGACCCTGGCGAGCGCTCGCACTTCCTGCGCCCGCTCGGCTATTTCGAGCGGCCGGAGCTGGTCGAGCGCGCGCTCGACTACTCGTTGCACGGACCGCTGCGCGACCGCGAGGTCGCGACCGTCGCCACCACGTTGCGCACCCGGCCGGGCGGTGCCGACCGCGCCTTCGCCTGGCTGCGCGAGCACTGGGCGGAGGTGGTGAAGCGCACGCCCCCGGAGCTGGTGCCGTTTTACGCTGCGGCTGCCGGCGGCTGCTCGGCCGAGCGTCTCGCCGCCGCGCGCGAGTTCTTCGCTGCGCCGGAGCGCCGCACGCCCCAGCTCGACGTGCGGCTCGGCCGCACGGCCGACCAGGTGACACAGTGCGTGGCGCTACGGGCGCGCGAAGGGGCGAAGGTGGCGGCGCTGCTGCGTGGCGAGGCGGGAGCGGTCCCGCCAGCTGCGACCTCGCGCACTGCGGCGCCCGCGTCCACAGCAGTCGTTGCGTCGTCGGCGCTTTCTGCGACTGCTGGAGGCGCGCGGCCGCAGAACGCGGGCACGGCTGCGAGCGCAGCACCCGTCGTGACCACGTCCACAGCCTCCGCGGAGTCGAGCACGACCAGCGCGGCAGCCGCGCCCGAGGTCCGCCTCGGCGACGCCGTCATGCCGACGAGCGAGCGCCTCCAGATGCGGCTCGATCCCGCCGCGCCCGGCTACAGCGGGACGGCCGAGATCGCCCTGCGGGTGCGCGAGCCGGTGCGCACGGTTCGCTTCCACGCCGAAGCGATGGAGATCGGTGCGGTGTCGCTGCAGCCCGCCGCCGGTGGCCAAGCGATCGCGGTGACCGCCACGCCGACGGGCGAGGACCTCGTCGAGGTCACCGCCGCCGCGCCGATCCCACCCGGCGAGTACCGCTTGCGCATCGACTTCCGCAACGACTACGGCAGCCGCGCCGTCGGGCTTCACCGCGTCACGACCGGCGGCAAGCACTACCTGTTCACCGACTTCGAGCCCGCCGACGCCCGCGAGGCCTTCCCCTGCTTCGACGAGCCGAGCTTCAAGATCCCCTGGCGGCTCGAGATCACGGTTCCCGCCGGTCTCGTCGCCGCCGCCAACGCACCGGTCGAGACGACGCGACCGGCGGCCGAGAGCGGCTGGGAGACGGTCACCTTCGCGGCGACGCCGCCGCTGTCGACGTACCTCGTGGCCTTCGCCGTCGGTCCGTTCGACGTCGTCGAGATTCCCGGCACCTCGGTGCCCGCCCGCATCCTCACCGTCGCCGGTCAGGGCGCGCTCGCCGGCATGGCCCGCGACACGACGGCGCCGCTGCTCGCCGCGCTCGAGCGCTGGTTCGGCCAGCGCTACCCCTACGCCAAGCTCGACCTGGTGGCGGTGCCCGAGTACGCCAGCGGCGCGATGGAGAACGCCGGCCTCATCACCTACCTCGACCGCATCCTGCTCTCCACACCGCAGGGCGCCAGCCTCGAGGAGCGTCAGAGCTACGCCTTCGTCACCGCCCACGAGCTGGCGCACATGTGGTTCGGCGACCTGGTGACGATGCGCTGGTGGGACGACCTCTGGCTCAACGAGTCGTTCGCCGACTGGCTCGGCCCCAAGATCGCCGACGAGGTCTACCCCGACCTCGGCATCGGCAACGAGTACCTCGCCTCGATCCACACCACGCTGGCGAGCGACGCGCGGCCGTCGGCGCCGGCGGTGCGGCGGCCGGTGCGCGCCAAGGAAGTCTTCACCAACGTCGACCTGACCTACAGCAAGGGCCGCGCGGTGCTCGGGATGGTCGAGCAGTGGCTGGGCCCCGAGGTCTTCCGCAGCGGCGTGCGCGAATACGTGAAGGCGCACGAGCACGGCAACGCCAGTGCCGCGGACCTCTGGCAGGCGCTCGCGGCGGCGTCGGGGAAGGACGTCGCGGCGGTGATGGGATCGTTCCTCGATCAGCCGGGACATCCGCTGCTCACCGTCGAGGTCGTCGACCCGGCGCGCGGCGTGGTGGAGATCGCGCAGCAGCGCTTCCTCGCCGTGGGTGCGCAGGCGCCGGCGGAGAGCTGGCAGGTGCCGGTGGTGCTGAAGTGGTCCGACGGCGCGGCGACGAAGACGCAGCCGGTGCTGCTCACCAGCGCGCGGCAGCGCTTCGAGCTGGGCGGCCGGGTGGCGTGGCTCTTCCCCAACGCGGGCGGGCGCGGCTATTACCGCTGGCGGATAGGGACCCACGGTGCCGCGGAGCGGCAGAGCCAGGTCCCCCTGGCGCCCGAGCGTGAGCGAGGCCGTGGGCAACCGGCGGCGGCGCTCGCCGAGCTGGCGGCGCATGCGGGCGAGCGGCTCACGGTGCCGGAGCGCGTCGCGCTGCTCGGCAACGTGTCGGGGTTGCTCGACGGCGGCGCTATTGCGGGCGACGAGTACCTCGGGATCCTCGCCGCCGCGGCGAAGGACTCGGATCCCTACGTGCTCGGCGCGGTGCTGCAAGGTTTCGAGCGCGTCGAGGCGGCCTTCGTCACCGACGAGCTGCGTCCCGCCTTCGCGGCCTACGTGCGCAAGACGCTGGGGCCGGCGTTCGCGCGCATGGGCGAGCTGCCACGCGCCGGCGAGGCGTCGGCGGTGGCGCTGCTGCGGCCGAAGCTGCTGCTCTGGCTGGGCGACACCGGGCGCGACCCGGCCGTGCGGCAGCTCGCTGCCCGGCTCACCCGCGAGTACTTGGCGCGGGCGGAGTCGGTGGATCCGGGCCTCGTCGCGGTGGCGCTGAACGTGGCGGCGGTCGACGGCGACTCGACGCTCTACGAGACGTACCGGCAGCGCTTCGAGACGGCGGGGAGCTCGGAGGAGCGCGGGCGCTTCCTCTTCGCCCTTGGACGCTTCGGCGATCCGCGGCTCGCGGAGCGGGCGCTCGGCTACGTCGTCACCGGCCCGCTGCGGCCGCAGGAGCTGCGCACGACGGCGATGGCGATGGCGGTCGACGAGGCGGGGCGCGAGCGTGTCTTCGGCTGGGTGCAGGCGAGCTGGTCGGCGCTGGCGCAGCGGCTGCCGCCGGACCGCGTGCCGTCGCTGACGCGGTACGCCGGCGGCTGTTCGGTGGAGCGGTTGGAGAGGGGGCGCCGGTTCTTCGGCGAGGCGGAGCGGCGCACGCCGGCCATCGACGCGCAGATCGCGCGGGTCGCCGACCAGGTCGCCGAGTGCGTGGCGCTGCGGCAGCGCGAAGGAGCGAAGGTTGCGGCGTGGCTCACGGGGCAGGGCGGCGCGGGCTGAGCCGAGCGGGCGAGCGGACGGGAGGGATTCGTTGACTTTGCCGGCGGTGGCGGGCGGGACCGCGGGCCGCCGCTGCGGGCCACGGCTCGCTTCATTGGATGTTTGGAGGGGTCGCGCTCGCCTCGCTTTGCGGGCGCGACTGGCTGCGCTGCTCGTGGGGCGACTGTCGAAGCGCCCGCAAAGAGGGCCCGCTGCGGCAGCCCGCGGCCCCGCCCGCCACCGCCTCCAGTGGTGAGCACGCCACCGCCCGTCGCGGAGCGTGCGGCTTCGTCTGCTATGGGCTCCGTGGTTAGACGCTCAGCCACTTCCCAGAGGAGTCGTGCCTGCTCACTCGTCATTGCGAGGAGCGCAGCGACGAAGCAATCTCGATCTCGCGACGCCGAGATCGCTTCGCTCGCGATGACGTCCGTTTTTCCGGGCAAGTGGTTGCGGCAAGGCAGGAGTGCCGGCGCTGCGCTCGGGCCTCGGTACGCTGCGGGTATGCTTCGGCGGTTCGCAGTCAGCCGAGACGCAGTGACCCTTTCTTGACCGTCGAGCCGCGCGCGCCGTCGCCCGTTGCGTCCGACGTGGCTCTCGAGGCCGCGGTGCCGCTGCTCGCTCGGCCGGCGACGGTCGTTTTTGTCGCCAGCTTCCTGGGCCTCTTCCTCGAGCTCGCCCTCATTCGCTGGGTGGCGAGCGAGGTGCGGGTCTTTGCTTACTGCAAGAACTTGGTGTTGGTCGCGACGTTTCTCGGGTTTGGTGTCGGCTGTCTGCTGTGGCGGCGGCGCGTCGATCTCGCGCGCGCGTTCTTTTTGCTGTTGCTGCTCGCGTTGGTCATTCGGTTGCCGTGGCAGAGCTTGATCGACTACGGACCGCGGCGCGTGACGGCCGTGCTGGCGGAGCTTTCGGGGTTCATGATCTTTCATCACAGCGAGGAGGCGTTGCCTTGGGGCACCTTCGGCAAGCTGGCGTTCGCTGTCGGCTGGACGGCGCTGCTGTTTTTCGTGGTGGCGCTGGTGATTCTGCCCTTCGGGCAGCTCACGGCGAGGGGGATGAGTGCGCTGGGGCGGCCGCTGCGCGGGTACTCGATCAACGTTGCGGGGAGCTTGCTGGGCATCCTGGCCTACACGTTTGCGACGACGCTCGGGATGCCCCCGCTCGCGTGGTTCGTGCCGGTGGTGCTCGCCGGGCTGTGGCTGATCGACGATGCGCGGGAGCGGCAGGCGACGATCGGGATCGCGGTGGGGCTGTTGCTCGTGCTGTTGCCGCATGCGAGCCCGCAGTTGCGGGAGCTTTGGTCGAGCTATCAGAAGCTCGGCGTGCTCAACGATCAGGTGATCGTCGTCAACAACACGGGGTATCAGGTGATGCGGCCGCAGCCGGCGCTGCCGGCGGATGGGCGGGTGCCGGTCGATCGGTGGACGATGCCGTATGTGCTGCGGCGGCCGCCGGGGCGGGTGCTGATCGTCGGTGCCGGCAGCGGCAATGACGCGGCGGCGGCGCTGCAGGCGGGGGCGAGCGCGGTGGTGGCGGTGGAGATCGACCGCGCGATCTACGAGCTCGGGCGGCGGCTGCATCCGCAGGCGCCTTACGACGATGCGCGGGTGCGGGTGGTGATCGACGATGCGCGGCACTATTTGAAGACGACGGATGACCGCTTCGATCTCGTCGTGTTCAGCCACCTCGACGCGCACACGGTGCTTTCGTCGTTCACCAATGTGCGGCTCGACAACTACATCTACACGGTGGAGGCGTTCCGCGAGGCGCGTGCGCGGCTGGCGCCCGGCGGAATTCTCTACGTGTCGTTCTTCTCCGAGCTGCCGTTCATCGGCGAGCGGCTCGGGCGCAATTTGAGTGAGGCGTTCGGGTACCCGCCGATCGCGCTCGAAGGAAGCGGTGGCCAGGAAATCGGACGTGGCTGGAGGAACATCTATTTCCTCGCCGCCGAGCGGGAGACGCTGGCGCGGTTGGCGCCGGCGGCGGCGGGGTGGAGCGGCATCGCGCCCGTGCGCTACGGGCAGCGGGTCGTGCCTTCGACGGACGACTGGCCGTTTCTGCCGCTCGAGAGGCGGCAGGTGCCGCCGATGATTGCTCTCATCTCGCTGATCATCCTCGCGCTGTCGGTCGTCTTTGTGCTGCGGGCGCGGCCGGCGGGGGAGGCGTTCGACGGGCGGCTGTTCTGGCTCGGCGCCGCGTTCATGCTGGTCGAGGTGCACAACGTGTCGCGGCTGGCGTTGCTCTTCGGGACGACGTGGCAGGTCAATGCTTGGGTGATCGGCACCATCCTCGGGTTGATCCTGCTCGCCAACGCAGTCTGCGCGGCGCTGCAGAAGCGCGGGCTGGAGCCGGGAGGGTGGGCGAGCGTGGGCCTGTTCGCGTCGCTCGCTGCTGCTTACTTCGTGCCGATCGACGTCTTCACGCGGATGCCGGCTGTGGTTTCGGGCCTCGCGGCCACCGCGTTGCTGTGCGCGCCGATCTTCTTCGCCGGGCTCGTCTTTGCGCAGGCGTTCAGCAAGAGCGTGGCGCCGGGCTTCGCCCTTGGCTGGAACGTGCTCGGCGCGGTGACCGGCGGGATGGCGGAGAGCTTGTCGTACGTCTGGGGCGTTCCTTCGCTGGTACCGCTGGCGGCACTGTTCTACGTCGCGGCGCTGGCTTGGCCGCGGTTGGCGAGCGCGACGCGGCGCGTGCAGCCGAGCGGCGCGGCGGCGACGACCTAGCCGCGTGGCGAGACAAGCGCGCGCGACCCGACCGGTCGTCTAGGCGTCGCCGGTGCGGCGGAGAAAGAGGTAGCTCGCCAGGTAGCAGGCGACGACGAGCAGCAGCAGCGCGCGGTGGCCGACGAGCATGCCGAGGTACTCGCCGAAGCCGCCGGCCATGGCGCCGATGAGGTTGGCGCCGAGGAGCGACGGCGCTTCGGGTTGGCCGTCGAAGGTGCGCGAGAAGACCAGGCCGGCGAAGAAGATCGGCAGCGGCACGACGAGGAGCGTCCAGAGCAGCCGCCCTGCGAGCGGCAGCCCCAGGATCGCCTCGGGCGGCACGGCGTAGAGGACGAACAGGCTCACCAGCAGCGGCGCGTAGAGCAGCCGCGGCCGAAAGTGTCGTCGCATCGCCACCGCGTTCGCCGCCGCGACCATGAGCAGCACGCCGCAGACAACGATGAGGATGACTAGCCAGGTCGAGCCGAAGTAGAGGGCGCAGGCGACGATGCTGCGCGTCTCGAGCAGCAGGAAGCCGGCGCCGAGGCAGGCGAAGTGGAGGTGGCGGGCGCCGAAGCCCGGCGGCTTCACCACCCAGAGCGCGCCGATCGAGAGCGCCAGCAGGGAGAGGATCACCACCAGGTAATCGGCTGGAATCGTGCGCGCACGCAGGTAGAGATACGGCCAGTCGTCGGTGGGCACCGGCACGGTCGCGGCGGGCACCGGCACGCGGTGGAAGTTGCCGACCGACGACGGCAGCGCGCCGCCGCCGCGCGGGACGAGGACGATGACGCGCGTGCCTTCGCTGTAGACGACGGGCGCGCGGCCGGTCGCGTCCGCCGCCAGCGCGGCGAGCTTCTCGACCAGCCATGGCCGGCCCGCGGGGTAGAAGGCGACCGACAGGAGGCCGCCTTCGTCGACGAGGCGCCAGGCCGCGCGCAGGCCTTCGACGGTGTAGACGAAGCCGTCGAGGCGGATGTTGCTCATCGAGCTGCTCAGGCCCTGCGAGTCGAGGAAGCCGTAGGCGACGACGTCGTAGCGGCCGCGGGCGCGCTGCAGAAAGGCGCGAGCGTCGTCGACGACGACGTGCACGCGAGGATCGTCGTAGACGCGCGAGGCGTTGAAGCGCCGCGAGAGGCGGACGATGCCGGGGTCGATCTCGACCGCGTCGACGCGGCCCGCGCCGCCGAGGAGCGCCGCCTCGGCGTCGGTGCCGCCGCCGGCACCGACGATCAGCACGCGGTGCGGGTGGCGCCTGGCGACGTAGGGCAGCAGGTACTGCGGTCCGAGCGCCATCGCACGCTTCCATCGCCAGCTGCCGGTCTGGTAGCGGGTGCGGTCGATGGTGCCGTGCAGCTGGAAGAAGTCCTGGTTGACGCGCAGCGTGTAGCTGGGCGGGTCCATCATCGTGACGAGGCCGGGCGCGGGCTCGGTGACGACCTCGCCGTCCTCGTCGTGGACGGTGATGAAGTGGTACGGCGACCAGGTGGCGTGCCGCTCGGTGGCGTAGACGACGAGCACGACGGCCGCCGCGCCGGCGAGCAGGTGCCAGAGTCGATCGCGCCGCGCAGCGAGCGCGGCGGTGACGATCACCACCGCCGCCATGCCGACGACCGGCGAGAAGCGATAGAAGGCGAAGGCGCCGAAGAGCAGCGTGCCGGCGAGGCTGCCGGCGAGGTCCCAACCGTAGGCGCGCAGATTGGGGAGGGCGGCGAAGAGCCGGCCGATCTTCTGCCCCAGCGGCACGAAGAGCAGCGTGTTGCAGGCGAAGATGGCGACGAGGACGGCGTAATTGGCGAGCGCCGGCGAGCCCTGGATGAAGCGCGCCTCCGCCTCGCTGCCGGGCAACAGAACTTCGCGGCACGCGCGCAGCACCAGCACGTCCGCGAGAAGGAAGAGTGGAAAGGCGCGGAAGAGGTCCCACCGCCGCGCCGCCAGCAAGGCCCCGATGCCCAGCCCCGCGAAGGAGCTGATCAACATCAGGTTGGCGTAGTAGTTGACGATGCGAACGACCGCCGGCGCCCAGCGGATGACCATCAGCTCCAGAAAAAGCGCCGTCGCCGAGAGGACGGCGATCTGCAGCGAGAGGCGGCGAGACTGGTCCATCGGAGGCGTCGGAACCTACCGACCACCGGACGGGCCGTCAACAGGGCCGCCGCCGCAAG
The DNA here is from genome assembly GCA_963846495.1 of Thermoanaerobaculia bacterium. Lineage (GTDB taxonomy): Bacteria > Acidobacteriota > Thermoanaerobaculia > Multivoradales > JAIOJS01 > DASYQD01. The sequence continues at coordinate 393,599 of CAWJWP010000013.1, read as the reverse complement.
CGCGCTTGCTCAGCGCTGCGGCGCCGCGGGTTCGTCGGGCGAACCGCCACCGTGCGGGCGGTAAGATCCTTTGCGCGTATGGGGTCGATACTTCCCGCCGAACGCGAAGCCCGCTTCTGGTCGGGAGCGGAAGAGGCCACGAGGTTCTTCATGGGCGAGGCTGACGTGCAGCGCGCGCTCGCGCGAATCGTGGAAACCCTCGACGGCCTGGACGTCCCCTACGCTGTGATCGGCGCGATGGCACTGAACGAGTGGGGTTATCGCCGCGTCACGGTCGACGTCGACTTGCTGCTGACCGCCGAGGGGTTGCGCCAGTTGAAGGAAGCCGTGCTCGGCCGCGGATATCTGGAGAAGTTCCCCGGAAGTCGCGGCCTGCGCGACGTCACGAACGGCGTCGACGTGGACGTCGTTCTCGCCGGGGAGTATCCAGGCGATGGCAAGCCGAAGGCGGTGGCATTCCCGGATCCCGCGGCCACCGCCGTGCGCGGCGAGCGAGTTGCGCTCCTGCCACTGCCGCGGCTCGTCGAGCTGAAGCTCGCCTCCGGTATGACGGCGCCGCATCGCCTCAAGGACCTCGCCGACGTGCTCGAGCTGATCCGCGCGGTGGGACTGCCGCGCGAGCTCGGCGATACGCTGGACCCGTCGGTCCGAACAAAGTACGCCGAGCTTTGGGAAGCGGCGCAGACGCGCGATCCGGAGTGAGCGGCAGCCCGCTTTGACTCCGCTGCAGGCCGTCGTCCTCGCGATCGTGCAGGGGCTCACGGAGTTCCTGCCGATCAGCTCGTCGGCGCACCTCATCCTGGTGCCGCGCTTCCTGGGCTGGCCCGACCAGGGGCAGGTGTTCGATCTCGCCACGCATCTCGGCAGCCTGCTCGCCGTGCTCGTCTACTTCCGCGACGACCTGCTGCGGTTGCTCGGCGGCGTGCCGAAGCTCTTCTCGCGGGAGGCGCTGGTGCCGGGCACCGACGCGGCGCTGCTGTTCAACCTCGGCATCGGCACCATCCCGGCTGCCGTGGCGGGCCTGCTGATCGCCGATTTCGTCGCCGGCGGTGCGCGTGATCCGTACTTGATCGCGTGGACAACGGCGATCTTCGGCATGTTGCTCGGGCTCGCCGACTGGTTCGGCCGCGGCACGCGTGGCGAGAAGCAGGTGAGCTGGCCGCAGGCGTTGCTCATTGGGGTGTTCCAGGCCATCGCGATGATCCCCGGCACCTCGCGCTCGGGGGCGACGATCACTGCCGGCCGCGCCACCGGCCTGTCGCGGCCGGGCGCGGCGCGCTTCTCCTTCCTGCTCTCGGTGCCAGTCGGCTTCCTGGTGCTGGCGAAGGAGACGCTCGACCTGGTGCAAGGCGAAGGCGCGCACATCGGCATGTTGCCGCTGGCGCTCGGCTTCGTCGTCTCGGCGCTCACCTCGTTCGCGGTGATTGCCTGGCTGCTGCGCTTCCTCCAGCGCCACAGCATGCTGGTGTTCGTGGGCTACCGGATGGTGCTCGCCGTGCTGCTGTTCGCGTGGTTCCGCTGACGGGCAGATCGTCGCCGACCGGACACACTCGACCGCTTCGCGGGCGGGGAGAAAAGCGGCCGCCGCGGCCGTCTAATCAGGCGTCAGAGCAGCCGTCGGATCCGATCAACGTCGGAGAACAAGGGAGCAGCTCCATGGCCGAGGACTACGGCGAAGAACGGAAGGGCTACGGTTCGAAAGGCACCGAATACGGCGGGGGCATCTTGCCGTGCGAGGGCCTCGAGAGCCGGGACTGGTATGCGTGGTTGAACAAGATGCCGCCGCCGCCCGACGACTTCCACGTCGTCGGCGAGGTCTACGTCCCCAACCCCGGTATCGTGCCGATCCTGGTCCCGCGCGTGCCGCAGGGCATCAACCCGGCGATCCTGTTGATGGACCTGGTATTGACTCAGCTGCCCGGCATCTGGCCGCAGGTATTCGTCTGGAAGACGGTGCGCTACGACAAGGTCGGCCGCAACTTCCTCTACAAGCAGGTGCAGGTGTTCTGCGGCGACGAGGTGATCGCCGACATTCCGGTCGAGGTCGTCGTCTAGCCTGCCGTCACGGCAGCAGGCCGCGGCGCGCGGCGTAGCGCACCAGCTCGGCGGTGTTGTGGACGTCGAGCTTTTCCATCAGACGCGTGCGGTGGTTCTCGGCGGTCTTGGGAGAGATGCCGAGCGTCTTGGCGACCTCCTTCGTCGTCTTACCGTCGACGACGAGGTGGAAGACCTCGCGCTCGCGCGCGGTCAACGTGCCGTAGGGGTCTTGCGCGCCGTCGGGGTGCCGGTACTGCTCGGCGAGCACGCGCGCCGCATAAGGGCCGAAGTAGCCGTGGCCGCGGGCGAGCGCGCGTACCGCCGCTAGCAGCTCGCCGGCGGCGCTGTCTTTGACCAGGTAGCCGCTGGCGCCGGCGCGCACGAGGTGGACGACGTACTCCTCCTCCTCGTGCATGGTGAGGACGAGGACGCGCACCTTCGGCGCTTCCTGGCGGATGCGGCGCACGGCTTCGAGGCCGGACAGGCGCGGCATGCCGATGTCGAGCACGGCGACGTCGGGGCGCGTCTGCAGCGCCTGCTCGACTGCTTCGAGGCCGTCGCTCGCCTGCGCCACCACCTCGCAGTCGCCGCTCGCCTCGAGCAGGCTCACCACCCCGTGGCGCACGATGGTGTGGTCGTCGGCCACCAGCACGCGGATCGTCACGTCGCGCTTCCTCCCTCCGCCGCGCTCGCGCAAGGCACGCGCGCGGCGATGCGGGTGCCTTTGCCTGGCCGCGAGCCGATCTCGATGCGGCCGCCGAAGAGCTCGACGCGGTCGCGCAAGCCGCGCAGACCTGAGCCGTCGCCCTCCGGACCATGGGCGCCCGCCTGGACGTCGAAGCCGCGGCCGTCGTCGGCGACGACGAGCTGCAGCTCGCCCCGCTCGCAGCGGGCGAGCACCTGCGCGCGCGAGGCGCCGGCGTGCTTGCTGACGTTGTTGAGCGCCTCCTGCACGACGCGGTAGGCAAGGGTCTCGACGTCGGCGGGCAGCCGGCCGTCGAGGCCGACGAGGTCGACCTCCAGCGCCACGCCGGTGCGCTCGCCGAAGGTGCGGGTGAGCCAGCGCAGCGCCGGCTCGAGGCCGAGGTCGTCGAGGATCTGCGGCCGCAGAGGCGCGACAGCTCGCGCGTCTCGTGGAGCGCCTGCGCCGCCAGCTCGGCCGCGTCGCGCAGGCGCTCGCGCATCGGCTCGGATAGCGCCGCCGACGAGGACTCGACGACGTCGAGTTGCTGCTTGAGCGCGGTCAGGGTCTGGCCGATGCCGTCGTGGAGGTCGCGGGCGAGGCGGCGCCGCTCCGCCTCCTGGACGTTCCACACCGAACGCGCGAGGCCGCGGAAGCGGCGCTCGCCGGCGAGCAGCTCCTGGAAGAGGCGCTCGTTCTGGCGCGTGATCTCGCGCACGCGGCCGGCGAGCTCCTCGATGCCGTCGGCGGGCGGCTGCGGCGGCAGGCCGACCGCCGTCGCGTCCTGGTCCCAGTCCGGTGCGGGCGGGGACGGTGGGTCAGGTGGGCTTTGAGGCGACAACCTCGCGCACCTCCGCCAAAGATTCGAAGCTTTGCCGCTGCGCCGCCGGCAGCTCGCGCCGCAGGCGCTCGAGCTCGGCACGCGCCTGCGTGCGTTCGGCCGCGGCGACGTTCGGCTGCCCCTGCCGCTCGGCCGCCGCGGCGAGCGCCGCGTGCAGCCGCCAGGAGCCGCCCCACGGCGGGCCGGTGGGCACCGCGGCGAGACCATCGCGCGCCGCCGCAGTTGCTTCGGCCACGCGACCGCGGGCGAGCTCGGCGCGCGCCAGCGCCGCATCGGCGTCGAGGCGCAGCGGCACGTCGCCGAGCCGGCGCGTCTCCGCCGCCACCGCCGCGAGCGACTTCGCGGCGCCCGCCGCGTCGCCGGCGGCGAGCGCCGCCAGGCCGGCGCCGAGCCGCGCCTCGGCCTGCAGCACCGGCGTGTCGCTCTTCGCCGCCGCCGCGGTCGCCTTGGCGAAGGAGTCGCGCGCCGCCGCGGCGTCGCCGCGTTGCAGCGCCAGCGTGCCGCGCAGGATGAGGAGTCGCGCGCGCTGCTCCTGGTTGCCCTCCTCGCCCAGCCACTGCGCGGCCTGGTCGAGCCGCTTCGCCGCCTCGCCACCATCGCCCAGCGCCAGTAGCGTCTCGGCCTCGAACAGCGTGAACTCGACGAGCCCGCGCTGGTCCTCGAGCTTCCGCACCGCGTCGAGCGCCTGACGATAGGAGTCGAGCGCGGCGCCGTAGCGCCCCTGCAGGAACGCCAGCCGTCCCAGCGAGCCGTGGGCAGCCGCCGTCGAGTCGGGCATCTGCAGCATGCGGCTCTCTTCGAGCGCGGCGAGGAGCGACTTCGCGGCCTGCTCCCAGCGTCCCTGCGCGAGCTGCAGCAGGCCGAGGTTCTGCCGCGCCCGCGCCGCGCCCTGCTTGTCGCCGCTGCTGGTGTAGAGGTCGAGCGCCTGCCGCCAGTAGACCGAAGCGTTGTCGTACTCGCCGAGCAGGTAGTAGGCGAAGCCGACGTTGTTGTAGCTCTCCGCCAGCGCGCGCTTGTCGCCCAGCGCCTCGCGCGCCTGCAGGCCCTGGCGGTACTGATCGAGGGCGAGGCGGTAGCGGCCGCGCTCCTCCTCGAGCACGCCGATCTCGTTGAGCATGTCGGCGATGCCGCGCTTGTCGCCGAGCTCTTCGAGCAGCTGGCGCGCCTGCGCGATGCGCGCTGCCGCCTCGGCCGGCTTGCCGCGCACGGTGGCGAGGCGCGCCAGGTTGCGTAGCGTCGTCGCCCAGCCGCGGCGGTCGCCGATCTCCTGCCGCAGCGCCGCCGCCTTCGCGTAGTTGTCCGCCGCCTCGTCCGTGCGGCCGAGCTGCTCGCCGGCGATGCCCATGGCGTTGAGCACGTCGGCGCGGCCTTGGCGGTTCTCGAGCTGGTTCTGGATGACCAGCGCGCGCACCAGGTAGTCGTCGAGCGCTTTTCTGCTGTCGCCGGATTGAATCGAGTACTTGCCGAGCAGGAACCACGCGCGTGGGTGCTTGCTGTCGAGCGCGGTGGCGCGCTCGAGCGTCTTGCGTGCCTCGTCGAGCTTGCCGCCTTCGCCTTGTGCGACGGCGAGGGAGACGCGCAGCTCGACGTCCTGCGGGTAGCGCGACGCGAGCTCGGCGAGGAGTCGCTCCGCCTCCTCGGGCTCGCCGTCGAGCAGCGCGCGGCGGGCCTGCACCTCGACGGCGAGGCGCGGCGGAACGCCTGCGAGGTTGGCGGCCGCCTGTTCGAGGGCGCGGCCGGCGTCGTCGGCGCGGCCGAGCGCCTGGTAGGCGTCGACGAGCCGCAGCCAACCCGGAGTAAAGCGCGGCTCCGCTGCCGTCGCCTCTTCGAGAGGACTGACCGCGCCGACGGCGTCTCCGCGCACGAGACGGTCGAGCCCCTCGCCGTAGGCGGCCATCACCGCCGGTGCCGCGGTGGGCAGCGCGTGCTGCTCGCCGGCGGGAACGGCGAGGGCGCGCTTCATGCCGTCGGCGATGGTGCGCGCGGCGGCTGGCAGCTCGCGGGCGCTCGCGGCGGTGGCGTCGAGCGTCGCCTCGCCGCCCGGCAGCTTGGGAGAGAGCAGCCGCGCCTGCACCTGCAGGCCGCCCTCGATCGAGCGCACGCGGCCGGTGACGACGCGATCCGCTTCGAGAAGGTCGGCGACCGTCTTCAGCTGGCGCTCGCCGGAGAGCGCCTCGCCGCGCAGGCCGAGGTCCTCGAGGGTGCGGAAGACGCGCAGGCTGTCGACGGTGCGCAGCTGCGGGCTGGCGGCCAGCTCGCCGGCCAGCATCTCGGCGATGCCGCGCGCCGTCCAGGCGAGCTCGGGGCGGCCGGTCTCGTCGACCAGGGGTAGCACGGCGACGGCGACGACAGGCACTGCCGGCGCGACCGTCGAGCCGTCCGCGGCGCCGGGGCCGGCGGCGGATCCGCGCAGCCGCGGCAGCACGAAGACGAGCGCGACGGCAATGGCGAAAAGCCCCGCGGCGACGGCGGCGCGCGTCGCCCAGGGTGGCCACCGGCGCCGCCGCGGCGGCACGGTAAGCCAGCCGCCGCCGGTGGTGGTGATGCCCAGTGACTTCTCGACGTCGTCGAGATCCGCCAGCAACTCCGGCGCTGTCTGGTAGCGCTGCGCCGGATCGCGATCGAGCAGGCGCCGCAGCACGTCGAGCACCTTCGGCGGCACCTTGCCTTCGAGCGCCGCCAGCGACGGCGCCGCCACCAGCCGCTGCGCCAGCACCTCGGAGTCGCTGCCGCCGCGGAAGGGAAGGGCGTCGGCGAGCATCTCGAAGAAGATTAGGCCGAGGGTGTAGAGATCGCTGCGGCCGTCGACCTCGTCGCCGCGCGCCTGCTCGGGCGAGAGGTAGTTGGGCGTCCCCACCACCATGCCGGTGCGGGTGAGCGCCACGCCGCCCAGCGAGCGGGCGATGCCGAAGTCGGTGACGAAGGCGTTGTCTTGCGCGTCGACGAGCACGTTGTCGGGCTTCAAGTCGCGGTGGATGACGCCCTGCACGTGCGCGCCGGCGAGCGCGCGCGCCAGCTGCTTGACGAGGTTGATGGCGCGCGGCAGCGGCAGCGCGCGGTCCTGCTCGAGGATGTCGCGCAGCGAGCGCCCCTCGACGAGGTCCATGGTGAGGAACCAGCGCTCGCCGTCCTCGCCGAGGTCGTGGATGCGCACCACGTTGCGGTGGCTCACCTGGCGGGCGAGGATGAGCTCGCGGCGGAAGCGCTCGCGGAAGCGGCGGTCGTTGGCGTGCTCGGTGCGCAGCACCTTGACCGCCACCTGCACGCCGAGCTGCTGGTCGGTGGCGCGGTAGACGATGCCCATGCCGCCGACGCCGACGATCCCCTCGATGCGATAGCGGCCGGCGAGGATGGTGCCGCTCGCCAGGTAGGCGTCGATGCCGACGTGCGTGCGAGTGGGGGAGCCGGCGCTCGCGGCGATTCCGGCGCGCGGCTCGGAGTCTGGATCGCCGGAGGGTTGGCCCCCGGCGACGGTCGCGTCGGGGTCCTGATCCGGCGGCGGCTCGATCACCGCACCGCTCCCTCGCGGCCGCGGTGCGCCAGCAGCAGCTCGTCCCAGCGGATGCCGGTGTCGTCGGCCCTCACCGAAACCGTGGTGGCGGCGGCGCGCTCGCGTGCGGCGTCCTCGCGCAGGGCCGGCGCCGGCGGGATGGCCGCGAGCGGCTTCGCGCCGGGAGCGTGGAGGCCGGCGGCGACGCGCGCCAGCTCGGCGTCGAGCCGCGCGACGGTGATCGCCAGCGCGGCGTGCGCGGCGAGGCCGGAGAGGATGTCGACGTCGAGCTCGGTGAGCTCGGCGCCGGCGCGGCTGCTGTCCGCGTAGAGGGCGCCGACCAGCCGCTCGGCGGCGACGAGGGGCATCGAGACGAGGGCGCGGATCTGGTGCTCGGCGATGCTCGGACGGTGCGCCAGCCGGCTGTCGAGCTGCGCGTCGCTCGTCGCCACCGGCCGCCCTTCCTGGAGCGCCAGCTGTACGGCGCCGACGCTGCCGGCGAACTCTTCGGCCATCACGGTGCCGGCGGGCATGCCGCGGCTGGCGGCGAGCACCAGCCCGCCGTCGGGCTCGGCGAGCAGCACGAAGGCGCGGTCGGTGCGCGACAGCTGCAGCACCGAGTCGAGCAGCCGCTCGAGCAGCGGCGAGAGGCCGAGCGTCGGCGTCAGCCGCCGCTGCATCTCCACCGAGCTCTGCCAGCGGCGCAGCTGCTCGTCCTGCTGCCGCGCCGCCGCCTCCTCGGTCAGTTGCTCGAAGCGGGCGAGCACGCCGCCGAAGCTGATCCAGCTCGTGTCCTGGAGCGGCTGGCCGGGGGCGCGCACCGTGGCGCCGTCGAGCTGCGTGCCGTTCTTGCTGCGCAGGTCGGCGAGCCGCCAGCGGCCCTCGTCGGCGCGCAGGATGGCGTGGCGGCGCGAGGCGCGGTCGTCGTCGATGCGCACGGCGCAGTCGGGGTCGCGGCCGACGACGTGATCGGCGCCTTCCCGCAGGGTGTAGACCCGCGCGGGTCGATCGGCGAGAAAGAGAGTGAGACGCGCCGGCACCGCAACCTCACGAAGCTGGGAAGACTTTGCGGGAGTCTAGCAGTCCGACTCGAGGGCGAAGCCCGCTGTCACCGCGGGAACGCCTACGCGGCCGCGAGCATGTGCTCGCGGCCGCAATCGAGCATCGCGCGGCCGTCACTCGGCGAGGGCGAGGCTGAAGCGCAGCGTGCCGGCGGCGGCGCGCAGGTTGCCGGCGACGTTCTGGAGGTCGCGCGCCGAGCGCCAGACGTTGGGCATGTTGCCCGCGTTGGCGGCGGCCTTCACGGCGTCGCCGAACGAGGTGGCGGCGGTCATCGCGCCGCGCACGTCGCCGCTGTTCCAGGCGGCGCGGATGGCGTTGAGCGAGGACTGCAGGTTGCCGCGGACCGTCGGCGCGATCGACGAGGAGCCCGCCGCGAAGGTGGCGTCGAGCAGGTCCAGCTTCGCCTCCACCACGTCGGCGTCGCCGCGCAGGTCGGCGATGATGAGGAACTGCGAGAAGCCGCCGGTGCTGCCGCGCGCCCGGTAGCTGCCCATGCCGATGCTCTCGGTGATGTCGACGAAGGCGCCTCCGGCCGGGGCCTTGAAGAGGCGCAGCGGCGAGTCGGCGACGAAGCGAGAGGTCGTGGGTGTGGACTTCGACGCTGGTGAGACCGGAGAAGGAGAGCCCGCCCGAGGAGGGCGGCTCGACGCTCACCAGCAGCGGGAAGCCGGCGGGCAGCGTGGTCAGCGCGCCGTCGGGCAGCCGGCCGATCAGCTCGGCGGGGCTGACGAGGCGGGCCGAGAGGCCGAGGCTCGAGGCGGTCAAGCCGACGACCTGCTCGAAGGTGAGGGTGAGGTCGACCGAGACGCCGCCGGCGCCGAGGGTCACCGAGGCCTTGTTGCCGTCGATGGTGATCGGCGCGCCGCCACCCCCGCCGCCGCCGGGAGGCAGCTGGGCCGATCGCCGGCGCTGCGGTGAACGCGAGGGCGGCGAGGAGCAGAGCAACGCAGACCTGGCGACGATGGCTCATGGCCGTGGCTCTCCGGTGTGAGGATCCGACTCGCGCGGCGTTTGCAAAAATGCAGCCACTGGCTAAGGCTGTGAAGTGCTTCGCGCGGCGTCGGGCTACTTCGCGTTCCCCATCAGCCCTTCGCGGAACGCCTCGCCGGGCCCCGGCTTGGCGCCGATCCAGCACGCGAAGAGCGCATCAGCGAATGGTTTGCCGCCCAGCGGCGTGCCCTTGGGCTTGTCGTTGATCGCCACCTGGAGCCCCGTGTCCGGCACGTAGATGAAGGCGAAGCGGTCGCCGGCCTTGGCGTCTTCCATCAGGCTGCAGAGGCTCTCGAAGTGCTTCTTGACGTCGGCCGAGGCGTTGGGAGTGTTGGCCGCCAGCCCTTCCTTCCAGCCGTCGCAGATCTGGCTCTTGCTGACGCTGCGCACCCACTGCATGTCCATGCGGCGCGGCGTGTCCGCGGCGAGGACTTGCTGCCAGTCGTGCTGCTCGGCGGGGAGGTAGAGGCCCCCGACGTAGACCTTGAAGACGGCCTTGCTGCGCAGCGCCATGCCGTTGAGCTTCACGTCGTGAGGGCCGGCCTTGGCGCTGTCGGGCATGGTCACGCCGGCGAGCGTGGCGGCGGCAAGCGGGGAGGTGAAGAAGGGAGCGACGAAGAGGGCGGCGAGCAGCAGGCCGAGGGCGAGGGTGGCGTATCGGCGCATCGAGTCGTCCTCCTGTGGTGTTCGAGCGATCGGCGAGTATAGCCTGGCGTCCTTTGCTGCCAGGGCAGGCTGCAACACTCCCGCGTCGGCGCCGTAAGGGGTGCCATGGAGGCGGTGGCGCTGATGACCGCGTTTGCGGGCGGGGCGGGGGAGGCGCCGGCGGTCGTCGTCGACCCCGAAGGTGCTCGTCTCGCCACCGCGGCCGCCGCCGGCTCGGCGGAAGCGTTCCGCGCCATCGTCGAGCGGCATCAGGAGAGCGTCTACCGCCTGATCCTCCGCATGGTGCGCGATCCCGCCCTCGCCGAGGACATCGCCCAGGAGACCTTCCTCAAGGCCTTCCGCGCGCTGCCCGGCTACGACCCGCGCTGGAAGCTGTCGAGCTGGCTGCTCAAGATCGCCCACAACGCCACCATCGACCACCTGCGCCGGCAGCGGCTGAACACCACGCCGCTCGACCTCGGCCCCGACGCCGAGAGCGGCTCGCCGATCGAGCGGCTGGCGGACGACTCCGTCCTTGACGCCGAGCAGCGGCTGCGCGGCCGTGCGCTCGCCCGCGATCTGCAGACGGCGCTCGCCTCGCTGGAGCCCGCCTACCGCGAGCTGCTGCTGCTGCGCTTCCAGGAAGGTCTGGCCTACCAGGAGATCGCCGAGGTCACGGGGCTCCCATTGGGCACGGTCAAGGTTAGGCTCCACCGCGGCCGCAAACGACTGGCGGACCTGTTGACTGCTAAGGGGTGGGCGGGGGCGCCCCCTGCCCCTGGAGGGGCAGGGGGTCGGGGGGATAGGGGTGAATGAGACCAGGGGCGGGGGTCGGGTGGGGGTGGCAGCGGGCTTTGCCCGCGGGGGTGGGGACGCCCTGAAACCGGTGCGAGCGAGGGCTCGTAGGGGCGGTTGAGGACGACGCAATGCGCGACAGCCACAACGACCCACGTCTCACCCGCTGGCTTCAGGCCGAGGCCCGCGGCGAGGAGGCGACAGCCGAGAAGACCGCGGACGCGGCCCTCTCCCAGCTGTTCGCCACCCTGCCCCGGACCGCGGTGCCGGCCGGCTTCGCCGACCGGATCATGGCGCGGGTGGCGGCGGGGGAGCTTGCCGAGCGGGCCTACTGGCCGCTCGAGCGGGCCGCGTTGTGGCTGCTGGCCGTTTGCGCCGCGGCGATCTCGTTGCTGCCGCGGTGGCTGCCGGGTCTCCTGGACCGTCTGAACCCGGAGACCTGGATCGACGGGCTGGCGACGCTCTTCGTGCGCGCGGCGCACGCGGTGGCGGCGTTGGCCCAGCTGTGGGAAGCGCTCGCCGGGATCGCGCGCTGGATCGCGCTCGCCGCCGGCAGCCCGCAGGTGCTCGCCGCCGTCGCTCTCTGTGCCCTGCTCGCCGCGACGGCGGGTCGGCTTCTGCTGGGTTTGCTGGACGAAAGGAGCGCGGGTCATGCGCAGATCGGTTGAGATGGCTCTCGCGCCGCGGCATTTCGCGGCGCGTTGGATCGAGTTTTGGTGGCTGGCGGCCCTCCTCGTGGCGGCCGCGGCCCAGGTGAACGCCCAGCCGGCGCCGCCGGCTCCCCCCGCCCCACCGGCGGCCGCGGCCCCCGCGGCGCCGGCCGCGCCGGCTTCGGCCGCCGGCGAGCCGCTGCGCCAGCGGGTCGAGGCGCGCTTCGAGGTGCTGCCGGTCTCCGACGGGCTGCTGCTCAAGCCACGCCAGGACATGGACGGCATCCGGGCGCTCGAGGTGCGCGACGGGCAGCTGGCGATCGACGGCCGCGAGGCCGAGATCGACGACCTCGAGCGGCGCATCGGCCGCCAGGCCGCGGCGCCGGTCCGCGCTCTGCTCGAGCTCGATCCCGACGAGCTCGAGCAGATTTTCGGGCTCGGCGCCGTCACCGCGCCGGACGACGACACCGACGTCGACGCGCTGCGTGAACGGCTCGACAGCGAGCGCGACCGGCTCGAGAGCGAGATGGAAGCGCGGCGCGCCGAGATCGAGCGGCAGCAGGAGGAGATCCGCGCCCGCATCGAGCGCGAGATGGGCCGCCGCGGCGAGGACGACGCGGCGCGCACCGCCGAAGAGATCGCCCGCGACGTCCAGCGCGACGTGCAGCGGGAGATCGACCGCGCCACGCGGCGCCGCTACCGTGCCGACGACGCGCGGGTGGTGATGGGCACCCCCGTGCACGTGGCGCGGGGCGAGTCCACCGGCAACGTGGTGTCGATCGGCGGCGGCGTCACCGTCGACGGCGAGGTGGACGGCAACGCGGTGTCGGTCGGCGGCAGCAGCCGCATCACCGGCGTGGTCACCGGCGACGCGGTGTCGGTGGGCGGCAGCGTCCGCCTCGGCCCGCAGGCGCGGGTGATGGGCAACGTGGTCAGCGTCGGCGGCACGGTGGAGAAGGCGCCCGGCGCCGAGGTCATGGGACAGGTCACCGAGGTGAGCCTCTGGCAGGGGATGGCCGGCGGCTGGTTCGGCAACTGGGGCGACTGGAACGACTGGTCGGCGCGCCAGCCCGACTACTTCGACGGCGCCCTCTTCGACTTCCTGCAGTGCGTCGTCTTCGTGCTGGTGCTCATGCTGCTCGGCGCGCTGGCGGCGGCGATCGCCCGCAACCCGCTCGAGCGCACCGCGGCGGCGGCGCTCGAGCAGCCGTGGAAGGCGGGCGTCGTCGGCATCCTGGCGGTGATCCTCTTCGTGCCGGTGATCCTCATCGTGCTGGTGCTCTTGGCGGTGTCGATCATCGGCATCCCGCTGCTGCTGCTCTGGCCGTTCGCCGTGCTCGGCTGCGTCTTCGTCGCCTTCTTCGGCTACCTCGGGGCGGCGCAGGCGCTGGCGCGGTGGAGCGAGGGGCGCTTCGGCTGGCGGCTGCGCGGGCCGGTGACGAGCATCGTGCTCGGCCTCTTCCTCCTCCACGGCGCCTGGCTGATGGCGCGGCTGGTGGACGTCGTCGACAGCTCGAAGGACGTGGGCGGCTTCCTGCGCCTCATGTTGTGGCTCTTCTGGCTCCTGGTGAACCTCTGCGCCGCCTTCGTCGGCATCGGCGCGGTGATCATCGCCCGCCGCTCGGGGCCGGTGCCCGTGCAGCCGCTGGCGGCGCCTCCGCCGGTGCTGCCGCCGAGCCCGGCGCCGTACGAGCCGCACGGCCGCGAGCTGACGGCCACTTCAACGCCGGCGCCGGAATCGGCGCGGGCGGAGGAGGCGGAGGATTGGGACGAGCCCTTCGAGGACTTCGACGAGCCGCGGACGGCGACGGCGTCGACGGTGGTGCCGGAGTCGGAACCGCTCGAGGAGCCGGAGCCGGAGCCGGACCGGACGAGGACGAAGAGGATCGCGAGCGCGTTCTGCGCCGCGAGGCTTGACGCTACGCGACGCGATCTGTCATTGGCGCCGGGCGAACGTTCTCGCGATTGTCTCCCCGCCGTCATCGCGAGGACCGGAGTCGACGAAGCGATCTGTGCCGCGCTTCGATCAGGCCCGCAGCCGCTCCGCCAATCGCGTGTAGCGTTTCTGCGGGTCGGCGTTCTTGACCGCGCGGCGGACGGCGCTGCGGCTGCCGAGCAGCACGACCAGCTTCTTGCCCCGCGTCATCGCCGTGTAGAGCAGGTTGCGTTGCAGCAGCACGTAGTGCTCGCGGTGGAGGACGACGATGACGCAGGGGTACTCGCTGCCCTGCGACTTGTGCACCGAGCAGGCGTAGGCGAGCTCGAGCGGGTCGAGCTCGCCGGCGGGGTAGCGCACGATGCGGTCGTCGAAGCGCACCAGCACTTCGGCGGCTTCCTCGTCGACCGCCTCGACGCGGCCGAGGTCGCCGTTGAAGACCTCGAGCTGGTAGTCGTTGCGGGTCTGCAGCACGCGGTCGCCGAGTCGCAACCGCCCGCGGCTCCCCTCGACCGGCGCGCCGAACGGGTTGAGCAGCGCCTGCAGCTCGGCGTTGAGGTTGATCGTCCCCAGCCGGCCGCGCCGCATCGGCGCCAGCACCTGCACGTCGCTCCTCGGATCGAAGCCGAAGCGCCCCGGGATGCGCTCGGCGACGAGGCGGCGCAGGGTGTCGAGCGCCTCCTCCGGATCTTCGCGCTCGATCGAGAAGAAGTCGCTCGGCACTCCCTCCGGCGCATCGACCGGCATCTCGCCACTCAGTACGCGGTGAGCGTTGCCGACGATGAGGCCGGCGCCGTCCTGGCGGAAGATGCGGGTGAGCCGCACGCTCGGCACGACGCCGCTCGCCAGCAGCTCGGCGAGCACGTTGCCCGGACCCACCGACGGCAGCTGGTCGGCGTCGCCGACGAGCACCAGCCGCGCTTGCTCGGGCACCGCCTTGAGCAGGTGGTGGGCGAGCACCATGTCGATCATCGACGCCTCGTCGACCACCAGCAGGTCGACCCCCAGCGGACGCTCTTCGTTGCGCTCGAAGCGCGCGCCCTGCGGGCTCCACTCGAGGAGGCGATGGAGGGTCGACGCCCCCTGACCGGTGGCCTCTGCCATCCGCTTGGCGGCGCGCCCGGTCGGCGCGGCGAGCAGCACGCGCTCGCCCTTCTTGCCAAAGATCTCGACCAGGGCGCGGATGAGGGTCGTCTTCCCGGTGCCCGGGCCGCCGGTGAGCACCAGCACCTTGCCGAGGACGGCGCGGCGGACGGCTTCGTGCTGGGCCGGCGCGAGGGCGACGCGGAAGCGCTCCTCGAACCAGCGACAGGCGCGCTCGATGTCGATCGCCACCGGCGGCAGCGGGAAGGAGATCAAGCGGCGCAGCCGAACGGAGGCGCTGCGCTCGGCGAGGAAGAAGGGGATGAGGTAGACGGCGTCGTCATCGGCGCCGGCGGTGTCCATCGGTGCGGCGCCTGCGGCGCCGGCGGCACCGTCGAAGAGGCCCGGCCCTGCCGTCGTCGCGCCACCGGCCCGGCGCTCGATGACTACCTTCTCCTCCGCGGCGAGCTGCGCGAGCGCCGGCGGCAGCAGCGCCTCGTCGGCGCCCAACAGCTCCTTCGCCGCAGCGAGCAGCTCGGCGCGCGGCAGGTACAAGTGCCCCTCGTTGGCCGCCTGGGAAAGCGCGTGCAGGATGCCGGCGGCCAGCCGCGCCGGCGCGTCGGGCGGCAGCCCCAGCCGCGAGGCGATGGCGTCCGCGGTCTGGAAGCCGATCCCCCACACCTCGCTCGCCAGCCGGTACGGCGTCTCCGAGACCACCCGCAGCGCTTCGTCGCCGTAGGTCTTGTAGATCTTCACCGCGTGATGGGCGGCGACGCCGTGCCCCTGCAGGAAGACCATCACCTGATGGATCTGCCGCTGCTGCTGCCAGGCGCGCTGGATGGCGCGGCTGCGCACGCCGCCGATCCCCTCGACCTCGGTGAGCCGCTCGGGCTCGCGCTCGATGACGTCCAGCGTGTCGAGGCCGAAGCGGGCGACGAGCCGCTTCGCCATCACCCGCCCGACGCCGTGCACGAGGCCGGAGCCCAAGTAGCGCTCCATGCCGACGAGCGTCGACGGCTGCATGGTGAGCCAGCTCTCGACCTGGAACTGCTCGCCCCACTTCTTGTCCTGCACCCAGCGGCCGGAGAGCTTCAGCGACTCGCCGGGCTGGATGCCGAACATCGGCCCGACGGCGGTCACCGGGTCGCGCCGGCCCGCCACCTTGAGGCGCACGACCGAGAAGGTCGCTTCCGCGCTCTCGTAGACGACCCGCTCGAGCGTGCCTTCGACGCTCGCGGCTTCGGCGCCGCCGGGTGCGAGCAGCGAGCGCTGGGACATGCGAGCGATCTTAGATGCCGGCTCGAAATGCCGCTCCGTAGCAACCGGCGCGCGGTCGCGCGGCACACACATCTCAGGGCAGATTTCTTGCTCCGCGGCCCGCTGGCGAGCTTCCCTGCGGGCCTGGGTTCGCAGCCCGGCCGGTCATGCCGTTGCAAGTCCTACAACGCCGTGGAAGGCTTTTCTTCAATCGCTGACGCGCGCAGCGAGCGCTGCGGCCGCGTCCTCAACCCCGGAGCGTCACCGTGAAGCCACTCTTCCGCGCCGCCTCCGCTCGTCCCCTCGCCGCCTCGCTCGCTCTCGTTGCCGCGCTGCTCGCGCTCGCGCTGCTCCTGCCGGCGCCGGCCCCGGCCCAGTACTTCGGCCGCAACCAGGTGCGCTGGGAGCAGTTCGACTTCCACGAGCTGGTGACGCCGCACTTCAAGGTCTACCACTACCCGGAAGGCAACGCCGTCGCCGCCGACGCCGGCCGCATGGCCGAGCGCTGGTACGGCCGCCTGTCGCAGGCCTTCGAGCACGACTTCAACGAGAAGAAGCCGATCGTCCTCTACAACGACCACGCGGACTTCCAGCAGACCGCCGATCGCCGGCGGCGAGCTGATCGGCGAGGGCACCGGCGGTTTCACCGAGCCCTTCCGCGACCGCGTGGTGCTGCCGATCACCGCCAACTACGCCGACACCGACCACGTCATCGGCCACGAGCTGGTGCACGTCTTCCAGTTCGACATCGCGCAGCAGATGCGCCCCACCGGCCAGCAGGGCGCCGCCACCCGCGTCGTCGGCCTCGAGAGCCTGCCGCTGTGGATGATCGAAGGGCTCGCCGAGTACCTCTCGCAGGGGCGCAACGACACCTTGACCAGCTCCTGGATGCGCGACGCAGTGCTGCGCGACGACCTGCCGACGCTGGAGAAGATGTCGCGCGACCTGCGCTACAACCCCTACCAGTACGGGCAGGCGGTGTGGGCGTACGTCGGCGGCCGCTGGGGCGACGCGCGGGCCACCGAGCTGTTCAAGACCGCGATCCGCATCGGGCCCGAAGAGGCGTGGAAGAGCGTCCTCGGCATCGACTGGAAGCAGTTCGGCGAGGAGTGGCACCGCGACGTCAAGGCGTACTACGAGCCGATCCTCGCCGAGCGGCAGAAGCCGCGCGAGCTGGGCAGCGAGCTGATCAGCCGCAAGGAGGGCGGGCGGCTCATCGTCTCGCCGACCCTGTCGCCCGACGGCAACTGGATCGTCTTCCTCTCCACCCGCGAGCTCTTCGACGTCGACCTCTTCCTCGCCGACGCGCGCACCGGCAAGGTGGTGCGCAAGCTGGCCAGCGCCGACCGCGACCCGCACGTCGACGCGCTGCGCTTCATCGAGTCCGCCGGCGCCTGGTCTCCCGACGGCCGCCAGTTCGCCTTCCCCGCCGTGGCGCAGGGCAGCAACCGGCTGCTCGTCGTCGACGTCGAGTCCGGCCGCGTGCGCGAGCGCCTCGACCCCAAGGTGGGCGAGCTGACGAGCCTCAGCTGGTCGCCGGACGGACGGCGGCTCGTCTACTCGGGCCTCGCCAACGGCGTCGACGACCTCTACCTCTACGAGCTCGACGGCGGCCGGGTGAGCAAGCTCACCGACGACCGCTACGCCGACCTGCAGCCGACCTGGTCGGCCGACGGCAAGAGCCTGCTCTTCGTCTCCGACCGCGGCCCGGGCGCGGACATCGCCGAGCTGCGGTACGCGCCGATGGGACTCTTCGTGCTCGACGTGCAGAGCCGCGAGGTGCGGGCGCTGCCGCGGCTGCCCGGCGCGGCGCACATCGATCCGCACTACTCGACCGACGGGCGGTGGATCTACTTCCTCGCCGATCCCGACGGCATCAGCGACGTCTACCGCATGCCTGCTGCCGGCGGCCCGGCCGAGCGCCTCACCCGCATCGCGACAGGGGTCGGCGGCATCACCGACAAGTCGCCGGCGCTGACGGTGGCGGCGGACCGGCTGGTGTTCACCGTCTTCGACGAGCGCGGCCTGGCGCTGCGCACGCTGCCGCTCACCACCGCGGCCTCGCCCGCGCCTACCGAGGCCGACCGTCGCGCCGCCGTGCTGCCGCCGGCGGAGACGGCGCGCGAGGCGACGGTGGGCGAGATGCTCGCCCGCGGCGGCGATCCGGCGCCGCCGCAGGAGTTCGAGCTGCGCGACTACAAGGCAAGCCTCGGCCTCACCTACGTCGGGCCCATCGGCGTCGGCATCTACAACGACAGCTACGGCACCGGCGTCGGCGGCAGCGTCACCGCCTACTGGAGCGACGTGCTCAACCGGCACGAGCTCGCCGTCGGCCTGCAAGGCGGCTCGTCGACGGGCGGCTTCGAGGATGCGCTCGGCGGGCAGGCGCTCTACATCGACCGCTCGCGGCGCATCAACTGGGGCGCCGGCGGCTCCCACCTGCCGTACACCTCGCTGCTCACCCGCGTCGGCCGCGAGACCGTGCAGCTGCCCAACGGTCAGACCGTGCTCGCCGACGTCATCGAGCAGGACACGCTGGTGCAGACGCTCGACCAGGCGCTGGCGCTGGCGCAGTACCCGCTGTCGCAGACTCGCCGCCTCGAGGGCAACGTCGCCTACACCCGCTACAGCTTCAAGCAGGAGGTCGAGCGGCTGGTGTTCGTCGGCAACACCGTCCTCGAGCACAGCCGCCGCCGCGTGCCGGCCGGCTCGGCGTTGAGCCTGGGCGAGGCGGGCGTGGCCTTCGTCGGCGACAACTCGTCGTTCGGCTTCGTCTCGCCGGTGCGCGGCGGCCGCATGCGGATCGAGGCCAGCCAGACCTCCGGCGACTTGAGCTTCACCACCGCGCTCGCCGACGTGCGCCGCTATTTCTTCATGCGGCCGGTGACACTGGCCATGCGCGGGCTCCACTTCGGCCGCTACGGCACCGACGCCGAGAGCTTCCGCATCTCGCCGCTCTACGTCGGCGACGAGACGCTGGTGCGCGGCTACGCGCCCGGCGACATCCGCCTCTCGGAGTGCACGCAGGTGCCGGGCAGCAACGCCTGCCCCGAGTTCGACCGCCTGATCGGCAGCCGTCTCGCCGTCTTCAACCTCGAGCTGCGGGTGCCGCTCTTCGGCGTCGAGGAGTTCGGCCTCATCACGCTGCGCGGGCTGCCCACCGAGCTGGCGCTCTTCGCCGACGTCGGCGCCGCCTGGAACCAGGACGAGTCGGTGCGCTGGAGCTTCGACCGCGAAGCCACCGACCGCGTGCCGGTGGCCTCGGCGGGCATCGCCGCGCGCATCCTGCTTCTCGGCGCGCTGCCGCTCGAGTTCTACTACGCCGTACCCTTCCATCGTCCCGAGGAGAGCGGCGTCTTCGGCTTCCTCATCACCCCGGGCTGGTGACGCGCTGCCGGCTCCCGGCGAGCGCGCAACGCCGCTGCTACTCTAGGCCGCCGCGCGCGCGGCCGCGCGACATCTGCGCCGGAATCGCCGGCGCGCGAAGGACGTAACGGAGGCGGAGCGAACAGGTGTTCCAAAGCGTCGGCAGCCCGTTGATGTGGTCGGTGTTCGCGGTCGTGGTGCTGGGCTCGCTCGCCCTCGACCTCTTCGTCTTCCACCGCAAAGTCCACGAGGTGGGCACCCGCGAGGCGGGGACCTGGGTGCTGATCTGGATCGGCCTCGCCGTGGCGTTCGGCGTCTGGATCTGGATGGAGGCGGGGTCGGGAGCCGGCCTCGAGTTCGCCACCGGCTACATCGTCGAGTACGCGCTGTCGGTCGACAACATCTTCGTCTTCATCATCATCTTTCGCTATTTCGGCACCCCGGCGGCGCTGCGGCACCGGGTGCTGTTCTGGGGCATCCTCGGCGCCGTCATCCTGCGCGGCATCTTCGTCGTCGCCGGCGCCGCGCTGATCAGCCGCTTCGAGTGGATCATCTACGTCTTCGGCGCCTTCCTGCTGTGG
Organism: Thermoanaerobaculia bacterium; assembly: GCA_963846495.1. Classification (GTDB taxonomy): domain Bacteria; phylum Acidobacteriota; class Thermoanaerobaculia; order Multivoradales; family JAIOJS01; genus DASYQD01. The sequence goes on along the minus strand of CAWJWP010000013.1, from coordinate 374,184 downwards.
ACGGGCATCGGCCTCCTGCGCAAGTCGGAGATGGAGGTCGACCCCGAGAACAACCCGGCGCTGCGCTTCCTCCGCCGCCACCTGCGCATCGCGCCGCAGGGAGACGCCGAGCACTTCCTCACCCGCATCGACGGCAAGCTCTACGCGACGCCGCTGCTGGTGGTGCTGCTGGTCATCGAGGCTACCGACGTCGTCTTCGCCGTCGACTCGATCCCCGCCATCTTCGGCATCACCCACGACCCCTTCATCGTCTTCACCTCGAACATCTTCGCCGTGCTCGGGTTGCGCGCCGTCTACTTCCTGTTGCACGGCCTGATGGACCGCTTCACCTATCTCCACTACGGCCTGGGACTGGTGCTCGCCTTCATCGGCGGCAAGATGCTCCTCGCGCACTGGATCCACATCCCCGTGCAGTGGTCGCTGGCGGTGGTGGCGGGGCTGCTCGGCGGCTCGGTCGTGCTGTCGTGGCTCTTTGCGCCCGAGGACAAGAAGGTCGTCGACATGGCGGAGGCCGAGCGGCGGGAAGACGGGTGAGCGAGCCGGCGGCCGAGCAGGCGAGCGAGCCGGCGAGCCAGCCAACGTCCACGCCGGTGCATGCGGACGTAGCGGCTGCCGAAGCCGTGGCGTCGTCGCGGCGGCTGCGCTGGCTCGAGCTGGCGCTGGTCGTCGGGGTCGCCTTCCTGCCCCCGGTCGTCTACTCGCTGCGAGTGTGGTGGACCGGCGAAGCGGTCCCGCCCGAGACGCCGATGATGAGCCTGGAGCGGATCATCTATGCCGGCCTGTCGATCTCGCTGCTCGCCTACGTCCTGCACCGGCAGGGCCGCAACCTGCGATCGATCGGGCTGACCGCGAAGCCATCCGACATCGGTTGGGCGCTCCTCGTCCTTTTCTTCGCCCGCATGATCGAGATCCCGCTCGGGATGGCGCTCGGTCCCGGGGACGCGCTGCCGGCGGAGGCGACGCCGGCGCTGTGGCTCGTCGCCATCCTCCCGTCGGCCGCCGAGGAGGAGCTGATCGTGCGCGCCTTCCTGATGACCGAGGTGGCGGCCTTGACGGGCAGCATGCCGCTAGCCGTGGTGGCGAGCGTCACCTTCCAGACGCTCTACCACCTGTACTACGGCTTGGCCGACGCCGTCTTCATCGCCGGCGGGTTTCTGGTCTACGCGTTCTACTACGCCAACACGCGACGGATCACGCCGGTGATCATCGCCCACGCGCTGCAGAACTTCTGGATCTTCGCGGTGGAGGCGACGGCGAGCGGCTGACGCCGAAGCCGTGTTCGTCCGGCCGACGAGCTCGGCAGCTCAGTCGGGCGAGCTTCCGCCGCGGCCGACGAGGGCGCGCAGGCGGCGGCCGACGCCGGCGCCGAGCGCTTCGGGCGGCGGCTGGCGGAGCAGGTGGAGCGGGCCGTCCTTCTCGACGACCTCGACGTGCGAGCGGCCGTCGTCGTCGCGCCAGCAGCGCAGCGTGGCGCGCGTCTCGCCGACGCGCAGGCCGTGCAGCTCGACAGCAGGCAGCCACTCGGGCAGCAGCGGGTCGGCGACGACGGCGTGGAGCGCCGCGAAGGGGGCGAGCCCGAGCAGCGACTGCAGCAGAAGCGGCAGCGCGCTGGCGTTCCACATCTGCGGCGTGTTCGAGCGCGGGTAGGCGCCCGGCGTCGGGTGCTCCTCCGGCGAGTAGCCGCCCACCGTTTCGGGGATGCGGTAGCCGCCGTAGAGGGCGGCGAGGTCGAAGAGGGCGCGCGCGAGCCGCAGCGCCTCGGCGTCGCAGCCGTAGCGGCGCAGGCCGAAGCAGATGGTGGCGTTCTCGACCGCCCACACCGAGCCGAGGTGGTAGCTCAACGGGTTGTAGGCCGGGTGCGCCGTCGACAGCGTGCGGATGCCCCAGCCGCTGAACATGTCGGGCGCCATCAGCCGGCTCGCCACCGTTTGCACGCGGTCGCGCGCGACGATGCCGCTGGCGAGACAGTGGCCGACGTTGGAGGTGACGACGCGCAGCAGCCGCTTCTGCGGGTCGAGCGCGAGGCCGTAGAAGCCTTCGCGCGGGTCCCAGAAGTCGCGGTTGAAGCGGCGCTTCAACGCCCGCGCCTCGCGCCACCAGGCGCGCGCCTGCCGTCGCTCGCCCATCACCCACGACAGCAGCGCCATCAGCTGCTGCGCCGCGTACCAGTAGCCCTGCACCTCGCACACCGCGAGCGGTGAAGGCACCGGCCGCCCTTCCTCGTCGACGATGGCATCGCCGCTGTCCTTCCACCCCTGGTTCTTGGTGCCCTGCGTCGACTTCGTCAGGTACTCGAGGTAGCCGTCGCCGTCGCGGTCGCCGTAGGTGCGCGCCCACTCGAGCACGCGCTGACAAGTTTGGAAGTGCCGCCGCACCAGCTCGCGGTCGCCCGACCAGGCGTAGAGGTTGCCGAGCGCGATGACGTACATCAGCGGGCTCGCGAAGTCGGCGTAGTACGCGGAGTACGGGTTCTTGCCCAGCCGCGCCAGCGGACCGCTGCGCACTTGATAGGGGATGCGGCCGGGCTCCTCGTCGCGCCACTCGAAGACGCGGTCGGACTGCAGGCGGCCGAGCCGCGTGAGCGCGCCGTCGAGCATGGCACCGCGGTCGAGCATTCCGGCCTGCCAGCCGGCGGTCAGTGCGTCGCGGCCGAAGAAGGCGGGGTAGAGCGGCACGCCTGCTTGCAGCGCGAGCCATTCGTCCGGCTCGCCTTCGAGGTGCGGGAAGGAGGCGAGGTCTTCGATCGCGCGCTCGAGAATGCGCTCGACCAGCGGGTTGCCGGGGACGCGCACGACGGTGAGGCCGTCGCGCCAGGTCTCGAGCGTGCGCACGCGAGCGGTGCGCGCGGCTTCGTCGAGAGGACGGTCCGGATCGGCGGCGTCGACGCGCAGCTCGAGCGTGACGGCTTCGCCGGGGGCAAGGCGCAGACGCGTGGCGACGCGATCGCCGGCGATCACCTGCTCGCCGGGAGCGACGAGCGCCACCGTCGTCGCGAACGGCAGCTGCGGGTGACGATAGGCGAGCCGCGCCGCGCCGTTCTCGACGCTCGTCTCGACGGGTGCTTCCTGCTGGCGCTTGCCGTCGTTGGCCTCGAGCAGGTCCGCGTAGTCGGCGGCGAAGGCCCAGCCGATCTCGCAGCTCGACCTCGCGGCGCGCGCGGTTGGTGACGCGCAGCGTGGCGCGCAGCCGGTCGAGCTCGACGACGTAGAGCAGGCGCAGGTCGAGGCTGCGGTGCGGGACGCCGTGCTCGTCGGTCGTCTCCTCGTCGGTCGACACGCCGCTGCCGCCGCCGCCGAACTCGGTGAGCTCGGGGTGGACGAAGACGAACGCCAGCCGGTCGGGGCGCGGGCGCGACCACTCGCACATCCACGGCTCCTTGCCGTCGACCTCGAGGCGCAGCTTCGACAGGTGCCGCGTCTCGCGCACGTAGAAGCCGGAAAGCTGCTCGGTGCCGCACTCGCCGCGGTTGTCGGTGACGAGGAGCGTGCTGCCCAGCCAGGCGCAGGCGGTGTCGAGCCGGACGGCGGCCTCGCCGCCGCTCGGGCCGGTGGAGGAGACGCCGTCGTTGCCGTTGCTCTTACCGTTGTTGTTGCGGTTGCGCATCGAGGGTCTCCGCGTCAATCACGCCGCCGCGTGGCGGCGAGCAGCACGCCGGCCGTCACCGCCGCGGCCGCCGCGGCGAGGAGCCACGGCTTCTGCTTGCTCGCCGACCAGAGCGGGCTCGTCTCCTCCGCCTCCTCGTCGAAGATGCCGTGCGCGCCGTGGTCGCCCGAGCACCGGCGCGTAGAGGTTGTCGCGGCGGTCGGGCGGGTTGGGCAGCTCCGATTGCTGCGCCTCGTAGCCGGTGCGCCCGAGGTACCAATCGGCGAGGCGCGGCACCAGCGCGTTGAAGAAGATGACTGGCGCCGCGCGGCCGACCCACCACTCGCGGCGGCGGCCGTGGGCGGCGAGCCAGATCGCCTCTGCCGCCATCTCCGGCTGCACGATCGGCGGCACCGGCATCGGGTGCCGCGGCAGCGACGTCTTGCTCCAGCCGAACTGCGGCGTGTTGACCGCCGGCAGCTGCACCATGGTCAGGTGGATGCGGCTCTTCGCGTGGATCAGCTCGCAGCGCAGCCCGTCGGTGAAGCCGCGCAGCGCGAACTTGCTCGCGCAGTACGGCACCTGCAGCGGGATGGCGCGGTAGGAGAGCGCCGAGCCCACCTGCACGATGGTGCCGCGGTCGCGCAAGCGCATGCGCCGCAGCGCGGCGAGCGTGCCGTACACGGCACCGAGGTAGTCGACCTCGAGCACGCGGCGATGGTCGGCGGTCGAGATCTCGTCCACCGGCGCCATGGCGGTGACGATGGCGTTGTTGATCCAGACGTCGATCGGCCCGAGCTCGCGCTCGATGCGATCGGCAGCGGCTTCGACCTGTTCCGCATCGGCGACGTCGGTGCGGATAGCGAGCGCGCGGCCGCCGGCCGCCTCGACTTCCTCGCGCGCGGCGGCAAGCCCGTCTTCGCCGCGCGCGAGGAGGCCCAGCCAGGCGCCACGGCGCGCGAACTCGCGGACCGTGGCGCGTCCGACGCCCGCCGAGGCTCCGGTGACGACGACGATTTCGCCCGCGGCCATATGCCGGCCGCGCACGCAGCAATCGCGCCAGCGCGCTCGCCGTCCGGCGGCGGGGTTCTACTTGTTTTTCTTGGGCGGTTTGGTGGTCGGCGTCTCTGCTAGCGCCTTGGCCTGGTTGATGGTGAACGCGTCCTCCGGGATCGCGGTCACCAGGGCCGCCAGCTGCGGTTCTACCCGCCGCGCCACCTCTCTCAGGTCGCCCGGGAGTCCCTGTTGCTGCGCGAGGTGCCGGCGCGTCGCCTCCAGGAACCAATGCCCACAGTGGTGGTAGTGCGGGTTGAAGAGCGTCACGCACACGTCGCTGCCGCAGGTCGCACGCACGACCGCGATGTGGGTCAGGTGGTTACCGAGGCTAGTAGTGCCCTCACGGCTGGGGCTCTCTACCGCGCCCACGACGTAGCAGCCCACCGGGATCTCGATCTCGACGTGTCCACATTTCGCTGGGATGCCCACGTACCTTCGGTCACACCATTCCAGGACTTCACCGTTGCAGTGAAGCACGTAAACGAACAGGACGTTCCGACTCTCGATCCGACAGGGACTGCCCCTCTCGGTGATCCACACGTTCAGCTTGGCTGTGCTCATTGCCCTTTTCTCCAGAGTCAGAAGATGACTATCGATTGCGGCACATCGACATTCGGCTCGCCAGCCGCAGACCCTCCTTTCAGCTCGGCTGGTGAATCGCTCGTTTGATTAGACGGACAGACGCCGCGATTCTCCCCGTTTTCGAAGCGGCGGCGGAAAACGTTGTCACCCGCGCGCGTTGACGCGAGGTGATGCTGCAATCGCGCGCCGCGACCGGCGCCGCTTCCGGCACTCGGGGTCGAGGAACGACTTAACCGCCGTCGACGGGCGGAGCAGGCGGAGGCGGCTCGGGGGCGGCCCCGGTATCGCCTGCGGCCTGCTCTGCTCCGCTGCCGGAGGCCGTCAGCGGCGCTTCGCTCGCGCTGCCGCGTCCGCGCCGGCGCCGGCCGCCGCGGCGGCGGCGCTTCGACTTGCCGGTGGGGCCCTCGCCCGCTGCTGGGGCGCTGCCGTTCAGCATGCTCGCGCCGACGTCGCCGACCGAAGGCGCGATGGCGAGGTCTGCCGCGGCGCCATCGTCACCGCCGGCAGCCGCCTCGCTCTCGCCGCTCGCGCGCGGCGCGCCGCCCTCGCCAGCCGCCGCGCGATCGCGTCCCGCGTCGCCGTTTCCGCTCACGGCCACGACGCCGCCCGCGGCGCCGCCGGCGCGAGCGCCGCCGTCCGCCACCAGCTTCCCCTTCCGCCTCGCCGCCATTCTCGGCCTCGGCTTCGTCCTCGGCCTCCGCATCCGCCTCGAGCTCGAGGTCCTCGTCCTCCTCGTCGTCGATCTCCGGCGCCGGAGCCTGCAGCGCCGCCGGCCGCTCGGGCACGACCACCGGCTTCGGCGGCCGCACGTCCCCCGGCTCGCGGTCGACCCACTCGACCTTCTGCTCGAGCCGCCGCATGTGGCGCGCGGCGATCACCTCGATCTTGATGTCGAACTCTTCTTCCAAATCAGCGAGCTCGCGGCGGCGGTTGTTCTGCAGCGCGTCGGCGAGCTCGGGGTGCAGGCCGATCTTCACCGCTTTCAAGGTGCCGGTCGCCGCACGCGCCTGGATGCGGCGCACGAGCGCGAGGCCCACCATCTCGGGGCTGGCGATGCGACCCATGCCGCCGCACGTCGGACAGGTGCGATGGGTGCGCACGAGCAGCGCCTGCTGGATGCGCTGGCGGTTGATCTCGAGCAGGCCGTTGGGGCTGATCTTGCCGACGGTGAAGCGCGCCTTGTCGGCCTTCATCGCCTCGCGCAGCTCCTTCTCGAGCTTGCGCTGGTTCTTCTGCGCCCGCATGTCGATGAAGTCGACGACGACGAGGCCGCCGATGTCGCGCAGCCGCAGCTGCCGCGCCACCTCGCGCGCCGCCTCGAGGTTGGTGGCGAGGGCCGTCTCCTCTTGGCTGCCGGCGCGCGTGGCGCGCCCGGAGTTGACGTCGACGGAGGTCAACGCCTCGGTGCGGTCGATGACGATGCTGCCGCCGGCGGGCAGCGACACGCTGCGCTCGTAGATGCGGTCGATCTGCGGCTCGAGGTCGTAGGCGGAGAAGAGCGGCGTGCGCTCGCCCCAGCGCACCAACTTGGTCTTGGTGCGCGGCATGAAGGCGCGCATGTACTCCTCGGCGCGCACGAAGGCCTCGTCGTCGTCGACGATGAGCTCCTCGACGCTGGTGTCGAGCGAGTCGCGCAGCGCGCGCAGCACGAGGTCCTGGTCGCCGTAGAGGAGCCGCGTGCCCCTGCCCAGCCGCGCTTCGCTCTCGACGCGCTTCCACAGCCGCAAGAGCGCCTGCAGGTCGCGCTGCAACGTCGCCTTCGTCTGCTCGAGGGCGTTGGTGCGCACGATGACGCCGCAGCCCTCGGGCACCTTGAGGCCGCTCACCATCGTCTTCAACCGCTTGCGCGCCTCTTCGTCCTCCACCTTGCGCGAGACACCGAGCACGGGATCGAACGGCGTCAGCACCAGGTAGCGGCCGGCGAGCGAGAGGTTGGTGGTGAGGGCCGCGCCCTTGCTGCCCTCGGCCTCTTTCTGCACCTGCACGACGCACGGCTTGCCGCGCTCGAGCACCTCGTCGATGCGCGGGCGGTTGGGGTTGTGGGGCTCGCGGTAGTAGGCGTCGGGGACGACGTCCTGGATGGCGAGGAAGCCGTGCTTCTCGGCGCCGAAGTCGATGAAGGCGGCGTTCAGCGCCGGCTGCACGTTGGCGATGACGCCGCGGTAGATGTTGCCGCGCTGCAGCCCGCGCTCGGCGACCTCGATCTGGTACCCGGCGAGCGCTTCGCCGTCGAGCACGGCGATGCGAACCTCTCCCGGGTTCTCGGCGTTGATGAGCATGCGTCGGGTCACGGCGTCTCCGTCAGGTAGGCGCAGCCGGCCGGCGGCGGGGACTCGCTATGCAAGCGGTCCGGTCTCGCGGCTGGTCTCGGCGCGCTCTGGTAGGAACGTGATTCGGGTAGGAACGTGATTCGAGTGTGAAGGTGATTCGGAGTGTAGGCACGTGCGCGGGCGGTGAGGCGGCCCGACGGGCTCGAAGAGTAGCCGATGGGCGCCGGGGCGGCAAGCGCGCGCGCCCGCAGCCGCCTTGCGGCGCAATGGGTTACGATGCTCCGGCGATGAGCCACTGCCCGCATTGCGGCGCGCCGTATCCGGAGGGGGCGACCTTCTGCGGCTCCTGTGGGATGCCGGTGGCGCCCGCCCAGGCGCGGTCGAATCGCACGATGAAGACGGTCCTGACGCTCGCCATCGGCGGCGGCTGCCTGCTGGTGGCGATCGCGGTGGGCGGCATGTTCGCTGCGCTCTTCATCCCGAACTTCATCGACGCACTCCAGAAGGCGAAGACCAAGCGCACCATCGCCGACATGCGCACCATCGCCACCGCGCTCGAGGGCTACCGCGAGCAGACCGGGCAGCTACCCGACCGGAGGCGCGACCGAGGTCGGCCCGCAGCTCGCGGGGCACGGCTATCAGGAGCAGCTGCAGGACGGCTGGAAGCACCCGCTGCGCTACAGCTGCCTCGCCAGCAGCGACGGCTGCACCAGCTACGAGCTGGCGAGCGGCGGCCGCGACGGCGCCTTCGAGCACGAGCCCGGCCAGTATCCGCAGGAAGCCTTCGCGCCGACCGAGTACGACGCCGACATCGTGATGAGCGACGGCATGTTCAACCGCTGGCCCGACGGCCAGGGGCGGCTGGCGACCGGCGGCGGTTAACGCTTCGACACCGCAGCGGAGTGTTCTCCGACGTGCGAGCGACGGCGTCGCCGGCGCACGGGCGGCGCGTCGTAGACCGCGACCGGCTCGTGAACCTCGCTATCGAGACTCTCGAGCGCGAGCTGGGGGGAGACGGCCTTGACCGGAGAGCCGACGAATCCGCGGGGATCCCGCGTCGCGATCATTTCGCAGCCGGCGGTCTCGGCGGCGGCAGCGGTGACGGCGTCCTCGAAATCAGCAAGGCCAAGAGTGAGCGCGCGCGCAACGACGGCGCCGTTGATCGACGCGACTCGAAACACCCTCTCCAGGTTGGCGGTGAGCTGCAGAGCTCGAGCGCTTCCGACGTCCCTGCGAGCGATGTAGAAAAAGGTGGGAAAGGCATGCGCCGCAAGAAACCCGATCGCATTGCCTGCCTCGACCGAGAAACACAGCGCTGCCGACGTTTCCACGTGTGCCGGGCGGCGCAAGGCCACGTCGAGGACGACGTTGAGGTCGACCAAGATTCGCTTCATTGGTGCTTCTTCTCCAGATAGCGGTAGTAGTCCTCGATCGCGGATTCCGGATCGGGATAGGCACCCTCGAGAATGCCGATGAATTGCTCCATGATCGGTGTCGGACTTCTGGGCTTCGGTGGGTTGACGATGTGGTCGAGGTACTCCTCGACCAATGCGGAGATCGAGGTGCCCCGGGCGGCTGCGTGCTCCTTGGCGCGCGCGATGACGCCTTCATCCACGGTCAGCGTGAGCTTTGCCATGCACGTAGCATAGCACGAGTACAGCACGTGCTTAATAGCGAGTCGCGCCGCCCTCGTGAAGCGGACGACCAACCGCGCTACCGGTGCTACTTCAGGTTGCGGCGCGCGAACGCGCGCCTGGGAGCATGCCTCACCGCCGCGTCGTTGCCACCACTCGCTCCAAACGTTCCAACCCCCGCTCCACTTCTTCGATCGGCGGGCCGAACGAGAGCCGCACGTGCTGGCGGAAGCGCGCTAGCCGGCGGGCGCGGCGTTGGCCGGGGTTGACGTCGAAGAAGACGCCGGGGACGCAGATCATCTTTTGCGCTAGCGCGGCGCCGAAGAAGGCCATGCAGTCGTCGAGCGGCTCGGGCAGGCCGGCGAGCGAGGCGAAGACGTAGAAGCTGCCCTCGGGCTCGAGGTCGACGCCGAGGCCGAGCTCGCGCACGCGGCGCAGCATGAGCTCGCGCTTGGCGAGGAACGCGCGGCGCACCGCCTCGACCTCGGCTTGCACCGTCGGCATCCTCGAGCAGCGGGATGGCGGCGCGCTGCAGCGGCCGCGAGCCGCCGCCGTCGAGGAAGGAGCCGGCGCTCGCCAGCGCCTCGATGACGCGGCGCGGTCCCAGCGTCCAGCTCACCCGCCAGCCTGGGTAGCGCCAGTTCTTGGTGAGGCCGTCGATGAGGATCACCGGATCGCTGTCGACGTCCTCGACGTAGCGCGCCGCGCTCTCGAGCGGCGGCGCGCCCGCCGCCCACAGGTAGTGCGAGTAGAACTCGTCGATGAGCAGCGCGCAGCCGAGCTCGCGCGCGACGTCGACCCACGCCGCGAGCTCGCTTCCCCAAATCGCGCGGCCGGTCGGATTGCACGGGTTCGACATCAGCACGCCGGCGAGGCCGCGGCCGAGGATCTCGCGGCGCAGGTCCCGGGCGTCGAACGCGAAGCCGCGCTCGGCGTCGAGCAGGATCGGCGTCGGCGAGAAGGCGCGGAAGATGTCGAGCAGCTCTTCGTAGGCGGTGTAGTCGGGGAGGAAGTGGCCGAGGTGGATCTGGCCGAGCGAGGCGGCGACGCGCGTCAACGCGGCGCGGCCGCCGCCGGCGATGCAGACGTTCTCGGCGGTGTACTGCGAGCGCATGCCGCGCCGGTAGGTGCGGTTGTAGAAGTCGGCGACGGCGGCGCGCAGCTCGGGCAGCCCCGCGACCGGCGCGTACTCCTGGTCGCGAGGGTCGACCTCGACGCGTTCGATGCGCGGCGGCGCGCCGGGAAGGTCGCCGGTCTCCGGCTGCCCCTGGCCGAGGTTCGCCCACTCGGGATGGCCGGAGCGGTAGCCGCGCGCGATCGCCTCTTCGGTGACGAAGATGACGCCCGTGCGCGGCACCGGCCGGAAGGCGCCGTCGAGCGCGGTGGAGCCGATGTTGGGGCGGACGTCGACGGGTTCCATGCGCGCCTCGCGCAGCGACCTCACGCCCGCGCGGCGAAGTCGCGCAAGAAGGCGACGAGGGCCTCGACGCCGGCGACGGGCATCGCGTTGTAGATCGATGCCCGCAAGCCGCCGACGGCGCGGTGTCCCTTGAGCCCCACGAGGCCGGCGGCTGTCGCCTCCTTGGCGAAGCGCTCCTCCAGCGACTCGTCGGCGAGGCGGAAGGTGACGTTCATGCGCGAGCGGCTCTCCTTCTCCGTCGTCGGCCGGTAGAAGTCGCTGGCGTCGAGCGCGTCGTAGAGGAGCCGCGCCTTGCGCTCGTTGCGCTCGCCGATGCCGGCGAGGCCGCCCTGCCGCTCCAGCCACTGCGTGCAGAGGTACGAGATGTAGATCGGCCACGTCGGCGGCGTGTTGTAGAGCGAGTCCTTGTCGGCGTAGGTGCGGTAGTTGAGCATCGTCGGCAGCGTCTTCGGCGCGCGGGCGAGGAGCTCCTTGCGCGCCACCGCCACGGTGAGCCCGGCCGGGCCGAGGTTCTTCTGCGCCCCGGCGTAGAGCAGCGCGTAGCGAGAGAGATCGAGGGGCCGCGACAGGAAGTCCGACGACATGTCGGCGACGACCGGCGGCGCCACCGCCGGTGGGTCGCCGGGCCACTGCGTGCCGTAGATGGTGTTGTTGCTGGTGACGTGCAGGTAGTCGACGCCCTCGGCGACGTGGATCTCGTCCGGACGCGGGATGCGGCGGAACTTCTCGCCCTCGCTCGTGGCGGCGATCTCCACCGTGCCGTGCTTCTGCGCTTCGGCCACCGCCTTTTGCGACCACTCGCCGGTCACCACGTAGGCGGCGCGGCCGGAGGTCATCAGGTTCATCGGCACCATGGAGAACTGCGTGCTGGCGCCGCCCTGCATCAGCATCACCACCCAGTCGTCGCCGGCGCCGAGGAGGTCCTTGATGCCCTTCATCAGGCCGAAGTGGATCTCCTCGTAGGGCTTGCTGCGGTGGGAGAGCTCCATCACCCCCATGCCGGTGCCCTTGTAGTCGAGCAGCCCCTCGCGCGCCTCGGCGAGCGCTTCCTCGGGCAGCGTGCCCGGGCCGGGATTGAAATTGAACACGCGGTGGGTCATCGGGCTCTCCTTGGCGATCTCTAGAACTCGTGCACGGCGAGGCCGGAGCGCAGCTTGGGCTCGAACCAGGTCGACTTGGGAGGCATCATCCGGCTGGCGTCGGCCACCGCCATCAGCTCATCCATCGAAGTCGGGTGCAGGGCGAAGGCGACGCCGCCGCCGCGGCGCTCGACGCGGCGCACCAGCTCCTCGGGGCCGCGGATGCCGCCGACGAACTCGATGCGCTCGGAGGTGCGCGGGTCGTCGATGCCGAGCAGCGGGCCGAGCACCAGCGACTGCAGGATGGCGGCGTCGAGGCTCGCCACCGGATCGGGATCGGCGAGCAGCGCCGGCGGCGCCTCGAGCTCGTGCCACTTGCCGTCGAGGTACATGGCGAAGCGGCCGCGGCCGGAGGGCAGCGGCGCGCCGGGGCGCACCGTCGCCACCTCGCGCAGGCGCGCGAGCAGCTCGTCGGCCGTCATGCCGTTGAGGTCGTGCACGACGCGGTGGTAGGGGAGGATCTGCAGCTGGCCGGCGGGGAAGACGACGGCGAGGAAGTGCGTCGGCGTCGCCCACGTTGCCTTCGCTGCGCGCCGCGGCGCGTGCGCGGCTGGCAGCGGCGCAGCGGTGGTGGCCGTCGGCGACGTAGAGCGCCGGCACCGCCGCGAAGGCGCGCTCGAGCGCGGAGGACGCCGCCTCGTCGGCGCGCCATACCGTGTGGCGCACGCCGTCGGCGGCGGTGAAGTCGTAGAGCGGCTCGCCGGCGACGACGCCGGCGACGGCGGCGTCGATCGCGTCGTCGTCGCGGTGGGCGAGGAACACCGGCTCGGCGTGCGCGCGCTGCGCCAGCAGGTGGCGCACGCGGTCGTCCTCCTTGTCGGGCCGCGTCTTCTCGTGCTTCTTGATGCGGTCGTCGTCGTACTCGTCGACGGCGCAGCAGCCCATGACGCCGAGCTGCGCGTGCTCGCCCATCACTTGGCGGTAGACGAAGAGCGACGGCCGCTCGTCGCGCGCGAGCACGCCGTCGTCGAGCAGTCGCCGGTAGGCCGCGGCGCCCTGCGCGTAGACCTCGTCGGCGTGGGGATCGGTGTCCTCGGGCAGGTCGATCTCGGGGCGGATGACGTGCAGGAAGCTCAGCGGATTGCCGGCCGCGAGCGCGCGCGCCTCGGCGGTGTCGACGACGTCGTAGGGCACGCTCGCGACCTCGGCCGCGAGCTCGGGCCGGGGCCGCACGGCGCGGAAGGGGCGGAGGGTCGCCATAGGCGGCGCATCCTATGACGCCGCGCTGCGGCAGGCCACCGGGCAGGCTGATGAATCCCGTCATCGCGAGGCCGCGGAGCGGCCGCGGCGATCCTCGATGGCCGAGACTGCTTCGTCGCTGCGCTCCTCGCAGTGACAGCGCAGGCACGGCCGTTGCGCTTGCGCGATCGCGGAGGGGATCTCCGATGCGACAAGCGAGGCTGGTGGCGGGGTGCTGGGCGGTGGTCTCGACGATGACGTTCGGCGCCGTCGCGGCGCGCGCCGACGCAGGGGCGGCGGCCGTTCTCGACTACTCCACGGTCGCCGCACGCGCCGCCTCCGGCGACCTCGACGCCGCACGCGTGCTGCGCGCCGCCGGCCCCGTCGGCCTGTCCGCGCTGCTGGACGCCGGTGTCGCCGAAGCAGGGCGCGCCGCTCAGCGCCGGTGCCCGGCCACGTCGACGCCAAGGCGCTCGACCTCGTCTGCGCGCAGGTCGACTGCGCGAGCTCGCGCCTCTACTGGTTCACCGACTTCGCCGCGGCGCGTCGCGAGGCCGAGCGCAGCGGCCGCCCGATCCTCGCGCTGCGCCTCCTCGGCCGCCTCGACGAAGAGCTCTCCTGCGCCAACAGCCGCTACTTCCGGCTGGTGCTCTACAGCGATCCTGCGATCGCGGCTGGATGCGCGAGCACGCGGTGCTCTACTGGTCGTCCGAGCGGCCGGTGCCGAAGGTGACGATCGACTACGGCGACGGCCGCCGCCTCGTCGGCACCGTCACCGGCAACAGCATCCACTACCTGCTCGACCCGCACGGCCGGCTGGTGGACGCGATGCCGGGGCTGCACGGGCCGCAGCGCTTCCTCGCCTGGCTGCAAGGGGCCGACGCGATGGCGCGGCAGTGGGCGCCGCTCGCCGACGCAGCCTTCGCGGACCGTTCGCGCGAGGAGCACGCTCGCCTCGCCCAACAACTGCTCGCCGGCCTCGTCGCCGAGCTCGTCGAGCAGGGCTGGCACGAAGACGGCGCGCGCGCCGCCTGGGGCGACCTCGAGCCCGAGGAGCTGCGACGGGCCATCGCCGTCAGCGCCGAGGTGGCGGCGCCGCTCACCGTCTCCAAGAGGGCGGACGAGGCCCCGTTGCTCTCCGCGATCGGGCGCCAGCCGCTGCCGCCGGCGGAGTCGTCGGCGGTCGGCACGCTGCTGCTCACGCCGCGCTGGACCGCCAAGCTGTCGCCGGAGAGCCGGGCACTGGTGACGGCGCGGGCGCCGGCGACCGTGCGGACAGACCTCGACTCCGCGCTGTTGCGGATGGAGAACCGCCTCGCCGAGGACGGTCTGCGCAACGAGGCGTTCCTGCACCGCGCCATCCACCAGCGAGCTGGCGCGCGCCGACCGGACTGTGGACCTGGGAGGAGCTCAACGACTGGGTCTACACCGACCTGTTCCTCACCCCGGCGAGCGACCCGTGGCTCGGCCTCGCCCCCACCGAGCTGCTCGGCGCGCTGCTCCCGGTCGCCGCCACGCACTGACCACCGGCGGAGTGCCGGCAGCGGAGACGCGGCACCGCGGCGCAGCGGTGGAATAATCGCTGCCGGAGACCGATGGCAGACGTCACGCTCGAGCGGGTGAGCAAGCGCTACGGCCCGGTGGTGGCCGTCGACGACGTCAGCCTGCAGATCCCGCACGGCGAGCTGATGGTGCTCGTCGGTCCCTCGGGCTGCGGCAAGTCGACGCTGCTGCGCATGATCGCCGGCCTCGAGCCGATCAGCGCCGGCACGGTGTCGATCGGCGGCCGCGTCGTCAACGACGTGCCGCCCAAGGAGCGCGAGGTGGCGATGGTCTTCCAGAGCTACGCGCTCTACCCGCACATGACGGTGCGGCGAGAACCTCGAATACGCGCTGCGCATCCGCCGCACGCCGGCGCCCGAGCGCGCCAGGCGCGTCGAGGAGACGGCGGCGGCGCTCGAGCTCTCGACGCTCCTCGACCGCTACCCGAAGCAGCTCTCCGGCGGCCAGCGCCAGCGGGTGGCGGTGGGGCGCGCGATGGTGCGCAACCCGGCGGTGTTCCTCTTCGACGAGCCGCTCTCCAACCTCGACGCCAAGCTGCGCGTGCAGATGCGCGCCGAGCTGGCGAAGCTGCACCGCCGCCTCGACGCCACCATGGTCTACGTCACCCACGACCAGGTGGAGGCGATGACGCTCGGCGACCGCATCGCGGTGCTCAACGCCGGGCGGCTGCAGCAAGTGGGGGCGCCGCTCGAGATCTACGAGCGGCCGCAGAACGCCTTCGTCGCCGGCTTCATCGGCACGCCGCCGATGAACCTGCTCGCCGCCACCGTCGGCGGCGGCGGCGAGACCCTCGAAGGCGCCGGCTTCTCGCTGCCGCTGCCGGCGGCGTGGCGGCAGGGTGGCAGGTGGCGCCGGGACGTTCGCTGCTCGTCGGCATCCGTCCCGAGCACCTGCTCCTCGCCGGCAAGCAGCCGGCGGGGCCGAGCGCCGCGATCGAAGTGGAGCTCGAGGTGCTTGAGACGCTCGGCCACCAGTCGCTGGCGCACGCGCGGCTCGGTCCCGCGCCGCTGGTGGCGATCCTCGAGCCGGGAGTGCCGGCGCGGGCGGGCGATCCGCTGCAGCTGCAGGTGCCGCTCGCGGCGCTGCACCTCTTCGACGCCGAGAGCAGCGACCGCTTGGCGGCGTAGCTTGTTGTCCCAGGACTGCCAGCGATTGGCGTCCCACCCTGTCATTGCGAGGAGCGAAGCGACGAAGCAATCTCGACCTTGCGGCATCGAGATCGTTCCGCTTCGCTCGCGATGACGAGCGTCTTTTCCGGGCAAGCGGGTTAGGCCGTGACCGACGCCAACAGCGCAACGACGCGGCGCGCGTTCCCCGCCGGCTTCCTGTGGGGCGCGGCGACCTCCGCCTACCAGATCGAAGGCTCGCCGCTGGCCGACGGCGCCGGGCCGAGCATCTGGCACCGCTTCACCCACACGCCGGGGATGGTGTGCGACGGCGACACCGGCGACGTCGCCTGCGACCACTACCGGCGCATGCCGCAGGACGTGGCGCTGATGCGCGAGCTCGGGCTCAATGCCTACCGCTTCTCGATCTCCTGGCCGCGCGTGCTGCCGGACGGCACCGGCGCGGTGAACGAGCGTGGCCTCGACTTCTACCGCCGGCTGGTCGACGCGCTGCTCGCGGCCGGCATCGCGCCGGTGGCGACGCTCTACCACTGGGACCTGCCGGCGGCGCTCGACGACCGCGGCGGCTGGGCGAACGAGGACGTCGCCGGCTGGTTCGCCGACTACGCCGCGGTCTGCGTGCGCGCGCTGGGCGATCGCGTCGAGCGCTGGGCGACCCTCAACGAGCCCTGGGTGGTCGCCGACGGCGGCTACCTGACGGGAGTGCTGGCGCCGGGGCAGCGCAGCGCCTTCGCCGCCGCGCGCGCCGCCCACCACCAGCTGCGCGCGCACGCGGCGGCGATGCTCGCCTGCCGGCCGTTGACGCGAGCGCCGCTCGGCATCGTCGTCAACCTCGAGCCGAAGCACGCGGCGAGCGACGCGGACGAGGACCGCGCCGCCGCCGCGCGCGCCGACGCCTACATGAACCGCCACTACCTCGACCCGCTGCTGCTCGGCCGCTATCCGGAGGAGCTGCGCGCGATCTACGGCGAGGCGTGGAGCGAGCGCTTCGACGCCGAGGCCGCGCGGCGTGCAGGTGCCGCTCGACTGGCTGGGCGTCAACTACTACACGCGCAGCGTCGTGCGCCACGACCCCGAGCAGTGGCCGCTGCGGGCGTCACGCGTGCCGCAGCAGGGCGCCACCCACACCGAGCTCGACTGGGAGGTCTACCCGGACGGCTTGCGCGAGGTGCTGCGCTGGGTGCGCGACCGCTACGGCGCGCTGCCGCTCTACGTCACCGAGAACGGCGCCGCCTTCTACGACCCGCCCACCGCCGGCGAGGACGGCATCGACGACCCGCTGCGCGTCGCCTACCTCCGCGACCACCTGCGCGCCGTCGCGGCGGCGATCGACGAGGGCGTCGACGTGCGCGGCTACTTCGCCTGGTCCCTCCTCGACAACCTCGAGTGGGCCCACGGCTTCAGCAAACGCTTCGGCATCGTCCACGTCGACTTCGCGACCCAGCAGCGCACCGTCAAGGCGAGCGGCCGCTACTACGCCGAGGTCATCGCGTCGCACGGCGGCGCGCTGGCGGAGTAGGCTGGGGTCGGCAGGAGGACGATCGATGTCGAGACCACTGCGCCCGGGCGACGCGTTCGAGATGGGATTCGATCCCGAGGAAGAGGGCACTACTTCTCGTCGTCCGTCGCGGGACCGAGACTGGTTTGCGGTCCTCGAAGAATCTCCAGTGCCCATGGACGATCTGCCGATTCGTCGCCGCGAGGTCTTTCGCTCCAAGCTGTGAGCTGGCTCCTGGACGCCAATGTGGGGGCTGCCAAACCCCGCCTCAGGTTGTCCGGTGCGGAGCGCTCTATCGCTCAGATCAGAAGTAGGCCCGTGCGTCCGTCTATTCGCCTGAACGAGCCATCAAGTCGTGCTTGGGCGAAATGGCGTGGGCAGCGAGACCTTGCTGCTCTCGATAAGCTGGGCGATATGGCCACGTTAGCACCGATCACGGATTCCATCATTCAGGCTCTCGCTAAGCTGGTCGATGACTCACTTGAGGAGAAGAGCCGGGAGCCTACTCACTCGGACCTCGACTTCCAGTTCAAGCGTGCCGGACTGGCGGCTGGCGACCCAAAATCACAAGGCCAGACTGTCGGTAAAGCGAAGCGAGTCCGCGCGACGCTAAGTTGGGCGTACGAGCACGACGTCCCCAAGGGTCGCAAGCTTGTCCCGCTGCTCATTCACTGTATTCGCGGTTGTGGCGGCTTTCGTACTGAATCTCCAAACTACTGCGGCGAACAGCCCATCCTCACAATGCGAGATGCCTTCGCCGCCGAAGCCTACGAGCTTTCGCTAGACGGCGACTTGCGGCCCATGCTCCTCGATAGTCTCGAGGGAACTGCGATGTCTGAAGCGCTTCGCCTCTACGTTCGGAGGGCTCGCCGCGGAGCCTTGGACGCCGCTCTTGTTACGGGCACTGGCAAGGATTTGCTCGAGGCGACCGCGGCCCACGTCATTCTCGAAATACGGGGTACGACCTCAAGCACGGCAAACTTTCCGTCTCGCCTCGCGCAGGCGTACTACGCCCTTGGGCTCCCAACAAGCCACGACAAACCCGAGCCTCATGACTCGCCTCAGCGCGCCCTCGATCGGGCACTATTCGATGCAGCTTGTGCTGTGAATCGTCTCCGCAACCAGCAAGGCACAGGCCATGGCCGGCCGTGGCTCCCCACCGTTACCGACGCGGAGGCCCGCACCGCTGTTGAGCTCATGGGAATCGTGGCCGATCGCCTGCTCGCAGTTCTCTCCGACCAGAGGTCAGGGCACGGCTCGTGAGGAGCCGCCGAACCCTCATTGGACCCGCCAACACCAGGGCATTCGCTCGGGTGTTGCCGCTGAACTCAGACGCCCTTAGGTGCAACTCGGAACGCTAGCGGTGTCCGAGACTTGGGTTACACGGAACCACTACAACCCGTGTTTCTGGACCGCCTACTGGAATCCGGTTTACTACGCTGGAGCGATCTCTGGCAGCACCGGCCTTCCCTCGGCCCGAGACCAGGTCGTCTACTCCCTCAACGTGAAGGCGGACAAGATCCTGGACACGGTCGTCGCCAACGTTCACTACGACAAGGGCTTCGGACCCGCAGAGATTTCATACGAGGCGGCTGAAGACTATGTCAGGCGCTACCATCCAGAAGAACTCGACAACTTCCGCCGGAAGTCCTCCGCGGCGGACTACCCCGTCTTTATCAACTTCGAACAGATCTTGACGGCACTGGAGGAACTCGAACACTACGACCATCTTCGTGCCGTCATCGCGCAACGGGGCCTCGCCTCTCCCATGGACAAGGGCATGATCGCGTGCGTGGTCTATCTCCAGGCGATGCGCAGCCATGCCCTCATGAACTCACTTCTGGAGTGGCACGAGTCACTCGGCATCAAGAAGTTCGAATTCTTCGTGTCCCTGAAGCGAATACTCTCCAACATTGAGCTATTAGCCGAGGTGATTGCGCCGCTGGCGCTTTCGCATTGGGTTCTGTATCGAACTGCGGAGCCCACCTTTCCTCTCACCGATTCATGTGTTCTCTTTGGGCCGCACAGCATCATGATGGCGCTCTCTCCATACCTTCTGCTCGAGATCCAGCGAAACCGCGCTGCGCCAGAATCGCAATGGCACCACAAGAACGGCATCAAGCGGGGAAAGCTGGCGGAGTTCCGACGCCGCACCATTGGCAACACGTTTCGCGAGATCATCTTTAGCGACCGCTCGACTCTTTTGTTCTGGCAACAGACGAAGGAGTTTCGCGATCGTGTCTCTGTGATCCGCGACATGAAGAGGTACAACCAGCTAGTCGAACAGCACGACAACCGCGAACTGTGGTTAATCAATGCCCTCGGCAACCGCTCGTGACGTTGCGCCTACCCCCGTTGCAGCGGGCAACACGCGGGCGTTCGCTCGAGTGTTGCTGCTGAAATCATGCCCCGTTGAGGCGTTAGGACAACCCGCGTGTGACTGATGAGCCGATTGCCTCGGACTTTCTTCGACAACTGGTCGCTGACGTTGAGCGACCCAAGACGTTCTCCTCCTTCTACGCAGCTCCAAAGTCCTCGGACGAGCTGAACGCGCCCTACGGTCTACTTGATGCCCTGGGACTTCAGCAAGGCGATCTCTCAAACACTGCCGCAGCTGCGCTGGCAGCTATCGAGGAAGTCGCGAAGGACTCGCCAGCTGACTGGCTCGACTTCAGATGGAAGCTCTCGGCATTCGTACACCTTCAGGACATCTTCGACGCACGCCTTCAGGAAGGAAAAGAACTCCGCACACTCTTTCAGCAATACTACTTCTACTACGAGAGTCACATCATCCTCGCGGAGAGTGTGCTCGCTGGACTCAACGGCCTCTACATCGCCTCAGACGCGCTCCTGCGACCATTTCTCGAGTTCTCGCTTCTGCAAAACTACTACTACCGTTTCACGCGCGAAGTGGGAAGCTATGCGCCCGTAGAGAAATTTTTCGCCGACAAGCGCACGCCGTCTTGGGGCACCGCTCTGAAGAAGGCCCTGCCGAAGGACGCATTCTGTCGGCCCATTAGGTACCGCATCAGCGCCCATCTCTCTGCCTTATCTGATAACAGCCAACATGCCTACCATCCGCAGGCATCTCCGCTGCAGCACCGGCAGCGGCAACACGGACACTCCGTCGAAGGCATCTTCTTCTGGCTCAAGACGCGCCTTATCTTGGACGCTGCACTTTGGCTCTACTACGTAAACTTTCCTCTACTGTTCCACCCGGTCGACGTGGTACGCAAATTCGGGTTCAAGGGCCCAGTCGGAGAACTCGCGGATCCTCTGACTGGCCACGTCGTCCAGAGGAGCCTGTCCGAGGCGAACTACCGGTCTTTCAAGGACTACTCTACTAAGGAGGCTCAGGCTCATCTTGAGTGGGTACGTTCCCAAAGGAATCTGACAGACGCCGAAATTGCGGCGACGTGGAACGAGGAGCATGGCCGGTGTCCTCCAGACCTCCGCATGGCGTTCGGCATGCACATGGCTCGGTTTCGTGCCCTCCGGATCGGTCTTGCATTTCACGCTGCTGAACGGCTGCAGGACGTCCCCGACGAGTTCTTGGATCGTGTCTGGTCACTTCGGGCCTGGTCCGCACTGGCCCGTCGCGGACGCCATGGCACCAAATCTTGATTGAGTAGCCGGGAACCGGCTTCAGCAGTGCTCGCGGATCCCCTGCCAGCCTGGCGGCAGGACTAGTTCAGTCGGCGAGCGCCGAGCGGCTCGGAGAAGGCATACCTGGCGCCTTATGCCTCGGCGAGCACGTGGACCTCTTGGTCCAAGCGATCACCCAAGCGGTCCTTCTCGACCTCGAGGTCGAAGCGGGTCTGCAGGTTCAACCAGAACCGCTCGCTGGTCCCGAAGTACCGGGCCAGCCTGAGGGCAGTGTCGGCAGTGATGCTTCTCTTGCCGTGGACGATCTCGTTGATGCGGCGTGGCGGCACGCTGATGTCGCGGGCCAGCCGGTATTGGCTCACGGCCATGGGCACCAGGAACTCCTCGAGCAGGATCTCGCCAGGATGGATCGGCGCTAGCTTGTCAGCCATCGGCGCTCCTCAATGGTAGTCGGTGATCTCGACCTCGTCGGCGTGGCCAGAAGCCCAGATGAAGCAGATGCGCCACTGGTCGTTGATCCTGATGCTGTACTGCCCGGCCCGGTCGCCACGCAGTTTCTCGAGTCGGTTGCCAGGCGGTACCCGAAGGTCGTCGAGGACCTCAGCCGCATCGAGCATCAACAGCTTGCGCAACCCCAGTCGGCTCACCGCCGAGCCGAAGCGACGCGATCGCTCGCGCCGAAAGATCCGCTCCGTCTCGCGATCGCGAAAGGTCCGGATCATTCGCCTCTATGATAACGCGTCGCGTTAACAAGAGGTCCCTTTCTACTCGCAGCGCACCTCGACAGCTATCTCGGCGCCGTCGTCGACGTTGTTCAGCGTTGCGCCGGGAAGCGGCGCACCGTCGAGCGCTGACTTCGACCTCCCCGTCGCGGAGCGTCTCGCGAGCGCTCGATTGACACGTCGAGGACGGCTCCTCGCCACGGCCTCCTCACGTGCGCCCGCTGCCAGCCCGGCGGCAGGCAGGGATCGAAGCGCAGTCCCTCCCAGGTCGGCCGCACGCCGAGCACCCACTCGGCGATGACCTGCGGCAGCCAGGCGGCGGCGCCGGTGTACCAGGTCCAGCCGGCGCGGCCGTGGAGGGGCGAGGCGGGGCCGTCGACGTTGCCCGGCAGGACGTAGGGCTCGGCCCAGTAGCGGTCGGGGTCTTTCGTCGTCGGGTCGATGGCCGCGAGCAGCTGGCCCACGAGCTCGGCGTCGCGCGCCTTGGCGGCGGCGGCGATGGCCCAGGTGGCGGCGTGGGTGTAGACGCCGCCGTTCTCGCGCAGGCCCGGGCGCGTAGCGGGTGATGTAGCCGATCGTCTCGTCGGGCGTCTCGTAGGCGGGGGCGAGGAGCAGCGCGCCCGCCGGCGTCAGCAGGTGCTCGCGGACGGCGGCGAGGCAGGCGCGAGCCCGCTCGGGCGGCGCCACGTCGGCGAGGATCGCCCAGGTCTGCGGGTTGAGGTAGATGCGGCCCTCGCGGTTGCCGGCGCTGCCGATCCAGCTGCCGTCGTCGCGGGTGGCGCGGCGGTACCAGCCGCCGTCCCAGCCGTGCTCGTTGACGGCTTCGACCAGGGCCTGGCGGCGCGCCAGCAGCTCGGCGGCGCGGCCGGGCAGCTCGTTGGCGGTGTCGTCGCCGAGTGCGGCGGCGCGCCGCTGCGTCGGCCAGCAGGCCGTGGACGTGCGCCCAGTCGGCGAGCAGGCCGGCGAGGAACTGCGCCAGCCACACCGACTCGCCGCGCTCCTCGAGCCCCAGCGCCGAGAGCCCGTCGTTCCAGTCGCCGGCCCCGATGTAGGGCAGGCCGCGCGGCGAGGTGCGCGCGAAGACGCGCGCGAAGGCGCGCTCGATGTGGTCGGCGAGCGGCGCCGGCTGGCCCGTCGAGGTAGGGGACGGGCTCGTCGAGGATCGACAGGTCGCCCGTCTCCTTGAGGTAGCGGATGGTGACGAAGGCGAGCCAGAGCAGGTCGTCGCTCATGCGCGTGACGTGCCCCTGCTCGGAGAGCGGGTGCCACCAGTGGTAGACGGAGCCGTCGGCGAACTGGTGGGCGGCGTGGAGCGCGATCTGCGGCGGCAGCGCGGCGGGTCGATGGTGAGCCACACCTGCGAGTCCTGCAGCTGGTCGCGGAAGCCGTAGGCGCCGCTCTGCTGGTAGTAGCCGGCGCGGCCGAACAGCCGCGCCGAGATCGCCTGGTAGCGCAGCCAGTCGTTGGCGAGCGCGTCGAGCGCCGGGTCGGGCGTCTCGATGCGATGCCCGCCGAGCCAGCCGCGCCAGCGCGCCGTCACGCCGTCGATCGCGGCATCCATCGCCGCGGCGTCGGCGAAGCGGCCGGCGAGCGCCAGCGCGCCGGCGTCATCGTCGCCAGTGGCGAGCACGAAGCCGCCGTCCCAGCTGCCACCGGCCGCCAGCGCGACCTCGCTGCGCAGCGCGGCGATGGGATCGTAGTGGCGCCCGAAGAGCTGGCGCCATTCCATCTCCCTGGCGCATCGCCCGCGGCCGGCGCCAGTCGCCGTAGCGGCCGAGGAACGCCGCCTTGTCCCCCTCGGCCGCCGCCACCGGCTGCGCCGCCGCGAAGGCGCTCCAGTACGGGAAGTCGCGGTTCCAGTGCCCCCAGCGCGCCGACGGGAGGTCCCACATGTGGCTGCCGCCGACGACCGCGCGCGCGGCGGCGTCGAAGCGGGTCTCCATGAAGAGCTTCTGGAACTCGCGCCGCGGCGCCGGCGCGAGCCCGAGGTTCCACTCGATGCCGCCGACGAGGGCGAGGCGGCGAGCGCGGCCGCTCGTCTCCTCGAGCCGCAGCCGCCAGAGCTCGACCGTCTCGTCGGCGTCGACCGCCAGCGTCCACGACGCGCGCACGCCGCCGCGCGCGGTCTCGAAGCGCGTGTAGCCGAGCCCGTGGCGGCAGGCGAAGCGGTCGTAGCGCGCCCAGCAGGGCGCCGGCGCCAGCGACCAGACGTCGTCGGCGTCGAGGTCCCAGAGGTAGAGGAAGCGCCCCGAGCGGTCTTCGGCGAGGTCCTGCTGCCAGCGCACGATCACGGCGAGCTGGGCGTTGTCGATCCACGAGAAGCCGCTGCCGGTGTGCGACACGGCGAGGCCGACGCGCGGGTTGGCGATGACGTTGACCCACGGGCGCGGCGGGCGCGGATCGGTGATGACGTACTCGCGGCCGTCGGCGCTGAAGTGGCCGTAGCGGCCGGGCGGCAGGCCGGCCAGACCCATACCGGGCAGGCGCGGCTCAGGATCCACTGGCGCTCTCCTCACCGGCGAAGAAGTCGACGACGCCGGGAACGCGCTGCAGGACGAGCGTACCGTCGTCGGCGAGCGGTACCGGCTGGCCGTCTACCTCGGCCCGGTGCGCGGGCCGAACGGCAGGGGGCACCAGCACGATGCCGCCCGCCGGCAGCTCCTCGAGTTTGGCCCTGAAGGTGAAGCGGTAGACGCTCCCGCTCCGTTGAAGGGTGTAGCCGAGGTCGCCCCACGGGGTCGCCAGGTTGCGGATGCCCACGCCCTCCCGCCGGCGCAGCCACTCCTCCGGGATGCCGGCGCCGAGCACGAGCGCCTCCTCTCCTTCGTTGGACGCCTCCCGCACGAAGGCGAAGAGGTCGAGGAAGGAGCGGATGAAGTCCGAGCCCACCCAGCCGTGCGGCAGGTCGCCGAGGAAGCGCCGTTCGCGGTAGGCGCGATGGACGACCTCCGGCCAACCGTTCCAGCCCGGCGGGCGCTGGTCGTGAAGGAACCAGGCGAGCAGCTCGTGGGCTCGCGCCTTCCAGTCGGGGGCACCGGGTCCGCGCTCGCTCGCGGAGAGGCGGACGAAGGCGCCGACCGTGCGGAGCTCGTAGGGCGTGTACCCCTCCCAAGGCTTGGTGCCGTCCCGCCGCGCCACGAAGCTCGCGCCAGTAGCGTTCGAAGGTGGCGTCGACCGCATCGCGCGGCAGGAACGGCAGCAGCCCGCCGGGATCGAGCATCGTCGTCGTCGACGTCGGGTCGAAGTCGGCCAGGTCGGCGCTCGCCGGGAGAGTGTCCAGGCGGTGAAGCTCACGGACGCGCGCGATCGAGGCGAGGAAGTCGTGACGGAACTCGTCGCGGCGACGCGACCACTCGACGGCGAGCTCGCTGCGCCCGAGGGCGCGGGCGAGCGCCACGGCGTCGTCGAGGCCGCGGTAGGCGAAGGTGTCGTCCCAGTAGGAGTGCACCGGCTTCGCCGAATAGCCCTCGTGGCTGATCGACTCCGGCAGCAGGCCGAAGAAGGGGAGCTTCGCTGCCGTCCGATACTCCGGCGTGCGGCGCTGCTGGCGCAGCGCCTCGATCGCGTCGACGGCGGCGGCCACGCGGGGGAAGAGCCGCTCGGCGAAGGCGCGATCGTGCGTGTAGCGGTAGACCTCGGCGATGAGGTGGATCAGCTCGCCGTGGCTGTCGTGCTCGGGCACCGGGTCGGCGCCGCGTCGGTCGACGCAGCAGGGCACCTTGCCGTCCGGGTATTGGTAGCCCGCGAACCACTCGGCGAACGCCGCCACCATGTCTTCCTGGCGGAGCCGCAGCAGTGCTACGCCGGTGAGCGCGCCGTCGCGGATCCACGAGCGCGCGTAGGCGCGCGAGCCGGGCTGCAGCGCGGGAGCGTCGAGGTGGATCTGGATGAACGCGAGGTTGGACCGCATCGTCCGTACGAGGGGGAGCGCCTCGTCGGGAACGTCGATCGTCACCCCGTCGAGCCAACGGCGCCAAGACTCCTCCTCCTGTTGGCGGAGGAAAGCGAACCTGCGATGGCCGTCGTGCTGCAGCGAGACGGGCGACCCGAAGCCGCGAGTCGAGGCCGCGATCGTCGCCTGCCGGACGTCGCCCGGCGCCAGGTCCACCTCCGACGCCATGGCGGCGGATGCGAGCGCCGTGGGGTCGTCGACCGAGCCGCGACGGCGGCACCTCTCCGCGCTCGAGCCAGCTCGCGAGCTCCCCCTCGTCGAAGGCCGCGGCGCCGCACGCCGCCGGGGCCGGCCCCATGCGCACCGTCAGGTCGTCGGCCGCGAGGCCCATGGCGTCGCAGGCGATCCGCCGGATCGGCGCCACGCCCCCCGCGATGTTGAGGAACTGGTGCGGCGGGTTGACCTGGAAAGGGCGGGCGAGGACGAACAGCCGGCCGCGCAAGCGGGTCGGGGACTCGTTGATCAGGCGGTAGTGGACGAGGACGTGCGGATCCTCAAGGAGTTGAAGTCCAGGGCGGTGATCTCCAGCCGGACCGGGCTCGGTCCGCCGGGCGAGGCGCCGCCGGCCGGGATCTCCCAGGTGACGGTGGGGATCGGCAGGTCGCCCTCGGCGAGGCTCTGCCGCGCGGTGACGTCGGCCCAGGTGTAGAGGCGGCCGCCGAGGTAGAGCATCGGTTCCAGCGTGAAGCGTCGCTCCCCCAGCTCGACGGCGCCGTCCTCGGAGACGAGCGACTCGTGCGGCGGCGCCGGGCTGTCCGGTGACCGTCCAGTAGACGGCCTCGACGAAGCCGCGCGGGTAGGTGCCGCGGGGCTCCTCACCGGCGAGGGCGACGAGGAAGGCGTTCGATCGACGCGCCGAAGGCGAGGGGCCGCACCACCACCTCCGCGAGCCCGCAGCTCTCCGGGCAGCCGGCGTCCGCGGGGAGGCGCACGCGGACGAGGCGCGCCTCGCCGTCGGGGATCCTCAGGTGGCTCCGCGCTGCGCCGCCGCGCGTCACCTCGCGGACCTCGTCCCAGGTCGTGCCGTCGCGCGAGAGCTCGACGGCGAAACGACGAGGGGCACGGTCCGACTCCCAGGCGAGCGTGAGGCCGCCGAGCTCCACGCAGTCGCCCGAGGTCGACCGTGATCTCGCCCTCATCGCCGGCCTCGGGTCGCCAGGTCGTGGCCGGATCGCCGTCGACCGCCGCGGGCGCGTCGTGCTCCACCGCGGCGCTCGTGGCCGCTGCCCGCAGCGGACCGGGCGTCGTCGCGGCCGGCTCGGTGGCGACGATCTCGAGCCCGGCGACCTCGACGGTGCCGCGGCCGCCGGAGGAGGCCGACACCGTGAGCTCGACGGCGCCGATGCCGACGCGGCTCGCCGCCGCCGAGCGGCCCCCAAGCGAAGGTGACCTGCCGCTTCCGCACGCGCATCGGCGTCCATTCCGCCGGCCACGCGAAGTCGCGCTTGACGTGCCACCAGACGTTGTCGCCCGACGGATCGACGAGCTTGAGCTCGAGGTTGTTCGGCGGCCCCTCGCCGCGCAGCAGGAAGCGGATCTCGTAGTACGGCGGCAGCTCGAGGTCGAGCGGCAGCCGCGCCGCCGCCCAGCCGCCGCGCCCCTGGAAGTCGTAGTCGATGCGCAGCGCCGGCTCGCCGTCCGGGCCGCGTCGCGGCGGCGAGCTGCATCGCCACGCCGGCGGCCGGAGCCGCCTGCCAGGCCGCGGGATCGAGCGGCGCGACGGTGCCGCGCGCTCGTCGTCGCCGGCCGGCGGCGCCGCACGGCGAGCAGCGCGAGCGAGCCACCTACGGCCGGAGCGGCCGAGCGCGAGCTCGCCCACCATCGCTGCCGGACCTGCTCACTCCTTGATGCTCCCCATCAGGATGCCTTCGATGTAGTGCCGCTGCACGGCGAGGAAGAGCAGCAGCACCGGCGCCACGGTGACGACGGCGCCGGCGAGCATCAGCTCGGTGTCCTGCACGTGCTCGCCGGAGAGGTTGGCGAGGGCGAGCGGCAGCGTGTACTTGCTCTCGTCGGTGAGCACGATGAGCGGCCACATGAAGTCGTTCCACGCCGAGAGGAAGGTGAAGACGCCGAGGGTGACGAGGATCGGCCGCAGCAGCGGCAGCACGATCGTCCAGTAGATGCGCAGCTCGGAGGCGCCGTCGAGGCGGGCGGCGTCGAGCAGCTCGTCGGGGATGCCGAGCGCGAACTGGCGGATGAGGAAGATGCCGAAGACGGTGGCGATGCCCGCCACCAGCACGCCGCCGAAGGAGTTGACGAGGCCGAGGCCGCGGATCTCGAGGAAGAGCGGCAGCACCGTCACCTGCGGCGGCACGACGAGCGTCGCCAGCAGCAGGGCGAAGAGCCGCGAGCGGCCGCGGAAGCGCAGCTTGGCGAAGGCGTAGCCGGCCATCGAGTTGCAGAGCAGCGACACCGCGGTGATGAGCGAGGCGAGGAGCAGCGTGTTGCCGAGCGCGCGGCCGAGGTCAGCCGCGCGAAGAGGTCGTGGTAGTGGGCGAGCGTCGGCTGCGAAGGGATGAGCCGCGGCGGCAGCGACTGCGCCTCGCCGGTGGGCATCAGCGAGGCCGACACCATCCACAAGAGCGGCACGGCGGTGAGCAGCGCCATCACGGCGAGCGTGCCGTTGACGAGCCACGCGGCGAGGCGGCGCCTCACGTCGCGCTCCTCTTGCGCAGCGCCATCTGCAGCGCGCTCGCCAGCAGCACCATCCCGAAGAGCACGAAGGCGATGGCGGCGGCGTTGCCCATGCTCCACCAGCGGAAGCCCTGCTGGTACATCATCAGCGCCACCGAGGTGGTGGCGTTGAGCGGCCCGCCGCGCGTCATCACGTAGGGCTCGGCGAAGATCTGGAAGAGCCCGACGGTGGTGATCACCGCCACGAAGAGGGTCGTCGGCCGCAGCATCGGCAGGGTGATGTCGACGAGCTGCCGCCACGAGCCGGCGCCGTCGAGCTCGGCCGCCTCGTAGAGCGAGCGCGGGATCGCCTGCAGCCCGGCGACGTAGATGACGAGGCCGTAGCCGAAGCTGCGCCAGACGGCGAGCAGCGTGATCGCCACCATCGCCCAACCTGGGCGGCCGAGCCAGTCGATCGGCGGGATGCCGAGCGCGCCGAGCATGTGATTGAAGAGGCCGAAGCGCGGGTGGTAGAGGTAGTGCCAGACGACCGCCACGGCGACGAGCGTCGTCACCACCGGCGCGAAGAAGACGGTGCGCAGGAGCCCGCGCCAGCGCGCCAGCCGCGAGTTCAGCAGCAGCGCGCCGCCGAGCGAGAGCGCCAGCGTCAGCGGCACGCCCAGCAGCACGTAGACCATGGTGGTGCGCAGCGCCTGCCAGAAGAGCGGCTCGCGCAGCAGCTGCGCGTAGTTGCCGAGGCCGACGAAGCGCAGGTTGTCGAGGTCGGCGATGGCGTAGATGTCGAAGTCGGTGAGCGAGAGGAACAAGGCGGCGACGAGCGGCAGGGCGAAGAAGAGCGCGATGGCGAGCAGCGCCGGGGCGAGCAGCAGCCACGCCGCGCGCGCTTCGGCGCGAGTGCCGCGCAGGTCTTCGGCGGCGGAGTCGTTCATGGCTGCGCGCCCGCCTCGCCGGGGCGGGCCAGCATCCAGCGGCGCTTGGCGAGCACGCGGTCCACGTCGGCGTCGAGCGCGGCGAGCGCGGTGTCGAGGTCGGCGCCGCCGCGCATCACCTGCTCGCACCTCTGTGCGACCAGGGTGGCGATGCGCTCCCACTCCGGCACCTTGGGGAGCGGCACCGCGTTGCCGAGCTGCGTCAGGAACGGCGCCGCTTTCGGATCGTCGGCGAGCCCGGTGAGCGGCCAGGCCGAGCGGCGCGCCGGCAGGTCGCCGGTCGCGGCGTAGAAGCGCGCCTGCTGCTCCGGCGCCGAGAGGTACTCGATCCAGCGCCAGGCGGCCTCGGGGTCGCTCGCCCCGCGCATGAGCACCAGGCTCGCGCCGCCGGCGATCGAGGCGCCCGGCTGCGGCATGCCGGCCTCGGGCGGCGGCAGCGCGCGCCGTCGCCCAAAGATCCTGCTCGTCGGCGGGGATGCGGCGGCGGAACTCGCCGAGGTTCCACGGGCCGGTGATCACCATCGCGAAGTAGCCCTCGGCGAACTGCTGGTAGAGGTTGGCGAGCCCCGAGGCGTCGAGCGGCGGCGCCAGCTTGCGCGCGTAGAGGTCGACGTAGAAGGCCATGGCGCGGCGGAAGCGCGGGTCGCGGAAGTGGCCGCGCCCGCCGCCGGCCGCGAGCAGGTCGGCGCCCGTCTGCAGGCCGAAGATCACCGGCTGCGCCCACTCGTCGATGGGCAGCAGGATGGCGTAGTGCTCGGGCCCGCCGTCCCGCTTGATGCGCTCCATCACCGCCAGCCACTCGTCCCAGCTGCGCGGCGGCCAAGGAAGCCCGGTCGCCGCGACGAGGTCGGCGCGGTAGAAGAGCACGCGCGTGTCGACGTACCACGGCACGCCCCAGGTCTTGCCGTCGACGACGTTGCTGTCCCAGATGCCGGGGAAGTAGTCGCCGCGCGGGATCGCGCCCGCGGCGGCGAGGCGCGCGTCGAGCGGCTCGAGGGCGCCCAGGGCCGCGAGCTCGGCGATCCAGGTGTTGCCCATCTGCGAGACGTCGGGCGTCGAGCGGCCGACGTAGGCGGTGAGCAGCTTCTCGTGCGCCGCCGTCCACGGGATCTGCTGCACCTCGACGCGGATGCGCGGGTTTTGGCGCTCGAACTCGGGCACCAGCTCGCGCACCACCTCGCCCTCGCGGCCGAAGCCCCAGAAGCGCACCGTCGCGACGTCGTCGCGAGCGCGGCCACGGCAGCCGGCGGCGACGAATGGCAGTAGCAGCAACGCGGCCGTAACAAGGCCTCGCCGCTGCCTCAGCGTCATTGCGAGGAGCGTAGCGACGAAGCAATCTCGATCATCGAGATCGCCACGGGGCTTCGCCCCTCGCGATGACAGTCTTTCGGTACGTGAGACGGCGCGTATCACGGCGCCGCTGCCAGCCATCCGCCGCTGAACCCCGCGCGCTCGAGGCCGCGGCGCAGGTGCGGGTTGCGCCGCATCAGTCGCCAGACGAGCTCGGAGCGGTGGTTCTCGATCATCGCCAGGATCGGCCCCTGGTCGATGCCGAGGTAGTCGGTGTCGAACCAGCCGACCTCCGGCACCACCTTGCCGTGATGCACCGGCACGGCGAAGCGGAAGGTGGGGTTGAAGGCGTCGAGGAAGCCGTACTGGCCGTAGAGGTGCTCGCCGTAGCGCTCGCGCATCGTGCGCAGCGCGCGGATCGTCGGCGCGGGAGCGAACGGCACCGAACCGCCGGCGGCAGTGGGCGCCAGCGTGCCGTCGTCGACCGGGAAGCCGGGACCGACGCCGCGGCCGGCGTAGGTCCAGAAGCGCCGCTTCTCGCTGCGTTCCGTTCCCACCGGCTGCACTTCGAGCTCGACGTCGGCCGGCCCGTCGCAAGCGGTCACGCCCCAGACGTCCTCGCCGACGCCGGTCCAGCCGCGTGGGTTGGCGATCGCCCACGCCCGCTGCGCCAGCGTCGCGCGCCGCGAGTTCTCGAAGTAGTCGATCCCGCGCTGCGCGCATGTAGGCGTCCTGGATGCCGCGGAAGTCGATCCAGAGGTGGCTGTACTGGTGGCCGAAGAGCGGCGCGAAGAGGACGTGCTCGTACCCCTGCCAGCGCTGCCAGCGGTAGTTGCTCGTCCACTTCTGCCATACCGCCGCGTCGACGGGATGCGTCGGCGAGCCGAGGGCGAGGAGCTGCAGGATCATCGCCTCGTCGTAGCCGTGCCAGTCGGCTTCGATGAACTTCGTCTCGGGCTTCCACCCCATGCCGATGCGCGGCGGCCGCGGCTGCGCCCAGCTCCACTCGACGCGCGTGTAGAGCTGCTCGGCGAGCTGCCGGATCTCGCGCTCGTCCGCGTGGTCGCCGTCGAAGTACTCGCCGCAGAAGAGGACGCCGGCGAGCAGCAGCGCGGTGTCGATCGTCGACAGCTCGACCTGCTCGAAGCGCTCGCCGGTCTGGGGAACGAGGAAGTGGTAGAAGAAGCCGCGGTAGCCGGTCGTGCCGCGCGCCTCCGGCCCCTGCGGCGCCTGCCAGAGGAAACGCAGCGTGCGCAGCACGCGCTGGCGCGCCTCGTCGCGGCTCACCCAGCCGCGCTCGACGCCGATCGGGTAGGCGGTGAGCCCGAAGCCGGTGGCGGCCACGGAGGCGAAGGACTTCGTCGGCCAGCGGTCGGGGACGAGGCCGGTGTGCGGGTCGGCGAGGTCCCAGAAGTAGCGGAAGGTGCGCTGCTGAACGTCGTCGAGAAAGGCCGCGTCGGCGGCGTCGAGGTGGACCGCGGTCGGCGGGGCGGGCGCGGCGGCGGCCTCGGCCGACGCCGCCCCGCCGTTCGCCGTCGAGCACCCGAGCGCGAGGGCGGCGGTCAGTGCTAGCGCGCGAACGCGATTCCGTCGTTGCGAGTGCGCAGCGACGAAGCAACCTCGATGCGTGAAGATCGAGTTGCCGCGCGCCCGCTGGCCCTCGCGACGACGTTCTCGCCGGCCGACGCACCCGCGCCCCTCGGACCTCACTCATCGAGTCGCCGATGCTCAGAAAGCGACGCGCACCCCACCCTGCAGGCGGCGCGTGTTGAACTCGCAGTTGGGCTCGCCGAAGCGCGCGTTCACCGACGGCAGCCGCGGCTTGAAGCTCTCGAAGCAGCCGCCGTTGTCGTAGTCGAAGACGTTGAAGCCCTCGGCGATGAGGCTCACCACCACGTCGTCCATGATCGGCGGCGCGTCCCACTGCAGCCGCAGGTCGACGCTGCGGTAGGCCCAGGCGTCGGGGATGATGAAGTCCTCCTTCTCCGGCTGGCCCTCGTTCCAGCGCACGGTGAAGGGCGCCACCGAGTCGTCGAAGATGGTGTACGGCACGCCGGAGCCGAGGGTGATCAGCGAGGACACCTGGATGTTGGCGGGCAGCTGGTAGACGCCCGAGATCACCAGCCGG
The DNA here is from genome assembly GCA_963846495.1 of Thermoanaerobaculia bacterium. Classification (GTDB taxonomy): domain Bacteria; phylum Acidobacteriota; class Thermoanaerobaculia; order Multivoradales; family JAIOJS01; genus DASYQD01. The sequence goes on along the minus strand of CAWJWP010000013.1, from coordinate 341,870 downwards.
TGGTCCTCGGTGTTGCTGGCCGGGAACCCGTAGAAGCTGCTCGAGTCGAGGTAGTCGAAGGCGCCGAAGACGACCCCCTCGAAGGTGTTGTCGGTCCCTTCCTGCTCCGCCTCGGCATAGGTGTAGGCGACGGTGAGGCCCCACTTGCCGTCGGCGGTCAGCGGCCGATCGATGCTCAGCAGCAGGGCGTCGTACCAGCTCCGCCGCTCCGTCGAGGTGACGAACACGCGCCCGTAGCCGGGGACCGGCACGTTGTTGCCGAAGCGCTGGTCGAAGGTGGCTCCCGGCACGCGGTCGCCGAAGAAATAGGACAAGCCGTTGTGGCCGCGCACGCCGGCGTAGGCGAGCGAGCCCAGCCAGCGGCCGAGCTGCTGGCGGACGCCCAGCGTCCACTGATCCGAGCGCGGCGGCTTCATGTCGTTGGCGACGAGGAAGACCTCGGGCCCCGGCGCCTGGCCGCTGGCGACCAGCCCGCGCAGCGCCGCGGCGGAGAGGAAGCTGGGGTTCCACTGCAACGTCGGCGCGCCGCAGTTGGGGGCCGGGGCGCCGGTCGGCGGAGAAGCAGAACGAGAAGATCTTGTACTGCTGCCGGTACTGCTCGTCGAAGATGTCGTTGAGGTTGACGCGGTCGTAGTACTTGCCCCAGCCGCCGAAGACCACCGTTTTGCCGGTGCCGCGGACGTCCCAGCTGAAGCCGAAGCGCGGCTGCCACATCCCGGTGTAGGCATCGCGGTCGTCGCCGTCGGTGGTGTAGCGGTCGAGGTCGAGGAAGTCGCGCAGGCACCAGGTGCTGCGGCCGTTGAGCGGCTGGCCGAACGTTTGACAGGCGCTCTCCAGCGCCGCCTGCAGCTCCGGCGGCGTCCGGTAGTCGTTGTTGAGCATGTTCGACTCGTAGTCCCAGCGCAGCCCGACGCTCACCGTCAGGTTGTCGAGCAGCTGCCAGTCGTCTTGCGCGTAGAGCCCGAGCTGGTTGTTGCTGAAGTCCAGCGTCGGGTCGCCGAAGCCGATCCGCGCCTGGAACGGGAACAGCCACTGCTCGTCGCTGCGGAACTCGAACAGGCCGTTGGGAAACAGCGTCTTGGTGACCTCGTAGTCGAGGCGGTTGAAGCTGCCTCCCGCCTTGAGGGTGTGCTGACCGCGCCAGTCGAACAGCCAGGTGACGTCGTCGCGCACGCCGATCTTGTCCTGCACGAAGTCCTGGGTGGCGTCCTTGCCGCCGACGTCGAGGATGCCGATGTAGTTCAGCCGCGGCGAGCTGGAGTCGAGCGCGGCGGGGTTCCACTGCATCGTCTGCGCCATCAGGCTCACTTCGTTGAAGACCTGGCCGAGCACCGAGGTGTGCTTGGCGGTGAACGCGTCGGTGCTGATCTCCTGGCTCTCGGCGCCGTCCAACGTGCGTTGGGTGCCGAAACCCCTGACGTCCTGCTCGTCGCGCATGAAGACGGTGGCCTGGAAGGACTGCCCGGCGGCCGGCTGCCAGGAGAGCTTGCCGAAGTAGAGGTCGGACTCGAAGGGCTGCGTCAGCACGCCGGTGGGGAAGCTGCCGAGGAACTGCCGCACGCTCGCCGGGGCCGAGTCGAAGGCGCCGCCGCGGAAGACGCTGACGCTGCGGTCCTGCTCGTTGCGCTCGTAGGTGAGGAAGTAGTGCAGCTTGTCCTGCTGGATCGGGCCGCCCAGCGAGAGGCCGTACTGCTTACGCTCGTAGTCGCCCTTCTTCTCGCCGCGCGCGCGCGAGAAGTCGTCCTGGCTGACCAGGTCCTTGTCCTGGTAGAGGAAGAAGGCGTCGCCCGAGATCTCGTTGCCTCCCGACTTGGTGACCGCGGTGATCACCGCCGCGGCGGCCTTCTCGTACTCGGCCTTGTAGTTCTGGGTCAACACCCGGAACTCCTGCACCGCCGCCTGCGGGAAGGGGTTGCCGCGGCTGTTGTCCTGCATGAAGGCGCCGCCCTGCAGCACGTCGTTCTTGTAGGAGAGCCCGTCGATGAAGACGTTGACCTGCCGCGAGTCCTGGGCCCCGCTGCGGAACTTGCTGGTGGCGTCCTGGTCGTCGGTGAAGCGCACGCCGGGAGCGAGGTTGGCGAAGGCGAGGAAGTTGCGGTTGTTGAGCGGCAGCGCCTCGATCTGCTGCGGCGTCACGTTGGTGGCGAGCTGCGAGTCCTTGGTCTCCACCAGCAGCTGCACCGCCTCGCCGAACACCGTCACCTGCTCGGTCACGAGCTGGTTCTCGGCGAGCGAGAACTCCACTTGCAGGTTTTGGCCGAGGAGGAGCTGGATCTCCTGACTGACGGTGACGCCGCCGGGGCTGGTGACCGCCACCGCGTAGGTGCCCGGCACCAGGCCGGGCAGCGAGAACTTGCCCTGCGCGTCGGTCTTGGCGTTGCGGGCGACGCCGCTCTCGGTGTTGACGGCGTCGACGGTCGCGTCGGCCACCGGCGCGCCGTTGGCGTCCTGGACGACGCCGCGCAGCGACGAGGTGGTGTTCTGCGCCGCGGCGGCGGCGGCGAGCAGCCACCCCCCGAGCAACGCGAGCGCGAACAGAGATCGTCCGTGTGTCATCGGCTCTTCCTCCCTTTCGTGTGGGAACGTTTGACGGCGCCGGGCGCGGCAGCCACGGAGGCGCGGCTGGCGAGCGTCGGCGCGATGACGGCGTGCTCGGGGGCGGCGGCGCCGCCGCCCTCGACGTCCTGCAGCAAACGGCTCATCGCCCGCTGGCCGAGCTCGGCGATCGGCACCCGCACGGTGGTCAGCGCCGGGTGCAGGTGGCGGGCGATGGGGATGTCGTCGAAGCCGACCAGCGAGACGTCGCCGGGCACCTCGAGGCCGCTCTCGCGCAGCGCCGCCAGGCATCCGACGGCCATGGCGTCGTTGGCGGCGAAGACGGCGGTCGGCCGCGGCGCGAGCCGCGCGATGGCGCGGCCGGCGAGGGCGCCGGACTCCTCGGAGAAGTCGCCGACGCAGCTCCAGCCGCGGCTGCCGCCGCAGGCCGTGCACGCGCAGCGCTTCGTTGTAGCCGCGCTGGCGCTCGGCGGCGTCCGAGTTGCCGCGCGGCCCGCTGATGAAGGCGATCTCGCGGTGGCCGTGCGCCAGCAGGTGCTCGACGGCGAGCCGGGCGCCGCGCCGGTTGTCGATGCGCAGCGAGGGGTGGGCGCTGGTGCCGCCGTCGTTGAGCAGCACCACCGGCAGGCGGCGGGGCAGGCGCTGGCGCAGCCAGGCGGCGCCGAGGCCGGGCGCCATCAGCACCAGGCCGTCGACGCGGCCGTGCAGGGCCTGCAGCACGGCGGCCGTCTCGTCGGGATCGTTGTGGGCGCCGGAGACCAGCAGGTGGTAGCCGGCGGCGCGCGCCACGCGGTCGATGCCGCGCACGATCTCGGAGAAGAACTCGCCGTGCATGTCGGGGAGGAGGACGCCGATGAGCATCGTGCGCCGCGTGCTGAGGCTGCGGGCGCCGCTGTGCGGCACGTACTCGAGCGCGCTGACGGCGGCGAGCACGCGCTCGCGGGTCTCGGCGCGCACCGGACCCTTGCCGTTGAGGACCCGCGACACGGTGGCGACCGACACCTCGGCGCGACGGGCGACCTCGTAGATCGAGGGGGTCGGCGCCGCCGGTGCGGCCGGGGCCGCGGCGCGGGGCAGGGCGCGGTGCGCCGTCATGTGTGTAAGCGCTTACAACCTGGGGCGACTGTAAGCGCTTTCAGAAGCGGCTGTCAAGCAGATCCGGGCGTGCAGCCGTGGTCGAACCGTCAGGTGCGCTCTGCGCACCGTCCGGTGTAGGGCGGGCTCCGCGCCCGCCGCTCGCTGAATCTGTTGCGGGAATCCGGAGGCTAGCTCTTCAACAGCGCTCCTTCAGGCACGATGCCGTGCTCGACGTACTGCCACAGCGCGACTTGAAGCTTGCGCGCCAGGGCGACGATGCCAACACGCCGGTGACGCTTGCCTCCACCGAAGCGCTCACGGAACCAGCGGCTGAGAGCGCTTTGGGTTCGCGTCGCTGCCAGGACCACGCCAGCTCCACCAGGATCCATCGCAGCCGGTGATTGCCCGCCTTACAGATCCCCTGCTCTCGCCGACTCTGGCCGCTGTCGTACGGGGTCGGAGTCAGCCCTGGGTAGGCACTGACCTGGCGTCGATTGCGGAACCGGCGGTAGCCGAAGCACTCCATCACCAGGTACCAAGCGCTCTCCGTCCCCACGGCTTGCAGCTTCATCAGCAGCCGCACCAGCTCCAGCTGCAAGCCGGTGCCTTGCTGGATCATCTGCTCGCGACGAGCCTGCAGTCGCCGCAGCTGCTGCTGCACGAGCACCAACCGCTCCAGCTCATCCGCCAGCCGCAGGCGTAGCTGCTCCGGTAACGGAGAACCGTCCCAGCAGGTCAGCTCACTCGCCTCGCGCAGCTGCTTGCGACTGGTCAGTCGCACGCCCTCGAGCGCAAGCAAACTGCGGATCCGGCAGACCAGTCGCCTAGCATCGGCCTGCAGCACCTCGCGACTGCGATGCAGCTGCCGGCGCTCCTCGTCCTCTCGCGACGGCACCACCACCACTCGCCAGATCCGCTGCTGCGTGCCCGTCACGTACTGCACCAACCGGTCCATCAGACCCTCGGCATCCAAGCGGTCGGTCTTCGCCCGTCGCTGATGGCGCGGCACCGACACGCCCCCCGGGTAACCCCCTCTCGGGATCCGGCTTGTTCCCTACCCGTGTGCAGAGCCCACCCTACGGTTCCGCTCGCACGCCGCCCGTGGGCGGCTCGCCTTGGTAGATCTCGCCGTAGCGCTCGTAGCTGTTGAGCACTTTGCGCACGTAGTGGCGGGTCTCGGGGAAGCTCACGGTGGAGAGGAAGAAGTCGTGACCGGGAGCGGGCGCCAGCTCGCGCCAGGGCCGCGACTGCGACGGGCCGGCGTTGTAGGCGGCCGCGGCGGCGTAGGGCCGCCGTCGAACTGTGCGAGTAGGTCGCCGACGTACAGGGCGCAGCTAATCACTTCCAAGCCGACCGCACGGCTGCGGGCATCGGCGTGGACGATGTCACTGCTCGGACGTTTCGCGAATGAGGCTTTGCAGGCGCATGACCTTGGGTTCGTAACGTTCAGGGTTGCTGCCAGCGAGGTCGGCGTAGATCGTCAGCGCTTCCTCGTAAGCCGCGCGGGCCTCCGCGTAGCGGTTCTCTTCGCTGTGCAGGTCGCCCAGATTGTGGAACGTCATCGCCACATAAGGCTGATAGGTCTCCGCGTTGGTCTTGGCCAGCTCGCGAAAGATTGTCAGCGCTTCCTCGAAGGCCGCGCGGGCCTCCGTGTAGCGGTTTTGGTCGCTATAAAGGTTGCCCAGGTTGCCTAGCGCCATCGCCACAGAAGGCCGGTAGGTCTCGGGGTTCGTCCTGGCCAAGTCGCGCTGGACCATCAGGGCTTCCTCGAAGGCCGCGCGGGCCTCCGCGTAGCGCTTCTGGTGGCGGTACGGGACGCCCAAGTTGTTGAGCGTCGTCGCCACAGAAGGCCGGTAGGTCTCGGGGTTGGTCTTAGCCAGCTCGCGATAGATCTTCAGCGCTTCCTCGAAGGCCGCGCAGGCCTCCGCGTAGCGGTCCTCATCGGTGTGCAGAATTCCCAGGCTGTTGAACGTTCTCGCGACAGAAGGCCGGTAGGTCTCGGGGTTGGTCTTGGCCAGCTCGATCCTGATCCTCAGCGCCTCCTCGAAGGCCGCGCCGGCCTCCGTGTAGTGGTTCTGGTCGCTGTGTAGGTTGCCCAGGTTGTGGAGGGTCGTCGCCACATCTGGCTTGTAGGTCTCAGGGTTGGTCTTGGCCAGCTCGCGCCGGATCGTCAGCGCTTCCTCATGAGCCACGCGGGCCTCCGCGTAGCGGTTCTGGTTCCCGTGCAGGTTGCCCAGGTTGTTGAGCGTCCCCGCCACATCTGGGCGGTAGATCTCGGGGTTGGTCTTGGCCAGCTCGCGATAGATCGTCAGCGCTTCCTCGTAGGCCGCGCGGGCCTCCGTGTAACGGTTTTGGTCGCCGTGCAGGTTGCCCAGGTTGTTGAGCGTCCTCGCCGCATATGGGCGGTAGGTCTCGGGGTTGCTATCGCGATAGATCGTCAGCGCTTCCTCGAGCGCCGCGCGGGCCTCCGCGTAGCGGTTCTGGTTATGGCGCACAACGCCCAGGTTGTTGAGCGTCGTCGCCACATCTGGGCGGTAGGTCTCGGGGCTGGTCTTGGCCAGCTCGCGCCGGATCGTCAGCGCTTCCTCGAGGGCCGCGCGGGCTTCCGCGTAGCGGTTCTGGTCGTTGTGCAGGATACCGAGGTTGTTGAGCGTCGTCGCCACATCTAGGCGGTAGATCTCGGGGTTGGTCTTGGCCAGCTCGCGATAGATCGAGACTGCGCGCTCATACCCCTCCCTAGCCGGCCCAAACCGATTCAACGTCTGGTTGAAGTGGGCATGTTCAAACTGAGCCGCACCCTCGTTCGGGGCCAGATGCACCGCTTCGGCATAGGCAGCCGCCGCGTCCTCGAACTGGAACTTCACCGCCAGCAATTTGCCGCGCAGCAAGTACCCCTGCACCGCCTGCCTCAGGGTCTCTTTGGCCCGCGTCGCCTGCTCCTCTAGCCGCGCTGCCGACAGTAATGTCAGCGCTTCATCGATCCGCCCCTCGAAGAAAAGCTGCTGCGCCCGCCGCACGTCGGCGCTGACTTCCCCCGGCCGGGCCTCGGCCAGCTTCCGTGCGAGCTCGTCAGCCTCCGCTCGCGCCTGGTCCCGCTCCCGCTGCAGCCGATCGCGCTCCTGGGCGGTGGTGTCCGCTCGCGTCTTCTCCAAATCCCGTAACCGGCGCTCGTACTCCGCATCCACCACCTCGCGGCCAAGCAACCGGTAGTACGACAGCGCCCACTGTTGCCGCTCGGACGCCTTGCTGATCACGATCGTCAGCCGCCGAGCCCCGGGCTCGTCGACGGGCAACTCACGTTCGGTCTCGATGTCGTTGACGACCGACCAGCCCTCGCGGACGATGTCGACTTTCGTCTGCTGACCCGGCCTGAGACGCGGAAACTCGAGGACGAATTTCCCGTTGCTGTCGGACGTCGTCGGGTTGGCACCTTCCGCGACAACGCGCACGTTTGACGCTAGCGATCCGCCAGCCTCGTTGACTCGGACCTCGCCTCTGAGTTTGGCTGCAGATTGGGCCTGCGTCTCAACCGGCATCACTGCCAGTTCGACCGCAACGGCCAAGGCGCTAATCAGGATCGTTCGCACGACTGTCGACGCGGTCGAGAGCCACGGTAATCTCATTCGCGCCCGGGACAACCTGGCCATTCCATGGCGCAAAACCGGTCGCCATCACCTGCATGGTGAGACTCTGGCGTGGCCCCGCGCCCGGCAACACTAGCGTGAAGAAGCCGGAGGCGTCGGTCTGCGAAGTAGTGCCCGCGACACTGACGGTCGCTCCCTCGATGGGCTGGCCCGTACTCGTACGTACATAGCCAGTCAGTTCGGCTGCTCTCGGCCGAACGGCGACGTAGGCGCTAGCCCCTTCCACCGCGATCTCGTTATTCGGCATGACGAGCTCATAGCCTGGCGCTTCGACGGCGACCGGGATCGCCTGGCCGCGGAAGGTGGCTGGAATTCCGGGGAAGAAGGCCTGGCCCTTGTCGCCGATCATCTCGCGGCGGCGATCGCCGCCGAGGTCCAGCAACACGCTGCCGGCATTGCGCAAGATGATGTCTTGCCGACCTGCTTCGCCGTGAACGAAGACGGTCAGGTCAAAGGACTGCGGGCTCGGATTGAGGTAGTAGCCGAGCACGATGACGAGCACGAAGGCAACGATTGGCCCACCTAATTCGAGCGACCCACCTCCAACCTTCCCAACGTAGACGGCATACGAGTGCAGCACGCTGAACAGAGAAATGGCGACAAAAATGGCTAGTATCACGAGAACGACGTAATAAAAATTGCCCACGAGGCCGAGGCGGACGAGCATCTCGGCCTTGGCAAGCATGACGGACAAGACAGCCAAGGCCGCTACGAGGACACCAGCGGCGATCGCGACGTAGGTCAGGAGTTTGCCCTTCGGCTGTTTGAGCGGGGGCTTTGACAACTTCACCTCGTTGTTCGTCATTTTCCAGTTTTCCACGTTTGGGAGTGTCTAGCCTTTCATTCGCTTAGCCGACATCGACGTACGATTGCGCGTGATCGCTGGGCCGCGACGTCACTGCGTGGACATTTCGCGAATGAGGCGTTGCAGGCGGATGACCTCGGGCGCGAAACGTTCAGGGTTCGCTTTGGCAAAGTCGGCGTAAATCGTCAGCGCTTCCTCGAAGGCCGCGCGGGCGTCCGGGTAGCGGTTCTGGGCGCGGTGCAGGACGCCCAGGTTGTTGAGCGTCATCGCCACAGATGACCGGTAGGTCTCGGGGTTGGTCTTGGCCAGCTCGCGTCGGATCGCCAGCGCTTCCTCGAAGGCCGCACGGGCCTCCGCGTAGCGGTCCTGGTTGCCGTGCAGGGCGCCCAGGCTGTTGAGCGTCATCGCCACAGATGACCGGTAGGTTTCGGGGTTGGTCTTGGCCAGCTCGCGCCGGATCGCCAGCGCTTCCTCGAAGGCCGCACGGGCCTCCGGGTAGCGGTTCTGGTCGCTGTGCAGGACGCCCAGGTTGTTGAGCGTCGTCGCCACGTCGGGCCGGTAGGTTTCGGGATTGGTCTTGGCCAGCTCGCGCCGGACCGTCAGCGCTTCCTCGTAGGCCGCGCGGGCGTCCGGGTAGCGGTCCTGGTTGCCGTGCAGGACGCCCAGGTTGTTGAGCGTCGTCGCCACATCGGGCCGGTAGGTTTCGGGGTTGGTCTTGGCCAGCTCGCGCCGGACCGTCAGCGCTTCTTCGTAGGCCGTGCGGGCCTCCGGGTAGCGGTTCTGGTCGCTGTGCAGAACGCCCAGGTTGTTGAGCGTCATCGCCAGATTTGGCTGGTAGGTCTCCGGGTTGGTCCTGGCCAGCTCGCGATAGATCGTCAGCGCTTCCTCGTACGCCGTACGGGCCTCCGGGTAGCGGCTGTGGTTGCTGTGCAGGACGCCCAGGTTGTTGAGCGTCGTCGCCACCTCTGGCCGGTAGGTTTCGGGGTTGGTCTTGGCCAGCTCGCGCCGGACCGTCAGCGCTTCCTCGAAGGCGGCGCGGGCCTCCGCGTAGCGGTTCTGGTCGGTGTGCAGGACGCCCAGGTTGTTGAGCGTCGTCGCCACATATGACCGGTAGGTCTCGGGGTTGGTCTCGGCCAGATTGCGATAGATCGTCAGCGTTTCCTCGTAGGCCTCGCCGGCCTCCGGGTAGCGGTTCTGGTCGCGGTGCAGGATGCCCAGGTTGTTGAGCGTCGTCGCCACATATGACCGGTAGGTCTCGGGGTTGGTCTCGGCCAGATTGCGATAGATCGTCAGCGCTTCCTCGTAGGCCGCGCGGGCCTCCGGGTAGCGATTCTGGTCGCGGTGCAGGACGCCCAGGTTGTTGAGCGTCATCGCCACATATGTCCGGTAGGTCCCGGGGTTGGTCTTGGCCAGCTCGCGATAGATCGTCAGCGCTTCCTCGTAGGCCGCGCGGGCCTCCGGGTAGCGGTTCTGGTCGCGGCGCAGGACGCCCAGGTTGTTGAGCGTCGTCGCTACATCTGGTCGGTAGGTCTCGGGGTTGGTCTTGGCCAGACTGCGATAGATCGTCAGCGCTTCCTCGTAGGCCGCGCGGGCCTCCGGGTAGCGGTTCTGGTCGCTGTGCAGGACGCCGAGGTTGTTGAGCGTCTTCGCCACGTGCGGCCGGTAGGTCTCGGAGTTGGTCTTGGCCAGCTCGCGATAGATCGTCACTGCGCGCTCATACCCCTGCCTCGCCGGCCCGAACCGGTTCAGGGTCTGGTTGAAGTGGGCATATTCAAACTGAGCCACACCATCGTTCGGGGCCAGATGCACCGCTTCACCATAGGCAGCCGCGGCTTCCTCGAACTGGAACCTCATCGCCAGCAGTTTGCCGCGCAGCAAGTACCACTGCACCGCCCCACCTTCTTGCTCGCGTCACCTGCTCCTCTAGCCGCGCTGGCGACAGCAATGTCAGCGCTTCGTCGATCCTGCCCCTCGAGGAAAAGCTGCTGCGCCCGTCGCACATCCGCGCTGACTTCCTCCGGCCTCGTCTCGGCCAGCTTTCGCGCGAGCTCGTCAGCTTCCGCTCGCGCCTGGTCCCTCTCCCGCTGCAGCGATCGCTTCCCGGGCCATGTCCGCTTGGTTTTTCTTCTCCTGATTCCGTAACTGGCTGCTCGTACTCCGCATCCACCACCTTGCGGCCGCGCATTCGGTAGTAGTCCGTCGCCCACTGTTGCCGCTCGGACGCCTTGCTGATCACGATCGTCAGCCGCCGAGCCCCGGGCTCGTCGACGGGCAACTCACGTTCGGTCTCGAAGTCGTTGACGACCGCCCAGCCCTCGCGAACGATGTCGACCTTCGTGCGCTGGCCGGGCTTGAGATGTGCAAACTCGAGGACGAATTGCCCGTTGCTGTCGGACGTCGTCGGGTTGGCACCCGCCGCGACAACGCGCACGTTTGGCGCTAGCGATCCACCAGCCTCGTTGAGTCGGATCTCGCCTCTGAGTCTGGCTGCAGGTTGGACCTGTGCCGCGACCGGTCCCGGCCACGCCGTCAATCCGATCGCAACGATCAAGACCCTGATCATGGCCCCTCGCAGTGTCAGGAGCTGTCGCGACATCGCATGCGAGGCGCGGTTATCAGTATGAAGCCAGAAATTGGTCGATGCCCGTTTATCAATAACGTAATTGATGATTGGAGCTACGGTCAAGGTGTTGTCTACGGCTCCGCGCGCACGCCGCCGGTGGGCGGCTCGCCTTGGTAGATCTCGCCGTAGCGCTCGTAGCTGTTGAGCACCTTGCGCACGTAGTGCCGCGTCTCGGGGAAGCTGACGGTGGAGAGGAAGAAGTCGTGGCCGGGAGCCGGTGCCAGCTCGCGCCAAAGCCGCGACTGCGACGGTCCGGCGTTGTAGGCGGCCGCGGCTGCGTAAGGGTCGCCGTCGAACTGCGCGAGCAGGTCGCCGAGGTACTTGGCGCCGAGCTCGATCACCAACTCGGGGTCGTAGAGGTCTTCGGAGGAGACGTCGACGAGGCCGAGGCCGCGCGCCACTTGCCGCGCGGTCGAGAGCAGCAGCTGCATCAGCCCGCGCGCCGCCGCCGCAGACTTCGCGCGCGGGTTGAAGCGCGACTCCTCGCGCATGATCGCCAGCAGCAGGCGCGGGTCGACGTCGTGACGCGCGCCGGCGTCGGCGATGCGGTCGTAGAAGTAGCGCGGGTAGAGCAGCTCGCGCAGCTCGCGCGGCAGCAGCTGCGGCACGTAATCGTCGGGCACCTGCGCCATCAACGACTCGACGGCCTGGATCGACAAGCGCGACGCGCCGGCGTGGCGGTAGACGACCGAGCGCGTGAGCCCGAGCGGAAGGGCTGGAGCGGGTAGCGCTCGCCGACGGTCTGCACCGTCTCCTCGAAGAGGCCCATCGCCATGAGCAGCTCGTCGGGCGTCGGGTTCTCGAGCGGGAACGCCGGCAGGCGCAGCGGCGTCGCCTCGAGCACAGCGCGATAGGTCGGGATGCGGCGATAGATCTCGCGCAGCGCTTCGAGGTCGGCCTCGGCGCCGTCGGCGAGCAGCACGACGTCGGTTTGGAGGCGCCGCGCCTCTTCGACCTTGCCGCGTTGGACCGCCTCGCTCGCAGCGCGCCGGCGTGCTGCCGCGGCCGCCGCGGCCGCCGAGGCGAACGGCTGCCGTGCGAGCCGATGCCGCGCCAGGTAGGCGAAGTGGGTCGGCACGTCGGCGCGCAGCACTTCGAGATAGTTGGCGAGCGCGCGCGGTGGATCGGTCTCCTCGACGGCGCGGGCGCGCCAGTAGGCGACCTCGGCGCGGTCGTAGTCGTCGAGCGAAGCCGGCGCCGCCGCCAGCGCATCGACGGCGGCGCGCGGCCGCCCGGCGGCCAGCTCGCCCATGGCGAGGGCGACCGCGCCCTCGGCGATCGCGCGCTGGCGCGGGAAGAGCCGCCGTAGCAGCGCGAGGTCGCCGCGGGCAGCCTTCACGCGCTCGTCGCCGACGCGCAGCCGCAGGCGGCCGGTGGCCGCCGCGGCCGTGGCGTCGAAGCGGCCGGGCACGGCGATCGCCGCGCCGAGCAGCGTCTCGGCCGTCTTCTCGTTGCCCTGCAGCTGCGCCGCGCGCGCCGCGTGGTAGAGAGCGCGCGCTTTGTCGCCGGGCCGGCGCGCGTTGGCGGCGGCGCGGCGGTAGAGACGCTCCGCCTCCGCGTACTGCTCGGCGAAGAAGCGCGCGCGCCCCATCGAGAAGTCGAGCTCGCCGCGCTCCTCGGGCAGCCCGCGGCGCGCCAGCAGGAAGAGCTCGACGGCGCGGTCCCACTGCCGGTGGTGGAGCATGCTCTCGCCGAGGTCGCGCAGCGTCTCGGCGGAGAGGCGCCGCAGCACGTCGGCGCGGTCGAGGCGCAAGGCGATGCGCTCCGCGGCGTCGTCGCGCGTCGAGCTGTCGAGCAAGCGCGCGCCTGCTTCGGCGGCTTCGTCGAGCTCGCCCGACGCGACCAGCGCGCCGACGCGGGCGGCGCCAAGCTCGCGCTCGGTGCGGTTGTCGTCGGCGAGCGATTCGACGTCGTCGACGAAACGCAGCGTCGCACGCGGGTTGCCCGCGCCCTCGAGCCACTGCAGGTGCTCGGTGAGCGTGTCGCGCCAGTAGAGCGAGCCGCGGTGCTCGAGGAGCAGCGCGCGCCGCCGCGCCGCGGCCTGCTGCTCCTCGCCGAGCGCCGTGGCGAGCAGCGCCGCGTGGTGCAGGGCGAGCGGCCGATAGGGATCGCCGGGCGCGAGGAAGGGCTCGAGGTGCGCCAGCGCCTCCTCGTCGTCGCCCGCCGTCAGCAGCGCCCGCGCGTGCAGGAAGCCCAGGCGGTTGGCGCGATAGAGCACCGGCGCGCGCGACTCGATCTCGTCGAGCAAGTCGCCGAGCTCCTCCCACGCGTCGCGCTCCTCGAGCGCGCGGAACCGCGGCGTCCACTGCTCGATCGGGAGGACGCGACCGCCATCCACCGCGGTCAGCAGGCGCGGCCGGCCGCCGCGCCCCGGCGTGATGGGCTCGCGCGGCTGCACCGCGGACCGCGGCGGCGCCACCGGCTCGCGGGCGTGCACGCCCAGCCAGACGCCGCCGAGCGCGGCGAGCCCGCAAGCGACGAGCTGGACGACAAACGTTAAGAACGAATGACTACGGCGCATGCAAATGCGCGAGACGAAAGCGCCGCCGGGTGGCGGTGCGGCAAACGAGCGGCGCCGCCACTGGCGGCGCCGCACTCAAAGCATCGCAGGTAGAACAAGTCTCGTCAGAACACGGGCCTTGTTAGCTCACGGCCCGTCAGATCCCGAAGCGGCTGCGGAACTGCTGCGAGCGCACGATGGCGTCGACGACGCCGGCGATGTTGCCGCGCTCGACCTCCGCGAAGTCGCTCTCCCAGCGGTCGCGGCCGACGTCGGCACGGCTCCAACCGAGCAGCTCGCGATAGATCGCGTCGAGGCGCTGCACGTTGCTCACGCCGCGCTCCTCGTAGAGACGCACGCGGCTCTCCGGGCTGTTGGCGATGTTGGTGGCGACGCGGCGCACGCCGTCGTAGCCGTTGCGGGCGATGTCGTCGTGACCGCCGGCGGCGCCGGGATCCGGCTCGCGCAGCAGGATGCCGCGGTAGAGCGCCCTGGTCACCGCTTCCGCGCCGCTGGCCGACCCGGGCAGCGGGCTGAAGGCCCGAGCTCACCGCGCCGGTGATCGAGGTCGTCCCCGGACCGGCGACGCGGATCAGGAGGCGGCCCAGCTGCATCGCGGGATCGGAGAGGGCGACGCGGTCGCCCAGCTTGTAGCCGACGTGCCAGCGCTCGCCGACCGTCGATTCGTTGAGCCGCACCACCACCTCGCCGCGCTCGGGCGAGGAGCGGACGATCTCGAGCGGCGTCTGCGTCGGCCCGAAGCCGAAGTTGGCCGGCAGGGTGCGGCGATCGAGGCGCCGAGTGGGATTGGGCTCGAACACGCGGAGCATCACCTCTTCGCCGGGGAAGAGGCTGATCTCCTGGTTGGCGTTGAGCACTTCGAGCTCGGCGCCGGTGTTGGGGTCGACCACCGCGATGCGGATGTTGCGGACCTGGTCCGCGGTCGCGGTCGTCTGGGCCGCCGCGGGAACGGCCGCCGTGAGCAACGCTGCCGTCAAGGCGAGCAGCGTAAAGGACTTGAGTGATTTCGTCATGACCAACCTCCTTGGACGCCGGACCATCCGGCGCCCTGACTTCGCTGGCCCGAAGTGCAAGTGCCGAGCCACGGGCTGGCGGGTGGTTCACCGTTTCCTCGACGCCGCCCGATCCGCGTGCCAAAATGGCGCCCACATGGAACGCCCACAGATCCTCATCATCGACGACGAGACCGGCTCCCGCGAGTCGATGGCCCTGGCCATCGAGAAGGCGGGGCTGCCGGTCCGCACGTTCGACGACGCCCGGCGCGCCCTCGACTTCCTCGAGGCCAACCCGGGCCCCAACCTCGCCCTCTGCGACCTGCGCATGCCCGGCATGGACGGCATCGAGTTCCTCCAGCAGGTGCGCGGCCGCGGCTACGACCTCGGCGTCGTGCTGATCACCGCCTTCGGCTCGATCGAGTCGGCGGTGGAAGCGATGCGCGTCGGCGCCGACGACTACCTCACCAAGCCCGTCGACCTCTACGAGCTGCGCAAGCGGGTGACCAACCTGCTCGACAACCGGCGGCTCAAGGAGGAGGTCACCGCGCTCCGCCAGATGCTCGACAAGCGCTACGGCTTCGAGGCCATCGTCGGCCGCTCGGCGCCGATGGAGCGGCTCTTCGAGCAGATGCAGCTGGTGGCGCCGACGCGCTCGACGGTGCTCGTCACCGGCGAGAGCGGCACCGGCAAGGAGCTGGTCGCCAACGCGCTCCACCACCAGAGCCCGCGCCGCGAGGAGCGCTTCCTCGCCATCAACTGCGGCGCCATCCCCAGCGACATCCTGGAGAGCGAGCTCTTCGGCCACGAGCGCGGCGCCTTCACCGGCGCGGTGGCGCGGAAGATCGGCAAGTTCGAGCTGGCGCACCGCGGCACGCTGTTCCTCGACGAGATCAGCGAGCTCTACCCCGAGCTGCAGGTCAAGCTCCTGCGCGTGCTCGAGGAGCGGCAGATCATGCGCGTCGGCGGCGGCGAGCTGATCGACGTCGACTTCCGGCTCATCGCCGCCACCAACCGCGACCTCGAGAAGGAGGTCGCCGAGGGCCGCTTCCGCGAAGATCTCTACTACCGCCTCAAGGTGGTGACGCTGCGCATCCCGCCGCTGCGCGAGCGGCGTGCCGACGTGCCGCTGATCGTCGAGCACTACATGAAGCAGATGTGCGCCGAGCACGGCAAGGAGCCGAAGAGCTTCACCAACGAGGCGATGGAGGCGCTCGCCGGCTACGACTGGCCGGGCAACGTGCGGCAGCTCAAGAACGCGGTGGAGACGCTGGTGATCTTCCACCAGGGCCGCGTCGTGACTCTCGACGACCTGCCGGCCGAGCTACACCAGTCGAGCGGCGCGGCGGCGCGGCGCGAGCAGCCGGTGCAGGTGGCCGACGGCACGCCGCGCACGATGGAAGCGATCGAGCGGCAGGCCATCCTCGAGACCTTGGCGCGCACCGGCGGCCACCGCGCGCAGGCTGCGCACCTGCTCGGCATCGGCCTGCGGACGCTGCAGCGCAAGCTCAAGGAGTACAAGGACCAGGGCTACTGGAACGACTGACGGCGGTGCGCGGGCGGATGCCCGCGCCTGCTAACGGTTTTGGCGTGGAGGGCGTGCGATGGAGATCCCGACCGAGGTCCTGATCCACAACGAGCTGCTCGGCTTGAAGGGCGCTCGCGGCACCCTCATCCGCATCGCCACCGAGGGCTACTACGAAGTCAACCTCCGCTTCGGCAGCAACACGCATCGCGTGCTGTTGCCCATCGAGGAGTCCGTGGTCATCGCCGCCGACCCCGAGCCGGCGGTGGGAGACCAGGTCGAGATCGAGCGCTGAGCTGGGCGGCCGCCCGCGACGCGGCAGCCCAGGCCCAACGGGCCCGCCGAGTCAGGACCGGCGGCCGCGTGCTCGCAAGCCGAAGCGCGTTTGGAAGTCGCGCGACTCGACGATGTCGGTGACGACCTGGGCGATGTCGCCGCGCTCGAGGTGCTGCAGCTCCGCCCGCCACGTGCGCTGGTCGATCTGCGGCGCCTCGCGTCCCAGCAGCTCCTTGTAGAGCGCCAGCAGGCGCTGCTGGTTGCAGGCGCCGCGCTGGTAGACGTCGATCTCGCTCTCGCGGCTCTCGGCGATCTCGCGCGCTTGCCGTACGACGCCGGCGTAGCCGTTGCGCGCGATGTCGTCGCGCCGCGCGGCGGCGGCCTGATCGGGCGCGCGCAGCAGGATGCCGCGGTAGAGGGCGGCGACGATGTCGTCCGCCGAGCGGCCGCCGCCCGAAGAGATATCGACCAGCACGCGCCCCAGACGCATGTTCTCGTTGGCGAGATCGACGTCGTCGTCGATGTGGTAGCCGACGTGCAGCGCCGCGCCGCCGCCGCCGGATGTGTTGGCCCCACGACGAAGGCGAACCACCGCCTCGCCGCGCGACACCGAGTGACTGACGATCTGGACCGCCGTCTGCACCGGTCCGAAGCCGAACTCGGCGGGGATCGCCTGGCGCTCGGGGCGGCCTTGCTCGGGCGGCTCGAAGATCCGCAGCAGGCGATCCTCGTCCGGCGGCAGCGTCAGGGTGCCGCCGGGATCGAGCACGGCCAGCTCGCGATTGGTGCGCGGGTCGATGACCGCGATCTTCACTACTTCGACAGTGGTGTGACTGGCGCGGGCCGGGACGTCGAAAGCGACCCAGAGCGCCAGCAGCGTGGCAAATGACAGCAATATGCGCTTCATGTCTGGACTCCTCGTTTCTGCGGGCGGATGGGCGCTCTCCGCGGCCCGCCGCCGCGATGTCGGCGAGCGGCGAGTGCAAGCGCGGCGCCACGCCGCTCGCCGGCGGGGGGCGCCTCGCGAGCCGACGCCGAATCAGAGCCCGGCGAGGTGCCGGAGATCGGCGTCGCGGGCGAGCAAGGCTTCTGCCGCCAGGTGGCCGAAGGCCGGCCACGGCGAGTGGTCGACGACGTGGCGAAGCAGTCGCGCCGCAGCCACGCGCTCGCCGTGTAGAAGATGCGAGGCGGCGAGGCCATAGCCGACCGTGGCGAGCTGCACGCCGCCGCCTTTCTCGGCCTCGGCGAGCAGCGCTTGCGCGTCGGCGTCGCCGCGGAAAACGAGCAACAGGCGGTGGTAGTCGTTGTTCTCGATGACGTCGATATCGCGCTTGATCGGCGCGAGCACGGCCTCGGCGTCGGCCGCGTCGCCTGCGGCGGCGCGCGCGAGGTAGAGCCAGTAGCTCGCGGCGACGAGGTTGTCGGGGTTGTCGACCGCGTCCCGCGCTTCTTCCCACGCCGCGATGGCGCCCGGTGCATCGCCGAGCAGATGGCGCGCGAGCGCGAGGTGGTACCAGACGTTCGAGCGCAGGGTGCTGGTGGGTTGGTTGCGCTCGTTGGGGAGGCCGTCCTGCTCGACGGCGTCGGGACGTGAGGCCATGAGGACGACGGCGCGCTCGAGGTCGGTGCGTGCGTTCTCGAGCTCGCGGACGGACAGGTAGCGATGGCCGCGGTGACGGTAGAGCTCGGCGGCGTCGGGGAAGCGCTCGATGGCCTCCGAATAGTGGGCGATGGCGTCGCGGAAGCGGCCGAGGTAGCCGAGCCGCCGGCCGACCCAGATCCACGCGCCTACGTCGTCCGGTGCAGCGTCGAGACGTTCGCGCGCTTCGGCGAGGAGCGCCTCCTGCTGCTGCCGAAACTCGCCGGTCGGTTCGGCGGCCACCAACGGCTTGCCGAGCAACGACGTCGCCTCGACGGCCGCGCTGGTGGCGTCGATCGCATCCGCGGCGCCCGATTGCGGCGCGGGCTGCGGTGCCGTCGCGCAGGCGCCGACGACCAGCGCGCACGCGCAGAGCGCGGCTCCGACGCCCGCCGCGCGCACGGTCAGCTGCCCATCGCCGCCAGCATCTCGCGCACCGCTTCGGCGAGGCCGACGTAGACGGCGCGCGAGATCAGCCAGTGGCCGATGTTGAGCTCCTCCATGTGGGGGAGCGCCGCAACGGGGCCGACGTTCGCGGTGGTGAGGCCGTGGCCGGCGTAGACGTGGAAGCCGGCGGCATGGCCCTGCTCGGCGGCGGCGCGCATGCCGGTCAAGTGCAGCTCGCTGTCGAGGCCGCTGCTCTGGGTGTAGGCGTCGGTGTTGATCTCGAAGCCTCCGACGACGCCGGCGCCGATCTCCGCCAGCCGCTCGAGCTGCGCGGGATCGGGGTCGAGGAAGAGCGACACCGCGATGCCGCCGTCGGCGAGCCGCCGCGCCGCGTCGCGCAGCCGCTCGCCTTGGCCGACGAGGTCGAGACCGCCTTGCGTCGTCACCTCGTCGGGATGCTCGGGCACCAGCGTCACCTGGTGCGGCCGCAGCGCGAGCGCGATGGCGATCATCTCCTCGCTCGCCGCCATCTCGACGTTGAGCTTGCCGCGCACGCTGTCGCGCAGCCCGACGAGATCCGCGTCCTGCACGTGGCGGCGGTCGGCGCGCAGGTGAGCGGTGATGCCGGCGGCGCCCGCCGCCTCGGCGATGCGCGCCGCCTCGACGGGATCCGGGTAGGGCGCGCGACGCGCCTGGCGCAGCGTCGCCACGTGGTCGATGTTGACGGAGAGTCGCGCAGGCATGGCGGTCCCGACGGTGTTCGTAGCATAGGGCATCGCGCCGCCGCGATCGGGTACGTTGCGCTCGCGTTGCGGCCTTCGCCGCCGGGCGAACGCGCGGCCCGCAGCGATGCTGCTCGCGAGTCGATGAACTCAACGCCTTGAACGGCGCGCCGTCCAATCCGTTGAGCAAACGCCTCGCGCGCACCTCCCAAGCTCGGCGCGAAGCGCTTGTCGTTGCAGTGCGTTGCGGCATTCGCGACGCCGTGGCAGGACTCTTGCCCTTGGCGCCGTCGCTGGCCGAGAGCGCAGGAGGTCGAGATGAAGCGTCGCGATCTGTTTCTTTTGATCGTGGCCCTCTCGCTGCCCGCCGCCCTTCCGTTGCGGGCGTCGGTTGCCGTCGAGAGCGATCACGGGCTCACGCTCCAAGCCGAGAACGGCTCTGTCTTCGTCGCTCCCGCCGTCGGCACTGCCGTCGCGGTGCGCGTCACCGGCATCGTTGCTCGCGCGCGGGTGACGCAGATCTTCGTCAATCCCACCCAGGATTGGGTGGAGGGGATCTACGTCTTCCCGCTGCCCGACGGCGCCGCCGTCGACGACCTGCGCATGACGGTCGGCGACCGCGTGCTCCACGGCGTCGTGCGAGAGAAGAAGCTGGCGGCGGCGGTGTACACCGAGGCGAAGGAGCGCGGGCACCGCGCGTCGCTCGTCGAGCTGCAGCGGGCCGGCGTCTTCACCACTGCCGTCGCCAACCTCGGCCCCGGCGAGAAGGTGGAGATCACCATCGAGATGCAGCAGGTCGTCGAGTACGGGCGCGGCCGCTTCGGCCTGCGCTTCCCGATGGTGGTGCCGCCGCGCTACGCGCCGCGGCCGGAGGACGCGCTGCCCATCCCGGCTCCCGTCGCCGGACCGGCAGCGCCTTCGTTCAGCTTCCACGTCGACCTCGCGCCGGGCTTCCCGCTCGGGCGCGTCGAGAGCCCGTCGCACGAGGTCACGGTCAAACGCGACGAGCGCGGTCGCCGCTACTCGGTAAACCTCGCCGCGGGCGTGGCGCCCGCCGACGCCGACTTCCTGCTCGAGTGGACGCCCGCCGTCGGCCGCGAGCCCAACGCGGTCTTCTTCACCGAGACCGTGGGCGACGAGCGCTACGCGCTGCTCATGGTGATGCCGCCGGACGTCGCCGGGGCCGCGGCGGCGCGGCTGCCGCGCGAGACGATCTTCGTCATCGACACCTCGGGCTCGATGTCGGGAACGCCGCTCGAGCAGGCGCGCGAGGCGCTCGTGCTCGGCATCGAGCGGCTGGCGCCGACCGACAGCTTCAACGTCATCCGCTTCTCGTCGCAGGCATCGGCGCTCTTCCCGCGCAGCGTGCCGGCGGACGTGGGCGCCGTCGAGACGGCGAAGGCGTGGGTGCGCAAGCTGGAGGTGGACGGCGGCACCGAGATGCTGCCGGCGCTGCAGCTGGCGCTCCCGCAGTCGTTGCACACGAGCGGAGCACCGCTGCGCCAGGTGATCTTCGCCACCGACGGCCAGGTTTCGAACGAGGCGCAGCTGCTCGATTTCATCGTCAAGAACCTCGGTCACAGCCGCCTCTACTCGATCGCCATCGGCTCGGCGCCGAACGCCGCCTTCCTCCGCCGCGCCGCAGCCGTCGGCGGTGGAACGTTCACCGCCATCGCCGACGTCGGCCAGGTCAAGACCGGCATGGACGATCTCTTCGCCCGCATCGAGACGCCGTTGCTGCGCGACGTCGCGGTGCAGTGGTCGGATCCGGCTGCCGAAGCGTGGCCGCAGCGCATCACCGATCTCTACCTCGGCGAGCCGATCGTCGTCACCGCGCGCTTGCGCGGCGAGGCGGGGCCGGTGGTGGTCGAGGGACTCCAAGGCGCCAGCGCCTGGCGCGAGGACATCCCCGCGGCGGGCGAGGTGAAGGGCGCGGGTCTCGACAAGCTGTGGGCCGGCCAGAAGGTGCAGGCGCTGCTCGACGCGCTGACGGGCGGCGCCGATGCCGCCGAGGTCGAGCGCGAGGTGACGGTGCTCGGCTTGTCGCACCGTTTGTTGACGCCGTACACCAGCTTCGTCGTCGTGGAGGAGGCGCCGGTGCGTCCGCCCGAGGCTCCGCTCGTTCGGCATTGCATCCCGGGCGCCGCGCAACGCATGTCGTCGCCGGCGCGGTCAGCCTTCGATCCGCAGCGCTCTTTCGACCCACAACCCACCGTCGCCCTGGATCTCGACGCGTCCGGCGTCGCGGACGTGATCACCGTGACCGCCGAATCGCCGCTGCTCGACGAGCGGCGGATCTCGACCGGCGCTACCGTCGCCCAGACCGAGCTGGAGAAGATCCCCACCGCGCGCGATCCGTGGGCGATCCTGGAGTCGACGCCGGGCGTTCACGCCGACCGCATCAACGTCGGCGGCAACGAGAGCGGCCAGCAGTCGCGCTACACCGGCCCCGGCTCGACGACGGCGCAGTCGACGTGGTCGGTGGACGGAATGGTGATCACCGACATGGTCGCCCTCGGCTCCTCGCCGGCCTACTACGACTTCGACGCCTTCGAGGAGATGCAGGTCTCGACCGGCGGCTCGGACTCGACGATCGCCGCCGGCGGCGTGGTGCTCAACCTGGTGACCAAGCGCGGCACCAACGAGTGGCGCGGCAGCGGCCGCTATTACCGCGCCGACGACACCGGCTCATCCGACGCCGCGGTCAGCTACGCCGGCGCCGCGGCCGACTACGTCAACCGTCTCGTCGAAGGTGTCGAGTACGGAACCGAGGTCGGCGGCCCGATCGTGCGCGACCTCGCCTGGGTGTGGGGCGCCTACGGCAGGCAGCAGGTCGATCGCCAGACCATCCCCGGTCTCGTCAGCTCGACCGACCTCGACACCACCAGCCTCAAGCTCAACGCGCAACTCGGCAGCAACAACTCCGCGATCCTGCTGGCGTTCGACAGCGACAAGGTGGAGAGCGGCGCCGACGCCAGTCCCTTCCGCCCGCGTGAGACGACCTGGAACCAATCGCGACGCGGGGAGTCGCCGACGGCGACGAAGGTCGAGGACACGCACATTTTCAGCTCGAACTTCTACCTCACCAGCGCTTACTCGACGGTCGAGAGTGGCGATCTACTCGAGCCACGTGGCGGCACCGGCCGGACCGCGTTCCAGGACGGCGCAGGCCGCTGGCACCACACCTTCGCGCAGCTGGAGAACGAGCGGCCGCAGCGGCAGCTCGATGCCGACGCATCGATGTTCTTCAACGCCGCCGACATCAGCCACGAGCTCAAGCTCGGCGCCGGCCGTCGCGAAGCCGACGCGCGCTCCTCCTCGCGTTGGGGCGGCGCGGGCTACTCGCTGTCGGCGGAGCACCTGAATGGGGCCGACGACCTCCTCGTCGCCTCGCGCGACGCATCCGGCGACGCCACCAACCGCTACACCAGCGCCTACGTGCAGGACACGCTGACGACCGGTCGTCTGACCGTCAACGTGGGGCTGCGCTACGACCTGCAGGAGGGGGAGCTCGCGGCCAGCTCGGTGGCTGCGAACCCCGTCTTCCCCGACCTGCTGCCGGCGGCGAGCTTCGGCGGCGCCACCGCCGGCTTCGAGTGGGAATCGCTCGTCCCGAGGTTGGGTGTCACCTACGCGGTGGGGCCCGGAGCGCAAGACCCTGCTGCGCGGCAGCTACTCGCGCTTCGCCGATCAGCTCGGCATCGCCACGACGTGGCAGCTCGACCCGCTGGCGGTGCCGAGCTACGTCTACCTGCCGCTCAGCGGCGGGGCGGGGCGGGACGGCAGCATCGCTCGCGGCGACGTCGTCGATCGCAACGGCGATGGCGTGGTGGATCTCGGCGACGCCGTGGGGTTCAACGGCGCCTACGATCCGAGCGGACGCGGGCTGCTGCAGAGCAACGGCGTCGATCCCGGCCTGCGGCCGCCGACGACCGACGAGCTGCTGCTGTCGGCGGAGCACGCGCTGCTGCCCGAGCTGGTCGTCGGGCTCCACCTGACTTACCGCCGGCTCACGAACTTGCTCGAGAACGAGCTGCTGGTGTTCGACGGCGATCCTTACGCGGCCGAGAACCTGATGAGCATCGGCCGGCGCCACACGCGCGCCGACTACGTGCCGGTGACGGTCTCCCGTCCCGGCGGCCCGCTGTATGGCGGGGACTCCACCTACACGTATTGGCAGTTGCGGCCCGGCGTCGCCAGCCGCGGCGGCACCTTGCTCGAGAACGGCGACCGCGAGCAGGAGTACCGCGGCGCCTCGCTGAGTGTCGACAAGCGCTTGGCCAACCGCTGGATGCTGCGCGGCAACGTCACCTGGTCGGATTGGCGGTGGCGGATCCCCGACGGCGAGGTCGAAGACCCGACGCGCTTCCTCGGCAGCGGCTTCGACGGCGAGCCGGTCCTCTACGGCGGGGACCTCGGCGTCGGCGGCAAGCGCGACGTCTATATCAACAGCGGCTGGTCGTACGACCTCAACAGTCTCTACCAGGTCGCGCCGGCGCGCCGGTGGGGATTCAACGTCACCTTGAACGTCAGCGGGCGCGAGGGCTATCCGCTGCCCTGGTACGAGCGCCTCGCCTACGGCCAACGCAGCGGAATTCCTGGTCTCACCGACGTGCAGGTGGTCGGCAACGACGACTTCCGCCTCGACGACCTGCACCTCGTCGACGCCGGCGTGGAGAAGGAGCTCGTCTTCGGCGACGTCGGCGTCACGTTGGGGCTCGACTGCTTCAACCTGCTCGACGAGCGCTACGCGATGCAGCGCAACCTGCGGCTCGGCGTCGGTCCGGGTCTCGCCGCGCCGTCGGCGCCGGCCGCGGGCACGGTCACCGAGATCGTCGGCCCGCGCACCTTCCGCGCCCGAGTGCGCGTCAGCTTCCGCTGATGGCGCCACGTCGTGTGCCCGTCCGCGCCTGCGGCGGACGGGCCGCTCGGCGCCGGTCTACGCCCCGACGGCGTCGACGATGGCGCGCTCGAGCCGCGCCGCCTGCGCTTCGATGGCGGCGAGCTCGGGGCCTTCGATCATGATGCGGGCGAGCGGCTCGGTGCCGCTGTAGCGCAGCAGGAGGCGGCCGTTGCCGGCGAGCTCGCCCTCGACGGCCGCCTGTTCCGCCGCCACCGCGGGCAGCTCGGCGAACGGCCGCTTCTCGCGCACCCGCACATTGCGCAGCACCTGCGGGAAGCGGTGGAAGCCGGCGAGCAGCTGCGCCAGCGGCCGGCCGGCAGCCTTGACCACGTGCGCCAGCTTCAGCGCGGTCACCAGCCCGTCGCCCGTCGAGGTGGTTGGCGCGTGCACTAGGTGGCCCGACTGCTCGCCGCCGAGCTTGATGCCCTGCTCGCGCATCGTCTCCATCACCGCGCGGTCGCCGACGTCGCAGCGCACGACGGCGATGCCGCTCGCGCGCAGCGCCTGCTCGAGGCCGAGGTTGCTCATCGAGGTGGCGACGATCGCCGGCGGGTCGAGGTGCCCCTCGGCGAAGAGAGCGCGCGCCCACAGGTAGAGCATGGCGTCGCCATCGCGCACCTCGCCCTGCGCGTCGACGAGCAGCGCGCGGTCGCCGTCGCCGTCGAAGGCGATGCCGAGGTCCGCTTCCGCTTCGACGACCGCGGCCGCCAGCGCGTCGGGATGCGTCGAGCCGCAGCGCAGGTTGATGTTGCGGCCGTCGGGCTCGCCACCGATGCTGCGGACCTCGGCGCCCTGCGCGGCGAAGACGCGCGGCGCGATCTCGTAGGTGGCGCCGTTGGCGGTGTCGAGCACCACCGAGAGGCCGGCGAGCGCGCCGGGGGCGGGCAGCAGCGCGGTCAGGAACGCGACGTACGCCTCGTAGCCGGCGCGGTCGACGGTGAGGGCCGGCTCCACCAGCTCCGGCAGCCCTGATTGCAGACGCTCCTCGAGCGCACGCTCGAGCGCCGCTTCCGCCTGGGGCGCCCACTTGCGGCCATGGGCGTCGAAGAGCTTGATGCCGTTGTCGGGCCACGGATTGTGGCTCGCCGACACCGAGATGCCGGCGCGGGCGCCGAGCGCGCGCACCGCCCACGCCACGCCGGGCGTCGGGATGGTGTCGAGGTAGGTGACGCGCGCGCCGGCGCCGCCGAGCCCGGCAGCCAGCCAATGACAGAGCGTCGTCGTGCTGTCGCGCGTGTCGCCGCCGAGCACCACGTGCGGCGACGCCGAGTCGGCGGCAAGCGTGCGGCCGAGCTCGAGCCCCAGCGCCACGACGGTGGGACGGTCCAGCGGATGCTCGCCGAACGGCGCGCGGATGCCGTCGGTGCCGAAGAGCCGCGGCTCTGACAACTAGCGCGATCTCCTCGGGCTTGGTGTCGGCTCGGCCACCGGCTGCGGCTGCTGCATCGGGATGCTCACCGACACCACCTGCGTCTGCAACTGCAGCAGCGGGTCGGGCGTTTGGAGCAGTGTCGACTCGGTGAAGTCGAAGGCGTGCCCGTCGAGGCTGATCGGGTTGGTGCGCACGCTGTTCAGCGCGCCCAGCACCTTCCTCGGCCCGGTCACCAGCACCTCGCTTGGCTCGACGCGCGGGCGGCCGGAGAGCTGCGCGCCGGCTGCGGGCTCGCCGACCAGCGGCACCTCCACCGGCAACAGCCGCCGTACCTCCTGGTCGACGTGGAGGCGCAGCACGTTGGGCTCGATGGAGACGACCTCGACGTCCTCCGGCATCATCACGTCCTCGGGCTGCAGCTGCACCTCGACCGGCCCCTCGCGCTCGGCACGCACCACCACCTGGACGTCGATCTGGAACGGGTTGACCCGGCGGATGGCGCGCTCGCTGCCGCGCAGCCGCACGCGCACGGTTCCCTGAGGGTCGAGGATCATCATGCCGGGCGGCGGATTGTACGTCACCGTCGCGTCGACGATCTTCTCCGCCGGCCGCTCGCCGCGGCGCTCGACGGTGACCCACAACCAGAGCAGCACGGCGAGCGCCAACGCCGTCATGCGCAGCGCGCCGAGACGCATGCGGCGGCTCATCGCCGCCCTCGTCTCAGCCAGCGGCGCCCTCGTCGCAGCGACCCGCCCTTTGGGTAGAGGTCGGTGATCAGCAGCTTGTAGAGGGTGTTGCGCAGCGCGTTGGAGTCGAGGTCGCGGCTGAGCTCGCCCTGGTGCGCCACCGAGACGCGCCCGGTCTCCTCCGACACCACCACGGCCACCGCATCGGTCTCCTCGCTGATGCCGAGCGCCGCGCGGTGGCGCGTGCCGTACTCCTTCGACAGCTCGGCGCTCCTGGTGAGCGGCAGGTAGCAGGAGGCCGCCGCGATGCGCTCGCCCTGCACGATCACCGCGCCGTCGTGCAGCGGCGTGTGCGGGTTGAAGACGTTGAGCAGCAGGTCGTAGGAGACCGCCGCATCGAGGCGGATGCCGTTGTCGACGAAGTTCTTGAGCCCCTCGCTGCGCTCGACGACGATCAGCGCGCCGATGCGGCGCGACGACATGGCGGTTGCGGCGAGCACGATCTCGTTGAACACCGACTCGACGCGCGAGTGGGTGCCGATGCCCCAGATCGGCTTGCTGCCGAACTGCGCCAGGGCGCGGCGGATCTCGTCCTGGAAGAGCACGATGATGGCGAAGGGGAGGAAGGTGAGCACGGCGGAGAGCGCCGTCTCCAGCGTCAGCAGGTTGGCGACGCGGGCCAGGTAGTAGATGGCGACGAGGAGCAGGATGCCGTAGAGGATCTGCACCGCGCGCGTGCCGCGGATGAGCAGCAGCAGGTTGTAGATGACGATCGCCACCAGGAGGACGTCGAGGACGTCGCGCCAGGTGACGAGCTGCAGGAACTGGACGATCGCGTTCACGCGCGCCGCGTCTCCGCCGCGATGGCCGCGTCGACGGCGAGCAGCTGCACCGTCGCCGCGACGTCATGGACGCGCACGATGGCGGCGCCGTGGCGCGCCGCCCAAGCTGCGGCGGCGAGGCTGCCGGCCAGCCGCTCGGCCGGCGGCGCGCCGGTGAGCTCGCCGATGAAGCTCTTCCGGCTGGCGCCGACGAGGAGCGGCCGGCCGAGGTCGGCGAGCTCGTCGAGGCGGGCGAGCAGCGCCAGGTTGTGGGCGCGCGTTTTGGCGAAGCCGATGCCGGGGTCGAGCACCGTCTGCGCGTGCGCGATGCCGGCGGCTTCGGCGCGCGCGAGCGCCGCCGCGAGCTCGTCGCGCACCTCGCGCACGACGTCGCCGTAGCGCGCGTGGCGGTGCATGTCGGCGGTCTCGCCGCGGCTGTGCATGAGGACCACCGGGCAGCCCGCTTCGGCGACGGCGTCGGCGAGCTCGGGGTCGCTGAGGGCCGTCACGTCGTTGACGAGATCCGCGCCGGCGGCGAGCGCGGCGCGCGCCACGGCGCCCTTCTTCGTGTCGACGGAGAGCACCGCGTCGGTCTCGGCGCGCAGGCGCTCGAGCACCGGCAAGAGGCGGCGCAGCTCTTCTTCCGCCGACACCGCCTCAGCGCCGGTGCCGTAGGCCTTGCCGGCGGGACGCGTCGACTCGGCGCCGAGGTCGAGCAGCTCGGCGCCGGCGGCGAGCATTGCCCGCGCCTGCTCGAGCACGGGCTCGGGATCGATGCTGCCGCTGTCGTCCGCACCGGCGCCCGACATCCAGAACCGCCCGCCGTCGCTGAAGGAGTCGGGCGTGAGGTTGAGGATCCCCATCACCCGCGGCCGCCCGCCCAGCTCGAGCGTGCGGCCGCGCGGCAGCCGCAGGCGCCAGGAAGCCGCCGCCGGCGCCGGGGTGAGCGGAGCGGGCGGCGCGGCGGCGTTCACGGCTCTGCTGCGCGCCGGCTAGGCGGTGGCGACTCCCGGCTTCAGGCCGCCGAGCGGCGGCACGCGCTCGCCCTCGGGCTCCGGCGGCGCCTCGACGACGCCGCCCGGACCGCCTCCCGGCTTGGGCTTCATCGGCTCCTTCGGCCGCGGCAAGCTGATGCCGGTCATCTCTTCGATGATGGCGTAGACCGTCGCGCCGTCGAGCGACTCCTTCTCCAGGAGCTCGAGGGCGATGCGGTCGAGCACGGCGCGGTTCTCGGTCAAGATCTTCGTCGCCAGCTCGTAGCCGCCGTCGACGATGCGCTTGACCGCGCCGTCGATGCGCTGCGCGGTGGTGTCGCTGTAGTCGGCGCGCTGCGCGAACTCGCGGCCGAGGAACACCGGCTCCTCCTTGTCGCCGTACGACAGCGGGCCGAGCTCGGACATCCCCCACTCGCACACCATGCGGCGGGCGAGGTCGGTGGCGCGCTCGATGTCGTTGCCGGCGCCGGTGGTGATCTCCTGCTGCGTCAGCTCCTCGGCGACGCGGCCGCCCATGAGGATGGCGATCTGGTGCTCGAGATACGTCTTCTTGTAGGTGTACTTGTCCTCGGTGGGGAGCTGCATGGTGAGGCCGAGGGCGCGGCCGCGCGGGATGATCGTCACCTTGTGCAGCGGGTCCGAGCCGGGGCAGAAGACGGCGACGATGGCGTGGCCGGCCTCGTGGAAGGCGGTGACCTGCTTCTCGTCGTCGGTGAGCACGAGCGTCTTGCGCTCGACGCCCATCAGCACCTTGTCCTTGGCGAACTCGAAGTCCTCCATCGACACCTTCACCTTGTTGCGGCGGGCGGCGACGAGAGCGGCCTCGTTGACGAGGTTGGCGAGGTCGGCGCCCGAGAACCCGGGCGTGCCGCGGGCGATGGTCTCGAGGGTGACGTCCTCGTGCAGCGGGATCGTCTTGGTGTGCACCTTGAGGATGCCGACGCGGCCGTGGAGGTCGGGCCGGTCGACGACGACGCGGCGGTCGAAGCGGCCGGGACGCAGCAGCGCCGGGTCGAGCACGTCGGGGCGGTTGGTGGCGGCGATCAGGATGACGCCTTCGTTGGTCTCGAAGCCGTCCATCTCGACGAGCAGCTGGTTGAGCGTCTGCTCGCGCTCGTCGTGGCCGCCGCCCAGGCCGGCGCCGCGGTGGCGGCCGACGGCGTCGATCTCGTCGATGAAGATGATGCAGGGAGCGTTCTTCTTCCCCTGCTCGAAGAGGTCGCGCACGCGCGAGGCGCCGACGCCGACGAACATCTCGACGAAATCGGAGCCGGAGATGGAGAAGAAGGGGACGTTCGCCTCACCCGCGATGGCGCGGGCGAGCAGCGTCTTGCCGGTGCCCGGCGAGCCCATCAACAGCACGCCCTTGGGGATCTTGCCGCCGAGCTTCTGGAACTTCTGCGGCTCCTTCAAGAACTCGACGATCTCCCAGAGCTCCTCCTTCGCCTCCTCGCAACCGGCGACGTCGCTGAAGGTGACCTTCCGCGTCGAGGCGTTGAGCAGCTTCGCGCGGCTCTTGCCGAAGGAGAGCGCGCGGTTGCCGCCGCTCTGCATCTGGCGCATGAAGATGACCCACAGGCCGATGATCACCAGGAACGGCGCCCAGGTGAGGAGCACGGCGAGGAGCGGGTTGTCCTTCACCTTCATCGCCTTGATCTCGACGCCCGAAGCGCGCAGCTCCTTGACCAGGTCGGGGTAGTCGGGGACCTGGGTGATGAACTCCTCGCCCTTGGCGTAGCGGCCACCGCCCTTGAAGTGCCCCTTCAGGCCGCCGTCGTCCTGCAGCACCACGTCGGCGACGCGGCCGGCCTCGACCTGCTCGAGGAAGTCGGTGAAGTTGAGCTCGTGGCGGGCGTTCTTGCCGGCCTGGAAAGCGTTCCACAGGACGATCACCAGAACGAAGATGACCATCCACCAGAAGATCGTCTTGAGCGTGCCGTTCACTATCAGTGTTCCCTTTGCTGCCGGAGGGGATCCGCGGTCGGACTTTGCCGGGGAGACTTTCCCTCACACCTTCAACGCATCAGCCCCCGCTTCGATTCCTGATGAGCACCCGCTCAACCCTCCGCCAGGTAGCCGATGTAGGGCAGGTTGCCGTGCCGCCCGTGGTGCTTCATGCCATAGCCGACGAGGCGCGCCGAGCGCTCGGTGGTGAAGACACTGTAGTCGACCTGGCAGTGGGTCTTGCGCTCCTTGGGCAGGTCGACGAGGGCGACGAAGCGCACCTTGCGGGCGCCCTTCTGCAAGAGCTGGTTGGCGAGGTAGGTCTCGATGATGGCGGAGGAGACGACGTCCTTGAGCACCAGCACGCTCTGCCCGGCGACCTCGATGGGGATCGGATAGTGAATGTCGTTGATCTCCTCGCCGTCTCCCTCTTCGTGGGCGCTGTACTCGACCTGGATGAACTCGTAGCGCAGCGAGGTGCTGATCGAGCGGATGAGATCGGCGAGGAAGATGACCGAGCCGCCGAGCAGCGACACCACCAGCGGGTCTTCTTGCGCCACCTCGCGCTGCAGCCGCTGCCCGAGCGCCTGCACGCGGGCGGCGATGGCGCGGGCGTCGAAGAGGATCTTGATCGTCGGGGCGGTCATCGCGGCTCCAGCTCGGCGACCCAGGCCATGCGCGTTCCTTCCCGCAAACGGAAAGGGTGGTGGATGGTGACGCCGGGGACCCACGCCACCTGGTCCGCCACGCAGAGCAGCGGCAGTCGGTCGCGGTCTTCGCGCGGCACCTTGCGGTCGATCAGGATGTCCTTGAGGCGGCGGCGATGGGCGAAGCCGAAAGGCTGCAGCCGGTCGCCCGGTAGCCGGCTCCGCACCGTCACTTGTCCACCGGGCTCGAGGGGGAGGTCGAGGGCAGCGCGTCCCGCCGCGCCGTGCCGCATCCATCCGGCGATAGGTTGCCGCGACAGGCGGAAGGTCGTGCGGGCTTCCCTGATCTCCACCCCCCCGGGGACGCGCAAAGTATAAGTGAAATCGTGAGTTTCGGCCGCGGCGCGCACCGCGGCGAGGCGGCCGTCGCGGTCGGTGCGCCATTGCCAGGTATCGCCGCAGTGGCAGTCGACGGCGGCGCGGAAGGCAAGTTGGCGCCGCAGCTCGGAGACCGCGGCGGCGCGCGGCGGGTACTCGGCGCCGGCCCGGCGATGGAGGAGCGCGAGCGCCCACGGAAGGAGCTCGGCGGGGAGGCGGCGGAGCTCGTCGAGAAGAATGCTCGGTGCGCTCGGCGCGGCGAGCGACGGGAGAAGAGCGAACAGGCGGCGCTCGAGCCTGGCGCCGAGAGTGTCGGCGGCGACGCCAAGGGTGCGCGCCTGCTCGCTCGCTGCAGTGCCGCCGAGGGCGGGGATCAGCCGGTGTCGGAGGCGGTTGCGCGGCACCGCCAGGTCATCGTTCGTCGGATCGTCGACGGGCTCGAGCCCTGCAGCTTCGACCGCCGCTGCGAGCTGCTCGCGCGACAGCCGCAGCAGCGGTCGAAGAATGGTGCCGTGGCGCTCGCGCATGCCGGCGAGGCCCGCGAGCCCCGAGCCGTGCGCGAGCCGCAGTAGCACGGTCTCCGCTTGATCGTCTGCGTGATGGGCGGTGAGCACCCACCGTGCGCCGCGCGCCGCTCGCTCACCTTCGAGCAGCCGGTAGCGCAGGCGCCGCGCGGCCGCTTCGCGGCCTTCGCCCTTCGTTCGCGGCTCGTCGGCGGGCAACGCGACGAGGAGCCGGAACGGCGTCTCGAGTCGAGCGGCGATGATGGCGGCGGCCTCGGCGCGCGAACCCGAGCCCGCGTCGAGCCGATGATCGACGTGCACCGCGATCGGCCGACATCCGAGCTCCGGCGCCAGCATTCGCAGGCCAAGCAGGAGCGCCGTGGAGTCGGGACCACCGGAGAAGGCGACGACCAGCGGCGCGCCGGCCTCGACCTCGTGGGCTCGCAAACACGCACCGAGAGCGGCGACCAGCGGCATGGTCGGCGCCGCAGCGGAGTCCGCCGCAGCGGAAGTGGTGGCGGTGACGGGACTCGAACCCATGACCTAGCGGTTATGAGCCGCTCGCTCTAACCAGCTGAGCTACACCGCCAAGAACGGCGAACCTTAGACGATCAGGAGTGGTGCTTCAACTCGCCGCTTCGAAGCGCCGCGCTACCTCGGCCCAGTTGACGACGTTCCACCACGCCTTCAAGTAGTCGGGCCGGCGGTTCTGGTAGTTGAGGTAGTAGGCGTGCTCCCAGACGTCGACGCCGAGCAGCGGCGTCTTGCCTTCCATCAGCGGGCTGTCCTGGTTGGCGCTCGAGGAGACCTCGAGCTTGCCGCCGGCGACGGTGAGCCATCCCCACCCGGAGCCGAAGCGCTTCGTTGCCGCGTCGGTGAGCTTCTCCTTGAACGACTCGAAGCTGCCGAAGGCGGAGGCGAGCGCCTCGGCGAGCGCGCCGGTGGGCGGGCCGCCGCCGTCGGGGCCCATGACTTGCCAGAACAGCGAGTGGTTGGCGTGGCCGCCGCCGTGGTTGCGCACCACCGTGCGGATGTCTTCGGGCACCTGGTCGATGCCGCGCAACAGGTCCTCGACACTCTTGCTGGCGAGGTCGGGATGCTTCTCGATGGCACCGTTCAAGGTGTTGACGTAGGTCGCGTGATGCTTGCCGTGGTGGATCTCCATCGTGCGCGCGTCGATGTGCGGCTCGAGCGCGTCGAACGCATAGGGCAGCTTGGGCAACTCGTACATACGTGACGTCCTCCTCGGGCGAAGTCGGAGATCAGCTGGCGGGTCGAGATGGCGGGTCCGTCCTCCCACCGCGGCCAAGACGACGATAGCACCGCCGTCGCGCCCGCCGGCGAGGTGCAGCTCAGCCCTCCACCAGCGCTGCGAGGTGCGGGCCAGGCGCGGCGAGCAGCTGCCTCCGAATGCGGTGGAGCACGGTGTGGACGGTGCTCGCCGAAAGCCCTCCCGCCAGCCGCCGCGCTATTTCCGGTGCGGTGTACCCCTCGACCGCGGCGAGCTCGAGGATGCGCAGGTTGCGGGCGCCATGCTCGGCGCCGCCGAGCTCGTGGACGCGGCGGCGCACCGCCTTGGCGCCTTCGCGGGCGAGGAGCCGTTCCTCCGGCGTCGGTCCGGGCGCGCGCCGGTCCGTCAGCGCGGCCGCCGGCCGGCGGCCGCGCCGGTCGTGGTCGACGGTGCATCCGACATCAGCGCGCGGCGGGCCGCCGCGCTTCCTGGCGCAGCGGTTGCGCACCGCGTCCACCACCACGCTGCGGGCGATACGGTTGAGGTAGGCCCACAGCTGAGGCGTTGGCCAGTCGACCACCGCGTCCGGGAACCGGCCGTCGAGCACGCGGCAGTAGACCTCCTGCACCAGCTCGTCGAGCTCGATCGGATCAACTCTCCAACCGACGCGCCGCATCGATCCCGCGACGCAGCGCACGAGGTCGTGTCCCTGGCGCTGCGCGAACTCCGTCCAAAACCGCTCCTGCGGGCTGCGCTCGTCGCGCCGAGGCAGCCGATCCTCACCCTGCCGTTCACCAGCGAAATCCTCGAACATCTCTCCGCTCTCCTCGGGTTGGGGAGCGGAGGCGGGGCGCAGGCTCGCATCGCGCGAACGGCGCCCACGACAGGGAGCGGCAAGCTACCACGGTTCGCCGCGTTGCGGCAAGAGGGCAGCGGACGCGAAGCGCCGAGGCCGGCGATCCTCGGCCGACCATGGCCGCTGCGGGCCTCTCGCCGTCGCGTTGACTCGCCGGGAAGCGCCCGCTATCATCTCGCGCCTCGTGTGGGGGGTTAGCTCAGCTGGTTAGAGCACCTGCCTTACACGCAGGGGGTCGCGGGTTCGAATCCCTCACCTCCCATCAGCAGCCGCAGGTTTCGATCGGGTTCGTGAAAACGGGGTCGTAGTTCAGCTGGTTAGAACGCCGGCCTGTCACGCCGGAGGCCGCGGGTTCGAGTCCCGTCGACCCCGCCATCGCACCTCGATGGCACCCCCTGACTAGGAGCTTCCGACGATGCGCGACAAGATCAAGCTGGTGTCTTCGGCCGGGACCGGTTACTTCTACACCACCGACAAGAACAAGCGCACTTCCACCGAGAAGCTGCGCATGAAGAAGTACGACCCCAAGGTCCGCAAGCACGTCGAGTTCGTCGAAGAGAAGCTGCGCTAGGCGCGGGCGCGGGACGGTCGGCATGCGGCGCTGAGCCGTCTGCGATGGACGTCTTCACCGACCCGCGCTGCCTTCTTCACGACGTCCCGCTCGGGTTCCCCGAGCAGCCGGCCCGGCTCCAATCGATCCTCGACGGCCTGCGCGCGGCCGGCCGCACGACGACCGAGGCCGGCCCGCACCCGGCGGCGGCCGAGCTCGTCGAGCGGGTCCACGGCGCCGACTACGTGCGCCGCTTCCGCGCTGCCGTTCAGCGCGGCGACGGCCTCTTCGACTCGGCGGACAACCCGCTCGTCGCCTCGACGTGGGACGCCGCCTGGGGCGCCGTCGAGGCGACGCTCCACGCCGCCGACCGCGCCCTAGCCGGCCACGCCGCCTTCGCTGCCGTGCGGCCGCCCGGCCACCACGCCGAGAAGCAGCTCGCCATGGGCTTCTGCTACATCAACAACGCTGCCGTCGCAGCCGAGCGGCTGCGGGCGGAGGGGCTCGCCCGCATCGCCATCTTCGACTTCGACGTCCACCACGGCAACGGCACGCAGCACATCTTCGAAGAGCGCGCCGACGTCCTCTACGCCAGCACGCACCAGTACCCGTTCTACCCGGGCACCGGCGCTGCTCACGAGCGCGGCCGCGGCGAGGGCCTCGGCGCCACCCTCAACGTGCCGCTCCCGGCCGGCTGCGGCGACGCCGAGTACGAGCAGGCGATCGCCGGGGTCATCGTGCCGGCGCTGCGCGCCTTTGCGCCCGACGCGCTGATCGTCTCGGCCGGCTTCGACGCCTGGCAGAACGACCCGCTGGGCGGCATGCGCGTGTCCGAAAACGGCTTCGCACAGTGGGGCCGCTGGCTCGGCGAGCTCACCCGCGAGGCCTGCGGCGGCCGGCTGCTGGCGCTCCTCGAAGGGGGCTACGACGTGCCCTCGCTGCCTCGCTTGGTGGAGGCGTTTCTGGCCGGCGCCGAGGCCGCCCTGTAGCGCATGCGATTGACCCATGGTAGCGCTGTGGCTACAATCGGCCGCAAAACCTCAGGTATAGCTTGAACAGCTGAGGTCCCTGCTTTGATCCCGCCCGTCCGCGGCAGCCGACGTCGGCGTGGGAGGAGACGCAATGCGTAGCAGATTCGTCCTCGTGGCGTTGGTCCTGCTGCTCGGAGGCGCCCTGCCCGCGATGGCAGCCCCCCCGTTCGGCAGCTTCGACGGCAAGCCCGGCGGCGGCAACACCGCCTGGGGCCAGATGCAGCTCGTCGGCTGGGCCCTCGACGACAACGGAGTGGCGTCCGTCGACATCGTCATCGACGACAACGTCTACCAGCGCGCCCTCTACGGCGCGCGGCGGCCCGACGTGACCCGGCGTCGCCCCGGCTTCCCCGACACCAACGCCCCCGGCTTCCAGGCCGTCGTCGACACGACGCGCTTCCTCAACGGCCTGCACACGGTGTCGGCGCTCGTCACCAGCAAGAGCGGCGAGCAGGTCGTCATCGGGCCGACGCGGCGGATCATGTTCCGCAACGCCTCGCAGATGCTGGGGCCGTTCGGTCACATCACCTTCCCGCAGCAGGACGCAACGATGCGCGGCCGTTGTGACAGCGATCCGACGCGGCGGCTCTCGATCATCACCGGCGACGCCCTCGACGCCGGCTCGCTCGAGCGCGACTATGGCGTTGCGTGGGTCGAGCTGATGATCGACGGCGGGCTGCGCTCCAACACGCTGAACAACTGCTTCTTCGATCCCGTGATCGGCATGCTGGAGAACTGCTACGGCCTGCCCAGCCGCGAGCTCACCTTCGTCTATCCGCACCTCAAGAACTCCGACCGCGCCAAGTGGCGCTTCGCGCTCGACGTGGGCGCGCTCATCAGCTCGAACCAATACGTGCGCGGCCACCACACGCTGACCATTCGCGCCGGCGACTTCGGCAACAACACTCGTAACATCGCCAGCATCAACGTCTTCTTCGCCTGCGACGGCGAGGAGGGCAACGAGAAGGCGATCGGCAAGGTGGAGGAACCGAGCTTCACCCAACCGTGGAACGGCGTCATCACGGTGAAGGGGTGGGCGATCGACTTCGAGGGCATCGCCTTCGTCGACATCAAAGTCAACGGCTTCTCCGTCGGCAACGCGACCTTGGGCGGGCCGCGGCTCGACGTCGCCGAGCTGTACCCCGGCTACCCGTCGGTCACCTCGGCGGGCTGGACGTTCAGCTACGACACCCGCAACACCAACGACGGACAGGTGACCTTCGAGGTCTGGGTGCGCGACGTGCACGGCGACGACACCCTCATCGGCGAAGGCATCGCGGTCATCGACAACCGCGACAATCCGTAGAGGCCGCACGAGCGGCCGCCGCAGGCGGGCGCGGACGCGCGACACACCAGACGGCCGGCGACAGCGCCGGCCGTCAGCGTTATTCGGGCTCGGGCAGCTCCTCGAGCTCGACCTCGACCTCGGCCCAGCGCGTGCGCACGTCCTGGGTGATCTCGACCTCGACCACCGCGGGCCTGTGGCCGGGGGCGGTGAAGCGGAGGAAGTGGCGGCCCGGCGTCGTGATCTCGTATTCGCCGAGGTCGTCGACGATGCCGAGGAGACGGCCGTCGAGGTAGACCTGGGCATCGCCCGGGCTGACGTCGAACTCGACGCCGCGGCGGGCGCGAACGCGCCCGCTGACGTTCTCGCTCGGCGGCGGCTGCGGGGTCGGCTGCGGTGCCGGGGGTTCGGTCGCTGCCGGCGGCGCTGTCGGCGCGACCGGTGCGGGTGCGGGCTCCGCTTCCGTCGGCTGCGGCGCCGGCTGACTCGGCGACGCGGTCTGGCCGGGCTGCGGCATCGGCTGCCCGTCCGTCGGCGGCACGACGACACCGCTCGGCGTGGGAGCGGCCGGCGGTGGGGCGAGCGGCAGCGGCGTCGGGGTCGGCGGTGCGGGCAGCGGGGCGTCCAGGAGCGGTCCGTCGCCGGGCGTCCAGCCGGTTGGCTGTGGCTGCACCACCGGGCGGCTGGGGCTGCGGTTCCACAGCGCCACCACCGCCGCGACGACGACCAGCGCCGCCACCACCGTGCCGGCGACGAGCAGCAGCGCCGTGCGCCGCGGCGCGCCCGGCGTGGCGTAGGGCGTCGGCGCGGCGCTCGCGTAGGCCGCGGCGCCGGGGTAGGCGAGCGGCGGTGTCGCCCCTTCCGGCGGCGGCGATCCGTACGGCGGCGCCGAACCGTAGGGCGGCGGCGAACCGTAGGGCGGCGGCGAAACGGGCGGCACCGCACCATAAGTTGGCGGCGCAGGTGGTGGCGCAGGTCGTGGCGGTGCAACAGCCGGGGGCGGCACATGGCTCGCTCCCGGCGGCGTATATCGATACGGCGGCGCCGCGGCTCCGGCAGCTCCCGGTTGCGCGCCCACCGCTCGCCCGCCCGGCGGCGTCGGCATCGCCGGTGGAACGAGTGGCGGCACGATCGGGATCTGCGGCCGCGTCGGCGCATCGTCGGCGCTCGGTGCCTCCAGCGGCAGCTGGCGCAGCGCCGCCACCACCGCCGGCGCGTCGCCGAAGCGGTCGGCGGCCTCCTTGGCGAGCAGGCGCCGCAGCACCTCTGCCGTCGGCACGTCGAGCTCGCGCGAGATGCCCGGATCGGCGAGCGGGTCCTCGTGGAGGATCTGGTAGAGCAGCGTGGTGATCGACTGCGCCGGGAACGGCCGCTTGTGCAGCAGCATCTCGTAGAGCACGACGCCGAGCGAGAAGAGGTCGACGCGGCCGTCCACCTCGCCGCCGCGCAGCTGCTCGGGGGCCATGTAGGCGGGGCTGCCCACCACCATGCCGGTGCGCGTCAGCTCGGAGACCTCGTCGAGGCTGCGCGCGACGCCGAAGTCGGTGAGCAGGGCGCGGCCGTCGCGCGAGATGAGGATGTTGGCGGGCTTGACGTCGCGGTGCACGACGCCGGCGCGGTGCGCGGCGGCGAGCGCCTCGGCGGCGCGCGTCGCCAGCTCGATGGCGGCAGCGCGCTCCGGAAAGGCACCGCGCTCGAGCCGGTTCGCCAGCGACTCGCCGTCGACGAGCTCCATCACCAGGTAGAGGCCGCTGTCGGTCGTCCCCACGTCGTGGATAGCGACGACGCCGGGGTGGCGGATGCGCGCCGCCGCCTTGGCCTCGCGGCGGAAACGCTTCTCCAGCTCGTCGCGCACCTCGCGTGAGGCGTCGGGCGGCAGCTGGATGTGCTTGATGGCGACCTCGCGGTCGAGCTCTGGGTCGACGGCGCGATAGACGACGCCCATGCCGCCACGGCCGATCTCGTCCAGGACGCGGTAGCGGCCGAAGGGCGGGAACATCACCAGGGTCGAGCGCTCCGCGCCGGTTCGGGCGCGTCGGTCAAGGCGCGAAGGAGATGCACCAGCGTGGCTGCAACGGAGCTCTCGCTGAGATCGCCGACGGCGAGCGCATGCTCGCCGACCGCGGTGCCCTGGCGGCGGGCGCGGAACCAGACGCTGCCGCTCGCCTCGTCGAGCTCGACCTCGACGAGCCCGCGCAGCGGCGTCGCCGCCTGCAGCAGCACCTCGACGCGCAGCTTGGTCGGCTTGGGCTCGACGAGGCGCGCCGCGTGGCCGCGCTGCTCGAGACGCGCCATCACGTCGCGCATGGCGGGGCGGAGCACATGGCCTTTCGCGGTCTCGAACTGGAAGGCGAAGCCGGCCTCGCGGATGCGCCCCTGGCGATCGCGCTCGCGGTCTTCCTTGCGGTCGTGGTCGAGGTCGCCGAGGAGCCGATCGAGCTCGCGCCGGCTGCGATAGTCCAAGGGGTGCCTCCGGGGTCGAGGGAGCGGGAAGCTCGCTCGCGCGGCTAGTTTATGCGACCGCAGCGTGGCGATAGCGGCGCGCGCAAGCGCGGCGAGACACGACGCTGCGCGCGGAGTGCGATACCGCGACAGCCTCGGAACCGGCGCTGCTACGCTCGCGGCGTGTCGTCGCCGACGCGCGTGCTCGGCATCGCCGGCTGGAAGGGCGCGGGCAAGACCACGCTGATCGAGCGCGCGCTCCCGGAGCTGGTGGCGCGCGGGCTCGCCGTCACCGTCGTCGAGCACGACGTCCACGGCGTTCGCATCGACGCGCCAGGCACCGACTCCGATCGACTGTTCGGCGCCGGCGCCGCGGTGATCGTCGAAGGCCCGGGCGAGTCGCTGGCGCGCTGGCGCGCCGACGCGGGGGAGAGTCTCGTGCATCGGCTGGCGACGCTCGAGCGGCGCTGCGACATCGTGCTCGTCGAGGGATACAAGCGCGAGCCGCACCCCAAGGTTTGGTTGCTGCGGCCAGGGGAGTCGGCGCCGCCCTCGGAAGCGGCTGGCGTCGTCGCAACACTGCCGTGGGACGCCGATCGCGTCGCGGCGTTCCTCGCCATCGCCGGCGAGCGGCTCGCCGCCGCGTGGGCAGCAGCGCCTCGCCGCGCTGCGGTGCTAGTCGGCGGCGCGAGCCGGCGGATGGGGCAGCCAAAGGAGGCGATCGAGATCGACGGCCGGTCGTTGCTCGCGCGCATCGCCGACGCGCTTGCGCCGGCCGGTGCGGTGAAGCTGCTCGGCGGCAGTGGCGAGGCGTCGCTGCCGCGGCTGCTCGACGTCCCGAACGTGCGCGGGCCGTTGTCGGGCATCCTCGCGGCGCTCCGCTGGGACGCCGCGTGCTGGATCGTGGCGTCGTGCGACTTACCGCGCCTGCACGCGGGTGCGGTGGAGTGGTTGCTCGCGCAACGCCGCGCCGGCCGCTGGGCGGTGCTGCCGCGCGTGGGCGGCGTCGTGCAGCCGCTGCTTGCGGTCTACGAGCCGCAGTCACTGTCGCTGCTCGAGGCGCTCGCCGCCGACGGGGCGCCGGGCCCCTCGCGCCTCGAGGGCCATCGTCACGTGGCGACTCCCGAGCCGCCGCCGGAGATCGCAGATTGCTGGCGCGGCGTCAACACGCCGCAGGAGCTGGCGGATCTCTAGCAGCCGCCGCCCGCTAGATCCCGCTACATTCGTTGGCGACTTGCCCAGTGCAACGGAGAGTTTCCTGCGTGGCGCGCGCGCGGACGAGTATCTGGTAGCAGCCGTTGATCCCGCTGCCGAGCGTGTCCGGCAGTGCCGCGGGCCGGTCGAACAGGGTCGAGACAGGGTTGCAACTCCCTGCCGGTACCGTGGTCGTGCCGGAGACCGGGGTGAAATTGATTGGCCCCGGGATGGCGCAGCCGGTCTGCACGGGGAGTCCTTCGAATGCATAGTCGAAGGACTGGGGGACCGGCCGGTAGTTGCAGATCTGCATCGGAGACGTGGTCCGCTGCGCGCCACAAAACACCACCGACCCCGGCCTGCAGTCCTGCTTGCACTTGCCCCTCGCTCCGGCGCGGTAGATCGACAGCACCTCGGAGGGGCTGAGCACACGGCGAAAGGCCTCGACCTCGTCGAGACATCCCAGCAGCACCGCGGAGACGTCGCCTGACGAGCTCAGAGCGGAGCGCGCCCCGACACGAAATGGCGCCGCGGTGTTGAGCGAGCCGGGATGCTTGGTGGGATCGAACGCCGGTCCGGCCGGCAGGCCGTCGAGGTAGAAGCGCCCGCCGGCCGGATTGCCACGGTCGACGGTCGCCGCGACATGGTGCCACAGACCGTCCTCCGGCACCTTGGCGCGCGACAGGTAGTTGTCGAAGGTCCCGTCCGCGAGTTGCAGCCCGATCTGGCCGTTGTGCAGGTACAACGAGTAGCCTCTCACCGCGCCTGCCGTCTCCGTTCGCCGGTCGACGAGCACCTCGGTCCCGCGCGCGCGGCCCGTGGGGCTGGGCCTGCGCAGCACCCAGGTGCCGAGCGAGAAGTTGCCCGCCGAGAAGCTGATGTCCGCATACGCCGGGACGTCCACGTGGTCGTCGCTACCGTCGAAGCAGAGGGCAGCGGAGACCTTGCCAGTCGCCAGCGGAATAGGACCGCCGACGTGAGTGCCCTGCGAGCTGGGGCTGCGGGCCACCGCGTTGAAAGCGGTCCCCGGCGCCGTACCATCGACCTTGGATGCCGCTGTGACCTCGTCGAGCGGCAGCCAGAGCGCCAGGTTCGCAGGAGTCGGCGCGCAAGGGGTACCTCCGCCTCCCGGGCCTCCGCCCCCAACGCGGCAGGAGTCGACCTCGGTGCAAGTCCGACCCGCGTGCCACTGCCAGCTGCAGTCGGCCTGCGAGACGGCGTCGGTGCAATGGCCGGCGGAGGTACAGCAGGCGCCCGCCACCCCCGCCCGCGCCGTGCACTGCGGCGTACAGCTGGCGCTGCCAGCCGGGCCGTTGTCGCACTCTTCGCTGTAACGCTCGGTCCTTTCCACCTTGCCGTCGCCACAGCAGGGGCCGACCGGAGCGTCGAGGAAGACGACCGGGCACTGCCGCGCCTGATAGAGCGGCGAGCAGTCCGGCCGCAGGCACTTCCCCGTGGAGTCGACGGTCCGCGGCTGCTCGCAACGGCCCTTCGCGCAACGCTCGCCGGCGGTGCGATTGCAGTCGCCGTCGGCCTTGCAGGGGCACACGTTCTCCGCTGGATCTTCGAAGCGGCTGCCGAAGCACTGATCGGCCGCCTCCAGCCAGCGCTCGCCGAGCCGTGGCACCCACGGCGTACTCGAGGAGGAGCTTGCGAAGCGGATCGCCGGCGCCATGGTCTCGAGCGTCAACGGCGAGCCGCGGCCGAACACCTCGCCGACGTCGATCACCTGCTTGCCGGTGTGGGCGCCGGCCACGGCGAGCTGCGGGAACTGCTTCACCAACTCGGCGGCGAAAGGATTGGCGCCGGTGGAGGAGCAGCCCCAGATCTCGAGCATGGCTTCGCTGGTGTCCCGGCAAGGGAAGGAGTAGGACTGCCCGGTGCGCGGGTCGCGGTAGCCGCAGCTCGCCAGCTCCAGCGCGCCGCCGCCGAGCCCCTTGCCGTCGAGCGCATTGAACCAGTCGTCCCAGAGGACACCGTCGACGCACAGCCGGTTGCGCCCCCAGAGGTCCACCGCCACCTTTCGCCCCCAGATCACGGAGTCGGCGATGCCGGCGCTCAGCTGGGCGTTGTCGGACGGGGCGGGGTCCTCGACGTGGCGGGGGAGATCGACGGCGCACCAACGGAGCAGCTGCGCGACGTCGCCGGCATTGCCGCGGGGATAGAGCTCGGGCCGCTTCTGGCGGGCGGGCAGGCTCTGGGGGTAGCGGCAGACGCCGCCGCCCTGCAGGAAGCCGCAGTGGCGGACGGGGTCCTGGATTCCGTTGACGGCAAAGACGGCGTCGAAGGGGTTGCTCGTCGCCGACCCCGGGTAGCGGTTGGTGACCGGCTCGTCCAGCCGCGCGTTCTCGCACTCGTGCTGGTAGCGCGCCTCGAGGCCGGGCGCGTACCAGCCCTTCCAGGTCGAGCCCAGGTCCCAGGCATCGTGGTAGTCGAAGAGCCGCCAGACGCGTGGCTTGCGGAAGAGCTTGAAAGACGCCTCGACGTAGAGGTCGGCCTTGAGCAGCAGGGTCGCCTTGAAGTCGGAGAAGGCGTAGGTGCCGATGGTGTGGCGAGGCGCCTGGGGATGCGCGGCGCTCCAGGCCACCTGCTCGGCGAACGGGACGTGACTCGGGGGCACGCACCGGCCCTGCTCGCAAGCCAGGCTGCCGGGGCAGTCGGCCTTGGATTGGCAGGCACGCGCGCAAGCGCCGCCTACCGAGACGCGCCCGCTCGGGCAGCCGCCCTGGTTGCCGGCGAGGCAGGAGATCGCGGCCCCGCCAGCGCCCATGCAGGTGTGCTTGACCGTGTCGCAGCGTTCGTTGCCGACGCACTGCGCGTCGGTGTCGCAGGCGCAGGCGCTGGGGAACCCTTGCTGCAGCGGGTGGCAGCCGGCGCCCTGCCACGCCTTGACGGTGGCGTCGGTGACGCTGCGGCAGCTGTAGGGGGAGAAGGTGCCGGTCGCCGCGCGGGCGGGGGGCCCGGTTTGGTTCCAGCATTGAACGGTGCCGTCAGGCAGGGTCGCGCACAACCCCCTGGAGAATTGGTTCCCCGCCAGGGAGGCGGGCTGGGCATCGACTCGAGGTGCCGGCAGCTTGTCTCCCCAGCACTGGACTGCTCCGTCGGCCTTCACGCCACAGAGGCCACAGACCCATCTGGGGATCAGATCTTTGAACGGGCCCGGCGGCGGGGCGAATAGCG
This sequence comes from Thermoanaerobaculia bacterium, assembly GCA_963846495.1. Classification (GTDB taxonomy): domain Bacteria; phylum Acidobacteriota; class Thermoanaerobaculia; order Multivoradales; family JAIOJS01; genus DASYQD01. The sequence goes on along the minus strand of CAWJWP010000013.1, from coordinate 299,085 downwards.
CCGGCCAGTCGCAGGTCGAGGTGGAACCTGGCAAGCGGTAGCAGTCGACCTTGCCGTCCGTACGCAGAGCGCAGGCCGATGTCACCTGCAGCGGTCGAACCACCGAATAGGTGCCGGTGAAGGGCCGCTGGCTTCCCAACCGACTCGCCCGGCCCCAGCACTCGATCGACCCATCGCCGTGTACGCCGCAGGCGTACGCATCGTGGGATACGTCCACTTGCCTGAAGGTCCCGCCCGGAACGGTTGTCCCTGCGAGATCTCCCCAGCAGGTGACCTCGCCATTCGTACGCAGCGCGCAGGACATCGAGTGTCCGGTGGCCACGGCGGTGAACTTCCCGGCGGGTGGATTCGCCTGCGCCGCCGGGACGGCTCCCCAGCAGGCAAGGGTCTCGTCCTCGCGGACGCCGCAAGCGTGGCCGCTGGCGCTGGAGAGCACCTTGAATACCCCTGTGGGAGGAGGTGTGCCTGGCACCTGCCAGCAGGCGACCGTGCCGTTCATCCTCAGGCCGCAGCCTCCTGCGTCGGTGAGGGTGACGGACCGATACCCCTCGTCCCCGCGCTCGCACGCCGCGAGCGTCGCGTCCTGCGCCACCTTGCCGTCCGGGTAGGTGCAGCGGCCGAACGTCGCGCACTGCGAGACGCCATAGACGTCGAGCCCGGCGGTGGTGAAGAGTGGGCGGTTGGGGCAGGTACTGGCGGCGCAGGTGGAGGCGTTCCAGGTGCTGGACAGCGCGATCACCCCTTTGACGCGAGCGAACAGCGCCGTCAGCTGCGACTTGAGGCCGGCGAGCAGCTTCCAGTTCGGGATCGCGGCCTCGATCTTCGGCACCGTGACGTCCTGGAAGTTGAGCTTCTTGCAGTCGCCTTCCGCGAGGCCAGTCCAGTCGTCGACGCAGAACGACTCGCGGCCGCCGCTCCAGACGGCCTGGATGCAGCAAGACTTCCTGCCCTCGAGCGCCTCGCAGGTGTAGCTCCCCTTCGACTCCGGGAATGCCTTGTTGCTACACGCGGTCTTGCGGTCGAACGCCCAGACCGGTTTGCACTCGGCGTCGGCCGGCGGGTTGCTGGCCAGCACGGCGTCGGCGAGCGGCGTGCTGAGGTCGACCACGCCCCCCTGGCCGCCCGGTCGCAGGTTGACCGCCAGGCCGATCCCGGCTCCGGCGCCAATGTCGATCCGCCAGAGGCGGAAGCCCAGGAAGGCGTCGACCCCGAGCGTCGGCTCGACGTACGCCGCCGTCGCGTCATCGTCAGTCAGGTCGGGCGCCTGGAAGGCGTGCATCTCGCGCCGGAAGTCCTTGTCGGCCAGGCGAACCGAGGCCGGCAGGTTGACGTTGACCATCTCCTGGATGCGGTCGCGGAAGAGGTTGGTCTGCTGCGTCCACTTGACGCCGGCGGAGATCTGGAACCAGGGGACGGCGACGAGGATGCGCGGGATGACGTCGATCTCCGCCAGGTCGTAGCGTTCCGGCCCGAGATCGAAGCCGAGGTTGAGCCCCAGCGACACGCCGGCAGTGCTCTGGTCCTCCCAGGATGCCGTTACGCCTGGCCGCGGCCAGTCCGGTGAAGCCTTGGCCGTACGACGCGAGGGCATCAGGTCGCGCACGATGGTTGCCCCCAGCGGCACCGACTCGCTGAACCCGAACGGGTATTTGTCCAGCGGCACGACGTTGAAGACGTCGAGCTTCTTGACGTCGGCGATCTTTAGGCTGCCACCGATCGGCAGGCCCAGAGGGCGTCCCTGGTTCCACAGCCGGAAGCCGTCGATCTGGGTGGTGAGCTCGACCGTCGGAGCGAGGCTCAGGTCATGACCAAAGGCCGACACCGCGAAGCCGCCGGAGCGGAACTGCAGCCGGTTCTCGGCGCTCAGGTTGTGCGAGGTGTAGCGCGCACCGAGACTGAAGCTGTCGTTGCCGAGCTCGCCGAGCTGCGCGTAGACCCCGTGGCCGGCGTAGGGCACACACTGGTGGAGGTCGACACGGAGGCGCGAGTAGCTCCCGAGATGGTAGCCCTCGGTGAAGCGGTCGACGTAGCCAAGGCCCTTACCCAGGCTCTTCTCCAGCTCTGCGAGGTACTTGGCGATTCCCGACAGCGCCATCTTGGCGGCGCCGAGCCGGGCCCCGAGGTCCTTCTGCAGCCCTGACTGACTCTGCACCCAGGCCGACACCTGGTCCAGCCAGCCGACCTGCTCGAGCGCGAAGAGGCTGGCGCTGGCGACTGCGCCCGTCGCCTTCTTGGGGTCTTGGAGGAAGTCGACCGGCAGCCAGAGAAAGTCGCCCGGGCCCTGGGTGTTGCACAGCTTGAAGCAGGCGGGCCGGGTGTCGCGCCCATAACAGTTCGTGACCGGCTTGGAGATGGCAGCCGCGGCGTCGGCGAGCCGCTTGTCGAAGACCGCGATCGCCGTGGTCCCGGCGCCCGCCCCAGCAAGCCGATCGTTGATCGACTGCAGGGTCGAGTCGACGTGCGCCTTGGCTTCGAGCCACTGTTTCTGCACCAGGGTCTTGACCGCCTCGTTGAACCCGGCGGTGAAGTCAGCCGGCTTGTGCTGCCCCCGGTAGCTGGCAGGGTCGTCGAGGGCGGCGACGCAAGCGGCGACCTTGGTGTTCGACTTCTGCAGCTGGTCGTGGATGGCCGCCGTCACCCGTGCCGCCAGCGTCGGGTACCGCTCGAGATCGCCCCAGAAGGCTCCGAGCGCCTTCGCCTTTTCCCCGACCTCCTTGGCGGTCTTCTCGTAGAAGTCCACCATCGTTTGCAGCTTGGCCTTGGTCGCCGCCCAGTCGATGCGCGTCAGGTCCTTGGCCGAGTGGACGCCGGCGAACAGGGCGCGCAGCGTCGCGATGTCCTGCTTGATCTGCTTGAAGGTGCTCTCGGGCAGCGTCGCCGCCGCGGTGAGCGAGTCGTTGAGCAGCTTCGCGTCGGCGTCGATCTGGTCGCGCAACGCCTTGTCCGCCGCGTTCACCGCCGTCGCCACGTCGGCGTCGTAGGTCGGAATGTTCTTGGGATCGCAGGCCGCCGCCGGTCCCGGCTTCATCTTGGCGGCGGCGGTGGCGATCTGCTGCTTGGTGGTGATCTCGAGGGTGAGGCGCACCTGGGTGTCGATGACTCCTCCCGGCGCCGACAGCGACGCCAGGTACTTGGCCAGGCGGTCGGTATCGTCGAGCGTCGACTGCACCTGTTGCGCCAGGTAATCGGCAAAGACTTGATCGATGTGTTGCTCGTCGACCAGGGTGGTGATCGTCTTGTCGACGGTGTCGAGGATCTTCGTCGGGTCGCATTCGCTCTTGTTCGCGCAGATGCAGTGACCGACCGACTGCGGCGCGATCAGGCCGGCCAGATCCTGGTTGACGTCGCCGAGATTCAGATTCACCTGCGTGACCTGCTTCTGCGCATCGTCGATCTTGCCGACCAGGTTGGTTGTCACCGAGAGCAGGAACTGGAGCGTCTGCAGGACGGCCAGGTTCTTCGAGACGTTGCGGTAGTCCGGGTAGCGGCTCCCACCGTCGTAGTGAGGCGAAGCGAGGGCCGACCACTTGGGCCGTGGAGGTGAGAAGGCGACGCCGGCCGGCGTGGTGTCGTTGCAGAACCCCGCCCAGTACTCGGGCGTGCCGCCGAAGACCGACACCAGGCTTTGCTCGCGCGTCTGCGCGCGGACCGGCATCGTCGTCAGCCCGAAAAGGAGCAGGATCAGGAGGACGATCGCGACGGCGAACGTGCGGCGGCGAATGGGAAATGGCATGGATCACCCCACAGAGGACGTGACGGCCACGGTCCAAGAAAAGTTGAAGTGCTCCCATCCTACTTGAGATCGCCCGACCGCCAACAGTTAATTGTTTCTGCGGCGAGCCGCGAACAATGCGCGAGAGCAAAGCGCTCGTCAGAGCGGAGCCCGCGGGGGACGAGCTCTCGACGGTGTCAAGTCGGCGAGCGGCGGCGATCCAGCCTCGAAGGCAGCATCTCCGGCGGCAGCGTCTGGACGCCGTCGAGCAGCGCTCGCGCCGCGATCCGTCCCATTTCCCAGCTGCTGCCGAGGCCGAAGCCGCCGAGGCCGGCGAGCCACCAGAAGGCGGGGCGACGCGGGTCCGGCCCGATCACCGGCAGGCCGTCTGGCGCCTTGGTGCGGAAGCATGACCATGCGCGCACGAGCGGCGCGCCGGCGATCGCCGGCAGCAGCGGCCGCACGCGCTCGCGCAACAGCTCCTCGGCGCCGTCGTCGACCGTCTCGGCGAGCGCGACCGTCGGCTCTTCGTCGCACATGCAGGAGAGAACGCCCTCCGAGTCGGCGCGGAAGTAGACCTCGCGCGCGAGGTGCCACACCCATGGCAGTCCGCGCGACATTTCGACGCGATGTAGGAAGAGATGACGCTTGTAGGCCACCAGCGGCAACGGCGAGGCGCCGGCGCACGCGGCGAGCTCGCCCGCCCACGCGCCGGCCGCGTCGACGAGCCGCTCGGCGCTGACAGCGCCTGCCGTCGTCTCGACCTCGAACGGTCCATCGCCGGCGATGCGCACGACCTCGGCGTCGAAGACGATCTCCGCGCCGCCCGCCCGCGCGCTGTCGAGGTAGAAGCCGAGCAGCCGCTGCGGGTCGAGCACGCCGTCGCCGGGCGTGAAGAGCGCCGCCTCGAATTCGCAATCGCCGATGCACGGCACGCGCGCCCGTGCCTCGTCGGCGCTCACCACCTCGCTCGTGACCGCCGCGTCGCGCAGCGGCTCGAAGGCGGCCGGCGAGCCGAGCAGCAGCGAGCCACAGCGCTCGAAGCCGACCTCTCGCGCGCGCTTCGCATACACCTCGGCACTCGCCGATGTGAGTCGGCGCACCAGCGGCTCCGGCACCGACTGCAGCACCAGCCGCGCGTTGCGTCCCGACGCGTGCGCGCCCGGCCGCGGCGCCCGCTCGACGAGCCGTACCTTCAGCCGCGGGCGCGCGCGCGCAGCGTCGCCATCGCCTCCGCCGTCGCCCGCCACCAAGTGATACGCGAGCGACGCTCCCGCCACGCCGCCGCCCACGATGAGCACATCAATGTGCTGCATCGGCCAAGGTTATCTGCGAGCTCCCCACGGTCGGGGAGCTCGCTGATGCCGTTCGCGGCTCGCTTCCGCTTGCCGCTCGGGTTACCCGCCGGAGCACCATGAGACCGGCATATAGAATCCGCCCAACTGTCGTGAGCCAAGGTCTCATCGTTCGTTGTCCGGCCTGCGGGTCGCGCCTGCGCCTGCAGCCCGGCCGCGAGCTGCCCGACCGCTTCAAAGTGCGCTGCTCGTCGTGCAGCAAACCTTTTCTCGTGCGCCGCCGCGACGAGGGGCAGCACCCGAACGCCGCGCCGCTCGACCGCACGCTCACCGGCGAGAGAGTCACTCCCTCACCGCTCGATGACCAGCCGACGCACCTCAACCAGCTCACCGCTTCGCCGCCGCAGACGCTGCGGCCGTCGGCGCCGCCGCACGCCGCGGCGCCGACGATCCCCGTCGGCGACCTGCCGCGCAGGCAAGCTACGACCTTTCTTCCCGGCGAGCTGGTGGCCGGCCGCTACCGCATCGAGCGCTTCATCGCCAAGGGCGGCATGGGCGAGGTCTACGGGGCCTTCGACACCGCGCTCGGCGATAGCGTGGCGCTCAAGACCATCCGCCCCGACGTCGCCGCCGACGAGTCGGCGCTCGAGCGGTTCAAGCGCGAGATCCACCTGGCGCGCCAGGTCACGCACCGCAACGTCTGCCGCATCCACGACCTCGGCGCGCATTCATCCGACTCGTCGGTGGCGGCCCTCTACCCGCGCAGCGAGATCCTCTTCGTCACCATGGAGCTGCTGCGCGGCGAGACGCTCTCCGAGCACCTCACCGCCAAAGGCGCGTTGACTGAAGCCGAGGCGCTGCCGCTCGTGCGCCAGATGGCGGCGGCGCTCGACGCCGCGCACAAGGCGGGCATCGTCCATCGCGACTTCAAGTGCGCCAACGTCGTGCTCGAGCCGCGCGGAGTTGAGGGAGGCGAGGTGCGCGCCGTTGTCACCGACTTCGGTCTCGCCCGCGCCTCGCAGGCGGAGACCGGCGCCACGCTCACCGTCGCCGGCGCGGTGATGGGCTCGCCGGCCTACATGGCGCCCGAGCAGGTCGACGGCAGCGGCACCACGCCGGCGGTCGACGTCTACGCGCTCGGCGTGGTGATGTTCGAGATGCTCACCGGCCGCCTGCCGTTCAAGGGCGAGAGCCCGCTGTCGACGGCGATCAAGCGGCTCACCGAGCCGCCGCCGCGGCCGAGCGAGGTCAAGCCGGGCGTCGAGCCGCGTTGGGAAGCGGCGATCCTGCGCGCGCTCGAGCGTAAGCCCGAGGACCGCTTCGCCTCCGCCGGCGACGTCGTCTCGGCGATCGATCCGTCGCCGATCGCCCTCGCCCTCGGCACCACGACGGTGACGCGCCGGCGTTTGCTGCAGGCGGTCGCCGCCGGCTTCCTCGTCGCCGCGGCGCTTGGGCTCGGCTTCTACCGCTGGCAGCAGCGAGTGGCGCTCGCCGAGGGGCGGATGGAAGTGCCGAAGGTGGCGCGTCCGGCGGTGGCGGTGCTCGGCCTGCGCAACGTCGCCGCCGACCAGGCGCTCGACTGGCTGTCGACGGGGCTGCCGGAGATGCTCGCCTCCGAGCTCTCCGCCGGCGGCGCCGTGCGGCTCATCCCCGGCGAGAACGTCGCCCGCGCGCAGCTCGAGCTCGGCCTCCAGCCCGGCGCCACCTGGGGCAACGACACGCTCGAGAAGGTGCGCAAGAACCTCGGCTCCGACTACGTGGTCACCGGCGGCTACACGGCGCTGGGCAGCGGACCGGGCGGGCAGCTGCGACTCGACCTGCGTTTGCAGGACACGGAGAACGCCGGCAACTCGACGGCGGTGGCGGTGTCGGGCCCGCGCGAGGCGGTCTTCCAACTGGTGTCGCAGGCAGGCGCCAAGCTTCGCGAGGCGCTCCACCTCGACTCCGGCGGCGCGCGCTGGACGAACACCAACCCCGAGGCGACGCGCCTCTACGCGCAGGGCGTCGAGAAGCTGCGCCGCTTCGACGCCAAGGGGGCCGCCGAGCTCCTGCAGCAGGCGGTAGCGGTCGACTCGCGCGACCCGCGCGCGCACTCGGCCCTCGCCAGCTCCTACGCCGCGCTCGGCTACGTCGAGAAGGCGAAGGAGCAGGCGCGGCGCGCCGTCGAGCTTTCGGCGTCGCTGCCCGAGGCGGAGCGGCAGGAGGTGCGCGCGCAGTACCTCGAGGTGGCGGGAGACTGGGCGGGCGCGGCGCGGGCCTGGGAGGAGATCTGGCGCCGTTTCCCCGACGACCTCGAGTACGGCCTCAAGCTGGCGCAGTCGCTCACCGCCGCCGGCGAGCCGGCGCGGGCGCTCGACGTCGCCCGCGTGCTGCGCCGCCTGCCGTCGGTGGCGGCCGACGACGTGCGCATCTACTTCGCCGAGGCGCAAGCTGCCGGCGCCCTCGGCCAGTCGAAGGTGCAGCAGCAGGCGGCGGCGAAGGCGGCCGAGGTGGCGTCGACGCAAGGCGCGCGGCTCCTGCGCGCCCGCGCGCTGCTTCTCGAAGGCTGGGCGTTACGCAACCTCGGCGAGGCCGAGCGCGCGCAGGGAGTCATCGCCGAGGCCGAGGGGCTCTACCAGCAGGCGGGCGACGAGTCCGGCGTGGCCAAGGCGCGCGTCCAGCGCGCGACGCTGCTCTACGACCAGGGCGAGCTCGACACCGCGCGCCGCACGCTGGAGAAGGCGCTCGCCACCTACCGCGAGCTGGGCGACAAGGGGAACGAGGCGCAGGCGCTCAACAACCTGGCGCTGGTGCTCAAGCAGCAGGGCGACGTCGAAGCCGCGCTCGGCCTCTACCAGCAGTCGCGGACGCTGTCGCAGGAGACCGGCAACCGCGTCGGCGTCGCCAGCGCCGAGAACAACGTCGGCGCCATCGAGCTCAAGCGCGGCGACCTCTCTGGCGCGCTCGCCGCCTTCGAGCGCGCCGCCGAGCTGTCGCGCCAGGTGCACGACAAGGGGCAGGAGGCCAACGCGATCTACAACGCCGCGGCGACGCTGCGCCGCTTGGGACGGCTCGCCGAGGCCGAGACGCGGCACCGCCAGGCGCTGGCGTTGCGGCGCGAGCTCGGCCAGCTCTTCGGCGAGGCGGCCTCGCTCACCGATCTCGCCGCCGTGCAGTGGGACCGCGGCGACCTGAAGGGCGCCTCGGCCACCTACGACCAAGCGTTGGCGCTGGCGAAGAAGGCGAGCAACCGCCGCTTCGAGGCTTCCGCGCTCGCGGGATTGGGCCAGGTGCGGCTCGAGGCGGGCGACCTCGACGGAGCGGAGAAGCTCCACCGTCAGGCGCTGCAGCTGCGCGAGGAGATTGGCGAGCAGGGCAGCGCGGCCGAGAGCCGCCTTGCGCTCGCCGGCCTCGCCTTCGAGCAGGGCCGCTTCGACGCCGCCGAGCAGGCGGCACGCGCGGCGCAGGAGCGCTTCGCCGCCGAGGGCTCGGTCGACCTCGTGGCCTGGGCGCAGGCGGTGCGCGGCAAAGCGCTGGCGTTTACGGATCGCAGCGCCGAAGGGCAGGAGCTCGTCGCCGCCGCCGCGCAGCGCGCCGCGACGAGCGAGGATCTGCGCGTGCGCAGCGAGATCCAGCTCACCTCGGCGCGGGTGCTGGCGCGTGGCGGCGGCGACCTCGCGCGCGCCGAAGAGCTGGCGGCCGCGGTGGCCGCGGCGGCGGAGAAGGCCGGTCTCGTGCCGATGCAGCTCGAGGCGCAGCTGCTGCAAGGGCAGCTGGCGCGCGCGGCGGGGCAGGAGGCGCGCGCCGCGCAGCTCGTCGGCGCGGTGCGGGCGAAGGCGCAGCAGTCGGGGCTGGGGCTGCTGAGCAAGAAGGCCGCGAGCGGCTGAGCCCGCCGCCCGTCGGCCCTCTCTCGTGCTCGCGAACGGACCGGTGCTCTCTCGCTAGCTACGCGCCGAGGCGCTCGCGCAGCTCGGCCATAGTCGGCGGTGCGGGCTCGCCGATCAGGGCGCGCGCAGCGTCGACCTTGTCCCAGGTGTTCCAGAGCAGCAGGCCGCGGATGAGATCGTCCTTGACGTAGGCGACGATGCCGCGGCGGAAAGGCTCCTGCCAGTCGGCGCGCATCTCGTGACGCGCGTCGAGCTCGCCGACGGCTTCGTAGCCAAGATCGAAGAGATCCGAGTAGAAGAACGGCAGGTGACGGTAGGGCGTCTCATCGCCGGCCATGGCGCGCCCGGCGGCGCGGCCCATGGTCAACGCGTTGTCCTCGTGCTCGACGCGCATGCGGCGACCGAGCGCCGGCGCTTCGAAGCGCGCCACGTCGCCCGCGGCGAAGACGTCGCGGTGCGTCGCGCGCAGGTTCTCGTCGACGACGATGCCGTCGTCGACCGCGAGACCGGCGTCGCGCGCCAGCTCTACGTTCGGCTCGATCCCGATGCCGGCCACCACCGCGTCGACCTCGCGGCGCGTGCCGCTACGCGTCTCGACCACGAACGTCTCGCCGCGGCGCTGGACGCCCGTGACCTGCTCGCCCGCCAACACCTCGACGCCGTGCTCGCGGTAGTAGCCGGCGAGGAACTCGGCGAGGTCGGCGGGGAAGAGGCGGCTGCTGATCCCCGGGTCGGGGAAGAGCAACGTGACCTTGCAGCCCTGTCCGGCGAGCGCCGCCGCGATCTCGGAGCCGATGAAGCCGCCGCCGACGATGGCGATGCGCCGGCCCGATGCGGCGAGCGCGCGGAGGCGGCGATAGTCCTCGAACGTGCGGAAGTAGATGACGCCGTCGTCCGCGTTGGCCAGCCGGCGCGGCCGGCCGCCGGTGGCGAGGAGCAGCCGGTCGAAGCCGTGCTCGTCGCCGTTCGCGTCGCGCACTCGCTTGGCGGCGAGGTCGATCGCCGTTGCGCGGCGCCCGAGCAGCAGCTCGACGCCCGGCACCTCGTCGGTGCGGCGCCAGATCGACTCCGGGTCCTTGCCGGCCCATAGCTTCTTCGATAGCGGCGGCCGCGCGTAGGGCGGATCGGGCTCCTCGCCGAGCACCGCGATGGGGCCGTCGAGGTCGAGCTCGCGAACGCCGCGCGCGGCGGCGTCGGCGGCCATGCCGCCGCCGACGATGAGATAGCGGTGGTGCGCCATCACCAGGTCCCCCTCGGCGCGCCGGCGGCGGCGCAGCGGGCCCGGAACTGCTCCTGCAGCCGCTCGTCGGCGCAGACGCCGCGCGGCGGTCGTCGTGGTGGTGAGCGCGCCGGCCTTGGCGACGCCGCGCATCTCCATGCAGAGGTGGCGCGCCTCGACGGCGACGATCACTCCCGCCGGCGCGAGCCGCTCGTCGAGCCAGCTGGCGATCCCTTCGGTGAGCCGCTCCTGCAGCTGCGGCCGCCGCGCGTGGAACTCCACCGCCCGCGCCAGCTTCGACAGCCCGGCGAGCCGCTCGCCGGGGACGTAGCCGACGTGGGCGACGCCGAAGAAGGGCAGGAAGTGGTGCGCGCAGAGCGAGTGGAAGGGGATGGCGGTGACGCTGACGAGCCCGGCATGCCGTTCCGGGTTGGGGAAGGTCTCGAGCCGCGGCTCGTTGTGCGGCTGCAGGCCCGCGAACAGCTCCTCGTAGGCGCGGGCGACGCGCTGGTCGGTACCGGCGAGGTCGGGAGCGTCGAGGTCGAGCCCGAGCGCCTCGAGGAAGCCGCGGAAGGCGGCGGCTACCCGCGTCGTCCGCAGGTCGTCGGGGCTGGCCCCGCGAGGAAACGCGCGGGGAATGGCGGTGCCGTTGATCATGGGATCGTCGGCAGGTAGCTGGCGCTGGTGGGACGGGTGTTCTAAAATCATGATTGTTGATTTTAGAGCGCACACGGGCAGCAAAGTCAAGTCCGCCACGCATCGCCCTAGACTCCTCCCGATGAAAGAGCCGCGACCACACGACGACGACGCAGCGCTCGAGACGCAGCTCGCCGGCTTGGCCGCCCTCGGCGACCGCGTGCGGCGCGCGCTCTACCTGCACGTCGCGTCCTCTGCTGAGGAGGTGAGCCGCGACGAGGCGGCGCAGGCCGTTGGCGTGACCCGCAGCCTCGCCGGCTTCCACCTCGATCGGCTGGTGGCCGAGGGCCTGCTCGAGGCGTCGTTCCGGCGGCTCAGCGGGCGCAGCGGTCCGGGCGCCGGCCGCCCCGCCAAGCTCTACCGGCGCGCTCGCCAAGTCGAGGTCAGCCTGCCGCCGCGGCGCTACGAGCTGGCGGCGCAGCTGCTCGCGACGGCGGTCGATGACGATCGTGCTGCGGCGGCCCGCAAAACGCTGCTGGCGGCGGCGCGTCAGCGCGGCGAAGCGCTGGGCTCCGAGCGCGCGAACGCAGGCAGGCAAGCGGGCGGGCCGGCGCAAGCGCCTCGAATCGCTCGTCGCGGCACTCTCGGCGCAGGGTTACGAGCCCGAGCTCACTGACGGCGAGGTACGGCTCCGCAACTGCCCCTTCCACGGCCTCGTCGGCGAGCACACGCAGCTCGTCTGCGGCATGAACCTGGCGCTCCTCGAAGGCGTCGTCGCGGGTGCCGACGTGCCGGCGGCGAAGGCGGAGCTCCTGCCGCGGCCGGGCCTCTGCTGCGTACGCCTCCAACTCGCCGGAGACTGATCCGTTTCGGGCCACCGCGCCCACGTCGGCGCGCCTGAGCCCACATCATCACGCTTCGCGCGGGAATGTTTTGTTCGCGAAGAGCGTAGCGGAGGGCGACGGCTATACTGCCGAGCACCACCGCCTCACCAGCTTGACGAGCAAGGAGTCCCGATGAGCGCCCTCCTCTCTCTGCCCTACATCCTCGGCGGCCTCTTCGTCCTCATCGCCCTCTACCTCCTCGCGCGCGCCCTCTACAAGAAGGCGGGCCCCGACGAGGCGCTCATCGTCTACGGCCGCCGCAAGCTGTTCGGGCAGAAGGTGCGCGACGAGGCGGGCCAGGTGGAGAGCTTCCGCATCGTGCGCGGCGGCGGCACCTTCGTGTGGCCCGCCTGGGAGTCGGCCGCGCGGCTGTCGCTCAAGATGATGACGCTCGACGTCGACCTCAAGCACGTCTACACGATGGAGGGCATCCCCATCAACGTGCGGGCGGTGGCGCAGGTGAAGATCGGCAGCGCCATCGACCGCATCCGGCGCGCCGCCGAGGGCTTCCTCGGCATCAACCCCGACCACATCGCCTCCACCATCAAGGAGACGGTGGCCGGCCACCTGCGCGGCATCATCGGCACGCTCACCGTCGAGACCCTCTACCGCGACCAGAAGCGCTTCCAGGAGCGCGTCCGCGAGGAGGCGCACGTCGACCTCGAGGGCATGGGCTTCGAGTTCAAGTCGTTCGTCTTCCAGGAGATCCAGGACGACCAGGGATACCTCAACGCGCTCGGCCAGCCGAAGATCCAGGAGGCGTTGAAGAACGCCCGCATCGCCACCGCCAACGCCGACCGCGACGCGCGGCTCGAGGAAGAGGGGGCGCGCCAGCAGAAAGAGTCGAAGCGCCTCGACGTCGACACCCAGATCGCCGATTCCGACAAGTTCCTGTCGCTCAAGAAGGCCTCGATCAAGAAGGAGGTCGACGTCGCCAGCGCGCAGGCCACCAAGGCCGGCGAGATGGAGATGAAGGTGCAGGACATCAAGATCGCCGAGCAGGAGGTCGATCGCCGCAAGCTGCAGCTCAACGCCGAGATCCGCGAGCAGGCCGAGGCCAAGAAGTTCGAGACCGAACGGCTCGCCGACGCCGAGCAGTACCGCATCGAGCGCGCCGCCTCGGCCGAGCGCAAGCGGCGCGAGGAGCAGGCGCACGCGCTCAAGGCCGAGGGTCTCGCCAAGGCCGAGGCCGAGTCGGTGATGCGCCGCAACATCGGTCTCGCCGAGGCCGAGGCGATCGCCGCCAAGGGCAATGCGGAGGCCGAGGCGCGCCGCAAGCTCGCCGAGGCGCTCAAGCTCTACAACGACGCCGGCCTCTCGATCGAGGCGCTCAAGGTGCTGCCCGAGATCGCCGCCGCCGTCGCCGAGCCGCTCTCGCGCGCCGGCGCCACCACCATCATCAGCAACGGCGGCGCCGGCAGCGGCACCGGCGCGAGCAAGCTCTCCGAGGACGTCGTGCAGGTGCTGTCGCAGCTGCAGCCGATCATGCAGCAGCTCGCCGGCGTCGACATGAAGAGCTTCCTGCAGGACGTCTCGAAGCTGCCGGGGGCGGCCGCCCGCGGCCTGCGCGCCGAGCCGATCTCACCCGAGCCGAAGCGGTAGGCGGGAGAGACGTCGTGAGCTGCGACCGGTGCGCAGAACGCACCCGACGCGGAACGAGCCGTCGCGTCGCCAACGATCGTAGGGTGCGCTCTGCGCACCATGGCGGGATTCCACGATGAGCAAATATGCCACCGGCGGCGACCTCGCCCAGCTGCTCGCCGCCCTGCGCGGCGCGCGCGACCCGTGGAGCCGCATCAAGCTGGTGGCGAGCGGTGCGCGCGCGCTCGGCAAGCTGACTCCGGGGCAGCGCGTGCAGCTGCTGCGTCAGCTCGGGCTCGAGGGCGCCGAGGAGCTCGCCGAGGCCGCCGTTGGCGGCGATCCGCGGATGAGCGACGCGATGACGCAAGCGCTGCGCGCGCTCGAGGCCGACCCGCGGCGAGCGCAGCAGCTGGTGGCGGCGATCGCCGATCCGTCGACGCGGCGCGCCACGTTGATGGGGCTCGGAGCGCACGTGCTCGAAGCGGTGACGGCGCCGGCGTCGCAGCAGGCTGCTGGGCAGGCGTCGCAAGCGAAGGCGCGCGGGGGCGATGGCGGTGCCGTGACGCGCTCGACCGCAGCGTCTTCGCAACCGGCAACGCCGTCCTCCGCCACGCAGGCGAGCTCGCGAGCTGCCGGCGCCGTCGCTGCGGCGGCCGGCGCCGCTGCGACGCGAGCGCAAGGCAGTGCAGCAGCAGCCCGCCAGGCGCGCGAGGCGCGCCGCGCGGCGGTGCAGCCCACCATGCCCGGAACCCCGCATCCGGGCGCCCCGCAGCCGTCGACGCCCCAGCCGCCGCAACCTTCGACGCCGCTGCCGCCGGTGCCCGGCACGCCGCCCGTGCCTCCGACGTCGACGCCGCAGCCGCCGCAACCGTCGACGCCGCCGCCCTCGACGCCGATGCCGCCGCCGTCGACTCCCGCTCCGCCCGCGACGCCGCCGTCCACGCCGATTCCTGGCCCGCCCACGACAGCGATCGCGGCGTCGCCCGCGGAGGCCGTCGCGAGCCCCGAAGTCACCGTCTGGGAGCCGACCGCGTCGGTGGTGTTCGCCGAGCCGGCGCCCCCGCTCGTCGCGCTCGACCTCTCGGCGCTTTCCTCGCCGCGCGCCACCGCGCTAGCCACGCTGCGCGCGTGGCACCGCCGCCTCGCGAGCGACGACCCGCCGCGCACGGACGACGCGGCGACGCTGCTCGCCCAGCAGCTGCGGCCGGGGTGGGCGAAGCGCCGCGCGCTCGCCGCGCTCTTCGCCAGGCAGCAACCGACAGAGATCGACGACGCGCTCTCCCTCGTCGCGCAGCTCGGCAACGCCGCGGACCGCCGCTGGCTGCTGTGCGACCTCGCCGCCAGCCGCCCCTGGGCCGACGACGATTGGCAGCGCCTGCTCGCCGCCGCCTCCGGTCCGGCAGAGCGCCGCCGCCTCGCCATGCGGCGCGCGCGGGCGTAGACTCGCCGCAAAAACTCGCAACGGAGCGGCGGCCGCTGGCCTGCGCGTCGGAGGCGGTATCGTCGTCGCTTCCTCCCCATGAGCGCTTACAAGATCCTGGTCGTCGACGACGAGCCGGACGTGCTGCAGATGCTGGAGGTGGCGCTCGGCCGGCGCGGCCACCAGGTGCTCACCGCCGCCACGGGCATGGAAGGCCTGGTCATCGCGGAGGGAGAGCGTCCCGACCTCGTCCTCCTCGACATCATGATGGAGGGGATGGACGGCTGGGAGGTGTTGAAGCTCCTCAAGCTCGATCCCGCCATGCACGACATCCCGGTGGTGATGCTCTCCGCACGCAGCGAGCCGCGCGACAAGATCCGCGGGCTGCAGGAAGGCGCCGTCGATTACGTGACCAAGCCGTTCTCGGTGCGGGAGCTGGTGGCGACGATCGACGCCGTGCTCGAACGGACGCCGGCGAGCGCGGTGACGGCGCGGCCGCCGGAGCCGGTGTAGATGGCGATGGTGCGCAGAATGAACGTGTCCTCCACTCGGCGGTACTTCCGTTTGTTGTCTTGACGGAGAGCTGACCGACGTCATGGACGACCGCACCCACGACCTTCTCGCCATGCGCGCCGAGTGGCTCAAGGTGCGTGGCTACGTCTACGACCCCAACACCAACCTGCCGGCGATGCCAGCCGTGGTCGAGGACCTGCGGCGGCGGGTCGAGAAGGGTGAGCGGGTCGGCGTCATCTACCTCGACGTCTCGGGCGAGGAGTACCTCGAGGAGGTCTACGGCTGGGAGACCTACGACGGCCTGCTGCGGCAGGTGGCGCAGGCGCTCGACGACTTCCGCGGGCTGCTGCTCGCCGAGGGCGACGTGGTGGCGCTCGCCGGCGTGCGCAGCGACCAGTTCCTCCTCTTCGTCGGCCTCAACGGCCGCCGCGGCCCCGGCGAGCTGGCGCAGCTGCGCGACAAGGTGGTGGGCGAGCTCGGCCGCCGCCTCCGCATCCAGGTCGGCGACGAAGTACCGCGCGGCCTCGGCTTGCATGCCTCGTCGGGCGTCCTCAGGTACGACCCCACGGTGCGCATCGAGCGCTCGATCTACAAGGTGCTCGACGCGGTCCGTGCGGAGTGCCACCGCGACCGCGAGCAGAGCCTGACCGCCCGCCGCCGCGAGCTGCGCCGCATCCTGCAGTCGCGCGACATCCTCATCCGCTACCAACCGATCGTGAGGTTGGGCGACGGCTCGGTCTTCGGCTACGAGGCGCTGTCGTGCGGCCCGGAAGGCGACCTCTTCCAGAACCCCGAGATGCTCTTCTCCTTCGCCGAAAAGACCGACCAGATCCTCGACCTGGAGCGCTTGTGCCGCGCGGAGTCCGTGCGCGGCTCGGCGCGCCTGCCGCGCGGGCACAAGTTGTTCCTGAACTGCTCGGCACACGGCATCGCCGACTTCGAGGACCTCTCGACGCACCTCGTGAAGCACGCCGAGGCGGCGGGTTTGGCGCCATCGAACGTCGTGCTGGAGATCACCGAGCGCGTCGCGGTCACGGCGTGGAACGACTTCCGAAAGCGCATCGACGACCTGCGCGGCCTCGGGTTCGGCGTTGCGATCGACGACATGGGCGCGGGCTATTCGTCGCTTCATTCGGTGGCCGAGGTCGAGCCGGACTTCCTCAAGTTCGACATCGCGCTGGTGCGCGACATCCATCTGTCGCCCATCAAGCGCGGACTGCTGGAGAGCCTGGTGCTGCTGGCGGAGCGCATCGAAGCGCAGGTGATCGCCGAGGGCGTCGAGAAGGAAGAGGAGTTCGAGACCCTGCGCGAGATGAAGGTCCCCTTCGGGCAGGGGTTCTTGTTCTCGCCGCCGACGTCGCTGGCGTTCCACGTGCCCGACGGGCCGTCGCTCAGGTAGGTCAGCGCAGGGTCGGACCGGATCACCCGTTGTTGCGGGCGGGCGTTGTGCGGCTTTCCGGCCGGCGTTCGCCTGCGGGTCCTGGGGGCGCTGCGTCGGGGGGACGCGCGCAATATGAAGTGTGCAGGCGGAGATTGCGCGCTCGCCTCCGGGCGCGCCTAACGGACCGCTGCCCTCGACCGTCCGCCGAGTGCGCCCTCCGGAGCCCCCCGCCGCATCGCCCCCAGGCCCCGCGGGCGCGAACGCCTTCATCGGTGATGCTCGGGCGTCGGGGTAGCGAGCTCGAACGTCGCCGTGAAGACCGCACCACTTTGCCTCGCGGCGAGCGACCGCAGCGGCGCAAGTCTGCCGTGCCGCTCATAACCGGGATGCGCACCGCCCTTCGTCCGCAACTACTCGCGGCTAGTCCGAGAGCACCGCGATCGCCAGGTCCGGATCGCAGTCCGGTTCGACTACCTCGCGAACACGCGTGGTCGCTCAGAATTAGAAGCCAAAGGCGCGCTGCGTCGCTGCGCGAGACCGCTGGCGCGATCTCCGAGCGTGTCAGTCGCAACCTTGGGTTCTGCTCCGGCGACCACCCCTCGTGCCGCGAGTCTTTCCAGGCGGTACGGCGTGGCGTCATCCCCGGCTATGAGCGGCGTGACAGACAACCGGCCGTAGCGATCGCTGGCCGCGAGGCAAAGTAGTGCGGCCTTCACGGCAGCACTCGAGCTCGCGCTATGAAGCTGCGTGGTCACAGAAGGAGGCGGGTGCGAGCGGGGCCGAGGGCCGCCGTGGCCGGGCCTGGAGGAGCGCGCTTCGTCGGTCAGTGCGTTTCAGCGGGCGTTCCGGCGTGCTCCGACCGAGCGGCGCGCCAACCTCCTCAGTAACAACAGAGCGCGCCGCGTGCCCGGCCGCGGCGGCCCCAGGCCCCGCCGCCACCCGCCGGCCGGAAAGCCACCTACCGAGCCGAGGTCACCAACCTAACTCCGTCTCCTCTTGCAATGGAGCTTGTGAACACCCAGTGGCAGCGCCCTTGCTAGCTCGCGCAGCGACATGAAGATCACTGTCCTCGCCTATGTCGACCCCGCCGATGGGCGCGACGCGGTCGTCGATCAAGTGGCCAAGGCGTTGCGCGCTCGCCACGACGTCGACATTCTCGAGATCCACGACGACACCGACGCCATCGTGCACGGCCTTGCGGAACGCAAGCCCGACCTCGTCTTCAACCTCTGCGAGATGTTCGGCGAAGACGTCCAGGGCGATGCGCGGGTCGCCGCGCTCCTCGAGATGCTCGGTGTGCCGTTCACCGGCGGCGGCGCGCCCGAGCTCTTTCTGCGGCAAGACAAGGGGATCTCGAAGAAGCTCCTTGCCTTCGACGGCATCCTCTACCCCAACTTCGCGGTCTTCACGCCCGACGCCGACCTCGAGACCGGCGGCAACCTGCGCATGCCGCTCTTCGTCAAGCCGTTGCGCGGCGACGCCTCCATCGGCATCAGCGGCGCCGATGCGCTGGTCCGCGACTCGCGGTCGCTGATGGAGCAAGTCCTGCGCATCCATGACGAATGCAAGGACGCGGCGCTCGCCGAGGAATACATCGAGGGGCGCGAGCTCTACGTCGCGGTGCTCGGCAACCGCGAGCCCGAGGCGCTGCCGCCGGTCGAGCTCGACCTCTCCGGGCTGCCCGACGACATGCCGCCGGTGGCCGACCAAGACGTCAAGTTCGACGAGGAGCTCGGCGAACGCTACGGCATCGAGTCGCGCATCGCCGAGCTGCCCGACGAGATGCGGGCGCGGTTGCAGAAGGTGGCGATCCAGGCTTACCGCGCGCTACGGGTGCGCGACTACGGCCGCGTCGACCTGCGGCTCACCGAGGCGGGCGAGATCTACGTGCTCGAGGTCAACGCCAACCCCTACCTCGAGCAGGACCAGGAGCTCGCGATGGCCGCCGCTGCCGCCGGCTACGACTATCCGGCGCTGGTCGAGAAGATCGTCGCGCTTGCGGTCGAGCGACAGGGCGTCAAGCCCAAGCGGCGCGGCCCTCTGCGTCGCAAAGTGGCCCGCGTCGTCGCCGCAAAGGCCGCGGTCACGACGAAGAAATCACGTGCTGCGAGCACTACCAGCAGCAAGGCGACGGCGGCAGCCAAGGCCGCGGCGGCGCACTGAAGGCGCGGCGCTCGCCGAAGTTGCCGAGCGATCGGCGCTACCGCAAATACGACCCGGTCTGCACGTGGCTCATCGCCAGCGCCGTGACGAGCACCGTCGCCGCTCGCTCGACGCGCTCCTCCTGGCCGCCGGCGTAGACGAGCTCGAGCTCCGTCGCTCGCCGCTCGAGCTGCGCCAGCAGCGCGCGCGTGTGCTCGGGGAAGTGCCCCGTCCAGCGGTAGACGTCCGCCGGCAGCGAGCGCGCGAGCCGCTGCAGCAGCTCCGCCGCTGGGCGCGGCTCCTTCGGTCGGCTCGTCGCTCTCCTCGAAGAGCGTGCGCAGCGCGCCGTCGAGCCCCGGCGGCGCCTCACCCGCGCCGTTGCCGCCCTCGCCGTAGAAGTCCCCCAGCGACGTAGTCGACGGTGCCGACGTCCTCGTCGAGGTCGGCTTCGGTCACCACCGGCGTCTCGTCGCGCAGCTGCTTCATCAGCCCATCGCAGTACTCGAGCTTCGCCAGCGCGCCCGGCCAGCCCGCGTACTCGCGGCGCCAGTCCAGGCGCGGCGTCATCCACACGGCGAAGGTCTCCGCCCAGTCCTCGTCGGGGTGCTTCTGTGCGTACCAGCCGGGGAGATGACGCACGAACTTCCTGCTGAACGGCTTCGGCCGGTACTGCTCGCGATAGGGCCGGTGGATGGGGCCGAACTGCTCGATCCACTCCGGGCGCTCGAAGAGCTGGTAGGCGTAGTTGACGACGTGCCCCATCTCGTGACGCAGGTAGCGCAGCAGGTCGGCGCGGCCGGCGCCTTCGACGAACCCCGTGCGCTCGTCGTGCATCGCCATCAGCTCGGGGCTCGCCAGGTAGAAGGGGATGGCGATCGCCACGCTGCCGAACGGCACTCCCCACTCGGTCGACAGGTAGCAGTGCGGCCGCACGGCGATGCCGAGCCGCTCGACCTCCTCGAGGAACTCGTCGACGACCGGCGCGAGCTGCGTCCCCTCGATCGTGAGACCGAGGTCGCGGATCGGCGTCGAGACGTCGTGAGTCTCGCGGAAGGGCGCTTCGACGGCCATGGCTCCCACCGGGCGGTGCAAGAGGTTTGCCGACCGCGGGCTTGAAACGCCGCTCGGCGCCACCCTTCGCTACAATCCCCGCCCCATGCGACGCGAGGTCGAGCCTTACCGCCCCCACGATTTCGAGCAGCGCTGGCAGGACTTCTGGCAGCGCGAGGAGCTCGACAAGACGCCCGAGCCGCCGCGCGAGAAGCGGTACCTGATGGAGATGTTCGCCTACCCGTCGGGCGACATCCACATGGGGCACTTCCGCAACTACACGATCGGCGACGTGGTGGCGCGCTTCGAGCGCCAGCGCGGCAAGGACGTGCTGCACCCCTTCGGCTGGGACGCCTTCGGCCTGCCGGCCGAGAACGCCGCCATCAAGCACGGCATCCACCCCTCGGAGTGGACGCAGAAGAACATCGAGACCTCGCGCAACACGCTGCGGCGGATGGGCCTCTCCTACGACTGGGACCGCGAGGTCGTCACCTGCCGCGCCGACTTCTACAAATTCACCCAGTGGATGTTCCTGCTGCTGCACAAGCGCGGTCTCGCCTACCGCGCGCGGGCGGCGGTCAACTGGTGCCCGATCGACCAGACGGTGCTCGCCAACGAGCACGTCGTCGACGGCTGCTGCTGGCGCCACCCGGGAGTGCCGGTGGAGAAGCGCGAGCTCGAGCAGTGGTTCTTCCGCATCACCGAGTACGCGCAGCGGCTGCTCGACGGGCTCGACGGGCTCGTCGACTGGCCCGAGAGCACGGTCAAGATGCAGCGCTATTGGATCGGCCGCAGTGAAGGCGCCGAGGTCAAGTTCCCGGTGCCCGCCTGGGCCACCGCCAGCGGCCACGGTGAAGGGGTCACCGTCTTCACCACGCGGCCCGACACGCTGTGGGGCGCGACCTTCCTCACCCTGGCGCCCGAGCATGCGATGGTGCCGCAGCTGGTGACCGCCGACCGCCGCGCCGAGGTCGAGGCCTACGTGACGCAGGCGCGCAAGAAGACCGACATCGAGCGCTCCGACCTGACGCGGCACAAGGACGGCGTCTTCACCGGCGCCTACGCCATCAATCCGGTGACGCACGACCCGGTGCCGATCTGGATCGCCGATTACGTGCTCGGCGCCTACGGCACCGGCGCCATCATGGGGGTGCCGGCGCACGACCAGCGCGACTTCGAGTTCGCCCGCCAGTACGGCCTGCCGCTCAAGGTGGTGGTGCAGCCCACTGATCCCGAGCTGCCGCGGCTCGACGCCGATGCGATGACCGAGGCGTATTGGGGCGTCGGCGAGATGGTGAGCTCGCCGCCGTTCGACGGCACGCCGGCGCCCGACGGCATCCCGAAGGTCATCGCCTGGCTCGAGAAGACGGGCATCGGCCGCGGCAAGGTGCAGTTCCGGCTGCGCGACTGGCTGATCAGCCGCCAGCGCTACTGGGGCTGCCCGATCCCGATGATCCACTGCCCCGAGTGCGGCATCGTGCCGGTGCCCGAGGAGCAGCTGCCGATCGAGCTGCCGCCGCACGTCGAGAGCTTCATCCCCACCGGCCGTTCGCCGCTCGAGGACGTGCCCGAGTTCATCAACACCACCTGCCCGCAGTGCGGCGGGGCGGCGCGGCGCGACCCCGACACCATGGACACCTTCGTCGACTCGTCCTGGTACCACCTGCGCTATCTCGACCCGCACAACGAGCGCGAGCCGTTCGCGCGCGAGCGCGCTGCCGAGTGGCTGCCGATCGACCTCTACATCGGCGGCGACGAGCACGCCACCGGGCACCTGCTCTACTTCCGCTTCTTCACCAAGGTGCTCCACGACGCCGGCTGGGTGACGGTCGACGAGCCGGCGACGACGCCTCGTCCACCAGGGAATGGTGGCCGACGCGCAGGGCGACATCATGTCGAAGTCGAAGGGCAACGTCGTCTCGCCCGGCGACCTCTTCGAGCGCGACGGCGTCGACGTGCCGCGCCTGGCGATGCTCTTCTTCGCGCCGTCGGAGGCCGAGATCCTGTGGAGCGAGGCGGGCATCGAGGGCGTGCGCCGCTTCGTGCACCGTCTGTGGGAGACGATGACGACGACGATCGCCGACCCGCGCTTCGCGGACACGCGCGGCGCCGCGATCGACCCCAACGGGCTGTCCAGCGGCGCGCGTGAGGCGTGGCGTCTCGTCCACCGCGCGCTCGAGCGCACGACGCAGGCGATCGAGCGCGACCTCGCCTTCAACACCGCGATCGCCGCCTTCATGGAATGGGTGAACGCGGTGCGCAAGGTCGGCGACGTCGAGCAATGGAGCGAGGCCGACTTCCCGTCGCTCGCCGCCGCCGTGCGCATCGTGGCGCAGGCGATCGCGCCGCTGGCGCCGCACCTCGGCGAGGAGCTGTGGCAGCGCGTCGGCGGCGAAGGGAGCGTCTTCCGTTCCGGCTGGCCTGCCGTCGACCCTGCGGCGCTGCGCAAGGAGATGGTCGAGGTGCCGGTGCAGGTCAACGGCAAGCTGAGGAGCCGCGTCTACCTCGCGCCGGATGCGAGCAAGGAAGAGATGGAGCAGGCGGCGCTCGGCGACGAGAAGGTGCGCGAGCTGCTCGCCGGCAAGGCGCCGCGGCGGGTGGTGGTGGTGCCGGGGCGGCTCGTCAACGTCGTGGCTTAGATCTCAATCGAGCCGCAACAGGTAGAAGCCGGCGCGGCCGTCGTCGGCGGGGCAGGTGACGACGGTGGTGCGTCGGCCCGCCGGTAGCTGGAAGAGCACGCCCTCTCCGAGCACGGCGCGGCCTCCGCCCACGGCCAGCAGCTGCTCGTCGCCGCTCCACAGCTTGGCGGGGCCGTAGGCGGCGAGCTCGTAGAGGCCGCCTTCGCCGGCGCCGCCCTCGCGGGCGAAGGCGACGCACGTCTTCGTCGCCACGCGGCCGGCGTCGACGAAACCCTCCATCGCTCGCGCCTCGCCCTCCAGCCGTGGGTAGGGCGGCCAGGCGTCGAGCGGTGCTTCCGCCGGCGGTCGCACCGTCTGACCCGCAGCGACCCGCCAGTCGAGCACGAAGCTGCCCGGCGGCGCCGGTGTCAGCGCGAAGAGGGTCTCGAATCCCTTGTGGAGCAGACGCGCGCGCGGGTCGTCCCGCAGGCGAGCGAGCAGTCGCGGCGGCGCATCCGGCAGCGACCAGGCGATGTAGCGGCTGTCGAGCTCGGCGAGCGCGGCGAGCGGCACGTCGGGCTCGTCGCCGGCGAAGATCGCGCGCTGCGCCGCGTAGGCGCGCGGGTAGGGCACCGCCATCAGCATCGGGTCGAGCGCGTTGAGGTAGCGGCCCTGCGGCGCCCACAGCATGTAGATCGGCGTGTCGCCCCACGACGCCGCAACGCGCGCGCCCGCGGGCAGCGCGCGGCCGAAGGCGACGCGGTCGGCGAGGCGCTCCTGCTGCGGCCCCGGCGAAGTGCGGCGCGTGAAGCGAGCGGCCTCTTGTGCGACGCCAGGTACGCAGAGGAGCACCGCTAACGCCAGCGCTGCCACGGTCGGCACGCTGCCGCGGAAGGGAAGGCGCGTGCGCGCGTCGATGCCGCCGCGTCGTGCAAGAACGCAAAGCAACCACAGCGCGGCGAATGGAAAGAAGTAGAGCGAGAAACGCGACATGAGCAGGTAGAGAGCGCCGAACACGAGCGCCGCGACTCCGAATGCGTCGGCCAGACCCACGAGCTCGTCGTTGCCGCTGGCAGTCGTTGTCGCCGGCGCTTTCGCTTCTCTCACTTCGCCGTTGCTTTCGGCAGCCTTGTCGCGCGCCGCGCGCCACAGCACCAACGCCACCAGCCAGAAGCCGAGGTTGGCGAGCACCACGACCGAGGTGAGGTTGGCGCGGATCTCGGTGCCGACGTCGAGCGTCTGCTTGAGACGGAAGAAGTCCCACGCCACCATCTTCCAGATCACGAGGTTGGCGGGGAAGTTGGGGTGCACCAGCAATCCGATGCCGGCACCGAGCAGCGGGTAGGCCAGCAGCGGCCAATCCCACTTGCGTCGCGCGACGCCGCGCAGCACGAAGAGGATCCAGAAGATGCCGACGAACGCGTGCCACGCCGTGTACGACAGCGCATAGACAGCGGCAAGCACACCGAGCCATCGATATCGACCTCTGCCAGCCGCGACGAGCGCGAGCAGCAGCACCGCGAGCGACAACAGCTCGGGACGCAAGCGGACCAGCCGCCACGCCACTTCGAGCGAACCGAGCCCAACCCAGACCGGAACGAGCAACCCCCACTTGCCAACAACGCGATAGCCGATCGCCGCGAGCAGCGCGAGCACCAGCGCATCGAACAGCACGAGCGCGGCGCGACCCGCCACGAGCGGCGGCAGCGCCGCCGCAAACGGCGCGAGCAGCCAGTGGAAGAGCGGCTCCTTGTCGCCGAACCCGGGCCCCATCGCGCTCGCGCGCAGCCACGGCAAGTCGTCCGGCAATCCGGCCTCGGCGACGAGGCGCGCCACCGCGAGGTGGTAATACGAGTCGGTGTCGTAGAGCAGCGGATGGCGCGTGTAGAACGCCCAGAGCAGCGGCGCCATCACCGCAAAGACGGCGAGCCCGACTGCCCACTCGGGAAGCCGCCGCGCTCTCGACGCGCCCCGTACCGGCGCGCTCTCCTCGCCCGCACCGCCCGCCGGCGTGCCCCTCTCGCCCTCGACTGGCTGCACCCCGGCATCCTAGTCGGAAGGCCGGTATCCGGTGCTGGCACCGTTCTCGCACTTGGCGAGGGACGCAGACCGCCAGCCTACGGCGGCTTACTCATAGCAACGGGAGGCCCAGATGACCGCGACCCAGATGTTCCGCAAGCTGATCGATCCCGCCGACCCCGCTCAGGTCGACGAGTTTTACCAGAATTTCCGCCCCACCGTCCGACTGGACCGCGCCCTGCTCTGCCTCGACTGCGACTCGATCTTCGAGGCCGAGGGTACGCAGACCTGCCCGTCGTGCGGCTCCAGCATGGGTTTCTCCATCGGCCGCGCGCTCAACCGTTCGAACAACGGCAGGGCGATCGCGCACGCGGCGGAGGCCGCCGACACTCGGCACTAGAGACGATGAAAGGGTGACGATCGATCGATTGAATTCTCGCTCCGGTTTGCTGAAACGTTTCCTGCTCTGATACAGGGTGAGTTGACCTCGGCCGGCGCCGGCCTGCGATCTGACCTCGCGGCCGGCGTCGGTCTTTTTTGCACGGTAGGCTTGACCCCGCATGGTTGACCGTCGCCGCGACCGCCGCTGGCCCCGCCAGCTCGAGGTGCGCTTCTGGAAGCAGGGCGAGATGGGGCAGGGCAGCCGCGCCATCTCCACCAACGTCTCGCGCACCGGCATCTTCGTGCGCACGCAGCTCGTGCTGCCGAGCGGCACGCGGCTGCGGCTCGCGGTCGGGCACAGCGGCCGCGACTTCACGGTCGAGGGCGTCGTCATGCGCGCGCTGCGCGCACCGGCGCACCTGCAGTCGGTGATGCCGTCAGGGATGGGCGTGCGCTTCCTCACCGCCGAGGAGCTGCTCGAAGAGCTGCTGCCGGCGATCGACTTCCAGGCCGAGGAGCGCATCCCCACGGGCATCGAGTCACCCTCGTCGTCAGTGCACGTGACCCCGATCGCGGAGGAACGGCCTGCCACCGGCAGCTTCTCGACCGCCGGTTTCGCTGCATCGCCGACGACGGGTGCTGCCACCCCGACCGTGCCGACGCCGCCGCCGCGAACGGTACCGCCGCCGGCCGCCGCCAACGCGCAGCCGATCACGCCGGCGCTCTGCTTCCCGCTGCGCTTCCGCGACACCGAGCAGTTCCGTCGTGTCTTCGACCGCGACGTCAAGACGGGCGGCCTCTTCATCCACACCAGCCGGCCGCCGGGGCTCGACGCGGTGATCGAGGTCGAGGTGACGGTCGACGGTGTGCCGGTGCAACCGATCCGCCTGCAGGCGCGCGTCGTCCACCGCATGGAGCCGCCGCCGGGCTCGCCGCCCGGCAACCTGCTCGCCGGCATGGGCGTGCAGTTCCTGGACGTCGAGCGCGCCGTCGAGCGCCTGCGCGCGCTCCTTCGCTGACGCGTCCGTCCCTGCCGCCGCGCGGCGGCGTCCTCTGCAGGTGTCGCGCTCGGTACGGCGCAGAGCGCGGACGACGCGCATTCTCCTCTATACACGAGCGTTTGCCCGCGCATCACCGCCGTGGCACTGCCGTTGCTCTCGCGGCCCTCCACCGGGCGTTTGCCCGCACGGAAAGCTCACCCCCCAACATGACCCCTCGACGAGGAGACGGCAATGAAGCGATCGTGGTGGATCGGCGCAACCTTGATGGTTTGTCTACTCGCGGGCGCGCTGCCGGCGCAGGCGCGGTCCCGCTACGACCGTGACGACGACTACCGGCGTTACAGCGAGCAGTCCTTTCGGCTGCGCCTCGGCATGTTCACGCCCGAGGGCGACTCCGACTTCTTCGACGACACGGCGTTCGACTTCACGGGCGACGCCGAAGAGTTCGAGGACGTGGTCGGCGGCATCGACTACGTCTTCAACCTCCAGCGTCACCTCGGCCTGATGCTCTCCGCCGACTACTTCGAGGGGCAGCAGGACCAGTCGTATCGCGACTTCGTCGACAACCGCGGCAACCGCATCACCCACACGACGACGCTCGAGATCACGCCGATCACCGCCGGCATCGTCATCAAGCTGGCGCCCGACGACTCGCCGATCCTCCCCTACGCCGGCGCCGGCGGCGGCATCTACGCCTGGCGCTACCGCGAGTCGGGCGACTTCATCGACTTCGGCACCAGCGGCCTGCCGGTCTTCACCGACACCCTCGAGGACACCGGCTCGGCGCTCGGCTACTACTTCCTCGCCGGCATCGAGGTGCCGCTCTCGTCCTACTTCTCGGTGTTCGCCGAGGGCCGCTGGGACCGCGCCGACGACGAGCTGGGCGGCGACTTCGAGGAGCTCGGCACCATCGACCTGTCGGGCCGCCGCGTCATGGGCGGGCTCGCCTGGCATTTCTAAGTCGCGCTCGCTGACGCGCGCCTGACCCTCCTGACGCGGGGTGTTACACTGCCGAGCGGCTAGGTCACACCCTTCGTCAGGAGGATTCCCATGCCCTATTCCGAGATGCTCGTCAAGCCGATGCGCGAGGAGCTCACCTCCGCCGGCGTCGAGGAGCTGCGCACCGCCGAGGACGTCGACCGCTGGATGGACCAGCGCGAAGGCACGGCGCTGTTGATCGTCAACTCCGTCTGCGGCTGCGCCGCCGGCTCCGCGCGTCCGGCCGTGCGTGTCGCGCTCGAGGGGCGCGTGCGCCCAGAACGCGTCGCCACCGTCTTCGCCGGCCAGGACCTCGAGGCCACCGCGCGCGCCCGCTCCAAGTTCGCCGACGTGCCGCCGAGCAGCCCGGCGATGGCGCTCTTCAAGGACGGCGAGCTCGTCTACTTCGTGCCCCGCCACCGCATCGAGGGGCGCGGGCCGCAGGAGCTCGCCGCAAGTTCTCCAGGGCGCCTTCGAAGAGCACTGCGTCGCCGAGCCCGCCGCACGCTGAGGCTGCGCTGGGCACCTTCCACCAGGACAAGGGCGAGCTGCACGGCATCACCGTGGTCGTCGACACCGACGGCCCGGAGGTGTTCGTCGGTCGTTGCCACGAGGTGACGCCGAGCGGCGTCGTGCTGCTCGACGTCGACGTGCACAACGCCGAGCCGGGCGGCACCAGCAAGGACGAGTGGGTACGCCGCGCCGCCCGCTACGGCGTGTGGGGGCGCCACCGCCATTTGGTGGTGCCGCGCGAACGCGTGGCGTCGATCCGCCGGCTGGGCGACGTCGCCGCGGAGTGAGCGGCCGCTAGGTTCGCCGCAGCTCGTCAGCGCGGCGAGCAGCCGGGCGACGGCGCAGAGGAGGTCGGAGTGGGGCAGGGCTGGGTGGCGGCGGGTGCGGTCGGGTGCGCGCTGGCGGTGGTCGCCGGCGCGTTCGGTGCCCACGCTCTCGCCTCCCGCCTCGACGAGCGCGCGCTGCAGCTGTGGGAGACGGCGGCGCGCTACCTGATGTACGGCTCCTTCGGCCTGATCCTCGTCGGCCTCGCAGCCGCCCGCTGGCCAGGCGTCGAGCGCGCAGCGTGGGCGCTGCTCGCCGGCACCGTCGTCTTCTCGGGCACCGTCGCCGCGCTGGCGCTCGGCGGCCCGCGCTGGCTGGGCGCGGTGACGCCCATCGGCGGCACCTTGATGATCGTCGGCTTCCTGCTCTTCGCCTGGGCCGCCTTCCGCGGCTGACGTTCCGCGGCTAATCTCGGGCGGCGGATCTTCACCCTTCACTCGGAGAGGTTGCGAGCATGCTCAACGGAGTCGTCAACGTCCCGCCGCCGGTCAACGAGCCGGTGCTCTCCTTCGCGCCCGGCTCGCCCGAGCGCGCCTCGCTGCGCCGCCGCCTCGACGCCATGTACGGCGAGCGCATCGACATCCCGCTGCGCATCGGCGGCCGCGACGTGCGCACCGGCGAGACGGTCGACGCCGTCTGCCCGCACGAGCACCGTCACGTGCTCGCCACCTTCCACCAGGCCGGCGCCGCCGAGGTGCAACAGGCGGCGGCCGCCGCGAAGGAAGCATGGCGCGAGTGGTCGGAGACGCCGTGGGAGGCACGCGCGGCGGTCTTCCTCAAGGCCGCCGACCTCCTCGCCGGCCCGTGGCGCGACACCGTCAACGCGTCGACCATGCTCAACCAATCGAAGACCTGCTACCAGGCCGAGATCGACTCCGCCTGCGAGCTCATCGACTTCTGGCGCTTCAACGCCGCCTACATGCAGCAGATCTACAGCGAGCAACCACTCTCGCCGCGCGGCATGTGGAACTACGTCGAGTACCGCGCCCTCGAAGGCTTCGTCTTCGCGGTCACGCCGTTCAACTTCACCTCCATCGGCGGCAACCTGCCGACGGCGCCAGCGCTGATGGGCAACGTCGCGCTGTGGAAGCCGGCCTCGACGTCGATCGTCTCGAACTACTACGTGCTGCGCGTGCTCGAAGAGGCGGGTCTGCCGCCGGGAGTGATCAACTTCGTGCCCGGCAGCGGCGGCAAAGTCGGCGACCCGGTGTTCGCGCACGAGGACTTCGCGGGGCTGCACTTCACCGGCTCGACGCCGACCTTCCAGGGTATGTGGCGAACGATCGCCAACAACCTCCCGAAGTACCGCTCCTACCCCCGCATCGTCGGCGAAACCGGTGGCAAGGACTTCGTCTTCGCCCACCCGACCGCCGACGCCGCAGCGCTGTCGACAGCCCTCGTCCGCGGCGCCTTCGAATACCAGGGCCAGAAATGCTCGGCAGCTTCGCGAGCCTACGTGCCGCGCTCACTATGGAACGAAGTGCGCGACCGAATGGCGGCCGACCTCGCCGCGATCAAGCTCGGCGACCCGCGCGACTTCGCCGTCTTCATGGGCGCAGTGATCGACGCGAAGTCGTTCGCCAGTATCACCGGCTACATCGAGCACGCACGGCAGAGTGGCGACGCCGAAGTAGTTCTCGGCGGCGGCGCCGACGACACCACCGGTTGGTTCATCGAGCCGACGGTGGTGCTGACGACCAACCCGCGCCACAAGCTGATGACCGAGGAGATCTTCGGCCCGGTCCTGACGATCTACGTCTACGACGACGGCGCGGTCGAGGAGACGCTCGGCTTGTGCGACACCGCAACGCCGTATGCGTTGACGGGCGCGGTGTTCTCGCAGGACCGCGCCAAGATCGTTCACATGCTGAAGCGCCTACGCCACGCAGCGGGGAACTTCTACATCAACGACAAGCCCACTGGCGCCGTGGTCGGCCAACAGCCGTTCGGCGGCGGTCGCGCCTCGGGTACCAACGACAAGGCGGGCTCGCCGATGAACTTGCTCCGCTGGGTCTCACAGCGCGCAATCAAAGAAACCTTCGTGCCGCCGACAGACTTCCGCTACCCCTACATGGAAGACGAAGCGAGCGGGCGGCCCTAGCGATTTGCAGAGCGGCGAAGGTCGCTCGCGGGATCGTTTCGGTTGGAAGGCAGAGTCGCCGCAGGTGATTGGCTGGCGTTCTGCGGCTTTCCGGCCGGCGTTCGCCTGCGGGTCCTGGGGGCGCTGCGTCGGGGGGACGCGCGCAATATGAAGCATGCAGGCCGAGATTGCGCGCTCGCCTCCGGGCGCGAGCAACAGCCGTTGCCTATCGCCGCCTGACGAGTGCGCCCTCCGGAGCCCCCCGCCGCATCGCCCCCAGGCCCCGCGGGCGCGAACGCCTTCATCGGTGATGCTCAAGCGTTGTGGTGTCGAGCTCGACCGTTGCCGTGAAGGCCGGACCACTTTGCCTCGCGGCGAGCGGTCGCTACGGTCGGAAGTCTGTCGTGCCGCTCATCACCGGGATGCGCGCCGCCCTTCGTCCGCAACTACTCGCGGCACGTTGGTGCTCGTCGGAAGCAGAAGAGTCTCGGCGTGGCTGACCCGGGCGTGTTGGCGGCGCTAGGTGTTCGCGAAACGCGCCGATTGATTCGTCTCCGGCGACCACCACTGTGCCGCGAGTATTTCCAGGCGGTACGGCGTGGCGTCGTCCGCGGTTATGAGCGGCGTGACAGGCAAACCGGCCGTACAACTGATCGCCGCGAGGCAAAGTGGTCCGGCCTTCACGGCAACACTCGAGCTCGCGCTATGAAGCTGCGTGGTCACAGCTGGAGGCGGGTACGAGCGGGGACGGGGGCCGCCGTGGCCGGGCCTGGAGGAGCGCGCTTCGTCGATCGGTGAGAGGCAGCGGTAGTTCCGGCGTGCTCCGACCGAGCGGCGCGCCACCCTCCCAAGTATCAGCAGAGCGCGCCGCGTGCCCGGCCGCGGCGGCCCCCGGCCCCGCCGCCACCCCGCCGGCCGCAAAAGCCACCAACGCTCCGTAGCCACGAACGTCCGTTCCGCCCGAGTCTGGCGAGCACGCACCCGCACGCAGCAACGCACGTAGAATGCCGCCACCGTGGAGCCCCGCACGCATCTCGCCATCGACGCGGCCTGGTGCGGTACGCCCGTCGAGCTGCGGGAAGGCTCGGCCGAAGTCGAGCTCCTCACCCTTCCCGCCATGGCCGCCGACGAGCAAGGCCTCGTTCACGGTGGCTTCATCTTCGGCCTCGCCGACTACGCCGCCATGCTTGCCGTCAACGAGCCCAACGTCGTGCTGGCGAACGCCGAAGTCACCTTCCTCCAGCCCGTACGCGTCGGCGAGCGCCTCCTCGCCATCGCCGCCGTCGGCGACGTCGAAGGCCGCAAGTACCGCGTCCACTGCGCCGTGCGCGGCGCCGCCGGCGATGTGCTGCAGGGCCGTTTCACCTGCGTCGTCACCCGCCAGCACGTCCTCGAGCCTCGTCCCGAAGTTGCCCCGGAGACCGCGCCATGAACGGCGGCGCGCTCGTCGCCCAAGTCCTCGAGCGCCACGGCGTCCGCTTCCTCTTCACCCTCTGCGGCGGCCACATCTCGCCCATCCTCGTCGAGTGCAAACGGCGCGGCATCCGCGTCATCGACACTCGCCACGAAGCCACCGCCGTCTTCGCCGCCGATGCCGTCGCGCGCCTCACCGGCATCCCCGGCGTCGCGGCCGTCACCGCCGGTCCCGGCGTCACCAACGCCGTCACCGCGATCGAGAACGCCAAGCTCGCGCAGTCGCCGGTCGTGCTCCTCGGCGGCGCCACCGCCACCGTGCTCAAAGGACGCGGCGCGCTCCAAGACATCGACCAGCTCTCGCTGATGGCGCCGCTCTGCAAGTGGGTGGGCACCGTCGGCCGCGTGCGCGAGCTGCCCGACAAGCTCACCGAGGCCCTCTACGTCGCGCAAGAAGGTGTTCCCGGGCCCGTCTTCCTCGAGTGCCCCGTCGACCTCCTCTACGACGCCGACGTCGTCCGCAGCTGGTACGAGGCGCGCAGCAAGCCCGGGAGCAAGGCATCCCTCGGCGAGCAAGCGCAGGCGGCCTACCTCCGCTGGCACACGCGCTGGCTCTTCTCCGGCAGCGACGACTTGAAGCTGCCGCCGGTGCCGCCGCGGCAGCCGGCCCTCCCCGGCGGCGGCGAGGTGCGGCGCACGGCCGAGCACCTCGCGCGCGCCGAGCGGCCGGTGCTCGTCGTCGGCAGCCAGGCGCTCACCGAGGCCGCCGAAGCCGCCGAGCTCGCGCACGCCGTCGAGCACCTCGGCGTGCCCACCTACCTCACCGGCATGGCGCGCGGCCTGCTCGGGCCCAACCACGCGCTGCAGAGGCGGCACGAGCGGCGCAAGGCGCTGCGGGAGGCCGACGTCGTCATCCTCGCCGGCGTGCCCGCCGACTTCCGGCTCGACTACGGCGCGCAGATCTCGCGGCGCGCGTTCCTCGTCGCCGCCAACCGCAGCCTCGACGAGCTCTACAAGAACCGCCGGCCGCAAGTCGCGGTGCATGCCGACCCGGGACGTTTCCTCCGGCTTCTTTCGCAAGCCATGCCGGCGGCCGGCAGCGGCCGCTGGGAAGCGTGGCGCGAGCAGCTGCGCGACCGCGACGGCGCGCGCGAGGACGAGATCGCGCGCATGGCCGAGCATCCGACCGAGGCGGTCAACCCGCTGGCGCTCTGCCGCGAGATGGAGCGGCTGATCGACCAGGACAGCGTGCTGGTGGCCGACGGCGGCGACTTCGTCGCCACCGCCTCGTACGTCGTGCGGCCGCGCGGGCCGCTGCGCTGGCTCGACCCCGGCGCCTTCGGCACCCTCGGCGTCGGCGCCGGCTTCGCGATCGGCGCCAAGCTCGTGCATCCGTCGGCAGAAGTGTGGGTGGTGTGGGGCGACGGCTCGCTCGGCTACGGCCTCGCCGAGTACGACACCTTCGTGCGCCACGGCCTGGCGGTGATCGGCGTCGTCGGCAACGACGCCTGCTGGATGCAGATCGCCCGCGAGCAGGTCGAGATCCTCCACGACGACGTCGGCTGCACGCTGCGGCGCTCCGACTACCACGTCGCGGCGGAGGGTCTCGGCGCCGCCGGCTTGCTGGTGCGCAACTTCGCCGAGGTGCCGGCGGCGTTGCAGCACGCCAAGGACGCGGCGCGGCAAGGGCGGCCGGTGCTCGTCAACGTGCACCTCGGCGCCACCGACTTCCGCAAGGGCTCGATCTCGATGTAAGCGCGGGGAGCGGAGCGCCTGACCGGCGCCGCCGCCCCCCCGCCGACGATCTCGTCGATCTACGCGCCGGCGGCCCGCGGCTCCTCGCGGCGGCGCCACCCGCGCGCTCTCGAGCCGCCCGCGTTGCCGCGCCGCACCTAGTAGTCGGCGATGCGCCCTGATACCGTGCGCGGCCGCTGTTTCGGGCAAGTCAACAACCTGTTAGGCCAACAACATCAATGTGTTAGGCCGAGCGAACAAGAGGGCCCAGGAATGACTCGAATCTCGTGGCGACAGCTCCTCCTCGCAGTCCCCATCGCCGTCCTCGCCGTTGCGCCGAGCGCGTGGGCGCAGACGGAGCCGGGCAGACCCGACGATGCAACTCCACCCTTCGCCGGCAAGGAAGATCCCGACGTCAGCGCGACCGGGGCCGAGAAGGACGACCCCACCAGCCGCCTCGAGTGGCAGCGCGGCGCCTGGGGCGTGGTGACGCCGAGCTTCCGCGCCCTCGCCATCGCGGAGGGGAAGCGTCACAACGACAAGAAGAATGCGCCCGGCCCGAAGTGGGTCAGCATCGGGCCGACCGGTGCCGACTTCGAGCAGAACGGCAGCTTCACCGGCCACGTCCGCGACAGCGGCCGCGCGCGCACCGTCCTGCCGCACCCCACCGACGCCAACGTCGTCTACTTCCTGACCTCCGGCGGCGGCCTGTGGCGGACCGACAACTGGAACGCGGCGAGCACCACCTGGCGCGTGCTCACCGACGACCTGCCGACGACCGGCGGCGGCGCGGTGGCCTTCGGCCGCAACCCGAACACGCTCTATCTCGGCCTCGGCGATCCCTTCGACCAGATCCTCGTCGGCGGCTCGATGACGAAGTCGAAGAACGGCGGCAACACCTGGGAGCCGATCGTCGAGCTCGGCAGCGCGGTCTCGGTGCGTGACGTCAAGGTCGACACCAGCACCAACCGCGACATCGTCCTCGTCGCCACCGACAGCGGCCTCTACCGCTCGGCCGACGAAGGCGCCACCTACAGCGCCATCGCGCACCTTCGCCGGCATGTCGGTGTGGAGCATCGCGCGCACCAGCGCCGGCTGGCTCGCCTCCGCCCAGCCCTGCCCGGCGGCCGCCGTCGGCCTCCGCTGCGGCCTGGCGACGACGCTCTACCTCTCCACCGACCGCGGCGCCACGTGGAGCCCGATCAGCAACGCCGGCAACGTCTTCAGCAACAACGGCCGCACGACGCTGGGCGTCGGCCGTGCCCGGCGACAGCGTCGTCTACGCCTACTCCAGCACCGTCACCGACGCGGCGATGCGGGACGTCTACCGCTCGGCCGACGGCGGCCAGACCTGGGTCGCCAACAACGTGAACTCCACCAAGGTGCCGACGAACCCCGTGGCCGGCATGACCAACATGAACATCTGCCACGGCCAGTGCTGGTACAACCAGATGGTCCTGGTCGATCCCCGTGACGCGTCGCGCAACACGGTGTGGATCGGCGGCGACCTGGCCACGGCGCGCACCACCAACGGCGGCGGCGCCTGGACGGTCGAGACCTGGTGGCTCTACAGCCAGTTCCCCGCCCTCCCCTACGCCCACGCCGACCATCACGCCGCCGCCTTCAAGACGACCGGCACGCCGACGGTCATCCTCGGCAACGACGGCGGCTTGAACGTCAGCGAGGACGACGGCGCCACCTTCAGCAGCGACAAGAACAACGGGCTGGTGACCCACCTCTACTACACGGTGGCGGGCAACCCCGAGTTCTCCGAACCTCGTCATCGGCGGCACCCAGGACAACGGCACCCGCGCTGCGCACTCGACAACGGCACGGTGCACAACCAGGTGATCGGCGGCGACGGCATGGGCACCGCCTACAGCCAGGACAACACCAACACCGTGATCGGCAGCTCGCAGGGCTCGGGCATGCGCACCAACCTCAGCAACAACCCGCCCGACGTCTTCCAGAACGGGTGGCGGCCACCGCCGGCCTGAGCGACGTCAAGGCTTCGGCTTCTTCACCGCCGTCGTGCCGGCGCCGCCCGGCCTCGACTCCGACCGGCCGGGTGTTCTTCCACTTCTCCAACTCGCGCGTGTGGCGCAGCACCAACGGCGGCCTGAACTGGAGCCTGATCGGCCGCCGCCGGCGTCCCTCGCCCGGTCTGCCCGCGGCCCGCCGCTTCCGCTCCAGCTCCTACAACCTCGGCGTCAGCCCGACCGACCTGCAGCCGCATCGCCGTCGGCGCCGCCGGCGGCTTCCTCGACATCACCACCAACGGCGGCGCCAGCTGGACCGACGTCGACCTGATCACCACCGTGCCCGGCTACCTGGGCTTCGTCACCAACGTCGCCTGGCAGGACGATCAGAACCTCTGGGTCACCGCCGTCGCCCAGCCGGCCGGTGCGGTGCGGGTGATCAAGGGCTCGATCGCCAACCCGGGCGATCCGTGGTCGACCGCTACCTGGACGCCGATGCAGAACGGCCTGCCCGACCTGCCGATCACCCGCGTCTACTTCGATCCGCGCGACGCGAGCCGGGCGACGATCTATGCGGCGACGCACGTCGGCATCTACCGCACGACCGACGGCGGCGCCAACTGGGCGCCCTACGGCAACGGCCTTCCCACCGTGCGCGTCAACGACATCTACATGCCGCCGGACGGCGGCTTCATCCGCATCGCCACCTACGGCCGCGGCATCTGGGAGCTGCCGCAGCTCGAGCTGGTGAGCGCCGAGCTCACCGACGACGTCACGTCGCTGCGACAACGACGGCATCCTCGACAACGGCGAGACCGGTCGTCTCTACGTGACGCTCAAGAACCAGGGCCCGAACAACGTCAACACGGTCACCCTCACCCTCACCTCGAGCAACCCGCAACGTCACCTTCCCGCAGGGCAACGTCGTTTCGTTCCCGCCGGTGCAGAAGAACGACACGAGCCAGGGCGACGTCCGCGTGGCGGTGAACGGCGCGGCCGGCCTGGAGTCGGTCGACATCCAGATCGCCGTCGAGGCATCGGAGCTCGGTCTGCCGGGGCCGCTGACGGTGGAGAAGACGTACCGCATCAACCACGACGTGCTGGCGTCCGCTTCGGCCACCGAGTCGGTGGAGTCGGGAAATCCCGGCTGGACGGTCGCCGGCGATCCGACCACGACGCCGAACGTCAACGCCTGGCAGCGGCGGGCGCTCTCGCCGACGAACCATCTGTTCTGGGGCCCTGACAACAACGGCCAGACCGACGGCCAGAAGCCCGACCTTCCCGACGAGCAGTCGCTGACCTCGCCGACGCTGAACGTCGGGGCGGGGCCGCTCGTCCTCTCCTTCCAACACCGCTTCGCCTTCGAGAACGGCAACTGGGACGGCGGGGTGATCGAGCTCAGCAACGACGGCGGCGCGACCTGGACCGATATCGGCGTCGGCGCCTACAACGGCTCCACCAATCCGGCGACCGATGCGCCGATCGGCGCCAACCGGCCGGCCTTCGTCAACCGCAGCACCGGTTGGCCGAGCTTCGTCAACGTGATGCGCAACCTCGGCACCACCTACGCGAACCAGAACGTGCTGATCCGTTTCCGCATCGGCGCCGACTCCTCGACCGGCGCGCCGGGCTGGGAGATCGACGACGTCAACGTGAGCGGCATCCTCAACACGCCGTTCAAGGCGCTGGGGCCGAACGCCAACGCCTGTCCGGCGAGCTGATGATCTGAGCCAAGAAGGAGGAGGAGAGGGCGCCAGCGGCTAGCATCGCCGGCGTGCGGCACATGGCTTGGCCGACCACGGCGGTGAGGCCGGCCCTCTTCTCCACCTTCGCGGCGACCGGCTTCTCGGCGCTGACGCTGCAGGTCGTCTGGCAGCGCGTGCTGTCGCTGCACGCGGGCGTCGACCTGCTCGCCGCCACCACGGTCGTCACCGCCTTCATGGCCGGGCTCGGCCTCGGCAGCCTCGCCGGTGGCGCGCTCGCCGACCGGCTGGGCGCGCGGCGATCGCTGCTCGCCTTCGCGCTCTCGAACGCCGGCATCGGCGCCTTCGCCTGGTCGAGCCTGTGGCTCTTCTACGACGTGTATCGCCGTTACGCCGCGGCGCTCGACTCGGCGGCGGCCATGTTCGCTTTCCATTTCCTGCTGCTCGTCGTGCCGACGACGCTGATGGGGCTGTCGCTGCCGCTGCTCGCGCGCGGCACGGTCGCCGCCGTGCGCGAGATCGCGCCGCTCGTCGGACGGCTCTACGCCGTCAACACGCTGGGCGCAGCGTTAGGCGCCGCGGTGGCGGGCTGGGTGCTGCTCGGCGAGCTCGGCTTCGTCGCTACCGTGCGGGTGGCCGCCGGCCTCAACTTCGCTGCTGCCGCCGTCGTGCTCGCGCTCTCGCGCGGGCTCGGACGACGGTCGGACGAAACGGTCGCTGATGTGCCGCCTCCCGAGGCGGCCGGCGATGGCGCCGCCCCGGGTGTCTCCAGCGCCCGGGTGTGGCCGTGGTTCCTCGTCTACGGCCTGACCGGCGCGGTGGCGATCGGGCTCGAGGTCGTCTACTTCCGCGTCGTCGACGCCATCCTGCGCAACAACTCGTACACCTTCGCCACCGTGCTGGCGCTCTACCTGCTGCTGTTCGGCGCCGGCGCCGTGCTCGCGGCGCGCTGGGCGGGGCGCGTGCGGCGGCCCGACCGCTGGTTCCTCACCCTCCAGCTCTTGGTCGGCGTCACCTCGCTCCTCGGCATGCTCGCGTTGCTCAACCCGCCGGACGCCTTCGGCATCGCCGAGCGCACGGCGAAGTACTTCGCAACGGGCGGCTTCATGGACGGCCGCTACGCCGTCTACAACCGGGAGGAGCTGTGGCGCCTGCTCTACGCGCACGTGGCGGCGCCGCTGCTGGTGATGGGTGCGCCGGTGCTGCTCATGGGCGCTTCGTTCCCGTTCGTGCAGGCGCTGGTGGCGCGGCGGCTCGACTCGCTCGGCCGGCGAACGGGCGTGCTGCTGTTCTCGAACATCTGCGGCAACGTGGCCGGCGGCGCGACGACCGGCTTCGTGCTGCTCGAGGAGCTGGGCACGGCGGGCACGCTGCAGCTGCTTGCCGGCCTGCTGCTCCTGCCCGGCCTCGCGGCGGCCGCCACGCTGCCCGGCGTCTCCGCGCGCCTCGTCGCCGCGCTCGGCGCCACCGGCCTCGTCGGCGCGGCGATCGTGGCGTTCCCGTCCAACGAGCGGTTCTGGGCCTTCTTCCACAGCACGCCCCTCGACCGCTTCGCGCTCGCCGAGGACCGCGCCTGCGTCACCGCGCTCGTCGACCAGCAGGAGGAGACCTTCCTTCACATCAACGGCAGCTGGCAGAACGGCCACCCGTACGACTTCTTCCACATCTTGATCGGTCTCTTGCCCGCGTTGATGCACGAGCGCCCGCAGCGCGGCCTGGCGGTCGGGCTCGGCATCGGCTCGACCGCCTACGCCATGGCGCAGGACCCGCGCGTGGGGCGGGTCGACTGCGTCGAGATCTGCGGCGGCGAGCAGCGGCTGATCGCCGAGCTCGCCGGCCGCGGGTCGCGGTCGAGCCGGCGGCTGCTCGCCGACTCGCGCGTGCGCATCCACACTGCCGATGGAAGGCGCTGGATGCTGTCGCGGCCCGAGCCCTACGACCTCGTCGTCGTCGACGCCATCCGTCCCAACAGCGCTTACGCGGGGAACCTCTACTCGGTCGAGTTCTACGAGCTGGTGGCGAGCCGGCTCAAGCCCGACGGCCTCTTCGTGCAGTGGGTGCCCACCGCGCGCGTGCTCAACAGCGTGCGCAAGGTCTTCCGCCACACGGCGATAGGCGAGGTGCGCGACTACCACTCGTCGAAGCTCATCGTCGCGGGGCATCAGCCGCTGCTGCTCCACGCGCCGACGCTTCGCCAGCGGCTCGCCGGCGTCGACCTCGAGGCCTCGTTCGACGGCGAGCAGCGGCGGCGGATCGTCGACTTCTTCGCCGACCTCGAGCTGCAGCGCCAGTGGCAGCGCCGCAAGGTCGACGACCTGCCCGACGAGCACTTCAACCACGACCTCTTCCCGCGCGACGAGTACTTCTTGAACGACGACGGGCCGCCGCCGCCCGCGTCTCCACGCTAGCCAGCGTCCCTGGCCTTTGACCCGCGCCGCGGCCCGTCCTAGGCTCGCGCGCATGGCGAACACGAAGCAGGCGGCGGTGAGCGAAGGCGACGTGGTGCTCCTCGTCGGCACGATGAAGGGCGTGTTCCTGTTCCGTTCGAGCGGCGAGCGCGACGATTGGGAGCTGGCCGGGCCGTGGTTCCCAGGCGAGCCGGTCTACGCGCTCGCCTACGACGGCCGCGCGGAAAGGCACCGCGTGTGGGCGGCGCCGTGGAGCTTCCACTGGGGTCCGCGCCTCGTGTCCAGCGACGACTTCGGCGCTTCGTGGAACATCCCCGAGACGAACGCTGTCCGCTTCCCCGAGGAGGCCGGCCTCGAGCTCAAGCGCATCTGGCAGATCGCGCCGTGGCGCGCCGACGAGCCCGACGTCCTCTACTGCGGCGTCGAGCCGGCGGCGCTGTTCATCTCGCGCGACGCGGGCGCGTCGTGGGAGCTCGTGCGCGGCCTCTTCGATCATCCGCACCGGCCGCGCTGGGAGCCGGGCGGCGGCGGGCTCTGCCTGCACACCATCCACGGCCATCCGCAGGACGCGCAGCGGCTGCTCGTCGCCATCTCGACCGGCGGCGTCTATCGCAGCGACGACGGCGGCGCGAGCTGGGCGCCGCGCAACGTCGGCGTGCGCGCGCAGTTCCTGCCGCCGGAGAACCGCTATCCCGAGTTCGGCCAGTGCGTGCACAAGGTCGCCGGCCATCCGGCGCACCCCGAGCGGCTCTTCCTGCAGAACCACTGGGGCCTCTACCGCTCCGACGACTTCGCCGAGAGCTGGCAGGACGTCGCCAACGGTGTGCCTTCCGACTTCGGCTTCGCCATGGTGACGCACCCACACGAGCCCGACACGGTGTACATCGTGCCGCTCGAGTCGGACGAGTTCCGCTGCACGCCCGAGGCGCGGTTGCGCGTCTATCGCACGCGCGACGGCGGCGGCTCGTGGGAGCCGCTCGGCGAAGGGCTGCCGCAGGAGGGCGCCTACGAGACGGTGCTGCGCGACGCGCTGTGCACCGACTGCTTCGATCCGGCCGGCCTCTACTTCGGCACGCGCAGCGGCAAGGTCTACGCCTCGCGCGACGGCGGCGAGTCGTGGAGCGCCGTCGCCGAGGCCCTGCCGCCGGTCGTCTGCGTCAAGGTCGCGGTCGTCGCATGAGCGTCACCGTGTCCGTGCCGGCGGCGCTGCGACAGCAGGGGCAGGCCGGCGCCGAGGTGGTGCTCGAAGGCGCGCCGGGCACCGTCGGTGGTGTGCTGCAGGCGCTCTTCGCCGCGCATCCGGGTCTGCGCGACCGCATCGTCGGCGAGACCGGCCAGCTGCGCGAGCACGTCAACCTCTTCGTCGGCAACGAGAGCATCCGCTACACCGGCGGCTTCGACACCCCGGTGCCCGACGGCGCCGAGGTGACCATCCTGCCGGCGGTGAGCGGCGGCTGACGCGGCGCAGAGTGGGCGCTGCTCGTCGCACCTGCGCCGGGGAGTGGTGAGCGGGGGAAAATCGCTCGATGCGGTCGTCTAATCAACGTCGAAGGACATCGGTCGCGGGAAGTGGTGATCGGATCAGTCCCACTCATTGCCACTAGGAGCACAGCATGGCCAAGAGAGCAGCCGCGAAGAAGACGAGCAAGAAGTCCACGGCCAAGAAGTCGGCGACCAAGAGGGCGCCGGCGAAGAAGGCGGCGGCGCGCAAGCCGGCGGCGAAGCGGTCGGTGCCGCGCATCAACACCGAGCTGGCGACGAACTTCATCAAGCGGGAGGCCGAGCGCCAGCCGATCCGCGTCGAGCTCACCCAGGAGCAGGCCGACGCCGTTCTCAAAGCTTGGAACGCGGGCAACCCCAAGAGGGCGGCGCGCGTCACCTTCGCTGTCCAGGGGCGCGTCCTGTCCGACTTCGTGGTGGCGGCCTACCGGTATCGCGGCGACACCTGTTGTGTCTGAGCCGCGCGCGCCGCGTCTACGGCGGGCGACGGCGCTCGTCGCCCACTGGGACCGTGGCGCGCTGGTGCTCGAGAACTACCTGGTCGGCAGGCAGGTCGAGGCGCCGCCGGCGCTGCTGACGCTCCTCGACCAGCTGCAGCGTTGGACGCGGCGGGACCGCATCGCCGCGGCTTTCGGCGCCGTCGCCGGCGGCACTGACGTGCTCAGGCTCTTCGAGCGCGCCGGCCTCCTGGTGAGCGAGGGCTCGCCCCTCGATCGTAAGGAGCGGCGGCTCGAGTCCGTCTGGCGGTGGGGGCTACCGGCGCGCCTCTTCCACTTCGCGACGCGGGACGTCCCCTTTGCCTCGCTCGCCGACGAGCGGCGGCAGCTTCGCCGCCTCGCCCGCGAGGAGCCGCCGCCGCCACCGTCCGTCGCGCGACGCGGGCCCCGTCTTCGCCTGCCGCCGATCACCGCGGGGGAAACCCCCGAGTCGCTCTGGCACGTCTTGCGCTCGCGGCGCACCCGCCGCCAGATGCGGCCGACGGCGCTGCCACTCGAGAGCTTTTCGCAGGTGCTCGGCTGGACCTGGGGCGCGACCCGGTTGATGGACGACCCGGGAGTCGGCCGTTACCTGCTCAAGACCAGCCCCTCGGGCGGCGCCCGGCATCCCATCGAGGTCTACCCTGTGGTGCTCCGGGTCAAAGGGGTCGCCCCGGGGGCGTATCACTATGACCCTGTGCGGCACTCACTGACCCGTCTCCGGGCCGGCCGCCTGTCGCGACGGGTCGTACGGCTCTGCGCCGACCAGCCGTGGGTCGCGCAGGCTGCTGCGGTCTGCTTCATGACCGCGCAACTACCTCGCTCCATGTGGAAGTACCGCCACCCGCACGCCTACCGCGTCGTCCAGCTCGATGCCGGCCACCTCGGCCAGACCTTTCATCTCGTCTGCACGGAGCTCGGTCTCGCCCCTTTCACCACCGCTGCCCTCCGCGACTCCGAGGTCGAAGCGCTCCTCGGCATCGACGGCGTCGCTGAGGTCCCCATCTACGCCGCCGCGTTCGGCATCCCCGCCGCCGCGGCCGCGCACCGAGGTCGCCTAGCGCGCGCCCCTCGTTCTTGGCTTGGCTGGCTTCGGCGCCCAGCAACCTGCCCACGGTGAGCACGCCGACCAGGCGGCTGCCGGCGCGGATCGGCACCGAGATGTGCATGAGGTCGAGCCCGGTGCTGTCGTCGTGGGCGACCTCGGAGACGAAGACCGCTCCGCTCCCGCCGGCCCAGGCGCGGCTCCACTTGGCTTCGTCGCC
Organism: Thermoanaerobaculia bacterium; assembly: GCA_963846495.1. GTDB lineage: Bacteria > Acidobacteriota > Thermoanaerobaculia > Multivoradales > JAIOJS01 > DASYQD01. Next base: position 256,994 of record CAWJWP010000013.1, on the reverse strand, counting down.
TTGCCAGTAGTCGCTGGTGCGCCGCGTCATGCAGACGAGAGCGCCCTTGGAGTCGGTGACGAACGCCTCGCCGAAACCGCGGTTGGTGCGCAGCAGCGAGAGCAACGCCTTCGCGCATTCGTTGCCGCTCAGGGTGGTGACGAGGCCCTGGGGATCGCCGCCGCTCTGCCAGGCGCGGTCGATCTCCTTGATGCGCTCGAGCGCCTGCGCATGGGCGCTCTGCGCTTGCGCGGCGCGTACGACCTGCGGCGTCGCCGCCCAGTCGACGATCTCGTCGGCGTAGCGGGCGAGGAGCTCTTTCTGCCGCGCCGGCAGGGCGGGGTTCTCGAAATCGACCTTCAGCACCCGCGCGGGCTGGGCGTGGATGTCGCCGGCGAATGAGGCGGCGGCGACCGTCAGAAGGCTGGCTATCGCACGCAGCCGGCGGCTGGCTCCAGAACGTGTACGCACCATCGTCTCCTGCCTGTTGAGGTCTCACCGCCGACAGCAACCGAATTGTAAGGGACGCCGCAGCGTACCACGGCCGGCCGCCGACCCTGGCCTGTAGCTCGCGCGACGACGGTGGCGGCGAGCATCATCGTTGCTTCGTAGAACCGCGCGCGACGTCGTCGTCGCGGGCGCCGGTCTAGGATCGGCTGCCAGTGAGCTGGCGCGAAGCGGCGGGGCTGGTGGTGGTGGTCGCCACGCTGATCGGGGTGGCCGTCGGCCGCTACCCGTGGCTGCGCATGAACCGCGCGACGATCGCGCTCGTCGGCGCGACGCTGCTCGTCGCCATGGGCGTGATGCCGCTCGACGGCGCCTTCAAGGCGGTGGACCTCGGCACGCTGGCGTTGCTGCTCGGCATGATGGTGCTCAACAGCAACCTGCGGCTGGCGGGGTTCTTCGGGCTGGTTGCTCAGCGTGTGTCGGCGTGGGCGCGCACGCCGCGGCAGCTGCTGGCCCTGGTGGTGGCGGCGTCGGGCGTGCTGTCGGCGGTGTTCCTCAACGACACCATCGTGCTGATGCTGACGCCGCTGATCCTCGAGATCGCCCGCGCGACGCGACAGCCGCCGGTGCCCTATCTGGTGGCGCTCGTCACCGCCGCCAATGTCGGCTCGGTGGCGACCGAGATCGGCAATCCGCAGAACATGTTGATCGCCGTGGCGTCGGGGATCCCGTTCGGGCGCTTCACCGCGGTGCTGCTGCCGGTGGCGGTCGTCGGGCTCGTCATCGTGTGGGCGGTGATCGCGGTCGTCTACCGGCGCGCCCTCGGTGCCGGGCCACTGCCGCCGCACGAGCCGCTGCGGGTGTCGCCGCTGTGGCCGCTGCTGCGCAAGTGCGGCTGGGCGAGCCTGCTGCTGGTGGGGGCGATCGCGGCGCGGTTGCCGCTGCCGCTCGCGGCGCTGCTCGCCGCGGCGCTGCTGCTCGTCACCCGGCGGATCAAACCGGAGCGGGTGTTCCGCGAGATCGACTGGTCGCTGTTGGTCTTCTTCGCCGCCCTGTTCGTGGTCACCGCGGCGCTGGTGCCGCTGGGCGTGACGGACCGGCTGTTCGCGTGGGCGGGGACGTTGCTCGCCGGCGGTGTGGCGCCGCTCGCCGCGGTGTCGGTGGTGCTCAGCAACGTCGTCTCCAACGTGCCCGCCGTGCTGCTGCTGCGGCCGCTGGTGCCGGCGCTCGCCGACCCCGAGCGCGCGTGGCTCACCGTGGCGATGGCGACCACGCTGGCGGGCAACATGACCCTTCTCGGCTCGGTGGCGAACCTCATCGTCGCCGAGCTGGCGCGGGTGCGCGGCGTGCGCCTCTCCTTCGGCGAGTACCTCAAAGCCGGCATGCCGGTGACGCTCCTCTCGCTCGCCGCCGGCGTGGCGTGGCTGTCCTGGCGCGGGTAGCCCGACGGGCTCGGGCCGTCCGGATCCGTACGGCGCCGTCCGAGGACGTACGGACGACGCTCGTGACGGCGGCGTTAACTCGCTGAAAACAAAAGAAGTTGGAGTGGCACAGCGGTTGCCCTTCTGGACCGCATGGCGCCCGCGCCGCGACCCAACCGAGAAGGCCAAACCATGGACCGCGAGCTCGCTCCCGAGGAGATCCGCCGCAGCCGCCTGCGCCGCGCCGCGCAGGTGGGGGTGCCGCTCCTCGTCGTCGCCATCTTGCTCACTCTGCTGCCCGGCTGGCTGCGTCCTTCGATCTCGCGCGCGCGGATCCGCACGGCGAAGGTGGAGCGGGGCACGGTCGAGGCGTCGTTCACCGCCGCCGGCCGGGTCGTGCCGGCGTTCGAGAAGGTGCTGTCGAGCCCGATCGAGTCGCGCGTGTTGCGCCTGCTCGAGCGGCCGGGCAGCCGCGTGGTGCCCGGTCAGCCGATCGTCGAGCTCGACCTCGGCGCGCTGCGGCTCGACGCGGCGCGGCAGGAGCAGCAGCTGGCGCAGAAACGGAACGACGCCGCCCGCGAGCGCGCCCGCCTGACGGCGCAGATTGCCGCGCTCGCCGATCAGCGGGAGGGTGCGCGCCTCGACCGCGAGCTGGCGACGTTCCGCCTCGAGCAGACGCGCCGGCTGCGCGCCGAAGGGCTCGCCGCCGAGGACGCGCTGCGTCAAGCCGAGGTCGCCGAGCGCAAGGCGCGGCTCGAGGAGGCGCGGCTCGCCCGCGAGTCCACCAGCGCCCGCGAGCAGGGCGAGGCGACGCTGCGCGCGCTCGAGCTCGAGGCGCAGGTGCTCGCCGAGGAGCGCGCCGCGACCGCCCAGCAGCTCGAGCTCGGCACCGCGCGCGCCGACCGCGCCGGCGTCGTCACCTGGGTGCTGGCGCAGGAGGGCGCCTCCGTTCCGCGCGGCGCGCCGGTGGCGCGAGTGGCCGACCTCTCCGCCTTCGGCGTCGACGCCACCGTCTCCGACGTCCACGCTGCTTCGCTGCGCGCCGGCCAGCCGGTGCGCGTCGACGCCGGCGAGGTCACGCTCGACGGCACCGTCGAGACCGTCTACCCGACGATCGAGGAGGGCACGGTGCGCTTCCGCGTCACCCTCGCCGAGCCCGCCCACGCCGCGCTGCGCAACAACCTGCGCGTCGACGTCGAGGTGGTGACCGAGCACCTGCCCGCCGTGCTGCGGCTGCCGCGCGGCGCCGCGCTCCAGGGCGGCCGGCAGCAGGTCTTCGTCGTCGACGGCGACCGCGCGCGCCGCCGCAACGTCGAGCTCGGCGCTTCGGGGCCGGCGGGGTGGGAGGTGCGCTCCGGCCTCGACGAAGGGGACGAGGTGATCCTCTCCGACACCACCGATTACCTGTACGCCGAAGAGATCCGCATCCGCTGATTCGCATCGCACTCGCTCACCGAAGGAGATCCGCATGATCCGCCTCGAAGACGTCTCGAAGACCTACCGCACCGACCGCATCGAGACCCGCGCGCTCGACCGCATCCAGCTGCAGATCGACAAGGGGGAGTTCGTCGCCGTGATGGGCCCCTCGGGCTGCGGCAAGACGACGCTGCTCAACCTGATCGGCCTGCTCGACGTGCCCTCGAGCGGCCGCGTCGTGCTCGACGAGCAGCCGGTGCAGACGCGCCGCGACCGCGAGCTGTCGCGGCTGCGCAACGAGAAGGTGGGGTTCATCTTCCAGAGCTTCCACCTGGTGCCTGATCTCACCGTGCTCGACAACGTCGAGATCCCGTTGCTCTACCGTTCGATCTCGGGCAAGGAACGGCGGCGCATGGCTCTCTCCGCCCTCGACCGCGTCGGCCTCTCGTCGCGCGTGCACCACTTTCCCGGCCAGCTCTCGGGCGGCCAGCAGCAGCGCGTCGCGGTGGCGCGCGCGCTCGTCGGGCGGCCGCAGGTGCTGCTCGCCGACGAGCCCACCGGCAACCTCGACAGCCAGATGGGCGAGGAGATCCTCGGCCTCCTCGCCTCCGCCAACGGCGAGGGCACGACGGTGGTGATGGTCACCCACGACCCGCGCATGGCGGAGCGCGCCCACCGCGTGGTGCGACTCTTCGACGGCCGCCAGGTCCAGTAGGGAGACGCCGCGATGCTCAAGAGCTATCTCAAGCTCGCCTGGAAAGTGCTGCTGCGGAGGAAGTTCTTCACCTTCGCCAGCCTCTTCGGCGTCGCTTTCACCCTGCTCGTGCTCACCGTCGCGGCGGCGATGCTCGACCACGTCTTCGCGCCGCACGCGCCGGAGACGCGCATGAGCCGCACGCTCGGCATCTACGGCCTCGCCATGACCGGCCCGCACGGGACGCGCAGCGGCTGGGTAGGGTGGGGGTTCCTCGACCAGCACCTGCGCGACCTGCCGGGCGCCGAGAAGGTGGCGTTCCTGCAGGTGCAGCGCGAGGTCGACTCCTACCTCGGCGCGCAGAAGGTGTCGTCGTACCTGAAGCGCACCAACGGCGCCTTCTGGCAGGTGCTCGACTTCGAGTTCCTCGAGGGACAGCCCTACACCGAGGACGACCAGCGGCAGGCGCGCCCGGTGGCGGTGATCAACGAGACGACGCGCCGGCGCTTCTTCGGCGACGAGCCGGCGGTGGGGAAGACGATCGAGCTCGACCGCCAGCGCTTCCGCGTCGTCGGCGTGGTGCGCGACGTGCCGTTCCTGCGCGTCATCCCCTTCGCCGACGTCTGGGTACCGATCAGCACCGTCCGCTCCGACGCCTACAAGCACGAGCAGGTCGCCGACTTCATGGTCCTCGTGCTGGCTGACCCGTCGCGCCACGACGCGCTGCGCGCCGAGGTCGCCTCGCGCATCGCCGCCGCGAAGCCACCCGACCGCGAGTTCACCTCGTTCAACGGCGCCTTGGAGACGCTCTTCGAGTTCGCCTCGCGCATGATGCTCTCGCCGCGGCTCGAGGCGGCGAGGCCGGGCATGCTCGCCGGCATTCTCGCCGCGCTCGCGCTGCTGTTCATGAGCCTGCCGGCGATCAACCTCGTCAACCTCAACCTCTCGCGCATCCTCGAGAGGAGCGGCGAGATCGGCGTGCGCAAGGCCTTCGGCGCCTCGAAGCGGACGCTGGTGGGCCAGTTCGTCGTCGAGAGCCTGGTGCTCGCCGCCCTCGGCGGCGCCGTCGGCTTCGTGCTCTCGGCCGCCGTGCTGCGCGCGCTCAACGCCGCCGCCGTCATCCCCTACGCCCAGCTCACGCTCAATCCGCGGGTCTTCCTCTGGGGCGTCGTCTTCACCGCCGTCTTCGGGCTGCTCTCGGGCGTCTACCCGGCGTGGCGGATGTCGCGGCTGCACCCGGTCGAGGCCCTGCGCGGGAGGTCGCAATGATCCGTCACCTGTTGAAGCTCGTCTGGCACCGCAAGCGCTCGACGGCGCTGCTCATGCTCGAGGTTGCCGTCTCGTTCCTCGTCGTCTTCGCCGTCGCCGCCTTCACGCTGCGTCTCGTCGGCAATCGCAACCGCCCGCTCGGCTTCGACTGGCAGCCGATTTGGGTCGTCGAGGTCGACACCGACGTCTCGACCGACGACGAGTGGACGGTCGAGCAGGTGCAGCGCATGCAGCGGCTGATCGCCGAGGCGCAGGCGATGCCGCGCGTCGAGGCGGCCGCTGGCACCTACGTCGTCCCCTACGAGTTCTCGGCCAGCAACGGCAACGTCATGTACCAGCGGCGCGGCGCCGACACCTACTTCAACGAGGTGACCGACGGCTTCGACCGCGCGATGGGGATGAAGATAGCGGCGGGGCGCTTCTTCGGCCGCGAGGACGACGGCGCCAACGTCGAGCCGGCGGTGATCAACCGGCGCCTCGCCGCGACGCTGTTCGGCGACGAGGAGGCGGTGGGCAAGGTGATCGAGCGCGGCGAGCGCGAGTACCGCGTCGTCGGCCTCGTCGAGGACTTCCGCCAGTTCGGCGAATACGCCGACCCCGACCATTATTTCTTCACCCGCGTACCGCTCTCCGGTCCCGGCTCGTGCACCGAGCCCGGCTCCATCGCGGACGATTGCGTGCGGCCGTCGCGCCGGCTGGTGCTGCGCATGGCGGCCGGCACGCCCGCTTCGTACGAGCAGCAGATCCTCGACCGTCTGGCGCCGGTCGTGCCGGGGTGGTCGCTGGAGGTGAAGCCGCTGTCGTCGCTGCGTCACTCGATGTTGCGCATCCGGCTGGCGCCGATGGTCGTCGGCGGCGTCATCGCCGGCTTCCTGCTGCTGATGGTCGCCCTCGGGCTGCTCGGAGTGCTGTGGCAGAATGTCACCCGCCGCACGCGCGAGCTGGGCCTGCGCCGCGCCACCGGTGCGAGCCGTGCCGCCGTGCACCGGCAGGTGCTGCTGGAGCTCGCCCTCATCACCAGCCTCGCCGTGCTCCCGGCCCTGCTCGCCGCCGTCCAGCTGCCGCTGCTGTCGCCGTTCCAGTGGCTCGAGCCGGGGCTGCTGGCAACTTCGGTGCTCACCGCGCTGGTGGTGATCTTCGGCCTGGCGCTGCTGTGCGGCCTCTACCCGAGCCGCATCGCGACGCGCCTCGCGCCCGCCGAGGCGTTGCGTTGGGAGTAGTGGGCGGCAGCGGGCGATCGCGGGTGCTCGTCGTCGACGACGACGGGTCGGTGCGCGCGTCGCTGGCGCTGCTGCTCAAGCAGCACGGCTACGCCTCGGCGGGAGCAGCATCTCCCGCCGAGGCGCTGTCGCTCGTCGCCGCCGACGACTTCGATCTCGTGCTGCAGGACATGAACTTCACGCGCAGCACGAGCGGCGCCGAGGGTCTGGAGCTGCTGCGCGAGCTGCGGGCGCGGCGGCCCGAGCTGCCGGTGGTGCTGATCACCGCCTGGGGCTCGATCGGGCTCGCCGTCGAGGGGATGAAGGCGGGCGCCGCCGACTTCCTCACCAAGCCGTGGAGCCATGCGGCGTTGCTCTCGGCGGTGGAGACGGCGCTGTCGCTCTCCGGCGTGCGGGCAGCCGGCGAGCCGGCGCTCGACCGCGCCGAGCTCGAGCGCCGCTTCGATCTGCGCGGTCTCCTCGGCGGCGACCCGCGCTTCCTGCGCGTCGTCGAGATGGCGATGCGGGTGGCGCCCACCGACGCCGCGGTGCTGGTCACCGGCGAGAGCGGCACCGGCAAGGAGCTCGTCGCCGAGGCGATCCACCGCAACAGCCGGCGCAAGAACGGGCCGTTCGTCAAGGTCAACCTCGGCGGCATCTCGCCGACGCTGTTCGAGAGCGAGATGTTCGGCCACGTGCGCGGCGCCTTCACCGACGCCCGCGCCGACCGCCGCGGCCGCTTCGAGATGGCGCACAGCGGCACCGTGTTCCTCGACGAGGTGGGGGAGGTGGAGCCGGCCGCGCAGGTGAAGCTGCTGCGCGTGCTGCAGGACCGCTCGTACGAGGTGCTGGGGTCGAGCGTGACCCGCACCGTCGACCTGCGGGTGATCGCCGCCACCAACCGCGACCTGGCGGAGATGGTGACGCGCGGGCAGTTCCGCGAGGACCTGCTCTACCGCTTGAACCTGATCGCGCTGCGGCTGCCGGCGCTGCGCGAGCGGGCCGACGACGTGCCGCTGCTGGCGCAGAGTTTCCTGGCTCGGGCGGCGGAGGCGTACGGGCGCCCGGCGCGCGCGTTGAGCGCCGGTGCGCTGGCGTGGCTCGCGGCGCAGCGCTGGCCCGGCAACGTTCGCCAGCTCAAGCAGCTCATGGAGCGCGCCGTGCTCGTGCTCGAGACCGAGGAGCTGGGCGCCAGCGATTTGGCGGCGGTCGCCGACCGGCCGGGCGGCGAGGCGGGTGCGGGCGAGGCAGGGGCGCTGCCGCAGCCGGGCACGATGACGCTCGAGGCGATGGAGCGCACGATGATCGCGCGCGCTCTCGAGCACTACGGCGGCAACCTGACACGGGTGGCCGAGGCGCTCGGGCTATCGCGGCCGGCGCTCTACCGGCGATTGGAGAAGCACGGGTTGCTGCCGCGGAGCGAGGAGCCGGGTTGAGTGATCGCGACGGAGGCGGGGCGAGCGCCGCGGTCGGCGTCGCGCTCGAGGCGCGGCGCGAGCGCTCGTGGCCGACGCGCCTCGTCGTCTATTTGCTCGCGGCGCACGTCCTCTTCGCCGGCCTCGTCGTCTTCGCATTCTGGGAGCGCCCGGAGTGGCTCTTCGTCGCCGAGCCGCTGCTGCTCGTCTCGCTGCTCGTCGGGCTGGCGCTGCTGCGCCGCGCCGCCGCCTCGCAGGAGCTGATGCGCACCGCCGTCGAGCTGCTGCGCGAGCGCGACTTCGGCTCGCACTTGCTGCCCGTGGGCCAGGACGAAGCCGACGCCCTCGTCGACCTTTTCAACCGCATGAGCGACACCCTGCGTGAGGAGCGGCTGCGGCTCGAGGAGCAGAGCTTCCTGCTCGAGAAAGTGCTCGCCGCCTCGCCGCTCGGCGTGATGACGCTCGACCACGACGGCCGGCTGTCGCTCGTCAACGCGGCGGCGGCCCAGCTGCTCGGGCTGGGGCGCGCGGGGCAGGCCGCGGCGGGCACGAGCGGTGGGTTCGCGCCGCAGGGCTCGAGCGCCGCCTTCGCCGCCGCCGCGGCGGCGGCGGGCACGCTGCTCGCCGACCTGCCGGGGCCGCTCGCGAAGGAGCTCCTCGACCTCGGGCCCGGCGAGTCGCGGCTCGTGCCGATCGAAGGCCGGCGCCGGCTCAAGTGCTATCGCGGCCAGTTCTTCGACCGCGGCTTCCCGCGCAGCTTCTTCCTCGTCGAGGAAGTGACCGAGGAGCTGCGCACGTCCGAGAAGGCGGCCTACGAGCAGCTGGTGCGCATGATCTCGCACGAGGTCGGCAACTCCGTGGCGGCGGTGGCGTCGCTGCTCGAGTCGTGCCTGGCGTGGGCCGACCACCTGCCGACCGAGCATCGCGACGACTACCGCCAGGCGCTGCAGGTGGCGGGCGCGCGCATGCGCAGCCTCAACGCCTTCGTCAACGGCTTCGCGGAGGTGGTGCGGCTGCCGGCGCCTGACCGGCGGCCAGTCGACCTCGGCGCGCTGGTCGAGGACGTGCGCGTGCTGCTCGCCCCGGAGCTCGAGCGGCGGCGCATCGCCTGTCGCTGGACGCGCCGCGAGCCGCTGGGGCCGATCGCGCTCGACCGCCACCAGATGGAGCAAGTGGTCGTCAACGTCTTCCGCAACGCCATCGAAGCCATCGGCGAGGACGGCGAGATCGAGCTATCGCTGGCGCGCGAGGAGGGCCGCCCGACGCTGCGCGTCGCCGACAGCGGCAAGGGCATCGCGCGCGAGGCCGAAGCGCGGCTGTTCGTGCCCTTCTTCTCCACCAAGCGCGACGGCCGCGGCCTCGGCCTGGTGCTCATCCGCGAGGTCGTCGGCCAGCACGGCTTCGGCTGCGGCCTGGCCAACCGCCCGCAGGGCGGAGCGGAGTTCGTGCTGCGCTGCTGAGCGAGGCTCGCGCAGCCGCCGTGGCGCGAGGCTTGCTGCGCCTGCGTGCGCCACGCGTCCGCCCATTCGAGGAGGAGCTCCGCCATGCGTCATCGTGCCGTCGTCGCCTTGTTCGCCTGCCTCGCGCTGCTCGCCGGCGCCTGTGCCAGCAGCCAGCCCGACTCGTACACCAACGTCACGGCCGGGACGTCGGCCGGCAAGACGGTGACCGGCAAGGTGGTGTCGTTCACCGATGCGACGGTGACGCTCGAGACGACTACGGGCCGCGAAGTGATCGGCCTGACCTCGGAGACCGACGGCCGCGACCACCTGATGGTGGGCGCCAACGTGGCGATCGACTTTCAGCGCAGCTCGGGCCGCGGCGAGCCGGTGGCGACGCGGATCCGGCCGCCGGCGTGACCGGCTGCGGCTCGGCGACCGGTCGAGGGCCGACCGGACGTCGGGCTGCACTGCTGAGCGGCGCGGGGGCGCCGGCTGGCCCGCGGCTTGCTGACGGATGCAGCGAGAAGGGTGGCTATGCCACGAGGAGAAGTCACATGCGTCAGAACGTCCCCGTCGTCCTCGCCCTCGGTCTTGCACTAGTCGCCGGCGCCTGCGCCACGACGACGCCGCAGCCGGAGGCATTTCCCGAGCTCACCGCCGCCGGCTCCGCCCAGACCGTGACCGGCGAAGTTGTGTGGGTCACCGACGTCGCGGTGACCGTCCAGACCGCCGCCGGCAACGAGCTGATCGGCATCGACGCCCAGACCGAGGGGCGCAACTACCTTCAGATGGGCGCCGACGTGGCGATCGATACCTCCAAGGTCCCAGGGGAACCTGGACCGAAGGCATCGCGCGTCCGGCTGGCGGCACCAGCCACTGCGGTGGCGTCGGTCGGCGGTGCTGGCGGCTAGCGTCCCGACTTGGAGAAGCCTGAGCACGCCTGGTGGCAGCGCGGGGTCATCTACCAGGTCTACCCGCTATCGTTCCAGGACTCCGACGGCGACGGCTTCGGCGATTTGCCGGGGCTGCTGTCGCGGCTCGACTACTTGCAGTGGCTGGGCGTCGACGCGATCTGGTTGTCGCCGATCTACCCCTCGCCGATGGCCGACTGGGGTTATGACGTCGCCGACTACTGCGACGTCGACCCGCGCTTCGGCACGCTCGCCGACGTCGACGCGCTGATCGCCGAAGCGCACCGGCGAGGCCTGCGCGTGCTTCTCGACTTCGTGCCCAACCACACTTCGGAGCAGCACCCGTGGTTCGTCGAGTCGCGATCCTGGCGCGACAACCCGCGCCGCGGTTGGTACCACTGGCGCGACCCGGCGCCGGGCGGCGGGCCGCCCAATAACTGGATCTCGGTGTTCGGTGGCAGCGCCTGGAGCTTCGACGAGCCGACCGGCCAGTACTACCTCCACTCGTTCCTGCGCGAGCAGCCCGACCTCGACTGGCGCAACGCCGACGTGCGAGCGGCGATGTACGACGCGCTGCGCTTCTGGCTGCGCCGCGGGGTCGACGGTTTTCGCGTCGACGTCATCCACCACCTCGCCAAGGACCCGGAGCTGCGCGACAACCCGACGAACCCTGATTGGTTGCCGGGACACAACCCGTATCGCCGTCTCGCTCGCCACGCGCACTGCCGACCTGCCCGAGGTGCACGACGTTATCGCCGGGATCCGCTCCGTCGTCGACGAGTTTGCCGACCGCATGCTGATCGGCGAGCTCTACCTGCCGCTCGAGCGGCTGATGGTCTACTACGGCGCCGCCGGCCGCGGCCTGCAGCTGCCGTTCAACTTCCAGCTCATCCGCCGGCCGTGGGAGGCGCCAACGCTGGGCGCCGCCATCGAGGCCTACGAGGCGATGCTGCCCACCTTCGGCTGGCCGAACTGGGTGCTCGGCAACCACGACAAGAGCCGCGTGGCGAGCCGCGTCGGCCCGGCGCAGGCGCGCGTGGCGGCGATGATGCTGCTCACCCTGCGTGGCACGCCGACCCTCTACTACGGCGACGAGATCGGCATGCGCGACGTGCCCATCCCCGCCGAGCGCGTGCGCGACCCCTTCGAGCGCAACGTGCCGGGCCTCGGCCTCGGCCGCGACCCCGAGCGCACCCCGATGCAGTGGGACGGCGGCACCGGCTTCACCACCGGCGAGCCCTGGCTGCCGCTGGCGGACGATCACGCGGTCACCAACGTCGCCGTGCAACGCGACGACCCGCGCTCGCTGCTCACGCTCTACCGTCGACTGCTCGTGCTGCGCCGCGCCGAGCCTGCGCTCGCCGTCGGCCCCTTCGCGCCGCTGCGCGCGCCGGGCAACCTGCTCGCCTGGGTGCGCAAGGACGGCGACCGCCGCTTCCTCGTCGCCCTCAACCTGGGTTCCGAGGCGACGGCCTACGCACCGCCCATCCTCGACGTCGCCGGCGAAATCGTGCTCTCCACCCACCTCGACCGCGAAGCCGAGCGCGTCCGCCGCACCCTCGAGCTGCGCGGCGACGAAGGCGTCCTCGTGCGACTCGGCTGAGTCAGCGACGTCTCAGTCCTCGTCGAAGTCTGCAGGTGGTGAAAGCACCCGCGCGGCGCGGGCCAAGTGGGGAGGGATCATGTGCGTCGCTCCCCATCGGCTCTCGGGTGCCTCCGCCGCACCCGCCAGCAGCAACGCCACCGGGAAGCTCGCGAGCGCGTCGCCTGCGGCGAGCGGGCCACCTTCGGCGATCGTCTCCCGGCCGGTGAAGGCGTCGCGCCAGCGCGAGGGCGCGCCGGCAGGGAGCGGCAGCCAGGTGTCGGCCCACACCGCCGGGCCGATTGGTGGCTGGTTGGCGCCCACGAGGCTGGTCACCCAGCGCGGCACGACGGCGAGCAGCCAGCGGCCTTCGTGCTCACGGGCGAAGGCGATGAGGTGGCGGGCGCGGTCGCCTTCGGCGAGCAGGGGCTGGTAGTCGCCTTGGAGGAAGAGGTCGGGGGCGGCCGCGCGAGCCTGGAGCGCGCGCCAAGTGGCGTAGAGCTTCACGCGGCCGTCTTGCCAGTGTGCGAGCAGATCGGCGAGCAGCGCACAACGCTCCTCCTCGTCGAAGCGGCGGCGCAGATCGGCGAGGAGTCCTTGGCGGCGCGCGAAATCCACCGGCCGCCGGTTGTCGGGGTCGACGAGCGAGAAGTCCCACAGCTCGGTGCCCTGGTAGAAGTCGGGCACTCCCGGTGAGGCGGCCTTGAGCACCAGCTGCGCCAACGAACACCAGGCGCCGAAGGCGGCGACGCGGTCGGCGAGCTCGCGAAGGTCCGCGAGGAAGTCGTTCCCTGGTTCCTCGCGCAGCAGTGCGTCCACGAAGGCGATCACCGCCGCTTCGTACTCCTCGTCGGGCGTGAGCCAGGAGGAGTGCGTCTTCGCTTCGCGCAGCGCTTTGCGCAGGTGCTGCTCGATGCGGCCGGCGAAGCCGGTGCGCTCTTCGTCGACGAGCGGCCAGGCGCCGAGGAGGGTCTGGTAGAGGTACAGCTCCTCGTTGGCGTCCGGCGCCTCGCGGCCGTTGGCGAGGCGACGCTTGTGCGGCGCGGCGAGCGACCGCCAGCGCGACAGGCGGCGCTCCCACTCGGCGGTGAGCTCGGAGAGCACGTTCAGGCGCGCCACGACGTCCTCGCTGCGCTTGCTGTCGTGCGTCGAGGTGGCGTTCATCGTCGCCGGCCAGCGCTCGCGCCGGCGCCGGTTGCGCTCGTGGAAGGCGCCGACGTTGCCGGGGCCCACTCCCGGCGGCTGCCCGCCCACCGCGTTGAGCGACAGCAGCCGCGCGTGCACGTAGAGCGCGGTGTCCTCGAGCCCCTTGGCCATCACCGCGCCCGTCGTCTGCTGCCAGTCGCGCACGAAGGCGAGCCAGGCCTCGCGGTGCGATGCGAGATACGGCGGCGGATCGAGGTGCAGCACGCGCGCGAGGAAGTCGAAGGCGGGCGGCAGCAGCGCGTCGTCGCCGGTACGGAGGCGCGCTTCGCCAAAAGCTGTGGCGAGCCAGGCACGGTCGTGCTCACTCGGGCCTTCTTCGCGCACGTAGGTGCGATAGACGGGCAGGCAGGCGGTGACCTCGACGAGCGCCGCGGCGAGCCCCCCATGCGTGAGGTCGCGCGCCGAGCGGTCGGCGGTGGCGAGCGCCGCCAGCCGCCGCCCGAGCCGCCGCAGCTCGGCGCCGAAGAGCTCGTGCAGCACCTGCTTCTTGCGCGCGTAGCGGATCTCCTCGAACGGCGCGGCGACGGCGGTCGTTTCGACGTAGACGCGGTCGAGCGCCGCGAGCCCGGTGGGCTCGACGAAGAGGCTGGTGAGCGCGTTGGCGAAGTCGTAGCCGGTGGTGCCGTGGCAGAGCCAGTCCTCGGCCAGCTCCTCGCCCGGCGAGAGGATCTTCTCGACCACGACGTAAGCGTCGCGCTCGCCGAGTGCGGCGCGTAGCCGCTGCAGGTAACCGCGCGGATGGCGCAGCCCGTCGACGTGGTCGATGCGCAGGCCGTCGAGCTTGCCCTCGCGCCAGAGCGCGAGCACGCGCGCGTGCGTCGCCTCGAACACGGCGGAGTCTTCGACGCGCACGCCGACGAGGTCGTTGACGTCGAAGAAGCGGCGATAGTTCAGCTGCTCGCCGGCGAGGCGCCAGAACGCCAGCCGGTAGTGCTGCGCGCCCAGCAATGCGTCGAGGTGCTCGCGGCCGTCGTCGCCCGCGTACGCGGCGATGCCGTGTGCAGCGGCCTCGCGCTCGGTCTCTTCGGAGAGTGGCAAACGCAGGTCGTGGTACGCGACGGCCGGCCCGGTGTCGTCGTCGATGACTCGCAGCGCGCCGCTCGCCAGCGCCTCGCCATACGGCTCGCCGAGCACCGGCAGCAGCACCTGGCCGTCGAGGCCCGGCGCATCCCAATCGACGTCGAAAACGGCTGCGTGCGGCGAGCGTCGTCCGCGCGCGAGCAGGTCGCGCCACCACGGGTTCTCGGGCGTCGCGGCCATGTGGTTCGGCACCACGTCGAGCACCAGGCCGATGCCGGCCGCATCGAGCGCCGCCGACAGCGCCGCGAACCCCGCCTCGCCGCCGCGCGCCTCGTCGAGGCGCGTCGGATCGACGATGTCGTAGCCGTGCGCGCTGCCGCTGCGCGCCTGCAGCAGTGGCGAGCTGTAGAGGTGGCTGATGCCGAGCTCGCGCAGGTAGGGCACGAGCTCGGCCGCGGCTTGCAGCGGGAAGTCGGCGGTGATCTGCAGCCGGTAGGTGGCGCGCGGCAGCCCTGGCCTCGGCACCGCGCCGGCTGGTGCAACAAGCGCGCCGCGAGCGCCCTCTCCGCCGCGCGCGTCGCCTTCAAGCGACGACGCGCCCGCCCCTTGCCGCCAGTCGTCAGGCCGGCGGCAGCGCCGCCCGCGGCCGGCGCAGCACCGCGCCGAGCAAACCGTTCAGCCCCACTCCCAAAATCACCGCCAGCACGACGCCGTTGGCGAGCATCAGCCGCAGCAGCGGCGGCTGCGCGTTGAACCACTCCGCGTTCGCCGGCGCCACCAACGGCAGCGTGAGCGCCGCGGCGAGCGTGATCGCGGTGGTCAAGTAGTAGACGTCGTCCTTGACGCCGCAACCGAGCAACCGCAAGCCGGTGGCGGCGATCATGCCGCAGATGACGAGGAACACCGCGCCGACGACCGGCCGCGGCACGACGACGAGCAGCGCTCCGACCTTCGGCGACAGGCCGTAGAGGAAGAGCAGCCCGGCCGCCACCTGCACGACGCGGCGGCTGGCGACGCGGGTGGTGGCAATGACGCCGGTGTTCTGCGCGTAGGTCGTCAGCGGCAGCGCGCCGAACAGCGGCCCGACCGTCGAAGCGATCCCCTCGAAGGTGATGCCGCGGTTCATGTGGCGCACGCGGTAGGTGACGCCCGAGACGGCGCAGGTGCCGGCGTAGTCGCCGATCGCTTCGGCCATCGAGCCGAGATAGCCGATGCCGACGCCGACGATCGCCGCCGGCACCACCTCCCAGCCGAAGCCTGGGCCGCCGAAGAGGAAGAGGCGCGGCAGCCCCACCCACGGCACGCGAGCGACGGCGGCGAAGTCGGCGAGCCCGAGCCACGCCGCCACGCCGACGCCCCACAAGAGCAGCGCGAAGAGGATCGAGCCGCGCGCCAGCAGCCCGACGTTCAGCAGGTGGCCGAGGATGGTGAGGGCGATCACCGTCACCACCGCGCCCAGCGCCATCCCCATCATCGCCGGCCGGCGGTCGGCGAACAGCCAGCCGCCGGCGACGCGCGCCAGCGTCACGCCGATGGTGAGCACGATGAGCCCGCAGACGTACGGCGGCAGGAAGCGCCGCAGCCGCGCCAGCACGCCGCTCATGCCGACGAACGTCTCCAGGATGCCGGTGATGAAGCCGGCCATCCACATCGCCGGCGCGCCGAACAGCGCTCCCGCGCTGGCCATGGCGCCGGTGTCGGTCGCCGAAGGACCGAGCACCGACGGCAGCCGGTTGCCCCAGGTGGCGTTGGCGAAGGTCGCCACGCCCATCAGCATCAGGCAGGCGGAGATCATCGCCGCCGTCTGCGCCGGCGTGTAACCGACGGCGCCGGCGACGACCATCGGCAGCACGTAGGGCGAGACGTCGACCAGCGTGTGCTGCCAGGCGTAGAGGAGCGTCTCGAGCGGCGGCGGCACGTCGTCGATGCCGTAGACGGGAGTGGCGACCTCGAGGTCGTCCTCCCAGACGCGGGCGTCGTCGCTGCGCGTTGGCGGCGCTTGCGGCTCGCTCGTGGCGCGGACCCTCCGTTCGGCTGCGGCCGGACTCTATCGCTACCGTACGTGCCGCACCGCCGAGCCACGCCGGCAGCGTGAGCTCGCTTTGACCTTGGAGCTCTCGATGCGCGAGACGGAGTATTGTCCTTGCCTCGTACAACGTGGCATCGATGACCGAGCGTCGCCGTCAAGGCTCCGAGTAGTCTGGCGCGAACGAGCAGCAGCCGAACGATGGACGCTGATCAAATACCACCCCGATTCTTGCCGTTTGTTGCGCAAGCAGAAAGAGCTCGCCATCACTACGAGGCGAGCGGTGAGCCGTTGGTCCTCGATGTGATGATCGCGTGCTGGGAGGAGATTCTCGGCGACCGCGCGTTCGCGAATTGCTCGGCGGCGTTCCAGAGGTTGGCACTCCACCATGCTGGCGGTGCCCGGCTTTGGCGATTTGAAAACACAGGCGATGTCGGCGATCTGCAGCGCTCGCTCGTGCTCCTGGTGCGACTGGTGGCGTTGACGGAGTCGGGCTCAGTCGAGCTTCCCGAGTATCTGAGCAGTCTCGGCATCGCTCATTACCGTTTTTACGTCTGGTCTAGCGACCGCGGAGTCTTGGAGCAGGCGGTCGCCGCGTTTGAGGCCGCGGTCGAGACCACGGGCGTCGCATCGCCGTCGCTGCCTCGCTATCTAAGCCATCTCGGTATGGGGCTTACTGAACGGTATCTCGCGACTGGCTCGGTGGCTGACCTCGATCGCGCTGTTGCAGTTTGCGAACGCGCAGTCGCCGAGGAGTTGGAGGCGTCGCACCTCCCGTCCCACTGGAACAACCTGTCGAGGGCGCTGCAACAGCGCTATGACCGCGCTGGTCAGCCAGAAGATCTCGATCGGGCAGTAGAAGCCTGCGAACAGGCGATTGCGCGAACGGCTCCTATCGATCCGGACCTTCCTCGTTTCCTCAACAACCTCGGCATTGGTCGGCATGCTCAGTTCACCAGGTCGGGGAATCTTGCCTACCTGGACATGGCGATGGCGGCGTATCGTCAGTCCGTCCTCCGGACGCCACACCAGTCACCCGACCGCGGGCGGCATCTGAGCAATCTCGGGTCCGGATGGATGTCGCGTTTTGTAAGGACCAACCAGGTTGCCGACCTAGTCGCCGCCGTCGAGGCCAACGAGGAGGCAGTAGCCGCCACACCGTCGTCATCGCCCGAGCTGCCGATGCACCTCAACAATCTGAGCTCGGTTCTGCGGACGCTTTACAGGTGCACGCTCGATTCCGGCCACTTAGAGCGTGCAGTCGCCCACAGCACGCGTGCCGTGGAGCTCAGCGGGAACGTTTCCCTGGAACAACCACTCTTCCTTGCAGGACTTGCCTCCGCGCTTGACGACCGCTTTGCTGCCACGGGCGACCTTACAGACCTAGATCGCTCAATCGCTATTCTTGAGGACGTCGTCGAGCGGGCGCCCAAGTTGTCCGTCTACCTTCCGGCGTTCCTTACCAATCTCGGCGTGGCTCTGTCGCGGCGACTCGTTCGGACAGACACGGATGTCGACCGTAAGCGACTGGGAGAGGTATGGAGCACGGCGACGCGGGCAGGGCTAGCAGATGCGCCCAGCACACTGATCAACGCACGCAACCAGGCGGCGTGGGCCTTCCGCGAAGGAGCGTGGGAGACCGCGGCGGGCGCCTGCGACACCGTTATCGAGGTGGGTGAGCGTCTTTTCGTCGAGCAGATCGCGCGACCCGGGAAGGCCTCCTGGCTGCGTGAGCTCCGCCACGTGCCAGCTATGGCTGCGTA
Organism: Thermoanaerobaculia bacterium; assembly: GCA_963846495.1. Lineage (GTDB taxonomy): Bacteria > Acidobacteriota > Thermoanaerobaculia > Multivoradales > JAIOJS01 > DASYQD01. The sequence goes on along the minus strand of CAWJWP010000013.1, from coordinate 239,204 downwards.
CACCCACGGGCGGTGCGGCGATCTGGTGGGCGCCATTCTCGCGAGCGAGCGAGGGCGCGTTCGGCTGCTGCTGGAATCGCTCGACCTCTGCCAGGCCGATCTGGAGTCGTTGCGACACGTACAACCCGCCCTCGTGGAGCAGTACCGCGCCGCTGCGGCGGCCGTACTCGCGCTGGAGGAAAACCATCAGCCACAGTACCCTCTCGCCGCGCCGCCGACAGGGCCAATGCGATCCGCGCGCGAGACACTCGCTGGTGTTGTCGAGGAGATTCGTCGTCAGCCGGGATACGAGCAGTTTCTAGTCCCCATAAACGTCGGGGACCTGACATCCGTCCTCGAAGCACTTCCCGAGGACGCGGCTCTCGTACACCTTTCAGCGACCGGCTGTGGCTCGGTTGCGTTGCTCTCCACCCGCCGCGCGACCACGGCCGAATGGCTGAAGGTCACGCAGGAGGAGATTCATGACCTTCTATTCGGCCAGCCGAATGGCGGCTATCTGGAAGCGATCTTCGAGTCGGCGAAACTCGATACCCTCCTCGAGCACGCGTTGCCGCAAATCGGTGAGTGGCTTATAGGGCCCATCGCGGCCCGGCTCAGGGCGGATGGCGTGCGGCAGGTCGTGATCATTCCGACCGGCTACCTGGCGGCCCTGCCGCTGCACGCGGCGCGCTACGATGTCAACCAGGTCGGCGCGTGCTTCTTGGACGAGTTCACCGTCTCCTACGCGCCGGGCGTCCGCGTCTTGGGCGGCTCCTTGCGCCGTGCCGGTGCACGGTGCCACGAGCGGTTCCTGATCGGAGTCGCCAACCCACCCGGTGGCGAGGAGGAGCTGCCTGGCACGGTCTTCGAGCTCTCCACGGTGGCCCAGTTGTTCGGCGCGGGTCGGCGCCTGCTTCACGGCCCAGCGGCAACCCGCTCAGCGGTGCTGGGAGCGTTGGCTGAGGGTACTCACCTGCACTTCGCCTGCCACGGCTTTTACTCTCGCGAAGAGCCGCTGCAATCAGGACTGCAACTCGCTGGCGGTGAAGCGCTGTCTTTGCGCGACCTGGTCGGCGGGAGAATCGATCTTTCCAAATGTCGCTTGGTGGTCCTGGCCGCTTGCCAGACCGCAGTTTCCGACTCTCGGGATCTGCCGGACGAGTTCATCGGCCTGCCTGCTGGTTTTCTCCAGGCCGGCGCGCCGGGCGTCGTCGGCACACTATGGCCGGTTGAAGACCTGGCCACGTCTCTTGTCATGATCAAGTTCTATGAGAATCTGTTCGCTGAGGCATCGGCTCCCTTGGCACCCGCCCGTGCGCTATGCCGCGCGCAGGCCTGGCTGCGCGATCTCGAAGTCGCCGACTTGGCGCAGTTTGTCGCGGCCTATCCCCGTCTAGACAACGCTGTCCGGCGTTCGCCGAGGCTCGATATCGCCACTGCTTCCCGCGATCGCCGGCAGACCCCGTTTGCCTGCCCCTCCTGCTGGGCGCCCTTTGTCTTGGTGGGCTGCTGACTGATCATCGCGCTTGGATACTGCGAATCACCACTACGATCTCGGCGGCGAGGGCTTCGAAGCCCGCCACGGGAAGGCGGTCGCCAGAATTCGGCATGTCGGTGAGGCCAAGGGCGGCCAGGATGCGGTCAACGATCAACGAGTAGCGCTTGGGGCCCAGTAAGACCCTCAGCTCGGTTGAGGCCCGCTCGAGGAGGGGCTTGGTGACGGCCGTATGTACGCCATGCTGGTGTGCGACATCGCAAAGAAGGGCACAGACGCAGTAGCTGAGGGTGGCAGTGTCGAGGAAGCCTAGGTTTGCCAGGCACGAAGCCGCGTCGTGGTAGGCGTCGGCAAAGAGAGATGTTGTTGGATCGTATTGCCGAGCTCTGCAAGCGCCTCGCGAAGGTTGCCCGCCAGAGCCAACTGCTTGCCAATCTGGTAGGAAGTCCAGGGGTCCTGCGGCGCTAGTCGCGCGGCCTCGCGGTAGTGCCGTAAGGCGTCTGCGCTTTGCCCGAGCATCCGATGGCAGAAGCCAAGTCGATAGTGTGCCAGTGGGCAATCTGGTGGCAGGCGGCAGCTTTGCGAAGATCGTCGATCGCATCGAGATGTCGACCGGAGTTATACAAGGACCAGCCGCTCTCGAGTAGCGCCTCTTGTTGTCTCGCGGCAGTCACTGACGCGATCGTCGCACACCTCGAAGTTCCTCTGCAACGCGTCTCTAAGTCGCAAGTTTATTGGGCCGGCGGTAGTAGATCTGACGCTATCCTCAGCGACATACGATGGCCTATGACCGTTTCTGCGGTGCTTGCGACTGGCTCTTTTCTCTTTGCGTGCCTGAGCGCGTCACGCTTCTCTTCGCGCTGGGAAACTGTTGATGTACCTCTCCCAGAAAGCGGACCACGGGTTGCCGCGCTATCGCACGAGTCGCAGCGCCGCCAGCGAGCGCGCCACCAGCGGCACCTTCGCGCTCCGGGCGGCAGCGGCTCGCCGTGCTCGTCGGCGGCCGACGGGAAGCCGGGCCGGTCGGTGGCGCGCGAGCGCCGCGCCGGCCGCGCCGAGCGCGTGTCGAGCACCGGCAGCCAACCGCTGCCGCCGAGCGACGCCGGCAGCACCACCTCGACGTCGTGTGCGTGGGCGTTGAAGGCGAGATAGAAGCTGTCGTCGACCAGCCACTGCCCGCGCTCGTCGCGGCTGCGCAGCGCTTCGCCGTTCAAGAACACGCCGAGCGTCTTGACCCGCGCGCGCTGCCAGTCCTCGGACGACATGGGCTCGCCGTCGGGGCGGAACCAGGCAATGTCGGAGACGCCCTCGCCGAAGATCGGCTTGCCGAGGAACCAGCGCCGCCGCCGGAACACCGGGTGGTCGCGGCGGAACCAGATGAGGCTGGCGGTGAACTCGAGCAGGTCGAGGTCCATCACGTCCCAGCGCAGCCACGACAGCTCGTCGTCCCGGCAGTAGGCGTTGTTGTTGCCGCGCTGCGTGCGGCCCACCTCGTCGCCCATCAGCACCATCGGCACGCCCTGCGACAGCAGCAGCGTGGAGAGGAGGTTGCGCTGCTGGCGCGCGCGCAGCGCGACGACGTCGGGATCGTCGGTCTCGCCCTCGACGCCGCCGTTCCACGAGCGGTTGTCGTCGGCGCCGTCGCGGTTCTCCTCGCCGTTCGCCTCGTTGTGCTTCTGGTTATAGGAGACGAGGTCGCGCAGCGTGAAGCCGTCGTGGGCGGTGACGAAGTTGACGCTGGCGAAAGGCTTCCTGCCGGTGGTGGCGTAGAGGTCGGAGCTGCCGGAGATGCGATAGCCGAGCTCGGAAAGCGTGCGCTCCTCGCCGCGCCAGTAGTCGCGCACGCAGTCGCGGTACTTGCCGTTCCACTCCATCCACCTGGGCGGGAAGTTGCCCACCTGGTAGCCGCCCTCGCCGACGTCCCACGGCTCGGCGATGAGCTTCACCTGGTTGACCACCGGATCCTGGTGGATCAAGTCGAAGAAGGCCGACAGCCGGTCCACCTCGTAGAGCTCGCGCGCCAGCGCCGACGCGAGGTCGAAGCGGAAGCCGTCGACGTGCATCTCGGTCACCCAGTAGCGCAGCGAGTCCATGATCAGCTGCAGCACCTGCGGGTGGCGCATGTTGAGACTGTTGCCGGTACCGGTGAAGTCCTGGTAGTAGCGCGGGTCGTCGGGCGACAGCCGGTAGTACGAGGCGTTGTCGAGCCCCTTGAACGACAGCGCCGGTCCGAGGTGGTTGCCCTCGGCGGTGTGGTTGTAGACGACGTCGAGGATCACCTCGATGCCGGCCTGGTGCAGCGTCTTCACCATCTGCCGGAACTCCTGCACCTGCTGGCCGAGCACGCCCGAGCTGCTGTACTCGTGATGCGGCGCGAAGAAGCCGATCGAGTTGTACCCCCAGTAGTTGCGCAGGCCGCGCTCGAGAAGGTGCTGGTCGTGCACGAGCTCGTGCACCGGCATCAGCTCGACGGCGGTGATGCCGAGGCGCTGCAGGTACTCGACGACGGCGGGCTGCGCCAGGCCGGCGTAGGTGCCGCGCAGCTCCTCGGGCATGCGCTCGTCGAGCTTGGTGAAGCCCTTGACGTGCGCTTCGTAAATCACCGTCTTGTGCTCGGGCGTACGCGGCGGCCGGTCGACGTCCCAATCGAACCAAGGGTTGGTGATGACCGCCTTGGGCATGAATGGCGCGCTGTCGGCGTCGTTGCGAGCGTCCGGATCGGCGAAGCGGTGCGCGAAGACCGCCTCGTCCCAGCGCACGTTACCGTCGATTGCCTTGGCGTAAGGATCGAGCAGCAGCTTCGCCGGATTGCAGCGATGCCCTTGCTCGGGCGCCCACGGCCCGTGGACGCGGAAGCCGTAGCGCTGCCCCGGCTGCAGCTGCGGCACGTACCCGTGGAAGCAGAAGCTGGTGAGCTCGGGCAGATCCACGCGCGTCTCGTCGCCCGCTTCGTCGAAGAAGCAGAGCTCGATCCGCTCGGCGACCTCGGAGAAGACGGAGAAGTTGACGCCGAATCCGTCGTAAGTGGCGCCCAGCGGGTCGGGCTGCCCGGGCCAGATCTCGAGGTGCGCGACGGCGGCCACGTTGGCCCGCGCCTATTCAGGAAGTGCGCCAATCCGCGGCGTCGGGGCGCCGCTTGGGGTCACGTGGAAACGGGAAGCAGGTCGCGGCAGCCGATCGACACGGTTCCAGCTGGGAGGGCAAGCTCGATCTTCTCGTCGACGGCGAAGTCGCGCCGAGCGCCGTACCGCCCGCGGGCGGCATCGGGTTGGCGATAGACCTCCACGTGCCCCTCCGCCAAGTTGACGATGACGTACATCGGAATCGCAGCCGTCGCATAGAGCCGCTGCTTGGTGCCGCGGTCGAAGGCCAACGAGCTGTCGGCGATCTCGATCACCACCAAGACGTCGCTCGGTCCCGGGTGGTGCGTTTGGTAGGCGTCGTCGCGACCGACGACGATCACTCCGTCAGGTTCCACCTCGCTGGTCGCCGACAACGTGACGGGCAGCTGGCTGCGTAGATGACAGTCGTGGCCGTCGAGCAGGCGGTCGAGGCGGCGCAGCATCGCGATCGCCGAGGAGTGCCGCTTGCCGTGCGTCATTCGACTTTCCCCGCTCGCGCTGCGGTCCTTGCGGACGAGAACGCCTTCCACCAGCTCGACGGGCTCGCCCTCCGCCAACCAGCCTGCACGCACCATCTCTTGTAGGTGAGCGACTGTGAGCGGCACATGGGGAGGCGCCTGGCCGCTGGCGAGTTGATCGAAAACGGTTGCGCTCACTGAATGAGTCCCTTGATCGGTCCCGGCGACCGCCTCACCAATCATGGCATCTTTACGACGAGCGACGTCACTTCCTAGCGAACGACCGAGGGCAAAGATGCGTGACGGGTCGGAAAGCATCACGAAGTCGCGTCTCGCGTCGCGGGGCCTCAGCCTACGCTTTTGAGAAACACCGCGCCGAGCGGGGGCAGCGTCAACGTCAGCGAGTGCGTGCGGCCGTGCAGCGGCACCGGCGTCGCTTCGACGCCGCCGAGGTTGCCTTGGCCGCTGCCGCCGTAATCCTTGGCGTCGGTGTTGAGCACCTCGCGCCAGAAGCCGCCGCGCGGGGCGCCGAGGCGGTAGTTGCGGCGCACGAGCGGCGTGAAGTTGAGCACCGCCAGCACCACCTCCGCCGGATCCTTGCCCAGCCGCAGCAGCGACACCACGCTGTTGTCGGCGTCGTTGGCGTCGATCCACTCGAAACCCTTCGGCTCGTGGTCGAGCTCGTGCAGCGCCGGCTCGCTACGGTAGAGCCGGTTGAGGTCGCCGACCAGCCGCTGCACGCCGTGGTGGTAGGGGTAGGCGAGCAGGTGCCAGTCGAGGCTCTTGTCGTGGTCCCACTCGCGGTACTGGCCGAATTCGCCGCCCATGAAGAGCAGCTTCTTGCCCGGCTGCGCGTGCTGCCAGGCGTAGAGGAGGCGCAGGTTGGCGAAGCGCTGCCACTCGTCGCCCGGCATCTTCGACAGCAGCGAGCGCTTGCCGTGGACCACCTCGTCGTGCGACAGCGGCAGGCAGAAGTTCTCGTTGTAGGCGTACATGCGCCGGAAGGTCAGCCGCCCGTGGTGGTACTTGCGGTGGATGGGGTCGAGCGAGAGGTAGGCGAGGGAGTCGTGCATCCACCCCATGTCCCACTTGTAGCCGAAGCCGAGGCCGCCGACGTAGAGCGGCCGCGACACGCCGGGCCACGACGTCGACTCCTCGGCGAAGGTCTGCGCGTCCGGGTACTGCTCGTAGACCTCGGCGTTGAGCGCGCGCACGAAGGCCACCGCCTCGAGGTTCTCGCGGCCGCCGTGCTGGTTGGGCAGCCAGTCGCCCGGTTTGCGCGCGTAGTCGCGGTGGAGCATCGAGGCGACGGCGTCGACCCGCAGCGCGTCGAGGTGGTACTTGTCGAGCCAGAACATCGCCGAGGAGACGAGGAAGCTCTTCACCTCGTGGCGGCCGTAGTTGAAGATGTAGCTGTTCCACTCCGGGTGGAAGCCGAGCCGCGGATCGGAGTGCTCGAAGAGGTGCGTGCCGTCGAAGTAGGCGAGCCCGTGCTCGTCGCTGGGGAAGTGCGACGGCACCCAGTCGAGGATGACCCCCAGCCCGCGCTGGTGCAGGTGGTCGATCATCCACATCAGGTCCTCGGGCGTGCCGTAGCGCCGCGTCGGCGCGAAGTAGCCCGTCGTCTGGTAGCCCCACGAGCCGAAGAACGGGTGCTCCATCACCGGCAGCAGCTCGACGTGCGTGAAGCCGAGGGCTAACGCGTGGTCGGCGAGCGCAGGGCCGAGCTCGCGATAGGTGAGCGAGCGGTTCTCCTCCTCGGGAACGCGGCGCCACGAGCCGAGATGCACCTCGTAGATGGAGACCGGCGCCGAGAGCGAGCCGCGGGAGCCGCGCGTGGCCATCCACTCGTCGTCGTTCCACGCGTGGGCGAGGTCGGCGACCTCGGAAGCGGTGTCGGGCGGCAGCTGCGCGCGAAACGCGAACGGATCTGCCTTGTCGACGCGGAAGCCCTTGTGCGCCGCCGACTCGACCCAGTACTTGTACAGCTCGCCGGGCCCGATGCCGGGCAGGAACCCTTCCCAGATCCCCGAGCGCCCGCGGCGAGCGAGCGGATGCGCGTCTTGCCGCCAGCCGGAGAAGGCGCCCATCACGCTGACGCGAGCCGCGTTGGGCGCCCACACCGCGAAGTGCGTGCCGGCCTTGCCGTCGACCTCGCCCGGATGCGCGCCGAGCTTCTCGTAGAGCCGGTAGTGCGTGCCCTCGTTGAAGAGATGGAGGTCGTCTTCGGTGAGGAGCGACGGCGCTGCGGGCGCGGGCGCAGGCTTCGCCGCTGCCGGCAATTCCACGCCCTCCGCGGCGCGCTCCTCGTCCATCACGCCCTCCCTGCCCACGCTCAGCGCGGCAGCACGAACGGTGCCCGTGCTAGCCGCTGGAAGCCTATCGCTCGCGCTCTGCGAGCAGGCGTTCCCACAGCGCGCGAGCGTCGTCCGGCAGATTCGGCAGCTGCTCCTCGACGCTGGCGAGGACGCCCGCATCGACATCTGGCAGGAGCTGCCCGATGTCCCAGGCATCCTTCGGCCCGCCGGCGTGCAGCTTCAGGAGGATCAACCCGGCTGGCGTTGCGACGCGCAGCGATACGCCCTCGATGCTCGTCGGAACGGCGCCGGCGACCACCGCCGACTGCCACCGGAACTTGCCGACCACGACGTCGATGTCCACCTCTCCTGCCTGAGCGAACCGTACGACGCCCAGCAGAGGGTCGAAGGCGTCGCCTTGGCGCAGCTCATGACGCACCCCGGAAGGCAACTCTCTCCACGACGAACGGTCGAGCGCCCGTGCAGCGGTGGTGAAGAGATCGATGTCCTGAGTGGAGCGGCTGACGCCGTGCGCCGCCAGCGCTGCGGCACCGATCGCGCAGTAGTCGATGGCCAGCTCGTCGAGCCGGCGGATGACCGTAGCCAGCAGGCTCAACCCGCTACCGCCTCATGCAACGCGACGTCCGACGCCCGCGCTGGCCGCGCTGCCGCAGCACGCCGCGCGCTTCCTCCAGCGTCACGCCCTGGGTCGCGGCGAAGGTCTCGACGTCGCGCCGGCCGAGTCGCAGCGCGAGGGCCACCCGCTCCGCCGGGGTGAGCCGCCACAGCTCCCGGCGCTGCTCGCGTCGCAAATCGTCGGCGACCGATCGCATGCGAGGAGTATACGAGGGCGTGGAATACTGAACTCCTTCGCGCATGAGGAGGCGCGACGAGCGAAGCCGGGACCGCTCAGGGCAGGATCGGTCTCCCCACCTCGAAGCCCACCAGCTCGGTGTAACCGACTCCCTGGATCGGCACACCGCCGCGGGTCCCCGAGACCCGCGAGGCGCCTTCGTAATAGAGCGCCTCGGGCGGCTGGCCCTCGTCGGCGGACAATTGGGAAACCACCTCGTTGTCCTCGATGAACGGCGCCGCGTGGAGCCGGATGTCGAGCGACGGGATGACGATGTCGTGCTCGATCCCGGGGTAGTGGATCCCCGTTCGCGGGCTGGTCCAGGGGTGCGACCGCTGCCACTCGAGGTCGTCCATCGTGACGTACGTGGCGTTGCCGTCCGCGTCCAGGTAGCAGCCGAGGGCCTGCTTGGCGAGCACCTCCGGGTCGGTGGGGATCGGGTGGACGATGCCTAGGGTGAGCTCCGTGCCGTCGTCGAACTGGAAGGCGAACCAGTTCCATTGCGGGTCCTCGCCGCCGCTCGGCGAGGTGAGCCACTGGCGCTCGACCCAGAAGATCCCCCGGACCGAATGCGTCTCACCGTTGATGGTCAAGCTTCCTTCCGCGGTGATCCGGGGCTGCGCCAGGTGGATGTTGCCGTCATAGCCATCGGGGCCGGTCTTGGCGATGGGCTTGACGATCACCAGCCTCAGGTCGAGGGCCACGTGATCCTCGCTGGGCTCGACGGAGGTCTCCGGGGGCGCATCGACCACCATCCGCAGGTGGTTCTCGTCGTCCGTCTGTTTCACCCGCCAGTTGCCGACGCTGACGTGAAAAGGCGTGGCGTGGACAGTCGCCGTGTCGTGCAGGAACCCGCCGCGCTCGAAGGTCATGAGCTTGTTCCGCTGGTCGTCGGCGACGGCCAGCGAAGCGAGCATGAAGCTCACCTCGAGCGGCGCGCAGGAGGCCGACTTGCGCAGGAAGCAAAGCTCCGCTCCGAAGTGACGGGGGCTCGCAGTGGGATCGTCCGAGGCGACCCAGAAGTTGCCGAGGTACCACCACCACTCGACCGCCTGCTCGGGGTGGTTGCCGTGGTCGCGCGGGAAGCTGAACCCCTTGGGCGGCGGGCCGGTGATCGGGACGCAGAACGGCGGGTACTCGGAATCCTCAGCCGCGGGCTGCGGCGCGGCCTCGACACTCGCCGCCTTCTGACGGAGCAAAGCCGGCTGGCGCTTGAATGAACGCACGCTCTCCTCCCTTTGTCGACGAAGAAGTCTTCGATCCGGTTTGTCCGCTGAGGTCGACGCTGTCGCAGCGCCACGCCGGAGGTCAAGAGCGCCGGCGGCTCGCGTTGCCCGGCGTCGCGCCCTGGGCGATACTGCGCTCCTTCGCGCACGAGGAGGCAAGACGAGCGAAGCCGCTCCAGGAGATCTCGTCGGCCGGGTGGCGATTGTCACCGGGGCCGCTCGTGGGCTCGGACGCGCTACCGCGGAGCGGCTCTACGAGCGCGGTGCCTCCGTCGCGGTCCACGTGCGTGATCTGGCGCGGGCGGCGGCGCTCGCACGTGTTCTCGGCGAGCGGGCGCTCGCCGTCGAGGGGGACCTCACCGCTGACGAAGTGCCGGAGGCGATCGTGCGGCGCACGGTGGAGCGCTTCGGGCGCGTCGACATCCTGGTCAACAATGCAGCGCTGCCGTTGACGACGCGCTTCGAGCAGATCAGCGCCGAGGAGTGGCGGCGGGCGCTGGAGGTGAACATGACGGCTCCGTTCCTGCTCACGCAGGCGGTGGTGCCGCACATGAAGGCCCAGGGGTGGGGGCGCGTCGTCAACGTCTCGTCGACGGCCGGCCGCATGGTGAGCACGCTCGGCGGCGCGCACTACACAGCTTCGAAGACGGGCCTCCTCGGCCTCACGCGCGCGGCTGCGAAGGAGCTCGGCAGGTTCGGGATCACCGTCAACGCGGTCTGCCCCGGCATGATCGACACCGAGCTGACGCGCGAGAGCGCCTCGCCCGAACGGCTGGCGGCGCTGGCGCAGGGCTTCCCGGTGCCGCGGCTGGGCACCGCGCGCGAGGTCGCCGACGTCATCTGTTACGTTGCCTCGGAGGCCGCCGGCTACGTCACCGGCGCCTGCTTCGACATCAACGGCGGCGACCTCATGATGTAGCCATGCGAAGCAGCATCTGGGTCCTCATCGCGCTCGCGGCCGGGCTCGCTGCCGGCGCCGCCATCGCCTGGAGCGGCGACCCGTTCTGGCTGCGTGCGGCAGACGCCGTGGCGCCCGTAGGCACGCTGTGGGTCAACGCCATCCGGATGACGGTGATCCCGCTCGTCGTCTCGCTGCTCGTCACCGGCGTCGCCTCTGCCGCCGACCTGCGCGCGATCGGCCGCCTGGGGGCGCGCACGATCGCCGTGTTCGTGCTGTTGATCGCCGGCATGGCCGTCTTCGCCATGCCGCTCGCCGTCGCCGCGTTCCGCTTGCTGCCGCCGGACGCCTCGACGCGGCCGGCGTTGCCGCCCGGCGCCGTCGAAGCGGCGGGCGACCTCGCCGCCGGCCAGCAAGCGACGGGGCTCGCCGCGTGGCTGCCGTCGCTGCTCCCCGCCAATCCCATCGCTGCAGCGGCCAGCGGAGCGATGATGCCGCTCGTCGTCTTCACGCTGCTCTTCGCGCTCGCCATCGCGCGCAGCCCGGCGCGCCGCGCGCGAGACGCTGCTGGGCTTCTTCGGCGCTCTCGGCGAGGCGATGCTGGTGCTGGTGCGCTGGGTCGTCGCCGCGGCTCCCATCGGCGTCTTCGCCCTCGTCCTGCCGCTCGCCGCCCGCGGCGCCGGCCTGATCGGCGCGTTCGCGTTCTACGTCGTCGTCTATTCGGTGGCGAGCGTGCTCGCGACGCTCGTGCTCTATCCGGTGGCGGCCGTCGCCGGCCGGGTGCCGCTGCGCAAGTTCGCTCGCGCCGTGCTCCCGGCGCAGACGATCGCGTTCAGCTCGAGCTCCTCGATCGCCTCGCTGCCGGCGCTGGTGGAGGGTGCCGAGCAGGTGCTCGCGATGCCGCCGCGGGTGAGGGGGTTCGTGCTGCCGCTCGCCGCCTCGACCTTCAAGGTCGCTGCGCCGGTCTCGTGGACGATCGGCGCGCTCTTCATCGCCTGGTTCTACGGCGTCGAGCTCCACGCCGGGCAGCTCGCCACGATCGCCTTCGCCGCGACGTTCCTCTCCTTCGCGGTGCCCGGCGTGCCGCGCGGCGCCTTCCTGATGCTGGCGCCGCTCTTCCTCGCCCTCGGGCTGCCGGTCGAGGGCATCGGCATCCTCATCGCCGTCGACGTCGTGCCCGACCTCTTCGCGACGGTGCTCAACACCACCGGCCACCTGACCGCCGCGGTGCTGGTGGCGCGAGGGCACGTCGACGCCGATGCGGACGGCGAGGCGACGGCCGCGAGCGACCGCGCGCTAGTTCCGGTCGCTGATTAGCGCAGCGAGCCCGCGCAACGGGATGCCGGCCCATTCCGGTCGGTGGTCGAGCTCGTAGCTGAGCTCGTAGAGGGCCTTTTCGAGCAGCAGGGCGTCGAGGAGGCGCGCGCGGTCGGCGTCTGACGCCGGCAGGAACGCCGCGTCGCCGGCGCGGCCGAAGTAGGCGCGCACGAAGATGGCCGCGGCCCAGCGCTGCCAGTAGCGGGCCCAGGATTCGGCGAGCGGCAGTTGCTCGGCGGGGACGACGCCGCGGCGTTGCGCTTCGGCGAGGCCGCTGTGGGCGACGTAGTCGAACGAGCGCACCATGCCCGCGACGTCGCGCAGGGGCGAGCGCTTGAACCGGCGCTCGGAGAGCGGGCGCGCCGGCTCGCCCTCGAAGTCGATGATGACGAAGTCCTTACCGGTGTAGAGCATTTGCCCCAGGTGCAGGTCGCCGTGCGTGCGCACGCGAAGGGCGTCCATGCGCCCGTCGAGCAGCGGCGCCACGCGGTCGAGGAGCGCCTGGCGAGAGCCGAGCAGCTCGGTAGCCAGCTCGCGCTCGGCCTCGGGCAGGCGCGACTGCGTCGAGCGCAGCAGCCGCAGCGTGCGGCCGGTCAGGGCGCGGATCGATTGGTACAGCGACCGCTGGTACAAGCTGGTGAACGGCTCGGCGGCGAACGCCGGGTCTTCGGTCTCCGCCGCCAGCGCAAGATGCAGCTCGGCCGTGCGCGTGCCAAGCAGCGTCGCCGTGCCCACGTAGAGACCGAGCGCCGCTGCTACCTCAGGCGGCGGCTCGCTCGCCGCCAGCTCGAGCAGCGGCCTCTCTTCGAGCTGCGGCGGGATGCGCTCGGGCCGCGTCATCACCCGCTCGAGGTAGCGGCCGAAGGCGTCGAGCGAGTAGCTCCACGCGTCGCCCTCGTTGGCGACGTAGCGCTGCAGCAGCGCCAGCGTCAGCGGCTCGCCGGCGGGGCGGCCGTTGCGGCCGCGGCGCAGCTCGAGCCAGCCGGCGACCGGCGGCGTGTGCGGGAAGCCGCGCGCGGTGAGGTAGCGGCTCACCTCGAGGTCGGGGTTGGTGCCCGCCTCGACCTTGCGGAAGAGCTTGAGGATGAGCTTGTCGCCGTAGAGCACCGAGCTGTTGCTCTGCTCGGCGCGGCCGAGCTCGGGCTCGAAGCCGGCGCCTTCGCGCAGCAGCGCAGCCGCCGCGGGCGCCGCCACCGGCACCAGCTCGCCGTCCTCGCCGCGGAAGCCCTTCTTGTCGGCGATCGAGGCGAGCAGCAGCCGTCCGAATGCGGGGTCGTGCATCGCGTCGTAGAGCACCCCGCGCTCGACGCGACCGCCCTTGCCGCGCACCTGCAGCCGCGCCAGCACCGCCTCGGGTTGCTCGACCGCCAGCTGGTCGCCGCGCGCGCCGGCAGCGAAGGAGACCGGCAGCGCATAGGTGTCGGGCTCGCCCTCGCTCTGCTCGACGCGCAACAGCAGCAGCCAGGCGCGCAGTCCGCCGTTGGCACCTTCGCCGTTGCCGCCGCCTGCCCCGTTCGCCGAGCGGCCGCCTCCATCCCCCATCGGGATCGCGCCTTCGATCTGCAGCGCCCGCACCGTGCGCGCCTTGCCGCCGAACCAGCGGCGCGCGCGCAGCACCGGCTGCAGCGCCGCCGCCAGCTGTTCGCGTCCCTCGCCGCGACAGCACGACTCCCAGCTCCCCGCGAGCACCAGCTCCGGCACCTCGCCGCCGACGCTCTCGGTCGCCAACGCCGCCGGCGTCTCTACCGCGAACCAGTAGAAGCCGTGCGGTCCCAGCGTCAGCGCCGCCGGCCGCTCGCCGAGCCGCGGCATGCGGTTGCCGCCGAAGAGCTCGACGAGCTCGGCGCCGGCGAACTCGCCCAGGTCGAGCTCGACGTGCTGCACGAACCTCGACAGGTTGGCGACGACGAGGATCTTCTCCTCGCCGAAGCGCCGCACGAACGCCAGCACGCGGTGGTTGTCGGGGTTGAGCAGCTCGATCGAGCCGCGGCCGAAGGCGTGATAGCGACGCCGCAGCGCCAGCAGCCGCCGCGTCCACCAGAGCAGCGAGTGCGGGTTGCCCAGCTGCGCCTCGACGTTGGTCGCCTCGAAGTGGTATTCGGGGTCGATGATCACCGGCAGGAAGAGCTTCTGCGGATTGGCGCGCGAGAAGCCGGCGTTCCTGTCCGGGCTCCACTGCATGGGCGTGCGCACGCCGTTGCGATCGCCGAGGTAGATGTTGTCGCCCATGCCGATCTCGTCGCCGTAGTAGAGGACCGGCGTGCCGGGCAGCGAGCAGAGCAGCGCGTTCATCAGCTCCATGCGCCGGCGGTCGTTGCCGAGCAGCGGCGCCAGCCGGCGGCGGATGCCGAGGTTGATGCGCGCCTGCGGGTCGCTGGCATAGACCCGGTACATGTAGTCGCGGTCTTCGTCGGTGACCATCTCGAGCGTCAGCTCGTCGTGGTTGCGCAGGAAGACCGCCCATTGACACAGCGGCGGGATCTCCGGCGTCTGCTGCAGGATGTCGACGATGGGGAAGCGGTCCTCCATGCGCAGCGACATGAAGAGGCGCGGCATCACCGGGAAGTGGAAGGCCATGTGGCACTCGTCGCCGTCGCCGAAGTAGGCGACCGAGTCCTCGGGCCACTGGTTCGCTTCCGCGAGCAGCATCTTCCCCGCGAAGTGCTGGTCGACGTGGGCGCGCAGCTGCTTGAGGAAGCCGTGCGTCTCGGGCAGGTTCTCGCAATTGGTGCCCTCGCGCTCGTAGAGGTAAGGGATGGCGTCGAGGCGCAGCCCGTCGACGCCCATGGCGAGCCAATAGTCGAGCGCGCGCAGCACCTCCTTGCGCACCTGCGGCGATTCGAAGTTGAGGTCGGGCTGGTGGTGGTAGAAGCGGTGCCAGTAGTAGGCCTGCGCCACCGGGTCCCACGTCCAGTTGCTGGTCTCGAAGTCCTTGAAGATGATGCGCGTCTCGCCGTAGCGCTTGGGATCGTCGCTCCATACGTAGTAGTCGCGCGCCACCGAGCCGGGCTTGGCGCGCCGCGCGCGCTGGAACCAGGGGTGCTGGTCGGAGGTGTGGTTGATCACCAGCTCGGTGATCACCTTCAAGTTGCGGCGGTGCGCCTCGCGCAGGAAGATCTTGAAGTCCTCCATCGTGCCGTAGGACGGATGAACGTTGCGGTAGTCGGCGATGTCGTAGCCGTCGTCCTTGAGCGGCGACGGATAGAAGGGCAGCAGCCAGAGCGCGGTGACGCCGAGCTCCTGCAGGTAGTCGAGCTTGCCGGTGAGGCCGCGGAAGTCGCCGATGCCGTCGCCGTCGGAGTCGGCGAAGCCGCGCACGTGCAGCTCGTAGATGACGGCGTCTTTGTACCAGAGCGGATCGTCGGCGGTGGGAGCGGGGAGCGGTCGTCTCGGCATCGCGTCTGGGGCCCTCAGAGGAAGTAATCGAAATCGACCTCGCTCCGCACGCGGCGGCGGAGCCGGAAGATCGCCGCCGGCACCGAGCGCGGGTCGAGCGACACGTAGTTGCGCCCGGCGTGCCAGAGGACGCGAGTGTCGGTGAGGAGGTCGTGCATCTGGAAGGCGCGGTCGATGCCGAGCGCGGCGAGGTCGAGCTCGACCCAGCCGCCGTGCGCGTGCACCGGGTCGAGGTTGACGACGACGACGATCGCGTTGTCCCCGTCGGGCGCCACCTTGCTGTAGCAGAGGAGCGCCTCGTTGTCGACGGGATGGAAGCGCAGCGTGCGGTCGTACTGGAGCGCCGCGTTCTCACGGCGGATCTTGTTGACGCGGCCGATCAGCTCGGCGAGGCTCGGTGGCCCGCCGGCCGCTTCGCCGCGCAGGTCCCAGTGACGCAGCTGGTACTTCTCGGAGTCGAGGTACTCCTCGCTGCCGGTTTCTCGTGGCGTCGCCTCCATCAGCTCGAAAGGCGGCCCGTAGATGCCGTAGCTCGCGCCCAGCGTGGCGGCGAGGACGAGCCGCTGCACGAAGGTGGCGCGGCCGCCGTGCTGCAACTGCTCGGTCAGGATGTCGGGCGTGTTGGCCCACAGGTTGGCGCGGAAGAAGTCGGCCACCGGCGGCTTCGTCACCTCGGTCAAGTACGCCGTGAGCTCCTCCTTGCCGGTACGCCAGGGGAAGTAGTTGTACGACTGCGAGAAGCCGATCTTGGCGAGGCGGTACATCACCTTCGGCCGCGTGAACGCCTCGGCGAGGAAGAACACCTCGGGGTGGCGCGCGCGCACGTCGGCGATCATCCACCGCCAGAACGGGAACGCTTTGGTGTGCGGGTTGTCGACGCGGAAGATGGTCACGCCCTGCGCCACCCAGTGCTCGACGACGCCGGCGAGCGCCGCCCACAGGTTGCGCCAGTCGGATGTCTCGAAGTCGAAGGGGACGATGTCCTCGTACTTCTTGGGCGGGTTCTCGGCGTGCTGGATGGTGCCGTCGGGGCGGTGGCGGAACCACTGCGGGTGCTCGCTCACCCACGGGTGGTCGGGCGAGCACTGGAAGGCGAGGTCGAGCGCGATCTCGATGCCGCGCCGCTCCGCCTCGGCGACGAGGGCGCGGAAGTCGTCGAGCGTGCCGAGGGCGGGCTCGATGGCGTCGTGGCCGCCGGCCGCGCTGCCGATCGCCCACGGGCTGCCGACGTCGCCGGGGGTGGCCGTCTTGGCGTTGTTGCGCCCCTTGCGGTGAACGCGGCCGATGGGATGGATGGGCGGCAGGTAGAGCACGTCGAAGCCCATCGCGGCGACGTAGTCGAGGCGCGCGACGACGTCGCGGAAGGTGCCGTGGCGTCCGGGCTCGGCCGCGGCGCTGCGCGGGAACAGCTCGTACCAGCTCGAGAAGCGCGCCTGCTCGGGGTCGACGAGCAGCGGCACGGGCGCGGGGCGCGTCGCGAGGCTGCGGTCCGGGAAGCGCTCGACGAGACGCTGCAGCTGCGGATCGAGGGCGAGCGCGACGCGGCCGGCGAGGGCGCCGCGCACGAGGTCGCGCGCGAAGCGGGCGAGAGCGCCGTGATCGTCATCGCGAGGGCGCGAAGCGCCCGTGGCGATCTCGACGTCGAGATTGCTTCGTCGCTGCGCTCCTCGCAATGACGGGTCGGACGCTGCGGACGATTCGTCGTCACGGGCGCGCCCGGCGGCCTCGCGCACGAGCTGGGCGCCGATCTCGAGGTCGACCTCCGTCGCCGTGCCCGCGGCGTGACGCTTGGCGAGGTCGCGGCGCCAGCTGCCGAAGTGGTCGATCCACCCTTCGACGGTGAGCTCCCAGGGACCGAGCCGATCCGCGGCGAAGGTGCCGCGGAAGCGGTCGTTGCCGAGCGGCTCCATCGGCGCCTCGCGCCAATCTTCGTCGTCATGCGGCCGGTAGAGCAGCCGGCAGGCGACGAGATCGTGCCCGTCGGTGAACACGTCGGCCTCGGCCTCGACGCGCTCGCCGACCGTGCGCTTGGCCGGGAAGCTGCCGCGGCCGACCGACGGCGAGAGCGATTCGACGACGACGCGGCAGCGACCGTCGTCGATCTCCGCGAGCGGCGGCGCGTGCGGCGCTCGCGTCTCGCCTTGTGTCGTCGCAGACACCGCCACCGGATGCGTCGGAGGCGGCGATCGGCGCAACGGCGCCGGGTGTGGGCTCGCGGAACGTGCCATCGCCGGCCGTACGGTGCGAATCGCTTGCCCAGGCTGCTCGAAGAGCGGCCCGACTCTTGCACTTCCACGGGATGGACATGTCGCTTCCGGACACAGCGCACCGGGTGGAAGACTTACAAGCGGAGGCGAGAAGGATTTTCAAGCAGGCCGTGTCGTCGGTGCCTCGCGCCCACGACGGCCTCGCGCGCCAGCTGCTCGGCGACCGGCGGCTCCTGCTCGTCTCCAACCGTGAGCCCTACGTGCGCAAGCGCACGCCGGAGGGCGTCCGCTTCGAGCGCACGACCGGCGGCCTCGTCACCGCGCTCGACCCGGTGATGCGCGACTCGGGCGGCGTGTGGGTCGCCTGGCAGCCGGAATCGGAGGCGCGCGAGGGCGCCGCGCCGCGCGCCGCGCGCTTCCAGGTTCCCGCCGAGGGACCGCAGTTCACGCTGCGCCAGGTGCCGCTCACCCACAAGGAAGTCGCGGGCTACTACTACGGCTTCGCCAACCGCGCGCTCTGGCCGCTCTGCCACTACTTCGTCGACCGCTGCCGCTTCGACGAAGCGGAGTGGCGTCAGTACGAGCACATCAACGAACGCTTCGCCGACGTGGTGGTGGAGGAGGCGCAGCCGCGCGACGTCGTGTGGGTGCACGACTACCACTTCTGCCTGCTGCCGCAGAAGATCCGCGAGCGGCGCCGCGGCGGCGGCAACGGGCCGATCGCCTTCTTCCTCCACATCCCGTTTCCCACCGAGGAAGTGTTCCGCGTGCTGCCCTGGCGGCGGCAGGTGCTCGCCGGCCTGCTCGGCGCCGACCTCGTCGGCTTCCACACCGACGAGTACGCTGGCGACTTCCTCGGCTGCTGCGAGCGGCTGCTCGAAGCGGACGTCGACTACGACCGGCAGGTCGTGCACTGGGAGGGCCGCGAGGTGCGCGTCGGCGCCTTCCCGATCGGCATCGACGTCGAGGAGTTCCGCGCCACCGCCCGCAGCGCCGAGGCCGCAGCGCGCGTGTCGAGTATCCGCCAGGGGCTCGGCGGCGCGCAGCTGGTGCTCGGTGTCGACCGCCTCGACTACAGCAAGGGCATCCTCGAGCGCTTGCAGGCCATCGACCTGCTACTGGAGTCGCATCCCGAGCTGCGGCGGCGGCTGGTGTTCCTGCAGGTCGCGGTGCCGAGTCGCGAGCAGGTGCGCGACTACCGCGAGCTCAAGAAGAAGGTCGACGAGATGGTGGGCCGCGTCAACGGCCGCCACGGCACCGCCAACTGGCAGCCGGTGCGCTACCTCTACCGCGGCGTGCCGCGCGAGGAGCTGGTCGCCTACTACCGCGCCGCCGACGTCTGTCTCGTCAACCCGCTGCGCGACGGCATGAACCTGGTGGCGATGGAGTTCGTCGCCTGCCAGGAGGACGGCGAGGGCGTGCTCGTGCTGTCGGAGCTCACCGGCGCCGCACAGACGCTCGGCGACGGCGCGCTGCAAATCAATCCGTTCGCCATCCACGAAACCGCGGAAGTGCTGGCGCGGGCGCTGTCGATGGATCCCGACGAGAAGCGGCAGCGCATGCGGAAGCTGTTCGCGCGCGTCGCCGCCTGCGACGTGCACGGTTGGCTGGAGAGGATCCTGCGGGCCGCGCTCGAGCAGGAGCAGGTCGGGCTCGGGGACGGCCACGAGGAGACGGACGCCGAGGACGGCGAGGACGAGGCGGCAGCGGGACAGCCCGCGGCCGTGGCGCTCGAGATCGCGACCGCGGCGGCGCAGCATCCATCGGAGACCCGTGTTCGCGACGGCGCGACGGCGCGCCGCCAGCGCGCGCTCGGGCGAGCAGCGCGACGGCCCGGCGCGCTCCATTGAGGAACGGACGCGATGGTGGCGCCGGCGAGCTCGAGCGTGCGCGGTGAGCGCGCTGGTCGCACCGAGGCGGCTGCGCCGAGCGTCGCGAAGTCGAAGCGAGCGCACCCTGCGCCGCTGTGGGAAGCGTGGGAAGAGCTGGCGCCGCGTCTCGCCCACGGCACGCTGCTCGCCGCTTTCGACTACGACGGCACGCTGACGCCAATCCGTCCCACGCCCGAGGAAGCGATCGCCGACGAGGCGACGCGAGACGCGCTGGCTCGCCTCGCCGCGACTGCCGGCACGTCGGTGGCGGTGGTGAGCGGCAGGCCGGTGGCGCAGCTGCGCGACCTGGTGCCCGGCGACGTGCTCTGGCTCGTCGGCCTGCACGGCCTCGAGATCGCGGCGCCGCACGGCGAGGTGCTGCCGACGATCGACCTCGAGGCCGCGTCGGCGACGCTCGCGCCGCTGCGCGCGGAGGCGACGGCGATCGCGGCGCGGCACGCCGGTGTGCGCATCGAGGACAAGGGCGCGAGTCTGGTGCTTCACACGCGGCAAGCGCCGCGGCCCGAAGCCATAGCGGCAGCGGAAGAGTTTCGCGCGGCGGCGCAGCACGTGCCGGGTTTCGACGTGATGGGCGGCAAGGAGGTCGTCGAAGTGCGCCCGGCCGGCATCGACAAGGGCGTCGCGGTGCGGCGGCTGTTGCGCGAAGCCGGCGGCGAGACCGTGCTCTATGCCGGCGACGACACGACCGACGAGGATGCCTTCGCCGCGCTCGTGGACTGCGGCGAAGCAGCGGTGACCGTGCGCGTCGGCGACGGCGGCGCGGCACCGACGAGCGCGGCGTTCACGATAGCCTCGCAGGCCGAGGTCGCCGAGCTGCTGCAACGTCTCGGCGGCCTGCGCGGTCGTCACTAGGATCGCTGGGAGGGGCGGATGCAGACGGCGCCGTTCGGCTCAACGGGCCGCCAAGTCTCGATCGTCGGCCAGGGCACCTGGAACCTGGAGCGCGCCGACCGCGCGCGCGCCATCGCCGCCCTGCGTCGCGGCCTCGACCTCGGCATGACCCACGTCGACACCGCCGAGATGTACGGCAACGGCGAAGTCGAGCGCATCGTCGGCGAAGCGATCCACGCCCGCCGCGACGAGGTCTTTCTCGTCAGCAAAGTCCTGCCCAGCAACGCCTCGCGGCGAGGAACGGTCGCTGCCTGCGAGCGCAGCCTGCGCCGCCTCCGCGTGGAACGGCTCGACTGCTACCTCCTGCACTGGCCGGGCCGCCATCCGATCGCCGACACCATTGCCGCGTTCGAGGAGCTCGTCGCGGCAGGGAAGATCGACTCCTGGGGCGTCTCGAACTTCGACGAGAACGAGCTGGCCGAGGTCATCGCCGTCGCCGGCGAGCGCCGCTGCGCCTGCAACCAAGTCCTCTACCACCTCCAGGAGCGCGCCATCGAGCACGCCGTGCTGCCCTTCAGCCGCCAGCACGAGATCGCCGTCGTCGCCTATAGCCCCTTCGGCGGGGAGGGCGGTTTCGTGCGCGCCGAGAGTCGCGGTGGCCGCGTTCTCGCTGAGGTGGCCGCCACGCACGGCGCAACGCCGCGCCAGGTAGCGCTAGCGTTCCTGCTGCGGCAAGGCGTCTTCGCGATCCCGAAGAGCGCCTCGTCGGAGCACGTGGAGCAGAACGCCCGCGCGGCTGACCTCGGACTCACCGATGCGGAAGTGGCACAGATCGATGCGGCGTTTCCGCGCGGCAAGCGGCGCGCAGGTGTGCCGGTGCTGTGAGTGTGTGAATAGACTGTCGACGTCGTGACGAAGGATGGAGGGACCATGGCCAAGAAGGCGAAGGCAAAGCAGCGTGGAAGCAAGAAAGCAACGGTGAAGCCGGCGAGCCGCGGCTCCAAGGCCGCGGCCAAGTCGAGCGCAGCTGGGAAGACGAAGAACGCCAGCCGCGCCGGCGCGGCCGCGAAGAGTGGTGCCAAGCGCGCGTCCAAGGCAGGGGCCCGCGCGAAGGCCGCCGCGAAGCGCGCTGGTAGCACCCGCGCCAAGGCCGCCGCGACCGCTCCGAAGCGTGCGTTCAAGGATCGCCAGCAACCGGAGACGCTACGCCTCAAGAACCAGTCGGTGGCCCTCACCGCCGACGACGTCGAAGCGAGCTTGAAGTTCTACGCCGACGGCTTCGGGTTCCACGTCAAGCAGCGCTGGGAGGAGAACGGCAAGCTGCTCGGGGTCGAGCTCGTCGCCGGGTCGTGCATGATCGGCCTCTCGCAGGACGACTGGGGGAAGGGGCGCAATCGCACGAAAGGCGTCGGGCTCAGCATCTACGCGGAGAGCACGCAAGGGGTCGACAAGTTGGCGGAGCGGCTGCGGGCGCGCGGCGTCGACTTCGAGGGGCCGACGGCGATGCAGTGGGGGTGGCGGCAGGTGAGCGCCAAGGACCCCGACGGCTTCCGCATCATCGTCTACGAGACGACGAAGAGCGGCGGCTGACGTCGATCGCGAACGTCCGATGAGCTACTTCGGTGGCTGGCGCGTACCTCGCGAGGCGCAGCGATGAGCCACTTCGGCTGTCTGCTGGCGCTTGGCGACGCACAGCGATGAGCTACGTCGACCGGCTGCTGGCGCCGGGCGAGGCGGTGATGCATCGCACGCTGCGGCATTGGGTGGTGCTGCTGCGCTGGATCGGCAGCGCGCTCGTGCTCGCCGTGCTCGGCGCGGTGATGGCGTCGGTCTACGGCTTCGGCGGCTGGGCCGGGGCCGGCATCGGCGCTTGGATCGGCGTGGCGCTGATCGTCGTCGCCGTCGTTGTCGCGCTGCCCGCGTTAGTGCGCTGGGTGACGGAGGTCTACCTGGTCACCGATCGGCGCGTGATCCGCGTCGCGGGCGTGTTGCGCAAGCAGGCGCTCGACTCCGGGCTCGCCAAGGTCAACGACGTGCGGCTGACGCAGTCGATCCCCGGGCGCATGCTCGGCTACGGCACGCTCGAGATCATCACGGCGAGCGAGAGCGGCATCAACCGGCTCGAGTACCTGCCGCGGCCGATGGCGTTCAAGAAGGCGATGATGGCGGCCGCCGCCGCGGCGCAGGGCGGCGGAGCGCCGACGGTCGACGCGAGCACCGGCGCTGCTCGAGCAACGGCGGCGCGAGTCGACGACGACGAGTCTGCGGCCGCGCGCTCGCCTGCCGATCGTCTCGCCGATCTCGAGGAGATGCGGCGGCGCGACCTGATCACCGACGAGGAGTACCGCGCCAAGCGCGAGGAGATCCTGCGCGTGCTGTGACGCCTTTGGGCGACACTGCAGCCACATCAATGGCCTTAGTTCCTGCGCTTCGTGTCGATGCGCGTGTTGCGTCGCTGACGACGCAGACGCGCAACGCAGCTCACGCCAGCGCGCGGATGCCGATCCCGCTCGCCGCCCACAGGTGGGCGCTGCCGCGGCCCTGGCGCTTGCTCTCGTAGAGCGCCTGGTCGGCCCGCGCGGTGACCTCCGACAGGCTGCGGCCGTGCGCGGGGAACGACGCCAGCCCGAGCGAGATCGAGATCGGCACGCGAGTGCCCTCGTCGAGCACCAGCGGGTGCTCCTCCAAGTGGCGGTGCACGCGCCGGCAGTAGGCGAGCGCGCCTTCGGCGGAGGCGCCGGCGAGCCGCACGATGAACTCGTCGCCGCCCAGCCGCGAGCAGAGGTCGTCGCCGCTGCGGGCGCCGCTGCGCAACGCATCCGCGACGCGTTGGATGAGCAGCGAGCCTTGCGCGTGGCCGTAGGTGTCGTTGACGCGCTTGAGGTGGTCGGCGTCGGCCATGACGATGGTGTAGGGCTGGCCGAGCTGGCCGCGCAGGTCGGCTGCCGTCGTGAAGTAGCGCATGTTGGGCAGGCCGGTGAGCTCGTCGGTGTGCGCGGCGAGGAACAGCGATTGGTGGAGGTGGGCGCCTACGGATCCCGCCTCGGCGGCGAAGTAAGCGACCAGCCACAAGCCGGCGAGCGGCCAGACGAGATCGCCGGCGACGTGGCCCGCGACGTTCGATGCACCAGTGCTGCCGCTCGATGCTTGCACCACCGGCCACAGCACCGTCATCGCCGCCGTCGCCGCGGTGATCGCTGCCGCCTTGGCGTAGGTGAGCCAGCGTCCGCTCGAGGGCAGCGTCGTGAACAGGCCCATGTAGTAGAGGAAGTAGAGCGGGCTCCGCGCGCCGCTCGGTGAGGAGGACGACCGCCGTCACCCACGCCAGATCCAGAGTCGCCTCGAACGAGACGCGGGCCGTCGTCAGCGCCGCGCCCAGCCGCGGCCAGTGGAGCGCCAGCGTGTAGACGACCATCACTCCGGCGAGCAGGTAGAGCGGCACGCGGTCGCCGCGGTGGAGCACGGCGTAGAGCAGCACCAGCGCGGCGGCCAGCCAGTGGAGGTTGCGCGCCAGGATCGAGTAGGCGACGTAGCGCTCGCGCTCGATGGCGGCGAGCGCCGGCGAGACGAAGGTCTCGTCAGGGTCCGGCTCGACGGCGGCACGCATGGAGCGCCGGTCAGCCTAGCATCGGCTGCCCGGCGCGCTTGTCGCGCCTGTTGCCGCGAGCGTCGATTGCGCCGCACCCGCGCCTGCTATCGGCGCTGCCGGCGTCGATCGCGCGCGCGGCGGCGCCGCGCTCCCGCCACTACTTCCCGTAGATGCGGTCGAACGTCCCGCCGTCGCCGAAGTGCTCCTGCTGCGCCTTCGCCCAGCCGCCGAAGACCTCGTCGATGGTGAACAGGTTCATCTGCGGGAACTGTGACGCGTAGCGCCCGAGCACCTGCGCGTCGCGCGGGCGGTAGTAGTGCTTGGCGGCGATCTCCTGCCCGGTCGGCGTGGAGAGGTACTGCAGGTACGCCTGCGCCACCTCCTCGTTGCCGTGCTTCTGCGCCACCTTGTCGACCACCGCGACCGGCGGCTCGGCGAGGATCGACTGCGACGGCGCGATCATCTCGAAGCCGCCGTCCGCACCGCCCCGCTTCGACAGCTCACGCACCGCCAGCAACGCCTCGTTCTCCCAGGCGATGAGCACGTCGCCGATGCCACGCTCGGCGAAGGTGATCGTGGCGCCGCGGGCGCCGGTGTCGAGGATCTCGACGTTGGCGTAGATGGCGCGCACCAGCGCCTCCGCCGTCGCCGGGCTGCCGCCCGGCTGGCGCAGCGCCCATCCCCAGGCGGCGAGGTAGTTCCAGCGCGCGCCGCCGGAGGTCTTCGGATTGGGCGTGACGACCGAGACGCCCGGCTTCGCGAGGTCGTTCCAGTCGCGGATCCCCTTCGGGTTGCCCTTGCGCACCAGGAAGACGATGGTCGAGGTGTAGGGCGACGAGTTGTCGGGCAGCCGCTTCTGCCAGCCGGCGTCGATCAGCCCCGCTTTTGCGATGGCGTCGATGTCGTAGGCGAGCGCCAGGGTGACGACGTCGGCCTGCAGCCCGTCGATCACCGCCCGCGCCTGCTTGCCCGAGCCGCCATGCGATTGCTGCACGTCGACCGGCGCGCCGTGCTCCTTCTGCCAGTGGTCCGAGAAGGCCTTGTTGAAGTCGGCGTAGAGCTCGCGCGTGGGGTCGTAGGAGACGTTGAGGAGCGTCACGGGTTTGCCGGACTGGCCCGCTTGGCCCGTGCCCGCCTCACCGGACGAGGCCTCCTTGCCGGGTCCGCCGCAGCTGATGCCGGCGACGGCAATCGAAACGAGAAGAGCGAGTGACCGAATGCGCATGGCGGACCCCTCCGTGACGTTGCGATGGAAGCAGTGAACGCGGCGGCGGCTCACCACGCCACCTGGAAGCGGGTGAACAACGCTCTCTCGTCGGGACGCGGCGTGCCGCGGCCGTCGAACGAGGTGACTTCGTAGTCGAGCATCAGGCGGATCTGTTTCTGCAGCGTCCAGTCGAGGCCGAGCGACCATCCCTCGGCCTCCTGCACGGCGCTGCTCGCGGCGTAGGTGGGGAAGCTGTCCGCGTCGGCGCGGAAGGCGTTGTAGCGGCCGACGAGGGCGAGGCCGCCCCGGCCGCGCTTCTGCGGGTCGGCGTTGGTGGGATCGAAGCCATGCTCGGGCGTGTACCAGCGATACGAGGCCTTCTCGCCGGTGAGCACCCATATGCCGGTTGCTTGCCAGGCGCGGTGGGTGAGCTCGGCCGTGGCGGCGCCGCGGCGCACGGCGTGGCGGCTCTCGACGTACTCGCCGAGGAAGCCGAAGGGTCCGGCGTAGAAGGTCGCCTGCGGCGACAAGCGGAAGCGCTCGCCGTCGGCGATCGCCGTGCCGGCGGCGGTGCCGTCGGCGCGGTAGCTGAAGAACGAGCCCGAGGCCGGCGATTGCTGCCCAGAGGTGCGGTAGGCAGCGAGGCCGGGCGCGGCGGGAGTGCCCTCCTGGTTGCCGCGCGAGGCGGCGACGGCGAAGGTGAGCCCGGACAGCGTCGACTCGCCGCCCTTCCACGGTGACGCGACGACGCGCGCCACCACGTCCTTGTCGTCGTTGGTGTCGGTGTCGCCGCTGGCGCCGTCGGCGACGCCGTTGAAGACGCCGGCCGCGTACTCGAGCTTGCCGCCGGCGAGCTGCCCGGCGAGCTGCACGCCGGCGTCGCGATTGGGCGCCAAGCCGGTCGGCAGCGCGCGCTCGACGAAGGCGATGTCGGTGGCCGACTGCAGGCGCTCGAGGCCGAACGGCGCCTTGAGCTTGCCGGCGCGCAGCACGGCGGCGGGGCCGAACGTCCACTCGGCGTAGGCGTCCTGCAGCAGGGTGGCGCCCGAGCCGAAGTCGGCCATGAGGCGGAAGCCGAAGCGTTTGTAGAGCGTGCCCTCGAAGATCGGCCGCGCGCGCCGCAGCAGGAACTGGTCGATGTAGCGATCGTCGCCGTCGTCGAGATAGGCGCGGCCGTCGAGCTGCACGTAGCCGCGCACCTTGAGCGTGAAGTTGCCGTCGTCGGACTTGAACGAGAAGCCGTCCTTGCCGCTGGCTGTCGGTGTGACGCCGGTCTTCGCCTTTTCGGCGTCCGCCTCGGCGGCGATCTCCGCCTTGCGCTGCAGGATCAGCAGCTGTTGCTGCAGCGCCTCGATCTGCTGCTGGACGCTCTCGAGCGTGGGCTCGGCCGGCGGCGGCGCCGGCTCTTGGGCGCGCGCGGCGGCAGCCAGGCAAACGAGGGTGAGCGCGGCGGCCGCGAGCTTCGACCATGGACGGAATGCGAGTCGGCGAACGGCGCCGAAGCGTCTGACTGGGTGCATCGTGCTCCTCTCTCTTGCACGCGCCGGTCGACGGCGCGAGGCGGAGAGTAGGAGCGCGGGGGTCGCGGCGTCAGTCGTAGATCGGTTAGGACTCGGTTACCGGTTCCGAGGGCAACGGCGGCGTTCTGAGCGGGTATCCTTCGCAGCCATGCCGGTCGAGCCGTCGGCGACGGGAGCCCTTGCCACCTCTGCGCGCGAGCGTGACGCTGCGGACGCGGGGGCCACGTCCGCCGTCGTCGAGCCGGCCGGCCCGGCGCTGCGCGCGCGCTTCGGCATCGTCCATTACCTCAACAGCTGGCCGCTGGCGTGGACGTTCCTGCGCCGCCAAGGCCCGGCGTGGGCGGAGCCGGTGTACCTGCCGCCGTCGCGCGTCGCCGACGGGCTGGCGAGCGGCGATCTCGAGGTCGGCCTCGTGCCTTCGGCCGAGCTGCAGCGCATCCCCGGGCTCGCCGTCGTGCCCGGCCTCTGCATCGCCTCGCAGCACGAGGTGAAGAGCGTGTTGCTCGTCTCGCAGGTGCCGCCCGAGCGCATCCGTCGCGTCGCCCTCGACGAGAGCAGCCGCACCTCGGCCGTGCTGGTGCAGTTGCTGCTCGCCGAGCGTCACGGCGTGCGGCCCGAGGTGGCGCCGTTCCGGCCCGAGCTCGAGGCGATGCTCGCGACCGCCGACGCGGCGCTGCTCATCGGCGATCCGGCGCTGCGCGTCGACCGCCGCGGCCTGCACGTCGTCGACCTCGCCGCCGAGTGGCGCGCGCTCACCGGGCTGCCGTTCGTCTTCGCGGTGTGGGCGGTGGCGAAGGACGTCGAGCGCGAGCTCGCCGCGCGCGAGATCGTGCCGCTGCTCGAGCGCAGTCTCGCGGCCGCGGAAGCGCGAGCTCGACGCGCTCGTCTCCACGGCCGCGGCGGAGCTCGGCCTGCCGGCCGACGAGGTGCGCACCTACCTGACGCAGCACTTGAGCTACCGGCTCGGCGCCGCCGAGCGCGCCTCGCTCGCCGAGTTCTTCCGCCGCGCCCACCTCCACGGGCTCCTGCCCGAGCCGCGGCCGCTGCGGTGGGTGGGCGATGCCGCGCGCTGAGGCGCTCGCCGGCTGGGGCGGGCTCGGCGTGCCGGGGCGCGAGGTGTGCTCCGAGGACCTCGCCGCGGCGACGCGCGAGATGCCGCTGACGCGCGGGCTCGGCCGCGCCTACGGCGACGCCGCGCTGCCGCCGCCCGGCTTCGAGCGCGTCGCCGGCTCGCGCCTCGCCGACCGCATCCTCGCTTTCGACGAGGAGAGCGGCCTCGTGCGCGCCGAGGCCGGGCTGTCGCTGCGCGCGCTCCATCGCCTCGTGCTGCCGCGGGGCTGGTTCGTGCCGGTCTCGCCGGGCACCGAGCTGGTGACGCTCGGCGGCATGGTCGCCGCCGACGTCCACGGCAAGAACCACCACGCCGCCGGCAGCTTCGGCGGCCACGTCGACGAGCTGCTGCTGCGCACGGGCGACGGGCGCTTCGTGCGCTGCTCGCCGCGCGAGGAGTCGGAGCTGTTCTGGGCCACCGATCGGCGGCATGGGGCTCACCGGCCACGTGCTCGAGGTGGCGTTCCGGCTCGAGCGCGTGCCGTCGCCGTGGATCCTCGCCGAGACGCGGCGCTTCGCGCGGCTCGCGCCGCTGGTGCAGGCGCTGCGCGAGGCGTCGACGCGCTGGCCGTTCACGGCCGCCTGGCTCGACTGTCTCGCCGGAGGCGAGGCGCTCGGGCGTGGCGTGCTCCACCAGGGCCGCTGGTGCGGTCGCGGCGAAGGGCCGGAGGCGCCGCCGGCGCCGCGCCTCGAGCTGCCGGTGCCGTTTCGGGCGCCGTCGTGGCTGTTGAATCGCGCGAGCGTCGGACTGTTCAACCAGCTCACCTACGCGACGACGTTTCCCGGGCGGCGCGTCGTCCACCCGAGCAAGTTTTTTTATCCACTCGACAGCGTGCAGGACTGGAACCGGCTCTACGGGCGTCGCGGCATGACGCAGCACCAGTGCGTGCTGCCGCTCGCCGGCGCCGACGAGGTGCGGGCGTTCCTCGAGCTGGTGCGCCGTCACGGCGGGCAGTCGTTCCTCGCCGTGCTCAAGGACTTCGGCGCCGAGGGCTGCGGGCTGCTGTCGTTCCCGCGGCCGGGGCTGACGCTGGCGCTCGACTTCGCCGTCGACGCGCGCACGCCGGAGCTGGTGGCGGCGCTCAACCGCCACGTGCTCGAGGCGGGCGGCCGCGTCTATCTCGCCAAGGACGCCTTCACCACGGCGGCCGACTTCGCGGCGCTCGAGGGCGAGCGGCTCGTGCGCTTTCAGCAGGTGCGGCGGAAGTGGGACCCCGAGGGGCGCATCCGCAGCCGGCTCTCGGCGCGGCTGTTCGGCGATGCGCCGGCCGCGGCGGTGTCGCGCGGAGCCGCGGCTTGAGCAACGTCGCGCTGGCCGGCGGCACGCGCGGCATCGGGCGGGCGCTCGCTCGCGAGCTCGTCGCGCGCGGCCATCGCGTGGCGCTGCTCGGCCGCGACCGCGAGCAGCTCGCGCGTTCCGCCGCCGATCTCGCCGCGCGCGGCACCGGCGGCTCGGCCGTCCCGACGGCCGAGCTCGACCTGCGCCGCCCCGAGACCTTCGGCGCCGCGCTCGACGCCGCCGACGCGGCGTTCCGCGAGGCCGGCGCGGGCGGCATCGACACCGTCGTCCTCACCGCTGCCGAGTTCGCGACGCAGGACGAGCTCGAGGCCGACCTCGAGCGCCTCCATCGCCTGCTCGACGCCGACTTCACCGCCGGCATCCTCTTCTGCGAGGAGGCGCGCCGCCGCCTGCTCGCGCGCGGCGGCGGCACGCTCTGCGTCTTCGGCTCCGTCGCCGGCGACCGCGCGCGCAAGCCGGTCGCCCTCTACGGCGCCGCCAAGGCCGGCCTCGCGCACTACCTCGACGGCCTCGACCTGCGTTACGGAAGCGCCGGCCTGCGCGTCCTCGTCGTCAAGCCCGGCTTCGTGCGTACTGGGATGACGCAGGGCCTCCCCGAGCCGCCCTTCGCCGCCGACCCCGAGCCGGTCGCTCGCCGCGTCGCCGATGCGCTCGAGCGCGGCCGCTCTGGCGTCATCTACGCGCCGCCGATCTGGCGCCTCGTCATGGCGCTGATCCGCCGGCTGCCGCGCGCCGTGATGCGCCGCGCCGGCTTTTAAGCCACTCGCATCGCCCGAGCGTCCGCTTTCGCGACGCGGGGCTCGCGTCTCCGAACGCTCGCGGCGGTACGATCTCGCCCAAGTCGTTGACAGACAAGCACGTCACCACGCGGCACGACCGTTGCTCGACGGCGGTGACCAAACGAGGGATGGCGAACCCATGATCGATCTCCTGCACGACGTCCGGCATGCCGCCCGCGCGCTGCTGTCGCGTCCCGGCTATGCGCTCGCCGCGCTGGTGACGCTGGCGCTCGGCATCGGCGCCACCACCGCGGTCTTCAGCGCCCTGCACGGCTACCTGCTGCGGCCGCTGCCGTACCCGCCGGGGGACCGGCTGGTCAACGTGTTCGCGCGCGTCGCGCAGTTCGGCGACATGCAGCTCGGCATCTCGGCCGCCGACCTGCTCGACGTACGCGACCGTGCACGGACGATCGAAGCGATCGGCATGTACGACGGCGATCGCGCTCGGCTGGGTCGCGGCCCTGGCAGCGAACGCGTGGACGTGGTTCGGGCGACGCCGTCGCTGTTCGCCACGCTCGGCATCGCGCCGGCGCTCGGACGGCCTTTCACCGCCGAGGAGGGACTTCCCGGCCGTGGTGACGTCGTCCTGCTCGCCGACCGTGCCTGGCGCGAGCGCTTCGGCGCCGATCCCAAAGTGGTCGGCCGCCGGCTGCACGTCGACGGCCGGGTGGTGGAAGTGGTCGGCGTCATGCCGCCCGACCTGGCGCTGCCGTACTCGCGAGCGCAGCTGGTGCTGCCGCTGCCCATCGACCCGGCGGCACGCGGCGGCGACCAGCGCGGCAATTGGAACGGCACCACCGTGGCGCGGCTGAAGCCGGGCGTCACCCCGGCGGCGGCCGAGCGCGAGCTGCGGGGCCTCTGGCGTCAGTTCGTGGCCGAAAACCCGCAGATGCGCTTTTTCGTCGACGAGCTCGGTTACCAGGTGTTCGTGCAGACCATGCGCGACCACGAGATCGCCGACCTGCGGCCCGACGTTGCAGCTGCTGCAGGTAGCGGCGCTGCTCGTGCTGCTGGTGGCGGCCGCCAACCTCACCGGCCTCACGTTGTCGCGTCTCGTCGGCCGCAGCGGCGAGCTGGCCGTACGCAGCGCCCTGGGCGGGGCGATGTCGCGGCTGTTCCGGCTGATCGCCGTCGAGAACTTCCTGCTCGCCGCTGCCGGCGGCGCTGCCGGCGTCGCGCTGGCGTTCTTCGCCCTCGACGTGGCGCAGCGGCGCGGACTGGCGCGCACGACGGTCCTGGTGAGCCTGCGTCCCGACGGCACGGTGCTCGCGGTGGGCCTCGGCCTGGCGCTGCTCACCGGCCTGGTGGCTTCGGTCGTGCCGCTCTGGTGGCTGCGGCGCTCGACCCTCGAGGGGACGCTGCGCGCCGAGCGCCCCGGCGGCACCGGCGACCGCGGCGCCCATCGCTTCCGCGCCGCGCTGGTCGTCGGCCAGGTGGCGGTGTCGCTCACCCTCACCGTCCTTGTCGGGCTGCTCGGCGTGTCGCTGCGGCGGCTGCTGGCGGTGGACGCCGGCTTCCGCAGCGACGGCGTCGTCTTCGGACAGCTGGCGCGGGCCGACGAGGGCGAGGAGCGTCGCACGCTCGACCGCACGCCGATGCTCGCCTCGGTCGCCGCGCTGCCCGGCGTGCAGGCGGCGGGGCTCACCAGCTGTCTCCCGTTCGCCGGCTGCGCCGAGCTGTCGACCTTCCGCGTCGGCGGGGCGCCGCGCCGGCAGGGCGAGCCGGACCCGACGGCGCACCACGCGCAGGTGAGCGCCGGCTTCCTCGAAGCCCTGCGCATCCCGCTCCGTGCCGGGCGAACGTTCGCGGCGTCGGACGTCGGCGGGCCCGTCCCGGCCGTCGTCGACGACGCCTTCGCGCGCCGCTGGTTGCCTGGCCGCTCGCCGCTCGGCCGCACGATCGAGCTCGGGGAGCGCGACGGCGAGCGCACGGTGGTCGTCGTCGGCGTCGTCGGCCGCGTCCGCTCGCAGGACCTCTCGCGCGATGACGAGGCGCCCTGGTTCTACACGCTGGCGCGCGACCACGCCGACGGCGCCTACCTCACCGTCCGCGTCGCCTCGACCGGCGGCATCGGCGAGGCGCTGCGCAGCGCGGTGACGCGCGGCGACGCGACCACGGCGCTCGACTCGGTCGCCACCCTTCGCGACCGCATGCGGGCGACGGTCGACGGTCGCGTGGCGCCGATGATGCTCGTCGGCAGCTTCGCCGGCCTGGCCACCATCCTCGCCGCGCTCGGCGTCTACGCGGTGCTCGCGCTGGCGGTGGCACGACGGCGCGTCGAGCTCGGCGTGCGCGCCGCGCTGGGCGCCGACCGCGGCAACCTGCTGCGCCTGGTGCTCGGGCAGGGCGCCCGGCTGCTGATCGCCGGCATGGCGCTCGGCGCGCTGCTGGCCGTCGGGGCGTCGCGGCTCGTCGCTTCGCTGCTGTTCGAGGTCGAGCGCACGGATCCCGCGGTCTACGGCGGCAGCGCTGGCGACGCTGGCCGCGATCGGGCTGCTCGCCTGCTGGATACCGGCGGCGCGGGCGGCGTCGTCGGACCCGCGGCTGGCGCTGCGGCAGGAGTGACGTCGAATCGGACGGCGGGCGCGGAGCCCGCGCTACCGCGCGGCCACGAAGTCGGCTGTGGGGCGGCTCGGGTGTAGGGCGGCCTCCGCGGCCGCCTCCGAGCTCTCGGGTAGAGTAGGGCGCCATGGAGCTAGCGCCTTCCTGCCGGCCGGTGGCGGAGATCCTCGCCGACACCGCAGCCGGCCGCCGCATCTCTGCCGGCGACGCACATACGCTGCTGCTCGACGGCGACCTGCTCGAGCTCGGTCTCGCCGCCAACGACGTCCGTAACCGCCACAACGACCCGGCGGTGGCGACCTACAACGTCGACCGCAACATCAACTACACCAACGTCTGCGTCTATCGCTGCCGCTTCTGCGCCTTCTACCGCAAGCCCGGCGACCCCGAGGGCTATCTCCTGCCGAAGGAGGAGATCGGGCGCAAGATCGAGGAGACCCTCGCCCTTCACGGCACCGGCATCCTCATGCAGGGCGGCGTGCACCCCGACCTGCCCCTTACCTGGTACGAGGACCTGCTGCGCTACATCCGCTCCGAGTACCCGGCGATCCACGTCCACGCTTTCTCGCCGCCGGAGGTGAAGTTCATCGCCAAGAAGGAGCGGATGAGCTTCTACGACGTCATCGGCCGCTTGAAGGCGGCCGGGCTGATGTCGATTCCCGGCGGCGGCGCCGAGCTGCTCGCCGACGACGTGCGCAAGGACGTGCTCGCCTACCCGAAGTGCTCGGCGGAGGAGTGGATCGACGTCAACCGCCAGGCGCACCGCCATGGCCTGCGTACGTCGGCGACGATGATGTACGGCATGGGCGAGGCGCTGGTGGCGCGCGTCGAGCACCTGCAGCGCATCCGCGACCTGCAGGACGAGACCGGCGGCTTCACCGCCTTCATCTCGTGGACCTTCCAGCACGAGCACACCGAGATGGCCGAGGTGCCCGAGACCTTCGCCCACGAGTACCTGAAGACGGTGGCGGTGTCGCGGCTCTTCATCGACAACGTCACCCACTTCCAGACCAGCTGGGTGACGCAGGGCAAGAAGATCGGCCAGCTCGCCCTCGCCTTCGGCGCCGACGACATGGGCTCGATCATGATCGAGGAGAACGTCGTCTCCGCCGCCGGCACCAAGCACGTGATGAGCCAGGAGGAGATGGAGCGCCTGATCACGGCGGCGGGCTACCGGCCGCGCCAGCGCACCAACCTCTACGAGCGCTTCGTCGACCCGGGCGAGACGGCGGCGCTGGCGCGGCGCTACCGGCACGCCCTGACGCCCGAGCATCGCGCCCTGGCCTCGCCGCTGCCGGTGCTCGGGTGATCGTGGGCACAGAGGCCTCTGGGCCCCTTTCTCCCCGGCGAGGGGAGAGAGGGTGGGACCCGCGGAGCCGCGAAGCGGCGGCGCCAGGTCTTCCTGGCGCCCGAGCGACAGCGAGGCCGTGGGCTGGGGAGAGAGGGGTGGCCGACAAACCCAGGGGAGGGGGTCGGTCGGGCGGCGGCAGCGCGCTTTGCGCGCGGGGGTGGGAGTGATTGGCGCTCGCTTCGGCCCCTACCTGATGCTCGACCGCGTCGGCGAGGGCGGCATGGGCGTCGTCTACCGCGCCGAGGACACGCGGATCGGCTCGCCGGTGGCGGTCAAGGTGCTCGACGAGGGGCGCACGCGCGACCCGCAGATCCTCTCGCGCTTCCGCCGCGAGGCGCGCATCGCTACCGCGCTGCGTCACCCCAACATCGCCGCCTTCCACGACTTCGACGAGGCGGTGGTGCCGGGCGGCGGCGGCGCCGGTGCCAAGCGGCGCGTCGTCTTCCTGGTCATCGAGTGGGTGGCGGGTGAGGACTTGACGGCGGCGCTGCAGCGCAAGGAGCGCTTCAGCGGCGCGCGGCTGGTGGAGATCGCCAAGCAGATCACCGCCGCGCTCGAGGCGGCGCACGACGTCGGCGTCGTCCACCGCGACTTGAAGCCGAGCAACATCCGGCTGACGCCCGACGGGCAGGTGAAGGTGCTCGACTTCGGCCTGGCGAAGATCCTGGAGAGCGCGGCGCTGCACCGCGACCACCCGCCGACGTTCCAGACTTCGATCGGCTCGCTGCTCGGCACGGCGCCGTACATGGCGCCGGAGCAGCTCTTCGGGCGCAGCGTCGACGCACGCACGGATTTGTTCGCGCTGGGCGTCGTGCTGTACCAGATGGCGACGGGCGAGGTGCCGTTCTCCGGGCGCAACATCGTCGAGGTGCTGCAGGCGGTGTCGAACAAGGCTCCCGTGCCGCCGAGCCGGCTCGCCCCCGAGCTGTCGCCGGCGCTCGACGAGCTGATCCTGCGGCTGCTCGCCAAGGAGCCGTCGGGGCGGTTCCCCTCGGCGGGGGCGGTGCGGCAGGCGCTCGCCGCGGTTTGAGCGAGGCGGCGGTGCCGCGCGCGTGGCGGCTGAGCGGCGACGGGGCGTGGCGATGGTGGGCGGCGGCGCGGCTGCTCGTCGCTGTGGTGTTGCTGCTGCCTGTGGGGCGGATGCACGAGGCCGTGCAGTTCCTCGTGTTCCTGGCGGTGCTGGCGGGCGGCGCTTGCGTGGGGTGGTCGCTGGCGCGGTGGTGGTTGCCTGGGTTCGGGAGAGGGGAGCGCGCGTTCGCGGCTGCGGTTTTGGGGATCGCGGCGTGCGTCGTGATCGGCGTCGTGATCGGGCACTTCGGTTTCGTCACCGGGTGGTGGTTCCGCGGCGTGTTGGCAGCGACCGTGGTCGCGTCGGCGGCGCTCGTGCCACGACGCCGCCGCGAGGGCGCCGAGCGCCAACGAGGCCCTCGGCCGGCCGTTGACGTTCACCGTGTTCTGCGTCAGCGCGGCTCGTTGCGACTGCGGCGCGTGCAGCGGGCGGTGTTGTGGGCTTGTGTGCTGCTCGTGGGTGTCGCTTTCCTGCGCACGGCGAATCGGTATCGGCACGTGGCGCCGGGGCATTTCAGCTTTGACGACACGTCGTATCACCTCGCCGCCGTCGGGACTTGGACGATGTTTGGGGACTTGCGGATGCCGCGGTTCACTTATGGGGATCCGCGGACGCCTTTCTATCCGTTCGCTAGCGAGCTGTTGGCTTGGGAAGTGACGACGCCGTTTGCGGGCGGCGACTTTGCCGCGCGGTGGATCGAGCTGCCGTTTGCGGTGTTGACGCTGTTCGGAATCGGGTTGGTGGCGCGGCGGGTGGGGGCGCACGAGGTGGCGCTGGTGGGGCCGTTGCTGTATGCGACCGTCGCCGATGCGTATCCGTTGATGGCGTTCACCGCCGGCAATGATCATGCGTTGGCGTTGGCGGCCGTCGTCGTCGCGCATGGGGCGCTGTTGTTGTGGGCGCGGCCGCGGGCGGGCGTCGCCGCCTATGCGGGTGTGGGTCTGGGGCTGTTGCTGGGGAGCAAGTACCTCGGCGTGCTGTACGGGCCGTTGCTGGTGGGGCTGGTCGTGCTCGCCGTGTTGATGACGCGGCGGCGCGACGTGCCGCTGCGAGCGCGGGCGATGGCGCTGCTCGCGGGCGCCGGTGCGGCGGCGGTCGTCGGCGGGTACTCGTACCTTCGCAACGCGGTGACGACGGGGAATCCGATCTTTCCGGTGTCGCTGCGGATCGGTCCATGGACGCTGCCGGGGTGGGAGGAGGTGGCTCCGGAGCATTGGGTTGCGTCGGCGATCGCGACGATCGATCCTTGGCGCTTTCCGTGGGTGAACGTGGAGCTGTTCGGGGAGTTGTTCCGCTTCACCATGTTGCCGGCGGCGCTGCTGGCGCCGTTCGCGGCGTTGTGGCTCGCGCCGCGGCGGCGGCGGGTGCTCTATGCGGCGCTGTTCGCGATGCCGATCGGCGTCTACGTGCTGTTCGTGCGGCTGGTCGAGGATCACCGGCATGCGCGCTACGTATTTGCCGGCGTGGCGATCGCCGCTGTTGCGGTCGCGTGGCTGGTGTCGCGGCTGCCGCCGCGGTGGCGAGCTGTCATGGCGCTGGTGCTCGCCGCCGCCGCCGTGTGGCCGTGGATGCGAACGCAGCCGGAGACGTTGCTCTTCCTGCCGTTGACGCTCGCCGCGGGTTGGATGTTGACGCGGCCGCGACGCTCGCGCGACGCTGCGGCCGGCGACGGTCTTCGTCGCCGCGACGGTTGGCGCACTGGCGCTCGCGGCGGCAGCGCCGGGCGCGATGCGCAAGTTCGAGCGGCGGCGCTTCGACAACGAGCGCGGGGCAGGCGCGCTCGAGCGTCTCACCCGCGGACGAGCGGTGCGCGTCGCCTACACGGGGTGGAACCAGCCGTACTTGTATTTCGGGCGCCGGATGCAGAACGCGGTGTTCATGCCGCCGGTGGCGCCGACGCTCGACACGATGTTCTATCGCTGGCGCGGGCCGCTGGAGGACCGTGAGTCGAAGCGGCCGCGGCGCGATTGGATGCGCAACCTGGAGCGGCTCGGCGTCGAGTGGGTGGTCTGGGTAACGGCCGGTGCGGCCGAGCGGCCCGAGCGCGGCTGGATGGCGAAGTCGCAGAATTTCGAGTGCGTCTACACCGACGGCAACGTCGAGCTCTGGCGGGTGCGGCGCTGAGCGCGCTACCGGCGGAGACGGCGCGTCGCGTGCGGGAGGCGGCGCCGACCTTGCTCGCCGCCGCGGCGCTGGCGGTGGGCGCGCTGCTCGAGCCGGCCGACCGCCGGCTGCAGGCGTTCGTGCTGCTGGCGCTGCTCTTCGCGCTCTGGCGGATCGGGCGGGTGCTCGTCGCTGTGCTGGTGCCGGACCTGGCGCGCCTCTCATCGCTCGTTGCGGCGTTCACCTTCGCCGTCGCGTTCGGCAGCGTGGCGGCGACGTGGCTGGGGCATTTCCGCATCTTGCGGCCGAACGCCTTCCTGCTCGTCGTCGACGCCGCCTTGCTCGCGACGCTCCTCGTCCGCCGCAGGCCGGTGGAGGAGCCGCGCGGTACCGACGATCGGATCGCCACGCGGGCGTCGGCCGAGCTCCCGTCATCGACGATCGACGCGCCCGCTTCCACGTGGTGGTCGCGGATCGATCGTGCGGAGACGCTCGCCGCGCTCGCCACCGTCGCGGCGATGGTTCTCGGTTGCTTCGTCGAGATCGCGCAGCGTTTCGCGCGGCCGCTCGCCGGCGGGCCCGACGACCTCTCCTACCACCTGACCGCGGTCGCCACGTGGCAGCGCTGGGGCGACCTGCGGATGGTGAAGTTCGGGATGGGGGATTGGGGGACCGTCTTCTACCCGATCCTGCCCGAGATCTCGTCGTGGATGCTGCTCGCGCCGTTCCGCGACAGCGACGTGGCGGCGCGCTGGTCGGAGCTGCCGTACGCGCTCTTCTCGCTCGTCGCCGCCGCCGCCATCGCGCGCCGGCTCGGGCTCGGGTGGCGCTCGGCGGTGCTGGCGGCGGCGCTCTACGGCGTGCTCGATCGCGTCGTCACCTACGCCTTCGCGGCCGGCAACGACCACGTGACGGCGTTCTGCACGCTGGCGGCGCTCGACGCCGCCCTC
The DNA here is from genome assembly GCA_963846495.1 of Thermoanaerobaculia bacterium. Classification (GTDB taxonomy): domain Bacteria; phylum Acidobacteriota; class Thermoanaerobaculia; order Multivoradales; family JAIOJS01; genus DASYQD01. The sequence continues at coordinate 201,693 of CAWJWP010000013.1, read as the reverse complement.
GCCTGCGCCGAGCGGCCCCGGCTCGGCCGCTTCGCCTACCTCGGCACCGCGCTCGGCCTGCTGGTGGCGTCGAAGTTCCTGGGGATCTACAACGCAGTCACCGTGCTGGCGGTGCTCGCCGTCGCCTGGCTCGTCCATCGGCGGCGGCGCGGCGGCGAGCGCCGCAGCGAGCGCCGCAGCCTGCACGAGTCGCCGATCGCCGGCGCCGCCGTGCTTCTCGCCGCCCTCGCTCTCGCCGGCGGCTACACCTACCTGCGCAACTGGGTGACGACGACGAACCCGGTCTACCCGCAGCCGCTGCACGTCGGCGAGCTGGAGGTGCTCCCCGGCCGCGCCGAGCTCAGCCTCGGCGGCCGGCGCAGCGGCGGACCGGACGTCGACGTGTGGGAGTTCCTGACCGGTCCCGACAGCCTCATCGGCGTGCTCTTCATGTACACGCTGCTCCCCGCCGCACTGCTCGCGCCGCTGGTGGCGGCGGCGCGGCGCCGCTGGCTCGAGGCGGTGGTGCTGGCGCTGCCGGTCGCGTTCTTCCTCGAGTTCCTCTACTGGACCTGGGACCATCGCGACATCCGCTACTTCCTCGCCGGCATCGCGCTCGCCGGCGTCGCTTTCGCCTGGCTCAGCGAACGGCTCGGTGCGCTCGGCGTCGGCCTGCGCACCGTCGTTCTCGTCGTGCTCGTCTATCGATACGTGCGTTGGCTCGGCACCAGCGGAGAGCGCGAGCTGATCACCTCCGTGCTCCTCGTCGCGCTCGTGGCCCTGGCCTGGAAGAGCTGGCCGCGCTGGCGCGATCGGGTGCGCGCCGCCGCGGTGCCGCTGCTGGCGTTGGTCGCAGTCGCAGCGACTCTCGTCCTCGGCTTCGCCGTCGAGCGCTACCAGCAGGTCAAGCTCACCGGCTCGCCGGCGGCGATGGCGCTCGAGAAGCTCGTCGGTGCGCGCGGCGCGACCGTCGGCTACGTCGGCCTGAACCAGCCCTACCTGTTCTTCGGCAGCCGCCTGCAGAACAAGGTCCGCATCGTGCCGCGCTCGTTCGACCTGCGGGCCGAGTTCTACCGCTGGCGCGGCACGCCCGATCCGCCTTACCCGAAGAACACCTACAGCCGCTGGCTGCGCGGCGTGAAGGCGCTCGGCGTGCGCTACGTCGTCGTCTATCGCTCGCCGGCCGAGAACCCGGAGCGCCACTGGATGGCGCACCACACGGACCGCTTCCACCGCATCCACGCGGATGGGGAGATGGAGATCTGGAGGGTCGTGCCGTTCGGTCGAGCGCGGCGCGGAGCTGCCGCGCGCGATTCTTAGGCGGCCTCTGCCGCCGCCCTACAGGTCGAACTCGACGCCCTGCGCCAGCGGCAGCGCCGTGCCCCAGTTGAGGGTGCAGGTCTGCCGCCGCATGTAGGCCTTCCATGAGTCCGAGCCGGCCTCGCGGCCGCCGCCGGTCTCCTTCTCGCCGCCGAAGGCGCCGCCGATCTCGGCGCCCGAGGTGCCGATGTTGACGTTGGCGATGCCGCAGTCGCTGCCGGTGGAGGCGAGGAAGCGTTCGGCGTAGCGCAGGTTCAAGGTGAAGATCGCCGACGACAGCCCCTGCGGCACCGCGTTGTGCAGCTCGATCGCCTCGTCGAGGGTCTCGAACTCGTGCACGTAGAGGATGGGCGCGAAGGTCTCCTCGCAGGTGATCTTCATCCGCGCGTGCGCCTCGACGAGCGTCGGCTCGACGAAGAAGCCGGGGCGGTCGAGCACGTTGCCGCCGTAGAGGACGCGGCCGCCTTCCTGCTTCACCCGCTCGAGGGCGGCGCGCATCTTGTCGACCGCGGCCTTGTTGACGAGCGGCCCCATCAGCGTCGACGGCTCCATCGGGTCGCCGATGCGGATCGAGCCGTAGGCGGCGACGAGGCGCCGCTTCATCTCCTCGGCGATCCCCTTCTGCAGGAAGAGGCGGCGGCAGGTCGTGCAACGCTGGCCGGCGGTGCCGACGGCGGCGAAGAGCACGGCGCGCAGCGCGAGGTCCAAGTCGGCGTCGTTCATCACCACGATGCCGTTGTTGCCGCCGAGCTCGAGGAGCGTGCGGCCGAGCCGCTGCGCCACCAGCGTGCCGACGCGGCGGCCCATCGCCACCGAGCCGGTGGCGGAGATGAGCGGGAAGCGCGGGTCGCGCACCATCTTCTCGGAGACGTCCTCGATCGGGCCGAGGACCATGTTGAAGATGGGCGGCGCGTTGTTCTCCTCCAGCACCTCGTGCGCGATCTTGGTCACCGCGAGCGCGGAGAGCGGCGCCTCGGGCGACGGCTTCCAGAGCATCGAGTCGCCGCAGACGGCCGCCACCATGGCGTTCCACGCCCACACCGCGACCGGGAAGTTGAAGGCGGTGATGATGCCCACCGGGCCGAGCGGCAGCCACTGCTCGTACATGCGGTGCTGCGGCCGCTCCGAGTGCATGTTGAGCGCCGTAGAGCTGGCGCGACATGCCGACGGCGAGGTCGGCCATGTCGATCATCTCCTGCACCTCGCCGAGCCCCTCGGAGAGCACCTTGCCCACCTCGAGGGTGACCAGCTTGCCGAGCGCCGTCTTGTGGTCGCGCAGGCGCTGGCCGAGCTGGCGCACCACCTCGCCGCGCTTCGGAGCCGGCCAGGTGCGCCACTCGTGGAACGCCTCGACGGTGATCTTGGCGCAGTGCTGGTAGTCGTCGAGGCCGGCCATCCGCACGCCGCCGATGCTCTCGCCGGTGGCGGGGTTGATCGACTCGACGACGGCGCCGCGGGTCTGCAGCCAGGAGCCGGCGAAGGCGCCGGGGTTCTCGCGCTCGAGGCCGAGCGAAGCGAGCAGCCGAGCGGTCTCTTGCGCAGCCGGAGCGCGGTCCGGGACGGTATCGAGCGTCATCGCAGCGATCTCCTGGTGGAGTGAGCTTGGGATTGGAGCCGAGCTTGGGATTGGGGCCGGCCTGGAGGTGGCCGCAAGCCGGCCGGGAAGGATACCCCAAGAAGCCTGCGAAGCGGTCACGCCACGCGGGGGGATTGGCGCCGGCGCCAAGCGGGTGGAGAATCGGTCCCCAGGCGTCCGTCTAAACCCGTATCCCGAACGGCGGCCGGCGCGGCCATCACGGCGGCCGCTGGGGCGAACCTCCCAGCACGCGAACGGAGCGGCCATGACCGACATCGCGCAGACCACGCGCTACGAGCGGGTGAAGGAGATCCTCGACCAGGCGGCGGGGAGCAGCAACGCCGACTACGGCGGCCGCGGCAGGTTCTGGCGCGACCTGCCGCTCGCGGAGCTGCTGACGGTCGAGATCCACGGGGTGCGGATGATCGCGTCCGCGGACGCGGCCGCGAGCAAGCCGGTGTCGAGTTGCTGCTGTCACGGCGAGAGCGTCGCCGGGGTGGCGCGGCCGCCCTATCCCGGCCGCGGCGCGGCCTCGGGCCTGGTGCGTGGGCTGCGCGGCCAGTCGCCCTTCGACGGCACGCGGCTGCCGCGCCTGCCGTGGGGCGGCGTCGCCGTCGCCGAGGAGGAGATCGCCTTCATCTCCGACTGGATCGACGACGGCTGTCCGGCCGAGGACCGCGAGCTCGCCGACGTCACCGTGAAGACGACGACCTCGGCGGCGGAGCTCGTCGAGGTGCCGGCCGAGAACGTCGAGGAGGCCGCGCTCTGCGCCTTCGACGTCTACGTCGGCTCGCCCAACGAATACGCCTTCCCGTACCCGGAGGTCCGGCAGCGCGTCAACCTCGACTGCATGTCGCCCGAGCAGCTCGCCAAGCTGCGCTCGGCCTTCCGCGAGCTCTATCGCCTCAACAAGTGGCCCGAGGACCGGCGCAGCTACAACAACATGGCGCTCATCCACCAGAACCACTGCCAGCACGGCTGGGAGCGCTTCCTGCCCTGGCACCGCATCTATCTCTACGAGTTCGAGCAGGTGCTGCAGGACTTGAGCCCCGGCGTCACCATGCCCTACTGGGATTGGACGATGGCGCGCTACCGGCCGAAGCGGCCGGAGCTGGGGGACGTCATCCCGCGCGCGGTCAAGGCCTTCCTCACCAAGGAGTCGATCGAGCTCCTGCAGCACGCGGAGCCCAAGCTGCCGCCGGACGCGGCCGCCAAACTGCAGGAGAAGATCGTCGACGCGAAGAAGCTCTACACCCGCCTGAGCGACTTCTTCTGCGACGTCAAGACGCTCATCGGCAAGCCCTACTACGAGGGCGAGCACCGCGAGCGCTTCATCGACGCGCTGCTCGCCGCCAACGCGCTCTGGTACCCGCTGCGCTACCCGGCGCAGTACGGCGGCTACAAGGACAAGGACCCCGACGACCCGTGCGGCAAGGACCACGGCAACACGGTCAATCAGGATCCTTTCCACTACCACTATCCGACGGCCGACGACATCGAGCAGATCCTGTCGCTGCGCACCTTCCGCGACTTCGGCGGCGGCAGCTTCTACAACGACTCCTTCGGCTTCCTCGACCAGAACCCGCACAACACGATGCACATCTGGACCGGCGGCGTGAACCCCGCCTACAAGAAGGAGAAAGATCCCGACGGCGCGGTCGAGCTCGACGGCAACCGCAACCGCGGCGTGCGCGTCGCCGGGCGCCGTTTCCACACCCGCGAGGACATGTACTCGCAGCCGCAGTACGGCGACATGCTGAGCAACCTCACCGCGTCGTTCGACCCGGTGTTCTGGCCCATCCACTTCAACGTCGACCGGCTTGTGGGTGGAGTGGCAGGAGCGCCACCCGCACTCGCTGCCGCAGGACCTCGACGCGGTGCTGACGCCGTGGAGCTACACCATCGCCGACACCCTCGACCACCGGCGCTTCGGCTACGAGTACGTCAAGTGCTCGTACCTGGTGCCGGTGGGGCTGGCGGCGCCGGTCGGCCGCTTCGTGTCGCAGCCGATCGCGGTGCCCGAGCCGGCGCGCGCCGGCTTCCGCCAGGTCGAGGTGCGGCTCCACCGCGTGCCGCAGCTGCCGCGCTCGTGCTTCATCCGCGTCTTCCTCAACCTCCCCGACGCCGACGCCTCGACGCCGATCGACCACGAGCGCTACGCCGGCTACCTGGCGATCTTCGGCCACGGCCCCTGCTACGGCGGGCCCGGCCACTGCGACCTGCCGCCGGCGCAGCCGCGCGCGCACGACCTGCGGCCGCGCCACCACAACACGCCGCGCAACCACCGCATCCTGGTCACCGAGGCGGCGCGGCGCCTGCTCGACGCCGGCGCCACCACGCTGCAGATCACGCTCGTCGTCATCGGCGCCGACTACCAAGAGGACTGCGAGCTGCTGCGGCTCGCCGGCGTCTCGTTGAGCTTCCTTGATTGAGCGAGGGGATTCGCATGCCGCCCATCTACCGCATCCATCCCGGCATCGGCATCGCGCGGCTGGGCAACAGCCCCGATGATTTCTGCATCTCGCCCGAGGAGCCGGCGGCGCTGCCCATCGAGTGCGACGGCGACGGCAACCCGGTGCTCGTCGACGGCAAGGAGAAGCGGATCGAGACCTTCAAGGACGAGAAGGGCCGCATCAAGCGCCAGGCGGCGCGCTTCCAGGTGTGGGTCTACGACGAGCAGAGCCCCGACGGGCGGCCGCTCCAGCTGCACGACCAGGTCGAGGGCGGCGGCAACGCCGGCGAGCTGGTCAACATCCAGTGGCGCGTCTACCTCGCCAACAAGAAGGCGGTCTGGTACGAGTTCAAGCAGCTCGAGGGCGAGCACGGCTACGCCGGCGACCACCCGCGCCGCAACGCCGCGATCACCGGCGACGAGGCGCGGCAGCGGCTGATCATCGACCCCGGCCCGCGCACCGTCGACATCGACAACACGCGAGCCAGCTTCGACCGCGACGGCGGCGGCGCCTACGCGACGACCTTCCCGCCGCCGCTGCAGCCGGAGCCCATCGACTCGCTGGGCGACATCCTCTTCGACAAGGAAGGGCGGCTCCTCGTGCTCGGCGGCTTCGGCGCCTCGGGCTCCTACCGCTTCGACGAGTTCGGCCAGCCGCGCATCGACGAGTACGCCAACAACGACGGCTGGTTCGACGACACCGCGGACGGCCCGGTGATGGCGCGGCTGGTGATGAAGTCGCCGCTGGTCGACCGCCTGCGCTACGTCGACGTCGAGTACCCGGCGTGGACGATCGTCGGCTACCCGGCCTACGTGCCGGAGATCCTCGACGTCGTCACCCTCGACGACGTGGTGCAGGACATGGCGGTGCGCGAGTTCGCCGAGCGCACCGACCTCTACGGCACTTCCGGCACTTTCGCTAGTCCGCAGCACATCCCGCCGATGGACGAGGAGGCGCTGATCCTCTGGCGCGCCGGCCGCCTGGAGTGGAACCCCGAGCACCGGCCGTGGTTCTACCGCGACATCTGGACGATCCTCTTCCGCCCCGACCAGTACAACTACCTCTGCGACGTGCTCGGCCTCTCCAACTATCCGCACAACCAGTCGACCCGCGGCACCTTCGATCCCTTCAAGCTCGGCGTGCCGCCGAAGGTCGACTGGGACGCCGTCGCCCGCGGCGTCACCGCCTGCATGCGGCGCAACCACTCCGGCGAGCTGCTGGTCGAGGCGATCGCTCCGGCGCTCGCCGTGCTCGAGAAGCCGGCGAAGAACGTGCGCTTCGCCAGGGCCGCGGTGGCCGCCAAGGCGGTGCCGCTGTCGGAGCGGTTGGCGGGCGCGCTCGGCAGTGCGCTCCGCGCCTACACGCAGGCGGTGTTCGGCGACAGCCCCGGCAACGACTACGCGGCCTACCTCGCGCGCTGGCGCGACGGCGCGCAGACGCCGGAGGCGGCGCAGGCGAGGTCGAAGCTCGACGAGGAGGTGAAGAAGGCGCTCGACGACGCCTCGGCGGGACTGTCGGCGGAGAACGCGCGCCGGCTGCGCGAGGTCACCCACGACCACCTGCGGCGCTACCTCACCGGCCAGCTGTTGCAGGGGTGCCGCGCGCGGCTGATCGAGGCGAGCACGGAAGACCCGTACGCGCACATGCGCCACTACCTCTTCTCCTTGCTGCGGCAGCACGGCGAGGAGAACGACTTCTTCCTCGGCGACAAGCCGAGCAGCCGCGTCCACAACCTGCCGCTGATGCCGCTGCTCGCCGGCGACAACCCGATCTCCAACAAGGTGCCGTCGAAGTTCCTGCGCTTGACCGACTACCAGTACTTCCTGCTGCGCCAGTGGTCGCTCGGCTTCTTCTACAACGAGGAGCTCGAAGGGTGGGGCGAACCCGATCCGCTGGCACCCCTACGCCGGCTGGGTGAACCGCACCGGCCGCGACCTCGACCGCGGCGTGCTCGCCAACCTGCTCGGCGGCGCCTTCTGTCCCGGCGGCGAGGTGGGCTGGGTGATCCGCAACCCGTCGGTCTATCGCGTGCCGTACCGCATCAAGGCCGATCCCGCCTTCTACGAGTTCGGGCAGACGGCGGCGCAGGCCAACACCGGCTCGGTGTCCGACGCCGACTACGCCGACTACGCCGGCGTCGACCTCAGCCAGGACAACAACTTCGACGTCGGCCTGCAGCCGGGCGACGTCACCAAGTACATCGCGCTGCCCTGGCAGTCGGACTTCAACGAGTGCTCGATCCAGCCCATCGACATCACCTACGAGCAGTGGAACCAGATCGATCCCGAGGGCGACCACGACAGCCTGATGAAGCGGCAGCAGCGCGTGTGGCAGACGCTCTGGTGGCCGGCGCACCGGCCGCTGCAGACCTTCGAGCTGCTCTCGGGCTCCGGCAAGGACGCCGACATCGCTTGGCGAGACTGGTCGCCGGGCGTGCCGCAGACGAACGCGGGCGACCTCAAGATGGTCACCGAGTGGTGGCGGCTGCCCTTCGTTCGCCGCAACCCCTGGCTGCCACCGCGGGGCGACGAGCCGACCGCGGTGCCGCCGCCGCCGAATCCGCCGTACATCAGCGTCGAGCGCACGAAGCGCGACGACGGCAAGCATCGCAAGCGCAGTAAACATGGCAAGCACGGTCACGATGACAAGGAGGGGTGAGATGGCAAGCAACCCGTTCGTCGGCAGTTGGACGTACCGCAGCCTGCTCAACGATCCCGCGATCGGCACCGACTTCGACCAGCTCGAGTTCGGCCGCGGCACGATCAAGATCGAAGAGGTGTCCTTCGACACGCTGGGTGGCACGATCGGCGGGCCGAGCTGGTCGCTGGCGCTCCACGGCTCGTTCGGCTACGGCTCGCCGATGCAGGTGCGCTTCCAGGGCAAAGGCAAGGTGGGCGGCGCCGAGTGGGTCTACGACTACATCGGCTGGCTGGTGCCGGTGTGGCCGAACAGCACCGCGCAGCAGCAACGCCCGGCGATCGTCGGCTCGGTCACGCGGACGGTGCCGCACCCGTCGGGCAACGGCAAGGTGGCGCCGGCCGGAGTCGTGGCGTCGTTCTACGCCGTGCGCGCGGACTGATCGCGTCGCAGGTAGGCCCAGGTCGAGGCCCGTATGATGCGGGCCCGTGCGAAGAGTGCTGCCCGCGCTATGGCCGGCGTTGCTGCTGGCTCTCTTCGGTGGCTGGTGCGGCACCTTCTACTACGGCGCGGCAGCGAGCGCGGTCATCGCCGGGCACGTCGCACTGCTCGCGACGGTGGCGTGGGGCTGGCGCGGCTGGGACCCGCTGCGGTTGGGAGCGCGCGGCAAGGTGCTGCTCCCGTTCGTCTGGCTTTGGTTCCTGCTCGCCATGCGCGCATCGCCGGTGGCGAGGGCGGGATGGCTCGCGGTGTCGCTGCTTCCGGCGTTCCTGGCGCTGCCCGCGGCGGTGGCGCGCTGTTGGCGCGACGAGGAGGCGCGGCGGCGCGGGTTGCTCGCGGTGGCCATCGTCGCGGGGATGGCTGGGGCGACGGCGATCGCCGGCATGGTGTGGCAGGGGAGCCCGCGCGCGGCGCAACCGCTCGGCAACGCAGTCGTTCTGGGCACCTTCCTTGCCACGCTAGACGCCGCTCGCGCTCGCGGTGGCGTTGCACGAGCGTGGTCGATTGCGGCTCGATCGCGTGGGCCGCGCTCGTCTTTGCCGTCGCGGGATTGTTGGGCACGCGATCGGTGGCGGCCATCGCGGCGGTGGTGGTGGGCGCCGCCATCGCGCTGCCGCGCGGGCGGCGGCGCTGGCTGCTCGTCCCGCTCATCGCCGGTGTCCTCGTGCTGGGACCGCGGCTCGGACGGTTGGCGACCGGCGAGGACGGCTCGCTGCAGGCGCGCACGAGCTACTGGCTGGGCGGCCTGCGCGGCATCGTCGAGCGGCCGCTGTTCGGTTGGGGACCGGGCGCGACGGCGTGGACCTTGTCGCCCTGGGTGCGGCCGCGACCGGGAGCGAACCCGCCGGGAGAGGCGATTGCCGACTTACACAGCCTGCCGTTGCAGCTCGGCTACGAGCTGGGGCTGCCGGGTCTGGGGTTGGTGGTGCTGCTCGCCGGCGCTTTCGGGCTCGCGCGGATACGTGAGCACGGCCACGAAGGGGAGACGGACCTGCGGCGTGGTGCGCTCGCCGGCCTCGCCGCCGGGGCCATTGCGTTGCTCGCGGGGCCGACCCTGGGGACGACCGCGCCTTGGGTGGCGCTGGCGGTGGTGGCCGGAGCTGCGCTTGCGACGACGAAGCCGGAGGAGGGCACCAGCCCGTCGCCTCACCGTCGGCCCTGGACGGGACCTTCAGGCCGGCTGGGCTGGCTCTACGCCGCCATCGCCCTGCTGCTGCTCCTGCCTCTCGACGCCGCTCTCGTCTGTTACGACCTGGCCCGGCGCGCCCCACCGGCGAGCGCTCAGCGATTGATGACGCTGGCGGCACAGGTCGATCCCGGCCAGCCGCTCTATCGGGCACGGCTCGGCTGGCTGGCCAAGAGTGCCCACGAGCGTGCCAATGCGCTGGCCGCGGCTGCCGCCAGTGCGCCTGGAGTGCCGGCGCTGCAGCTTTCCGCCGGCTGGGCCGCCGAGATTGCCGGTCGCAGCGGCGACCGCTACCTCGACCTCGCATGCGCTGGTGATCCTCTCTTCGGCCCTGCTCCGTTCCTGCTCGTCGAGGCGCACCCAGGCGCACCGTGGGCGCCGCGGCTCGGCGCCCGGGCGGTGCTCACGGATCCGCCGCTCCTGGCGGCGATCTTCTGGGAGGGGCAGCCCGAGCTTCTCGCCGCGGTGTTGCGAGAGGCAGCGCGATGGGAAGGCGTCGATGCGGGTTTCCGCGAAGCGCTCCTCAACGCGGCGGCGAGCCTCCGCCGCCAAGGCCACATCGAGCCGGTGTGGGTCGAAGTGGACGACGAGAGGAACGTCTCCCACTCGCTCCACGTCTCGCTCAATGTCTTCCGCCGGCTGCCGTGGAAGGCGAGCCTTGGCTTGGTGCCGGTGCGGGCCGACGCGGCTCGCTATCTCTCCGGCCTCACCGGCGCCGGCTTGCTGCGCAGCACCCGCTCCGATGCCTTCCCGTCGCCCTGCCTGCCAGCTGCCGCGACGGCTCTCCGCTAGCCGTTCTCGCGGTCAGCGCCGCGCATTGCCCGGGCGTCTCGCGGCCCGCCGCCAGGAATCCGCAGGCGTTGCGGAGAAGGCTGTGGAAAAGCGGCCCGAATCGAGCCCGCGGCCTTGGCGCCATGGGCTCTTCGCACTCTTTGCACACAGCTTTGTGCGCAAATCGTCAACCGCTTGTCACGGCTGGACTAACAGCAAGATGCAGGAACGGCGGCCGCGGCGAACTACTTCGCGCCCAACGCCGCCGCGGGAACGGCCACCGCCGCCCCCTCGCGCAGCACCGTTCCCAGCGCCCGCTCGCTCCGCCGCAGCGCCTCGTCGACCTCCTCGCGCGAGACGACGAGGGGCGGCCGGAACCGCACCGACCGCTCGCCGCAGGGGAGCGCCATCAGGTCCTGCTCGTTCATCGACTTGATGGTGGCGTTGCGCAGCTCCGTCGACGGCAGGTCGAAGGCGGCGAAGAGCCCCAGCCCGCGGGCGTTGGTGACCTTGACCCGGGAAGACGCCCTCGAGCCCGCGCAGCCCGGCGAGCAGGTGGCGCCCGACCGTCTCGGCGTTCGCCAGCAGCTCGTCCTCCTCGATGATCTCGACGAAGCGCTGGCAGCGCACCATGTCGACGAGGTTGCCGCCCCAGGTCGAGTTGATGCGGCTGCTGATCTGGAACACCGAGCCCTCGACCTCGTCGACGCGCGCCGTCGAGGCGATGCCGCACTGCTGCGTCTTCTTGCCGAAGGCGAAGAAGTCGGGCTCGACGCCGTAGTGCTCGAAGGCCCACCAGCGGCCGGTGGTGGCGAAGCCGGTCTGCACCTCGTCGAACACCAGCATCACCTCGTGCGCGTCGGCGATCTCGCGCAGCGCGCGCAGGAACTCGGGCCGGAAGTGGTTGTCGCCGCCCTCGGCCTGGATCGTCTCGACGATGAGCGCCGCCACGTCCGGCGAGCGCTCGGCGAGGGCGGCGTGGATGGCGTCGATCGCCTGCCGCTCCTCCTCCTGCACCCGGCGCAGCACCTCGTCGGTGATCGGGAAGCTGAGCTTGGGGTTCAGGATGCGCGGCCAGTCGAACTTGGGGAAGTACTGCGTCTTGCGCGGATCGGTGTTGGTGAGCGACATCGTGTAGCCGCTGCGCCCGTGGAAGGCCTGGCGGAAGTGGATGACCTGCGAGCCCACCTCGCCCCGGCCGGCGGCCAGGTTCTTGCGTACCTTCCAGTCGAAGGCCGCCTTCAGAGCGTTTTCCACCGCCAGCGCGCCGCCGTCGACGAAGAAGAGACGCCGCTGGTAGGCCGCGGGCACCGTGCGTGCGAACGTGGCCACGAACTCCGCGAAATAAGGAGTGTAGAGATCGGCATTCGAGGGCTTGACGACCGCAGCCCGCAGGAGCCGCTCGCGCATTTCGGGAGTGAGCAGCTTGGGGTGGTTGAACCCCATGGGGTAGCTCGAGAAGCTGGTGAAGAAGTCCAGCAGCTCGCGCTCCCGCAGGCTGTCGTAAAGCCACGAGCCGTGGCTGCGCTCCATGTCGAGGACCACGTTGAAGCCGTCGGCCAGCATGTGCTGACGCAGCGTCTGGTGGACCTCGGAGGGGGCGACGCGCAGGGAGGTCGCGGCGGCGATGCTCATGACGGTGCTCCTGGGACGGCGGCCGGAACGGCCGGGAAAGCTCGCTGGGACTTACGGAGTGCTGAGGAGGCCGGGCTCTGCGAGATCGGTCGGGGATGGTAGCACCGGCCCGCGAAAGGGGTCAACGAGATTGCGGACGGGGTGAATCTTTTCGAAAAACGCTGCGTAGAAGGGGCTGACGACCGAAGCGCGGAAGCAACCTGCAGCCTGGCTCCAAACCCGGTTGCGTTGAACGAGGTGGATCTCTCATGGCCAAGAAGTGGTTGGTGGTAGGGACGGTGGTGGCGGTGCTGGGCGGCGGGCTGGTGGTGGCGAAGGCCAGCAAGGACGACAAGCCCAAGGGGGAGCAGGAGTCGCCCTTCCGCCTCGGCAAGACGCAGACCGAGGACCTGCAGGTGAGCGTGCGCGAAGTCGGCGTGGTCGAGCCCGAGATCAAGGTCGACGTGAAGTCGCCGGTGTCGGGACGCGTCGTCGAGCTCGACGTGCGCGAGGGCGACGTGGTGGCGCGCGGCATGGTGCTCGCCGCGGTCGAGCCCGACGTCAACCAGGCGCAGTCGCTCTCCGACGTCCACGCGGCGGTGTCGCAGGCCCAGCTCCGGCTGCGCGACGCGGACCGCATTCTCGCCAACCAGAAGGCCCTCTTCGCCGCCGGCCTGGTCGCCAACGACCTGCTGCGCGACGCGCAGATGGTTCGCGATCTCGCCGCCGATGCGCTCAACAACGCCAGGGCGCGCTACAACATCGTCGAGCAGCACGGCATCCCGATCTCCGGCGCGCGGGCACAGCCAGAAGGCCAACGTCTCGACGCCGATGGCGGGCATCGTCATCGCCAAGGGCGTCGAGCTCGGCGAGAGCGTCACCTCCGGCGTCTCCTCGTTCAACGAGGGCACGGTGCTGTTCACCGTCGCCGACCTGAAGTCGCTGCTCATCAAGGTCAACCTCAACGAGGTCGACATCGCCAAGGTGAGCGTCGGCCAGCCGGTGCAGGTGACCCTCGACGCCTACCCGCAGAAGGTCTTCGACGGCAAGGTGCGCTTCGTGGCGCCGGCGGCGAAGATCGTCGACAAGATCAAGGTGTTCGAGGTCGAGATCGCGCTCGACCAGCTCGACCCCGCCTTCCGCACCGGCATGAGCGCCAACGTCGAGATCCTCGGCGAGAGCCGGCCCAAAGCGCTGTCGGTCCCGCTCGAGGCGCTGCAGCGGCGCGACGGCAAGACGGTCGTCTACCGCCTCAAGCCGAACCTCGACGACAAGGTCGTCGGCAAGGCCCGCGAGGCACTCGAGGGGCGGAGCAAGTTCGTCTGGCTGTCGGAGAACTGGAAGGACTACTTCGAGGCCGTGCCCGTCGACGCCGGCATCGCCACCCTCGAGCGCGTCGAAGTGCGCGCCGGTCTCAAGGCCGGCGACCAGGTTGCCCTCGAGGACGTGACGCGCAAGAAGGTCGAGAAGGACGAAGACAACTAGCCGACTGACCGCGGCGGCTCCGTGCGTAGGAGCTGCGCTCTGCGCACCATGCCGGACGGTGCTGCAGAGCGCACCCTACGCCCAGAGCGCTGCCCAGCAGAGGCTGACAGGAAGCGACGTCATATGGCTACTCCCATCATCCAAACCCGCGGCCTCACCAAGGTCTACGGCGAGAACGGCAACGCGGTGCACGCGCTGCGCGGCATCGACCTCGACGTCGAGCGCGGCGAGTTCGTCGCCCTGGTCGGACCGTCGGGCTCGGGCAAGAGCACGCTGATGGCGATCCTCGGCTGCCTCGACGTCCCGACCGGCGGCGGCTACGCGCTCGACGGCGAGCAGGTCGAGAAGCTCACCGGCGCCGAGCTCGCCGCCATCCGCAACGAGAAGGTCGGCTTCGTCTTCCAGCAGTACAACCTGCTGCCCAAGGCGACCATCGCCCGCAACGTCGAGCTGCCCATGCTCTACGCCGGCGTCGGCCGCAAGGAGCGCCGCCAGCGCGCCCTCGAGCTGCTCGACAAGGTGGGGCTCGGCGGCCGCGCCAACGCGCTGCCGGCGCAGCTCTCCGGCGGCCAGCGCCAGCGCGTGGCGATCGCCCGCGCCCTCGCCAACCGGCCGGCGCTGCTGCTCGCCGACGAGCCCACCGGCGCGCTCGACTCGCAGACCGGCGGCGAGGTGCTCTCGCTCTTCCGCGAGCTCTACTCGCAGGGCAACACCGTCATCCTGGTCACCCACGATCCCGCGATCGCCGCCCTCGCCAACCGCCGCGTCGAGCTGCACGACGGACTGGTGCACGTGCCCGAGGAGATCGCGGCATGAAGCTCCTACGCTGGAAGGCGAAGGCGGACGAGCCGGCCGTGCTGGACGGCGGCGCGACGGCGCCCGTCCTCTCACGCGCCGAGAAGCGCGCCGCCAAGAAAGCGGAGAAGCGCGCCGCGAAGCTCCGCAAGCGCAACCTCAAGGTCGCGAAGGGCTCCTTCCGCGAGCGGCTCCAGGAGTCCTGGATCGAGCTCAAGGAGTCGCCGGGCCGCTCGTTCCTCCAAGCCCTCGGGGTGATGCTCGGCGTCGCCTCGGTGCTCGGCGGCTTCTCGATCTCCGACAGCCAGCGCCAGCAGACCGAGCGCATCTTCCGCCGCATCGGCGGCATCGACAAGCTCAACGTGCTGCCGGTCGACGTCATCGCCGACGGCACGCCGAGCGCGCTGCAGACCGCCAACCTCGGCCTGCGGCTCGACGACGCCACCCGCGGCGAGGCGCTGCCCTCGGCGAAAGGCGTCAATGCCACCGCCGTGATCAAGCAGGCGCGGGCGCGCGTGCGCTCGGAGTTCGCCGACGAGGAGCGGCAGATCAGCGGCATCGCCGCCGACTACCTGGCGATGAACGGCTACGAGGTCGAGCAGGGCCGCGGCTTCTCGGCGCGCGACATGGAGATGGGCGGGGCGGTGGCCATCCTCGGCTCGACCGCTGCGGCCGAGATGTTCCCCACCGGCGACATCGTCGGCAAGCACATCCGCATCGGCGACGTGCCGGTGACCGTCATCGGCGTCTTCCACGAGAAGGTGTTCCGCTTCCGCGAGGGCGACCAGAACATCTTCGCCTGGCGCAACGAGATCCTGGCGGTGCCGGCGGCGCTCATCTCCAACCGCATGCAGGGCGACGACTACCACCGCCTCGACCGCATCACCTTCCGCCTGCCCGACCTGAAGCAGATGGCGAGCTTCTCCAAGGAGCTCAACTCGCTGGTGACGGTCAACCACCGCCTGCAGGAGGACTTCCGCCTCGACGACGTGAAGAAGCGGATGGAGCGGCAGCTCTCGCAGGGGCAGGTCTACAACGTCATCTTCATGCTCTCCGGCGTGCTGGCGCTCATCGGCGGCGGCATGGTCAACGTCAACATCCAGCTCGCCTCGCTGAAGGAGCGGGTGCGCGAGGTGGGCGTGAAGATGGCGCTCGGCGCCTCCGGGCGCGAGATCTTCAAGTCGTTCATGACCGAGGCGCTGCTGCTGACCCTGTTCGGCGCCGTCTCCGGCTTCGTCATCGGCATCCTCTTCTCGTGGACCATCACCAAGTCGATCGGCATCCCGCTGGCGCTGGCGCCGAAGAGCTTCATCGTCGCCACCGCAATGGCGGTCGTCTTCGGCTTCCTGTTCGCGCTCTACCCGGCCTGGAAGGCGAGCCGGCAGTCGCCGATGGAGGCGCTGCGTTATGAGTAGCGAGTCGATGACCCTCTTCCAGCCGGCCGGCGCCGCCGAGAGCGCCGCCGCTGGTTCTCCGACGCGGCGCGCGCCGCGTCGCCGCCGCTCGCTGGGCGTGCAGCTGGCGCTCGTGTGGGAGGTCGTCTCCGGCGGCCTGCGCGAGCTGTGGGCGCACAAGCTGCGCTCGATCCTCACCCTGACGCTGCTGATGCTCGGCGTCTTCTCCCTGGTGGTGATGACCTCGGTGCTCGACGGCGTGCTCGACAAGGTGTCGACCGGCTTCGCCGGCATGAGCTGGGACGGCACGCTGGTGCTGGCGCCGAAGGCGGCGAAGACCTCCGAGGACCAGAAGCGCTTCGCGATGAGCACCGGCCTCGTCTACGAGGACCTCTCGCGCATCGCCGCGCCGCACCCGCAAGTGCTCGGCTTCTCGCCGCGCGCGGTGAAGCGCACGGCGGTGCGCACGACGGCCGGCAGCGAGCGCATCTTCGTCAGCGGCGTCACCTCCGAGTACTCGTTCCTGATGAACCGCCTGATCGGCCTCGGCCGCGGCATCACCCCCGACGACCAGAAGCGCCACTCGAGGGTGGCCGTCGTCGGCGCGACGCTGGCGTCGAAGCTCTTCGGCGGCGGCGACCCGGTCGGGCGCGACATGGTGATCGAAGGCGTCCCCTACCGCATCGTCGGCGTGCTCGCCTCGGGCCAGATCTTCAACGAAGAGATGTGGCAGGACGCCAACGGCGTGCTGGTGCCGCTCGAGACCTACATGGACCGCTTGGACGCCGACCACAAGCTGACGCTGGTGGCGGTCAAGCTCAAGAACACCCGCGACCTCGACGAGGTCTCGGCGACGATGCTCGGCCGCGCGCGCCAAGCCCACCACGGCATCGAAGACGTCGAGGTGCAGGATCTCGACGCCGAGGCGGCGCGCGGCTACGCCGAGTTCCGCCAGGAGATGCGCGGCTGGTCGATCGTCCTCTACAGCCTCGCCGGCACCGTGCTGCTCGTCGGCGGCGTCGGCGTGCTCTCGGTGATGCTGATCTCGTTCGCCGACCGCCGCTACGAGATCGGCCTCCGCAAAGCCATCGGCGCCGACGACCACCAGATCCTCATCCAATTCCTCCTCGAGGCCCTGGTCCTGGCGGCGCTCGGTGCAACGGTCGGTACGCTGGGCGGAAGCGCGCTCTGCAAAGCGATCTCGCACTTGTTCCCCTGGGGGCTCGTCGTCAACCCGTTTGGGTTGGCGCTGGCGTGGGGTATCGCGCTACTGCTAGCGCTCGGCTTCGGCCTCTACCCAGCCATCCGCGCAGCGAAGCTCTCGCCGATGGAAGCGATGCGGTAGACGGGCGGCGTCAGTTCAGCCGTAGGCTCACCGGGGCCCGCCGAGTGCCTCTCGCACATGGGAGAACACTTCGAAAGCGCAACCCCAGGAGACGGTGAAGCCGGCGCCGCCGTGGCCGTAGTTGTGGATGACGGTGAGCTCGCCCTGCCGTTGGCGCTCGAGCCGGACGCCGGCGTTGCGCTTGGGCCGTGGTCCGGCTTTGACCTGGACGCGTGACAACGCCTCGTCGGTCAACGGCGGCAGGCGCGGTTCCATGGCTCGGCAGCGGTCGTAGATCGCGCGCTTCAGCTCGGCGGTGACGATGGGTTCTTTCCGGTCGTCGTCGACGCCGCCGAGGACGCAGTCTCGCCGCCGTGGAATGACGTAAGCCAGCTCGTCGGGGTCCTCGGCATACGCCCGGGCGCGGTCGATTCCGGAGTTGTCGACGATCAGCACCACGCCGTGGCCGGCGTACAACTCGTCATCGCCGACCAGCTCGCCTGCCCCGATGCCCGCGCAGTTGACGAGCACGTCGTGCGTTGTCGACAACGCGGCGACATCTTCTTCGCCCAGCTCGCGCTGTTGGATGCCGACGCCCGCCCGCGCGAGGCGCTGGCGAAGGTAGGGAAGGTAGTCGGTGGTGGCGATCAGCGGCACGACGATGGCAAAGCCACCGCGATACCGGGCTGGCAACTCGTCGGGCGATAGACGGCGCCCGCCTGTCGCGGCGGCCCACTTCGGGACCTCCGGCTCAGGCAGCTGTGAGTAGATGTCGAGCTCGATCATGTCGACGCCGGTGACCGGATCTTTCGCCAGCTCGCGGAACGTCTCGTACGACGTTCTGCTCCACACCGGCACGCGATCCTGCGGCTCGATGGCGTACGGATACCAGATCGCCGCCGCGACCGCCGAGGTCGTCTCCAGGGTCTCTTTGGCGAACAACGTCACCTGATAGCCACGCTCGGCGAGCAGCACGCCGCAGGTGAGACCGGAGACCCCGGCGCCGATGACGGCGAGGCGTGCCATCAGCGAGCGACGACCGTGCCTGTTGGCTCGTCCTGCTTCGCGAGCCGACTCAATCCGCGTGCGTGCGCCCGAGCGGCATGCGCTCGGCGACGTCGCCTACCGGCGCCACTTGGATCCGGTCTCTCCCAGTCTCCTTGGCGATGTACATCGCCATGTCGGCACAGCGCAGCAGCGAGCTCTTCGCTTCCGACAGCTCGACGTCGGCGTCGATGTGCCGCTGCAGCGTGGCGATGCCGATGGAGCAGGTGATGCCGCGTAGGTGTAGCGCCTC
Organism: Thermoanaerobaculia bacterium; assembly: GCA_963846495.1. Lineage (GTDB taxonomy): Bacteria > Acidobacteriota > Thermoanaerobaculia > Multivoradales > JAIOJS01 > DASYQD01. The sequence goes on along the minus strand of CAWJWP010000013.1, from coordinate 183,361 downwards.
CGGATGGATCTCGCCGGGCACTTCGCAGAATGTCCGCTGAGCGATCCTCAACCGGATCCGCTCCGCCAAGCCCACCGCCTCCTCCAAGCCCGTGTCGGGCACCGCCAGCACGAACTCGTCGCCGCCGTAGCGGGCGACGAGGCCGTCGGCGGCACCCACCGTCTCGGTGAGCTCGCGCCCGACCTCGCGCAGGACCTGGCTGCCGGCGAGGTGGCCATGGGTGTCGTTGACGCGCTTGAAGAAGTCGAGGTCCATGAACAGCACGGTGAGGTCGCTGCCGCGGCCGCGGCACTCCGCGATGGCGCGCTCGAGGCCGCTGTGCAGGTAGCGGTCGTTGTAGAGGCCGGTCAAGTTGTCGCGCTTGGCGATCTCCTGCGCGTAGCGGGCGTCGAGCACGTTCTGGATCGACACCGAGAGGTAGCTGGCGAAGATCTCCAGCAGGTCGAGGTCGCGCGGGCTGTAGTCCTCCGCGCCTTGCCGGTTGACCAGCTCGAGGACGCCGCACACTTCCTTCTCGATGCGGATGGGGATCGCCACCAGCGACTCCGTGCGGTAGCGGATCGCCTCGTCGACGCCGGAATAGAAGCGCGGGTCGCGCGAGACGTCGGCGGAGAAGTAGGAGCGCCCGGTGCTGTAGACGTGGCCGGCGATGCCGCTATCGGCGGGGATGGAGCGGCGGAGGAGCTCGTGGGAGTTGTAGCCGAAGGCGGCGATGAAGAAGAGCTCGTTACGCCGGCGATCGGGCAGCTTCTCGATCGGGTCGTCGAGCAGGATGGAGCCGGCGGCGGAGGGCACGAAGGCGTTGGCCTTGCGCAGGATCTCGCCCAGGTTCTCCGCCAGGCTCATCTGCGGCGGCAGATTGGGGGTGGCGCGCCGGCGGAGCAGGAAGCGCTCGAGCTCGTGCGGGTCCAGGCAGTGGACGTCGACCATTCGTCGTCAATGGCAGCGCGTCAGCGGATCGGCCGGCGCGTGCCCCTGCACCTCTTGGAAACGCGGTAGCGCCGGCAGGTAACGATAACAGAAAGACTTGGACCGGAGCCCGGGGCTGCTTCGGCTGGTCCGGAGGGGCTCAGCCGAGGCGGCGGGCGAGCCGCCGCGACCGTTCGAGCAGCTCGCGTTGGAGCGAGTCGGTCGACGCGAGACGCGGCGCGTAGCGCAGGTAGTGCAAGTCGTCGACCAACCGCACGAGCTCGCTCGCGAGGGTAGGGCCGAGGCCGCGCTTGGCGAGCAGGCCCGCCCAGTGGGTGGGCGGCGCCTCGACGGGCAGGTCGTAGCGGGCGCCGAGGTAGCTGCGCCAGGCGTCCTCGGCGGCGCCCGCGGCCTGGCGCGGGTGAGGGTCGCCGAGGGCGGCGGTGACCTCGGCGACGAGCTGGCGCCGCTCTGCTCGGCCGCGGCCGAGCCAGCGCTTGAGCAGCAGGGCGACGGCGACGAGGAGCAGGACCGCGGCGGCGCCGCCCACCGCCCAGCCCACCGGGCCGCCCCACGGCGAGCGCTGTGGCAGTCGGCGCCATCCGGCGCCGCTGCTGCTGTGCCGACGGCGGCGCGGCCGGCGCGGTCGGCGCCGCCGGCGTGGCGGCGAGCGCGAGCGGCTGCGTCGCGCAACGTGCGATAGGCGCCGCTCGTCGGATCGAAGGTGACCCACTCGAGCGCCGGCAGCGTCCAGCGGCCGGCCCGCTGCGGCATCAGCGTCCAGGTCCAGGTGCGGGTGGAGTCGACGCGGGTGCCGTTGACCTTCTGCCGGCTCGCTTCCTGAGGAGGCGACAGCTGCACGCCGGCGAGCGCCGGCAGCTTGGGGTCGGGCAGGCCGCTCAGGTTGCCGCTGCCGCTGAGCTCGGCGGTGAGGAAGGCGGCCTCGCCGGCCGGCACCGACGCGGGCTCGAGGCGAGTGCGCGCCTGCAGCTGTCCCACCGCACCGTCGAAGCCGGGCGGCGGCGGCGGCAGCGCCTGCACCGCCACTTTGAGCGCGTTGCTCTGCCGGCGGACGGCGCCGGGCCGCACCGGCTCCTCGCCGAAGCCGAAGCCGACGGGCCGGAAGTAGACGAGGCGCAGGTCGGCCTCGGCCGCCTCGATCGCGTGCGGGCCCGGGCTCGTAGGCGAAGAGGGCGCGCTGGAGGATCGGCTGCCGCCACCAGAGCTTGTTGTCGAGCTCGACGATCTCGGCGTGGCTGCTCTCGGGCAGCGGCACTTCCTGCGACCAGAAGCCCTGGAACGGCGGCACGCGGCGCGGGAAGATCGTCTCGACGACGACGCGGCCGGCGCCGGGCGGACGGCGCTCGGCGAGCAGGTAGAGGGTGTAGAGGAGCTGCTGCCCGGCCCACGGCTTGCCCGGCGTCACCTCGGCGCGCAGCACGATCTGGGGCGGGCCTTGCTCCTGCGCCGGCCGGGGCGAGCGCTGGAAGAAGTCGCGGAAGAGCTCGGCGAAGGGGTCCGACCCCATGCGCGGGTCGCGGTCGCGGCCGTTCTCGTCGAGGCCGCCCTGGTCGGCGCGGCGCTCGTCGACCCACGCCTCTTGGTCGGGGAGCACCAGCTCGTCGTCGCCGGCGACGATCTTCAAGCCGTGGACACGCGCCTTCCCCTGCCGCTGCGGCGCCAGGTACCAGGTGAGGCTGAAGGTGCGCGACATCGTGCCGTTGATCCAGCTCATGCTGTCGTGGCGCGCCGGGCCGCCGACGATCTGGAAGTTGTCGAGCTCGAAGCGCGGCTGGAGGCGCACGCCGCCGAGGTCGGAGCGCGAGACCTGGAAGGTGAGCTGCGCCGTGTCGCCGAGCGCGAGGCGCTGTGGCGAAAGCGTCACGCGAACCGAACCGGCGGCGGCCGCGGTGCGCGGGAGCAGGACGGCGACAAGCGTGCAAACGAGGACCGGGGCGAGCCAGCCGGATTTGTCATTGCGAGGAGCGGAGCGACGAGGCAATCTCGATGGTCGAGTTGACTCCGCGGCCCGCGCGCAAACGCGCGGCCCGCTCCGCGACGTCGGGACTCGCGTTTCGCTCGCCCCTCTGGTTGATTCCGCGGCCGTCCGCGACGCGGCCGCCCGCTCCACGACGTCGGGGCTCGCCGCTTGGCTCGCCCCTCTGGTCCGCCGCGGCCGCTCCGCGGCCTCGCGATGACGGGGACTCGCTGGCGTCGTCCTCGCCCCGAGGCCTTCCATTACCAGTCCTTCTCCGTCGCTGTCCGCGCTCGATCGCGGCGCTGCTGCTCGGCGCGGGCGCGGCGCTGCTCGCGTTCGAGGTTCTCGACCGCTTCGAGCAGCGACGCGGCCTGCTCGGCGCTCATGTCCTTTTGCGGGTTGAAGCCGGGGAGCCGCGGCGAGCGCTGCGCTTGCCCTTGTTGCGGTTGGCCGCCTTGCGGCTGCCCTCCCTGCGGCTGCGGCGCTTGGGGCTGCGGCTGGGGCGGTTGCTGACCCTGGCTGCCGCCGCCTTCCTGCGGCTGCTGCTGGTCGCCGCCCTGATTCTGCTGTTGTTGCTGGTCGTTCTGCTGCTGCTGCTCCTGCTCGTTCTTCCGTTGCTCTTCCAGCGCCAGCTCGAGGTTGTGCTTGGCGGCTTGGTGGTTGGGTTGCAGCCGCAGCGCGGCCTGATAGCTCTCCACCGCGTTGCTCGCGTCGCCGGCGGCGAGATAGGCGTTGCCGAGGTTGTAGAGCACCTCGGGCTGTAGCGCCTGCGCCAACGGATCCTTCGCTGCCGCTTCGGCGGCGCGCGTGAGCAACGGCAGTGCCGCTCCCGGCGCGCCGGCTCCCAGTCGTCCCGTGCCGGCGTTGAAGAGGCCGCGCGGCGTCTCGCCGCCCAGCTCCAGCGCCTGCTCGAGGTGGCGGTCGGCGGCCGCGAACTCCTTGCGCTGCCACTCCTCGACGCCCTTGTCGGTGCGCTCGCGCGGGTTGTGGAGCCAGTGGTCGGGGAGCGACAACGCAGTCGCGGCGAGAAGCACGGTGAGCGGAAGCGTCTTCACGCCGCCGCCTCCTGCCGCCGGAAGGGCGAGGTGGCGAGCGCGAGCACGAGCGCGGCGATCGCCACGCCGACGCACCACTGGAAGCGCTCCTGCTGCTGCCGCACCGTCTCGGTGCCCAGCGAGCGGGTGGCGAGCCGCGACACCGCGGCGACGATGGGCGTCACCGCCGTCGCCGCGCGTCCCGCCTCGACGTAGACGCCGCCCGTCTGCTGCGCCACCCGCTGCAGCACCGCCGGCTGCAGCTTGCTCAACACCGGGCGGCCGCTCTCGTCGAGCTTGTAGCCGGCGCCACCCTCCGCGGTCGACGGCAGCGGCAGCAGCGCGCCCTGCGCGGTGCCGACGCCGATCGTGTGCACGATGACGCCCGACTCCTTGATCAGCTTGAGCGCCGCGTCCCAGTCCTCGCCGTGGTCCTCGCCGTCGCTCAGCACGACGACGACGCGCTGCGTGCCCGGCTCGGGCGGGAAGAGCAGCAGCGCGCGGCCGAGCCCGTGCGAGAGGCGGGTGCCGGGCGTCGGCAGCGAGGCGGGCGTCAGCGAGTCGAGGAAGAGGTCGACGACGGAGCGGTCGAGCGTCAGCGGCGCCAGCACCTCGCCCTCGCCTTCGGTCTGCACGAGGCCGAGGCGATGGCCGGCGAGGCCGGCGACGAGCTGGCGCCCGAGCAGCTTCGCCACCGTCAGCCGGTCGGGGCGCACGTCGGGCGCTGCCATCGAGAGCGACGTGTCCAGCACCAGCACCACGTCGACGCCGCGGCGCTCGACGCGCTCCTCGTGCACGCCCCAGCGTGGCCGCGCCAGCGCCAGCGCGGTCGCCGCGACGGCGATCGCGAGCAGCGCGACGAGCAGCGCGAGCCGCAGCGGCCGATAGCCGGGCAGCAGCTTGTCCCACAGCCCCTTGCTCGCCCACGCGGCGGCGGCGCGCAGCCGGCGCCTCCAGACCCACGCCGCGACCAGCGCCGCGAGCGGCGCCAGCAGCACGAGCCACGCGAGGCGCGGATCGGCGAAGGTCGGCGACGTCATCGCGGTCATGGCTCCGCCGTCAAGCCGACGCCCGCCGCCAGCAGCGGCAGCAGCAACAGCCCGAGCGCGCTCCAGGCCAGTGGCTGGAAAATCTCCTCGTGGCGCACCATCTTGCGCACCTGCAGCGGCGTGCGCTCGAGACGGTCGATGCTCTGGAAGATGTCGTGCAACGCCTCCGGGTCGTTGGCGCGGAAGAAGCGGCCGCCGGTGCGCTTGGCGATGCGTTGCAACAGCTCGACGTCGACGCGCACGTTCCACGGCACGCGGCGGATCTCGACCTCGCCCGAGAGCGGGTCGCGCACCGGGATGGGGATGATCACCGGCCCGCTCTGCGTGCCCACCGCCACGGTGTAGACCTTGATGCCGAGGCCGGCGCAGATGGCGGCCGCGGAGTCGGGATCGATCTGCCCGGCGTTGTTGTCGCCGTCGGTGACCAGCACCGCGAGGCGCGACTTCGCCGGGCTCTCCTTCAACCGCGCCGCCGCGTTGGCGAGGGCGAGGCCGATGGCGGTGCCGTCGGGCATGGTGTGCAGCCTCAAGTCGGCGATGAGCGACTGCAGCATCTCGCGGTCGGTCGTCGGCGGCGCCTTGGTGAGCGCCGCTCCGGAGAAGGCGACGAGGCCGATGCGGTCGCCGGGGCGGCCGGCGACGAAGTCGGCGATCACCTTCTTCGCCACCTCGAGCCGGTTCTTGGGCGCGAAGTCCTCGGCACCCATGCTGCCGGAGACGTCGAGCACGAGCTGGATGTCGATGCCCTCGGTGCTCGTTTCCTCCCACGCGTAGCCGAGCTGCGGCCGCGCCAGCGCGAGGACGAGCAAAGCCAAGGCGACGAGCCGGCTGTAGAAGGGCAGGTGGAGCCGCCACGCGCCGCCGGCGCCGGCGGGAAGCTCGCTGAAGGTGAGCGCCCCCGGCGAGGAGCGGCGATGGTGGCGCCAGGCGAGGAGCGGCAGCAGCAGCAGGAGCAGGAGCCAGAGCGGATCGGCGAGCGTCGGCGTCGCGCCGCTCATGCGGCGTTTCCACCTGCCGCGGCGTCGGGCGGAGCCGGCAGCGCCGGCACCAGCTCGCGCTGGACCTGCTCGCCGAGGGCGCGCGCGGCGTCGAGCCGCTCCTGCGCCTCGGCGCGCGTCGCCGGGCGGCGCGCGAACTTCACTTCGTCGCAGCGGCGCAGCAGGTCGAGGACGCCGCGGCGGGTCGTGAGGTCGAGGCGGCCGCGCCGCAGCTCGTGGTCGATCTCGGTGGTGGTGCTCTCGACGGCGGCGAAGCCGAGCAGCGCCGAGAGCAGCTGGCGCATCGCCATCGAGATGCCGGTGTGCACGCGCTCGGGCGACGGCTCGGTGGCGAGCGCGGCGAGCTCGCGTTGGAACTGCGCGAGCGGCGGCAGCGGCGGCGCCGCCGGCGCCGCGACGGCGATGGCGCGCCGGCGCCAGACGAGCAGCCCGGCGGCGGCGAGGGAGGCGAGCGCGAGACCGCCCGCCGTCCACCAGAAGGCGGCGCCGATGGGCAGCGGTTGCGGCGGCGCCGGCGGCTTCGGCGGCGCTCCTTCGGCCGGCAGCACCGACTTGACGGTGAGCTCGAGCGGCGGCGTCGCCAGCACCAGCGGCCGTTCGGCCGAAGGGCCTTCCTGCTGCAGCGGCGCCATCGCCACCGGGATCGGCGGCAGCGTCATCTTGCCGGGCTTCCACGCGGTCACCAGCAGCACCATGCGGTAGTGGTTCGGCGCGCCGGGCAGCGCCTCCGGCCGCTGCTTGGCGAGCAGCTCGGCCTCGCCCCACTGGCGGAGGTCGGGCGGGATCGCCGGTGGCCCCCAGCGCTCGCCGGGCGGCAGCGTCACCTCGATCTCGACGCGGACACGGTCGCCGACGGTGATCTCCTTCGGCGACAGCTGCGCGCGCAGCGATGGCGAAGCGGTTTCCGCGGACGAAGATGCGCGCCGCACGCGCGGTGCTGCGGGTGGCGGTGCCACCGGCGAGGATGCCGCGACTGCGCCGGGCGCCAGGGCCGCCGCGACGAGCAGCGCACCGATCACCGGCGCAGCCTCCGCCGCCGCTGCTCGAAGAAACGCACCAGCGCCGACAAGTACGGCCGCCCGGTGCCGATCTCCAGGTGGTCGACGCCGAGCTTGCCGGCGAGCTGCAGCAGCTCCTGCCGCTGCTGCAGCCGCCGATGCTGGTGCGCCGCCGCCGCGCGCCGGCCGTCGACGACCGCGACGCGGCCCGTCTCGGCGTCGCGCAGCACCACCGGCCCGGCGGGCGGCAGGTGCTGGTCGCGCGGGTCGGAGACCTCGAGCAGGATGACGTCGTGCCGCGCCGCCGCCGCCTTCAGCGAGCGGTCGAGCGGCGTGTCGACGAAGTCGGAGACGACGAAGAGCACCGAGCGCTGGCGCAGCGCCGGCAGCACCGACTGCAGCGCGCGCTCGAGGTCGGTGCGTCCGCGCGCCGGGTGATGCAGGATCTCGCGCACCAGCCGCAGCACCTGGTTGCGCCGCCGCTGCGGGTGGAGCAGCAGCTCGAGCCGGTCGGTGACGAGCGCCGCGCCGACGCGGTCGTGGTTGCGCAGCGCCGCGAAGGCGAGGAGCGCCGCGAGCTCGGCGGCGAGATCGCGCTTCAGGATGGCGCGCGAGCCGAAGCCGAGGCTGCCCGAGACGTCGACGACGAGGAAGACGGTGAGGTCGCGCTCCTCGACGTACTGCTTGACGAAGGGCGAGCCCATGCGCGCGGTGACGTTCCAGTCGATCGTGCGCACGTCGTCGCCGGGCTGGTACGGCCGCACCTCGGCGAACTCGACGCCGCGCCCCTTGAACACCGAGTGGTACTCGCCGCCCACGCCCTGCTCGACGAGGCGGCGCGTCGTGATCTCGATGCGCTTGACCTTGCGCAGCAGCTCGGCGCTGCTCGGGGCTTGATGCGGCGGTGGCGGGGGAGCGGGAGGCGCGGAGCGGCGAAGGAGGGACAGCGGCATGAGCGCGGGCTCGGTTCGCGCCGTAAAGGCTACGGGACTTCGATCTGTTCCAGCACCCGCGCCACCAGCTGATCGGAGCTCACCTCTTCGGCCTCGGCCTCGTAGGTGGGCACGATGCGGTGGCGCAGCACGTCGGGCCCCACCTCCTTGACGTCCTCGGGCGTCACGTAGGCGCGGCCGCGCAGGAGGGCCATCGCCTTCGCCGCGCGGGCGAGGAAGAGGGTGGCGCGCGGCGAGGCGCCGAAGGCGATCAGCTCGGCGAGGCCGCGCAGCCCCGCCTTCTGCGGCGCGCGGGTGGCGGCGATGACGTCGAGGACGTACTCGCGGATCTTGGGGTCGAGGTAGACCGCGTCGGCGGCGCGCTGCAGCTGCACGATGCGGTCGGGGTCGAGCACGGGACGCACGTCGGCCGGCGTCTCGACGAGGTGGCGGTCGAAGATGGCGCGCTCTTCCTCGCGGCTCGGGTAACCGATGACGAGCTTCATCAGGAAGCGGTCGACCTGCGCCTCGGCGAGCGGGTAGGTGCCTTCCTGCTCGATGGGGTTCTGCGTCGCCAGCACCATGAAGGGCTCGGCGAGACGGAAGGTGGTGTCGCCGAGCGTGACCTGCCGCTCCTCCATCGACTCGAGCAGCGCCGACTGCACCTTCGCCGGCGCGCGGTTGATCTCGTCGGCGAGGAGCAGCTGCGTGAAGATCGGCCCCTGCCGCGGCACGAACTCGCCGCTCCGCTGGTCGTAGATGAGCGTGCCGATGAGGTCGGCGGGGAGCAGGTCGGGGGTGAACTGGATGCGCTGGAAGCGGATCGACAGCGTGCGCGCGAGGGTCTTGACGGCGAGCGTCTTGGCGAGGCCGGGCACGCCCTCGATGAGCAGGTGACCGCGGCAGAGCAGGCCGACCAGCATGCGGTCGACGAGGTACTGCTGGCCGACGAGCACTTTGCGCAGCTCGGCCTCGACCTGGCGGAGGGCGAGCGCCTCGTGCTCCAGGTCGCGGGCTGCTAGAGGGGGTGCGGGGAGTGCCTGCTCCATGGCGGCGGGCCGCGCGACTGCAAGTGAAGTGCCACGTGAGTCTTGCGCAGATTTCACGGGGGAAGGCCGATGGCTGGCGGCTGCACCGCGCGGGGGTGGCCGGGTGGGATGCGCGAACGGCGTCAATTTGGCAGCGGCCGTCCAAGCGTGGGCACTCGCGCCGCCCGGTGATCCGGCGAGCGCTCGGCGGCGTAGTTCGCTCGGACTGGAGGAGCCATGAGCGAGCAACAGAACGTCGAGGCCGTCACCAAGATCTACGAGGCTTTCGGGCGCGGCGACATCCCCTACATCATCGACCAGCTCAGCGAGGACGTGCGCTGGGTCTCCCACTTCGAGCCCGAGGTGCCGTGGGCCGGCGACTACTCCGGCAAGGAACGGGTGCCGCGCTTCTTCGACGCCATCGCCGACTCGGTGGACGTCACCTCGTTCACGCCGGCGGAGTTCGTGGCCCAGGGCGACACCGTCGTCTCCCTCGGCGAGTTCGGCTGCCGCGTGAAGACGACGAGCAAGTCGGCGCTCACGCGCTGGGTCTTCATCTGGAAGCTGCGCCAGGGCAAGGTCGTCGACTACGAGCAGTTCCACGACCCGACCTTGGCTGCCGCATTTCGCTGACGACCGCCTGAGGCGGCGGCTGGTGTCGCGCTGGTAGCCTGCGGCGGTGACGCGGCCGCGGCTCAAGAAAGCGCTCGGACAACATCACCTCGTGCGGCCGGAGGCGTGCCGGCCGCTCGTCGACTTCCTCGCGCCGCGCGGCGAGCGCGTCGTCGAGATCGGGCCGGGCGGCGGCGTGCTCACTGCGCAGTTGCTCGACGCCGGCGCGCGCGTGTGGGGAGTCGAGCTCGACCTCGACTGGGCGTGGGAGCTGCGACGAACGATGCGCGTGCGGGGGCGCGCTGGCGAGCTGCAGCCGCTGGTGATGGACGCGCTCGCGCTGCCGTGGGAGCGGCTGCCGGCGCCGACCCTCGTCGCGGGTAACCTGCCCTACAACGTGGCGACGCCGCTCGTCGTCGCGGTGCTGACGCAGTGGGAACGCGTGCCGCGCGCCGCGTTCCTGCTGCAGAAGGAAGTCGCCGAACGGCTCACCGCTCGGCCCGGCACTCGCGACTTCGGCTCGCTCACGGTGCTCGTGCAGTCCTATGCCGAGGCGATGATCCTCGGCCGCGTGCGGCCCGGCGCGTTTCGGCCGCCGCCGAAGGTCGAGAGCGCGTTCGTCGGCCTGCGCCTCCACGCGCCGCCGCTGCCCGAAGTGGAGATGCCGCCATTCCTCGCCTTCGTGCGCGAGGCGTTCGGGCAGAAGCGCAAGACGCTTCGCAACGCCCTCGCCCGTCGCGCCGGCAGCGCCCGCGTCGAGGCGGCCGTCGCCGAGCTCGGCCTGCCGCCGATGACCCGCGCCGAAGAGCTGCCGCTCGACCGCTGGCTCGCGCTCTGGCCACTGCTCCGTTGAGCGCCGCCCTCCGCCTGCTTCGTCTGGAGCCGGTTCGCGGGCCGGCTCCAGACGAAGAATGTTAAGATTCCAGGCTGACTTAGCCGCTCTCGCCTCATGCAAGGGTTTAGCTTCTGGGGGGCGAGGGCCTGCGGGAGGGACGACAAGCGGTGAGGACGCCCACGAGCGGCCGCGCGCAGAAGGTTTCGACCGAGCGCGGCTCCGAGGCCTCATGAACGCGGTAGAGGCGGAGAGACTCCCCAAGCGGCCGCGGCCGAGGATGCCGCCCGCCAAGGGGAGCGAGCTGCTGGGGCTCGTGCTGGCGACGGCGGCGGTGCTGCTGCTGGCGAGCCTGGCGAGCTATCACCCCAGCGACCCCAGCTTCCTCCACGAGCTGCCGCCGGCGCGCGCCCGCGTCTCCAACTTCGCCGGCGTCTTCGGCGCCGAGCTGGCGGCGCTGCTGCTCGGCCTCCTCGGCTCGACGGCGCTGCTGCTGCCGCTCGGCCTCGGCGTCTTCGCCTGGTCGCTGCTGCGCCGCCGCGAGCGCCAGCGGGTGGCCGGCCGTGGCACCGGGTTCGCGCTCCTCATGTTGACGATGCCGGTGCTGCTGCAGCTGGTGCTCGGGCGCCGCGTGTTCCGCGGCGAGGCGCTCGACGTCGGCGGCGTGCTCGGCCGCTTCCTCGCCGAGAGCCTGGTCGAGCGCTTCAACTTCCCCGGCTCGTTGCTGCTCGTCGGCGCCCTCGCCGTCATCGGGGTGTCGCTGATCGCGCAGTCGACGCTCGCCGAGGTGATGGCGGGCTGGCAGGCGCGGCTGGCGCTGCGCTGGGAGCGCGTCGTGTTGTGGTGGAGCCGCCGCCGCCAGCGCGCCGAGAAGGAGAAGCTACGCAAGCGGGTGGTGTCGAAGCACCTGCGCCGCCGCGAGGCGGAGGCTGCCGCCGTCGTGATGTCGACCCCCGAGCCGGCGAGCGGCGGGGAGCTCGACCTGCCCCTGCGCGTCAGCGAGCGGGGCGAGCGCCGAGGCGAGCGAGGCTTCGGCGTGCGCCGCGTGCGGCTCGCCGAGGAGCTCGACCTCGACGAGGCGGCGCTCGACGCCGCGACCGGCGAGGGGGTTGACGGCGCGGCGGTCGCCGAGCCTGCCGCCGCCGCGAGCCCGCGCCGCAAGAAGCAGCAGCCGCTGCTCTTCCAGCCGCCGGCCGAGGCGACGCTGCCGCCGCTCAACCTGCTCAACCTGCAGCCGGTGCCGCACACCGTCCCCGAAGACGACCTGATCCGCCTCGGCGAGGCGATCCGCCAGAGCTGCGAGCACTTCGGCGTCGAGGGCACGCTCGAGGGGATCAACCCCGGGCCGGTGATCACGGTGTTCGAGTTCCGCCCGGCGCCGGGCGTGAAGATGAGTCAGATCGTCAACCTGCAGGACGACCTGGCGCTGGCGCTGCAGGCGGAGTCGGTGCGCATCGACCGCATCCCGGGGCGCTCGACGCTGGGCATCGAGGTGCCGAACAAGGACCGCTCGCTGATCCGGCTCGGCTCGCTGCTCGCGCACGAGAAGTTCCGCAGCGCGGGATCGGTGCTCACCATGGCTCTGGGTACGTCGCTGCAGGGCGAGCCCTACTTCGCCGACCTGGCCACCATGCCGCACCTGCTCGTCGCCGGCGCCACCGGCGCCGGCAAGAGCGTCGGCCTGCAGGCGATGATCACCTCGATCCTCTACAAGGCTTCGCGCGAGGAGGTGCAGTTCATCTTCATCGACCCGAAGCGGGTCGAGCTCGGGGTCTACGCCGACATCCCGCACCTGAAGACCGACGTCGTCGTCGAGCCGAAGAAGGCGGCCAACGCGCTGCGCTGGGCGGTGGCGGAGATGGAGCGGCGCTATCGGTTGCTGGCCGAGGTGCACGTGCGCTCACTCGACTACTACAACCGCGCCATTCGCGACCCCGAGGTGCAGCGGCGCCTCGCGCTGGAGGAGAACAGCGAGGTCACGAAGGACGACCTGAAGCCGCTGCCGTACTACGTGATCGTGATCGACGAGTTGGCCGACCTGATGATCGTCGCCGCCAACGAGGTGGAGACCTCGATCGCGCGGCTGGCCCAGATGGCGCGCGCAGTGGGCATTCACTTGATCGTCGCCACCCAGCGGCCGTCGGTCGACGTCCTCACCGGCACCATCAAGGCGAACTTCCCGTGTCGCATCTCCTATGCGACGACCAGCCGCCACGACTCGCGCACGATCCTCGACACCGTGGGCTCGGAGCGGCTGCTCGGCAAGGGCGACATGCTGATCATGCCGCCGGGAACGTCGCGACTGCTGCGCGTGCACGGCGCTTACATCAGCGAGCAGGAGACGGCGGCTCTCGTGCGCTGGCTCAAGAAGACGGGCAAGCCGGACCTCGACCCGGAGGTCGTCGAGTTCAGCGGCGGCGGCAACGGGGTGGCGGGTGGCGAGGGCGCCGACGGCGACGACGACGAGCTCTTCGACGAGGCGTCGCGGCTGGTGGTCTCGGAGGGCAAGGCCTCGGCGAGCTTCCTCCAGCGGCGCATGCGGATCGGCTTCTCGCGCGCCGCGCGCCTGATCGACCTCATGGAGCGCGAAGGCCTCCTCGGCCCGGCCCAGGGCAGCAAGCCGCGCGAGGTCCTCGTGCGCGGGGACTACTTCGCCGAGGTCGACGCCACCAAGGATTGAGTTGCCGTTAAGCTCGCTCGTGACTCACGGGGCGAGCACGACGAAACGGCTGGGTCCGCTGGGCGGCCCGGCGGTCCCCACCGAGCGCGTCGAGCGGTTCACGGTGCGGCCCGCCGGCGATCGGGTCGTCTTTCCGGCGGCTTGCGCTTGGTGCGGCGTCGCGCCGGCAACCGGCACGCGCGTGGTCGTAGCGCCGTTGAGGGGGAGGAGCCTCGGCCCCGGCGCCGTCGAGCTGACGCGGAGAACCGTGGAGGCGCCCTGCTGCGAGCAGTGCCTCGACTACCTGCGCAAGCGACCGGCGCGCCGTTTCGTCGCCGCCGTCGCTGCTGTCTTGGGGTGTCTTGCCGCTTTCGGCGCGCTGATCGTGCTCCTGACGTTGCCGTTGCTCGTCCTCGCCGACGCAGCGCCGCGGGAGCTCGGCGTCCGCAGCGCGATCGTGCTCGGCACCGCGGCGGTCGCCGGCTTCTGGTGGTGGGTGCGCGGGCAGGCCGTCGCTTCGCTCCGCCTCCACCCGGCACCGGCGGAACCGGTCGTCGAGCTGGCGGCGGACGGCTCGCTCCATATCTTCGACGGGGGCTACGCCCGCGAGCTCTGCAAACTCAACGGGAGCGGCGAGCCGCGCGGCGTCTGGGTCGCTCGGCTTCCAACGTCGCTCTCGCAGTCGCGCTACCACCGGCTCGCCAAGCTCAACCCGCCCAAGGACCGCTCGGGGCCTGTAGCGGTCCGTTGACGAACCTTGAAGGAGGTGCAGCAGCCATGTCGACGTCACCGGCAACGGGCGTTCACCCGCAGCAAGCGATCGTCGAGGCGACGATGCGGAGCCCGCCTCCAGCGTGGACGAAGGCGGCCGGCCCCGTGGCGGCGGGGTTGCTGGTGGTGGGGATCGCGATCGAGGCGCCGTGGCTCGTCGGCGCAGCGGCGGTGGCGCTCGCGGGCCTCATCGTCTGGGGCGTGGTGCACTTCATCGTCAAGAAGGAGAAGGTGACCTTGCGGCTCAGCGACAGGGAGCTCGAGGTGGTCCGCGCCGGCGGATCGAGGTCCTATCCGCTCGCCGAGCTCTCGAGCGTCCGCGAGGCGGTCGCCAAGGTGGGCCCGAACACGCTGCACGTCACCTTCGCCGGCGAGAAGCCCCTGATGCTGATGTACCTGGCATCGCGCGAGAGCGCCGCGATGGTGGCGACGCTGCGCCGGCACGAGTAGCGGCGACTGCTACGCCGGGATCAACGCCACGAAGGACTGCGCGGCCGCGCGCCGGGTGACGCCGCCAATCGCGTGCGACCTGCCGTTAGCTCCTCCCGAGCCGCCGCCAACGTCCGGCGCTCGAAGGAGGAGACCATGGTTCGTCAGCTCTGCCTCGCCTTCCTGGCCTCGCTGTTGATCCCCGCCGCCGCCGAGGCGGCGCAGAAGTCGCCGCAGAAGCAGCGCGGCGAGATCGCCGCCGACACCGCGCTCGTCTACTTCCTGCGCGAAGGCCGCTTTCAGGGCGGCGGGCGCACCATGTTCGTCTACGCCGACGAGCAGTTCGTCGGCACGCTCGACAACAACTGCTACACCTTCGCCCAGCTGCCGCCGGGCAAGCACCTGCTCTGGCTCAACTGGTCGCGCATCAACGCCGAGGTCGAGCTCGAGGCCGGCAAGACCTACTACTTCAACCTGTGGGACAAGATCCGTCCGGTCGACGAGGGGCTCGGCGCCACCATGATCGACGCTCTCGGCGGCTACTGCACGCCCGAGCCCAAGGAGCAGGCGACCTCGGCCGAGCACATCGCGGAGCGCTACGGTCAGGCGCAGCGGCGGGCGGCGGCGAAGCCCGCCGACCAGCCTGACGCGACCGCCCTGCGCCGTCGCGAGGAGAACGTCGCCAAGTGGCCGCGGGCCGACCTCGCCGCCTACCAAGTGCTGGTGATCGAGGACTTCGCGATGGCCGATCCCGAGGCCGCTGAGCGCAAGAAGACCTACCTCGTGGAGACGGCGCCCAAGCGCATCCCCGATCAGGTGGTGCGCGAGCTCGGCAGCGGCGTCTTCGCCGAGGTGCTGCGCGGCGCGCCCGCCGAGCCGCGCCCCGGCGCGCTGCTGTTACGCGCCCGCATCACCCAGTACAAGCCGGGCAGCGAGACGGCGCGGCTGATGGTCGCCGGCGCCGGCGCCGCGCACCTGGAAATGACGTCGGAGCTGGTCGACGCCGACAGCGGCCGCACGCTCGCGGTGCTGCCCGCCGACCGCACTTGGGCCTTCGGCGGCATGCTCGGCGCCGCTCGCGGCATCGAGGAGATGGAGCGCAACGTCGCCTACGAGCTGGCGCTCTACCTCAAGAAGCACAAGGGGACGCCAGCGCCGTCGGAGACGCCGGCAGCCCAGTGATTCGCGCTTCCTGCGCCACTGGCGGAGCGCGGGTAGCGAAGCTGGCTACGGGGCGCGCGGCCCCGACGTCAGCCAAGTTGCGTTAGCCTGCCGTTAGCAACCCCCGGCGAGAGGAGGCGGTCATGCGTGCCCACGTCGCGGTCGGGATGTTGTTGCTCGTTGCTTCCGTGGTGACAGCGTCCGTCGCCGATCCATCGGCGTCCGAAGCGGTGCTCCCGTCCGGGTATCGGGTGGTCCAGCGCTGGCCGCCGCCCGCTGCGGGGTGGCAACCGATCGCTGCGGTGCGGCTCGATCGCGACCGCGACGGCGATGCCGACGTCGCCGTGCTCTATCGCGGCGACGGGGCAGGGCTGGTGGCCTGGATCGCCGTCCGCGGCAGCGCGGCCGGCGACGTCGACCGTGTCGTGACGCTCGACTTCGCGCCGGCGGCCCTCGCCGCCGCCGACTTCGACGGCGACGGCCGTGAAGAGCTCGCGATCGGCGAGGCCGAGGCCGCCGCCGTCCGCACGTTCGCGGTGACAAGCGACGGTCGCCTCGAAGCGGGCAAGCGGTTCGCGCTTCCCGGCATCGCTGCGCGGCTCGAGGCTGCCGATCGTCCGCGCGACGGCGTGATGGACCTCGTCGTCGAGCTGCAGCCCGGCGCGAAGTCGGCGCGGCCGCGGTGGGTGATCGGCTCGCCGGCCGGTGTCACGGCCGCGCTCGCGGCGAGAAGCTGGCGACGGGACGCGGTCGCCGAGCCGCCCGCCGAGCGCCCTTCCGCCGAGCTGCTGGCGACCCGGCTCGACGCCGACGCGCACCTCGACGTTCTCTTGGCGCTCGACGATGGCGAGGTGGCGCTCGCGAAGCTGGCGATCGAGGCGGTCATCGCCGTCAACTCGACGTCGGAGGCGGTGGACTTCGGCGGCGCGCAGCAGGTCGGCGACCTGCCCGGCCCCGACGGCCTGGTCACCCTGCGCGAGGCGATCATCGCCGCCAACAACACGGCCGGCGCCGACGTCGTGGAGTTCAACATCCCCACCGCCGGCAACGACTGCCACGACGGTGCCTGCTGGTTCACCCCCAGCGACGGCGAGCTGGGACGCCTGCCGACGATCACCGATCCGGCGGGGATCACGCTCGACGGCTACACGCAGACCGACCAACCGCGGCGACACCAACCCCAACGGTCCCGAGCTGGTGCTCGACGGCGCCGGCCAGACCGGCGACGCTGGCCTGCTCTTCCAGGGCCCGGCCAGCGGCGCAGTCATCGACTTCGTGATCCGCCACTTCACCGGCACGCCATTCACACCAACGACGACGCCGACGGCCTGGTGGTGAAAGGCTGCTACCTCGGCACCAGCCTCGACGGAACGTCAGCGGTCTCCAACTTCGGCGGTTCCTTCTGGCGGCGGGCTCCGCCGGCGCCATCATCGGCGGCACCGGCAATCACGGCACGAGCCCGTTGGTGCCCGACCGCAACCTGTCTCGGCAACTGGCGCCTTTGGCGTCTACGTCGGGCCGGCTGCTACAGGCCACACGATCCTCGGCAATCGAATCGGCACGACGCGCGACGGCCTGGCGGGCCTGGGCACGCAGACGGGCGTCTGCATCGACCGCGGGCGCCGACGCCAATGCCATCGGCGGCTGCGGCGCGGGAGCCGGCAACCTGATCTCGGGCAACGGCTACGCCGGCGTGCTCGTCGCCGGTGGCGCCAACACCACATCTTCGGCAACACGATCGGCGCCGACCTCGGCGGCCTCACCGCCGTTCCCAACAGCCGCGGCGTAGCGCTCGAGTCTGGCACCACCGGCGGCATCGTCGGCACTGGCGGTGGGTGCCGCAACCTGATCTCCGGCAACATCTCGCCGGTGTCGAAGTCAGCGGCGCTGCCAGCAACGGCACGTTGGTCATGGGCAACTGGATCGGCCTCGACGCGACCGGGGCCGCGGCGCTGGCCAACGGCGTCGGCGTCCACTTGACCGGCCCGTCGTTCCGCACGGTGATCGGCAACGCGGCGGCGGGCACGGGCAACGTCATCGCCGGCAACACCAGCCACGGTCCGCATGTCGACGGCGCGCCCGGCAACGGCGTCTACGGCAACCGCTTCGGCACCGACGCATCGGGCATGCTGTCGATCCCCAACGGTCAGGCCCATATTCGTATCGACAACGGCGGCGGGGCGACGATCGGCATCAGCAGCGGCAGTGGCGGCAATCTCGTCACCGGCACCATGCCGGTAGGCGTAGACGTGAACGGCCTCGGCACCCCATGACCACCATCAACAACAACCGCTTCGGACTCGACGCCACCGGCACCGGCGTCGTCGGCTCCCTCGGCGAAGCGGTGCGCTTCGCCGGCGGCGCCTGGGGACGCGCTCAACCCGCCGCCAACTACTTCACAGCCGCCGACAAGGCGGTCGTCGTCACCGACGCCGGGACCAACGTCAACTTCATTCGGGGCAGCGTTTTCGGCCGCTCGCCGACGATGTCCGGCCCCGTCTTCGCCAACCAAGTGGCGATCCGCCTCGCCAACGGCGCCACCGGAACTCACGATCGGCGGCAGCGGCGTGCTCGCCAACGAGATCACCAACTCGGCGGGCGACGCAATCGAGGTGTCGGCGCGACCACCGCCGGCAACCCCTCACGCAGAATTCGATCCACGACAACGGCGGCCTCGGCATCGACCTGGCACCCGACGGCGTGACCGCCAACGACGCCGGCGATGGCGACGCTGGCGCCAACCAGCTCGCAACTTCCCCGTCCTCACCTCGGCCGTCAACGCGTGCGGCGCCGGCACGACTGCGGCCAACGGCACGGTCGACACCGCCAACCCCGCATACTCGGCACGGTCGAGCTCTTCGAATCGGCGGCGGCGGACCCCAGCGGCTTCGGCGAGGCGACCACCTTCCTCACCAGCGTGGTCCCCGCCGCCAACGGCAGCTTCGCGACGAGTCGTGCCGGCGCAGTCCGCCGGGCTCGGTCATCACCGCCACCTTCACCGACGCGGCGGGCAACACCTCCGAGCTGTCCGCGGCGCTCGCCGTCGTCGCCACGCCGTTCGCGCCCACCAACCTCGACGTCGAACCTCGCCGCCGGCCCAAGCGCCGTGCTCAGCTGGAGCGACAACGCCACCGACGAGACGCAGTTCCGCATCGAGCGGCGGGCGGCGGGCGGCAGCTTCGCCTTCCTCGCCAACGCGCCCGCGGACGCCACCGCCTTCACCGATTCGGGACCGCTCACCGCCGGCGTGACTTACTACTACCGCGTGCGCGCCGAGAACGGCGCCTGCGTTTCCGACTGGACCAACGTCGCGTCGGTCCTCGTGCCCGGTGCCTCGACGCCCTTCTGCCGCACGCGCATCACCAGCGGCTCGGGAGCGCTCAACCCGCACGTGGCGGCGGCCGGTCCCGGCGTCTTCGGCATCGCCTGGCGCGAGGTCGCCAACGACGCGGCGACGTTGCGCTACGCGCGTCTGGACGCGACCGGCGCCACCGTCGCCGGGCCGGTCACGTTGCGCGCCAGCAGCGAGCAGATGGCAGGGCAGATCCTGGCCTCGAACGGCGGCAACCGCTGGGGGATGGCGTGGTACGAGCGGCTGGGCGACCGCTGGGGCGTGTTCTTCGCCACCTACGACCTCGACGGCACGGTGCTCACCGGTCCCGTCGTGGTCTCCGAGGCGGGGGCGCGGCCGGTGATTAACCATGATGCTGCGCCCCGGCCTCGCCTGGGACGGCCAGGGCTGGGGGATCGTTTGGCCCGACTCGCGCACCGGCGTGCGCGACGTGCGCTACGCCCACATCGCCGCCAACGGTTACACCAAGGAGACGATCGACGTCGTGGTGAGCGACGGCGGCGTCGACGCCTTCGGCCCGCGCATGGCGTGGACCGGCAGCGAGCACGCCATCGTGTGGGTCGACGGCCGCACCGCGAACAACCAGATCTATCTGCGCCGAGTGGCGCGCGACGGCACCCCGGTCGCTGCCAGCACCGCGGTGACGTCCGGCGCCGGTCTTTGGCGGCGCGGTGTTCGTCGACGTCGCCTGGGACGGCGCCGGCGAGCTGGGAGTGGCGTGGAGCGACCTGCGCGAGGACAGCGTGGGCGCGGTCTTCCTCCGCCGTTTGTCGCCGACCGGCGTGCCGCTCTCCGCGGAGCACCGTCTCTCGGACCCGGCCGCGCTCGGCGTCGACACTTCCAGCTCTCGCTCGGCCGCACCGCCACGCGGTGGGCGGTGGCGGTCGAAGACATCCGCACCGGCGACCTCGGTCCGGTGGAGATCCGCCTCACCTTCGCCGATCCGGCGACCGGCGCCAAGCTCGGCGCCGACGTGCTGGCGAGCTCGCCGCTCGACGCCTTCGTCTCGGACCACCCGAGCCTGGCGTGGGGCGGCGGCACGCTGGCCGTCGCCTGGCACGACGCTTCGTCCGCCCCGATGCGCTCGAGATCCACCTGCAAGCGATGAACGAGAGCGGCAATCCCGGCGCGAACCCGCGGCGGATGGTCACCTCGGGCCACGCGCCCGGCGGCGGCGCCGGGCCGGAGGCGATCGAAACTCTCGGCAACGGCGCGGCGGTCGCCTGGCTGGACGGACGCGCGGGGACCAGCGGCGCCGACGTCTACCTCCGGCTGCTCGACGGCTCGGGCAACCCGACGGCCGCCGAGATCCTCGTCCCGGATGCCGCGCGTCGAGCACGTTCGGCAACGTCGTCATGGCCTGGTCGGGCGAGGTTCTCGCCATCGCCTGGCGCGACGGCGCCAACGGCCAACCCACGATCGCCTTCCTCAACGGCGCCGGCGCCAAGCTGCGGCCGGACGTGCAGGTGCCGCTGGCCTGACCAACACGCCGATCGACCTGCACTGGAGCGGCGAGCACTTCCTGGTGGCGTGGGAGAAGTCGGGCGCGCCGGATGGGCAGGAGCTCTTCGCCGTCGCCTACCTGCCCGACGGCACGGCGGTCGGCGGCGGCCCGCACCGCATCTCGCAAGCGGCGGGCCGCTCGCAGGTGCCGTCGCTCGCCGGCGGCGGCGGCTCGCTCGCCGTCGCCTGGCGGGACACTCGCGACGGCAACGGCGAGATCTACGTCGCCGCGCTCGACCGCTTCGGGGCCCGCATCGGGGCGGAGCTCAACGTCACCAACGAGGCGAGCGAGCAATCGCGCCCGGGCCTGGCGTGGAGCGGCAGCCAGCATCGGCTCGTCTGGGCCGATGTGCGCACGGGCACCTCGCAGGCTCGTTTCCGGCGGCTGGCCGCCAACCTCGCGCTGGTCGGTCTCCGAGGTCCAGCTCTCGAGCGAAGGCGCGAGCCGACCCGCCTCGCCGGCGACGGGAGCGGCTGGGGCGTCGCATGGTCCGGCATCGTGGGCGGCGCCGGCGGCGCGGTGCTCGCCCGCGTCGATGCCGCCGGCGCGAAGGTCGGCAGCGAGCGGCTGCGCTCTCTTCCAGGGCTTCCGCGTCGGCGGATTCCCCGCCATCGCCTGGGACGGCGCCCGGTTCGTGCTGGCGGTTCCCGATCCCGTCTACCTCTCCGGCGAGATCGCGGTGAAGAGCAGCGCCTGTGTCCTCGACACCACGCCGCCGAGCTGCCCCACCAACCTCGGGGCGACGGTGAACGGCCGCGACGTGACGCTGACCTGGACGCCGGGCACCGACGGCGACTTCGCCCTCGAGCGCCAGACCGTCCAGCGCGACGGCGCGCGCATCGCAGCGCCGCTACCTGCGGAGACGAGCTACGTGGACTGGCAGCGGGAACTGGGCGACTACGTCTACGAGGTGGGCTCGCTCAACCAGGGCTACCTCCAGGCGGCGTCGTGCCCGCCGCTCCTGGTGACGGTCCCGAACCTCATCTTCGCCGACGGCTTCGAGAGCGGGAACACGTCGGCCTGGAGCGGAGTGATTCCATGACACCGCGTACCGTCGCGGCGATGCGATCTGAACCCACGCGCCACCCCGTGCTCGGGATCCTGCTTGCCGCCGTGCTCGCCGTGCCCGCCGCGGGTCAGCCGGCCGCCGCGGGCGGACCGCCGCCGCGCGGCCAGCTGGAGCTCCAGGTCCCGGGCAGCCAGGCGTTCGGGCAGCTGCAGTCAGTGGAGATTCGAGAAGCCCTAGTGGTGCCGACGCTCTCGGTGTTTGCGGGCAAGTCCGGCTTCGTCCGGATGCGCTCTGGGGTGTTCGCTCCGATCCTGGTCTTCGCCAGTGAGCCCCTTGGCTGTGGCGCGGTCCAGCAGGGCCTGCCACCGATCGCGGTGATGACCCGGAAAGGCGCCGCGGCGATGGAGGCGCGCCTCGCTGCCACGCGGCCGACATCGACCTTCGCGCCGGTCGAGTTCAAGCCGGCGAGTGATCGCGAGTTCGCCTTTCACCTCGTCGGCCACGCGCCCTTGGGCGCGGAAGAGATCCAGCGTATCGAGCGCGACGCGACAACGCGCCCGCCACGCTTCGAAGCCCTCTTCGGCAACGCACCGGTCGAGGGGCAGCGGCACCAGTTCTCGGTGACGCAGAACAGCGTCTGGACGCCGCTTCTCGGCGGCACCACGTTCCGCTACGACCGCAGCACCTTCACGCTCTGGCGCGAGTCCGGTCAGCTCTTCGCGGCACTCGAAGTCCGGGAGCCGGGATTGAAGCTGAAGGGGTCGCTGCCCCTCCACGTCTGCCCACCCCTCGTGCACCTCCACATCGAACCGAAGTAGGCGTTTCACGGACAGCAGCGAGAGAACGACATGCCCCACGGTGCGAGCCCACTCTGATCCGCGCGCGATTGGAGCCGCAGGCCTGGGCATGGGCGCCTCGGGAGGAGTGCTGACCGTAGAGCGGCCGACCGAGCTCACTCTCCCGGGTTCGGCAAAACCGGCCGGCTTGATCGACTCCGCCCTCGGAGATCCCTGCGTGATGGGCGACGACGGCGCGGCCTACTGCTGGACTGCGGAAGGAAACCAGCTGCGCGTCGACCGCGTAACCCCGCCCGACAGGTCGTTCCGGGCGGTCGACCAGATTGGGGATGGCACCCGCAAGCCCCGGACAGCCGCCGCTGCGGTGACGATCCGGTGACCACGAGGGCGTCTGGAGCGACCGCACCGACCTCGATTGACCAGTTACGAGAGAGCAGATGAAGGCAATGCCGTTTCTTTGGCGGTCTCGGCAGCGGCAGCGCACATAGAATCCCGCCCGGGCCTTCGAGCTCGGAAAGGGGACGGCGTGAAACGGCGCTTTGCGCGCTGCCTGATCTTCGCGCTGGGATGGGTGAGCGCCAGCCGTGTGGCTGCGGGCGAAGGGTTGGTGCTCGAGCGGGTAACGCCGGAAGTCGCGCTCGCCGTGGCGGGCGCGCTGCCCGGCGACCGGCCGGTGGAGTGGCAGCGCGGCGACGCATCGGGCACTCTCGGCTCGCCGTTCGATTGGATGGAGCTCGAGCTGGAGCAGGCGCCGCGCGGCACAGTCCAGCTGACGCTCGCGCGCGACGGGCAGCAGCGGCGAGTGGAAGTGCAGCGTCGCGATTGGGGCGGCGCCGTGCGCCCCGATCTCGCGCCGGCGCTGTTGCCGGTGCTCGAGCGCGCGGCCGCGGCGCAGGGCGAGCCCGCGGCGGCAGCGGCGGCTTGGCGCGAGCTCGCGGCGGCGTCGCGCGATGAGCCCGCGACGGCGGCCTGGGCGCTGCTGCGCGCCGCCCAAGCGGCCGGTGACGCGCGCGACCTTCCCGCGGCCGAGGCTGCCATCGCCGAGGCTCTGGCGCTCGCGCCGGCCAAGGGCACGCAAGCGTTCTTGTGGGATGTCCTCGGCCTCATCCGGGAGCGCGGCCAGCAGCTCGACGGCGCGCGCGCAGCGCACGAGCGTGCGCTGGCGCTGCGCCGCGAGGACTGCGGCGACTGTCTCGCGGTGGCGAAGAGCGAGCACGCGCTCGGCAACGCGCTGTGGGCGGCGGGCAAGGTCGAAGAGGCGCAGGCCGCGTACGAGCGGGCGCTCGCGATCCGCGAACGTCTGGCGCCGGGCAGCCTTCCGCACGCCGGCGTCGTCAACAACCTCGGCGTGATGGCGTACTACCAAGGACAGCTCGAGCGGCCCGCCGAGCTCTACGCGCGGGCGCTGGCGATCTACCGCGAGCTGGCGCCCAAGACCTTCCAGCACGCGCTCACCCTCAACAACCTGGGCCTCGTGCACTACGCGCGCGGCGACCTCGAAGCCGCCGAGGGGCACTACCGCGAGGTGCTCGAGCTCTGGTCGCAGCCGTCGCCGGACCGCTTCAACCTCCTCGCCAGCGTGCGCGACAACCTGGCCAACCTCGCCTACGACCGCGGCGACCTCGACCGCGCCGAGCAGCTGCACCTCGACGCGCTCGCCATCTGGCGCGAGGTGGCGCCCGGCTCGCTGCAGCTCGCCGAGTCGCTCGACAGCCTCGGCGTGGCGCTCCGCGCGCGCGGCGACTTCGACCGCGCGCAGGCGTATCAGGAGGAGGCGCTGGCGATCCGCCGGCAGGTGGGCAACAAGACCTTCGTCGGCTCGAGCCTCACCAACCTCGGCGCCCTCGCGCGCAGTCGCGGCGACCTGGCGCGCGCCGAGACGCTCTACCGGCAGGCGCTCGACGAGGAGACGCTGCCGCCGGAGAGCGTGGCGTTTGCGCAGCTCCTCGGCAGCCTCGGCGAGGTGGCGCTCGCGCGCGGCCGGCTCGACGCCGCGCAGGAGAGCTTCACGCGCGCGCTGGCGCTGCTCGAAGAGCAGGCGCCGGGGAGCCTCACCACTGCGCTCACCTACCGCAACCTCGGGCAGGTGGCGATGCAGCGCGGCGACCGCGCGGCGGCGCGCGAGCGGCTGGTGCAGGCGCTCGCGATCGAGCAGCGGCTGGCGCCGCAAAGCCTGGCCGCCGCCGAGACGCTACGCCGCCTCGCCGCAGTAGCGCGCGCGGACGGGCGGCTCGACGAAGCGGCCGAGCTGCTGTCGCGGGCGCTGGTGGCGCTCGAGGGGCAGGTCGGCCGCCTCGGCGCCACGCAGGAGGTGGAGGCGGCCTTCCGCGCCGGCACGCGCGCCTTCTACCGCGAGGCGATCGAGGTCGAGCTGGCGCGCTCGCGGCCCGACGCCGCCTTCCACTTGCTGGAGCGCTCGCGGGCGCGCATCTTCCTCGAGCTGCTCTCGCAGCGCGACCTCGAGCCCGGCGCCGACGCGCCGCCCGAGCTGGTGAGCGAGCGGCGCCGGCTGGCGGGCCGCTACGACCGCGCCCAGCAGCGCCTCGCCGAGCAGAGCCCCGAGCGCGACGACGCGGGCGTGCGCGCCGTCCTCGCCGAGCTGGCGGAGCTGCGCGCCGGCTACGAGGCGGTGAGCCGCCGGCTGCGCGAAGCGTCGCCGCGGCTCGCCGCGGTCGAGGCGCCGCGGCCGCTCGACGCCGAAGGCGCGCGCTCGCTGCTCGAGCCCGGCGTCGTGCTGCTTTCCTTCAGCGTCGGCGAGAAGGGGAGCGACCTCCTTGTGCTGGCTGCGGGCCGTCCGCTCGCCGTCCACTCGCTCGGCGCCGGCGAGGCGGAGCTGCGGCGTGACGTCGAAGGTTTTCGCGCGCTCGTCGCGCAGACACCGGCGGGCTCGCCGCGGCTCGCCACGCTGCGCGCCGCCGGCGCGCGTCTCTACTCGCGGCTGCTGGGGCCAGCGCAGGCGGCGCTAGGCGGCGCCGAGCGGCTGCTGATCCTGCCCGACGGGCCGCTCCACCTGATGCCGTGGGGCGCTCTCGTTACCGCACAACAGCACTATCTGATCGAGGAGAAGCCGCTGTCGACGGCGTTGTCGGCGACTGTCTACGGCGAGCTGCTGCGGCGGAAGCGCGAGGCGCCGGCGGCGGGCGCGGCAGCAGCAGCGGTCGTGGGGTTCGGCGATCCGCTGCTCCCGGCGGAGCGCGTTGCCGACCTCGCCGCTTCGACCGACGCGGCTTTGCGCGGCGCCGCGGCGCGCGGCTGCCGCCTGGTGCCGCTGCCGGCGGCGCGCCGCGAGCTCGAGGACCTGGCGACGCTCTACGGCGAGGAGGCGCGGCTCTTCCTCGGCGCCCAGGCCACCGAGGAGCAGGCCAAGGCGCTGCCGCGCTCGACGCGCGTCGTGCACTTCGCGGCCCACGGCTGCCTCGACGAGCGGCGCCCGCTCGACAGCGCGCTCGTGCTGTCGCTGCCTTCCCGCACGGCGGTCGAGGGAGATAACGGCCTCCTCCAGGCGTGGGAGATCTTCGCGCAGATGCGCGTCGACGCCGAGCTCGTGGTGCTCTCCGCCTGCGAGACGGCGCTCGGCAAGCAAGCCGGCGGCGAGGGACTGCTCGGCCTCACCCGCGCCTTCCAGCTCGCCGGCGCGCGCAGCGTCGTCGCCTCGCTGTGGAAGGTGCCCGACGAGGCGACGGCGGAGCTGATGGCTCGTTTGCACCGCGGCTTGCGCGCGGGCCTCACGAAAGATGCCGCGCTCGCGGCCGCGCAGCGCGAGCTGCTGGCGCGGCCGCTCGGCCGCGGCCGCGACTTCACGGTGCCGCACGCCTGGGCGGCGTTTCAGATCTACGGCGACTGGCGCTGAGTGGCGCCGCTCGACGCGGCGGGGGCGGCGACGCGGAAGCGGAACGTTGCCATGGGCGTGGCGGCGGAAGCACGAAGGCCGGCGACGCGCAGCCGATAGTCGCCGGGCGGCAGCACCGACCGTGGCAAGGCGAAGCTGAGCTCGGCGACGCCGGTGGGCACGAGCTCGTCCGAGTGCCACACCACGTTGCCGGCGCGGAGGAGCTCGGCGCGGTAGCGGGGGAAGCGCGAAGGCTCGACGAGCGGCACGATCAGCATCACGAGATCGCCGTGCACGGGCACGGTGAGGGTAGCGGCCTCGCCGCGCACGGTCTCGTCGGCCGCCAGCCAGAGGAAGGGCACGTTGATGGGAGCGAGCGGCATCTGGCGCCGGTTCTCCTGCTCGCGCGCGTGTGCGGCTTCCAGGGCGGCCGACGCCGCGTCGAGCTCCCGCTGTTTGGCGGCCAGGCGCTGGCGAGCGGCCTCGAGGTCGGCAAGGGTGGCGGCGCTGCCGCGTCGCTCTCGTTCGAGCCGCTCCATCGATGATGACGCCACGATGGCCAGACGGCCGACGAGGACCGCGCTCGCCACCAGCACGACCGAGGCGGCGATGGCGAAAAAGCGCGGGCTGCCGAAGCGCTGCGGGCTTGCCGGGCGCGCCGCGGCGGGCGCCGCGGCGAGGAGGGCCGCGCGCGCGTCATCGAGCTCGGTCTGCCAGCTCGCGAGCTCCTCGTCGAGCGCTGCGCTTGGCGCCGATTCCGCAGCAGCGCGCTCGACGAGGAAGCGCACGCGCTCGACCGCGGCGCGTGACACGCGTCCGCTGCGCTGGTCGACGGCGAGCTGAGCGGCGTCGATCCATGCCGATCGGCCGGTCCGCAAGACGAGCGGGCCACCGGGCTCGTCGGCCTCGACGACAAGATCGCTTGGCGCGAACGCGGCGAAGGAGTCGGCAGGGACGACGCGCGCGCGGCCGCCTTCGAGCTGGACGAGGAGCCACTCGAGCGGCCAGGTCGCCGTCGCCGGGTGGAGGAAGAGGTCGCCGGACGCTAGCGGTCGCTTGTCGCGCCCGGCCGTCTCCTCGGCCGCTTCCCGCTCGACGGCCGCCGAGGTTTGCTCGACGAGGCGACGCAGGCGAGGGTCGGAGCTCATGGTCGCACGTCTTCCGCAGCCGCCGCCGGCTGTCGTTGATTAACGGGGCTTCGGTCGCCCGTGGCTGCGCCTCCTTTTGCAGCGGCGCCAGTAGCGGCGCGACAGGCCTCGATCATGCGGCCGAGCTCGGCGTAGAGCGCCGGCAGTCGGTGACGCGGAATGCCGGTCGCCGTGGCGATCGCGCGTTGCGACGGTACGTCCTCGCGCGCCGGATCGCCGGCGTGGCGGGCGAGGCAGCTCCAGAGCGCCCACAGCTCGGCTTGCTCGCCTTGGCCTTCGCCGCTTTGCAGGCGCGTGGCGACGCACGCCACGAGACGCGCGAAGCTCTCGCTGTCTTCCACCGAGGTGTCGGGCTCGACAGCGCGTACCAGCCGCAGCAGTGCGCCGTCTTCGGTGTCGTCGAGCGCCCAGCTCGCGCCTTCGTCGGCGCGGCGGGCCCAGCGGGCGCGCGCGTCGCGTTTCCAGGGCTCGAGGAGGTCGCCGAAGCGGAAGGCGGCGATGCCTCGCCGCGGCAGCTCGGCCAGCCGTTGGGCGATGCGCTCGTCGCCGGGCGTGCGGTCGCCGCCGCCGGCGGGCGCGAGGAGCGCTTCGAGAAGCTCGTCGTTCCAGGAGGACGCGACGGCGGCCAGCTCTTCCGGCCCGGCCAGTCGGGCGCCGGTGCCGGGAGTGAACCCCAGGAGTGTCTCGTTGCGCAGTTTGGGGCCGCCGGCGAGAAGGTGCAGCGTCCCTGCCTGAAGCAGGCGCTCGGCGGCGCCGGCGAGCACTTCGTAGAGGCGATAGCCGAGCGGGTCGTGGGCTCGCTGGCGCTCGAAGACGAAGTGGCGCACGTTGAGGAGCACGAAGCCGTCGACGTTGGCCTTGAGGCGCAGCTGGGCGCGTAGGCTGCGGAGGCGGGCGAGGTTGAAGATGTAGCAGTCTTCGGCGAGCTCGTCGAGGGCCTCTGCGTCCCAACGCAGGGAGCCGACGACGCCGAGGTAGGACGGGGGGCTGTCCCAGAGGCCGCGGCGCCGCAGCTCGGAGGAGAGCGCGTCGCGCAGCCCGGTCAGCAGGCGCTCGACGGCGCCCCACCGCGCCTCACCCGGATCTTCGAGCGCGCGGAGGGCCTCGGTGAAGCTGGCACTCATCGCCGGCTGGCCTTCGCTGGGGGCACCGATTGGAAGATAGCGCGCTCGCTCTTGGGCGTGAACGACTGCGCGGGGACGATGTCGGATGGGGAGGCGCACGCTTACGCCAGCCGCCTCCAATGGTGACGGGGACGCACTGTGGCGACGCTGTACGATCCGAAGGTGGAGAAGATCGAGAGGCTGGCGTTTTTCGGTACCCCTGACTTCGCGTTGCCTACGCTGCAGGCGTTGGTGGCGGCGGAGCGGGTGCCTGTCGTGGTGGTGACGCAGCCGGACCGGCCTGCGGGGCGGGGGCAGCGGGTGCAGGCGCCGGTGGTGGCGCGGTGGGCTCGCGAGCAGGGGCTGGAGGTTTGGCAGCCGGCTCGGGTGCGGGAGGCGGAGGTGGTGGAGCGGGTGCGGGCGCTTGGGCTCGACCTCGCAGTGGTGGCGGCTTTTGGGCAGATCTTTCCGCGGGCGTTGCTCGACGCGCCGCGGCTTGGGTGCGTAAACGTGCATGCGTCGCTATTGCCGCGGCATCGCGGCGCGGCGCCGGTGCAGGCGGCGTTGCTCGCTGGGGATGAAGAGACGGGCGTGAGCATCATGCGGATGGAGGAGGGGCTGGACAGCGGGCCGGTGTTGCTGCAGCTGAGCACGCGCATTGCCGGGCACGAGACGGCGGGGGAGTTGTTGCCGCGGCTCGCTCACCTTGGCGCTGGGGCGATGCTCGAGGCTTTGGCGGGGATGGAGGCGGGGACGCTAGTCGAAAGGGCGCAGCCGCAGGAGGGCGCGACTTACGCACCCCGCGTGACGAAGGAACAAGGACGCGCCGATTGGCAGCAGTCAGCGCCGGCGCTGTTTCGGCAGTTGCGTGCCTTCACCCCGTGGCCGGGGGTGAACGCCGAGCTCGGCGGGTCGCCGATCAAGGTGCTGGTGGCGCGACCTCTCGAGGAGCGTAGTGGTGAGGTGGCGGGGAGCGTGCTCGGCATGCGCAATGGGGCGCTCGCCGTGGCGTGCGGCGAGGGGACGGTGCTCGGCGTCGAGCGGTTGCAGCGGCCTGGGCGACGTCCGTTGGCCGCGGGCGAGTTGCTGCGGGGCGAGCGGCTTGCTGCGGGGGCCCGGTTCTCCTGAGCTTCGTCATGCAGAAGCAACGTTCCGCCGATCGCACGCGGCGGCTGACGCCGCGGCGCAGCCCTGAGGACAACGTGCGCGCGGCGGCGGCTTGGGTGCTCGAGAGGACGCTCGCCGCTTCGTCGCCGGTGGATGTGTTCTTGCGCGGCGCGCTCGAGCGGTTCGACGAGCGCGACCAGGCGTTGTTGCGCGAGCTCGTGCTCGGCAGCTTGCGTTGGCTGCGTCGTCTCGACGACATCCTCGAGCGGGCGAGCGATCGCAAGCTCGCGCAGATCGATCCGGCGTTGCATGCGACGCTGCGCATCGCCATCTATCAGCTGCTCTTCCTCGATCGCGTGCCGCCGTATGCGGCGGTCGACGAGGCGGTGGAGCAGGCGCAGCAGCGGACGCACCGCGGCGCGGCTAGCTTCGTCAACGCGGTGTTGCGGCGAGTGGCGCGCGAGCGGCATCTCGAGGCGTGGCCGGTACGCGATGCGGATCCGGTGCGGCAGTTGGCGCTCGCCGAGAGCCATCCCGATTTCCTCGTGCGGAGGTGGCTCGATCAGTTCGGGCGCGCGCGGACGCGACGGCTGCTCGCCGCCAACAACCAGCCGAAGGCGATGCAGCTGCTGGCGTTCCGCGACCGCGGCGGGCGCGAGATGCTCGCCGAGCGGTTGATCGACGAGGGGCTGGAGGTGGAGCCGACGCGGCTGTCACCGCTCGGGCTCACGGTGCGGCAGGGGAATCCGCTGACGACTGGCGCGTTCCGCGACGGCGATTGCTACGTGCAGGACGAGGCGAGCCAGGCGGCGGCGCTGCTGCCGCCGCCGCGCGCCGGCGAGCGCGTTCTCGACGCTGCTGCGGCGCCGGGCGGGAAGACGTTCGCGCTGGTGGCGGCCGAGCCGCAGGTGCGCGTGACGCTGGCAGACGCGAGCGTAGGGAGGCTCACGCCGCTGCGACAGAACTTGCGACGGCTCGGGCGTCCGCTGCCGATCGTCGCCGCTGATGCGGGCCGCGCACCGTTCGATGCCGCCTTCGATCGCGTGGTGCTCGACCTGCCTTGCTCGGGCACCGGCACGCTGCGGAAGAACCCGGAGCTCAAGTGGCGGTTGTCGGAGTCGGAGATCGGACGGCTCGCGGCGCAGGCCGAGCGGCTGCTCGCCGAGAGCGCCGCGCTGGTCGCGCCCGGCGGCTTGCTGGTGGCGATCACGTGCTCGATCGAGGCGGAGGAGAACGAGCAGGTGGGCGAGCGTTTCCTCGCTTCGCACGCGGAGTTCAGGCCGCGGCCGCTCGACGACCTCGTCGAGCCGCTCGTCGCTGCAGGGGTCGAGGCGCCGGGCCGCTGGCGCGTGTTGCCGGCGGGCGATCACGACGGCTTCACGGTGCAGGTGTTCGCGCGTAGCTAGCGTAGTCGCTCGCATTGACAGCTTCGCGCGGGCGCGCTTATCGTCTCGGCGACTTTCGTTTCGCTATTTCGATCGGCAACTCTCATCCCAGTGCAGGAGGAGTGATGGCGGGCAAATCGGATCTCGTCGATTACATTGCGGACAACGTCGAGGGCATCTCGAAGAAGCAAGCCAACGAGGCGTTCGAGTCGGTGGTCGAGGCGATCGTCATGCACCTCGAGCGCGGCGAGCGCGTGCAGGTTCCCGGCCTCGGCAGCTTCTCGTTGGGCGAGCGCGCCGCGCGTACCGGCCGCAACCCCAAGACCGGCGAAGCGATCAGCATCGCCGCCAGCAAGACCGTCCGCTTCAAGGCCGGCAAGGACCTCAAGGGCTCCGTCAACGGGTGATGCGCGCGGCGCGTAGCGCGCCACCGCCGCCGGCTCCGGCTCAGCGCACGTCGCGGTAGAGGCGCACCAGGCGCTCCGGCGACACGCCGCACAGGAACAGCGTCCAGATCAGCCAGTTGGTGGCGACGGTGCGCACCGCGCCGCGCTGGACGAAGCGCCGCGCCGAGGTGGCGACGGCGAGCGGCAGCATGGCGACGCGGCCGGCGCGCTTGAGTCGGCGCGCGAAGTCGAGGTCCTCGAGCAGCGGCCACTCGCGATAGCCGCCCAGCCGCGCGAACGCCTCGCGGGTGACGAACTGCGCCTGGTCGCCGAGCGGCACGCGGGTGAGGCGCGTGCGAGCGTTGGCGACCGCGGCGCCGAAACGGAAGAGCGGGCTCGAGGGCTCGAAGCGAACGCGGAAGCCGCCGCCGCAACAGCCCTGCGCGACGGCGGCGCGCACGGCATCGGCGGCTCCCGGGGGCAGCGCGGTGTCGGCGTGAAGGAAGAGCAGGATCTCGGCGTCCGTCGCGGCGGCGCCACGGTTGAGCTGCGCGCCGCGCCCGGCGAAGCCGGCGACCACGCGCGCGCCTAGGCTCGCAGCGACCTCCCGCGTGCCGTCGCTGCTGCCGCCGTCGGAGACGACGACCTCGTCCGCCGCCGCGATCGCGGAGGAGAGGTGCTGCCGCAGGGCCGCCTCCTCGTCGAGCGTCGGCACCACGATGGCGAGGCGTGGAGCGGGCACGGGCGGCGATGCTAACAATCAGCGAGCGGCGCGTGGCGACGCTGCTACCATCGCCTTCGGAGCGCGCGTGGCCGATGAGCGATCGCAAACCCTTCTCGCACCTCGACGAGGGCGGCACCGCCCGCATGGTCGACGTGTCGGAGAAGCCGGTGACGCGGCGCGTCGCCGAGGCCTCGTGCCGGGTGCGGCTCGGCGCCGACGTCGTCGCGCGCCTCGCGCACCTGCCGAAGGGGGACGCCATCGCGGTGGCGCGGCTCGCCGGCATCCAGGGCGCGAAGGCGACGTCGACGTTGGTGCCGCTGGCGCATCCGTTGCCGCTCGACCAAGTGGATGTTGAGATCGCACCCGACGAGCAGGGCGTGGCGATCCGCAGCCGCGTCGTCGCCACCGCCCGAACGGGCGCCGAGATGGAGGCGCTCGCCGCCTGCGCCGCCGCGGCGCTGGCGCTCTACGACATGGTGAAGGCCGTCGAGCGCGGCGCCGTCATCACCGACTTGCGCCTCGAGAAGAAGAGCGGCGGCCGCAGCGGCGCGTGGGACCGCGACGAGGCGGCGAGTATCGAGGCTGGCGCCATTCCGGCGGGGCGCGAGCTGTGACCGTGCAAGCGCCCACACGACCGGGCACCCGCTCCGCGACGGCGGAGCTCAGCACCGGCGCATCCTCCAAGTCGATCCGCACCGGCCTCGATCGTCTTCTCGTCGATTCCGAGCGCCTGCGCGGGCGGCGCTACGGATTGCTCGCGCACCATGCCTCGGTGACCGACGACCTGCGGCCCGCGCACGTGGCGCTCGCGGCGAGCGCTGGCGGCGCGCCGGCGGTGCTCTTCGGGCCCGAGCACGGCTACTACGGCGTCGAGCAGGACATGGTGCCCAGCGAGGACCAGCGCGACCCGTGGACGGGAGTGACGATCCGCTCGCTCTACGGCCACAGCGAGCAGACGCTGCGGCCCGACCCCGAAGCGTTCGCCGGCCTCGACCTGCTGCTCGTCGACCTCCAGGACGTGGGGAGCCGCTACTACACCTACGCCGCCACGGCGACGTGGGCGGCCGAGGCGGCGCTCGCCGCCGGCTGCGAGGTGTGGGTGCTCGACCGGCCCAATCCGTTGGGCGGCGACGTGATCGAGGGCAACATCCGGCAGCCGGGATTCGATTCGTTCGTCGGCGCCTTCGGTCACCCCGTGCGGCACGGGCTCACGCTCGGCGAGATCGTGCGCTGGGAGCTCGCGGCGCGCGACGGCCTCGAGGTCTGGACGATCGAGGGCTGGCGGCGCTCGATGCTCTGGCCCGAGACCGGCCGCCCCTGGATCGCGCCGTCGCCGAACATGCCCACCTTCGCGACCGCGGTCGTCTACCCGGGCCTCTGCCTGCTCGAAGGCACGCGCGTCTCCGAAGGGCGCGGCACGACGCGCCCGTTCAACGTCTTCGGCGCGCCCTGGCTGCACCCGGTCGAGCTGGCGCGGCGCCTCGCCGAGCGCGCCATCCCCGGCGTCTCCTTCCTGCCCATGTACTTCCGCCCGCAGTTCCAGAAGCACGCCGGCACCATCTGCGGCGGCGTCGAGGTGGTGGGCGACCCGGCGAGACTGCCGTCCTACCGCGCCGGCGTCGAGTTGCTCACGGTGCTCTTCGCCCTCTCGCCGCAGGGCGAGTTCTGGCGCCGCGAGCCCTACGAGTTCGTGCAGGATCGGCCGGCCATCGACCTCCTCGCCGGCTGCGAAGAGCTGCGCGCCGGCATCGAGAACGGCCACGGCTGCGCCGATTGGCTGACCAGCTGGGCGGCCGACGAAGCAGCCTTCCGCGCCGACCGCGCGCCCTGGCTGCTCTACTGATGCGCCGCATCCACCTGCTGCGCGTCGAGGGCGCGCCCGAGGTCTATGCGCCGCTGCTGGCCGCCACCGCCGCGGCGGGCCTGCGTGTTGGATGGCTTGAGATGAAAGACGCGCCGCCGCCGCCGCAACCATTGCAGGATGCGTTGCAGGCCAGCGCCGATCGCGCGGTGGTGATCGGCGAAACGTGGACGTTGGCGGCGCGGCCACGCAAGGGCGCCGCGCGCCTGCGCGAGCTGCTGCGGCAACAGTTCCTCGGCTGCACGCTGGTGCTGGTGCACGGGGAGGTCGAGGTGCCGTCGCCGATGCTCGCCGCAGTCGACGATGGCTGGCGCATCACCATCCCGGACGCAGCGGAACGGCGGCTCACCACCGACGGCCTCGTGGCGGCCCTTCGCGAGCCCCGTCCCTTCGCACCGGCAGAGCCCGTGACGTGAAGATGAGCGCCGATGCGGGCGAGCAGAACGTCGCCGTCGCGCAGGGAGTCAATCCCCTACGCAGCGCCGCCGACGATCCCATCCGCTTCTTCCTCGCCGGCCCCACCTACGTGCTGCAGCGAGTCCGCGAAGCGCAGCTGCGCCCGCCGGTCGCTCACCGCTCCGCCGACTTCCGCACCGCCTACGACCGAATCGCCGCGGCGCTGCAACAGATCTTCCGCACCACCGCCCCGGTCGTCACCGCCACAGGCAGCGCGACGCTCCTCATGGAAGCCGCCGTCGTCTCCACCGTCGCCGACCGCGTTCTCCACCTCGTCAACGGCGCCTTCGCCCAACGCTTCCACGCCATCTCGCAATCGCACGGCCTCCAATCCGACCAAGTCGTCGTGCCGATGGGCCAGGTGATCGATCCCGACCTCCTCCGCCAAGCCCTCCGCCGCCGCCGCTACGACGCCGTCACTCTCGTGCACAGCGAAACCTCCTCCGGCGCCCTCAACCCACTCGCCGACCTAGCCCGCGTAGTTCACGAAGAAAGCGACGCCCTCCTCATCGTCGACGCCGTCTCCTCCCTCGCCGGCGCCCCGCTAGAAATGGACGAATGGGCCCTCGACGTCGTCCTCACCGCCTCCCAAAAAGCCCTCGCGCTCCCGCCCGGCCTCGCCTTCTGCGCCATCTCCCCCCGCGCCGAGCAACGCATGGCCGACGTTCCCGCATCGCGGCTTCTACACCGACCTCCGCCGCTACCTAGACAAACACCGCGAAGGCGGCACCATCACCACTCCCGCCGTCACCCTCTTCTGGGCCGCCGAAGCCCAGCTCGCCGCCATCCTCACCGAAGGCATCGAACCCCGCTGGACCCGCCACGCAACGCTCCAACACCGCACCCTCGCATGGGCCGAACAGCGAGGTCTGCGTCTCCCCGCCGCGGCCTCTCATCGCTCTCCCACCGTCACCACTATCGAGGCGCCGTCGAACCACTCGGCGCCCGACGTCGTCCGCGCCCTAGCCGCCCAAGGCTTCACCGTCTCCTCAGGCTACGGCGACTGGAAGCCCACCACCTTCCGCATCGGCCACATGGGCGAGATCCACGAAAGCGACCTAGACGGTCTCCTCGCCACAATCGACGACCTATTGGCCTGACAACAGGTTGCCTCAGTCCGCGAGTGGCTGGAGGCGGAGGAGGGCGGGGCCGGGGCCGCGCGCCCGCCGGGGGCCTCTCGGCGAGCGCACGTCTCCTTCGGCCGCAGTCCGCCGTCCTAAAACGCGCGAAGCCGAGCGGAGGCGCCGCAAGGCCCGCTTTTCGCGGCCACGACACCCAAGTCGACGCGAGGCTGCTCGCCCGCGACAAGCGGGCCCGCTCGAACATCACCAGCGCGGCGCCGTCCCCCGACGGGCGCGCGGCCCCGGCCCCGCCCTCCTCCGCCGGCCGGAGTCGCTCTTCTTCCGTTCTTGTGGGTCGTCGTCTCGCCCGCTCTTGCCGCAACGCGGCAACCCTGGGATATCCTCCCGCGCGCCATGGCCCACAAGATCCTCATCGCCGACTACCCTCGACCCCTCCGGCCTCGAAGCCCTCCAGCAGTCGGGCGCCGAAGTCCACGAGCTCACCGCCGAAGAACGCCCGCGCCTGCGTGAGCATCCTCCCCGACTACGACGCCCTAGTCGTCCGCAGCAGCACCAAAGTCACGGCAGACCTCCTCCGCGCCGGCAAGCGCCTCAAAGTCGTCGGCCGCGCCGGCATCGGCGTCGACAACGTCGACGTCGCCGCCGCCACCGAGATGGGCGTCCTCGTCGTCAACGCGCCGACGGCCAACCTCATCTCCGCCACCGAGCACACCTTCGCGTTGCTCCTCGCCCTCGCCCGCAAAGTCCCCGCCGCCGACGGCGCCATGAAGCGCGAAGACTGGGACAGGAAGAGCTTCACCGGCTACGAGCTCCAGGGCAAACGCCTCGGCGTCATCGGCTTCGGCCGCATCGGCCAGGGCGTGGCGGCGCGCGCCCGCGCCTTCGAGATGGAAGTCGCCGCCCACGACCCCCACCTCGACGCGGCCGTCGCCCGCCGCCTCGACGTGCGCCTCATGCCCCTCAACGAGCTCCTCGGCTGGGCCGACGTCATCACCCTCCACGTGCCGCTCACCGACGAGACCCGCAACCTCCTCGGCCCCTCCGAGCTCGCGCACGTACGGCCCGGCGCGCTGCTCGTCAACTGCGCCCGCGGCGGCGTCGTCGACGAAGCGGCGCTGCTCGCCGTGCTCGAATCGGGACAGCTCGGCGGCGCCGCCATCGACGTCTTCGCCGAGGAGCCGCCCACCGACTGGAAGCTCGCCACCCATCCGCGCGTCGTCTCGACGCCGCACATCGGCGCGCAGACCGTCGAGGCGCAGGAGCGCATCGCCCTCGAGACCAGCCGCATGGTGCTCGCCGCCCTCGACGGCTCGCTGGCGATCTCGGCGGTGAACCTGCCCTTCCGTTCCGCCGGCGCGCACAGCGAGCCCTACCTGCGCCTGGGCGAGCAGCTCGGCCGCCTCGCCGGCTGCCTGCTCGGCGGCAGCATCAACCGGCTGCGCGTCGACCTGTGGGGGATCGAGGAAGCGCTGGCGGTGCCGGTCACCATCGCCGCCGTCAAAGGCGCGCTCACCTGCTTCCTCGGCGAAGCCGTCAACTACGTCAACGCCGAGAAGCTCGCCGCGGCGCGCGGCATCGAAGTGGTGCGCGCGGTGCACCAGGAAGCCGGCGACTACCCGCGCCTCGTCGGCGTGAGCGTCGGCGGCGACGCGGGCGAGGTCGACCTCGCCGGCGCCCTCTTCGGCGAGCGCGACGCGCGCGTCGTGCGCTTCCGCGGCTTCCGCTTGGAGTTCCGGCCCGAGGGGCAGCTCATGGTGCTGTCGAACCGCGACGTCCCGGGCGTCGTCGGGCGGCTCGGCACCATCCTCGGCGAGGCGGGCGTCAACATCGCCGAGATCCACCTCGCGCGCGTAGCGCGACGGCGGCGACGCGATGGCGGTGCTGCGCCTCGACCAGCACCCGGCGCCCGAGGTGCTGGCGCACATCGCCTCGCTGCCCGAGATCCAGGCGGTGCAGATGGCGGACCTGCGGTGAGCGCGGCGTGGACGGTGCGCAGAGCGCACCCTACCTAGGAGTGGGGCGGTGGGTGGGGTAGGGTGCGCTCTGCGCACCATCGGGAAGCTGCAGCGCCACGCGCGGTATGACGTGATCGGTGCACGTCCGGCGCGCACGCGGGCGTGCCGAGCCCTGCCACGCCGCCGCCGCAGCCGCGCCGCGCTTCTGGCGTAGCCTTTGCTCGCCTCGGCGACGGACTCGACAAGCGGTGGAGGAATGCGATGGGCAAGCGGGTAGGTCTGGTCTTCGGCGGACGCAGCGTCGAGCACGAAGTGTCGATCAACTCGGCGCGCTCGGTGGCCTCGGCGCTGCAACAGGCGGGGCACGAAGTCGTCCCGCTCGGCATCGCGCCCGACGGCTGCTGGCTCTCGGCGGAAGAGTCGCAGCCGGCGCTCGACGGCAAGCTGAACGCGCTGCCGGCGCCAGGCGGTCCGATCGCGCCGTCGTTGCGCCATCTTCTCGACAGCGGCGTCGAGGTCGTCTTCCCGCTCGTCCACGGCACCTGGGGCGAGGACGGCACGCTGCAGGGCCTCTGCGAAATGGCGAGCCTGCCCTACGTCGGCTGCGGCGTGCTGCCCAGCGCGGTGGCGATGGACAAGCTGCAGGCCAAGCGCCTGCTCGCCGCTGCCGGCGTGCCCGTCGTCGAGTTCCGCGCCACCTCGCGGCCGCGCTTCGAGGCCGATCCGGAGGCGTTCCTCAAGAGCTGCGCCGAGCTGCCGCTGCCGCTCTTCGTCAAGCCCAGCGTCGGCGGCAGCAGCGTCGGCGTGCAGAAGGTCAAGACCGCCGACGCGCTCGAGGCCGCCGTGCGCCTGGCGCTGCGCTTCGACGACCAGGTCCTCGTCGAGCGCGGCGTGCAAGGGCGCGAGCTCGAGGTCTCCGTGCTCGGCCTCCACGACTTGGAGTCCTCGCGCGTCGGCGAGATCGTCCCCGGCGCCGAGTTCTACGACTACGCCGACAAGTACCTCACCGACGCGGCGCAGCTCATCGCGCCGGCGGAGCTCGAGACGGTCGTCGAAGAGCGCATCCGCCAGCAAGCGATCGACGCCTTCGCCGCCATCGGCGGCTGGGGCATGGCGCGCGTCGACTTCCTGCTCG
The DNA here is from genome assembly GCA_963846495.1 of Thermoanaerobaculia bacterium. Classification (GTDB taxonomy): domain Bacteria; phylum Acidobacteriota; class Thermoanaerobaculia; order Multivoradales; family JAIOJS01; genus DASYQD01. The sequence goes on along the minus strand of CAWJWP010000013.1, from coordinate 145,138 downwards.
AAGGCGACCGGCCCTACGTCAACGAGATCAACACCATCCCCGGCTTCACCCGCATCTCCATGTACCCGCGCCTCTGGGCGCTCACCGGCGTGCCGCTGCCGATGCTCGTCGACCGCCTCGTCGACATCGCCCTCCGCCGCCACGAGGAGCGGCTCGGGCCTCGACGAAGGGATCAAGCAGTGGCTGGCGGAGCTGGCAAAGCGGTGAGCCCGCGGCGCGGCCAAGGCAACACGACAGGCGCAGACCTTCGCGACGTTCGCCGCGCCTAGGGCGAACGCCGCGCACCGGCAGGCGACGTCGTCCACAACGCGATCGCGACCAAGCGCGGCGCGCGCAATAGCGACCGGTCCGATCGAGCCGACGTCAAGGCTCGCTGAGGACCGGCCCCAGACCTGCGCGCGTCACGATCGACCGGTAGCCGCGACGCCGGAGTTGCGCCTGCAGTTCCTCGGCATCGGCCCATGCGGTGAAGGTGCCGACGCGGACGCGGTACCAGGGGAGGGACTCCTCGATGCGGGCGTCGGCGAAGTCGTCGGCGAGCTTCCTGAGGAGGGCGTCGGCGCGCTCGCGGGTCTGGAAGGCGCCGACTTGCACGGTGAGGACGGTGTCGGCGGGCAGCCGCAGCTGGCCCATCTCGACAACGCGCAGCTCGATCGGGGCGGTGCCCATGCGCACCATGTCGAGCTCGGTGGCGGCGGCGTAGGAGAGGTCGAGGATGCGGCCGCGGACGAAGGGGCCGCGGTCGTTGATGCGCACTTGCAGGCGGCGGCCGTTGTCGAGGTTCTTCACCTCGACGACGGTGCCCATCGGCAGCTCGCGGTGGGCGGCGGTCATCAGGTACATGTCGAAGCGCTCGCCGCTGGCGGTGCGCTGGCCGTGGAAGGGGTGGCCGTACCAGCTGGCGTCGCCGCGCTCGGTCCAGCCGATGCGGACGCGGTCGCGGGTGCCGCTGCGGCAGCCGGCGGCGAGGAGAGCGACGCAAAGCGCCGTCGCCAGTCAGGGGCAGCCAGCGGGCACCGACACCCCTCGCTAGACCTCGCGAGCCTGCCATACCGTGACTCCCCAAAGTCTACAGGGCTCGGCGCCCGTCGGCGCAGGCTCTTGGCCCGTCGGCCCTGCTGCTACGGGCAGGTGTCGAAGGCGCTGGTGTCCTGCACCGGCGCGAACGGCGTGCCGGCAGGATTCTCGTAGGTGCGGAAGGCGCCGGTTCGAGTATCGGTGACCGTCGCGACCACCCGCACGTTGGTCAGACCGGCGAGGAACACCCACTTGTGGCCGTTGACGGCGCAGCCGTCGAGCACCTTGACGATCATCTCGACGTTGTCGGCGCCGAAGAACCAGACGTAGCCGGTCTCGTCCGTCAGGGTGACCGCCCTGCCGAGGCCGGTGCCGCCGTCGCCCGTCTCCCATCGCGCCTCGACGCGGAAGCGTGCGCCGTCCAGGCAGAGCGTGGTCGAGCCCGGCTGGCATTGGCTGGCCGACGAACTGAAGTCGATCCGCTGCACGACGAGGTCGAGCTCACCGGAGGCGCTGGTCGCATAGCCGGCGTAGACGCGCCGACCGGCGACTCCCAGTCCCAGGTAGTCGCCCAGGAACTGTTGCCGCAGGAGCTTCCAGTCCATCCCGAAGCTGTCGAAGGAAGCGGCGGTCAAGCGCGTCTCGGTCCAGCTCGCCCCCTGGTCGTCGCTCCAGGCGTAGTAGACGTCGAGCATGCCGTGAGGGGTGTCGTCGGCCTGCACGGTGTGGCGGGTGTCGTACCACAGCAGGTGGAGACGCCCGAACGCATCCGCCTCGATCCACGAGAAGAACTGGTCGCCGCTCCTGCCCACGCCGGGGAGCGGGCGCGGCGTGGTCCAGGTCGCGCCCTGGTCGTCGGAACGCATGAGGTACAGGTCGACGTCGCTGTTGCCGTCGGCGACGGCAGTCGTATCGGACCATGTGACGTAGAGCCGGCCGCCGGCGTCGACGGTCATGAACGGCAGCGGCGGCACGCGGAAGAGGCCGGGGAAGCGGGAGCCGTCGTGAACAGGCCAGGCGTCGAGCCGCGTGGCGATCCGCTTCGCCGGCTCGACGGTGGCACCGCCGTCGAGGCTGCGCTGCAGCCAGATACCGTCGTCGGAGTCCCAAAAGACGATGTACAGCCGCCCATCGGCGTCGACCCGTGGCACGTGGCCCAGGTCGAAAGCGCCTTCGGGGCCGAGAAGGATGGGTGCCGACCATGTGGCGCCTCGATCCGCCGAGGTCTGGAGTCCGCGCACGGTGGTGATGTGCAGGAGAGTCTCGCCCGGAAGGTGGGGCGCCGGGCCGGCCGCAGCGAATCCTTTGTCGTTGAAGCCGTCGTAGACCGTGACCGGCGGAGCGAGGCCCGCGGCTTCCCCCGGCCAGCGGGCGAGGTAAGCCTGGCCGCCGACGCCGAAATCGATTCCACCCACCCAGAGATCGCCGGTGATGGGATCGACGGCGGTCATCGGATCGCCCTGTGAGTCCCTCGCCGACCCACCGGGTGGTCGTAGGAGCTGGCCGGACCAGGTGACGCCGGCGTCGTCGCTGAGGGCGACGCCCAGCCGCCAGCCGCCGGCCTCACCCGGCTCCCGCTCGTCGTTCCATGCCACCGCGACGCGGTCTCCCGCTGCCGCCACGGAGACCTCTGCGGCGTGAGCCCCGTCGATGTCGAGCTGCACGGGCTCCGAGATCTGCGGCGCTTCGCTGCTGCCGACGGCCACTCCCGGGGCTGTAGCCGGTTGCGGGCCGATCAGGGATTCGAGCTGGCGCGCCGGCATGCCGCCGAGCTCGCGCGCCTGGTCGTAGTGGTGGCGGGCGCCCTCGAGGTCGCCCGCGTGCCAAAGGGCGGCGGCGAGGCGGGCATGGGCCCGGCCATGGCCCGGCTCGAGGTCGAGCGTGCGCTGCCAGCCATGGATCGCCTCCGGGAGGTGGTTGCGCATGCGCTCGACTCGCGCCATTTCATAGAGAGGTGTGGCGCGGGCGGGATCGAGCGCCGCCGCGGTGCGCAGGCAGCCCATCGCCTGCTCGAGCCGATTCCGGTAGACGAGCGCCCGGGCCAGCGCCTCATAGGCGACCGGCCGGTCCGGAGCGGCCCGCACGGCAGCGGCGAATGCTGCAACGGCTTCGACGCTGCCGCCACGGTGCAGATGGGCGAAGCCCTCGGCGAGCAGACGATCGGCGGGCGAGCGTTCCGTCGTCGCACCACCGCGCACCACAACTCGCCCTCCCTCGAAGGAGAGGCCAACCAGCGCCTCGTCGATCGCGGCCTGTGCGGAGGGCGCTGCCGATTCGTCGGTCGCTGCGCCCAGCGCAGCTGCGGGCGAACCCGTCTCGGAGCTTGCGGGAAGCATCGAACGGCAGCCGGTGCCGAGAGCGACAACAAGCGGCAGAGCCAGGATGACCCAGTCGTTGCGCACCGCCCGAGGTTATGTGAGAAGAGCATAGACGGCAACGTTCGCGAGTCGAGGACCGCAACGCGTTGGCCCGCGCCGTCGGCCCAGCGCGCGGCTATACGCGAGGTGCTTCGACGCCGGCGGCGGTGGCGCGCGCGAGGCGCGGGCGCACGACTTCGGCGAGGAGCTCGCGCGTCTGCGCGGCGGCGCGGCCGGTGAAGCGCGACGGCTCGAGCACCGCTTCCATCTCGCTCTGCGTGAGCCCGAAAGCAGCGTCGCCGGCGACGCTGCTCACCAACGGATTGCCCTCGCCGCGCTCGACGGCTTCTTGCGCGGCGAGCGAGTGCTGCCGTAGGCGTTCGTGCAGCTCCTGGCGGTCGCCGCCACGCAGCGACGCCGTCATCAGCCAGCTCTCGGTGGCCATGAAAGGCAGCTCTTGTCGCACGCGCCGCGCCACCGTTTGCTCGCGCACGCGCAGCCCCTGCGCGATGTGCGCCGCGAGGTTCGCGCATGCATCCGCGGTCAGGAACGCGTCGGGGATCACCAGCCGCCGGTTGGCGGAGTCGTCGAGGCTGCGCTCGAGCCACTGCGTCGCGGTGTTGAGCGGGCCGTTCGCTGCGTCGGTGAGCAGCCGCCGCGCCAGGCCGCACATGCGCTCGGCGCGCACCGGGTTGCGCTTGTAGGCCATCGCCGAGGAGCCCACCTGCTTCTCGTCGAACGGCTCGGCGAGCTCGCCGACGCCCTGCAGCAGCCGCAGGTCGGTGCCGTACTTGTGGCAGCTCTCGCCGATGCCGGCGAGCGCGAACAGCACTTGGCTGTCCTGCTTGCGCGTGTAGGTCTGGCCGGTGACCGGGAAGGTGCCAGCGAAGCCGAGGCGCTCGGCGAAGCGGCGGTCGAGCTCGCGCACCTTCGCCTCGTCGCCGTCGAAGAGCGTCAAGAAGCTCGCCTGCGTGCCCGTCGTGCCCTTGACGCCGCGGCAGCGCAGCTCGCGGCGCCGGCGCTCGATTTCGTCGAGGTCGATCAGGAAGTCCTGGATCCACAGGCAGGCGCGCTTGCCGACGGTGGTGAGCTGCGCGGGCTGGAAGTGGGTGTAGGCGAGGCAGGGCAGCTCCGCCCAGCGCTCGGCGAATGCCGCGAGCGCCGCCGCCACCGCCGCGAGACGCCCCTCCAGCAGCTCCAGCCCCTCGCGCTGCAGCAGCACGTCGGCGTTGTCGGTGAGGAATGCGCTCGTCGCGCCGAGGTGGAGCACGCCGCCCGCCTCGCCGGCCAGCTCGGCGAAGTGGCGCAGGTGCGCCACCACGTCGTGCCGCGTCGCGCGCTCGAGCTCGGCGACGCGCGCGAAGTCGATCTCGCCCTCGACGCGTCGCAGTGCGGCGATCTGCTCAGCCGTGATCGGCAGCCCGAGCTCGGCCTGGCACTCGGCCAGCGTCACCCACAGCCGGCGCCAGGTCTCGTAGCGATGGCGCGGCGAGAACACCGCCGCCATCTCGCGGCTGGCGTAGCGGTCGTAGAGGGGATTGGTGGGCTCCATCGCGCGCGATTCTCCTACACCCTTGATGCGTTCGGCATCGAGATCGCTTCGCTACGCTCGCGATGACGTTGCTGGTCGCGAGGACGCTGGCGGAGCCGTCGCGGCAGCCCTCTCTCCGACCTTTGATACAGTCGCGCGCCGGCGGCGCACCCGGCTCTAGCTGCCTCTCGCGCCCGCCCCCGCCTCGACCGACAGACGACACAGATGCCTCGGCTTCCGCGCGGCGGCTCCTCCGCTTCGCGACCGCAGCCGAGGATCGGGAGCGCTCCCCATGCCTCTTTCGGTGTATTCGGAGATCGGCCGCCTGCGCCGCGTGCTGCTGCACCGCCCCGGCCGCGAGATCGACTGGATGGTGCCGGCGATGATGGAGCACCTCCTCTTCGACGACATCCTCGACGGCGAGGAGGCGCGCGGCGAGCACGACACCTTCCGGCTCCTCCTCGAGCGGCTCGGCGTCGAGACCCTCGACGCGACCAAGCTTCTCGCCGACGTCCTCGGCCATGACGAGGACGCGCGCCGTGAGCTGCTGCGCGGTCTCGCCGAGCCGCACCACCGCATCTCCGAGCGCGCGCTGCGCCGCCTCGAGTCGCTGCCGCCCGACGAGCTCGCCGAGGGTCTCGTCGGCGGCCTGCGTAGCGATGACCCGCCGCGCCGCGGCGGCGGCCTCTTCGACCTGCTGCCGGTGCCCAACTACTTCTTTCAGCGTGACCCGCAGTTCGTCGTCGGCAACCGCGTCGTGCTGTCGTCGATGGCCACCGAGGCGCGCGAGCGCGAGCCGTTGCTCGCCGGTACCGTCTTCCGCCACCACCCGGCGCTCGCCGGCTACGAGGACCTCTTCGAGGTGCACTCGCCGCCGCACGCGACGCCGGACTACGGTCCGGTGTACCCGTATCCGAGCCTCGAAGGCGGCGACGTGCTGGTCGCCTCGCCCGAGCTGCTCCTCGTCGGCATCAGCGAGCGCACGAACCGGCGCGGCCTCGAGGCCTTCGCCGACTACCTGCGGCGCGAGGACACGTCGTTCCGTCATCTCATCGCCGTCGAGCTGCCGCCGCGGCGCGCCTTCATGCACCTCGACACGGTCTTTACGATCGTCGACCGTCACCTCTGCATCGCCTACGCGCCGGTCGTGAAGCCCGGCGGCCCCGAGTCGGCGCGCGTCTACCGCGTCGACCTCGGCAGCGGCGAGCTCACCTTCACGCTGCAGGACTCGCTGCTCGGCGCGCTCGCGGCGCTCGGCCTCGAGCTCGAGATGGTGCCCTGCGGCGGCGACGACTTCCTCGAGCAGCAGCGCGAGCAGTGGACCGACGGCGCCAACGCCTTCGCGGTGGCGCCCGGCGTCATCTTCCTCTACCACAAGAACCGCCACACGACCGACGGTCTCGCGGCGCGCGGCTGGCACGTGCTCAGCAGCGAGGAGGCGCTCGCCGCGCCCGACCTCGGCAGCGGGCCGACGGTGATCACCTTCTCCGGCCGCGAGCTGTCGCGCGCCCGCGGCGGCCCGCGCTGCATGACGATGCCGCTCGAGCGCGAGAGCCTGTGACCCGTCGTCGCGACGCCGCGAAGCGGCCGTAGCCCATCTCGACATCGAGATTGCTTCGTCGCTGCGCTCCTCGCAATGACCGATACGTAAAGGACCTTCGACTGATGCGCCACTTCCTCTCGATCCACGACTACACCGCCGCCGAGGTGGACTCGGTCTTCGCGCTCACCGCCGACTTGAAGCGCGAGCCGCAGCGCTTCGCCACCACGCTCGCCGGCAAGAGCCTGGCGATGATCTTCGAGAAGTCCTCGACCCGCACGCGGGTGAGCTTCGAGGTGGGGATGACGCAGCTCGGCGGGCACGCGCTCTTCCTCTCCTCGCGCGACATCCAGCTCGGCCGCGGCGAGCCGATCGCGGACACCGCGCAGGTGCTGTCGCGCTACGTCGACGTGATCATGGCGCGCACCTTTGCGCACCAGACGGTGCTCGACCTCGCCCGCTTCGGCAGCGTGCCGGTGATCAACGGCCTCACCGACGAGCTCCACCCGTGCCAGGGGATGGCCGACTACTTCACGTTGCGCGAGGTCTTCGGCGACCTGCGCGGACGCAAGATCGCCTATGTCGGCGATGGCAACAACGTCGCGCACTCGCTGATGTTCGGCGGGCCGAAGGTCGGCATGGACGTCGCCGTCGCCACGCCGCCCGGCTTCGAGCCCAAGCCGCACTACGTCGACCTGGCGCGCCAGGACGCGGCCGCCGCCGGCACCTCGCTCGTGCTCACGCACGATCCGCGCGAGGCGGTGCGCGGCGCCTCTGCCGTCTACACCGACGTCTGGGCGTCGATGGGGCAGGAGGGCGAGGCGGAGGCGCGCCGGCAGGCCTTCGCCGGCTGGACGGTCGACGGTGCTCTCATGGCGGCGGCGAAGCCGGAGGCGGTCTTCCTCCATTGCCTGCCCGCCCACCGCGGCGAGGAGGTCGGCGCGGAAGTCATCGACGGCCCGCAGAGCCGCGTCTTCGACGAAGCCGAGAACCGCCTCCACGTGCAGAAGGCGATCCTGCTCTGGCTGCTCGGCGCCGCCGGCCAGCCGAGCTGACCTTCCGACGCGGGCCCGCTCTCATCGGCCGCTGCTAAGATCGCCACGAGCATGTTCAGGCTTCGCGGCGTCATCGACGGGCGGGAGCGTTTCTTCCCGCTGGAGAACGACGAGGTCCGCCTCGGCCGCGGCAGCGACAACGACGTCGTGCTGCCCGACTTCTCGGTCTCCCGCCGCCACGCCGCGCTGCGCCGCGAGCCCGGCGGCTGGTTCGTCTACGACCTGAAGAGCACCAACGGGGTGCAGGTCAACGGCGTCACCGTCAAGAAGGCGCCGCTGCGCAGCGCCGACCGCTTGAAGGTGGGGATCTTCGAGTTCCTCGTCGAGGGCGAGCTCACCCACGCGGCCGGCCCCACCGAGGCGCTGCAGCAGGCGGGCGTCGCGCCGCCGCCGGGCGCACACCCCGGCGCCGGCATCTCCTCGGCGACGATCGTGCGCCGTCTCGCCGATTTCTCGGCCGACTACGGCCTCGAGCAGATCCTCTCCCCCGAGCGCCGGCGCGAGGACAAGCGCAAGGCGCTCGACCAGGCCTACAGCAACACCATCTTCGGCATCATGACGCGGCTCGCGCGCATGCTGATCAAGGCCAACTCGGCCTACGAGGTGCTCGAGACGGTGCTCTCGGTGGGCTTCGAGGCGCTGTCGGTCGACCGCGGCTTCATCCTGCTGCGCGACGACGCGAGCGGCGATTTGATTTGCGAGCTGTCGCGCATCGGCGACAAGGTGGAGATCCGCCCCGCCGAGGTGCCGGTCTCGCGCACCATGCTCGAGGCGGTGATGCGCGAGCGCGTGGCGCTGCTCACCTACGACGCGCAGTCCGACCAGCGCCTCGCCACCGGCGAGTCGATCCGCATCCACCACATCCGCTCGGCGATGTGCGCGCCGCTGTGGTCGAGCGACAACATCATCGGCGTCATGCAGGTGGACTCGCCGTTCCACGCCGGCACCTTCAACGAGGGCGACCTCGACCTCTTCACCGCCCTCGCCAACTACGCGGCGGTGGCGGTCGAGCGCATCCGCAACGCCGAGCGGGTCGAGCACGAGCGGCAGATGCGCAGCCGCCTCGAGCGCTACCACTCGCCGGCGGTGATCGAGCTGGTGATGCAGCAAGGCGACATCGCCGAGGAGGCCGTGCATCGGCTGAAATCGGCGCGTGTCACCGTGCTCTTCGCCGACGTCGTCGGCTTCACGCCGATGGCGGAGAACCTGCCGCCGGAGGACGTCGCCGAGGCGCTCGAAGGGTTCTTCACCCACTCGGTGGAGGCGATCTTTGACCACGGCGGCACCCTCGACAAATTCATCGGCGACTGCGTGATGGCGTTCTTCGGCGCGCCGATGCCGCAGCCCGACCACGCGCAGCGCGCGGTGCGCGCGGCGGTCGCCATCCAGCGCTCGATCAAGCGATGGAACGACGAGCGGGCGTCGCGCGGCGCGGCGCCGCTGCTGTCGCGCATCGCCCTCAACAGCGGCCCGGTGGTGGTGGGCGACGTGGGCAGCAACAAGCGCGTCGACTACACGGTGCTCGGCAACACGGTGAACGTGGCGGCGCGGCTCGAGCAGGCGGCGACGGGCCCCGGGGAGATCGTCATCGGCGGCGCCACGCTGGCCGAGCTCGCCGGCACCAACGGCGAGTTCCAGACCGAGTCGCTCGGCGACTTCTCGCTCAAGGGGCTGGTGCAGAAGGTGCCGGTCTATCGCGTGCAGTGGGCGGAGTGAGCGACGCGGGCGCGACCGCCGCCGCCGCCGCTGCTCGCGTTCCCTTCACCCTCGTCACCGGCAACCCCGACAAGCGCGCCGAGGCCGAGCGCATTCTCGGCTTTGCGGTCGACTGCGTGCCGCTCGACCTCCCCGAGCCGCAGTCGCTCGACCTGATCGAGGTGCTGCGCGCCAAGGGCGCCGAGGCGTTTCGCCAGCTGCGGCGCCCAGTGGTGGTGGAGGAGACCGGCCTCGAGCTCGCCGCGCTCAACGGCTTCCCGGGCCCGCTCGTGAAGTGGATGCTGGCGGCGATCGGTCCCGCCGGCATCGCGCGCACCGCGCTGGCGCTCGGCGACGCCCGCGTCACCGCCCGCTGCGCGCTGCTGTGGACCGACGGCGAGCGCGAGGTGATCGGCGAGGGCACGACGGAAGGCACGCTCGTCGAGCCGCGCGGCACCGGCGGCTTCGGCTGGGACCCGGCGTTCTTGCCCGACGGCGAGCAGCGCACCTACGGCGAGCTGCCCGCCGCCGACAAGGACCGCCTCGGCCACCGCGGGCGCGCCTGGCGCGATCTCCTCGCGAAGCTCGATCAGTAGCGGAAGACGGCCGCCAACGGCCCGAGCGTCAGCGCTCCCTGATCGGGTCCCCCGGCGTACACGCAGCCGCCGTGGAAGACGGTCTCCGTGGCCGCGCGGTCAATGAGGTCTTCGTCGCCGTTTTGCCGCTCCGGGTGCACTTCCACCGCACGGCCCGTGTAGTCGAGCGTTCCCCCAGCGCTGCTCGCGCGGGTCGTAGAAGAGCTTGTCGACGCGCCCGTCGGCGGCGGCGAGCAGGATCTCCTCGAGGTCGGTGCTCGCGCGCTGCGTGCCGGAGAGGTCCTGGAAGACCGCCACCGCGTGGCGCTCCTCCTCGTGCAGCAACGGCTCGACGAGCGGCCGCACGCGGCGCTCGAGCTCCTCGTCGGAGAGCGAGTCGGGTCTGCCGTCGACACCCGCCTCGACGAGGCGCGGGTGCTTGCTCGCCGCGAGGAACATCGCCCGCTCGTACTCGACACCGGCGAGGACCAGCGGCAGCGGCGGCTGGTGGACGTGCCACACCTTCTGCAGGCGGTCGTCGAGCACCTCGAAGAAGCGGCGTACTTGGTCCTTGGAGTCGTCGTCGACGGTGCCGTGGCCGTGGAACATCCCCTTCCGGTTGCCGGTGGGCACCGCCGCGCTCGGCGCCCCGCGCGAGCCGATCGTCTGCGGCGTCGCCGGCACCGAATGGAACTGCAGCGAGTGCTCGTTCTCGTCGTAGTGCAGCGCTTCCTGCACGCTGCGCGGCACGTTCTTCAGCTCGATCTCGCGCAGCCCGTCGCTGCCGCCGAGGAAGAGCCGCACGTTCTTCTGCGACAGCGCCAGCAGGTGGAAGTGGCCGTCGGCGCCGAGCAGCGGCAGCAGCGGCGCGAAGTGGAAGCGGTCGCCCACGACGGCGAGCTCGGGGAACGGCTGGTGCACGCGGTACTGCTGCGTGATCCCCGGCGCGAGGAAGAGCGCCAGCCCTTCGGTCGGGTGCTGCCAGAAGCCGACGTCGTCGACGAGGACGAGGCCGGACATCAGTACGCGGTCGGGGTGCTTCTCGCCGCGCGCGATCAGCTGCTCCTCGGCGTCGCGCAGGAGGTTCTTGAGGCGGATGCGGTCCTGGGGGATGTCCACCGCCGAGCGGTGGGTGGGCAGGTAGATCGAGACGCAGGGCGGTTGCGCGTCTCGCAATGGGCGAAGCTCTTCGCGGGTCAGCGACGTCATCCTCCGCACCTCCTGTCGAATGAGAGGCCGTGGAAAAGAACCGGCTGTCGGGCCGACGACGGCGCCCGCCGGGGCCGGCCTACGCCTGGCGAGGGGCGGTTCCGGACGGGCTGCGCTCGCCGAGGTGCTGCCGCAAGTCGCGTACCAGCGCGTCGACCTGTTGGCGGAGCTGGTCGGCGTCGCCGTCGTTCATGATCACGTGGTCGGCGGCGGCGCGGCGGGCGTCGCCTTCGCCCTGGGCGAGGAGCCGGCGCCGGGCCTCGGCCTCGTCGAGGCCGCGGGCGATGGCGCGGGCGAGCCGCACCTCGGGCGGCGCCTCGACGGTGACGACGACGTCGAAGGCGTCCTTCCACCCCGCCTCGACGAGCAGCGTGGCTTCGAGGGCGACGATGCCGCTCGTGCGCGCGGCGAGCTCGCGGAAGCGCAGGCCGACGAGCGGGTGGATGGCGGCCTCGAGGCGGCGCCGCGCCTCGGGATCGGCGAAGATCCGGGCAGAGAGGGCGCGGTGGTCGACGGTGCCGTCGGGGCGCAGCATCTCGTGGCCGAAGAGCTCAGCCACGCGCGCGGCGCCCGGCTCGCCGGCGCGATAGAGATCGGCGACGAGGCGGTCGGCGTCGACGACGGTGGCGCCGCGCTCGGCGAGCAGGCGGGCGACGGTCGACTTGCCGGCCGCGAGGCCGCCGGTCAAGCCGACGAGGAGCCGCGGCGCGTCGGCCGCCTCGCTGGTCGGTTCGCGCCCGGTGGTCGCAGTGGCGGCGTCGCTGGCGTGGCGCTCGTGCGTTTCCGCGTCGCTGCTCACGCCGGAACGCCCGCGAGCTGCCCCTGCCGCGCCCGCGACGCGGCGAGGGTGTTGACGAGCAGCATGGCGCGCGTGAGCGGTCCCACGCCGCCCGGCACCGGCGTGATGGCGGAGGCGATCGGCGCCACGCGGTCGTAATCGACGTCGCCGACGAGCAGCGAGCCCTTGGCGTGGAAGCGCTCGAGCTTGCTCTCGTCGTCCGGAAAGGCGCGGCGCACGGCATCCTCGCTGTCGAGCCGGTTGATGCCGACGTCGACGACGACGGCGCCCGGCTTCACGTGCTCGGGACCGACCATCGCGGCGCGGCCGACGGCGGCCACCAGCACGTCCGCCTGGCGCGTCACCGCCGGCAGGTCGCGCGTCTTCGAATGACACATCGTGACCGTGCAGTGCGCGCGCAGCAGCAGCCCGGCCATCGGCTTGCCGACGATGGCGCTGCGCCCGAGCACCACCGCGTGCGCGCCGGCGAGCGGCACCTCGTAGCGCCGCAAAAGCTCCATGATCCCGGCTGGGGTCGCGGAGACGAAGCCGGGCTCGTCGAGCCACAGCCGGCCGACGCTCATCGGGTGGAAGCCGTCGACGTCCTTGCCGGGATCGATGCGGTCGAGCACTCGCCGCCCCGAGACCTGCGCCGGCAGCGGCAGCTGAACGAGGATGCCGTCGATCGTCTCGTCGACATTCAGCGTGTCGACGAGGGTGAGCAGCTCGCGCTCTTCGGTCGCGGCGGGCAGGCGATGCGTACGGCTCGCCATCCCCACCTCTTCGCAGTCGCGCGCCTTGCTGGTGACGTAGAGCGCCGAGGCCGGGTCGTCGCCCACCAGCACCGCGGCGAGCCCCGGACGGCGGCCGCCGGCGGCGAGCAGCGCGGCGACGCCTTCGGCCACTTCGCCGCGGATGGTGGCCGCGACCGCCTTGCCGTCGAGGACCGTCGTCAAGCCGCCGCCCTCCGCGCCGCGTAGAGGCAGACGATGCCGCCCGAGAGATCGTCCCAGGCGCCCTCGCCGAAGCCGGCGGCCGCGAAACGGTCGAGCAGCTCCTGCCGCTGCGGGAACTGCAGCACCGAGCTGGGCAGGTACGAATACGCGCCGCCGTCGCCGGAGATCAAACGGCCGATCCGCGGCAACAGCCGCCGGAAGTAAAAGAGGTAGAGCGCGCGCAACGGCCGCAGCCGCGGCACCGCGAACTCGAGCACCACCAGCTTGCCGCCGGGCGCCACCACGCGCGCGAGCTCGGAGAGCGCGCGCGTCGAGGTCGACGACGTTGCGGAGACCGAACGACACTGTGGCGGCGCCGAAGGAGCCGCTCGAGAACGGAAGCGTGAGCGCGTCCGCGACCAGCGGCGCCGGCGATGGCGCGGCTTGCTGCCCACGCGCCGCTCGCCGCGCGAACTTCCGCCGCGCCAGCGCCACCATCGGCAAACAGAAGTCCGCCGCCAACACCCGGCTCCCGCGCTTCTGCAGCGCAATCGCCTGATCGCCCGTGCCGCAGCAGAGATCGAGCGCCGGCGCGCCGCCGGCCTCCACGAGCCGCGCCGCCTTCCGCCGCCACACATGATCGAGCGACGCCGACAGCAGGTGATTGAGCAAGTCGTACACCGGCGCCACCCGCGCAAACATCCCGCGAATCGCCTCCGGCCGCTTGTCGAGCGGCGCCCGCGGCTCGTCGCCCCGCGGCGGAGGGGCCGGCGGCGGCGCGGCGGGTGGAGGAGCGGGCGCAACGGGAGCCGCGTTCATCGGCCGCGTAGTCTAGCCGCGCCGCGTGCGCTGTTCGGAGGCATCCGATGCCGAGCGTAGAATCCCCCAAGGAACGAACGGCATGGCCACCGCGACACCCACGACTTACGAGCACGTCGTCCTCGACGAGAACGGCGTGGCGTGGATCGAGGGTGCCAACACCAAGCTCGTCGAGCTGGTCGCCGCGGCGAAAGCTCACGGCTGGAGCCCCGAAGAGCTTGCCTACCAGCACCCCCATCTGACGTTGGGGCAGGTCCACTCGGCGCTCGCCTACTACTGGGACCATCGCGAAGCGCTCGAGTCCGATCTGCAACGCCGAGCAGCACAGGTGCAGGAGATTCAACAGCAAGTCGGCGAGCACCCGCTGATCGCCAAGCTGCGAGCGCAGGGGCAGATCTGATTCTTGGCGGTCCGCCTCTACTTCAACCACAACGTCAGCCGCGCCATCGTCCAGGGCGTGCGACTGCGCGGTGTCGACCTGCTGACTGCGCATGAAGACAGGGCCCACCAGCTTCCAGACCCCGATCCTCGACCGCGCAACGGCGCTGGGCCGCGTGTTGTTCTCGTCCGATGAAGACCTCATCGTCGAGGCGCGCCGCCGGCAGCGAGAGGGCACCGACTTCGCCGGGGTGATCTTCGCGCCGCAAGCGCACCCGATCGGCGCCTGCATCGACGCGCTCGAGCTGGTGTCGAAGGCGGGCGAGCCCGAGGACTTCGCCGGCTCGCTGATGTTGTTCCGCAGGGGGCCCCGCCCCCTGCTCCACGACACGAGCCCTCGCCTGCGGCTCGGTCTCTTAGTTCCTTCCTCGCCCACAAACTTCACGATGACCGGCGCCTGTTCGTCGCCATGACGGCGCCCTTGACCCTCTCCGGCCACAGGCATATCGTCCGCGCCTGCCCTTCGGTGGGTAAGGGCTTCTTTTCCTTCTACATCCGGCGCACCAGACACAAGCTCCACAGGAGGAGATTGATGAGCTTTCGACGCATGCATTCGGTGCGGTGGCTTGCCGCGGCTGCCTTGCTGGCGGCTGTGGGCGGCCCGGCTTACGGCGCCGGGTTCGGCATCTTCGAGCAGGGTTCGAAGGCGATGGGCATGGCCGGCGCGTTCACCGCCCAGGCCGACGACCCGTCGCTGCTCTTCCACAACGCCGGCGGCCTCGCTTTCGTCAACGAGAGCGAGCTGGCGGGCGGCCTCACCTGGATCAAGGGGGCGGAGGCGGAGTTCGAGGGCGACAACCCCTTTCCCGGCCGCGGCGCGCGCGGGGAGCAGGAGCTGCTGTCGGAGTTCCCGCCGCACGCCTACTACGTGGCGCCGATCAACCAGCGGTGGAAGTGGGGCCTCGGCCTCACCGCGCCCTTCGGCCTGGTCACCGAGTGGAAGGACCCGGACACCTTTTCCGGCCGCTTCCTGAGCACCAAGGCGGCGCTCGAAGCGGTCGACATCAACCCGACGATCGGCTGGCAGGTCACGCCCAACTTCGGCCTCGGCTTCGGCGCCATCGGCCGCTTCTCGACCGTCGAGCTCAACCGCCACGTCGGTGCCGTCAACCCGTTCACGCAGACCGCCGTCAACGTCGGCCGCGTCAAGATCGAGAGCGACGGCTTCGACAGCGGCTACGGCTGGAACGTCGGCCTGCTGCACAAGGTGACGCCGCGGCTCTCCTGGGGCCTCTCCTATCGCAGCAAGATCGAGATCGAATACGCGGGCGAGGGCCGGTTGACGCAGATCTCGACCGGCAACGCGCAGTTCGACGCCATCGTCCGCGCCCGCACGCCGTTCGACACCAACCTGCCGCTGGAGACCGCGATCGAGTTTCCCGACATGGCGAGCCTCGGCGTCGCCTTCGGCCTCACTCCGCGGCTGCTCGTCGAGGTGGACGCCAACTGGACCGGCTGGAGCAGCTTCGAGGAGGTGGTGATCGTCGGCACCGACCCGACGGCGCGCGCCGTCTTCGGCCCCAACACCACCAATCCGGCGCAGGCGCGCGGCACCGTCATCCCCGAGGGTTGGGACGACGTCATGAACTACCGCCTCGGCGTGCGCCTGAAGAACGGCCCGACGACCGAGTGGCGCTTCGGCTACGTCTACGACGAGACGCCGCAGCCCGAGGAGGTGGTGAGCCCGCTGCTGCCCGACTCGAACCGCAACGGGGTCACCATCGGCTACGGCTCGACGGGTCCCGGCCTCAAGTGGGACGTCGCCCTGATGTACCTCGTCTTCGAGGAGCGCGAGCGCCACGTCACGCTGCCCGACGAGCCCGTCTTCCACGGCACCTACCAGCAGTCCGCCTGGCTGTTCGGTCTCACGGTAGGCTGGAAGTAGCCAACCGCTGCACCACCAACCCGCGTAGGAGAACCACCATGAGCACTCGCGTCCGCATCGCTGCAGCGTTCGCGCTTCTCGCCCTCGCGCTCGTTCCGCTCCAGGCGTCGGCCGCCGACACCGGCAGCGCCAACTTCACCCGCTACGTCGCGCTCGGCGACAGCCTGACCGCCGGCTTCTGCAGCGGCGGCCTGGTGCGCAACTGCCAGCTCGGCAGCTACCCGCTGCTCATCTTCGCGGCGGCGACCGACCGCACGCCCGAGGCGGCGGCGACGGTCTTCCAGCAGCCGCTGGTGAGCACGCCCGGGATCAGCGGCCAGTCGGTCTGCCGCAATCCCGCGAGCCCGCTGGCGCCCTGCGGCGTGCTGCGGCTGGTGAGCCTCGCCGGCCCGGCGCCGACGATCGCGCCGATCCCCGGCCAGGCGGCGCCGCAGAACCTCACGCTGCCGCGGCCCTACGACAACCTCGGCGTGCCGGGCGCCACGGTGCACGACCTCCTCGCCACCACCACCGGCGGCTTCCATGACCTCGTGCTGCGCAACCAGGGTCCGCCGGGCTTCACCCAGCTGCAGCAGGGCCTGTCGCTGCAGCCGACCTTCGTCACCCTGTGGATCGGCAACAACGACGCGCTCGGCGCCGCCACCAACGGCAGCGACTCGCTGCTCACCCCGGCGGCGCAGTTCGACGCCGAGTACCGCGCCATCGCCGGCGCCATCGCCGGTACCGGCGCCAAGATGGCGATCGCCAACATCCCGGACGTGACGTCGATCCCGTTCGTCACCACCGTCTCGCGCTTCGTGCCCAACCCGGCGACCGGGCAGCCGCTGATCATCAACGGCAACCCGATCCCGCTCATCGGTCAGGACGGTCCGCTGCAGAGCGGTGACTTCGTGCTGCTCTCGGCAGCGGCCGAGATCGCGCAGGGGCGCGGCGTGCCGGCCGCCATCGGCGGCTCCGGCATCCCGCTCTCGGATGCGGTGGTGCTCACCGCCGGCGAGGCGTTCAACATCCGCGCCCGCGTCGCGCAGTACAACGCCACCATCGCGGCGGTCGTCGCCCAGCACGGCGCCGCGTTCGTCGACGCCAACGCGTTCCTCAACGACGTGCGGGAGCACGGCCTCAACATCGGCGGCATCACCTACACCAACGCCTTCCTGAGCGGCGGCCTGTTCTCGTACGACGCCGTGCACCCGACGGCGTTCGGCTACGCCTACATCGCCAACCTCTTCATCGACGCCATCAACGAGAAGTTCGACGGCGAGATCCCGCCGGTCGACCTCTTCCCGTTCGTCTTCGGCACCAACGGCATCGGCAACCCGACGGGGGCGAGCGTCGACTTCTTCGACCCGGCGCTGGTCGAGTTCTCGAGCGAGGCCTCGCACAGCGTCACCGACCTGTTCAGCAAGGCCAAGCAGCCGAGGAAGCCGCGCAAGCCGCGCAATCGCAGCTGAGCCGGGTTCGGTTTCACGGACGGAAAGGAGGGAGGGGATGGCCCCTCCCTTTCTGTCATCGCGAGGGCGCGAAGCGCCCGTGGCGATCTCGATCATCGAGACTGCTTCGTCGCTTCGCTCCTCGCAGTGACGGGTGCCGCGAACCGTCGGAATTCGCGGGTCCGCGGGCGCTGTTGCACCCGTGCGCGCCGGTCCATCTACCGCCGCGCTTCCGCCTGCTAGAGTCTCCGCCCACATGGACGCCATCTCGATCCGCGGTGCCCGCGAGCACAACCTCAAGAACGTCGACCTCCTGATCCCGCGCAACCAGCTGGTGGTCATCACCGGCGTCTCCGGCTCGGGCAAATCCACCCTCGCCTTCGACACCCTCTTCGCCGAGGGGCAGCGGCGCTACGTCGAGTCGCTCTCGGCCTACGCGCGGCAGTTCCTGCAGCAGATGGAGAAGCCCGACGTCGACTCGATCGAGGGTCTGTCGCCGGCGATCTCCATCGAGCAGAAGACGGTGGCCAAGAACCCGCGCTCGACGGTGGGCACGGTCACCGAGATCCACGACTACCTGCGCCTGCTCTTCGCCAGCGTCGGCGTGCCGCACTGCCCGCAGTGCGGCAACGTCATCCGCCCGCAGACGGTGCAGCAGATGGTCGACCGCATCCTGGCGTTGCCGCAGGGCTCGCGGCTCGTCCTCTACGCGCCCTACGTGCGCGGCAAGAAGGGCGAGTACAAGAAGCAGCTGGCGCAGATGGCGAAGGAAGGCTTCGTGCGCGCCCGCATCGACGGCATCACCGTCGACCTGGGCGGCTCGCTGCCCGACCTCGACAAGAAGAAGAAGCACTCGATCGACGTCGTCATCGACCGGCTGGTGGTGAAGCCGGGCATCGAGCGCCGCGTCGCCGACTCGCTGGAGACGGCGCTCAAGGTGGGCAACGGGCTGGTCACGCTCGCCATCGAGGGTGCCGCTCGAGGAGACGCTGTCGCAGAGCTGGGCCTGCGCCGACTGCGGCACCAGCCTCGCCGAGATCACGCCGCGTCTCTTCTCCTTCAACAGCCCCTACGGCGCCTGCACGACCTGCACCGGCCTCGGCACGCTCAACCGCATCGATGCGCAGAAGGTGGTCGTCGATCCCGAGCGCTCGATCGATGCCGGGGCGGTGGGACCGTGGCAGCCCAACGGCCGCTCGATCCGCATGGCGATGGTGAAGACCCTCGCCCGCGCCATGGGCTTCTCGCTGTCGGCGCCGTGGAGCCAGTTGCCGCAGCAGGTGCGCGACGTGCTGCTGTGGGGCAGCGGCGAGCGCGAGCTCGAGTTCAAGCTCAGCGGCCCGCGCAGCAGCTACTCGTGGCGCGGCGTCTTCGAGGGCGTCATCACCTCGCTCGAGCGCAAGTACAAGGAGACCGACTCCGAGATGGTGCGCGCCGAGATCGAGCGCTACATGTCGACCACCACCTGCCCCGCCTGCGACGGCAAGCGGCTGCGCCCCGAGGCGCTGGCGGTGAAGGTCGGCGGCCTCGACCTCTACCAGGTGTCGTCGATGCCGGTCGCCGAGCTGCGCCGGCGCGTGGCGGCGATCGAAGGCGGCCTCACGCCGCGCGAGCGGCGCATCGCCGAGAAGATCCTGAAGGAAGTGCTCGACCGCGTCGGCTTCCTCGAGGACGTCGGCGTCGGCTACCTCTCGCTCGAGCGCGCCTCGGCGACGCTCTCCGGCGGCGAGAGCCAGCGCATCCGGCTCGCCACGCAGATCGGCAGCAAGCTGATGGGCGTGCTCTACGTGCTCGACGAGCCGTCGATCGGCCTCCACCAGCGCGACAACGCCAAGCTGATCGCCACCTTGAAGGGGATGCGCGACCTCGGCAACTCGGTGCTCGTCGTCGAGCACGACGAGGAGACGATCCTCGCGGCGGACTGGGTGGTCGACTTGGGACCCGGCGCCGGCGTGCACGGCGGCGCGGTGGTCGCCGAGGGGCCGCCGGAGGCGATCGCGCGGCACCCGGAGTCGCTGACCGGCAAGTACCTGCGCGGCGACCTCCAGGTGCCGGTGCCGGCGCGGCGGCAGCCGCAGAAGGACCGCTGGCTCACCGTCGAGGGCGCGCGCCACAACAACCTGCGCGACCTGACGATCGGCTTCCCGCTCGGGCTTATTCACGGCCGTCACCGGCGTCTCGGGGTCGGGGAAGAGCAGCCTCGTCGAGGACGTGCTCCACAAGGCGCTGGCGCGCTACCTCCACCGCGCCGGCGACGTGCCGGGCGAGCACGACAAGATCTCGGGGATGCGTCACCTCGACAAGGTGATCGCCATCGACCAGAGCCCCATCGGCCGCACGCCGCGCAGCAATCCGGCCACCTACACCAAAGTGTTCGGCCACATCCGCTCGCTGATGGCGAAGACGCCGGAGGCGCGCATGCGCGGCTTCGAGCCCGGCCGCTTCAGCTTCAACGTCAAGGGCGGCCGCTGCGAGGCCTGCGCCGGCGAAGGGCAGATCAAGATCGAGATGCACTTCCTGCCCGACCTCTACGTGCCCTGCGAGGTCTGCGGCGGCAAGCGCTACGACCGCGAGACCCTGGCGGTGCACTACAAGGGCCTCAACATCGCGCAGATCCTCGAGCTCACCGTCGAGCAGGGCCGCGAGCTGTTCCAGAACGTGCCGGCGATCGAGAGGATCCTCGCGACGTTGGATGACGTCGGGCTTGGGCTACTTGCAGCTCGGGCAGCCGGCGACGACGCTCTCGGGCGGCGAAGCGCAGCGCGTGAAGCTGGCGTCGGAGCTGTCGCGGCGCGCCACCGGCCGCACGCTGTACCTGCTCGACGAGCCGACGACGGGCCTGCACTTCGACGACGTGCGGAAGCTCCTGCGCGTGCTCCACCAGCTCACCGACCTCGGCAACACGGTGATCGTCATCGAGCACAACCTCGACGTCATCAAGACCGCCGACTGGGTCATCGACCTCGGCCCCGAAGGCGGCAGCGGCGGCGGCAAGCTGATCGCGCAGGGTTCGCCGGAAGAGATCGCCGAGACCCGCGCAAGCCACACCGGCGAGTACCTGCGCAAGGTGCTCGCGGGCGCGCCGCTGGCGGTCGCCGGGTAAATCGGACGGTGCGCAGAGCGCACCCTACGGAGTGCGCTGGAGCGCGTAGGGTGCGCTCTGCGCACCATCCGGAAGTGTGCAGTGCGCGACACGCGGCCGCATTTGCGCCTCGAAATGCGACAATGTGTCTCGAATGCCGTCGCCGGCCCTTCTCGAAAAGCGCCGCATCCTCCAGCTCGAGACGCTGTACGACCTGGCGCTCGCTCTTCAGGCGCAGCGCCCCGAGGGCGAGCTCGTCGAGGAGCTGCTGCAGCGCGTCTGCGCGGTGATGGACCCGCGGGCAGCGGTGGCGGCGACGCGGGAGGACGACGGCGGGTTGCGCGCCGTCTCCAGCGTTGGTTGGCCGGCGACCGAGCCCGGCGACGCGTTCGAGGCGGCGCCGTTGTGGGCGGACCTCGAGGGGCGTGACGGCGCCGTCCAACGGGTCGGCGGCACGCTTGCCGGGCGGGACTTCCGGCAGCTGCTCGCGACCCGCATCGCCTATCGCGGCGAGACGCTCGGGCTGCTCGCGGTGCTCGACAAGGAGTCGCGCGCTGCTGGCGACGCTTCGTTTTCGGAGGAGGAGCGCCGCTTCCTCGAGTCGGTGGCGGCGCTCGCGGGCGTGGCGCTCGAGAACGCGCGGCAGGTGGAGCGGTTGTCGCAGGAGCGCGAGCTGCTCGAGGAGGAGAACCGGGCGCTCAAGGGGGAGCTGGTCTCCGAGGTCGAGGGGCGCCGGATCGTCGCCCACGCGCCCGTCATGCGCGCCGCGCTCGAGCGCGCGCTGCGGGTGGCGCCGCGCGGCGTCAACGTGTTGGTGCGCGGCGAGAGCGGCACCGGCAAGGAGCTGATCGCGCGTCTGCTGCACGTGCACTCGGGGCGCAAGGGACCGCTCATCGCGCTCAACTCGGCGGCGCTGCCCGAGTCGCTGCTGGAGAGCGAGCTGTTCGGCATCGAGGGCGGCGTCGCCACCGGCGTCACCGCCCGGCGGGGCAAGTTCGAGCTCGCCGACGGCGGCACCCTCTTCCTCGACGAGGTGGGCGACCTGGCGCTGCCGCTGCAGGTGAAGCTGCTGCGCGCGCTGCAGGAGCGCGAGGTGGTGCGGGTGGGCGGCCGCGAAGCGATCAAGGTCGACACACGCGTGGTCGCCGCCACCCATCGCTCTTTGGAGGAGTTGGTGGCGGAGGGGCGCTTTCGCGAGGACCTCTACTACCGGCTGCGCGGCGTCGACATCGAGCTGCCGCCGCTGCGCGAGCGCCGCGAGGACATCGCGCATCTGGTGCGCCACTTCGCGCGCGACTTCTGCGCCCGCGAGGGGATCGCCGAGCCGCACTTCGACCGCGAGGCGCTGGCGCTGTTGCTCGCCTGGGACTACCCAGGCAATGTGCGCGAGCTGCAGAACGTCGTCGAGGGAGCGATCTCGCTCTCCGACGGCGAGGTCGATGTCGAGCTGGTGCGCTCGCTGCTCGGCCTTGCGGCCGCCGCATCGGCTGCAGCGCGGCCGGCGGGCGACGAGGAGGCGAACGGCGAGCCGCTCGACCTCGAGTCGCTCACCGAGCGCCACATCCAGCACGTGCTGCGGCTCGTCGGCGGCAACAAGTCAGCGGCGGCGAAGATCCTCGGCGTCAATCGCCGCACGCTGTTGCGCAAGGGGTTCTGAGGTCGCACTAAGGGATATTTTGTCTCAAGATAGACAGATTGTCTCTTAGGTCTCTTAAGCTATTGACCTAGAATGGGGTATGGACACTCCACGCCAAACATGACAGAAGAACAACGCGCCAGATTGTCGCAATTCATCCGGGTTTCATCTGACTCAATGTTTCTCTGTAACCTATTTATTTCCTGAGACTTGCGCTGCTTCTCGGCCCTGGCCCACCCCTTGCTAAGGGCGCCCGTGGGAAGAGGAGATTTCATGATGATGCTCGAAGCCGTCCGCAAGCGCGTCGCCGCCCTGCCTGACTTGCCTCTGCAGCTCATCCTCGCCGCCGGCACTCTCGCCAGCTTCGGCTGGCTGCTCGTCCAGGACCAGATCCATCCCCTGTTCGTCTACTTCCTGCAGGTCTACCTCACCTTCTAAGATCGCGCCCCAGATTTGGATCTGACCGACCCCTCCGAACGTAACGGGGCGCCTGGGATGCGTTGTCTCCTCCAGAAGGACCTCGTCCTGCCCATGCTCCCCGACAAGGAGCTCGAGGCGGGCGAGGAGGCGTCCGAGCTCGCCACCGGCGCGAGCATGGACCCGGACCGCGTTGACGAGCTGCGGCTGGCGGTCCAGGAGGCGTTCATCAACGCGTCCGAGCACAGCGGCGCGAGCGACGGCCGCGTCTACGTCAACCTGGCGCTGCTCGGCGGCGAGCATCCCGAGCTCGTACAGGTGACGGTGCGCGACACCGGCGTGGGGTTTCCGGAGCCGGTGCTCCGGGGTACGATGCGGAACGAGGAGGGAAGGCCCCGCAAGCGTGGTTGGGGGCTGACGCTCATCCGCCGTCTCGTCGACGAGGTCGAGATCGAATCTGGCACCCACGGCACCGTCGTGGTGATGCGCAAGCGAATCTAGGCTTCGTAGGACGCGAGGGAAAACGACGCGATGACCGAGATTCTCAGTGTGCAGGTCGACCGGCGGCCCGGCCTGGCCGTGATCCTCACCCAGGGCTACATCAACAACCAGGGCGGCGAGGAGATCGCGCGCGTGGCGTACTCGCTGGTGGACGAGGGGTACCGCACGCTGCTGCTCGACCTCGCCGGCAGCAAGATCGTGAACTCGATCGGCATCTCCATCCTGATCGAGCTGATCGAGAAGATGATCGAGATCGAAGGCCGGCTCGCGTTCTGCAACCTGACGCCCACCATCCAGAAGACGTTCCACATCATGGGCCTCACGCAGTACGCGCAGATCTACCCCGACGAGCAGACCGCCTTCGACACGCTCGGTGCCACGGCGGCGCAGCCGGGCAGCTGAGCCACCCCATGAACGGCACGACGCTGCTGCCGATCACCGCGGAGCGGCAGCGGCGCCTCTTTTCCCTGCTCCAGCAGGAGGGCGCGGAAGCCCTCTTCCTCCGCGAGGCGCTGCAGCTGACGCGCGAGGCGTTGGGTGTCGAAGCGCTCGCCGCTTTCCTCGAGAACGACGACGGCTTCGAGTGCTCCGCGCGCTTGGGCAGTGAAGACTTCCCGACGGCTCTCGACCGCGGCGCCATCCCGTGGCCGACGCTGCGCGTACCCGGCGGGCTGCTGGTCTCCAACGAGCCGCTCGACGAGGAGCTGCCCGAGCCGCTCGGCCTGTTGCTCGCCGTCGGGCTGCGCCTCTGCCGCCTGCGCGCCGACCTCAAGCGTCTCGACTTCGACGCCAAGTACCGCGGCGTCGAGCGCGAGGCGATCTACGACGTGGGCCTCGCCATCGCCTCGACCCTCGACTTGGCGCATGTGTCGGAAGAGATCCTGCTGCGCGCGGTGTCGCTGCTCGACGCCCGGCGCGGCGCGCTCTACCTGCTCGACGACGTGGCGGAGAACGGACGTTACCGCCTGCAGAGCACGATCGGCGGCACGGCGCGCGAGGGGCTGGCGCTCGACGTCGAAGCGGAGTCGGCCGACCTGCTACCGCAGGCGAGCCATATCCTGGTGGTGCCCGTGGAGGTCGACGGCGAGCGGCGCGGCGTGCTGGTCGTCGCCGACAAGGAGAGCCGCAGCGGCGTCGGACCGTTCCCCGACGAGGACCGCCGCGCGCTGTCGCTGTTCGCCAACCAGGCGGCGCTGGCGCTCGAGCAGGCACGGCTGCACCAGGAAGAGCTCGAGAAGGAGCGGCTCGAGCGCGAGATGGAGCTCGCGGCGCAGATCCAGCAGGGCATCCTGCCGCGGGCGCTGCCCGCGATCCACGGCTACGAGGTGCTGGGCTGGACGCGGCCGGCGCGGCACGTCGGCGGCGACTACTGGGACGTGGTGCCGCTGCCCGACGGCCGCTTCGCGCTGCTGGTGGCGGACGTCTCGGGCAAGGGCGTCTCGGCGGCGCTCCTCGTCTCGACGCTGCACTCGGCGCTGCGGCTGCTGCTGGCGCGCGGCGAGAGCACGAGTGCGATGCTGCAGGCGGTCAACCAGCACCTGATCGTGTTCTCGGCCTCCAACAAGTTCGCGACGCTCTTGCTGGCGGCGGTCGACGCCGAGAGCGGCGAGATGGCCTACGTCAACGCGGGCCACAACCCAGCCGTGTTGCTGCGCGCCGACGGCGAGCTCGAGCGGCTCGGCGCCTGCGCGGTGCCGTTGGGACTGCTGCCCGGGCCCGTGTACTCCGAATCGATGCGCACGCTCGGCGCCCGGCGACCTGCTCTGCATCTACAGCGACGGCGTCACCGAAGCCGCGGCGCGCGACGGCGAGGAGTACGGCCTCGAGCGGCTCGAGGCGCTGCTGCGCGAGCGCTCCGCGGCGCCGCTGGCAGAGATGCGAGCGACGCTCGACCGCGAGCTGCGCGAGTTCGGCGAAGGCCAGCCGCAGGGCGACGATCAAACGGTGCTGCTGCTGCGCCGGCGCTGATTCGACGTCGAGGTCTTCGCGCCAGGCTGACAGCGTGAGCGTAGTTTGTGGCGCGACTTGCGCGAGCCGTTACAACGGGCGCCAGTTCCCGGTGCTCGACAGCAGCGACGCCGGTGCGCCGGTGCCGCCGACGGCGCTGCGTTCGCTGGCGACGACGACGAGCTCCGCGCCTAGCGCTTTCACCGCAGCGAGCGCCTGCGAGAGCGATGTCTCCCACACGGCGTCGGGCAGCGGTGCGGCGAGGGCGCCGCGCTCGATGCGGTGGATGCCGCGGGCGACGGCGCGGGCGGTGAGGGTCGGGTCGTCCCAGCTGTCGAGCGGGTCGAGGCGGGCGACGAAGATGCCGTCGCCGGCGGCGGCGAGGAGGTCGTCGTCGGCGACGCCGCCGGGGAGGGCGAAGAGGTGCTCGGGGCCGCTCTCTTCGCCGGCGAGGGTCGGCCGCGTGGCGAGCACGCCGAGGCGCGACGCCTCGAGCGGATCGGCGACCGGGCCTTGCAGCACGCCGTCGGCGACGAGCGTGGCGGCGCGGCGGCGGGCGCCGGTCGAGTCGAGCGGGAAGGGCAGCCCTTGCGGCCGCGAGCCGTCTTCGACCAGCGTCAACGCTGGCGCGAGCGCGGTGCCGCGGTGCTGGCGTCCGAAGCCGCCTTCGGCTTCCCACGCCGCCGCGGCTAGGCCGTGAGCGCCGAAGGCGGCGACGAGCGCCGCCGTCGCTTCCGGCGCGAGCACGATCGACGTCGGCGTCGACCACGGCGCCGCTTCGCCGCGCGCGTCGCGGTGGCGAGCGCGCGCGAACACCGCCGGCGCATCGAGCCCGGCGAGCGTGCGCGCCGCCGCGGCCGCTGACCCGGCGCCGGAGTGGCGGCCGCAGCGCACCTCGAGACCGGCGCCGGTGGCGCGCAAGTGGCGCGAGAAGCCGCGGCTGGTGACGACGCTGAGCGCGGACTCCGTCCACGCCAGGCGCGCCGCCTCGCCTTCCTTCGCGAGGTCGCGCAGCTGTTGCTGCGCGCGCTCGGCGGTGAGCTCGGCGAGCTCGTCGTCGAAGAGGACCGGTGCGTCCTCGACGGGCGAGGCGTCTTCCGGTGTCAGGCGCAGCCCTGAGGGCAGCGCCTCGCTGCCGCGCGCCTGCGCCATCGCTTGTCGCACGGCAGCCGCGAGCTCGGGAGCGTCGATGCTCGCCGGCCGCCAGACGCCGAGGCGGCCGGCTTCGATCACCCGAACCTGGAGCGCGCGCTCGAGCTCGGGCTCGCGGTGAGCGCCGCGGGTGCCGGCACTGGTGCGGCGCGTCTCCATCCAGCTGATCGCCGTCTCGTCGGCGGGCGACAACGCGACGATCTCGCGCAGCAGCGCCAGCGCTTCGTCGCCGGGTGTCAGGCCGCTCTCTGCCATCGACGGCGGAGGAGCGTAGCAGAGCGTGCGCGGCGTCGCTGCGGCTCGCAGCGCTCGCTAATTGACTTTCAACGTGCCGAGCTCGCGCTCGATGGCCGACAGCGGGCTGAAGACGAAGATCTCGCCGATGTCGGGAACGGTGGCGCCGCCCCAGAGGATGCCCATCAGCTTCGCCTGCTTGCTGCCGACGCGGCTGAAGACCGGGCTGCCGCTGTCGCCGGGGCCGCCGCCGGCGGCGACGGCCGTCTGGCAGAGCATCGTCAGATCGCTGCCGCTGATGTTGGCATCGATGCAGGTGCCGACCACGTTGCCGAACGTCCAGCCGGTGGTGATGCCGACCTTGTGCGCCGTTTGACCGATGAAAGGGTCGGGTGCCTTGCCGACGATGGCGAAGCGCGAGGTCGCCGGCGACACGATGCGCGAGCCGACGAGCGGGTCGCCCGACGTCGGCCGCGCGATCTGCGCCAGCTTGCCGAGGCTCTTCTTGCTGTAGCGCGCGAAGGCGCTGTCGCTGAAGCGGCATTGGCGCTCGGCGGGGCAGGCGCCGCCGGTGATGAAGCCGGGGTCGCGCGTCTCGGCGCCGATGGGTCCATCGCCGAATCTGGATTGCTCGTAGATGGTGCCGTCGCGCTCGCCGCGCACGCTGGTGCAGTGGCCGTTGACGACGAAGCCGAAGTCGCGGCCGAGAGTGGCGTTGAAGCCGAGGGTGCAGCCGAACTGGCCCCCGAAGACGATCTGCACGCCGCCGACCGCGGGGCGGAACTTGTCGGACAGGGTCGCGATGCTGGGGAACGCTTTCGACGCCGCGGTCACGTTGTCGGCAGGCAACGTTGTGAACGCGGGACGATCTTCGACGAGCAGGGCAGTCGCCGGAATGCCGTGCGCCGCCGCACGCACGACGAGCTGCTTGCGTTCATCGGCGGAAAGTCTCGGCTCGACGCCGAGCAGCACGCGGTTGCGCGCCTCGTCGACGTCGAGCATCGTCACGCCGTCGAGGCCGAGCAGCGGCCGCAGCGCGTAGCGCCAGCCGAGCAACTCGTCGAAGCGGAAGTCGGCGCGCAGCAGGCGGCTCTCGCCGCCGAGGGCCTTCTCCGCCAGCGCGCCGTGCGCCTGCGGGTCGACGAGGTAGACGTTGACGCGGCCGCTGCCGTCGACGAACAGGCCGCCGAAGCCCGGCAGCTCGCGGCCGATGGCGAGCAATTGCTCGTCGGCCGAGAGCAGCGTCTCCGGCATCGGTGCAGCAGACAGCGACGATGCGAAGAGCTGTGCGGCACCGGCGAACGCGAGCAGCAGGCCGCGGAAGAGCGAGCGATTGCGCATGGGTGCCACCTCGTGGCGAAAGAAGAATGAAGTGGGTGCGCACGCATCATCGCACGCCGTGGCTTGTCGGTTGCAAACCTCCCCTGCGAGAATGGCGCGGCCGCGCGGGCCGCGTGACCACGACGATCCAGCGGAAAGGCAAGCAAACACACGTGCTGAGGACGATCGGAGCAGCGCTGCTGCTGAGCGCGGCGAGTCTCGAGACGACGGTTGCGGCGTCCGCGTCCCAGGACGCGGCCGACCTCGTGCTGCGTCACGGCACGCTGTATACGGTCGCGAACGACGAGGCCAACGACAGCGGCGTTCCCGCGTCGCTCGCCGGCAGCATCGCGGTGCGCGGCCGTCGCATCGTCTACGTCGGCGATGACGCCGGCGCGGCGCGCTTCGTCGGCCCGAAGACCGAAGTCGTCGAGCTGAGCGGCCGCGCGGTGACGCCCGGGCTCATCGACGCGCACTCGCACCTCGAAGGGCTCGGCGCCTTCCTCGAACAGGTCGACCTGACCGGCGCCGACAGCTACGACGAAGTGATCCGCCGCGTCGCCGCCGCCGCCGCGAAGACGCCGAAGGGCTCGTGGGTGCGCGGCCGCGGCTGGGACCAGAACCGCTGGCCCGACAAGTCGTTCCCCGAGCATCAGCCGCTCAGCGCCGCGACGCCGGACCATCCCGTGTGGCTCGAGCGCGTCGACGGCCATGCGTCGCTGCTCAACGCCGCGGCGATGCGCGCCGTCGGCCTCGCCGCGAGCGACACCGATCCGGCGGGCGGCCGCATCCTGCGCGGCGAGCAGGGCGCGCCGACCGGCGTGCTGGTCGACAACGCGAGCAGCGTCTACGAGGCTCGCGTGCCGCCGACACCCATCGCAGAGCGCGAGCGGCACCTCGTCGCCGGCGGCCGCGCCGCGGCCTCGCTCGGCCTCACCACCGTCACCGACATGGGGATCGGCAGCGGCGCCGCGGCCGCCTATCGCGCGCTGCAGCAGAGACACGAGCTGCCGGTGCGCGTCGCCGCGTATTGGAGCGGCGCCGACGCGCAGCTGCCGACGTGGTTCGCGCAAGGAACGTGGCGCAGCGACGACGCCTTCTTCACCCTGCGCGGCGTCAAGCTCTACGCCGACGGCGCCCTCGGCTCGCGCGGCGCCGCGCTCGTCGAGCCCTACGCCGACGACCGCGGCAACATGGGGCTCGTCGTCACGACTGGTGACGAGCTGCTGCGCGTCGCGCGGCTCGCCCGCGAGCGCGGCTTCCAGGTCGCCGTGCACGCCATCGGCGACCGCGGCAACCTCATCGCGCTCGACGCGCTCGACGCGGCGCTCGGCGGCGAGCCGCACCCGGAGCTGCGCTGGCGCATCGAGCACGTGCAGATCGTCCGGCACCAGGACCTCGAGCGGATGGCGAAGCTCGGCGTCATCGCTTCGATGCAGCCGACGCACGCGACCTCCGACATGCCGTGGGCGCCCGACCGCCTCGGCCCTGGGCGCCTCGATCGCGCGTATCCGTGGCGTACGGCTCTAAACCTCGGCGCGCGGCTCGCGCTCGGCAGCGACTTCCCGGTCGAGCGGCCCGATCCGCTGCTCGGCCTCTACGCGGCGGTGACGCGGCAGGACCTCGACGGCAAGCCCGCCGGCGGCTGGCTGCCCGACCAGCGGCTCACCCGCGCCGAGGCGCTGCGCGGCTTCACGCGCGACGCCGCCTGGTCGCTCTTCCTCGACGACCAGGTGGGCACGATCGAGGTCGGCAAGCGTGCCGACCTGGTGGTGTTCGCGCGCGATCCGATGACCGTGCCGGCGGCGGAGATCCCGCACGCTGGCGTAGACTTGACGGTCGTGGACGGCCGCGTCGTCTACCGTCGTGAGGGCGCGCCGTGAGCGGGGCGCGGGCATGGGGCGCGGTCCTCGTCACCGTCCTCGCGGTGGGCGCGATGAGCAGCGACGCTGAGGGAAGGAACCAGGGCTCGGCGAACCAGGCCGACGGGTGGGCGGCGCCGCGCCGCGCCATGGTCGAGGAGCAGATCCGCGAGCGCGGCGTGCACCAGCCTGAGGTGCTGCGCGCGATGGAGACGGTGCCGCGCCACCTCTTCGTCCCCGGCGACAACCGCGACCAGGCCTACCGCGACTCGCCGCTCCCCATCGGCTGGGGCCAGACGATCTCGCAGCCCTACGTGGTGGCGCTGATGACCGAGCTGCTCGAGCTCGACCGCAACGACAAGGTGCTCGAGATCGGCACCGGCTCGGGCTACCACGCGGCGGTGCTGTCGAAGGTGGCGGGCGAGGTCTACACCATCGAGATCATCGAGCAGCTGGGCAGGCAGGCGAAGGGCACGCTGCAGCAGCTCGGCTACCGCAACGTTCAGGTGCGGGTGGGCGACGGCTACAAGGGCTGGCCGGAGGAGGCGCCCTTCGACGCCATCATCCTCACCGCCGCGCCGCCGAAGATCCCGCAGCCGCTGCTCGACCAGCTCAAGGTCGGCGGACGGATGGTGGTGCCGGTGGGCTCCTACCTCCAGGACCTCCAGCTCATCACCAGGACGGCGCGCGGCTACGAGAAGAAGACGGTGGCGCCGGTGCGCTTCGTGCCGATGACGGGCGAAGTGCAGAAGAAGAACCCGGGCGGCGGCTGACCACGATCCCGCGCAGCGGTCACCTGGCGGGGCGTGCGGCGCGCCACGCCACTAAGATGCGTCAATGGCCGCAGCTTGGTGGCGACGACGGCCACCGGACGATCCCGCCGCGATCCTGGCGAGAGAGCCGGGGCTCATCGACCGCGTCATCGCTTCGCTCCTCGCCGTGCACCGGCTCACCGGCCGCGATGCCGAGCAGCTCGCGTCCTTCGTCAGGCGGCGGATCGCCGAGAACGATTTCGCGATCGTGCGCGAGCACAAGGGTGAATCCTCGTTGCTTGCCTTCCTGATGGTGATCGCCGAGCGTCTCGCCATCGAGCACCGCGACGCGCTGTGGGCTCGCTGGCGCGACGAAGCCGCCGCTGCCGGCAACGCGGAGATCGCGGCGACGCTGGAACGTTTGGTCTACGAACAGGCGCTGCCCATTGACGAGGCGCTGCAGGCGGCGGGCGTCGTCGACGACCCACCGCGGCGCAGCGAGCTCGAAGCGCTGTGGGCGAGGCGGCCGTGGGGCGGCGTGCGGCCGATCCTCGACCTCAAGTGGCAGGACCTTTCACGACGTGCGGGCGGGCTGCTCGAGCGGGAGCCGACCGCTCTCGAGCGGCACCTCTCGGCGATCCTGAGCCAGCTCGCGGTGGAGGAGCACCTAATGCTGTACCAGCGGTTCGCCGGCGGCCTGCCGATCGAAGCCATCGCCAGCTGGCTTCGACGCCCTTCCGACGAGGTGTCGCGGCAGATCGACGGCCTGCTCGACCGTCTGGGCGGGGAGCTGGCGGAGGCAGGTGTCGAAGCGACCGACGTGGCGGGCCTCCTCGCCGATCCACGACCGGGCCATGCGAGGAGATCCGGCGCCTAGGGAGGGGGAAAACAGCCAGACGCGGCCGTCTAAGCAGGGCGTGCCGGAGTATCTCTGCGATGGCAGGTGACGACGACGCCGACGGCCCCGACGAGCAGACGCCGAGCGACCGTCCGCAGGCGCCAAAGCAGGGCGACTCGCGCGACGACTTCAACGTCGTCGCCGGTCCCTGGTGGGGTGCGGGCGGGTGTCCGGACGCCGAGACGCTCGCCGTTTTCCTCGAAGGGCGCCTCCCGGATCCACATCACCGGCGAGTCGGCGCCCACCTCCACGAGTGCCTGGCGTGCCGCCGTGTCTCGACCGAGGTCCTCGCCGGGTTGATCGCGAACGGCCAGCAGGCGGGTGACGCCGATACGGCGCTCGCAGAGATCGGGCGAGCGATAGCTGCGGAGCTCGTCGCCGAGACGCGTTGGGAGAGCGAGCCGCCGGTCGAGGAAAGGTTCGTCGCTCCGGAGCGCCCGCAGATCGCCGATCGTGACGGCGAGCGACCCGCCGAAACCGTTCCGTCGCCGCCCGGCAGGAGAAAGCTCTCGACGACCGCGCTGGCGGCTGGCCTCGCGGCGGCCTTCGGCGCCGCCGTCCTGCTCACGTGGTGGTCTTTCTCGCGCGACCCCCGCCTTCTGACTGCATCGTCGCCGCGCGAGCGGCCCTTCGCGGTGCGCTTCACCGGCGGCTTGCCCTGGGCGCCGGTGGGGAGCAGTCATGCTGCGACGGACTACCGCCTCCAGCTGCCCGCGCAGGCGCTGGGCTATCTCGAGACAGCCGAGCGACGTGGCAGGCCGCCGGAGGCACCAACGGCAGGCGGCCTGGGCACAGCCGGCGTCGCGCAGGTGCTCGGCGGGCGCGTCGACTCCGGCGTCGAGACGCTGTTGCGGGCATCGGCAGCCCAGCCGCGCTCGGCCGAGCTGCTGAGCGACCTCGGCGCCGCGCTACTCGCGCGGGCCGAGGCGGGCGACCGGCGTCGCGCCGACGGCAGCGTAGGGGTCACGGCAGAGGATCGCGACGCCGACCTGCCGGCAGCGCTGGAGGCGCTGGAGCGTGCCCTTGAGATCGCGCCGCATCTCGAGGAAGCGCTCTTCAACCGCGCCCTCGCGCTCGAGCGTCTGCACCTCCTGCGCTCGGCGCGCAAGGCGTGGCAGGCGTATCTCGACGTCGACGGCGATTCGCCATGGGCCAGCGAGGCGCGGCGTCGGTTGGCGTCCATCGTCATCCCGGTGCGGCCCGATCCCGCTCGCATTCGCAGCGACATCGCAGCGACCGCTGCCGCCGGTGAGAGCGAGCGGCTGTCGCAGCTCGTGTCAGCGTACCGGCAGCTCGCCCGCCGGAGCGTTCAGGAGGAGCTGTTGCCCGGATGGGGCAGCGCCTGGCTGTCGGGCGATCGGGACGAGGCAGACCGCCAGCTACGCGCTGCCGCGGCGATCGCCGAGGAGTGGGAGGTCCAGACCGGCGACCGCACCCTGCGCACGGCGGTCGACGAGGTGGACAGCTCTACGCGCGACGCGCGCGAGCAACTCGCCGCCGGCTACCGCGCGTTGGGTGAGGCGAGCCGCGCCTTCGATGCGTTCGACCTCGACGTCGCAGACGCTGCCGCCGGGCGCGCTCTTAGTGCGCTGCCGGAGAAGAGCCCGGCACGGATCTGGGCAGCGCTCGTGCGATTGATTTGCGCTAGTTATGGCGGCGGTGAAGTCGAGGAGGACGGACAACGACTCGTCCGCGAAGGGCGGTCGGACCTCGCGAGCGTGGGTCGCGCCCATTGGATCGTGGGGCATTGGTTCGTCAACCATGGCATTCCCGCCAAGGGACTCGGCTTCTACCAGCAGTCCCTGGTCGCGTACGAGCAGCTTCAGGAGAGCGACTCCATCGCTTGGATGACGTTTCTCGTCGGCGATGCCTATGCGCGCATCGGCGTGACTCCTGCCGCCTGGAAGCTCCACAGGACTGCGCTCAGCCTCGAACCCACGTTGGCAGAGAGTCGATATGCACAGTCGATCTTGGTCTCGACGGCGATCCTGGCGCTGATCGAGGAACAACCTCGCGCTGCAGCTCACCTTCTGGAGGAAGCACTGGCTGAGCCCGAAGCGGAGCCGGGCCAGGTCGCGCAGACCTATTTGTGGCGCAGCCGCGTTCTCCACGAGCTCGGCAGGGTTTCCGAGGCGCGGCGGGAGCTCGAGCACGCGTCTGCGTGGCTGGCGCGGGCGAAGCCGTTCGAACGCCGGTATCTGAGCGGCGACGTCCACTTGGCGGCCGGCTTACTCGAGCCGGATCCAAGTCGCGCCGTTCACCGTCTCACGCGCTCGCTGTCGCGCTTCCGCGAAGCGGGGCTTGCTCTGCGATTGCCCGGCGTCCTCCTCGCGCGGGCGCGGGCGCATATGCGGGACGCCAACACGGCGGCCGCGGAAGACGACCTGCGCAAAGGGCTCGTTCTGCTCGACGAGCAAGAGCGCAGCGTGCCCGACGCAGTGGCGTGGACACAGCGGCTAGACGAACCTGAACGGCTCGTCGACGAGCGGGTCCAGCTCGTGCTTCGTGCGGGACAGCCGGAAGAAGCGTTGGCAATCGCGGAGGCAAGGCGGACGCGCAGCTTGGATGCGCTGGCCATGCGCCGCCCCGGAAGCCTCGAAGGCTCGCCATTCGAGAACATGCAACTCGGTGAAGTCCGCCGGCGGCTCGAATCAGAGACAACCGTCTTCTTCTACTGCTGGTTCGAAGACAGCGTGGTGCTGTGGACGCTCCGGCGCGACGGGATCTTCTTCGCCGAGCTCCCGACTCGACCTGCGGAGCTTGAACAGCTGATTTCGGCATTCCGAGCCGACCTTGAGGCAGGCGCTTGGACGACGTCGACACGCGAGACGGCGATGCGGCTGTACACGATGCTGCTGCGTCCGGCGCAAATCGGCGACGGAGCGCTGGTCGTCGTGCCGGACGGACACCTACACGGCCTGCCGTTCGCGGCGTTGATCGACCCCACAAGCGGGCGATTCTTGGTCGAAGACCACGAGCTGGTGATCGCGACGAGCGCGGCCGCGTACCTGGACGGCCATGCTCGGTGGCAGAAGCTCGACGAACGTCCTGTCGATGCGCTGGTCGTTGGCGACCCGCGCCTCGATGCTTCCGTGTTCCCTGGCCTGCTGCCGCTGGAGGGCGCACGCCAGGAGGCTCGAGCTGTTGCGATGCTTTACCCCCGCCACGAGCTGCTCCTCGGCGGCGCCGCGACCCGAGAGGCATTTCTCGATGCGCTCCATGAACGAGAGGTCGTCCATTTCTCGGGACATGCCCTCACCAATCGCGTCGATCCAACGCGTTCCGCTTTGCCGCTAGCGCAGCACCTCGACGGAGCGGCGGAGTTGCTCGTCGCGGCAGACATTGCCAGGCTCGACCTCACAAGCACACGCACTGTCGTGCTTTCGGGATGCGAGACGGGAGTCGGCCAGGGCGGTGGCGACGGAGCCCCACCGAGCCTGGCGCGCGCGTTTCTCATCGCCGGTGTGCCCAATGTAGTGGCGAGTCTTTGGCCGATCACCGACGCGCCCTCCGTCCCGCTGATGAGCGCCGTGCATCGGCGTCTGCGCACGCGGCGAGCGACCCGCAGCGGCTCTCCGCAACGCCCAACTCGAGCTGCTGCGCGGCAGCGATCGAGGTCAGCGCTCGCCTGCCGTTTGGGCCGCCTTCGCAGCCTTCGGCGGCTGATCTCCAGCAGCTCCGCGATCTTCTCGTCGCGCCCAGCGCCTGCCGGTCGTGCGGGCCGTGTTGCCCGTGCCTCACGGCTGGCCCCGATCGCACGTGGCGTGGCGCTGCTTGCTCTCCGGCTTGCCGGGGGCCGCCGCAGTTGGTTCTGCCTCTCCGCCTCATCCGCCACCAATTCACTCGGGACGAAGGAGATCGAACATGGGTTCCTACGTAATCAGGTGCGTGCTCGGCTTCTCGACGAATTACAGCAATCCGCTGACGCAGTCGCTCGAAGAGCACGCTTCGACGATGGACGCGAGCTACCGCGAGGGCTACCTCCACTGGCTGACCGCCCTCAGCACTCTCCACGACGCCGTCGATGCCGGCCTCGCCGGCGACTCCGCTGCGGCGGCGCGCCACCTGCTGACCGGCTGCGGCCAGCTCGGTTTCTGTAACGACTCCCTCACCACGCTCGGTCACGCGCTCGTCCAGGTGCGCACCGAGCTTTTCGAGAGCGACGTCGATCCGTCGGAGCCGCTCCTCATCCGCGAGCCCTTCTTCGCCACGCTCGACTATGACGGGCTGTACCGCGAGCTCGCCGGCCAGGGCGCGGTGCTGCCCCATCGCGCCTACTGGGACGAGGCCGCCTCACGCATACGCGACGGCGGCGCGCGCGGCGGCTGCCGCCTCCTCGAGCGTCACCTGCGCGAGCTGCAGAGCGATCTGCACGCCTTCATCGCCGACGTCGAGGCGGCAGGGCGCCTCCCGCTGCACGCGATGGCCGATGCCCTGCACGGCGCTTCGCTCGCCGTTTCCCGCGTGATGATCGGTTACACCCGCCTCATCACCACCTTCGGCTACGTCTCGCTCCTCTGCGAGCGCGTCATGCACGCCCACGAGCAGTTGGCAGCCCGGCACGACACGGTGCCGGCACTGATCGCCAGCTGACCGCAGCGTCGTCTAGCGACGCCGGACGGCCCGTGGGGGCCGTCCGGCGTCCTCTCATCCGATCCGTTGTGTCTCTGCGCTTATTGCGTTTCTGGACGAGTGCGCGCAGCCAGATTGCGTCGCGCGACCCCTACCAGGTGCGCGTCACCTTCGACAGGCCGCGCGGCTTCTCGGTGTCGCGGCCCATGGCGCGCGCGAGGTGGTAGCAGAAGAGCTGCGCCGGCACGACGTCGGCGATCGGGCGCAGCCACTCGGGGAGCGCGACATTGAGCTGTAGCGGCGTGCGGGCGAGAGCGAGCGCCTCGTCGCGGTCGGAGATGACGACGAGGTCGGCGCCGCGCTCGCGGACGACGCTCTCGAGCAGCGCCAGCGCATCGGCGAAGACGGCCCCGTCGGGCACCGCAGCCAACACCGGGAAGCCCTCGCCGACGATGGCGAGCGGGCCGTGCCGGAAGTCGGCGGTGGAGTAGGGCTCGGCCACCGCGTAGGTGAGCTCCTCGAGCTTGAGCGCCCACTCGCACGCCGTCGCGTAGTGGAAGCCGCGGCCGAGCACCACGCAGCGCGCGATGTTGCGATAGCGCTCGACCGCGGCGGCGATCACTTCGTCGAGCTCGAGCGCACCCGCGACCGCCGCGGGAATGCGCGAAAGCGCTTCATCGCTGTCCTCGTCGCTCGCGTCGCCGCCTGCTTCAGCGCGCAGCGCCGCCGACAGCATCGCCACCGCCAGCAGCTGCGTGGTGTAGGTCTTCGTCGCCGCCACCGCCAGCTCGGGACCGGCGCTAGTGGGGAGCACCCACGTCGCCTCGCGCGCGAGATTCGACTCCGGCTCGTTGGTGATCGCCAGCGTCGGGCTGCCTTGACGCCGCGCCTCGGCGAGCACGCTGACGATGTCGGGTGACTGCCCCGACTGCGAGATGCCGACCACGAGCGCGCCCTTGAGGCTCGGTGGCGTGCGGTAGTGGGTGTAGAGCGACGGTGTCGCCATCGCCACCGCCAGCCGGTTGCGGCTCCCCCACACGTACTGCGCGTAGAGGCCGGCGTTGTCGGAAGTGCCGCGGGCAGCGAGCAGCACCCAGCGCACGTCGTGCTCGCGGATGGCGCGGGCCACCTCGCGCACGCGTTCCGCCTGCGCCGCGAGCAGGCGCGCCAGGACGTCGGGCTGCTGGTGGATCTCCTCGTGCAGCGACATCGGGCCGCGATCCTAGCGCGCGCGCCGAAATCGAAGGCGCCAGCCAACGAAGTGCGCGAGCCGTAGGCGAGCGCGCGCGCTCACCCGTGCAGCACGACTAGCGCGGGATGACGACGACCTTGTCGGTCGGCACGTCGCGCACCACGGTCTTCCGCCCGTCCGGCCAGCGCACCTCGAGCGCATCGACCTTCGCCGCCGCGGCGAGGCCGAAGTGCTGCGCCATCTCGTCCTGCGAGATGTAACTGGTGCCGCTGCGCACGAGCCGCGTCTGCGCGCGGCTGCCGTTGCGCACCGCGATCACCGCGCCCAACGCGTCGCTGTTGCCCGGCGGCCCGCCGGCGAGCTTGACCAGTAGCCAGCTCCCCGTGCCGGGGAGCTCGTTACGCAGCAGCTGCGCGGCGCCGTCGAGGTCGTTGATCACCAGGTCGAGGCGGCCGTCGCGGTCGAAGTCGCCTTGCGCCAGCCCGCGGCTCACCTTGTCCTCCACGAACATCGGCGCCAGCTTCGCCGCCACCTCTTCGAAGGTGCCGTCGCCGAGGTTGCGGTAGAGGAGCTTCCTTTGCCGGTACGGAGCCGAGGCGCCCAGCCGCGCCTGGTCGAGCTGCGGGTAAACGTGGCCGTTGACGACGACCACGTCGAGCCAGCCGTCGTTGTCGAAATCGAAGAACGCGGTTCCCCAACCGACGTAGGGGAGGCTCGACGGCGCCGTCTTGCTGCGGAAGGAGACGTCGGTGAAGTAGGCGCCGTCGTTGTGGTAGAGGACGTTGTACTCCTCGGCGAAGTTGGTGATGAAGAGGCTCTGGCGGCCGCTGTTGTCGTAGTCGCCCACCGCCACGCCCATGCAACCCTGCTCGGCGCCATCCTCGGAGACGGCGACGCCCATGGGGAACGCCTCCTCGCTGAAGGTGCCGTCGCGTTTGTTGCGGTAGAGGAAGTTGGGGCCGGCGTCGTTGGCGACGAAGAGGTCGAGCCAGCCGTCCTCATCGGCGTCGAGCCAGGCGATGCCGAGGCCGTAGCGCCCCTCGGCATCGGCGACGCCGACCTTGGCGCTCACCTCCTCGAACCGGCCCTTGCCGTCGTTGCGGTAGAAGAAGTCCGAGTGCCCGGGCAGCCCGCGCGGGCC
Organism: Thermoanaerobaculia bacterium; assembly: GCA_963846495.1. Taxonomy (GTDB): domain Bacteria; phylum Acidobacteriota; class Thermoanaerobaculia; order Multivoradales; family JAIOJS01; genus DASYQD01. The sequence continues at coordinate 107,168 of CAWJWP010000013.1, read as the reverse complement.
GCACTGCACGGCGACGCCGCGGAACTGGCAGGTCTTGTCCTTGCCGAACTCGGGCAACGCGGCGAGGTCGATCTTCACGTAGCGGCTGACGAAGAGGTCGAGGTCGCCGTCTTCGTCGTAGTCGGCGAAGCCGCAACCGGTCGACCAGCCGCCGCCGGTGACGCCCGCGGCGGCGGCGATCTCGGTGAAGGTGCCGTCGCCCTGGTTGCGGTAGAGGCGGTTGGGGCCGAGGGCGGTGACGTAGACGTCCTGCCAGCCGTCGGCGTCGACGTCGGCGACGCAGGCGCCCATGCCCCAGCCGGGGTAGGCGACGCCGGCCTTCACCGCCACGTCCTCGAAGCGGCCGTCGCCGAGGTTGCGGTAGAGCGCGCTCGGCGCCGACTTCGGCTCGTTGGCGGTGTCGATGGTGAGCGAGTTGACGAGGTAGACGTCGAGCAGGCCGTCGCGGTCGTAGTCGAGGAGGGCGACGCCGCCCGCCATCGACTCGACGATGTATTTCTTCTCCGGCGCCGAGTGGTGGCGGAAGACGATGCCGGCCTCGGCGGTGACGTCGCGGAAGAGCGGGCCTGCCGTCGCGGATGCGGGCTCGGCGGCGCGCGCAGATGACGAGACGAGCGACGCTGCGCCGACGAGCGCCGCAGCGCCGAGCACCGCGGCGCGATTCACGGCCGCGCCTCGCCGGTCGACAGGTTCTCCAGCGACTGGGTGCGCAGCTTGGCGACGTTCTCCTCGACGTCGCGCTGCGCCTGCTGGTAGCGCGCCACCTCGCGGGCGGCGCAGGCGCGGTCGCCCAGGCGGGCGCAGGCGAGGCTCAGCTGGTAGTGAGCCTTCGCCGAGTCGGAGGCTTTCGCGAGCGAGGCCTCCAATGCTTCGCGCGCTTCGGCGTAGCGCTGCTCTTCCATGCGCACGAGGCCGAGCACGAGGAGCGCGGTGGCGTGACCGGGCGCGCGCTCGAGGGCGTGGCGAGCGTGCGCCTCGGCGGCGGCGCGCTCGCCCAGGCCCTCCTCGGCTTCGGCGAGCACGGCGAGCACCTCGGCGTCGTCGGGCTGGAGGGCGAGGGCCTGGTCGAGGATCGCCTTGGCGTCGGCGTAGCGCTTCTGCTGGTTGTGGGCGATGCCGAGCGCGGCGAGGGTGAGCGCGCGCTGCGGCTCGAGCTCGCGCGCGTGCTCGAGCGGCGGCAGCGCCGAAGCGGCGTCGCCGAGCTGCATCCAGGCGACGCCCAATAGATAGGAGTACTCGGGAACGGTGGGATGCATGCGCGCCAGCGGCTCGAGGGCGAGCACCGCCTGCCCCGGCGCCCGCGCCGCCATCGCGGTGCGCGCGTAGGCGGCGAGGACGCGCTCGGAGTTGGGAGCGAGGGCGAGCGCGCGGCGCAGCGGCTCGGCGGCGCCGGCGAGATCGCCGCCGCGCGTGCGCGACTCGGCGACCTGCAGCAGTGACGACACCGAGCCCGAGGCGACGGCGCTGCGCAGGGCTGCGTCCTCAGTCGGCGGCGTCGATTGTGCGCGCGCGGTACCGGTCGAGAGCACCGTCGCGGCGAGCAGCACCTGCACCGCAGCAAACCTTGGCACAAGCCGCCCGGCACGCGCGCGCTCGCGACCGCCGTTGACTCGCTCGCGCCGGGCTCGCGTCACGATGCCCCTCCGCTCGTGCCGCGCTTGAGCTCGCGGTAGAGGTCGAACTGCTGCCGCGCCAAGTCGGGCTGGCCGAGCTTCTGATACGCCTGCCCGAGCTGGTAGTGGATGTTGGCGTCCTTGGGCGCCAGCTCGGCGGCGGAGCGCAGCTCGGCGGCGGCGCGTTCGACCTCGCCGCTGGCGAGCAGCATCTTGCCCAGCATGTAGCGGCCGTCGGCGAAGCGCGGCGCGTCGGCGAGCAGCGCCTGCAGCAGCGGGATCGCTTCCGCCGTCCGTCCCGCCAGGTCGAGCACGGTGGCGAGCTGGTGGCGCGCCTGCACGCTGTCGGGATGATGCGCCAGCTCGGCGCGTAGCGCTTGCTCGGCTTCCGGCAGCCGACCCTGGCGTAAATAAATAGTGCCTAGCGTGAGCTGCGCCTCGGCGACGGTCGGCGACAGCGCGAGCGCCCGCTGCAGCGCCGCGATGGCGGCGTCGAAGTCGGCCTGGCCGGCGTGGGCCTGGCCGACCAGCACGTGCAGCTCGGGCCAGTTGCCGTGGTTGCGCAGCAGCTCGTTGAACACCTGCTGCGCCTTGTCGGGCTGGTCGCTGCGCACGAGCGACAGTGCGTAGGCGTACTGCAGCGCCGGATCGGTGGCGCGCTGCGGATCCACCGCCAGCAGCTCGGCCGCCTCGGCGTAGCCGCCGCTCTCGAGCTGCGTCAGCGCCAGCAAGCGCTGCAGCTCGACGTCGCCGCGCTGCTGAGCGAGCGCGCGCTCGAGCGGCGCGACGGCCGCGGCGTGCTGGCGCGCGTTGAACCGCGCGACGCCGATGGCGCGCTGCAGCCCTGGCATCTCGGCGTCGAGCTCGTCCGCCGCCGCCAGGAACTCCAGCGCCCGCGACAGCTCCGACGCCTGGAGCCGCATCACGCCGAGGTTGAAGTAGGCGCGCGCCAGCGCGCCCTCCACCTCGCGCCGCAGCTCGACCCGCCGTGCCGGCGCCAGCCCTTCGAGCGACGTTGCAGCAAACGCCGAGAGCGCGAGCCCCAATGACTCCTCCGGCTCGGGCACATTCTTGAGGTAGCGCGCGAGCTTCTCCTGCGACCGCTGTGCGAGCTGCGCCGAGAGCCGCTCGGCGGCGGCGAAGTGCTCGGTTGCCTCGCTCTCGTTGCCCGACCGGCGCAGTGCCAGCGCCAGCTGGTACTCGACCCCCTGCACGCGCACCTCGTCGGCGCGCTGCACCGGTGCCAGCTCGATCGCGCGGCGCAGCGGCTCGATCGCTTCTTTCGGCCGGCCGAGGCCAAGCAGACAGCGGCCGAGGTAGAAGAGGCCCTCGACCTGCGCCCGGTCGCCGCGCGCCAGCGCCGCCAGGCTCGGTAGCGCCTCGTCAAAGCGCTTGGCCTCGACGAGCGCCATGCCGAGGTAGAGCTTGGCGGCCTCGTCGTCCGGGTAGAGCGCGAGCTCGCGCTCGAGCTCGCCGATCGCTTCGTCGAGGCGCGGGCCGTCCTCGTCGAGCAGCGCCAGCGTGCCGAGATAGTAGTGAGCGCGGTGTACGCGCGCGTCCATCTCGAGCGCCTTGGCGAAAGAGGCGGCGGCGCGCTGCGGCTGGTGGAAGTCGCGATAGGTGCGGCCGATGAGCACGTGCGTCTGCGCCGCCGGACGCGCCGCGAAGACTTTGGCGAAGAGCCGCTCCGCCTGCTCGACCTTGCCGAGGCGCAGGTAGCCGGAGGCGAGCGTGAAGGCGAGCTCGGGATCGTCGGGCGCCTGGACGCGGATCTCCTCGAGCTCCTGCACCGCCTGCTCGGGCTGGCCGGCGGCGACGAGTGCCTGCGCGAGCAACCGCCGCGTCGCGAGATCTCCCTTGTGACGCGCGACGACGGTGCGCAGCGCCGCGATCGCCTCGCCGTGCTCGCCCAGCTGCATGTGGACGACGGCGAGCGCGGTGAGCACGCGGCGCGTCTCGACGGCGGCACCGGTGGCGCGGAGGAGCGCCGCACGCGCGGCCGGTAGCTCGCCGGCCTCGAGGTGGAGCGCGCCCATGAGCAGCCATCCTTCGAGCAGGGCGGCGCGATAGCTGCTCTCCGCCCGCTCGAGCTCGCCGCCCTGGAGGCGGCGATCGGCCTCGGCAAGGTTGGTGCGCAACGCCGCGGCAGGTTCGGCCGCGCCCGGTTGCGGCGGATCCGCGGCGACGGCCGCGAGCGGAGCACCGAGGACGATAGCCGCCGCGAGGAGCGCGGAAACCCGGTGTCGGACCATCGGCTAGGCCGGGCATGTTAGCGCGGCTCTTCGCGGGCGGATGCCCGGTTCATAGGTTCTCCGAACTTCGTCCGAATTCGTCCGCACCTCTTGACACGCCGCAAAACCCTGTGTTATCGATTTACTTAATCGATTAACCGCGGCCTCGGGCCGGAGGGTCATCGTCATGCGGAAGGCGCCATCGTTGGTACTGGTGGTCTTCGGAGCTTTGCTGCTCGCCGCTGCGCCCGTGTGGGCGCAGCGCCAGGCGGCCAGCATCCGCGGCACGGTCACGGATCCCGGCAACGCGGTGGTCGCGGGAGCGGAGGTGAGCCTGGTGGGCCAGGACACCGGCTATGCCCGCGCCACCACCACTGGCGGCGACGGCGTCTACGTCTTCGGCGACGTGCCGCCCGGACGCTACGAGATCACGGTGAGCCACGGCGGCTCCTCGGGCGTCGTCCAGGGCATCCTGCTCAACGTCGCCGACGTTCGCCAGATCGACGTCCACCTCTCCTCCAGCGAGATCAAGGAGGAGATCACGGTCACCGCGCCGGCCGTGCAGGTGGAGACGATCGGCGCCGAGGTCGCCGGCCTCGTCACCGGCGAGCAGGTGCGCGACCTGCCGCTCAACGGCCGCAACTTCGTCGGCCTCACCATGCTCCAGCCCGGCGTCAGCGCCCCCGAGAACTTCGACACCAAGGACAAGGGGCTGATGACCGGCAGCGACATGTCGATCAGCGGCGGCGGCTTTACCGGCAACATGTGGACGATCGACGGCGCCAACAACAACGACGTCGGCTCCAACCGCACCATCCTCGTCTACCCCTCGGTGGACTCGATCGAGGAGTTCAAGATCCACCGCAACAGCTACGGCCCCGAGTTCGGCGGCGCCAGCGGCGGGCAGATCAACCTGATCACCCGCAGCGGCAGCAACGACTGGAAGGCCAGCGCCTACATCTTCCAACGCGATGACTCGTGGAACGAGAAGAACTACTTCCTCGAGCAGTCCGGGCAGAACATCGAGAACCTCAAGCTCGACGACTACGGCTTCACCCTCGGCGGGCCGGTGATGCGCGACAAGCTCTACGTCTTCGCCGCCGCCGAATGGACCGACGAGGTGCGCGGCACGGTGCGCCGCCAGCAGGTGCCCACCGATCGCGAGCGCATCGGCGACTTCAGCGAGCCGCGCCGCGCCGGTTGCGGCGGGCCGGTGCCCATCGATCCGCTCACCGGTCAGCCGTTCCCCGGCAACGTCATCCCCGCCGACCGGCTGAGCGCGGGCGGGTTGGCCTACCTGCGGCTCTTCCCGAGCCCCAACGTCACGCCGGCCGCCGGCACCTGCGCCAACTGGGTGGAGTCGGTCGACACGCCGATCGATTGGGAGCAGCGCAACGTGCGGCTCGACTACGACATGAGCAATGCCAGCCGCATCATGTTCCGCTACACCCAGGACAAGTGGCTCAACGGCGATCCCAACGCGCAGCGCATGTGGGGCGACGATCCGTTCCCCGCCGTCGACTCGTCGTGGGACCAGCCCGGCCGTTCCATCGTGGGGCAGCTCAGCCAGACCTTCGGCAGCCGCGCCGTCAACACCGTCACCGCGTCTTATTCCGGCAACGAGATCAACATCGCCCGCGGCGGCACCAGCGCCGGGCTCAACAACCAGATCACCGCCGCCATCCCCACCTTCTTCCCCAACGACGGGCGGCTCACCGGCAACGAGAACCCGCACCCGACCTGGTGGGGCGGCCAGGGCTACGCCGCGCTGTGGAACATCGCGCCGTGGGAGAACCAGCAGGACCTCTTGGTGTTGAAGGACGACTACCAGGCGACCTTCGGCAAGCACTGGCTGAAGGCCGGCCTGCTCTACAGCGACAACACCAAGGACGAGTGGTTCGCCGCCAGCGCCGAGCCCACCACCCAGTTCTGGGGGGCGGCCGGCATCAGCGGCTGGGGCGGCGCCACCGGCAACGTGCTCGCCGACTTCCTGCTGCGCGACATGGCGTGGGGCTTCGGCGAGAACGCCAAGAACGTCGACGTCAACCAGGAGTGGAACGACTACGAGACGTACTTGGGCGACTCCTGGCAGATGGCCTCGAACATGACCCTCGACCTCGGGCTGCGCTACTCCTACTTCAAGAACCCCGTCGAGGCCAACGACGAGTACGCGAGCTTCAACCCCGACCGCTTCAACCCGGCGCTCGGCAACTCGCCCTGCAACGGCATGATGCTGCCGCCGGGCAGCACTGCCTGCGCCGACCGCGGCCTGCCGGGCGGCAGCTTCGGACCCAACCGCTCGCTGGTCGAGGAAGACAAGGACAACGTGGCGCCGCGCCTGGGCTTCGCCTGGGACGTCTTCGGCAACGGCAAGTCGGCCTTCCGCGCCGGTTTCGGCCAGTTCTACCAGCGCGAGCGGCTGTCGCCCTGGCTGCTCTTCGGCCAGAACGTCTTCAACCCGTCGATTTCAGGCCTGCGCTACCTCGACCGCCTCGACGAGCCGTGCGAGGGCTGCATCGCGACGGCCAACAGCGGCCGCCCGTTCAACGGCTACGACATCGACCGCGAGACGCCGTACAACTACCAGTACAACGTCACCTGGGAGCAGCGGCTCGCCGCCGAGACGACCGTCGAGGTCTCGTACGTCGGCAGCAAGGGCAAGCACGTGATGCGGCGCGTCGACATCAACCAGGTGCCCTTCGGCGACCGCAACGGCAACGGCGTCTCCGATCGCCTCGAGTACGTCCACTGCGGCGCCGACGACGCCTGCCAGGCGGCGCTGCGCCCCTATGGCGTCGTCACCGGCGACAACACCATCAACTTCTGGCGCAACGACGGCACCTCGGACTACAAGTCGCTCCAGACGCAGGTCAACTCGCGGTTCGGGCGCGGCTCGCAGTTCCAGGCCTCCTACACCTGGGCCGAGCTCGAGTCCGACGATCCGCTCAACGACAGCGCCGGCAGCATCCAGCCGGTGGCCATCACCGATCTCTCCAACCAGGGGCTCGACCGCGGCCGCGCGTTGGCCAACCGCGAGCACGTCTTCAACACCAGCCTCGTCTGGCACGCGCCGAGCTTCGAGAACAGGAGCGCGGTCTTCCGCACGCTGCTCGGCAACTGGTCGATCGGCGGCATCGTCTTCTACGCCTCGGGCGTGCCGATCACCGTCTACAACGACAGCGGCGGCGGCGTGCCGGGGGTGGCCGGCGGCGTCGCCGGCACCGGCTACGCCAGCAACCAGCGGCCGATCCGCGTGCCCGGCGAGCCCTGCCGCAACAAGGGCGGCAGGAAGGAGCAGTGGCTCAACCCGCGCGGCTGGACCCTCGTCGGCTACCAGCTGGGCACCACCAACCAGATGTCCGAGCGCGGCGAGTGCGACGGGCCGGACTTCTTCGAGGTCGACCTGTCGTTCTACAAGAACATCCGCTTCGGCAAGCGCCTCGACGGGCAGCTGCGCTTCGAGATCTTCAACGTCACCAACCAGATCAACTTCATCAACGTCGACAACACCCTCGACCCGGTCTCGGTGTCGCACAACGGGGTCAACCCGGCGACGGGCCAGCCGGACATCGCCTACGCGACCAGCATCACCGGCGAGCAGCTCCCGCTCTCCTTCGGCCAGGCGCAGGGGACGCGGGATCCGCGCCAGATCCAGATCGGCATCAAGCTGTTCTTCGACTGAGTTCATTCGAGTAGGGCCGCGGAGCGAAGCGCTCCCAGCCGCGGGCTGCGATCGACGAGGTCGCAGCCCGCGTCGCGGCCACCATAGGCATAACTCACGGCAGGGTGGTGAAGCGCATGCAGTCGACGGCGCCTTTCTCAAGTCTCGGGCGCCGCCGTCGCGCGGCGCTCCGCCTCGCAGTCCTGGCAGCGGCGACGGGCATGACCGTCGCCGTTTTTGCGGCGATCGACGCCGGCGCGGCGACGAAGGCCGCGGCTAGCGCCGCAGAGGCGCCGACGCTGATCGACAGCGATCAGTTCCTGGCGCGCGAGCTGCCGGCCGCGCCACCCGGCAAGCGGCCGGTCTCGAAGCGCGTCACGGATCTGCTCGCGCAGATGACGCTGCGCGAGAAGGTCGGGCAGATGACGCAGCTGACGATGCAGATGGTCGTCAGCGGCAAGGACCAGGACGTTCACGTCGACCCCGAGAAGATCCGGCGCGCCGTCGTCGACTACGGCGTCGGCTCGATCCTCAACGTCTACGACCAGGCGATCCCCATCGAGCGCTGGCACGAGCTGCTGCGCGACATGCAAGCGGCGGCGGCGCAGACGCGCCTGAAGGTCCCGGTGCTCTACGGCATCGACACCATCCACGGCGCCAACTACGTCAAGGGCGCGACGCTCTTCCCGCAGCCGCTGGGCATGGCGGCGACCTGGAACCCCGAGCTGATGCTCGACGGCAGCAAGTGGGCCGCCGCCGAGACGCGCGCCGCCGCGCTGCCGTGGAACTTCTCGCCGGTGCTCGACATCGGCCGCCAGCCGCTGTGGCCGCGGCTCTACGAGACCTTCGGCGAGGACTCCTACCTCGCCTCGGTGATGGGCGTCGCCACCGTGCGCGGCTATCAGGGAACGGGAAGGGCGAGCGCGACCTCGCCGGGCCCGGCGTCGTGGCGGCGACGATGAAGCACTACATCGGCTACAGCGGGCCGACGACGGGCCACGACCGCACGCCGGCGCTCATCCCCGACATCACGCTGCGCGAGCACTACCTGCCCCCGTTCGTCGCCGCCACGCGCGCCGGCGCCGTCTCGGTGATGGTCAACTCGGGCGAGGTCAACGGCGTCCCCGGCCACGTCAACCGCTACCTGCTCGAGGACGTGCTGCGCGGCGAGCTCGGCTTCGACGGGCTGATCGTCTCCGACTGGGAAGACATCAAGAAGATGGTCAACATCCACCGCACCGCCAAGGACGAGAAAGAGGCGACGCGGCAGGCGGTGCTCGCCGGCATCGACATGAGCATGGTGCCGCTCGACTTGAGCTTCGCCGACCTGCTCGTGCAGCTCGTCGAAGAGGGCGCGGTCCCGATGGCCCGCATCGACGAGGCGGTGACGCGCGTGCTGGTGCTCAAGGAGCGGCTGGGGCTGTTCGAGGATCCTCTTCTCGGCATTGCGGCGAAGGTGAAGGTGGGCGGAGCGGAAGCGCGAGCGTCGGCGCTCGCGGCGGCGCGCGAGTCGATCGTGCTGCTCGCCAACGGCAAGGGCGTGCTGCCGCTCGCGGGTGGCGGCACGGCGAAGCCGCGCGTGCTCGTCACCGGCCCGACCGCCGACTCGCGACAGGCGCTCAACAACGGCTGGTCGATCGTCTGGCAGGGCAACCGCGAAGAGCTCTACCCGACAGACGTCCCCACCGTGCGCGGCGCGCTCGCCGAGCGGCTCGGCGCCGACCGCGTCGTCTACGTCGAAGGTGCAAAGTACGACGCCGAGGTCGACATCGCCGCCGCCGCCGCGGCGGCAAAGGACGTCGACGTGGCGATCGTCTGCCTCGGCGAGCTGGCCTACGCCGAGACCCCGGGCAACATCGACGACCTCGCCCTCCCCGAGGCGCAGCTGCGGCTGGCGCGGGCGGTGGCCGAAGCCGGCAAACCCGTGGTGCTGGTGCTGATCGAAGGGCGACCGCGCGTCGTGCGCCCAATCGTCGACCTCGCCGCCGCCGTCGTGCTGGCGCTCAACCCCGGGCAAGAAGGCGGCCGCGCCATCGCCGACGTCCTGCTCGGCGACGTCAACCCGAGCGGCCGGCTGCCGATCACCTACCCGCGCTACGCCCACGCGCTACGCACCTACGACCACAAGGCCTTCGAGGAGCAAGACACCAGCTTCGGCCTCACCGCCTACCAGCCCCAGTTCGACTTCGGCGCCGGGCTCAGCTACACGACGTTCACTTATGGTGGCCTCGTGGTCGAGCCGAAGTCGACGACTCCCGACGGCACGGTGCAGGTGAAGGTGACGGTCACCAACAGCGGCGCGCGCGCCGGCGCCGAGGTGGTGCAGCTCTACGTCTCCGACCTGGTGGCGAGCGTCACGCCGCCGGTCAAGCGCCTGCGCCGCTTCGCCAAGGTCTGGCTGCAGCCAGGCGAGAGCCGCGAGCTGAGCTTCCAACTCGGCCGCGACGACCTGTCGTTCATCGGCGCCGACCTGCGCCCCACGGTCGAGCCGGGCGACTTCGCCGTCACCGTCGGCGGCCTGCGCGAGACGTTCACCCTCGCCGCCGCGCCGGGGACCGCGAAGTGAAGGCGGCGTCGCCGCCCCGCCACGCAAACGGGCCGGCTCGCCTCGCGCTCGCGCTTGACAGCGCCGCAACAGATGCCGTCGACTACGCGCATGAACTGCAACGTTCGACTTCCCGGTGGTCCGGTTAGTTCACGGCTGGAGGCTTCGGCGTCGGGGCCGGGGGCCGTCGCGGCGGGACCTCTCGGAAGCCGCTTCGCGAATGCTGCGGGGTCAGGTTCGTACCGGCGGCTGGAGAGCGGAGGCGCGCCGCTCCCCTCCCGTAGTCGAGTGAAGGCGCGCCGGTCCCGCGGCGGCGGCCCCCGGCCCCGACGCCGAAGCCGGCCGACTCTCGCCACCCCACCCACCGCACTCGCGGTGATGCTCATGCTCGTGCTCTTACTCCCGCTCGCGACTCTTGGCTGCGGCAAGGCCCCGGGCGCCGGCGGCGGCGCCGAAGCCGCCGCCAAGCGCACGACCGAGGAAGGCTTCGCCGTCGGCCTGCTCCTCCCCGAGAGCAAGACCGCCCGCTACGAAGCCTTCGACCGCCCGCTCATCGAAAAGGGCATCAAGGCCGAATGCCCGCGCTGCACCCTCCTCTACCTCAACGCGCAGCAAGACGCCGCCAAGCAACTCTCGCAGGCCGACTCCCTGCTCAGCCAGGGCGTGCAAGTGCTCGTCCTCGGCGCCGTCGACGCCAAGGCCGCCGGCGCCATCGTCGCCAAGGCCGAGGAGCAGGGCGTCCCCGTCGTCGCCTACGACCGCTTCGCCGCCGGCCCCGTCGACTACTTCGTCACCTTCGACAACGTGAAAGTGGGCGAGGAGCAAGGCGCCGCGCTGCTGCGCGCGCTCGAGCCCGGCGGCGACCTCAAGCGCGGCCCGGTCATCATGATCAACGGCTCGCCCACCGACCCCAACGCCGCCGAGTTCAAGCGCGGCGCCCACACCGCCCTCGACGGCAAGGTCACCGTCGGCTACGAGATCGACACCCCCGACTGGAGCCCCGACAAAGCGCAACAAGAAGTCGAGCAGGCGCTCACCAAGCTCGGCGCGCAGAGCGTCATCGGCGTCTACGCCGCCAACGACGGCCTCGCCAGCGGCGCCATCGCCGCGCTCAAGGGTCACGGCGTCGAGCCGCTGCCTCCCGTCACCGGTCAGGACGCCGAGCTCGCCGCCATCCAACGCATCCTCGCCGGCGACCAACACATGACGATCTACAAGCCCTACACGAGCGAGGCGGCGACGGCCGCGAAGATGGCGCTCGCCGCCGCCGAAGGCAAGCCCTACGCCGGCGAGCACGCGACGGTGATGCGCACCAACTCGAGCGGCCACCAAGTGCCGTCGGTGCTGCTGCCGGTGGTGGCGGTGACGCGCGACAACGTCAAGGACACCGTCGTCGCCGACGGCATCTACTCGGTCGCGGAAATCTGCACGCCGATGTTCGCCGAGGCCTGCAAGCGCGCCGGCCTAGTGCTCACGGGCTCCTGACCGTGGCGCCGCCCATCCTCTCCCTGCGCGGGGTGGTGAAGCGGTTCGGCTCCGTGCAGGCACTCTCGGGCGTCGACTTCGACGTCCACGGCGGCGAGGTCGTCGCCCTCGTCGGCGACAACGGCGCCGGCAAGTCGACCCTGATCAAGGTGATCGCCGGCGTCTACGTCGCCGACGAAGGCACCGTCGAGTGGGACGGCCAGCCGGTGACGCTGAGCAAGCCCGGCGACGCGCAGGCGCTCGGCGTGGCGACGGTCTACCAGGACCTCGCGCTCTGCGACAACCTCGACATCGCCGCGAATCTGTTCCTCGGCCGCGAGTGCACGTCGTACGGCATCCTGGACGAGGTCGAGATGGAGCGCCGCGCCCGCGACCTGCTGCAGACGCTGTCGGCGCGGCTACCGAGCGTGCGCGCGTCGGTGGCGTCGCTCTCCGGCGGCCAGCGCCAGGCGGTGGCGATCGCCCGCTCGCTGCTCGGCGAGCCGCGCGTCGTGCTGCTCGACGAGCCGACGGCGGCGCTCGGCGTCGAGCAGACGGCGCAGGTGCTCGAGCTCGTCGAGCGGCTGCGCGAGCGCGGCCTCGGCGTCGTGCTCATCAGCCACAACCTCGAGGACGTGCTCTCCGTCGCCGACCGTATCGTCGTGCTGCGGCTGGGCAGGAACGCCGGCGACTTCCGCGCCGCCGAGGTGAGCCACGAGGAGCTGGTCGCTGCCATCACCGGCGCCGCGGACGGCGCGGCGGCGCGCCGGCGGAGCCGCCTGGGCGCGCAGCATGCGGAGCGGGGCGCCATCGACACGCCCCCAGCGGAGGAGCTGCGCGCGTGAACGGCGGCGGCGCGCCGGCGCCCGCGGCGCGCGCTGCAACCGCGCTTCCCTCGGGCTCGCTGGGTTACCTACGCCACGTCTGGCGCAAGGTGCGCGGCGGCGACCTCGGCGTGCTACCGGTGGTCGTCGGCCTGCTGGTGATGGCGGCCGTCTTCCAGTCGCTGGCGCCGACGTTCCTCTCGCCGCGCAACCTCTCCAACCTCACGCTGCAGATCGTCCCTACCGGCCTCATCGCCCTCGGTATCGTGCTCGTGCTGCTGCTCGGCGAGGTCGACCTCTCGGCCGGCTCGGTGAGCGGCTTCTGCGCTGCGGTCATGGCGGTGATGAGCGTCAAGCACGGGGGGCACCCCGTGCTGGCGATGGCGGCGGCGATAGCGCTCGGTGCCGCGATCGGCGCCGCGCAGGGCTTCGTCTTCGCGCGCATCGGCGTGCCGTCGTTCGTCGTCACCCTCGCCGGCCTCATCGGCTGGCAGGGAGCGCTGCTCTGGGTGCTCGGCGAGACCGGCACGCTCAACATCCCCTACGACGGCGCGGTGGCGACGCTCGCCAACGCCTTCCTCGCCGACGTCGCGCTCGGCTACACGGTGGCGCTGGTGCCGGTCGCGCTCTACGCCGTCGCGCTGGTGCGCGCCGCGCGGCGCCGCGCGGCAGTCGGCCTGCCGCGGCCCACCGCGGCGGCGATCGCGCTACGCGCCGGCGGCCTCGGCCTGCTCGCCCTCGCCGCCGCCTACGTCCTCAACCTGACGCGCGGCGTGCCGCTGGAGCTCGTCATCTTCGTCGGCCTGGTGGCCGCCGTCGACCTGCTGCTGCGCAAGACGCGCTTCGGGCGGATGGTCTACGCGGTGGGCGGCAACGCCGAGGCGGCGCGCCGCGCCGGCATCGACGTGCGCGCGGTGCGCATCGCCGTCTTCGCCGCGGCGGCGGCGCTGGCCGCGATCGGCGGCATCATGCAAGCCTCGCGGCTCTTCGCCGTCAACCAGGCATCGGGGAGCGGCGACGTGCTGCTCAACGCCATCGCCGCCGCCGTCATCGGCGGCACCAGCCTCTTCGGCGGCCGCGGCAGCGCCTGGTCGGCTCTCCTCGGCATGCTGGTCATCGGCGCCATCCAGTCCGGCATCCTGCTGCTCAACCTGCAGTCGCACGCGCAGTACATGATCACCGCCGCCGTGCTGCTGGTGGCGGTCACCGTCGACGCCGTGTCGCGGCGCGGCCGCCAGGCTAGCGGCCGTTCGTAGCGCCGGCGCCGTTGCCGTTGCCGTTGCTCGCGGCGTCGAGATAGAGCGCCGCGGCGCCGAGCACCGCCACGTGCTCGACCTCGCTGCGCACGAGGCGGAGCCGCGCCAGCGAGTGCGGATACGAGTAGCTGCGCAGCCGCTCCCGCATCGCCGGCTCGAAGAAGGGCCACGCCTGGCTGATCGAGCCGCCGAGCACGACCATCTCGGGGTCGTAGGCGTAGAGGACGACGAGCAGCGCGTAGCCGAGCGAATCGCCGAAGCGGCGGAAGAGCTGCTGCGCCCGCTCGTCGCCGGCGAGGGCGCGGCGGAACACTGCCTCGCCGTCGGCTCCCGCCTGCTCGTGGAAGAACGCGCTCGCGCAGTAGTGCTCGATCGTGTGGTCGCGGTAGGGGATGGCGCCGATCTCGCCGGCGCCGCAGTTGGCGCCGTTGTAGAGGCGGCCGTCGATGACGATGCCGGCGCCGAGGCCGGTGCCCAGCGTCACGCCGACGAGGTTGCGCAGGCCGCGGCCGTGGCCGAAGTAGAGCTCGCCGACGGCGAAGGCGTTGGCGTCGTTGTTGACGTAGACGGGGACGCCGTAGCGGCTCTCCAGCTCGTCCTTGAGCGCCACCTCGCGCCAGGCGGGGATGTTCTCGACGTTGTAGACGATGCCGCGCTCGACGTCGACGACGCTGGGGACGCCGCAGCCGATACCCGCCACCTCGTCGTCGAACACGCCGTCGATGGTGCGGTAGATCTCGCCCGCCACCACCTCGGCCCGCTCGCGGCTGGAGATCGGCCCTGCCGAGACGCGCCCCAGCGCGCCGGCGCGCACCTTGCCGACTCGGACGCCGCTCGCACCGAGGTCGACGCCGAGGATCGCGGGAGGTGCTGACGCGGCGGTGGCCGTCGCGGGCGCGGCCGTGGGCTCGGAGGCTCCGCTCACTGCAGTGATCTGTCTCCCCCTGACAGAGTAACCATCTCCCCTCGCTGGAGTAAATCGTCTTGCTAAATCGATTTAAGGTGATACCATGCGGCCGTCTCGAGTGTCAAGCGGAGAGGGTGCCATGACCGGACGCCAGACGGCTAGGCGCAGGGCCGACAAGGCAGGGCTCGGGACCAAAACGGTGCGGCTGCGCGACGTCGCCGATCACCTCGGCCTCTCTCCCGCCACCGTCTCGCTCGTCCTCAACCGCTCGCCCGGCCGCGGCCTCGATCCCGCCGGAGACGCAGGAGCGGGTCTTCGCCGCCGTCCGCGAGCTCAACTACCGCCCGAACTACATGGCGCGGTCGCTGCGCAGCCGGCGCAGCTTCTCGATAGGCGTGCTGGTACCGGAAATCAGCGAGCCCTACGCCGCCGAGGTGATGAGCGGCATCGAGGAGCACCTGCTCCAGACCGGCTACCACTACCTGGTGGCGAGCCACCGCCGCTCCAACGCCAGCTTGCTCCACGAGTACCTCGAGCTGATGCGCGACCGCGCCGTCGAGGGGCTCATCCTGGTCGCCGGCGAGCTGCACGAGCACCCGTCGCTGCCGGCGGTGGTGGTGTCGGGCCACATCCCCATCGAGGGCGTCACCAACCTCGTCATCGACCACGACCGCGCGGCGTCGGGGATCCTCGGTCACCTGCGCGACCTCGGCCACGAGAAGGTGGCGTTCTTCAAGGGACAGCCGAGCAGCGCCGACACGCAGGACCGCTGGCGCTCCATCGCCGCCGTCGCGCAGCAGCTCGAGCTGACGCTCGATCCGCGGCTCATCGTGCAGCTCTCCGGCGAGCCGGCGCTCGCCACCTTCGCCCCCGCCGACGGCTACGAGGAGGGGTACACCTTCGCGCGCACGCTGCTCGACCGCGACATGGAGTTCACCGCCCTCTTCGCCTGGGACGACGTCGCCGCCATCGGCGCCATCCGCGCCTTCCTCGACGCCGGCCTGCGCGTTCCCGAGGACGTCTCGGTGGTGGGCTTCGACGACATCCAGAGCGCCGCCTACCACAACCCCACGCTCACCACCGTGCGGCAGCCGCTGCGGCGGATGGGCGAGATGGCCGCCGAGATCCTGCTCGCGCGCCTGGCGAGCCCGGGGCCGGCGGAGGGCGGCTTCGTCACCGTCGAGCCCGAGCTGATCGTGCGCGGCTCGACCGGACCGGCGCCGGCACAACCGGCTCAACGACGGAGGAGTAAGAGTAATGGCAGGTAGTGAGGCGGGGTCCCGCCCCGGCGAGCGCTCCGATGCGCCGCGGGGCTACTGGTTCGCGCTCGGCTTCCTCTTCCTCTGCCTCGTGCTCTCGCTGGTGGTCGCGGCGCCGGGACTCGGCGCCGTGGGACCGCTGCCGGATACTTCGACGGTGACGCTCGCCGACGGCTGGCAGCTGCGCAGCTCCGACGGCCTCGCGGCGGGCGGAGCCGAGCTGTCGCGGCCGGGCTTCGACGCTGCCGGCTGGACGCCGACCGCGGTGCCGTCGACGGTGCTCGCGGCGCTGGTGAAGAACGGCGAGGTGAAGGACCCCTACTTCGGCAAGAACCTCGAGGCGATCGACAAGCAGCGCTTCGCCGTGCCGTGGTGGTATCGCACCGAGCTCGAGCTTGCCGAGCCGCTGCCGGCCGAGGCGCGGCTCGTCTTCCACGGCATCAACTACAGCGCCGAGGTGTGGCTCAACGGCGAGAAGGTCGCCGGCCCTGACCGCGTCAACGGCTCCTTCCGCACCTTCGAGCTCGCCGTCGGCCCGCGGCTGCGCGCCGGCAAGAACGCGCTCGCGGTGCAGGTCATCCCGCCCAAGCCGGGCGAGTTCACCATCGGCTTCGTCGACTGGAACCCGCGCCCGCCCGACGCCAGCATGGGGATCTGGCGCGAGGTCGAGCTGCGCCGAACCGACGGGGTCTCGGTCGACGACGTCTTCGTGCGCACCGACCTCGAGCTGCCGAGCCTCTCGAGCGCCAAGCTCGCGATCGGCGCCCGTGTGCGCAACCTCGGCGACGCGCCGCGCCAGGCGACGCTGCGCGGTCGCTTTGGCGACGTGACCTTTGATCACCCGCTGACGCTCGCCGCCGGCGAAGACCGCGAGCTCCTGCTCACGCCCGCCGAGGTGCCGCAGCTCCTCGTCCGCTCGCCGCGCGTGTGGTGGCCGAACAACCTCGGCGAGCCGCACCTTTACGAGCTCGTGCTCGAGGCCGCCGTCGACGGCGACGTCTCCGACCGCCGCGACGTCACCTTCGGCATCCGCCAGGTCGCCGATTACGTCGACGAGCACGGCCGCGGCTACATCGTCAACGGCAAGAAGTACCTGGTGCGCGGCGGCGGCTGGGTGGACGACCTGCTGCTCGCCGACGACTCGCAGCGGCTCGAGGACCAGATCCGCTACGTCAAGCACCTGAACCTCAACACCATCCGCCTCGAAGGCTTCTGGGGCACGACGCACGAGCTCTACGACCTCGCCGACCGCTACGGGATCCTGGTCTGGGTGGGGTGGAGCTGCCACTGGGAGTGGGCGAACTACCTCGGCGGACCGGTCGACGAGACCTTCGGCGGCATCGACACCGAGGAGGAGATGGCGCTCATCCTCGAGTCGTGGCGCGACCAGGTGGTGCGTTTCCGCAACCACCCGAGCGTCGTGGTGTGGAACCTCGCCAGCGACATGCTGCCCAAGCCCGAGCTCGAGCGCCGCTACCGCACGATGCTCGGCCAGATCGACCCCACGCGGCCGCCGCTCGCCGCCTGCTCGGTGCGCACCAGCGACGTCTCGGGGCCGACGGCGGTGAAGATGAACGGCCCCTACGAGTGGGTGCCGCCGAACTATTGGTATATCGACAAGGAGCGCGGCGGCGCCTACGGCTTCAACACCGAGACCGGCCCGGGCCCGCAGCCGCCGCCGGCGCCGAGCATCCGCCGCATGATGCCGAAGCAGCACTGGTGGCCGGCCGACGAGATGTGGAATTTCCACAGCGGCCGCGGCGAGTTCTCGAATCTGAAGATTTACAACGCGGCGCTCGAGGCGCGCTACGGCAAGCCGAAGGACCTCGACGACTACGCGCGCCGGGCGCAGGCGGCGAACTACGAAGCGATGCGGGCGATGTTCGAGGCCTTCTCGCTGCGCCGCCCGGTGGCCAAAGGCGTCGTGCAGTGGATGCTCAACTCCGCCTGGCCCGACATGTTCTGGCAGCTCTACGACTGGTACCTGGTGCCCAATGGCGCCTACTTCGCGGCGCGCGCCGCCAACCAGCCGCTGCACGTCGCCTGGGACTACGGCGAGCGCAAGGTGGTGGCGGTCAACGACACCGCGGCGGCGCTGCGCGGAGCGAAAGCACGGGTGCGCGTCTACGACGTGGGCTCGCGGCTGTTGCTCGACGAGACGAAGCCGCTGGCGTTGGGAGCGGGCGAGCGGGCGGAGGTGCTCGCCGTCGGGCCGTTCGCGGAGCTGGCGAAGAAGGCGGGCGCGGCTGGAGGAGCGGCGAAGGGCGGGACGGCTGCGGCGTCGTCGGTCTATTTCCTCGACACGCGCATCGAAGGCGAGGGCGGCGCCGTGCTGGCGCGCAACTTCTACTGGCTGCCGGCGAGCGACGACGTGCTCGCCTGGAAGAAGAGCGAGTGGTACTACACGCCGACCGAGCGCTACGCCGACATGAAGTCATTGGCATCCCTGCCGCCGGTGCCCGTGGAGGTGACGCACCGCTTCGAGCCGGCCGAGAACGGACAGGTGGCGGTGCACGCGACGCTGAAGAACCCGAGCGACCGCATCGCCTTCTTCGTCGAGCTGTCGGTGCTCGGCGGCGCCAGCAAGCAGCTCGCGGCGCCCATCTTCTGGGACGACAACTACGTCTCGCTGCTCCCCGGCGAGACCCGCGAGGTGCGCGGCAGCTTCCCGGCGCACGCGCTCGCCAGCGAAGCGCCGGTCTTCCACTACCAGGGCTTCAACGTCGCGGCGCCGAAGGCGGGGGAGGAGGCGGTGGCGGCCGCGGCGAGCGGCGCGGCGGGCGCGGGCAGCGGTGGGGATGATCGCGGCGCGGCGGTCACCGTCGAGCGCATGGGAGACCGTTGAGATGACGACGACGAAGCGTTACCCGCTGATCGTGCTGCTCGTCTTTCTCATTTTCTTCGTCATCTCCTTCCTCACCAACATCCTCGGGCCGCTGGTGCCCGACATCATCAAGGGCTTCGACTTGAGCCTCGCGCTCGCCGGCTTCCTGCCCTTCTCGTTCTTCGTCGCCTACGGCGTGATGTCGATCCCCGCCGGCACGCTGCTCGAGCGCTACCGCGAGAAGGTGGTGATGGTGGCCGCTTTCGCGCTGGCGTTCGCCGGCTCGCTGCTCTTCGCCACCACGCCGACGTTCGCGGTGGCGCTCGGCTCGCTGTTCATGATCGGGATCGGCATGACGATGCTGCAGGTGGCGATCAACCCGCTGCTGCGCGTCGCCGGCGGCGAGGAGCACTTCGCCTTCTTCTCGGTGATGGCGCAGCTGGTGTTCGGAGCGGCGTCGTTCCTGAGCCCGCTCGTCTACTCCTACCTGGTCACGCGCCTGAAGGCTGATGGCGACGCGGTGGCGGCCGGCGGCAGCGGGACGTCCAATCCGCTGCTCGCGTTTCTCGCGCGGAGGGTGCCGCGCGGAGCTGCCGTGGGTGTCGCTCTACTGGGTGTTCGCGGCGGTGACGCTGCTGACAGTCGTCGCGCTCGCGCTCATCAAGCTGCCGAAATTCGAGCTGCAAGCCGACGAGCGCCCGGGCGCCTGGGCCACCCATCGCGACCTGCTGCGCAACCGCTCCGTCTGGCTCTTCTTCGTCGCCATCTTCTGCTACGTCGGCTCCGAGCAGGGGATCGCCAACTGGATCTCGAAGTTCCTCGAGACCTACCACGGCTACGACCCGCAGGTGCAAGGCGCGCGCGCCGTGGCGATGTTCTGGGGGCTGATGACGGCGGGCTGCCTGCTCGGCCTGCTGCTGCTCAAGCTCTACGACTCGCGCCGCGTCCTCATCGGCTTCGCGGCGGCGGCGATCGCGACGCTCAGCGTCGCGCTCTTCGGCCCCGCGCAGGCCTCCTACTACTCCTTCATGCTGCTCGGCTTCTGCCTGTCGGTGATGTGGTCGGTGATCTTCTCGCTGGCCCTCAACTCGGTGCCGCAACACCACGGCTCCTTCTCCGGCATCCTCTGCACCGGCATCATCGGCGGCGCCTTCGTCCCCCTCGCCGTCGGCTGGCTCGGCGACCGCCTCGGCGGCCTGCGCTGGAGCATGATCGTCCTCTACGCCACCCTCGGCTACATCTTGAGCGTCGGCTTCTGGGCCCGCCCGCTGGTGGCCAACGCGACGGTGCCGCTGAAGGAGCTGCTGCGCTGGCGCGGGCGCGCGACGCCGGAAGCGGCAGCTACGGCGCGGGCGCAGGCCGGGCAGTAGCTCGGCGCTTCGACGGTATCGCTCGCTGCGTTCGATGCTGCGCCCCGCCGTCGATGCGTCCCCTAGTCGGTTGACCCGGACGCTTCACCCGCAATCGCTGTCGCCTCCTCGATGAGGCGCTGCGAGAGGTGGTAACCGCGAGTGACCATCGCCTCGAGCAGCGGACGCACGGCGCCGATAAGGCCAGCGCGCTTGGCCGTGACGAGGATGCTGGCGGTGCCGATGACCGGTAGCTTGTAGGCGCCGGTCGCAAAGATCGCTAGGGCGAGCCTTTCCCTGCCCGTCGGGAACCCGATCTTCCGAAGCAGCTCGCGTTGCCGATCCTGTTCGGCGCGCTGTTCTGGTGTCAACGCTGCTTCACCAGCGAGATCGGCACTCCAGATGTGCATGTTTGTCGAGATCACGAAGGGCTTGTCGATCGAATAGTTCCCATCTCGGTCGCGGGTCTGAATCGTAGCGAGCCGGATCGCGCCGGGAGACGCCAATCTCTATAGCTACCCATGCGAAGTCCCTGGCAGTAAAGCTTCGCGTCAAACCAGTTGATGTCCTGCCTGTCGTCGGCTTCGGTCCACAGCAGGTCGAGCTGCCGTTCGAGGATCTTTCCATCGCCAGTTGGAGTGAACCGAGCCAGCATGGCCCCGCAGGCGAAGGTGGCCCGTCCGGCTGAGGCTTCTCGAAACCAGTTGCACCTCTGTTCTACAGGGGAGAGTCACCCTGATGGCGCGCCCAGCCGTCGTGGCTCAGGTCGACATCGCCCTCCACGTCCAGGAATCGAACCGAGAAGGGCTTGGACTGCAGTGCGTAGTACCGGGTCTGCGCACCGCAGGTCACCTCGAGATATGTCGAGCTGTCAGTCGAAACGCTTCCTTCGAAGGTGCCAATCGGAGTCAGGATCTGGGCCTCGAGGGAAACGCGGATCTGGCCCTTGGTGTCGACGCTGATCACCAGTGGACCGCCGAGAGGGGCGAATGACAGAGTTCCTTCCGCTCCCATCTGGGCCGGTGGGGATTTGCCACTAACAACGGTACAATCGGCCGGCGCGTAGCAGAACTCCACTCGCGGCATTTCGGACATCTCGGCTGCACGTCCCGACGAGAGGCGACCGATCTCAAACAGCTTGAGCGCCAAGAGGAACTTGGCTTCGCGGGCGAACTCGTCAGGCGACTGGCCAGCTGCCAGCAGGATGCTGTCCGGTACATCCAGATGGATGCTGGCCATGTTCGAAGAGTACCACCCGCGGCCAACCAGCCGCTCCGAAGTGAGTACAGCCTCAGCAAACGGCCAGCTGAGTCAGCGAAGGCGCCGTCTTAGTTGACCGGCCCGGCGCACGGGTCGCTCGTCGCCGCCGGTGGCACTTGGCGGATGCGGCCGTCGAGCTCCGGGGCGATGCCGGCGGTGGCGGCTTGCAGCGCGGGGATGACGATCTGCGACTTGAGATCGCGGCCGTTGATGGCGCAGGTCTGGACGACTTGTGACGGGTCGAGGAAGGTGTAGCCGTCGCGGTCGCCGGTGGGGTCGAAGAGGTACTTCAGGGTAACGGCGAGGATCTCTTCGTCGGGTTGCACCGCTCGCGGCCCGTTCGGCGTCAGCAGTTGCACGTCGGAGACCTTGCGGTTCGCGGTGTCGTGGGTGAACGAGAAGCCGGAGATCTGCAGCCAGTTGCCGGAGCCCGGCCAGCCGTAGATCGAGTGCGCGGCCACTTGCTGGAGCGTGCTGCCCTTCAGGCGCAGCAGGGAGAGTGGGGCGGCGTAGGCGAAGAGCTCCTCGGTGGTGCGGCGGGTGATCGGGCCGGCGGGGATGTCCTGGTTGAGCCGCAGCGAGCCCGAGTTGACGAACGCCACCTGCGCGCCGCACTCCTTGAATGCTTCCACCATCTGGTCGGCGACCCAGTCGCCGAGGTTGGTCTCGGCGCCGCGGATCTTGTTCTCCTCGGCTTCGAGCTGGACTTTGCTGGTGCCGAGCTGCTGCTCGAGGCAGCGTGGGACGAGCGGCGCGTTGCCGGTCTTCTGCTGCTGGCCGCAGAAGAAGCCTTCGTGCAGCGACAGCCAGCTCTGCACCGTGCCCTCGAGCGCGCAGTCCTCGGCGACCGACTCCGCCAGCGGCTCGAGGCGGTGGCTCACCGTCAGCTTGCCGTCGGCGTCGATCGTCAGCGCCAACACGGTGGCCGTGCGCGCGTCGGCGTCGGCCTTGAGCACCAGCCGGCCGCCGACGTCGCAGGCCATGTGCTCGTGGTCGTGGCCGCCGACGACGACGTCGGGCCCGTCGGCGCCGAGCGTCGAGAGCAGCCGCTGGTCGTCGCGCGCGTTGAGGTGGGTGAGGGCGACGATCACCTCGGCGCCCTGCGCGCGCAGCTCGGCGGTGAGGCGGCGGGCGGTCTCGATCGGGTCGTCGAAGCCGGCGACGTACTCCGGCTTCTTGCTGTCGACGGTCAAGCCGAAGATGCCGACGCGGATGCCGCCGCTCTCGACGAGCCACGTCGGCGCCAAGTTTTCCCCGGCCACCAGCGGCCGGCCGTCGTCGCCCTCGACGAAGTGGACGTTGCCGTTGAGCCAGCGGAACTGCGACTCCTGCACCCGCTGGTCGAGCACGGCGGCGTCGCTCTTCGGTACCAGCTCGAACTCGTGGTTGCCGAAGACGACGAAGAGGCGCGGATCGAAGGCTGACGGATCGCCGTCGAGCCCGTTCATGGCGTCGACCATCTGCGCGCCGTTGAAGGTGCGGCTCAGGAACGAGGGGAAGAGCAGGTCGCCGGCGTGCAGCACCAGCAGGTCGGGATGCTCGCCTTCGAGCCGCTGCCGCAGCGTGCGCAGCCGCGGCATGCCGCCGACGGTGCCGCGCTCGACCCCCTCGATGCGATAGACGTCGTTGACGGCGAGGATCACCGCGGTGCGTGCGCCGCGCGCGGCCGTCGCCGGCTCCGGTCCCCGCCGGCGGCGCGCCCGTCGCCGGCGCCGGTGCTCGGCCGCTGGCGCAGCCCGCGAGCAACGCGGCCGCGATGAGCGCGAACGCGCCCCGCGAGGGCGCGGCTCGGCAACGAAAGTCGATGGATGCGGCATCGGCTCATCGGGATCTCCTCACCCCAGGCAACGGCGTGGCGCCGCGGATCCTACGCCAGCGGCGCCGCGCTTCACTCCGCCCCGACGCCGAGATACGTGCGCAGCTTCTCGTCCTCGAACATCGCCTCGGCGGTCGGCTCTCGCCTGAGCAACGACACCACGATGCCGACGAGGATCGACGCCGTCATCGAGACGATGGCCGGGTTGCGCAGCGGGAAGGGCGCCGTCTCGTTCTTCAGCAGGTCGACCCAGACGGTGGGCGAGAGCACGATGAGCGTCACGGTGAGCACCGCACCGACGAGGATGGACGCCACCGCCCCCGCCGTCGTGAAGCGTCGCCAGACGATCGACAGCAGCAGGGCCGGGAAGTTGGCGCTGCAGGCGATGGCGAACGCCAGCCCGACCATGTAGGCAACGTTCTGCCCCTTGAAGACGATGCCTAGCAGCACGGCGAGGATGCCGAACACCACGGTCGCGCGCCGCGCCACCCGCACCTGCTCGCGCTCCTCGGCGTGCCCCTTCTTGACCACGTGCACGTAGATGTCGTGCGACAGCGCCGACGCGCCCGCCAGCGTCAGGCCTGCCACCACCGCGAGGATGGTGGCGAACGCGACCGCGGCGATGAAGCCGAGGAAGACCTCGCCGCCCAGCCGCTCGGCGAGCAGCGGCGCCGCCATGTTGCCGCCCTTGTCCATCTCGCCGATGAAGTCGCGGCCGACGAGCGCGGCGGCGCCGAAGCCGACGATGGGGATGATGACGTAGAAGTAGCCGATGAAGCCGGTGGCGTAGAGCACCGAGCTGCGCGCCGCCCGCGCGTCGGGCACGGTGTAGAAGCGCATCAGGATGTGCGGCAGGCCGAGGAGGCCGAGCATCAGCGCCAGCCCCAGCGACACCGCGTCGATCGGGCTGGTGACGAGGCCGCCCGGCTCGAGCGCGGCCTGCCCGTAACGTTCCGCCGCCGCGGCGTAGAGCGTGCCCGGGCTCCAACCGAAGCGCGCCAGCACCATGGCGGTGAGCAGCGTCACGCCGGCGAGCAGCAGCACCGCCTTGGTGATCTGCACCCAGGTGGTGGCGATCATGCCGCCGAACAGCACGTAGAGGAGCATCACCGAGCCGACGATCGCCACCGCCCACTCATAGGGGATGCCGAACATCAGCTTGATGAGGTTGCCCGAGCCCACCATCTGGGCGATGGTGTAGAAGAGCACGGTGAGGATGCCGCCGATGGCAGAGGCGATGCGCACCGGCGTCTGCCGGAGCCGGAAGGCGACGACGTCGGCGAAGGTGTACTTGCCGAGGTTGCGCAGCGGCTCCGCGATGAGAAAGAGCAATGCCGGCCAACCGACGAGCCAGCCGGTGGCGTAGATCATCCCGTCGTAGCCCTTGAGCGCGACGAGGCCGGCGATGCCGAGGAACGACGCCGCGCTCATGTAGTCGCCGGCGAGGGCGAGGCCGTTCTGCAGCGGCGAGATGCTGCGGCCGGCGGCGTAGAACTCGCGCGTCGAGCGGGTGCGCCGCGCCGCCCACCAGGTGATGGCGAGGGTGATGGCGACGAAGAGGAGGAAGAAGGCGATGGCGGGGGCGTTGGGCTGCCCGAGGCTCGTCTGCTCGGCGGCCGCCTGCGCCGCCTGCGCGGCGTCTTGCGCGCTCAAGCGCGGTCCTCGTGCTCGAGCCGCTTACGCAGGACGTCGACGGCGGGATCGTAGACGCGGTTGGCCCACACGACGTAGATCGCGGTGAGCGCCCAGGCGACGACGATCACTGCGACGGCGATCGGGATGCCGAGCGTCGTCACCGCGCCGACCTTCCGCGCCAGCAGCTCCTTGTCGAGCGCGACGAGGAGGATGAAGCCGTAGTAGGCGACGAAGAGCGCCGCGGTGAGCGCCAGCGAGATCGCCCAGCGGCGCGCCACCAGCCGGCGCAGCTCCGGCGACTCCAGCACCTCGCGCGCGGCGCTGGTTCATGGCCCGCCCTCGACGAGCACGAAGGGCTCGGTCTTCCTCACGAAGGAGGTGAGGTAGCCGTTGCAGTCCATGATGCCGGAGAGGCCCGGCGGGTGGCTGCCGTTTCTCGCCAGCGTGCCGATCTGCGACGCGTAGGAGCGCACGGCGGCGAGCTTCTTCGGCGCATCGCCGCTCCACAGCGGCTCGGCGAGACAGAGCTGCTTCCACGTCCCGTAGTCGGCGTCGTCGGGCGGCAGCCATGCCCAGTCGGGGTGGAGGCGGTGGCGGGCCAGGCTCTCGACCCACGAGACGTTCGCGGTGGCGCAGCGCTCGTCGTTGGCGCAGGGGCAGGCGGCTGCCGCCGGGCCGGGGTACCAGCAGTCGGGGTGCGACGTCTGCTTCGGCGTGTGGGCGTGGATGACCGCGTAGGCGACGGCGCGCGGCCGCGGCATGCTCGGCGGCGAGCTTCTTCACGAACTGCCCGAGCGCCGCGTGGTCCGAGTGGCCGTCGAGCCAATGGGTGGTGGCGAAGGTAGCGTGCGGTCGTCGCTGCAGCGAGGCGCGCGCCCAACTGCTCGCACGAGCGTCGTCGGCGGACAGCAGCGTCTCCGGCCCTTCGCCGTAGCCGCCGCTCGCACTGCTCGCAGCTCTTGCACTTCGAGAAGTCGGAGCGGCGCAGCGGCTTGACGTGCTCGCCGGCGCTGTAGTTGCGCCACGCCGCCGCGAGGCCGGTGTCGGGGTAGCCGAGGAAGGTCGGGGTGTCGAGGCCGAGCGCGGCGGCGGCGGCGGTGCTCTCGCCGCGCCGCACTTCCGCGAAGCTGTCGACTGCTGGCGTCGACGAGATTCGAGAGGTCGAGCGCGTCGCAGACGGCGCCGGTGGTGGAGCTCGTCTTCCACAAGCGGCACGCCTCGCAGTAGGCGTCGCCGTCAGTAGTGACGATGACGTTCACCGGCTTGCCGACGGCGCGATAGGCCGCGGAGAGGCCGCCGAAGCCGAGCGCCTCGTCGTCGGGGTGCGGTCCGATGACGAGCAGCCCGTCGTAGGCGAGGAGGGCGTCGTTCGCGCACTCCGGATCGGCGGGTGCTGTCACGGCTGGTGCCGCGGCCGGATCGAAGCACACCGCCGACTGTGTCGCCGTGGTCGGCGCCGCCTGAAGGCGAGGCTCCTCGCCTGTTGTCGTGGCCGGCGCCGTGGCCGGCTGCGGCGCTCCCGTGCAGGCTGCGGCGAGCAGAGCTAACCCCTGTAGTAAAACGATGCACCTTCTATTTGGCATGTCGCGTATTCTATGCGCGCTTGGCCGATCGGAGAGCAAGCTCCGTCCTCGTTTCGCTGATCGTGGCAGGGGTCATCGCCGCGTGCGGCGGCGTTCGTCCGCCGGCCACGACTCCCGCTGTCGAGCCGGTTGCGGCGGCGGTCGAGCAAGCACCTCCTGACCCGAGCGGCGGCACGGCAACGGCGGCGCCGCCGGCGGGCCTCTCGCCATCGCAGGTGCCGCAGTTCGTCCACCTCGGCTTCGACGACAACGGCATCTCGGGGATGCCGGGCTCGGCGACCACGGGCGGCGTCCGCTGGGTCGTCGACCTCTTCGCCGGCCGCCGCAACCCGGCCGGCAACGGCAACCCGCGCACCTTCGACGGCGCGCCGGCGTTGACGTCCTTCTACCAGGCGACGCGTTATCTCGAAGCGCCCGACACCGACGCGCCGGAGCACCTGAAGCGCGCGCTGCGCGCCGCCGCCGACGCGGGGCACGAGATCGCGCTCCACACCCACAGCCATTCGCACGGCGCCATCTTCACCAGCGCGCAGTGGGCGGAGGAGATCGACACCTGCCGCGACTGGCTCACCAAGCCCTTCGACGACGGCCGCGCCGCCGATGCCTCCGTCGGCCTCGGCGTGCCGCGCGCCGAGCTGCTCGGCTTCCGTACGCCCTTCCTCGAATGGGGCGAGCCGCTCTTCCCGGCGCTGCGCGACGCCGGCCTCGCCTACGACTGCAGCGTCGAGGTCGGCTTCGACCCCCGCTACGACGGCCGCAACCTGCCCTGGCCGTACCGCATCGCCGCGGGGTACGGCGGGCCTTCAGCGGAGCCCGCGCGCGAGCTTTGGGAGCTGCCCGTCTACGCGCTCATCGTCCCTCCCGACGAAGAGTGCGAGCGCTACGGCGTCGCGCCGGGGCTGCGTGCGCGCCTCGGCCAGATGCGCCGCTACTTTCGCCCCGAGGAGGGCAAGATCACCGGCTTCGACTGGAACCTCTGGGTCGCCTTCCAGATGAGCCCCGACGAGGTGCTGGCGACGCTGCGCTACTCGCTCGACCAACGTCTCGCCGGCAACCGCGCGCCGTTCACCTTCGGCACCCACAGCGACATCTACTCCGAGCAGTACGTCGGCATCACCGGCAGCACCGCTCAGCAGCGCCGTGAGACGCTGGTGCGCTTCCTCGACGAGGTGCTCGCGAGGCCCGAGGTGCGCGTCGTCAGCGCGCGGCAGCTGCTCGAGTGGCTGCGCGCGCCGTCGACGCTGTAGGGTGCGCTCTGCGCACCATCCGATGCAGCGCGCCGTTCGTTTCGGTGCGCAGAGCGCACCCTACGCGGAGCCAGCGCGGGCGTCAGCGCGCACGTCGTCGGCGTCAGACCAGCCGCAGCGGCTCGCCGGCAGGAACGGCCGTAGCGAGGCCGACGCGGACGGCGATCTCGTCGGCGAGCTGGCGGAACACGCCGGACACGGGCGGCCGCCGGCTGCGGTCGAGGAAGGCGACCGGCACGCCCTTCTCGCTCGCCTCGAGGATCTTGGCGTCGCGCGGCACGGTCGTCTCGAGGACGAGGCCTTCCGCCGCGGACGCCCAGGCGCCCTGCACGACGCCGATCGAGGTGCCGCTGCGGAACTGCACGCAGTTGAGGACGATCCCCGCCAGCTCCGCCGCACCTTCGCGCGGCCGCTGATCCTCCAGCGCCCGCTGCAGCTGGGGCAGGACGCGCAGGGCCAAGGGCTCCGCTTCGAGCACCGCCACCACGTGCGTGCAGGCGCCGAGGACGCCGCCGGCGATGCCGTGCAGGCCGGCGGGAAGGTCGACGAGGATCAGCGGATGCTCGGCGGCCAGCGAGTCGAGGAGGGCGCCCCACGACTCGGGACTGGTGAGCCGCTGGATGTGCTCGAGCCCGTCCCGCGATCGCAAGGTTCCCGCCGGGAGGATCTTCAGCCCCGGCACGCGCGTGGCGACGATCCTCTTGGCGGCCTCGGCGCGGCCGAGGAGCGCGTCGAAGGCTCCCTGCGAGGTGACGGCGTCGGCGAGGAGGAGCGAGTGCCCCAGCCCGCCCAACGGATCGGCGTCGACGAGCAGCACGTTCTGGCCGGACTCGGCGAAAGCGAGCGCCGTGTTGAGCGCCAGCGTCGTCTTGCCGCTGCCGCCCTTGCCGCTGGCGAAGCCGACGATCCAATGCTCGTGCGGCGGCGGCTCGGCGCGGGGGGCGGCGGCATCGGCGCGGCGCTCGCGCGGCGCGGGCCCGGCCGCCGTCGCGGCGGGCGCCGAGTCGGTCGCCGCCTGCTTCAGCTCGTGGTCCACGTCCAGCGCCGCGTTGAGGACCATCTCCGCCACCGAGCCGAGCGGCGCGGCGTACTGGGCGCGCTCGCGGCGCGGCCGGTACACCGAGTAGGACACGGCGTCGGGATTGGTCAGGAACGCCGCGAAGCCCTCGCGGCCGGAGAGGCCGCCGGCCGAGGCGCTCAGCACGTACCCGCTCTTCATCCACACCGAGCCGAGGACGCGCCCTTGCTCGTCCTCGGCCTCCACGCACAGGCACTGGCGGCTGACGCCGACGACCTGCAACAGGTCCTCGAGCGGCACCGACTGCCGGCGACCCTTGAGGATGGGAAGGTGATCTGTCATGGCGTCCCCTGACCGTGCGACATCGGCTTCGCGAACGGCTCGACGAGCTCGGCGGTCGAGGCGAGCTTCATCGCGGTGGCGAGGAACTGGTAGACCTGGATCCACGCCGCCTTGGTCGTGCCTTCGAAGGCCTGTCCAAGGCCCTGCTCGAGCGTCCAGACGAGCGCCTCGCCGACGGGTCCGTAGTGATCGGGAGTGACCTGGTATAGATGTGAATGACGCCGTCCGAGGGCGAGGATGACCAGGAACAGGTCGCTCTCGGGATCGACCTCGGCCGCCCAGTCCTCGATCGGCCAGTCGAGCGACTTGACGATGAAGACGAGCATGACCAGGAACTTGCGCTTCTGCGCCGCCATGTCCTGGGGAAAGAGCGCCCGCAGATCGGGACGCGTCTCGAACAGCCGCCGATAGAAGAGATCGCTGACCGTGTCGCCGAGGGGCTCCAGCAGTCGCCAGCTGCGCCGAAGCGCGCTCTTGTGGTCCTCGGTCAGCACGCGGCAACCTCCTCGCGGCGCGATGGCACGAGCCCTTTCTCGCGAACCCAAACAACAAATTGAAGGGGACGCGCCGAGCATACTCCAACTACGCGGCGAGCGGCGCAACGCTCCGGCTCGCGATGGCGAGCGGCGGCTAGAATGGCGGCAGGAGGATCGCCTATGGGCAGCGCAGGGCGGGGAGCGATCCTCGTCGTCGAGGACGATGCCGAGACGCGGCTGGCTTACCGCGCGTTGCTCGAGCACGCCGGCTGGAGCGTCGCCGAGGCGAGCAACGGCGAACAGGCGCTCCAGCTCGCCGCCGGCGAGCCCCCTCGCGTGATGGTCGTCGACATCTCCATCCCGGGCGTTGACGGGTGGGAAACGACGCGTCGCCTCAAGCTCGACGAGCGCACGCGTGAGGTGCCGGTGCTGCTGGTGACCGGCCACGCCCTCGACGAGGATCGCCGGCGCGCCCGCGAGCTCGGCTGCGCCGGCTACCTGGTGAAACCGGTATCGCCGACGGTCTTCGTCGAGGAAGTGGAGCGGCTGGCGGCGCGAGGGTGAGCGGGACCGCGATGGGCGCCGGCAGCTCCCACGACGCGCTCGCCCCTGCCGGCGGCGACGCCTCGCTGCGCGTCCTGGTGGTGGACGGCGACGCCCTGGCCGACGAGCTCGAAGCGGCGCTCGCAACCACCCCGGACCGCCAGCGGCTGGTGCTGGCGTCGGCCGCCGGGCCGGCGGCGGCGCGGCCGCTGCTCGCTGCCGGCGAGGCCGACGTGGTCGTGCTGCCGATCGCCCCCGGCGAGGGCCTGGCGCCGCTGGTCATGATGCGCGCCGAGGCGCCTGCGGTGCCGGTCGTCGTCCTCTGCGCCGCCGGCGACGAGCCGCTCGCCGCCAAGGCGGTGCAGCTCGGCGCCGCCGACTACCTGGTCCGCGAGCGGCTGTACGGCACCGTGGTCGCGCGCTCGCTGCGCCACGCCATCGAGGTCGAGCGCGTGCGCAGCGTGCTGGCGCGGCATCAGGCGGAGTGGCCGCCTTTCCTCGGCGGCGTCACCGGCGCCTCTCCGGCAAGCCGCCCGGCGGCGTTGCGCGCCGCCTTCCCTGACACTTTCGCCGAGCTGGCGGGTCGTTACGGAGAGGTCCTCGACGCCACGGTGGAGTGCGTGCTCCAACGGCGCCAAGCCCCTCTCGAAGAACGGCTGCAGGAGCTGGCCGCAGCGCTGGCCGAGCTGCGCGCCGGACCGCGCGACGTCGTCGACCTGCACGCCACCGCGATGAAGCAGCGCGAGGCCGAGCACGGCGCGCAGCGCATGAAGGTGTATCTTGCCGAGGGCCGCATGCGGCTGCTCGAGCTCATGGGATACCTGGTGACTTACTATCGCGACCGCTGGCTCGCCGGCATTCGCCCGGGGCCGCCGTGAGCCGCGACCCGCTCGACTCGGAAAGGCAGGACGACCTGGAACGCTACATCCTGAAGCTCTACGTCACCGGCCGCTCGCCGCGGGCCGAGCGGGCCATCGCCAACCTGCGGCGGCTCTGTGAGGAGGAGCTCGAGGGCTGCTACCAGCTCGAGATCATCGACATCCTCGAGCATCCGCAGCTCGCCGAGGACGAGCGGATCCTGGCGACGCCGACGCTGGTCAAGCAGCTGCCGCCGCCGCTGCGGCGGGTGATCGGCGACCTGTCCAGCCGCGACAAGGTGCTGCTCGGGCTCGACGTGCGCCCGCGCGACGAACGCAGGTCAGGGGAGGGCGAGACGAAGTGAGCAGCGAGCCAACGAGCGGACGGCTGCAGCCGCCGGCGAAGGTGAAGACCGGCATCCCCGGCTTCGACACGCTCACCTATGGAGGCCTGCCCGCCAACCGCGCGACGCTCGTCGCCGGCAGCTCGGGCAGCGGCAAGACGATCTTCGCCGTGCAGTTCCTCGCCTGCGGCATCGTCCAGTTCGGCGAGCCCGGGGTCTTCGTCACCTTCGAGGAGAGCACGGACGACATCCGCCGCAACGTCGCGGGTTTCGGCTGGGACCTCGCCGCCTGGGAGCGCGAGGGCAAGTGGGCCTTCGTCGACGCCTCCCCCAACCCCGAAGAGGAGATCGTCGAGGCCGGCGACTACGACTTGGGCGGCTTGCTGGTGCGCATCCGCGGCGGCGTCGAGCGCCTCGGCGCCAAGCGGCTGGCGGTGGACTCGCTGTCGGCGGTGTTCTCGCAGTTCCAGGACTCCTCTGTGGTGCGCAGCGAGCTCTTCCGCATCGCCCGCGCCGCGCGCACCATGGGCGTCACCTCGGTGCTCACCGCCGAGCGCACCGAGGAGTACGGCCCGGTCGGCCGCTACGGCGTCGAGGAGTTCCTCGCCGACAACGTCGTCGTGCTGCGCAACGTGCTCGACGACGAGCAGCGCCGGCGCACGCTCGAGATGCTCAAGTTCCGCGGCACCGACCACCAGAAGGGCGAGCATCCGTTCGTCATCGAGGGAGCCCGCGGCGTCGTCGTCATTCCGCTCACCGGCATCCCGCTCGAGCAGCGGTCCTCGAACGTGCGGGTGACCTCCGGCAATCCCGAGCTCGACTCGATGTGCGGCGGCGGCTTCTTCCGCGACTCGGTGGTGCTCGTCTCCGGCGCCACCGGCACCGGCAAGACGCTCACCGTCACCCACTTCCTCGCCGGCGGCGCCGCGCAGGGGGACCGCGGCCTCCTCTTTGGTTACGAGGAGAGCCGCGAGCAGCTGGTGCGCAACGCCGCCGGCTGGGGGGTCGACTTCGAGAGCATGGAGAAGGACGGCAAGCTGCTGCTCGACTGCGAGTACCCGGAGGCGCGCGGGCTGCAGGACCATCTGCTGCGCATCAAGCGCACGATCGAGGAGTTCCAGCCGCAGCGGGTGGTGATCGACTCGCTCTCGGCGCTCGAACGGGTGGGGCCGCCGAAGGCCTTCCGCCAGTTGGTCATCGACTTGACCTCGTTCATCAAGCAGAAGTCGATCACCGGCCTGTTCACCAACACGACACCGACGCTCGTCGGCGGCACCTCGGTGACCGAGGCCCACATCTCGAGCCTCACCGACTCGATCATCCTGCTGCGCTACGTCGAGATGTTCGGCGAGATGCACCGCGGCCTGATGGTGCTCAAGATGCGCGGCTCGCCGCACGACAAGGAGATCCGCGAGCTCACCATCGACGGCTCCGGCATGCACCTCGGCGACCCCTTCCGTACCGTCAGCGGGATCCTGAGCGGCAACCCGGTGCACTCGCGCGAGGAGCTGGCGCGGCTGGAGGGGCTCTTCCCGCAGGAGTGAGGGTAGCGGGGCACGCACTGGGCCTGGCACGCGGCCTGCGGGCGGACGCCGCCCGGAGGCTTGCCCGTGAGCCGCAGGGAGAAGCGCACCTCGAGAGCCAGGGAGCGACCGCCGCGCCGGTCACGCGGCGACGGCCTGCTGCGTCGCATCATCGAGCACACGGTCGACGGCATCGTCGTCGTCGACGCCGACGGCGCGGTGTGCTTCGCCAATTCCGCCGCCGAGCGGCTCTTCGGACGGCCGCGCGAGCAACTCGTCAGCGCCCCGTTCGGGTTTCCGGTCGCCGACGAGACGGCCGAGCTCGACCTGCCCGGCGATCGCGTGGCGGAGATGCGCGTCGTGGAGCTCGTCTGGGAGGGGCGCCCGGCGCTGCTCGCCTCCCTGCGCGACGTCACCGAGCGGCGGGAGGCGGAGGAGACGGCGCGCCGCCTCTTCCGCGAGCGGGCGGCGCGCGATGCGGCGGAGCGGGAGCAGGCGCGCTTGCGCGACCTCAGCTGCGAGCTCGAGAGCGCCCTGGCGAGGTTGCGCGAGGAGGACCGCCGCAAAGACCAGCTGATGGCGATGCTGGGACACGAGCTGCGCAACCCGCTCGCCGCCATCGACGCCGGCCTGGCTGTGCTGGATGCCGGCGACGGCGACCCGGCGCTGCGGAAAAAGATGCTGGCGATGATGCGGCGCCAGGTGCGCCGGCAGGCCGCACTGCTGGGCGGCTTGCTCGACGTCTCGAGCGTCGTACGCGGAACGCTGCGGCTCGAGCGGCGAGTGGTGCCGCTTGCTTCCATCGTGGAGGCCGCCATCGAGGGCTGCCGCGACCGGCGCGATGAGCGGCAGCGGCTGGAGGTCCGGCTGCCCGCCGAGCCGCTGCCGGTGGAGGCCGATCCACAGCGGCTCGAGCAGGTGGTCTGCAACCTCCTCGACAACGCCATCAAGTTCTCCCCACCTGACGGACCGATCTCGCTGGCGGTCTGTCGCGACGGAGGCGAGGCGGTGCTCGAGGTGAGCGATCAGGGCGCCGGCATCGACCCGGAGATGCTGCAGACGATCTTCGAACCGTTCCTGCAAGTGCCGCAGGAGGTGAGCTCGCCGGCGTCCGGCGGTCTGGGCATCGGCCTCACGCTGGTGCAGCGGCTCGTCGAGCTGCACGGCGGCTCGGTGTCGGCGCAGAGCGCCGGCCGCGGCAAGGGCAGCACCTTCACGGTGCGGCTGCCGCTCGCGGGCGCGGGCGGCGGGTCCAGCGCGTCCAGCGCCTCCGGCTCCCTGGCCTCGCCGTCGCTCACGGCGTGAACGGCGACGCGGCCGCGCCGACCGGCGACCTTGGGCCGAATGGCACGTCGTCTGCACCCCGCACCGCGGTCACATCGCTGCCAGGCGGGACGAGTCGCCCGCGATTCGCCGCCGAGTTCGTGAACGCACCATGACGACACCCGACTATCGCGCCCTCTTCGAGTCGCTGCCCGGGCTCTACCTGGTGCTGACGCCGGACCTGCGGATCGTCGCCGCCAGCGACGCCTACCTGCAGGCGACGATGACCCGGCGCGAGGAGATCCTCGGCCGCCACATCTTCGACGTCTTCCCCGACAACCCCGCCGACGCCGCCGCCACCGGCACGCGCAACCTGCGCGCCTCGCTCGAGCGTGTGCTGGCCAACCGTACCGCCGACGCGATGGCGGTGCAGAAGTACGACGTGCGGCGCCCGCAGGAGCGCGGCGGCGAGTTCGAGGTGCGCTGGTGGAGCGCGGTGAACTCGCCGGTGTTGGGCGCCGACGGCGAGGTCGCCTATATCGTGCACCGCGTCGAGGACGTCACCGAGTTCGTGCTTCTCAAGGAGCAGGGCGCCGAGCAGACGCTGCTCACCGAGGCGCTGCGCGTGCGGGCGGAGCGCATGGAGACGGAGATCTTCCTGCGCGCGCGCCAGCTGCAGGAGGCCAACCAGAAGCTGCGGGCCGTCAACGAGGAGATGGCGCGCCGCGACGCCGAGCGCGAGCGCATCATCGAAGGCCAGAGCGACGCCATCGTCGTCGTCGACGGCAACGGCGGCGTGCGGTTCGTCAGCTCGGCGGCGGAGCGGCTCTTCGGCCGGGCGCGCCACGAGCTGCTCGGCAGCACCTTCGGCTTCCCGGTGGTGGCGGGAGAGACCACCGAGCTCGACCTCGCCGGCGGACGGGTGGCGGAGATGCGCGTCGTCGACATCTGGTGGGCGGGCGCGCCGGCACACCTGGCGTCGCTGCGCGATGTCACCGAGCGCAAGGAGGCCGAGGAGGCCGCGCGGCGGCTCTTCCGCGAGCGCGCCGCGCGCGAGGCGGCCGAGCGGGAGCAGGCGCGCCTGCTCGAGATCAGCCGGCAGCTCGAGGTCGCCATGGCGCAGCTGCGCGAGGAGGAGCGCCACAAGGACCGTTTCATGGCCGTGCTCGGTCACGAGCTGCGCAACCCGCTGGCGGGCATCGACGGCGGCCTGCGCCTGCTCGAGCTGGGGGTCGAGGCGGAGCGCCGGCAGTGGACGCTGCAGATGATGCGCAACCAGGTGCACCAGCTCACCGCTCTGCTCGACGATCTGCTCGACGTCTCCAGCATCGCGCGCGGCAAGCTGCAGTTGCGCCGGCGGGTGGTGCCGCTCCAGGAGCTGGTGGAGGCCGCCGCGGCCTCGGCGGCGGGACGCTTCGCCGACCTGCAGCAGCGGCTGCGCATCGCACTACCCGCGGCACCGCTGTTCGTCGACGCCGATCCCGAGCGGCTGGTGCAGGTGCTCGCCAACCTGCTCGTCAACGCCGCGAAGTACTCCGACCCGGGCACCGAGATCCGGCTCGCGTCACGCGGCGAGGGCGAGCAGCTGGTGATCGAGGTGGCCGATCACGGCATCGGCATCGCGGCCGAGATGATCGACAAGATCTTCGAGCCGTTCATCCAGGCGGCCGGTGACGAGGGCCGGCCGGCGGCCGGCGGGCTGGGCATCGGCCTCACCTTGGTCCGCGAGCTCGTCGAGCTGCACGGCGGCACGGTGACGGCGCGCAGCCCCGGTGCGGGTCTCGGCAGCACCTTCGAGGTGCGGCTCCCGCGCGCCGCGGCGCCGGTCTTGGCGGTGGCCCCGGAGCAGACGGCGAGCGTGGCGCCGCTCGCGCAGCGGATCCTCGTCGTCGACGACAATCAGGACGCGGCGCTGGCGCTCGCCGAGCTGCTCACCCTCACCGGCTGCCAGGTGCAGGCGGCGACCAGCGGCCTCGAGGCGCTCACCGCAGCCAGCGCGTGCTCCTTCGACGCCGTGCTGCTCGACCTCGACCTGCCGGACCTCACCGGCTACGAGGTGGCCGACCGCCTGCGCTGCGAGCCGGCCACGCGCGACCTGCTGATCGTCGCCGTCTCCGGCTTCGGCGACGAGGAAGCGCGCCAGCGCTCGCGTCAGAGCGGCATCGAGCACCATTTGGTCAAGCCGGTGTCGCTCGAGGAGCTCCTGCACGTCCTGGCGGAAGCGCAGCGCGTCCGCCAGTGACCGGCAGGACGCGCTGGTTGCCGAGGCTGCGCGTCAGCCGCTCCCAGCGATGGTAGAACTGCGCTACCACGGCATGGCTTACCCCTTGCACCGCCGGCCGCTCTACCGCGCCAGATGCGCGTAAGGCAGTGATGGCTCGTACCGCTTTACAAGGCGTCGAGGAAAGATTTGCAAGCGGCGGGAGTGTAGAAGGGGACGGCGCTCCACCGGACATCCTCGTCGTCGACGACGATCCCGGCAACCTGGCGGCCATCGAGGCCGCCCTGGGGGACCTCGGCCGCAACCTGGTGAAGGCGGCGTCCGGGGCCGAGGCCTTGCGCCACCTGCTGGCGAAGGACTTCGCCTTGATCCTCCTCGACGTCAACATGCCGGGGATGGACGGCTTCGAGACCGCCCGCGTCATTCGCGAGCGGCCGCGGTCGCGCCACGTGCCCATCATTTTCGTCACCGCGTACAACC
Organism: Thermoanaerobaculia bacterium; assembly: GCA_963846495.1. Taxonomy (GTDB): domain Bacteria; phylum Acidobacteriota; class Thermoanaerobaculia; order Multivoradales; family JAIOJS01; genus DASYQD01. Next base: position 70,627 of record CAWJWP010000013.1, on the reverse strand, counting down.
GGGAGGACACCGAGCTCATCCTCCGTGGCTATTCACTGGGGGCGGTCGACTTCCTTTTCAAACCGATCGTCGCCGAGGTCCTGCGCGCCAAGGCCGCGGTGTTCGTCGAGCTGCAGAACCGCGCCGCCGCGCTGCAGCGCCAGGCCGAGGTGCTCCGAGCCATGGAGCGCCGCGAGCACGAGCGCCGCCTCGACGAGGAGCGCCAGGTCTGGGAGTCGCAGGCGCTGCGCGAGGAGAACCAGAGGAAGGACGAGTTCCTCGCCGTGCTCGCCCACGAGCTGCGCAACCCGCTGTCGCCGCTCGTCACCGGCCTCGAGCTGATCAAGGCCTACAACATCCAGCACGACGGGCTCGACCGCGTGCGCAAGTCGATGGAGCGGCAGGTGCGGCACCTGATCCGCCTGGTCGACGACCTGCTCGACGTCTCGCGCATCTCGCGCGGCAAGATCAACCTGCGCCTCGAGCCCATCGAGCTCGGCCGCGTCCTCCATCAGGCGCTCGAAAGCGTCGAGCCGCTGGTCGCCGAGCGCCAGCACGAGCTCGTCGTCGAGCTTTGCGACGACGACCTGGTGCTCTACGCCGACCAGGTGCGGCTCACCCAGGTGGTCGCGAACCTCCTCCACAACGCGGCGCGCTACACCGAGCCCAATGGCCGCATCGAGGTCTCCTGCGGCCGCGACGGCGGGCAGGCGGTGCTGCGGGTGGCCGACAACGGCCGCGGCATCGCACCGCAGATGCTCGACCGCATCTTCGACATCTTCGTGCAGGAGCGCGAGGGGGGCGGCGGCTTGGGGCTCGGCCTCACCCTCGTCCATCGTCTCGTGCAGCTGCACGGCGGCGCCGTGCGCGCCTACAGCGAAGGCGTCGACCACGGCAGCGAGTTCATCGTCCGCCTGCCGTTGATGGAAGCCCGGGCCGGGGCGTCGGCGCCGCCACCGGCCGTCCGCGAGGACGAGGAGAACGGCGACGCCACCGCGAGGCGCCCGCTGCGCATCGTCGTGGTCGACGACCAGGACGACGTCCGCGAGTCGATGCAGGCGCTGCTCGAGGGCTGGGGCCACCGCGTGCAGTCGGCGGCCGACGGCAAGAGCGCCATCGAGCTCATCGTCTCGACCCGTCCCGAGGTGGCGATCGTCGACATCGGGATGCCCGGCCTCGACGGCTACGCCGTGGCGCGGCGCGTCCGCGCCGAGCTCGCGGGACAGTCCCCGCGCCTCGTCGCGCTCACCGGCTACGGCCGCGAGGAGGACCGCGAGAAGGCGCGCCGCGCCGGCTTCGACTCTCACTTGACCAAGCCCGCCAGTCCCAAGGAGCTGCGCCGGGCGTTGAGGAGCGACACGGATGGCGACCCCTTCTTCCGGCGCGGCGACCAACGGCAAGACCGCCCGACCGGCCCGAACCCCCGGCGCTGAGGCGGTCAACCGCCGGCAGCTGCTGGCGGCTCTGCGCGCGCTACGCCGCGGCGACTTCGACGTGCGGCTGCCCGACGACCTGCCGGGCGTCGACGGCCAGGTGTGCGAGGCCTTCAACGACGTGGTGGCGCTGATCGCCGGCATCGGCGACGAGGTGACCGAGCTGCGCGAGGCGGTGGGGCGCGAGGGGCGCACCCGCAAGCGGCTGCGGCGCGGCGAGAGCCGCGGCGGCTGGTCCCGCTACGTCGGCTCGGTCAACGGCATGCTCGACGACCTGACCACCCACACCGACGAGATCGCCCGCGTCGTGCAGGCGGTGTCGCGCGGCGACCTGACGCAGGCGCTCGACGTCGAGGGCACCGACGAGCCGCTGCGCGGCGACTTCCTGAAGCACGCCAAGGCGGTCAACGAGATGGTGGCGCAGCTGTCGCGCTTCGGCTCCGAGGTGACGCGCGTCGCCCGCGAGGTCGGCGTGCAGGGCAAGCTCGGCGCCCAGGCCGACGTGCCGGGCGTGTCGGGGGTGTGGAAGGAGCTCACCGACTCGGTGAACCTGATGGCTTCGAACCTCACCGCCCAGGTGCGCGAGATCGCTCGCGTCACCACCGCGGTGGCGCAGGGCGACCTCACCAAGACGGTCACCATCGAGGTGCGCGGCGAGATCCTCGAGCTCAAGAACACCATCAACACGATGGTCGACCAGCTCTCCTCGTTCGCCGACGAGGTGACCCGCGTGGCGCGCGAGGTGGGCACCGAGGGGCAGCTCGGCGGCCAGGCGCAGGTGCGCGGCGTCTCGGGGGTGTGGCGCGAGCTCACCGAGAACGTCAACTTCATGGCCGCCAACCTCACCAGCCAGGTGCGCAACGTCGCCGAGGTGACGACGGCGGTGGCCACCGGCGACCTCAGCAAGAAGATCACCGCCGAGGTCAAGGGCGAGATGCTGGAGCTCAAGGACACCATCAACACGATGGTGGACCAGCTCTCCTCCTTCGCCGCCGAGGTGGCCCGCGTCGCCTACGAGGTGGGCACCGAGGGCAAGCTCGGCGGCCAGGCGCAGGTGCGCGGCGTCTCCGGCGTGTGGCGGCAGCTCACCGAGAACGTCAACGGCATGGCCAACAACCTCACCGGCCAGGTGAGGAACATCGCCGAGGTGACGAGCGCCATCGCCGAGGGCGACCTGTCGCGCAAGATCACCGTCAACGCCGAAGGCGAGATCCTGGCGCTCAAGAACACCATCAACGCCACGGTCGACAAGCTCAACCACTTCGCCGCCGAGGTGACCCGCGTCGCCCGCCTGGTGGGCACCGAGGGCACGCTCGGCGTGCAGGCCGAGGTGAAGAACGTCTCCGGCATCTGGAAGGAGCTCACCGACAACGTCAACTCGATGGCGTCGAACCTCACCAACCAGGTGCGCAACATCGCCGACGTGACGACGGCGGTGGCCAACGGCGACCTGTCGCGGAAGATCACCGTCGAGGTGCGCGGCGAGATCCTGGCGCTCAAGAACACCATCAACGACATGGTGGACTCGCTGTCGTCGTTCGCCGACGAGGTCGCCCGCATGGCGCGCGAGGTGGGCACCGAGGGCGTGCTCGGCGGCCAGGCGGTGGTGCGCGACGTCTCGGGCATCTGGAAGGAGCTCACCGACAACGTGAACTCCATGGCCAACAACCTCACCAACCAGGTGAGGAACATCGCCGAGGTGGCCAAGGCGGTGGCGGTGGGCGACCTGTCGCGCAAGATCACCGTCGACGCGCGCGGCGAGGTGCTCGACCTCAAGAACGTGCTCAACGTGATGGTCGACCAGCTCAACGCCTTCGCCGCCGAGGTGACGCGCGTGGCCCGCGAGGTGGGCGTCGAGGGGCGCCTCGGCGGCCAGGCCGAGGTCGAGGGCGTGCGCGGCGTGTGGAAAGACCTCACCGAGAACGTCAACCAGCTCGCCAGCAACCTCACCAACCAGGTGCGCGACATCGCCGAGGTGACGACGGCGGTGGCGCGCGGCGACCTCACACGCAAGATCACCGTCGAGGCGCGCGGCGAGATCCTCGAGCTCAAGAACACCGTCAACACCATGGTCGACCAGCTGTCGTCGTTCGCCGACGAGGTGACCCGCCTCGCCTCCGAGGTAGGCATCGAGGGGCGGCTGGGCGGTCAGGCCGACGTGCGCGGCGTCTCCGGCACTTGGCGCGACTTGACCGACGCCGTGAACTCGATGGCCGGCAACCTGACGACGCAGGTGCGCTCGATCTCGCAGGTCGCCACCGCCATCGCCGAGGGCGACCTGCGCAAGAAGATCGCCGTCGAGGCGCGCGGCGAGGTGCTCGAGCTCAAGAACACCGTCAACGTGATGGTCGACCAGCTCAACGCCTTCGCCGAGGAGGTGACCCGCGTCGCCCGCGAGGTGGGCACCGAGGGCATCCTCGGCGGCCAGGCCTCGGTCGAAGGGGTGCGCGGCGTGTGGCGCGGGCTCACCGACAACGTCAACCTGATGGCGCGCAACCTCACCGACCAGGTGCGCAACATCGCCGAGGTGACGACGGCGGTGGCCAACGGCGACCTGTCGCGGAAGATCACCGTCGAGCCGCGCGGCGAGGTGCTCGAGCTCAAGAACACCATCAACACCATGGTGGACCAGTTGAGCTCGTTCGCCGACGAGGTGACCCGCGTGGCGCGCGAGGTGGGCACCGAGGGCATCCTCGGCGGCCAGGCCCAGGTGCGCGGCGTCTCCGGCGTGTGGCGCGAGCTCACCGAGAACGTGAACTTCATGGCCGCCAACCTCACCAACCAGGTGCGCAACGTCGCCGAGGTGACGACGGCGGTGGCCAACGGCGACCTGTCGAGGAAGATCACCGTCGAGGCGCGCGGCGAGGTGCTCGAGCTCAAGAACACCATCAACGTGATGGTGGACCAGCTCAACGCCTTCGCCGACGAGGTGACGCGCGTGGCGCGCGAGGTGGGCACCGAGGGACAGCTCGGTGGTCAGGCGCAGGTGCGCGGCGTCTCCGGCACCTGGCGCGAGCTCACCGACAACGTGAACGTGATGGCGCGCAACCTCACTGAGCAGGTGCGCGGCATCGCCCGCGTCGTCACCGCGGTCGCCAACGGCGACCTCGACCAGGAGCTGCGCCTCGAGGCGCGCGGCGAGATCGCCACCCTGGTGACGACCATCAACGACATGATCGACACCCTGCGCACCTTCGCCGACCAGGTGACCGGCGTGGCGCGCGACGTGGGCGTCGAGGGGCAACTGGGCGGCCAGGCCGACGTGCCCGGTGCCGCCGGCGTCTGGCGCGACCTCACCAACAACGTGAACGAGCTGGCGGGCAACCTCACCCGCCAGGTGCGCGCCATCGGCGACGTGGCGACGGCCGTCACCAAGGGCGACCTGACGCGCTCGATCGACGTCGAGGCGCGCGGCGAGGTGGCGCTGCTCAAGGACAACCTCAACCAGATGATCGTGACCTTGGCGGCGACGACGCGCACCAACCAGGAGCAGGACTGGCTGAAGACCAACCTGGCGCGCTTCACCCGCATGCTCCAGGGGCAGCGCGACCTGCTCACCGTGTCGCGGCAGGTGCTCTCCGAGCTGGCGCAGGTGGTCGACGCCCAGCACGGCGCCTTCTTCATGGCGCAGCGCGAGGACGACGAGACGGTGCTCAAGCTCTTCGCCAGCTACGCCTACAGCGAGCGCAAGCACCTGGCGAACCGCTTCGCGCTCGGCGAGGGCATGGTCGGTCAGGCGGCGCTCGAGAAGAAGCGCATCCTCATCACCGACGTGCCGCGCGACTACATCATGATCGGCTCGGCCCTCGGCGAGGCGGCGCCGATGAACATCGTCGTCGTCCCCATCCTCTTCGAGAGCGAGGTCAAGGGGGTCATCGAGCTCGCCTCCTTCCACCCCTTCACCAGCATCCAGCTCGCCTTCATCGACCAGCTGCTCGAGTCGCTGGGCATCGTCGTCGCCACCATCGAGGCGACCATGCGCACCGACGAGCTGCTGCGCCAGTCGCAGAGCATGGCCGAGGAGCTGCAGACGCAGCAGGAGGAGCTGCAGCAGACGAACGAGGAGCTGGAGGAGAAGGCGCGCCAGCTGACGCTGCAGAAGGACGAGGTCGAGCGCAAGAACCGCGAGGTCGAGCTCGCCAAGCAGGAGGTCGAGGAGAAGGCCGAGCAGCTGGCGCTCACCTCGAAGTACAAGTCGCAGTTCCTCGCCAACATGTCGCACGAGCTGCGCACGCCGCTCAACTCGCTGCTCATCCTGTCGCGCCAGCTCTCCGACAACCCCGACCAGAACCTCAGCAACAAGCAGGTGCAGTTCGCGCAGACGATCCACCAGTCGGGCGCCGACCTGCTGGCGCTGATCAACGAGATCCTCGACCTCGCGAAGATCGAGTCGGGCACCATCGCGCTCAACCTCGAAGACGTGCGGGTCGACGTGCTGCGCGAGTACGTCGAGCGCTCCTTCCGCCACCTGGCGGACGAGAAGGGGCTGCTGCTCGGCATCGAGGTGGGCGAGGGGGTGCCGGAGACGATCGCCACCGACGACATGCGGCTGCGGCAGGTGCTGCGCAACCTGCTCTCCAACGCGCTCAAGTTCACCGAGAAGGGGAGCGTCACCCTGCGCGTGGCGGCGGTTGCGGACCGCAAGGGCCTGCCGTCGTCGCTGCAGGAGGCCGATGAGGTGGTGGCCTTTGCCGTCTCCGACACCGGGATCGGCATCGCCAAGGAGAAGCAGCAGATCATCTTCGAGGCCTTCCAGCAGGCCGACGGCGGCACCAGCCGCAAGTACGGCGGCACGGGGCTCGGCCTCAACATCAGCCGCGAGATCGCCAGCCTGCTGGGTGGCGAGATCCAGGTGGAGAGCGAGCCGGGACGCGGCAGCACCTTCACCCTCTACGTGCCGACGCGCTACATCCCGCGCCGCCGGCAGGAGCGCGCGCAGGCGCCGACGCGCCAGGCGGCCGGCGGCGAGCCGATCTCGTTCAGTCAGCGCTCGGCGAGCGACACCGGCATCCTGCAGCTCGAGCGCCCGCAGCCGGCGCAGCTGATCGCCGACGACCGCCAGTCGATCCAGCCCGGAGATCGCGTACTGCTCATCGTCGAGGACGACGAGACCTTCGCGCAGACCCTCCTCGACATGGCGCGCGACCGCGGCTTCCGCGGCGTCGTCGCCGGCACCGGCGCCGACGCCCTCGAGTGCGCGCGCAGCTTGAAGCCCGAAGCCATCACCCTCGACCTCGTCCTCCCCGACATGGACGGCTGGGTGCTGCTCGACCGTCTCAAGCACGACGCCGAGGTGCGCCACATCCCGGTGCACATCATCTCGGCGGCGGGCAGCGGCGAGGAGCGGCGCGGTCTCGAGCTCGGCGCGGTGACCGTGCTCACCAAGCCGCTCGAGAAGGAGGTGCTCGAGCAGGCGCTGGCGCAGATGCAGGAGTTCGTCGACCGCCGCGTCAAGCGCCTGCTGGTGGTGGAGGACGACGAGGCGCAGCAGCAGGCGATCGTCGAGCTGATCGGCAACGGCGACGTCGAGACGACGACGGTGGGCAGCGCCGAGGAGGCGATCGACGCGCTCACCGGGCAGCCCTTCGACTGCCTGGTGCTCGACCTCAAGCTCCCCGGCATGCCCGGCATGGAGCTCATCCGCAAGATCAAGGACGACCCGGCGCTGCGCCGGCTGCCGATCATCGTCTACACCGGCAAGGAGCTGTCGCGCGAGGAGCAGAGCGGCCTGGCGCAGCTCGCCGAGACGGTGATCGTCAAGGACGTGCGCTCGCCCGAGCGCCTGCTCGACGAGACGGCGCTCTTCCTCCACCGCGTCGAGGCCAACCTCCCCGAGGGGAAGCGCAAGATGATCCGCAGCGTCGCCTACGGCGACCCGCTGCTCAAGGGGCGGCGGGTGCTGGTCGTCGACGACGACGTGCGCAACATCTTCGCCATCACCTCGGTGCTCGAGCGGCACGAGATGGACGTGCAGTACGCCGAGACCGGCCACGACGCCATCGCCAAGCTGGAGGAGGACCCCGGCATCGACGTCGTGCTGATGGACATCATGATGCCGGAGATGGACGGCTACGAGGCGATGCGGCGCATCCGTGCGCAGCCCAAGTTCAAGGGGCTGCCGATCATCGCCTTGACCGCCAAGGCGATGAAGGGGGACCGCGAGAAGTGCATCGAGGCCGGCGCCTCCGACTACGTCACCAAGCCGGTCGACCCCGACCAGCTGATCTCGCTGCTGCGGGTGTGGCTGTACCGGTAGACATGACCTCGAGCCAGGGCATGAGGGTGGGCGGGCGCGCTCCCTGCATCTAGAGCGGCAGGGGGAGGGGGCGTCAGGGGTGGAGCTCAACCGAGTGGAACAGGGACTCAAGCTGGCCGTCGAGGACGATCTCGAAGACCTCGAGCTCGACCTGCTGCTCACCGGCATCGCTCGCCGCTGGGGCTACGACTTCCGCGGCTACTCGCCGGCCTCGCTGCGGCGGCGGGTGCGCAAGGCGATGAACGCCGAAGGCGTGCGCACGCTGTCGGCGTTGCAGGAGCGCGTGCTCCATCGCCCCGAGGCGCTCGAGCGCTTCATCGCCTCGCTGTCGGTCAACGTCACCGGCATGTTCCGCGACCCGCAGGTCTACCGCGCCCTGCGGCGACAGGTGCTGCCGATGCTGCGCACCTACCCCTTCGTGCGCATCTGGCACGCCGGCTGTTCGACCGGCGAAGAGGTCTACTCGATGGCCATCCTCCTCCACGAGGAGGGGCTGCTCGATCGCTGCCGCATCTACGCCACCGACTTGTCCGACGAGCTGCTGCAGCGGGCGCGGCGCGGCGTCTTCCCGTTGCGCGACATGCAGGAGCACACGGCGGCCTACCACCGCGCCGGCGGCAAGGCGGACTTCTCGACTTACTACACCGCCGACCACCAGAGCGCGATCCTGCGCGAGGACCTGCGGCGCAACGTCGTCTTCTCGCAGCACAACCTGGTCTCCGACGGCTCCTTCAACGAGTTCCAGCTCATCCTCTGCAGGAACGTCCTCATCTACTTCTCCGAAGTGCTGCGCGAGCGCGTGCACCGGCTCTTCTACGACAGCCTGGTGAACTTCGGCGTGCTGGCGTTGGGCGTCAAGGAGTCGTTGCGCTACACGCCGTTCGCCGAACGCTACGAGCCGTTGGTGGAGAGCCTCGGGCTCTACCGGAGGGTGCGGTGACGGCGCTCCGCGCCGAAGTCGACCCCCGGTTCTCGAAGCAGCAGCCACGGGCCGACTACGACCTGGTGGTGATCGGCGCCTCGCTCGGCGGCCTGCAGGCGCTGCGCACGGTGCTCGGCGAGCTGCCGCGGGAGTTTCCCGCCGCGGTGGCCGTCGTGCAGCACCGCCGGCCCGACGCCGACTCGCCGCTCGCCCACCTGCTGGGCAGCGTCTCACCGCTGCCGGTGTGCGAGCCGCGCGACCGCGAGCGCATCGAGCCGGGCACCGTCTACCTCGGTCCGCCGGGTTACCACCTGCTCGCCGAGCCCGGCTGGCTGACGCTGTCGGTCGAAGGGCCGGTGTCGTGGGCGCGGCCGTCGATCGACGTGCTCTTCGAGTCGGCCGCCGAAGCCTACCGGCGGCGGCTGGCGGCGGTGCTGCTCACCGGATCGTCCGAGGACGGCGCCGCCGGCATCGAGGCGGTGGCCAAGCGCGGCGGCCTCACCGTCGTCGAGGACCCCGGCTCGGCGCACAGCCCGGTGTCGCCGCTGGCGGCGCTCCAGCGCACTGCCGTGCACCACGTGCTGCCGCTCGGCGACATCGCCGGCTTCCTGCGCGAGATGGTGCAGACCGCGGTCCGGCGGTGAGGCCGATGGCGAGCGCACCCCCACGGCAGCTGCGGCTGCGTCGCCGGCTGCAGGAGCGGCTCGGCCCCTGGATCCACACCTGGCGCTCCAAGCTCCTGCTGCTGCTCCTCGCCTTCGCCATCGCGCCGCTGCTGGCGCAGGCGCTGTGGGACTACCTGGCGACGCGGCGCGCCTTCCAGAACGTCACGCTCGACGGGCTGGAAGGCATCGCCGCCGCCAAGGCGCAGGCGATCGAGCAGCTCACCCTCGACCGCCGCACGCAGGTCGAGCGCATCGCCGGCATGCTGGCGCCGCGGGTGCGCGCGTTGACGTCGGCTGCCGCGTCCGGCGCCTTGCCGCGGCCGGCGGGCCCCGGGTCAGCTGCCGCCGCTGAAGGACGCCGAGGAGCTGCCGTTGAGCGGGCCGGCGCACCCGACGGCCGCCGACGCGGCGGCGCCGCAGCCCGGCCGTGCCTCCGCGCCGCTCGTGCAGCTGCGCGAGGCGCTGGCGCTGCTGCTCTGGGACCAGCGGCAGTTCGAGGAGCTGATGGTCATCGACCGCGACGGGCGCGTCGTGGCTTCGACCCACGAAGAGCACGAGGGTCATGACGCCGAAGCGCTGCAGTACTTCAAGAGCGGCGTCGGCGCCACCTTCGTGCAGCCGGTCTTCCTGTCGCCGATCACCCACCGCTTGACGATGATCGTCGCCACGCCCATCCGCGACCTGGGTTCGGACGGACGGCACGGTGTAGTGGGAGTGCTGGCGGCGCGCCTCAACCTGCAGAGCCTGTTCGGCATCGCCCTCGAGACCGCCGGTTTGGGGGAGACGGGCGAGATCGTCATCGCGCGGCGCGACGGCGACCGCGTCCTCTTCGTGGCGCCGACGCGGTTCGATCCCGAGGCCGCGCTGCAGCGCTCGATCCGCTTCGGCGACCGCATCGGCCGCGGCGTCCAGGAGGCGGTGCAAGGGCGCCGCGGCGCCGGCCGCGTGCGCGACTACCACGACCGCGAGGTGCTGGCGGCGTGGGAGCCGGTGCCCTCGCTCGGCTGGGCGGTGGTGGCGCAGATCGAGCGCTCCGAGGCGCTGCGCGCCGGCGGTGCGCGCCGGGCTGCGCGCGCTGGCGCTGGCGGTGCCGCTGCTGCTCGGCATCGGCTTCGTCTCGGTGCTCGCCGCGCGCGCGCTGGTGCAGCCGCTGTGCGAGCTGCGCGAGGCGGCCGACAAGATCAGCCGCGGCGACTTCGACGTGCAGCTCGACATCCGCTCGCGCGACGAGGTGGGCGAGCTCGCCGACAGCTTCGACCGCATGGTGGCGGCGATCAAGTTCTTCCGCGAGCACTCGCGCGTCGAGGAGGAAGAGGAGACGTTCGAAGAGGAGCCGGGTGAGTAGCGGCGGGAGCCTTCGACTTGGGTGAGCTCTATCGCGACGTCATCCGCATCGCCCGCAACTACATGGGGCCGGCGGCGGAGGACTACATCCGCCGCCGCATCCGCATCGTCCAGCGCGGCGAGGCGCCCGAGACGCTCACCGGCGACCGCCTCGAGCGGCTCGCCGCCGGCATCGACATGACGGCGAAGGTCTACATGGGGCCGACGAAGGTGGCGGCGTTCCGCAACGACATCCTGGCCCTGCGCGAGCGCTACGGCGATGCGTCGAGCGAGGCGGAGCACGCGGCGAGCCGCGATTCCATGGTCAAGGAGGGCAACGGCAGATGAGCGCAATCAAGCTGGTCGGCATCATCCTCATCGTCCTCGGCATCCTCGCCCTCGTCTACGGCGGCTTCAGCTACACCAAGGAGAAGCACGAGGCGCACCTCGGCCCCATCGAGTTCTCGGTCGAGGAGAAAGAGCGCGTCAACGTCCCGCTGTGGGCCGGCGTCGGCGCCATCGTCGTCGGCGCCGGCCTGCTGCTCGTCGGCGGCAAGAAGAGCTGAGCCGCCGGCCAGCAGTGCTTTAGCGCCGCGAGCGTAGGGCCACAGGCACCCACCAAGGCGCTAAACTTCCTCGCCAGGCCATTCGCCGCCGCCCCTCTGTGCTTTCGACGACGGCAGCCCCTCATTCGGAGGTGCTCATGCGACACCGAGCAGGAGTGCTGGCGTGCTGTTTTCTCGCCCTCACCTCGCTTGGCCTGTCGGTCATCCCAGCGGCAGCCCAGCCGGTGCCGGGGCGAGACGTCTGTCCTGGAATGCTCGCCACTGCCGCGGCCGTCGCGCGCGGCGGCACCATTCCCAACCCCCAGTTCGCCGGGCTGCTGTTTCGTCGGTTTCTGACCGATTGTCCGCAGATCGGCGACGTCCTGCGCTTCACGTTCAACAACCCGCCGACGCCCACACCCACCCCCACGCCCACGCGGTTGCGTTACGCCGAATGGCCAGCTTGGCGGCAACAGGACCTGAGCTCGATCTTCGTTACTTTGGGCGCCAATCCCAACGCCGACATCAGCGGCTTCTTGCGCTGCCCGGATCCGCTCGACGATCCGAGCTTCAACGTCCCCGTTGCCGGAGACGACCCGGTCCCCGACACGCTGGCCAGGATCAAATACACCGAAGATCAGGCTTTCCGCATCTTCGCGGCGCACGTGGCGCATGCCTTGTTGTTCGAAGTGCGCGAGGGCGCGACGCACTGGTCACTGTTTCAGATGACGCCGAGTGAGCTAGAGCAGCTCTTCGATTCGTACCACTATTTCTCCCTGCTGGCGACGCCGGTCATGAGCAGGCGCGGCGAGATCCTGGATCGCACGTCTCCGCCGCGCGCGATCGGCGCGCTCGAGTACATGATCTGCGACCCGCGCGACGGCTATCGCTTCATCACCGGCACGAATTCGACGATAGCCACGTCGCTCCTCGGCACCACGCAGGAAGAAACGCTCGGCGCAATCTCGCTGTTTTTTGCGCATAACGTGTTTCACGACCGAACGGAGTTGTTGGGCGGCCGCGGCCTGCAGTTCCAGCCGCTCGAGATCGCGCGGTCGGCGCAAGTGCGTGACCGCCTGCGGGGCCGACACCTGCCGGAGACGTCGTTCGGCGATCTCGGGCATGCGATCGTCCTGCGCAACGGGTGCCACTCGGCGTCGAACCTGCTCTACGACTTAGCGCGGAGCGTCAACATTCCGCTGCGGGTCGTTCGCCGCCGCGACGACTCGGCGGTGCCGTGGTCGTCGGCGCACAGTGCGTTGGCGTTTCACTGGGGAGACTTCAGCCGGATGCGTGTCGTCGAGCATGGCGACGACTTCATCAGCCAGGGCGCCGGCGGTCCTTACGTCCCGAGTTGGCCGACAACCGTGGCCGGCGAGCCGATCACCAGCCCGGGCGCCGCGGCCATGCAGTACTTCGAGGCCATCTGGCGACCGGCAAGCGAATTCCAGGCGCGCGGTCTGCAGTTCGAGCCAGGCATGCCCGTTGGGCTCAGGACCGGCCCGCCAGTCGAGGCCGCGGTGGCGATCGCATCCATCGACCGCACGGAACAGCAGCTTGGCTACTTGTTGGCCACAACCACGCCCGAAGTGGGCTCATTCACGCTGCCGCTGAAGGCAGAACTTTGTACCAACGAGTGGTTGCAGAGCTCCTATTGCATAGATACCCCGGTGAGCCCCGCGACGGTGCGCGCACGCGTCGATGCGCAGATCGCCGCCACATCTCCGTTATTGCCGACCGATCCCTCGGCCTCACAGCTGGTCGATCGCGTGTTCGCCTGCATGGCGACGGCAGGCAGTTGTGCCAACGCCGAAGCCGCCCGAGTCGGCTTCCGGCCGGCCTTGGGCACGCGCCGTTGGGCGGACTGACGCCATAGCACCAGCTTGAAGCCCTCGCAGACGATGCCGCCGAGCAGCGGGGCCGACCGAGGCGGCGGCAAGAAGGGCTGAGCGGCTCAGCCGCGCGCGCGGTGAGCCGCGTCGATGCCGTAGACGTCCTCGTAGAAGTGCAGCTCTCCGTCGGGGCGCACGCTGGCGGTGAAGTAGAGCAGGTACACCGGCAGCTTCTGCGGCAGCTGCACGTGCGCCGGCTGGCCAGAAGCGATCGTCGTGCGCAGCCGCTCGGGCGACCACGAGGAGCCGCGCAACAGCAGCTCGGCGAGCTCGACCGGCCGCTCGACGCGGATGCAGCCGTGGCTGGCGCTGCGGTCCGCCCGCGCGAAGGTGCTCTGCGACGGCGTGTCGTGGAGGTAGACGTTGTGGCGGTTGGGGAACATGAACTTGACCTGGCCGAGAGGGTTGTTCGGCCCCGGCCGCTGACGCACGCGCAGGCCGCGGTCGACGCCGAGCATCAGCGGGTCGGCGACCGCGGCGGCGTCGCTCTCGCCGCGCACCACTTCCATGTCGTGGGTGGCGAGATAGCTCGGGTCGGACTGGATCCGCGGCAGCACCTCCTCGGCGAGGATGCGCGGCGGCACGTTCCAGTAGGGGTTGAGGACGAGGTGCTCGATCTGGTCGCCGAACACCGGCGTCTCCCACCCCTTGCCGCCGACGACCACCGCCATCGACTCGACGATGGTGCGGTCCTGCTCGACGTCGAGCGTGTAGCCGGGGATGTTGACCAGCACCGTGGTGGCACCGAAGTCGTCGGGCACCCAGCGCCAGCGCTCGACGTTGAGCGCGATCTGGCGCAGCCGCTCCTCGACCGGCACCGCCAGCTCCGCCTGGGTCTCGGGGCCGAGGCGCCCGTCGGGCTGGAGCGTGCGCGTGCGCTGGAAGGCGCGCACGGCGTCGGCGAGGTCGGCGGAGTAGACGAGCGAGCCCGCGGCTGTCACCTCGGCGGCCTGCTGATACTCCGCCGGCACCGCGGTGAGGAAGCCTTCGGCGTGGAGGCGTTGCGCCAGCGCCCGCAAGCGCGCGGCGTCGCCGCTGTCGCCTTCGCCGATCACTTTCCCCTTCGGCACCAGCGGCCAGCCGCCGGCCGCCGCGATGTGGCGATAGCGCTGGAGCGCCTGCAGTAGAGCGGCGAACTGCGGGTGGTCGGGGTCGAGACCGCGCAGCGTCTTCTCGATCTCGCCATCGTGCAGCGCCGTCGCCAGCACCGCGGCGAGGTCGATCGGCTCGCGCTCGATCTGCCAGCGCGAGCGCAGCTCGTCCGCGGCGACGCGGCCCTGATGGAGGTGGGAGGCGGCGAGCAGGGCGGCCCAGGTGAGCCCGAGCTCGAGCTGTTCGGCGTCGCCGGCCGCGCCGGTGCCGCGCATCGCGCCGGCCAGCGCTTGCGTGAGCGCCGGGACGCGATAGTCGGCGGAGTCGAGGCCGACCTCGTCGAGCCGCGCGAGCACCAGCAGCAGCTGCCGCGCCTCGGGCAGCGGGCGGCCCTCCGCGAACCACGCCGGCTGTACGTCGCGCTTTTCGTAGAAGGTGCGCAGCGCCGCGCGCAGCTCGCGATCAGCGGGGTCCGGCAGATCGAACGGCGGCCGCTGAAACTCTTGCAAAGCGCGAGAGAGGTCGACCTCCGGACGCGGCGTCTCGACCACCGGTGCGTCGCCGCCACGCGGTCCGACGAGCGCGACGAAGGCGTCGGCGCCGAGGTCGCCGCGCTGGCAGGCGACGAGGCTCGACAGCGCGACGAACGCGGCAAAGGTGACGATTCGTGAAACTGGTCGAGACGATCGCGGAGAGGAAGCAGGACGTGCCGTGTGTGAAGGGTTCATGATCAGCTCCGACCTGGCCGGTCGGTCGTCGACTCCTGCACCTCGACTTGCTCCTCGCCTGGAGCGCGGCTCGCGTGGAGCTGCGCTGCCGGACGAGTCGCCGAGGCAACGTGGTCGCCGGGATGACGGAGTCGAGCGCGCCCTCGCCGAGGCGAGAGCGCGCTCGCCACCTTCCCTAAAGTCGGATTCGGCGCGCGCGTTGCGTCGCTGCGAGCACGGGAACGCGTCTCGGCCGTACCGGACGCGAATCGACGAGCTGCAGCAACGATGCAATCGGCAGCAGGATGCCGACGAGGATCAGCCAGGTTGCCATTAGGGCGGCTCCGAGTTATGGAGAACGCCGACCCCTCCGCGCCGCGGATCGCGGCGCGACGCCGGCGTCGTCGGTGACGACGACCAGCCGCGGGGTCGGGCGTTTCTTGGTTCGCTCACGCCGTCGGCCAAGGGCAAGAAGCGTGCCCGGCCGGCCTGCTGCCGGTCAGCCGAGGTTGCGGTCCTCGCCCTTCGCCTCCGCCATCGCCTCCGGCTCGAGCTCCTCGGCGGAACGGTTGAGGTGGATGAACACGCCCCAGGCGACGAGCAGCGCGGCGGCCGCGACGCCGACCGCGGCCACGTGCGGCAGCCGCGACGGATCGCGGTGCAGGAGCTGGAAGACGCCCACCAGCGCCTCGATGGAGAGCGCCACGACGATCACCACCATGAAGCGCGAGAGGAACCGCCGCACGCGCGTCGGGGCGCTCATCTGCGCGCGGCGCAGCACCTCTTCCTCGAGGATGGTCTGCCCCAGCTCGAGCGCCGCCACCGCGATGGTGAGCAGCGCGATCGCCTCCAGCACCTGGTCGAGCCGCGCGCGCGGCTCTTGATCGAGAGTCGCCGCGGCGAAGAGGCTGGCTGCCGCCGAGACGACGAGCGCCACGCCGGCGACGAGGAAGAGGACGCTGGTCGCCGAGTAGGCGGTGGTGAAGGCGACCTGCAGCGCGCGCACGGCGAGCGCCGGCTTCTTCTCGCCGGCGTCGGTCTCATCGGTCTTGGGGCGCAGCTTCGATGCGATGGGGAGCCTCCGGCGCCGCTACGACGCACGGCGAGCCTGCCAGAGACCGCGGCCGATGGAAAGCCCGGTTCGCCATCGCTTCCGGCTCGAGCTCCTCGGCGGAACGGTTGAGGCGAACGAACACGCCCCAGGCGACGAGCAGCGCCGCGACGTTCATGGCTGGCGGGCCTCAGAGCAGCTCGTTCAGACGCCAGGAGAGGGCGTCGCGCAGGCGGTGCGTCGCGGGCTCCGCCTCCCATTCGCGCAGCGTGATCTCGCGGCTGTTCGCCTGGTCGGCGAGGAACGACCGGCGCAGCTGCGCGGCCACGTCGGCGTCGACGATGCCGAGGCTGACTTCGTCGTTGGACTCGAAGGAGCGGTTGTCGAGGTTGGTCGAGCCGATGTGCGACCACAGGCCGTCGATCACCATCACCTTCTGGTGGATCAGCGTGCGCTGGTACTCGAAGATGCGCACGCCACGCCGTAGCAGCATGGCGAAGTGATGGTGGCCGGCGTGGCGCACGATCTGGGCGTCGGTGATCTCGCCGGGCAACATCAGCCGCACGTCGACGCCGCGCTCGGCCGCCTGCGCGATCAGCTCCAGGACCTCGGGGTCCACCGCCAGGTACGGGTTCTGGATCCACAGCTCCTTCTGCGCCGCGACGAAGGCGATGCGATGGAGGAGGTCCACCGCCGTCACGCTGCCGTGCTGGAAGTGGTAGGCGAGGTGCGCGGAGGAGGGACCGGCGGCTTCGAGCCGGGGGAAGAAGCGCACGCCCACCAGGACCTCGCCGGTCTCCTCCACCCAGTTGTCGCTGAATGCCGACTGCAGGGCGCCGACGATGGGGCCCTCGAGGCGGGCGCCGATGTCGCGCCAGTGCTTGCTGTCCTGGGCGCGGCCTGTCCACTCGTCGGCGATGCCGTGGCCGAAGACGAAGCCGATCCTGCCGTCGACGACGACGATCTTGCGATGGTCGCGCGAGTTGACGCGCGCCAGGTTGCTCAGGCGCGGCGGCCGGTACCTGGCCACCTTCACTCCCGCGTCGCGCATGCGCTCGAGCAGCTCGTCGTCCATCCGTGAGGAACCGGAGGCGTCGAGCAGCACCCGCACCTCGACCCTTTCCGCCGCCTTGCGGGCGAGCGCGTCCGCCACCTGCTCGCAGATCTTCCCCTCCCACCAGACGTACGACTCGAGGTGCACCGTCTCCCTGGCGGCGGCGACCGCGGCGAGCAGCGGCGGGAAGAAGCCGTCGCCGTCGTGGAGGATCTCGACCTTGTTGCCGGGCAGCAGCGTGCCGTGCGTGGCGCCGGCGATCGAGGGCAGTGCCTCGCTCAGGCTGTCGAGGGCATGGAAGGTGAGGTGCACCTTGCGCCCTCGCTGCGCCGACCAGAGCATGAGCAGCAGCACTAGCACCAGCCCGACGAGCGCCATCAGCACCCACATGAGCGTCTCCACCTCCTCGCCGCGGCGCGCGGCTGACTCGGCTGCGATGCCCGCGTTCGCAGCACCGCGAGTGCAAGAGCCCTGCCTCGGCGCGTCAGCCGAGGATGGCCACGGCGCCCCAGACCATGCCGCCGAGCACGAGGAACGGCAGGGCGAGCACAGCGGCGACGACCAGCAGCGGGATCCCCACCGCAGCGACCACGACCACGCCGACGATGGCCAGGACCACGAGCACGGTCACCTTGACGACCACCAGGGCGATGGCGATGGGGATCAGGGCGACTTTGAAGACGAGCTTGACTAGGCAGGCCACCAGCACGAGCGCCACGAAGACGGCGCCGAGCGCGATCAGGGCGACGAAGGATTCGATCATGGGCGCACCCTCCTCGCCTCCGACTACGGGCGCCGGCCCGGCCGTGTTCCACCTGGCGGTGAAACCGGCCGGCCGACCGACGGGGCGAGTCGAGCGCGCCCGCGTGATCGGCGCTTACGCCATCTCGGGCAGCGCGATCAGCCCGCCCAGCGCCGCCCGCAGCTTCGCCATCCCCAGCTGGATGCGCGACTTGACGGTGCCCAGCGGCTGCTCGAGGCGGGCCGCGATCTGGCTGTGCGAGAGGCCGACGAAGAACGCCAGCTCGATGCAGCGCCGCTGCTCCTCGGGCAGGTTGACGAGCGCCGCGCGCAGGCGCCGCTGGCGCTCGCGCTGCTCGAGATCGGCGAGGGGGACCGGCTCGTGCGCCAGCGGGCGGTCGCGCTCGACCCCCTCCTCGCGCACGCGGCGCGAGCGGTCGGCGCGCAGCACGTCGAGGGCGCGCGAGCGGGCGAGGACGAGCAGCCAGCCGCGCAGGCTCGAGCGGCCGGCGTCGTAGCGGCGCGGGTGCTTCCACAGCCAGAGGAAGACCTCCTGCAGCACCTCGTCGGCCTCGCCGCCGCGGCCGAGCATGCGGGTCAAGAGGCCGAGCACGGCGGCGCCGTGGCGGTCGAAGAGGAGGGCGAGGGCGTCGGCGTCGCCGGCGGCGACGCCGTCGAGCAGGCGGGCGTCGCCCTCGGCGGCGAGAGAAGCGTCGAGGCGGGAACCGTCGAGACCGACCGCGGTCGGGTAATAGGGAACGGGGAAGGCCATGCGCTCGCGGATCTGGGAAAGCTGGAACACGGGAAACCTCCGTTTCGGCTCATTTGGATGGCCGCCGAGGTCGGGGGGTGCCTGGTAGACTTTCGAGTCCCGACCGTTGGCGAGCGTGCATCTGTTGTCGTCGTGCACAGGAGCTACGGCGCAGCGTAGGCGCCGGTCGTCACCGCGGTCTTCAATGGCTCCTCACAAAGGCATCAAATTGCCATGAAGGCCGACGCGGCCCCTTCTTCGACGACCGCCGGCTACGCCTTCGGACCCTTCCGGCTCGACCTGCACCGCCAGGAGCTGCGGCGGGGCGACGAGCCCGTGCCGCTGACGCCGAAGGCCTTCGACACCCTGCGGGTGCTGGTCGAGGCCGACGGCGCCGTCGTGCCCAAGGAGGAGCTGCTCGCCCTCGTCTGGCGCGACCGCTTCGTCGAGGAGTCGGTGCTGGCGCAGAACGTCTACACCTTGCGCAAGGTGTTGTCCGAGGGGGACGAGGGGCGCACCTACATCCTCACCGTGCCGCGGCGGGGCTACCGCTTCGCGGTGCCGGTGGAGCGGGTGTCAGGCGATCACTCGCTGCACGCGGCGGCGGCGGTGGCGGCGGTCGCCGGCGTGGATGGGGCGCACGGCGATGTGGCGGCGGAGCCGTCCGCCGCCGAGAGCGCCGGCGCCGCCTTCACCGGCGCTGCGGCTGCCACGGGTCGATCCGCCGGCTTCGCGGGAGCCCCGGCGCCGCCGCCCACCACCGGGACGTTCACCGCCGTCACCGGCGAGCTACCCGTCGCCCGCTCCGGCCGCCTCAGCCTGCGCGCCCTCGGTGGCTGGCTTGCCGCCGCCCTCCTCGTCGCCGCCGTCCTCGTCGCCCTCGCCGCCCGCTGGCGGCCGGCCGAAGAGGAGCCGGTCGGCACCCTCCAAGTCCGCTCGCTCGCCGTGCTGCCGCTTCTCTCGCTGACGCCGGCGGCAGAAGGCGACGTGCTCGGCCTCGCCATGGCCGACGCCCTGATCACCCGCCTCTCCGAGCTCGAGCCGCTGGTGGTGCGGCCGACGAGCGCCGTCCAGGAGCTGCGCGCGGCGCCGCGCGACCCGCTGCAGATCGGCCGCCGCCTAAGCGTCGACGCGGTGATGGACGGCTCGCTGCAGCGTTCGGGCGACCGCCTGCGCGTCTCGATGCGGCTGTTGCGCGTCGAGGACGGCCGCCCGCTCTGGGCGCGCAGCTTCGAGACCGTCTACACCGACCCCTTCGCGGTGCAGGACGCGATCTCCGACCAGGTCGCCGACGCGCTTTCGCTCGGGCTCTCCGGCCGCCGCCCGCACCGGCCCGCCAACCGCGGCACGGCGGACGTCGAGGCCTACCAGGAGTACGTGCGCGGGCGTTACTTCTGGAACCGCCGCACCGAGGCCGATCTGCGCAAGGCGATGACCCACTTTCAAAATGCCATCGCCCGCGACCCCGCCTTCGCCGCCGCCCACGCCGGCATCGCCGACTGTTGGGTGCTGCTGCCGCTCTTCGGCAACACGCCGCCGGCGGACGCCTTCCCGCGCGCCATCGCCGCCGCGCGCGAGGCGCTGCGCCTCGACGCCGACCTCGCCGAGGCGCACACCACGCTGGCCTACGCGAGCTTCATGTACGACTGGAAGTGGGACGACGCCGAGGAGGGCTTCCGGCGGGCGCAGCGCCTCGACCCCGGCTACCCGACGGCGCCGCACTGGTACTCCTACCTGCTCTCGGCCGTCGGCCGCCACCAGGAAGCGGTCGCCAACGCGCGCCTCGCGCAGCGGCTCGACCCGTTGTCGCTGGTGATCAACGCCGACCACGGCTTCGTCCTCTACTTCGCGCGCCGCAACGACGAGGCGATCGCACAGTTCGAGCGCACGCTCGAGCTCGACCCGCGCTTCGCCTACGCTCGCTTCGGCCTTGCGCTGGCGCTGACGGCGGCCGGCCGCCACGACGACGCGGTGGCGCAGGCGCGGCAGGCGGTCGAGCTCTCCGGCAACAGCAGCGTCATGCAGGGCGCCCTCGGCTACACGCTGGCCGCTGCGGGTCGCGTCGAGGAGGCGCGCGCGGTGCGGTCGGGTCTCGCGCAGATGGCGGAGCGGGTGCGCGTGCAGCCCGGCGCCTTCGCCCTCGTCGATGCCGGCCTCGGCGACAAAGGTGCTGCCCTCGACGAGATGGAAGCCGCTTACCGCGACCGCTCGCGCTTCGTCGTCGTGATGGGCGTCTGGCCCGTCTTCGACGCCCTCCGCGCCGAGCCCCGCTGGCGCGAGCTGACGCGGCGGGTCGGGCTGCCGGACGCGTCGGGCGGCGCGCCCATGGCGAAGTAGGAACGGAACCGCTGCGGGCGGCGGTCGGGCGGTCTGCGGCTTTCCGGCCGGCGTTCGCTGCGGGTCTCGGAGGCGCTGCGGCGTGGGCACGCGCGCCACTCGAGGGATGCAGGCGAGGATGGCGCGCTCGCCGACGGGCGCGAGCAACCTCCGCTGCTAACAGCACCTGACGAGTGCGCCCGTCGGAGGCCCACGCCGCAGCGCCTCCGAGCCCCGCAGACGCGAACGCCTTCATCGGTGATGATCGAGCATCCTGATCGCGAGCTCGAATGCTGCCGTGAAGGCCGCACCACTTTGCCTCGCGGCGAGCCGTCGCTGCCACGCAAGTCTGTCGTGCCGCTCATTGCCGGGATGCGCACCGCCCTTCTTCCGCAACTACTCGCGGCACACTTGTGGTCGCCGGAATGCAGAAGACCCGTGCGAATGCGGCTCGGACCGTGGGACCATCGAAGTTCTTCTCCGGGCGACCACTCCTTGTGCCGCGAGTCTTTCCAGGCGGTGCAGCGTGGCGTGATCCCCGGTGATGAGCGGCGCGACAGACAACCGGTGTAGCGGCTGCTCGCCGCAAGGCAAAGTGGTGCGGCCTTCACGGCAGCGCTCGAGCTCGCGCTATGAAGCTGCGTGACCACAGCTGGAGGCGGGTACGAGCGGGGGCGGGGGCCGCCGTGGCCGGGCCTGGAGGAGCGCGCTTCGTGGGTCGGTGCGTTACAGCGATTGTTGCGGCGCGCTCCGACCGAGCGGCGCGCCAACTCTCGAGTAACAGCAGAGCGCGCCGCGTGCCCGGCCGCGGCGGCCCCCGCCCCCGCCGCTACCCGCCGGCCGAGTAAGCCACGACCGAACCGCGGTCACCAGCCGTTCTTCTCCGCCCGCTTCGATGCCCGCCACGGGATCGGCCTCGGCCCGCCGTGGCGGGCCGAGGCATTCGTGGCGTTCGGGAATCAGCAGGTCAGCTGCTCGCGGCCGCTACGGCGTGAACGCCGACCACGCGCTCAGCGTGCCGCTCTCGAAGCCGTCGTTGAGCAGCGCCGGCCCGGTGTCGAGCTCGCAGGAGGAGACGGTGACGTCGTCGAGGAACCAGCCGTCTTCGTTGACCGAGCAGTCGCTCACGGTGGTAAAGCCGATCCGTACCGCCTGACCGCCACAGCCGTCGTCGCCGCCGGTGATGACGTCGCAGGCCGCGTCGAGGTCGACCACCGTCTCGCTGAAGCTCGCGGCCGTGCCGGCGAAGATCGGCAGCCCGGCGGCGCCGGCGGGTGCACAGTCGGGGGCGACGACTCCGGTGTAGGGGCCCGAGATGATCGCCGAGGCCGGCACGGGCTCGTAGTTGGTGCCGTCGAGCGACACGGTCAGCGTGCCGCCGTCGTAAGCCTGGTCGCTGAGCTCGAAGTCGCGGCGGTGCCAGAAGGACAACCGGTTGGTGCGCGATCCCGCGGCGAAGGTGATCCCGCCGGCGCCGTTCGGCTGCGCGAAGTTGAAGACGTTGTCGCCGTGGTCGCCGTTGCAGCTCGTACCGCCGAAGCGGAAGATGTTGGCGCCGCTGTGGGCGGTGCAGGTCTGCACGCCGCGCCAGTCGACCACCGAGCCGCCGTTGAAGGTGCCCGTCGCCCAGCCCGCCATGCCGACCGCCGCGTCGAAGTTCTGCGTGTAGCGAGTCTGCGTGGTGCAGGGCGGGCAGGCGGTCGTGCTTGCCGACGCCTCGGCGGAGTTGCTGGAGCGGCAGATCGAGGAGGTCACCGCCTGGACGACGTAGTAATGCGTCTCGCCGCAGCCGGGCGCCAGGTCGGAGTAGCTGTTGGTGGTGGGCTGCGCGACCAGCAGGTAGGGCCCGCCGGGGCTGCCTCCGCGCAGCACGTTGTAGCTGATGGCGCCGCCGACGGCATCCCAGGTGAGGTCGATTTGCGAGCTCCCGCCGGTGGCGACAACGTTGGTGGGTGGGCTGGGCGGCACGCACGGAGGCGCCGTCGGCGTCACCGACATGCACGTGCTCGGCGCCGAGCCGCAGGACTCGTTGCCGGCGGGGTGCTCGACCACCTGGTAGTAGTAGGTGACGCCGTTGGCGACGTTGACGTCGAGGAGCGGTGAGCCGGCGTCGTCGTTGGCGATCTTGATGAAGCCGGCGTCGCAGCCGATCTCGTTGCGGTAGACGTCGAAGACGCCGGCGCCACCGGTCCACGTCAACGTCGCCTGGTTGTCGCCGGCGGTGGGGACGAGCACCGGCGCGGCGGGCTGGGTGCAGCCGCGGAAGCTGACGTTGGCGCCGGGATCGCTGGTGCAGGCGATGCCATGACGGTCGAACGCCGCGTAGAGCGCCGCCGAGTTGGGCGTGCCGTTGGCGAGGTTGCCGTCGTCGTCGTCGACGGCGCGCATGGTCTTCCACAGCGAGCCGGCGTTGCAGCCGTTGGAGGTGAAGGTGCCGCCGGTGGTACAGGCGAAGGCGCTCGTCGCGGTGCCGCGCGAGAGGTACCACAAGCGATCGGTGACCGACCACGCGGCGCCCGAGCCCGGCGACGGCAGGTCGCGGTTGGCGAAGTCCCACAGCGACTCCGAGCCGATGTACGACTCGCAGTGGCCTTCCCGGTTGCAGGGGCCGATGTAGCCGATCGGGCTGGTGGGGCAGCGCACCTGGGTGAAGTTCGCCACCGTATGCGGGGTGTTGCTCACGTGCTTCGCCCAGTCGATGTCGCGCACGCCGGTGCACGAGGTGCAGGCATCGCCGTAGCCGCCGCAGTTGGTGGCGCGGAAGCCGTTGCCGATGCACGAGCTGTGGACGCCGAGCGCGGCGGTGAAGTCGCCGTAGGTCTCGCCGGTGCCGTTCTCGGGCGAGCTGCCGTTGCCGTCGTTGGAGTCGAGGCCGTGGCCGTACTCGTGGAGCGAGACCGCCTCGATCTCGCCGGTGTTGCCGCAGCCGCCGCCGGAACGGTAGAAGTTCACCGTCGCGCCGTTCCAGAAGGCGTTGCAGGTGTTGTTGATGTTGACGTTGGCGGTGAGCTGCTGGCTGAGCCACGGGCGGTTGAGCCAGCCGCGCGCGGCTTCCTTGGCGCGGTTCAGGTGGTAGAACTGGGTGCGCGCCGAGTGCGTGTTGCCGGCGCCGCCGCTGCCGGGAGTCGTGCAGTCGGTGCCGGCCGAGCTGCCGAAGAGGATGTTGCCGTCGACGTCGGAGCTCTGCGAGATGGCGCCGCAGTTGTCGGCGATCCTGACGAACTGGCCGTTGAGCGTCGAGCTGACGGTGCCGCCGACGTAGTTGTAGACGCCGGCCGAGTTGGCGAAGCCGCCGCTCGACACGTTGGCGAACGGCATCGGCCGCACGCTCTCGACGCCGAGGGTGTTGGCGCCGCCGCTCACTTGCGCGTAGTCGTTGGTGTCGCGCAGCTCGAGCACCTCGCCGTTGGAGGCGTCGATGCGCGCCCGCCAGGTCTCGTGCTCCTTGGCGCGCCGGAAGGTCAGCTGCCAGACCGGGAGGAGGCCGCGGCCCTGGCCGGCCGCGAAGCCATCCGCGAAGCTCTCGTCGTCGACGCGCACGGTGATCAGCCGCAGCGAGCCTTCGTCGAGGAAGCGCTCCGTCCCGGAGAAACCGCCGAGGAAGTCGGCGAGGTGCGACTTCGCCTGCTCGCGCGTCACGATGACGGCGGGCTTGGCGGCGTCGCGGGACGGAAGGTTCTCGCCGCCGAACTGGATCAGGTTGCCGTGGCCGATGCGGAAGACGACGCGGGCGCCCTCGATCACGAGGCCGTCGAGCTCGACGTTGAAGTCGACGTTCCACAGGTTGGGCGTCGGTTGTCCCGAGCGGCCCTCGTCGAGCAAGAGGCTCGCCGGATCGACGCCGAGGAGGCTTGCCACCGACGGCAGGAAGGCGCGGACGGCGCTCTCGGCGACCTGGAGGTCGACCTGCGCCTTGCCGCCGAGGTGAGCGGCGATGTCGCGATTGGTCAGCTGGTTGCCGCGCCCGGGCACGAAGGGGATGCCGTCGCCTTCCGCCATCTCGAGCGCACCGCTGCGCCGGTCGAACACCGCCGACCACTGCGGATGCGCGGCGCCGAAGGCGGCCCACGCGTCGCGCGTGGCGGGAGCGAGTGACGAGGCGGCGGCTGCTGCCGGCTGCAGATGCGTGCTCGGCAGCAGGCGCTCGCTCACGAAGGCGCGCGAGGCAAGTGGGCTCGTGCTCTCGACGCTGACGACGGCGCCGAGCGGCGAGCCGGAGACGACGACCAGGATGGCAGTGACAGCTGCCGCGCACCGACGCCGGAGCGAGTCGTGGGAACGGAGCATCGTGGTCCCCTCCTGGGGGAGCGCTCGCGAGAGCGCATGCTGTCTGTAGATCCCCGAAAGAAGCCGGGGTGCTGTGGGAACGTCGCCGGAGTGTAGAGTCCGCGATCCCGGCTTGGCAAGAGCGAAAGCGAACCGTCCACGATCGCGTGCCGCCTCGGGTGGAGGTCGGCGGACGGGCGGGCGCGTTGGAAGCGCGGGCGCGGCGTCGCAGGCCAAGAGTGAGCTGCGGCCAGATCGCTTTCGCGATGGGTGGCTTGCGGCAGGGCTGATCCTGCTCGCGTGGCTCCACCGCCTCGCCTTCTTGCGCTCCAACCGCGACTGGAGCTGGCCCTACACGATCTTCTACGAGGGCGACTCCGAGACCTTCTTCCACTACGCGCGCGCGTTGCTGGCGGGTCGGCTCTACGACGGCGGCATCCCCTTCCACCCGCCCGGCTTTCCTTGGCTCCTGGCGCTCGTCCATGCCGGCTTCGGCGCCGGCGGAGCGGACGACCGCGTGCCGTACTTCGCCGTCAAGGCGGTGATGGCGCTGATCGGCAGCGTCTCGGTCGGTCTGCTTTACCTTCTCGTGCGGCCCTATCTCGGCCGCACCGTGGCGCTCGTCGCGGCGCTCCTCGCGACGTACGACTTCGGTCTCTACGTGCTGCACGTCGCGCCGGTGAGCGAGGGCACCTTTCAGACGTTGTTGCTGCTGTGCCTGCTCCTCTGGACGCGGTGGCTCGAGCATCCGCTGGCGGTAGGCGAAACGGAGGGGCCACGTCCGAGCTCGCTACCGCCGTGGAAACCGCTCGTCGTCGGTGTCCTCCTCGGCGCGCTTGCGTTGGTGCGAGCGGAAGGGGCGCTGATCGGGTTGGCGTTGGGGCTCGTCGGCCTTGGCGGTTGGGTCGTGGGGCGGATCCGGCGTTCGTCGCGCGCAAGCGTTGGCGCGCTCGTGCCGTGGGTGCTGGTGCTCGCCGGTTGGCTGCTCGCCGTCGCACCGTGGACGGTGCGCAACGCCATCCAGCTGTCAGCCGCGAACGAGCGGCTGCACCTCGCCGAGCCGCTGCCGACGCTGGTGCCGATCACCATCTACGGCCCGATCAACCTCGCACTGGCCAACAACCCGCTCGCCGACGGCACCTTCTCGCGACGCTACCTGGCGAGCGACGGCGGTAGCGGCGTGCTCAACGTCGAGAACCCCGAGCACCTCCGGTTCCTGCTCCACGGCGATGCGATGGCGCGCGATTGGGCCGTCGCGCACCCCGGCGACGCCGCACACCTCGTGCTGCAGAAGTGGCGCTTGATGGCCGACGCCTGGCGCCTCGGCTGGACGCAGTGGAACTGGCCTGCCGGCCTCGACGGCGTGCGCCGCCCGATCGACGTCTTCGTGCCGACCTCGAACACCGCGATGTGGCTGCGCCTTCCGCTCGCGATCGTCGGCCTCGGCCTGTGCTGGACATGCGGCGGCCGCGCGCGTCGGTGGCTCGGCATCGTCCTCTTACTGACGGCGATCTGCCTGCTGACCACTGGTCTGTTCTTTGGCTACGCCCGGCAAGGGCTGCTCTACATGCCGCTCTGGCAGACCTTCGGCGCCGTCACGCTCGTGACCGTGGGCCAAGCGATCGTGCGCCGGCGGCTGCGGCTGCCGGCGCTCGACGTCGATGAGCGACCGCCGCGGCGTCTCCTCGTCGCGCTGGCCTGCGCGGCCGTGGTACTGCTCGCGATGGAGGCGCGAGGCGCGCGCAGCAACCGGAACTACCGTGCCACCGGCACGACGCTACCCGGCTCGCAGAAGCTCGACCCGCACCAGCAGATGGTCCTGCAAGTGCTGCCCTGACGCCGTCTCAGCCGCCGATATCGGCGCCGGTGCCGGCGAGCTCGACGACACGAAACGGCCCCTCGCCGAGCTTGCTCTCGTCGAAAGGCTCGCCACCTTCTGCCGCGAGATGACGGTGCCATTCGACGTACTTCTCGCGCGTCATCTCTTTGACGACCACCGTCCCCTGCGCCACCGCCGAGTGCCCCACGGCATCGGCGGGGAAGACGAGCACGCCATCGTCGACCTTGATACGGATGCGATTGCCACTCGCATCGCCGACGTCCATCCAGCAACCCGCCGCAGTGCAGACGCCGCGCACCTCGCCCTCGACACGCACCACTTTGCCCGCATAGTCGTCGGGCTTGCCGACAATCGTGGCGATGGGAGTCGCCTCGGCGACGGTGATCTCGGCGCCGACGTGGCGGTCGCCAGCGACGGCGGCAAGCGGGAAGGTGGCGAGCAGAACGGCGGCGGTGGCGAAGAAGCGCAATGGGCGCATGTGGTGCTCCTCGGTTATGTTGCAGGCAACCGTATCAGGCGCCGTGGAGGACGCGCGGCGGTCCTTCCTCCGCGGTGCCCGCGGCACGCATCGTGCGTCGAGGCGCAGTCATGCCGAACAGATTACTCGTTCCTGCCTTAGGCCTCCTTGCGGGACCGCTCATCTTCGCCGCCTGCGGACGCGCTCCGACGTCGGAACGGCCGGCTGCAACGCCACCAGGTCCGGCGGTGGCGGCGCCAACCGCGTCCCCGTCGACGCCCGCGGCCGGGAGCTCTCCGAGCGCCGCCGCGGATCCGTGGATGGTGGGTCCCCGCGGCGCGGGTCCGGTGCGCATCGGCATGACCGTGGCGGAGCTGCGCGCCGCGCTCGGCGGCGGCCTCGATCCGCTGGGCCCCGCCGGCGAGTGTGAGTACGTGGTTCCCAAAGGTGCACCCAAGGGCTTGGCGGTGATGGTGGTCGACGGGCGCGTCGTGCGGCTCGACGTTGAGCGCGGCTCGGCGGTCGTGACCTCGGTCGGGGTCCGCTCCGGCGACCGCGAGAAGCGCGTGAAGAAGCTGCTCGGTCCTGCTACCGAGGTTACCCCGCACAAATACGTCGACGGAGGCCACTACATGAGCGCGCCCACCGGCGCGGGCGAGACCTGGTGGGTGGTGGAGACCGACGGTCGCAGGGCGACCGACGTGCGGGTGGGCTTGATGCCGCAGGTGCGCTGGGTCGAGGGCTGCTCTTAGCGCGCCGCGCCTGGCGATGCTGTGCCGCTCGGCAGCTGGCGCCGCCGCTGCCGTCACTCGTGCCGCAGCGCTTCGATCGGATTCAGCCGTGCCGCCCGGCGTGCAGGCAGGAAGCCGAAGAGCACGCCGATCACCGCCGAGAAGGCAAAGGCGATGAGGAGGATCCTCGGCACCAGCACGAAGGGCACTTGCAGCCCGCGCGACGCTGCCATAGAGCCGAGCAACCCGAGCAAGATGCCGATGGTGCCGCCGATGCTCGACAGCACGGCAGCCTCGACGAGGAACTGCAGCAGGACCTCGCGCGGCAGGGCGCCGATGGAGAGACGGATGCCGATCTCGCGCGTGCGCTCGGTGACCGACACCAGCATGATGTTCATGATGCCGATGCCGCCGACGAGCAGCGAGACGCCGGCGATGGCGCCGAGCAGCGCCGCCAGGGCGCCGGTCGTGCTCGCCATCGTCGCCGCGATCTCCGCCATGTCGCGCACCGTGAAGTCGTCCTCCGCGGGGTTGGTCACGCGGCGGCGCTCGCGCACCAACGCCTCGATCTGGCTCTGCACCAACGCCGTCGAGCGGCCGGGTGCCGCCGACACGTAGATGGTGGTGATGTCGTTGTTGCCGGCGATGCGGCGCTGAAAGGCGACGAGCGGCATCACCACCAGATCGTCCTGGTCCTGGCCGAAAGCAGCCTCGCCCTTGGCCACCAGGGTGCCGATCACCTCGCAGGGCGTGCGCCCGACGCGCACCGTCTGCCCGAGCGGGTCGGCGCCGCCGAACAGCTCCTTGATCACCGTCGGCCCGACGACGCACAGCGGCTTGCCGGCGCTCGCCTCGCTGGGCGTGAACGTCCGCCCGGACTGCAGGTCGTAACCGCGCACCTCGAAGTAGTCGGCGCTGCTGCCGGCGACTTGCGTCCGCCAGTTGCGGTTGCCGTAGACGACCAGCTGCTGGCGCTCGGCCGCCGGCGCCAGGCCGGCGAGGCCGCCGACCTCGCGGCCGATCGCCGTCGCGTCGTCGCGGGTGAAGGAGCGCGCCGGCGTCGACGAGGGGCCGCGGCGGAAGGAGCCGCTCCTGACGATGAGCAGGTTCTCGCCCATCTTGGCGATGTCGGACCTGACCTTCGTCGAGGCGCCCTCGCCGAGCGTGACGAGCACGATCACCGCACCGACGCCGATGACGACGCCGAGCATGGTGAGGAACGAGCGCAGCGCGTTGCGACGGATCTCGCGCCAGGCCATGAGCAGCGTCTCGCCGAGCATGACGCTGCCGCCGTGCTGCGGCCTCGGGGCCGGCGCGCTGGCTGCGTGCGGTCGCGCGATCGGGGTCGGCCGCACCATGGTCAGGCGGCCTCCTGCGCCACGATGAGGCCGTCCTTGAACACCACGCGGCGGCGCGCCCAGGAGGCGACGTCGTGCTCGTGGGTGACGAGGACGATGGTGAGGTCGCGCTCGTCGTTGAGCGACGACAGCAGCTCCATGATCTCTTGGCTGGTGCGGCTGTCGAGGTTGCCGGTGGGCTCGTCGGCGAGGAGCAGCGACGGCTCGGTGACGAGCGCGCGCGCGATCGCCACTCGCTGCTGCTGGCCGCCGGAGAGCTCGTGCGGCGCATGGCGCTCGCGGCCGGAGAGGCCGACCAGCGCCAGCGCCGAGCGCGCCCGCTCGTGACGCTCCTTCTTCGCCACCCGCTTGTAGACGAGCGGCAGCTCGACGTTCTCGAGCGCCGAGGTGCGAGCGAGCAGGTTGAAGCCCTGGAAGACGAAGCCGATGTAGTGGCGGCGCAGGAGGGCGAGCTGCTCGCGATCGAGACCGCCGACGTCGACGCCGCGGAAGAGGTAATTGCCGCCGGTCGGCACGTCGAGGCAGCCGAGCAGGTTCATGCAGGTCGACTTGCCGGAACCGCTCGCGCCCATCACCGCCACGAACTCGCCGGGGTAGACGTCGAGGTCGACGCCGCGCAGCGCGTGCACGGCGGCGGAGCCCTCGCCGTAGACCTTGGTGATGTGGCGCAGCGACAGCAGCGGCTCGACGCCGTCGCCGCCCATGCCCGCCGCGGGCTCTTCTTCGCGCAGGCGGGGTTGCGTCAACGCTTCGCTCCGCTCGTCGCCACGTCGACGATCACCTCGTCGCCGGCCTTCAGCTCGCCGCCGACGACCTCGGTGACCTGGCCGTCGGTCGAGCCGGTGCTCACCCACACCGCTTCAGGCTTGCCGGCGCGCAGCACCCAGACGCGAGTGCCGCCGAAGCCGCCGCGGCCGCCGGGGCCGAACGAGCCGCCGGCGCCGCCGGCTGCACCGCGACCCGCGAAGCCGCCGCCGCCCGTCGAGCCCGCGGCGCCGCGGTTGCGGACGCCACCGGCCGTCGCGGCCGAGCCGCGGCGGTCGGCACCGCCAGGAGCTGCGGAGGCGCCGCCGGCTTCGCCGCCGCGTGCGGAGCGGCCGCGATCGGCGCTCGCGGCGCCGGCATCCCCGCGGTTGGAGCCGCGCTCGCCGCTCGCCGCGCCGCCGGCGCTCGCGCCGCCCGGAGCGCCGCCGCGCTGGCCCGCCGCCGCACCGCTCGCGCCCGGAGCGCCCGCGCTGCCGCGCTGCCCTGCCGCTTGTCCTTGGCCTTGCTGTCCCTGGCCGCGTCCGCCCTGCCCGCCGCCGCGGCCGAACGGGCTGCCGCGCGTGACGCCGGGGATGAACAGCCCGCCGCGCGAGCCGGCTTCCTGCGCCAGCACCTCCGGAGGCGTGAAGCGCAGCGCCGCGTTGGGCACCAGCAGCACCGCGCTCTTTTCGTCGGTGACGATGCCAGCCGTCGCCGTCATGCCTGGTCGCAGCGCCATGTCGGCGTTGTCGACCGACAGCACCGCCTCGTAGGTGACGACGTTCTGGTCGACCTTGGCGACGTTGCGCAGCTGCTCGACGCGCGACAGAAAGGTGCGGCCGGGGTAGGCGTCGACGGTGAACGTCGCCGAGTCGCCTTCAGTCACCTTGCCGACGTCGGCCTCGTCGATGGCGACGACGAGCTTCATCTTGGTGAGGTCGCGGGCGAGGGTGAAGAGCACGGGCGCCTGCAGCGACGCCGCCACCGTCTGCCCGGGCTCGACCGAGCGCGACAGCACCATGCCGTCGATGGGGGAGACGATCGTCGTCTTGCGCAGCGCCGAGCGCACATCCTCGAGGCTCGCACGGGCCACCGTCGTCTGCGCCGACGCTGCACCGACGTCGGCTTGGGCGCGGCGCGCCGTCGCCTGCGCGGTGTCGAGATCGTCCTTCGACAGCAGGCCGGCGTCGGCGAGCTCCTGGGCGCGGCCGAGCTTGCGGCGCGCCTCCTCGGCGGTGGCGCGGGCGCGCACGAGGCCAGCGTTGGCCGCCTCGACCTGCGCCGCCGCCTCCTGCGCCCGGGCCTGCGCCTGCTCGGGGTTGAGCACGGCGAGCACCTGACCGCTGCGCACGCGGTCGTTGAAGTCGACCAGCACCTCGGCGACGCGGCCGGAGACCTCCGAGCTCACCTCGACGGTGTCGAGCGCCGACAGCGTGCCGGTGGCGGTGACGGTGACGGCGAGATCGCCACGCTCGATCGGCGTCGTGACGTAACGCGGCGCCGCCTGCGCGCGCCCGCGCGCCCGCCAGAACAGGAAGCCGGCGACGACGAGCAGCAGGAGCAGCGCCCACACGCCGCGCCGCAGCCACACCCGCCGCGTGCGGCTGCCGGAGGCGACGTCGGAGAGGCCGAGCTGCGCCTCTATCTCGGGATCGATCTTCGGTTTCGGCTGCGTCATCGCCGTCTCCTCCCCCGGCCTCGCTACGCTCGGGCACCCGGAGGACCGGGCGCTCCGCTTCGCGGCCCCGCGGGTCCCACCCTCCGCTTTCCGCAACGCGCGCCGGCCGGCACTCTATTCCGTCACCGGCCCGGCGCAAGTGTAAGGAAATGTAAGGGCTACGCCCAGGCGCCGGCCGCCGACCGCACCAGCCGGCCGGAGCGCAAGGAGAGCAAGCCGTTCGCCAGCTTCGAAGAACGCGGGTCAGTTACGCCTGTCGCGTTTGCGGCGGCAGGCCGCTGCTGCCGGCGGCGGGCGATGAACAGCAGCCGGCCGTAGAGGTCAGCTGCCCGATTTCCCCGCGTCTGGGGTCAGCTGGCGGACGAGGTCACGCTTCGTCGCATCGACGAGGTCCGCCACCTTGAGGAAGAACGATTGGCTCGTTTCCCCTGCCGGCAAGGTGAAGATGTCGCCAGTCCCCTGGGAGGTAAGGGTGACGTCAACCGAGAGTGCGGGGTTGACCGAGATCGTACCGGTGAGTGGCGAGCTCTCCACCTGAACCTCGAACCTCACGTTGAGGTTGGCGATCATGCCCTGGACCTCGAACGAGTCGCCGCTGAGGTTGAGGAAGGTTTGGATGATCCAGGGGGCCGAGGTCGTCAAGGGCGACGGCGCATAAAAGTTGACCAAGAAAGGGGATTGCGTCCCGTTGTCGAGCGTGATCGCAAAGCTGGTCGCGATGGAGGTCTCCGGATTGCCCAGACACTGCAGATGGACAAGGTCGTTGATCATCCAATTCTCCTTCAGTCCATGACGAGTTTAGGGAGCCAAGTCACCCTACGTCCGCGTCGTGGGACTGTCAACGGCTCCGTCAACGCCAGCGAGCCGAACACGCGCACGGTGCGCGCCCCATGCGTGAACGCGACCCGCAGGATCTCAGCCAGGTAGCGGTCGAGGATCTCGTCCAGCATCGCCGCTCAGTCTGACGCGGCGCTCCTCCGGCGGCCGTAACCGGCGGAAGGAGATCCACAACGCGAGGTCGTAACTCACCTTCACCGCCGCGGCGACGAGCAGCGGCGCGGCGAGCGCGACGCCGCTCATCAACGCGCCGGCGATCATCGGGCCGGCGGCCCAACTGGCGAGGCGGGTGAGGTTGGTCCAGCCGGCGGCGGCGGTGCGCTCTTCGGGACGGACGATGGCCATCGCGTAGGAGGTGCGTGTCGGCACGTCCATCTCGACCAGGCACTCGCGCAGCAAGTAGCAAGCGGCGGCGAACGGGAAGGTCGGCGCGAAGGCGATCGCGGGCAGCAGCAGGCTCGAGGGCAGGTGCGTCCACACCATCGTGTTGACGAGACCGATGCGGCGCGCCAGCCAGGCCGCCGCGAAGTGCGAGAGGACGTTGGCGATGCGGCCGGCGAAGAAGAGCGGGCCGAGCACGGCGGCGCCGACGCCGAAGCGGCTGGCGTAGAACCAGGTGAGGAGCGAGGTAGTGAGGAAGCCGCCGCCCAGGCCGTCGACGGCGAAGAGGAGACAGAGGCGGAGGAGGAAGCGGCGGCTGGCGGGGGAGAGAGCGCCGTCCCCCGTGCGCACGAGATCGCGCGTGCTCACCCGCGGCAGACGCCAGTAGATCGCCGCTGCCGCGGCGAGGAGCAGCGCGTTCACGACGAGCCCCGCGCGGAGGGCGGTCGCGAAGGCGAGCGCGGCGAGACTGCCTGCCGCGCTGCCGGCGTCCTGGAGGGCGGTGTACCAGGCGACGGCGCGCGTGCGGTGCGCTTCCGAGGTCGTCGCCGGAAGCAGCGACTGCTCGAGCACCGACGCCGGGCCGCGATCGCGGCCCATGCCGTTGACCATGCCGAGGAAGGCGACGGCGACGAGCAGCATCGGGCGGTCGCCGACGACCGGCAATGCCGCTGCGCCCAGCGCGGTCGCCGCGCCGCAGAGGAGCAGCGTGGTCCGCGGCGGCCAGCGCGCTCCCCACAGCGTGATCGCCAGCGCGCCGAGCGCGCTGCCGGCGAGGCCGGCGCTGACGACGAGCCCGGCGGTGCTCGCCGAGAGCTGCTGCTCGGCGAGCCACAGGCCGAGGACGATGCCGGCGAGCGAGGTGGCCGCGGCGCGTAGAAAACCCGCGGCGAGCAGCGTGCGGCGCGCGCTCGCGTCGCGCTCGACGCCGAGGCTCACAATGAGTGCTGCGCGAGCTGAACCAGCGCCCCGGCGGCCACCGCCGCCGCGAGCGTGCCGAGCATGCCGAGCCGCGTGCGGAAGAGCAGCCAGCAGGAGCCGGCGGCGATGGCGAGGGCGAACGGGTCCAGAGTGGTGAGCTCCGGCACGAACAGGCGCAGGCCGGCGGTGCGCACCTCGCGCACCGTCGCGAACAAGGTGTGGAGCGCGAACCAGACGGCGAGCTGGAGGATGACGCCCACCACGGCGGCGGTGATCGCTGCCAGCGCGTCGGCGAGGCCGCGACGGGCGCGCAGGCGCTCGACGTAGGGCGCGCCGAGGAAGATCCAGAGGAAGCAGGGAGTGAAGGTCACCCAGGCGGTGACGAGCGAGCCGAGCAGCGCCGCCGTGAGCGGCGACAGCGGGCCGGGGTAGCGCCAGGCGCCGAGGAAGGCGACGAACTGCACGACCATGATCAGCGGGCCGGGCGTCGTCTCCGCCATGCCGAGGCCGTCGAGCATCTCGCGCGCGCTGAGCCACCGGAAGTCGTCGACGGCGCGTTGCGCCACGTAGGCGAGCACGGCGTAGGCGCCGCCGAAAGTCACGACGGCGGTCTTGCCGAAGAAGGTGCCCTCGTGCACGACGACGTGGCCGGCGCCGAGCCAGAGCGCGAGCAGCGCGACCGGGGCCCACCAGAGGGGCAGCCACACCGCCAGCACCGCCAGCGCTCGTCGCCACGACGGTGGCCGCATCGCCGCCGCGGAGATCGGATGTCCGATGTCGTCGGCACTGGCCGCCTGAGTTGCGCCGTTGACGCCCTCAGCGCGCGCGTTGCTTTCAGCTTCTCGTGCGTGCCGCCGGTGCCCGAGCCACCAACCGATGCCGGCGGCGAGCGCGATCACCAGCGGGAACGGCAGGTCGAAGAAGAAGATCGCCACGAACGCGAAGGCGGCGAGCGCGCGCGGGACGGGACCGTGCAGCGCGCGCCGGCCGACGGTCACGAGCGCGGCGAGCACCACCGCCAGCACCGCCGGCTTCAAGCCGTAGAAGAGCGCGGCGACGACCGCGGTGTCCTGCCAGGTGACGTAGACGAAGCTCAGCGCGAGGATGGAGAGGAAGCCGGGCAGCACGAAGAGCGTGCCGGCGACGATGCCCGCCGCCGTACCGTGCAGCAGCCAGCCGAGGTAGATCGCGAGCTGCTGCGCCTCCGGCCCCGGCAGCAGCATGCAGAAGTTGAGGGCGTGGAGGAAGCGTTCTTGGCTCACCCAGCGCTTCTCGTCGACGAGGATGCGCTGCATGACGGCGATCTGCCCGGCCGGTCCGCCGAAGGAGAGCGCCGCGACGCGACACCAGACGCGCAGCGCTTGCGCGAACGGTACCGCTGCGATGGGCGCGCGCTCCGATTGCGCGGTCATTGCTGCTTCACCCGCCGGTGCGGAAGCTGCGGTAGAGCGCTTCGAAGAGCGGCAGCCCCGCCTGCAGGCGGTCCTCATCGCGCTCGTGCGCGGCGGCGATCCCTTGCACCATCGCCGCGACGCCGGCGCATTCGGCGTGACCGAAGCGGCTCTCCTTGCAGTCGAGGTCGTGCACCACTTCGCCGACGTGGCGCAGCGCGGCATCTTCTTCGAGCCCGAAGCGCGCGAGCAGCGTCTCGAAGGTGCAGCGCTCGCCTTCATGGCCGTACTCGCCTTCGTACATGTCGAAGCGCAGCTCGCCCGGCGAGTGACGGTACGACGCGGGATCGACGAAGACGAAGCGCGCCTCGGGATCGAGGAAGCGGCGGATGAGCCAAGCGCTCGACAGCCGGTCGACCTTGATGTGCCGGCGCGTCACCCAGGTGGCGCCGCGCGGCGCTACGACGGTCGACGATGGCCGCTGCGCTCGCGGCTCGTCGCCGCCGCGCAGGCGCCGCTCGGCGGCGCCCACCGCGTGCTCGGCGGCGGCGCGAGCCGGCGCGTCGAAGAAGTCGCGCGCCGCGGCCTCGTCGAGGCGGCGACGCAGGCGTTGCACTTCCTCGGCGCGCGGCTCGGCCGCCTCGAGGCCGCGCGCGGTGGCGGCGATCTCGTCGTACTCGGCGTCGCGCTCGCGCTGGAACATGGCTCGCACCTCGTCGTCGTCGATGCCGTCGAGAAAGCTCGTGCGCGCCAGCGTCGCTTCGCCACCGCCGGCGGCGATCTCGCGGATGAGCCAGCGGAAGTCCTCCACGGTCTCGTCGCTCGCCGGCAGCACGTAGACCGAGCTCTTGAGCTGCACGGCGCCGAGCCGTCGCAGCCGGCGCGCGACCTTGACGCGCAGGTAAGCCGGGTCGGCCGGGAGCTGGTGGATGAGGAGGAGCCACTCGGCGAGCGGGTTCTCGGCGGGAAGCGGATTGCGGCTGGCGCGCATGACGTGATACAACCGTATCATCGACGTATACCAACTGCAACCATGGCGGCGAGCCGACGGCGAGCAGTGACGTCATGGAGTCGGTGCCCGTTCGGCGGGTGACCGCGAAACAACTCTGAGGAGACGCGAATGACCGCCGGCCCACTGCTGCTGCTCGCCGCCGCCGACGTCCGGGAGCTGCTCGACCCGACGTCCTGCATCGCTGCGGTCGAGCGCGCCTTCCGGCTGCTCGGCGAGGGTCGCGCCCAGCCGCCGGCGCTGTGCGGGCTCCACGTTGACGGCGGCACCTTCCACGTCAAGGCGGCGGTACTCGAGGACGAGGCCGGGAAGCCCTGGTTCGCCGCTAAGGTCAACGCCAACTTTCCATCGAATCCACAGCATCGTGGATTG
The DNA here is from genome assembly GCA_963846495.1 of Thermoanaerobaculia bacterium. Taxonomy (GTDB): domain Bacteria; phylum Acidobacteriota; class Thermoanaerobaculia; order Multivoradales; family JAIOJS01; genus DASYQD01. The sequence continues at coordinate 33,915 of CAWJWP010000013.1, read as the reverse complement.
CCGACGGTGCAGGGAGCGGTGCTACTGATGGACGCCGAGAGCGGGGAGCCGCGGGCGCTGCTCGACTCGGCCGCGATCACCGCGCTGCGCACCGCAGCGGCAACAGCGGTCGCGGCGCGATGGCTGGCGCGGCCGAATGCAACGACAGCCACGCTCGTCGGCTGCGGCGTTCAGGGCCGCGCGCACCTCGCGTTTCTCACCGCAGCCCTACCGCAGCTGAAGCGTGTGCGGCTTCACGACGCGAGCGAGCCCGCCGTGCGCGCCACGATCGCCGAAGCGTCGGCGCTCGGCCTCGCAGCCGAAGCCGTCGACGATCTCACCGCCGCTTGCCGCACGAGCGACGTCTGCATCACCTGCACGCCGTCGCGCCAACCCCTGCTCGACGCGAACGACGTCGCACCCGGCGCGTTCGTCGCCGGCGTCGGCGCCGACAACGAGCACAAGCAGGAGCTCGCCCCGGCACTGCTCGCTCGCGCGACCGTTGTCGTCGACGTCCTGTCGCAGTGCGAGCACGCCGGCGACCTCCACCACGCGCTCGCCGCCGGCGCCCTCCGCCGTGAGGACGTGCACGCCGAGCTCGGCGAGATCATCGCTGGCCGCAAACCGGGCCGGCGCTCGCCCGACGAGGTGATCGTCTTCGATTCGACCGGTATGGCGCTCCAGGACGTCGCCGCCGCGGTCGTCGTCTACGAGCGCGCCGTCGCCGCGGGCCGCGGCACTCCGTTCGCGCTTGCGCGATGATTCGCCGCGGAGGACCGCCATGACCGAGATCGACCGCGACCTGGCCGTCGGCTACCTGCTCCGCTTCCTCGCCATCGAAGGCACCACCGGCAACGAGGCCGCGATCGGCGAGGAGATCGTCGCCGCCCTGCGCGAGCTCGAGCTGCCGGCCGAGGCGATCCGCGACGACGGCGCGCACCAGCGCATCCCGGTGCCCACGCAAGCCGGCAACCTCGTTGTACACGTGCCTGGAGACGAAGCGCTGCCGCGTCGCATGTTTTCCGCCCACCGCGACACCGTGCCGCTCTGCGCCGGCGCCAAGCCGGTGCTGCAAGGCGACCGCATCGTCCCTGCCGGCGCCACCGCGCTCGGCGGCGACGATCGCACCGGCGTCGCCTGCCTGCTCACCATGCTGGCGACGCTGCGCCGCGAGCGCATCGCGCATCCGCCGCTGACGCTCCTCTTCACCGTGCGCGAGGAGAGCGGCCTCTGGGGCGCCCGCTTCGTCGACGTCGGCCTGCTCGGCGCGCCGGCGCTCGCCTTCAACTGCGACGGCTCGGCGCCCGCCGTGCTCACCGTCGGCGCCGTCGGCGCCGCGCGCTGGGAGTGCGAAATCACCGGCAAGGCGGCGCACGCCGGCCTCCATCCCGAGGACGGCATCTCGGCGCCGATGGTGGCGTCGGCGGCGCTCGCGGCGGTGCGGCGGCGCGGCTGGTTCGGCCGCATCCGCCGGCCCGGCGGTAACGGCACGTCGAACGTCGGCACCCTCGCCGGCCGCGATGGCGGCCGCGTCGGCGGCGCCACCAACGTGGTCACTGATTACGTGAGAGTGGAAGGCGAGGCGCGCAGCCATGCCGAGCGCTTCGTGCCGCGCATCGCCGACGCCTACCGGCGCGCCTTCGTCGCCGCCGCCGCGGCGATGCCCAACGCGTCCGGCGCCACCGCCGAGGTGACGTTCACCAGCCGCATCCAGTACCACCCGTTCCGCCTCGACCCGACGAGCGAGCCGGTGCGCTTCGCCGAGGAGCGCGCGCGGGCGCTGGGCCTCGCGCCCGAGCTGCGCGTCTCCGACGGCGGCCTCGACGCCAACTGGCTCACCCATCACGGCATCCCCACCGTCACCTTCGGCGCCGGCCAGCGCGGCATCCACACCCTCGACGAGCACGTGGACATTGCCGACTACCTCGCCGGCTGCCGCCTCGCCGTCGAGCTGGCCCGCGCCTGACTTCTCATGGAGGCTTCGATGAGCGTCGAGACCCAAGCCAAGTGGCTGTTCCGCGTCAACGCCCTCACCAACTGGTCGCTGTCGATCGGTCCCATCCTGGCGCCCGCCGCCGTGGCGGTCTGGTACGGCGGACCGGTGCCCAACTACCCGTCGATCGTGCGGCTGTGGGCCGGGCTGGTGTTCATGTTCGGGTTGATGTTCTGGGACACCAGCCGCGACGTGGTCGGCAAGCGCCACCTCATCCGCTACAACTGGCTGGAGAAAACGATCACCGCCACGGCGATCACTGTCGGCTACGTGGGCGGCGACGTGCCCGACCGGCTGATGATGATGATCGTGCTCACCAACTGGCTGTGGATCCCGGTGATCCTCTACTACGACTTGGCGGTGCGGCGGCTGGCGCGCGAGCCGCGAGGGCTTCCAGCCGTCGCCCCCGCGACCGCCTGACCCCTCCCCGGCGCGCCGCCGAGGCCGGGCCGTAACTTTGGACGGCCGGCGCCGTATCACCATGTGCTGGGATCCTGAATATGATGGAATCCTGAATATGGAGACCGCGAAGAAGGGAAGCACCGACCTGCTGGTGCTGGCGCTGCTCGACGAAGAGGACCTGCACGGCTACGACGTCGGCCGCCGCATCGAGCAGCGCTCGCGCGGCGCTTTGCAGTTCACCCTCGCCTCGCTCTACGAGACGCTTTACCGGCTCGAGGAGCGCGGCCTGATCCGCGGCCGCTGGGTGGAGAAGGCGGGTCAGCGTCGCCGCCGCTACTACCAGATCACCGCCAAGGGCCGGAAGGTTCTCGCCGCCGAGCGCGAGGAATGGGGCCGGCTCATCGCCGCGCTGATGCTGGTCGCCGGCGTCGAGCCGGCCTAAGGAGGTGACCGTGAGCGAACCCCGTCCGACCCGCCACGACTGGTGTGCCGCCGTGCGCGCTCACGCCGAGTCGGCCGGCGTCGAGCTGCCGACCCCCACCGTCGACGAGCTGGCGCAGCACCTCGACGACCTCTACGCCGCCGCCCTCGCCGGCGGCGCCACCGCCGAAGAGGCGCAGGCGCGCGCCACCGCCGCGCTCGCCGAGTCCTCGCTCGCCGCTCTCCGCCGGCACGCCGCCCGCGACCCGCGCCGCGCCGTCGCCCGCTCTCACGAGCTGCAAGCGCAGACCAGCCGATGGAGGAGCCTTTCCTTGTGGAGCGCCATCCGCCTCGCCGTTCGCCAGCTCCGGCAGCACCCGCGTTTCGCCCTCGTCACCATGCTCGTCCTCGGTCTCGGCACCGGCGCCGCAACCGCGGTCTTCACGATCGTGGATTCCGTCGTCCTGCGGCCGCTGCCGTACGCGGCCCCCGACCGCTTGGCCAACTTCTGGGACACCAACCTGGAGAAGGGCGCCGCCCACGACCCGATCTCGCCGGTCAACTTCGTCGACTACCGCGCGCTGCCGGTCTTTGCCGACGCGGCGGCGTGGTGGCGTCCGGCGATCAACCTTGTCGACCCCGGCCTCGAGCCGGTGCGCGTCAACACCATCGAGACGACCTCCAACCTCTTCCGCGTGCTCGGCGTGCGCCCGCAGCTCGGCAGCGACTTCCCGACCCGGGCGACCGCCCCGCCGCCCGCCGCGCCGCCGTCCACCGAGCGCGCAGCACGGCGGGCCGCGGAGGGTGAGAGCGGCCCGAGCCCGGCCGCCGGCCTCTTCGTCTTCGACGAGCAGGTGGCGGTGATCAGCGATCGCCTCTGGCGTAACCGTTACGGCGCCGATCCGAAGGTGATCGGCAAGGGGCTGCAGCTCTCCGGCTCGACCTACACCGTCATCGGCGTCATGCCGCCGGGGTTCCACTATCCGGACGACGTCGACGTCTGGCAGCGGCTGCGCTGGGATCCTGCCTCGCACAGCCGCCACGCGCACTTCATGGAGGCGGTGGCTCGGCTCGCCCCGGGCGCCACGCTGGCGCAAGCGCAGAACGCCTGCGACGCGATGGCGCTGCGCCTGGCCGCCGACCACGCCGAGAGCAACCGCGGCTGGGGAGTGCGGCTGGTCCCGATTCTCGACGAGCTGCTCGGCTACTACCGGCCGGCGCTGGCGGTGCTCTTCGGCGCCGTCGCGCTGCTGTGGCTGATCGGCATCCTCAACGTGGCGTCGCTGCTGCTCACCCGCACGCTGTCGCGGCAGCGTGAGATCGGCGTGCGCGTCGCCGTCGGCGCGGCGCCGCGGCAGCTCGTCACCCAACTCTTCGCCGAGAGCCTGGTGCTCTCGGTGGGCGGCGCCGTGGCCGGAGTGCTGGTCGCCTGGGGGCTGCTGCCGCTGGTCGTCGCCTTCTCGCCGGTGACCATCCCGCGGCTCGCCGAGGCGTCTCTCGACTGGCGCGCCCTCGGCATGAGCGTCGGCATCGCGGCGGTGACCACCGTCGTCTTCGGCCTGGTGCCGGCGTTGCTGCTGCTGCGCCGGCAGGTCGCCCTCGAGCTGCGCTCGGGCGATCGCGGCAGCTCGCGAGCGGCGCGCCGCATCTACTCGGTGCTGGTCTCCGCCGAGGTGGCCCTCGCCTGCGCGCTCCTCGTCTGCTCGGCGCTGCTCATCCGCACGGTGCGCGAGATGACGGAGACGCCCACCGGCGTGCGGGCGGACGAGGCGGTCACGGCGCCGATCCAGGTGACGCGTCCCGACAGCGACGGCTCGCGCGCCAGCTTCGTCGCCACCTGGCGCCAGGTCGCCGACACCCATCATCGGATCCTCGACGCCGTGCGCCGCCAGCCGGGCGTGCGCGCCGCCGGCGCCGCCAACTTCCTGCCGCTGCAGGTGGGGTGGCGCGATCCCTTCGAGGTCGAGGGCGAGCCGCCGCCGGCGCGGCCGGAGGATGCCGAGCAGGCGCAGCTGCACAGCGTCAGCGACGGCTGGTTCGAGGCGCTGGGCGCCCGGCTCGTGCGGGGACGCTTCTTCACCACGCACGACGGCGTCGACAGCCCCGGGGTGGTCGTCGTCAACGAGAGCTTTGCGCGGCGGCACCTCGCGCGCGGCAGCGTGCTGGGCCGCCGCCTGCGCATGCACGTCTCCGGCATCGGCCCGTTGGGCAGGAACCTCAAGTCCAACCGCCAGGGCCCCGACGACCACACGCCGGACGTCTTCGAGGTGGTCGGCGTCGTCGCCGACGTGCGCAACGCGCCGCTCGGCCAGCCGGTCGAGCCGGCGATCTACTTCAGCACTCGCCAGTTCCCGTTCGCCGAGCTGTACGTGGCCGTGGACGCGGTCGACGCGGGCACCGCGCTGGCCGCGTTGCGCGACGCGGTGCGCGAAGTGGCCCCGACCGTCCCCATCGGCAAGGCGGAGACCTGGGGCGAGCGTTTCGCCGCCGAGACCGCCGAGCCGCGCCTGCTGATGAGCACGTTGATGTTCTTCGGTCTGCTGGCGAGCCTGCTGGCGGCCATCGGCGTCTACGGCATCTTCAGCTGGTCGGTGGCGCTGCGCACGCGCGAGCTCGCCATCCGACTGACGCTCGGCGCGCAGCCGGTGAGCGTCGGGCGGATGGTCGTCGGGCAGACGGCGGCGCTGGTGGCGATCGGGCTGTTCGTTGGGTTGGTGCTCGTGCGAGTTGCCGACGCGACGCTCCAGCGCGTGCTCTATCAGGTGTCGCCGCACGATCTGGAGTCGGCGGTGCTCGCGAGCCTCGTGCTGCTCGCGGCGGCGCTGTTCGCGTGTTTGGCGCCGGCGCGGCGGGCGATGCGGCTCGATCCCGTCGTCGGGTTGCGGGCGGAGTAGTCGGGCGGACGCGGTTGGCCTCGCGCTCGTAAGCAAGCGAGCTGTGGGCGATCGTGTCGCGGCGAGGCCGTGCCGCGGTGCACTGCTCGGCAGTCCGCACCGCGGTAGGCTGTCGTCGCGGCTCCCCATCGCGGCAAGGAGGTCACCGTGACGCTTAGCGCCCTCCGCTCGTCCGTGCGCCACCCGGCCTTGAGCGCCACCATCGTCGCCACGTTGGCCGCCGGTGTCGGCGTCGCCACCGCGCTCTTCGCCTACCTCGATGTCTACCTCCACCCGCGCGTGAACGCGCCGGCGTCGGAGCGCATCGCCGAGGTGTGGTTCGGCGCCGAGGGCGACCCGCGGCGGCAGGCGAGCGACGTCGAGCTCGACCTCCTGCGCCGCCGCGATCCGTTCCGCGACACGCTGGGCTCCTCGACGATTGGCGCCTCGCTCGGCGCGGCCGAAGGCAGCCGCTACGCCTGGGGGCAGCTGGTGAGCGGCGAGTACTTTGGCTTCTTCGGCGTCCGCCCGGCGCATGGCCGCCTCCTCGGGCCGGACGACGACCGCCCCGGCGCGCCGCCGGTCGTCGTCCTCGGCCACGCCATCTGGCAGAGCGACTTCGGCGCCGACCCGGGCATCGTCGGCAAAGAGGTGCGCGTCAACGGCGCGCAGCTCACCGTCGTCGGCGTGGCGCCGCAGGGCTTCACCGGCCTCGGCTACGCCACCGGCTTCTTCGCGCCGCTCGCGCAGGCCGACGCCGTCTCCGGCGTCGCGCGGCTGGGCGTCGCCGACGAGCAGTGGCTGCGCGTCGTCACCCGCCTGCCGCGCGGCACCTCGCTCGCCGCCGCCAGCTCGGCGCTCGCCGCCGTCGCGCGCGAGCTCGACCGCACGGCGCCGCGTGAGGAGGGCCCGCGCCAGGCGCTCGTGCTCGCGGCGACGACCTTCGACCCGGCGAGCCGCGACGACCCGTTCTTCCATGCCGCCGCCGCGCTCACCGCCGCCGCCGTCCTCTTCCTGCTTCTCGGCAGCGCCAACGTCGCCGGCCTCCTCCTCGCCCGCGCCACCGCCCGCGAGCGCGAGTGGGCGATGCGCAAGGCCCTCGGCGCGCCGCCGCGCCGGCTCGTCGGCGCGCTCGCCCGCGAGCTGGGGGTGCCCGCGGGACTCGGTTTCATCGGCGCGCTGCTCGTCGCCATCCCGGTCGGTCGCTGGCTGGAGCACATGCTGCTCACGCCGCTGGGCGGCATCGGGCCGGGTTGGGCGGCGCCGGGGGAGCAGGTGCTCCAGCTCGGGCTGCGCGTCTACGCCTTCGCCGCCGCCGCGGCGGTCGCCACCATTGCGCTCGCGGCGCTGCCTCCGCTCCTGCGCGTGCTGCGCGACGATCCGGTGCGCGCGCTGCGCTCGGGCGACGCGCGCTCAGGCGCGCGTCTCGGCCCGCGCCAGGTGATGGTGGCGCTCGAGCTCGCGCTCGCCGTCGTGCTGCTCGTCGGCGGCGCGCTGCTCGCGCGCACGATGAGCTCGGCCGTCGACTCGGACCTCGGCTTCGACGCGCGCGGCCTCTCGATCGCCACCGTCCACCAGCCGCGCGGCGGCGCGCGGCCGGCGCCGGTGGTGTGGAACGGGCTCCTCGACGAGGTGCGCCGGCTGCCCGGCGTGCGCTCGGCGACGCTCGCCCACGTCGGCCTCAACTCCGGCTGGACGCGCTGGACGCGCGTCGCCACCGACGACGCGCTCGAGAGCTGGCGCGATGCCGAGTACAACATCGTCGGCACGCGCTACTTCTCGACTCTCGGCGTGCCCATCGCCATGGGCCGCGCGCTCGACGACCGCGACGCGCCGGGCGGGGCGCCGGCGATCGTCATCAGCCGCACGCTCGCCGACAAGCTGTTCCCCGGCCAGTCCGCGATCGGCCGCCACTTGCGCGTCGACCTGCCGGTGCGCGCCGGCGAATCCGGGCCCGACTTCGAGATCGTCGGCGTGGCGGCGGATGCCGCGACGACCTCGGCGATCGCGCCGCACGCGCCGACCATCTACTTCGCGTACGGCCAGAAGACGCACTCGCGGATGAGCCTGCTCGTGCGCGGCGCAGCGCCGTTGTCGACCATCGAGCCGGGTCTGCGCCGCGCGCTCGCGACGGCGGCGCCGGAAGCGGCTCTCATCGACCTCGTCGATGCGCAGGAGCAGCTCCTGCGCATGCTGCACCCGCTACGCATCAACGCCACGCTGGCCATCGCCCTCGCCGGGATGGGGCTGCTGACCGCCGTGGCCGGCCTGCTCGCGCTGCAGATCTTCGCCGTCAGCTTGCGGCGCCGCGAGCTCGGCGTGCGAATGGCGCTCGGCGCGCGCGAGAAACAGCTCGCGAAGCTCGTCCTCGGCGACAGCGCGCGGCTCGCCATGGCCGGCGCCCTCGGCGGCGTCGCCGGCGCGCTCGCTCTCACGCGCTTCTTGAGCTCACTGCTCTTGGGCATCGGCACGGTCGACCGCTGGACGCTCGTCCTCGTCCCGCTGGGGCTCGTCGCCGTCGTCGTGGTCGCCGGTCTGCTGCCGGCGTGGCGCGCCATGCGCACCAATCCGGCGGAGGTGCTGCGGTCCGTCGGCGCTTGACGCGCGGAGCGAGCGCGCCGGCTCAGCGGTTGACGGTCTGCATCCCCGGCTCGGGATAGCGCGTGCCGGCGGCGGCGCCCTTGGGCACCACCGCGTCGAGCCGCCGCAGATCGTCGTCGCTGAGGTGGACGTCGACCGCCCGCAGATTGGCTTCGAGGTTGTCGCGCCGCGTGGTGCCGAACAACGCCACCACGTCCTTCGCCTGGTGCAACACCCACGCGAGCGCGAGCTGCGCCGCCGTGACGCCCTTCTCTCGCGCGATCTCCTCGACGCGCTCCACGAGCTTCAGGTTGTGGGCGAACATCTCGCCCTGGAAGCGCGGGAACATGCGGCGGCGGTCGTTCGCCGGCAGGTCGTCGGGCGTGCGGTAGCGGCCGGTGAGGAAGCCGCGGCCGAGCGGGCTGTAGGCGACGAAGCCGATGCCGAGCTCGCGCACGGTGGGGATCACCTCGTCCTCGACCTCGCGGCTCCACAGCGAGTACTCCGACTGCAGCGCGCTGATCGGGTGCACGGCGTGCGCGCGCCGGATGGTCGCCGGCGCCGCTTCCGACAGCCCGAGCCAGCGCACCTTGCCGGCGCGCACGAGCTCCGCCATCGCGCCGACCGTCTCCTCGATCGGCGTCTTCGAATCGACGCGATGCTGGTAGTAGAGGTCGATGCGTGTCGACGCCGAGCCGCCGCAGCGAGGCGTCGCAGGCGCGCCGCACGTAATCGGGGCTGCCGTCGATGCCGAGGAAGGCGCCGTCCTGGCCGCGCACGTTGCCGAACTTGGTGGCGAGGACGACGCGCTCGCGCCGGCCGCGCAGGGCGCGCCCCACCAGCTCCTCGTTGGTGAACGGCCCGTACATATCGGCGGTGTCGATCAACGTGACGCCGCGGTCGACGGCGAGCTGAATGGTGGCGATCGCCTCCGCCTCGCCGGCGTTTTGGTAGAACTCGCTCATCCCCATGCAGCCGAGGCCGAGAGCGGAGATCTCGAGTCCCTGCGTGCCGAGCTTGCGGTGCTCCATCGTCTTCCTCCCTCGCGGCTCAGGGCTCGAGCCGGTAGCCGGCGCCGGGGTCGGTGCGCAGCAGGCGCGGCGCCATCGGGTCGTCCTCGATCTTGTGGCGCAGGCGGTAGACGAGCTGCTTCAAGTGCTCGCGGCCGGCGCTGACGCTGCCGCCCCAGAGGTGGCGGATGAGCCGGTCCGGCGCCACCGTGCGGCCGGCCTGCGCCAGCAGCAGCTGCAGGAGGCGCAGCTCGAGCGGCGCCAGCGTCACCTGGCGCTCGCCGACGCGCAGCAGGTGGCGCTCCTCGTCGAGCACCAGCGAGCCCACCGCGGTCGGCCGCGCCGGCGCCTCCTGACCCGCGCGGCGCAGCAGCGCGCGCACGCGGGCGAGGAGCGTGCGCGGCGAGAAGGGCTTGGTGAGGTAGTCGTCGGCGCCGAGGTCGAGGCCGCGCACGAGGTCCTCCTCCTCGCCGCGCACGGTGAGCATGAGGATCGGCAGCGCGGCGGCGTCGCGGGCGCGCGTCCGCTTCAGCACCTCGAAGCCGTCGATGCCGGGGAGGTTGACGTCGAGGATCATCAGGTCGGGCAGCTCGCGCTCGAGGAGCTGCAGCGCCTCCTCGCCGGACGACGACTCGACGACGAGATAGCCGGCCTGCCGCAGCGCGAAGCCGACGAGCGGCCGCAGCTCGGGGTCGTCGTCGACGACGAGCAGCTTCATGCCGCGCCCACCCTCGATGCGGTGATGGCGACGCCCTCGCGGTCGAGGGACGGCGCAGGCGCGGCCGGCAGCCGCACGGTGAAGCGCGCGCCGCCCTCGGGCCGCGTCTCGGCGGCGACGCTGCCGCCGTGGCGGCGCACGATCGCGTGCACGATCCAGAGCCCGAGGCCGGCGCCGTGCGGCCGCGCCGCGCCGCCGAAGCGGCGGTAGCGGCCGAAGAGGCTCGCCTCGTCGGTCGACGGCAGGCCGGGGCCTTCGTCCTCGACGCTCAGCACCGTCTCGCCGCCTTCGCTGCCGCCGTCGATGCGCACCCGCGTGCTCTCGGGCGCGAACTTGTTGGCGTTGCCGAGCAGGTTGAGCAGCACCTGGAGCAGCTGCGTGCGATCGCCCAACACCCACGCCTCGCCGTCGACCGGCGCCTCGACGCGCTGGCGGCGCTGCTCGAAGAGCGGCGCCAGCAGCACGGCAGCCTCGCGCGCCACCTCCGCGAGGTCGACCGGCTCGCTGCGCATCGCCCAGTCGCCGGTCTCCAGGCGCGCGCTGGCGAGTAGGTTCTCCACCAGCCCGAGAAGGCGCAGCGTGCTGCGCTCTAGCGAACCCACGAGCACGGCGGCATCGGCGGCCGGCGAGCCGGGCGCCGCCGCGGAGGCGAGACCGTCGCGCAGCAGCTCGACGGACGCGAGCTGCGCCGCGAGCGGCGTCTTGAGCTCGTGCGAGAGATTGGCGAGCACGACGTCGCGCACGCGGCGGCCGGTCTCCTCCTCGGTCTCGTCGCGCAGCACCATCACCTGCGAGCCGGCGGTGGACGAGTCCGCCGGCGCCGAGGTCGTCAGCACGACGTGCCGCGTGCCGCCCGCCAGTCGCAGCGACTCGACGGCGCGGCTGGTGCCGCGCGAGCGCGCGTGCACCAGCGGACAGCGGTCGTCGCACGGATAACTCCCGTCGCTGCTCTCCGGCCGCAACACGTCGCCGCAGAACCGCCCGCGCGCCGCCTCGCCGGTCGTGCCGAGGAGCCGCTCCGCCTGCGGGTTGAGGTACGTGATGCGCCGCTCGCCGTCGACCGCGAGCACCCCTTCGACGACGCCCGGCGAGCACCGCCCGCGCCTCCGCCTCCCGCCGCTCGAGCTCGGACGTCAGCGCGAGCAGCCGCCGCCGCATCTCCTCGAGCGTCGCCCCCAGCCGCGCCATCTCCGGCTCGCCCCCGGCCGCGAGCGGCGTGCGCAGGTCGCCGGCGCCCGAGCCGCGCCGCAGCGCCCGCAAGCCGCCGTGCCGGAGCGCCGAGCCGATGACTGAGCGCAACACCGGTCATCAACGCGAGCAGCGCTGCCGCATCGAAGAGTAGCTGCCGCGAGAGATGCAAAGGGATGCTCGGCTACTGCCTCGACGCCGGCAAGAGCGAACGCGATCGTCAGCACGAGCCCGGCATTCGCAAGGCCGAGCACGGTGGCACGAGACGGCGAGCGCATCGGGAAAGTCTAGCCCTGCCTCGTCACGGCCGACGCGTCACCGCTCCTCGTACAGCCGCGGCAGCGCCACGATCCCCACCTCGCGCGCGAGATCGTCGAGCAGGAACCGCGGGATCTCCATCGTCTCGAGGACCTCGACGTCGGTCACGGTAGTCGGCTCGCCGGCCTCGCCGAAGAGCGCGTAGCCGACAAGCTGCTGCGCCGGATCGTGGCTTACTAGGTAGCGAATGCCGGCGAACCCGGCCTGCTCGAAAGGCTCGCGCCCAACGCTGCGTCTCCTCGTAATGCGGCGTCGAGTGGATCGCTGCGGTGATGCCGAAGCGACGAGCGCCACGCGCCGTGCAGTCGGCGAAGCGCGAGTCGGCGGCGCGGCGCGAGAATCGACAGCCGCCGTGCCTCGACGTCGGCGAGGTCGAGCAGCGAGAGATCGCGAAACACTTCGACCATCGCGCCCAAAGGCTCCTCGGCGGCGTAGAGCGTCCCCTGCGGCGGCACGAGGTCGAAGCGCTGCTTACCGTCGCTGTTGAACCAGAGCGGCGAATGCTCGCGGCGATGGATGCGCGCCATCGAAGCCCCGGCCGCCGAGCTCGACAGCTGGGAAAGCCCGACGAGCTCCCGCGGCTCGGCCGGCGGCGCGCCGAGTGGGCTCACCGACGCAGCTTGGACGCTGTGCGCTCGGCTTCCTCCTCGACGAGCCCGGCGTCCTCGCCCGACGCCATGCATTCGGCGGGACTGCGGCCTTCGAGCAGCGGCTGCGGCGTGCGGAACCAGGAGGCGATCGAGTAGGGGCTCAGCGAGTCGCCGAAGATGGCCAGCACCTTGGGCACCAACGGGTGCGGCCGCCCGATCGGATCGAGCTGAAAGGCGGGGAAGAGCGAGCTGCCGGCCGCCGGCGTGGGCAGAGCCAACAAGCGGCGGCGCTGCACCATGTCGTGCACCGCCTGTCGGCTGCGGCCGCCCATCTTTTGCAGGTCGCCGGCGGTGAGCAGCGGGCCGAGATGGTGGCGCCAGAGCTGACCGGCGACCGCCATCAGCGCGGCGCGTTCGCCGAGCTCGGGATCGACGGCCAGAGCGGCGCCGCCCTCGGCGACCTCGTCGTCGGCTGCCGGCATCCGCTCCGCTGTCGCCTCGAGGCGCTCCAGGGTACGGCGGAAGGCGCTGACGGCGGCGTCGACGCTCGCGGTCGTCATGGCCTCGAGTATCCTAGGTGCTTGTCAAGGTTGTCAAGGGGCTCGGTGGCCTCACTTGGGCTCAGCTCGGCGGCCATTGGCCGGCGCGGACCTGCTCGAGCGTCGCGCGGTGCCGTAGCAGCGGCTGCATGGCATCGACGGGGAACTGGTCGGGATAGAGCCGCGCGAGCGCGGCGGCGATGCGCAGGCCGACCTCGACCGAGCGCAGCGCGCGGCGATCGGTGATGGTGAGCCGCAAGCCGCCGCACTCCTCGTTGGCGTGCGTGCTCGCCGTCGGCGTGAAGCGGATCGGCGTGACGGCGACGCCGGGCAGCCGGCCGAGCTCGCGCGCTCAGCCGCGCGCCGTCGACGTAGGGAGCGCCGACGATCTCGAACGGCGTCGGCGTGCCGCGCCCGACGGAGACCGCGCGCTCGAGCAGGCCGAGGCCGGGGTAGAGACCGGCGGCGGCGAGCGAGCGGATGTTGGGCGAGGTGTCGACCCACGGCAGGCCCGCTTCGTCCTGCCACTGCTCGCGCTTCCAGCCCTTCACCGGGACGACGGTCAGCTCGACGTCGATGCCGCGCTCGCGGCGGAAGAGCTCGGCCAGCTCGCCCACGGTCTTGCCGTGACGCACCGGCAGACGGTGCCAGCCGATGAAGTCGGTGGGCCCCTCGAGCAGCGGGCCCTCGACGGCCTCGCCGCCGATGGGGTTCACGCGGTCGAGGACGACGAAGCGGATGCCGGCCTCGGCGGCGGCCTCCATCGCCATCCCCATCGTCGAGACGTAGGTGTAGAAGCGCGCGCCGATGTCCTGCACGTCGAAGACGAGCGCGTCGAGGCCGGCGAGCTGCTCGCGCGACGGCCGGCGGCGCTCGCCGTACAGGCTGTAGATGGGCAGCCCGGTGATCGCGTCGACCTCGTCGGGCACCGGCTTCGTCGGCGCGGCCGCGGATGCCGTGCTCGGGGCTGAACAGCGCGGCGAGCTCGACGCCCGGCGCGCTGCGCAGCAGATCGATCGTCGGGTTGCCGGCGCGGTCGATGCCGGTCTGGTTGGTGATCAGGCCGACGCGCATCCCCTGCAGCGCGCGGTAGCCGTCCGCCCACAGGACGTCGATGCCGTTCTGCGCGTCGGCGCCGCCGAGGACGAAGCCGACCCGGCGCCGCGGCGGGCGCTCGAAAGTGACGCCGGCGAGCGACTCGGAGACCAGCGTGCCGAGCCGGTGCTGCAGCGCGATCACGCTGCCCTTGCCGTCGGGGTGCACGCGATTGGAGAGGAAGACGTAGAACGCCTGCGAGCTCGGGTCGATCCACAGGAAGGCGCCCGTCCAGCCGGTGTGCCCGAACGAGCCGACGGGGAAGAGATCGCCGCGCGGCCGCGCGTAGCCGGAGTCGACGTCGAACCCGCCGGCGCGCTTGATCGCGACCGCGGGCGGCGACTGCACCGCGGTCATCTCGGGCGGGAAGGGTCTTGCCGGCGAGCACCGCGCGGGCGAGCTTCGCGAGGTCCGCGGCGGTCGTGAACACTCCCGCGTGCCCGGCGACGCCGCCCATGCGCCGAGCGGTGGGGTCGTGCACCGTGCCGCGCAGGCCGCGCTCGGTGGGAGCGATGCGCGCGATCGACTCGTCGGGCCGGCGCGGACTCGCCGTAGGGGCGCTCCCGGCGCGCCGGAAGCCGGTGTCGGTCATCCGCAGCGGCGCGAAGACGTTCTCGCGCGCGAAGTCGTCGAGCGGCCGGCCGGAGACGCGGCGGACGATCTCGCCGAGCAGAATGAAGTTGACGTCGGAGTAACGGAAGATCGCTCCCGGCGTGTTGCGCGGCGTCTCGGCGAGCGCGCGCCGGACGCCTTCGTCGTAGCCGCTCCACGCGACGTTCAGGTCGAGGCCGGGGCGCAGGCCGGAGCTGTGAGTGAGGAGGTGGCGGACGGCGATCCGCCGGTCCGCGATCTCCGGCAGGTAGCGAGCGGCGGGCGCGTCGAGGGCGACCTTGCCCTGCTGGATGAGGAGCCAGATCGACGGAGGCGGTGGCCACCGGCTTGGTGAGCGAGGCGACGTCGAAGACGGTGTCCGCGGTCATCGCCTCCACGCGCGGGACGAGCGCGCGGTTGCCGTAGGCGCGGTGGTAGACGGCGCCGCGGTGCTCGATCCAGAGCACGGCGCCGGGGATCTTCTTGGCCGCGATTGCCTGCTCGACCGCAAGGTCGATCTCCCGCAACTTCGCTTCGCGGAAGGCGGGGGCGCGGGCGCAGGAGCCCGCGAGAAGGACGAGAAGGAGAAGCAAGGGAAGCAGCGAGAGCCTGGCGACGTGACGCATGACCACGATCGGGCCGTCAACCGCCGGCGGCCGCGCGAGGAGCGGCGGCCGAAGAGAAGGATGTCGAGATCCGGGCCCAAAGCAGCCCGACGGCGAGAGTGGTCAGCGAGCCGACGACGGCGTACCAAGGCCAGGCGACGGCGGTGGCCAACGCGACCCACGCGACGACCGCGATGCCGGCGCCCATGCCGACGAGGGCCGACCGCGTCGAGGCGCTCTTCGTCGCGCCGAGGAGGAAGACGCCGAGGATCGGCCCGTTGACCAGCGACGCGATGCCGAGCACGGTGTTGATTCCGGAACGCTCGCTCTGCTGCATCGCGAGCCCGACACCGATCTGCGCCAAGCCGGCGACGACGGTGAGCAGGCGCGACAGGCGCAGCGTCTGGCGGTCGTCGCGCGGCCGCATCAGGTCGGCCACCACGGTGGCGGCGATGGCATTGAGCGACGACGACAACGCCGCCGCGAGGATGGCGGCGACGACCAGACCCGAAAGCCCCACCGGCAGGTGGTGGGCGATGAAATGCGGGAACACCTGGTCGGCGGCGGCGACCGGAGCGCGCTCGCCGTAGAACGCAAAGAGCAACACGCCGATCGAGAGGAAGAGGACGAACTGGACGAGCACGACCACCGCCGAGGCGAGCAACGCCTTGGCGGCGCTGCGCGGCCGGTCGGTGCAGAGGTAGCGCTGCACCAGATACTGATCGGTGCCGTGCGTCGACAGCGTGAGGAAGGTGCCGCCGATCAAGCCCGACCAGAAGGTGAAGTTCCTCGTGAGGTCGAACGAGAAGTCGAAGACACGCAGCTTGCCGGCAGCCGCACCCGCCGCGAGCGCATCGCCGAAGCCGACGTCGCCGAGGAGGAGGACGAACACGGCGACGGCGCCGCCGACGTAGATCAGCAGCTGCGCGACCTCGATCCAGACGACCGCCTCGATGCCGCCGACGAGCGTGAACCAGATCATCACCAGGCCCAGCCCGACGACCGCGCCGGCGACGCCGAGCGAGGGGAAGACGGCGGCGAGCACGTAGGCGGTGAGCAGCAGGCGCACTCCGTCGGCGACGGTGCGCATGAGGACGAAGAGCGAGGCCGCGAGCGCCTTGACCGAAGGAGCGAAGCGCGTCTGCAGCAGCTCGTAGACGGTGACCAGCTCGCCGCGGAAATACCAAGGCATGAAGAAGGCGGCGATGATCACGCGCGCCACGACGTAGCCGAAGACCACCTGCAGATAGCGGAAGTCGCCGCCGGGGGCCCAGGCCATCCCCGGCACCGAGATGAAGGTGATGGTGGAGGTCTCGGTGGCGACGATCGAAGCCGCGATCGCCCACCAGGGCACCGCGTGTCCGGCGAGGAAGTAGCGCCGCGTCGTCTGCTGGCGGCGGCCGAAGAAGAGTCCCGCGGCGACGACGAGCGCGAGGTACGCGAGGACGATGAGGAGGTCGAGCGGGCGCAAGCCCGCCATTATCGCGTCAGGCCTTGGCGGTCCTCACCGTTCACTCTGTAGCCTGGTCCAACCGCCGCTCGAGGAAAGCCTTGACGACCAGTGTCACCAGCGCCAGCGCCGAGAGCAGCGACGCGAGCGCGAACGCGGCCGTCGTCTGGTACTCGCCGTAGCGCACCTCGACCTCGAGCGGCAGCGTGTTGGTGAGGCCGCGGATGTGCCCAGACACCACCGAGACGGCGCCGAACTCGCCCATCGCGCGGGCGTTGCAGAGCACCAGGCCGTAGAGCAGCGCCCACTTGACGTTGGGCAGGGTGACGCGCCAGAAGATCGTCCAGCCCGAGGCGCCCATCAGGCGCGCCGCTTCCTCCTCGTCGGTGCCCTGCGCTTCCATGATCGGCAGCAGCTCGCGGGCGACGAACGGCGCGGTGATGAAGAGCGTGGCGAGAACGATGCCCGGCACGGCGTAGAGGATCTGCACGTCGCGCTCGGCAAGCCATGGTCCGAGCCAGCCGTTCCGGCCGAAGAGCAGCACGAACAGCAGCCCCGCCACCACCGGCGACACCGAGAACGGCAGGTCGACGAGCGTGATCCACAGCTCGCGGCCGCGCGGCCGGAACTTCCCCAGCGCCCAAGCCGTGACGAGGCCGAAGGCGACGTTGAGCGGCACCACGATGGCCGCCGTCTTCAGCGTCAGCGCGATGGCGGCGCGGGCGTCGGGCTCGACGACGGCGGCGGCCCAGGCGCGCAGCCCCTCGGCGAACGCCTGCGCCAGCACCACCACCAGCGGCAGCACCAGCAGCCCACCGAGGAAGAGGAAGGTGAAGCCGATGAGCAGCATGCGCACCAGCCGCGGCTCGCGCGTCGCCCGCGTGCTGCCGGCGGCCGCGCCGCCGCCCATGCGCCAGGCGGCTCCCGCGGGCACGCGCTAGGCCTCCACCGGCCCGCGCCGCCGCGCCCACCAGCGCGGCAGCAGGTGGATGGTGAGCAGCACGACGAAGGAGGCGGCGAGCATCGCCGCGCCCAGCGCGGTGGCGGCGTCGTAGTCGTACTGCTCGAGCTCGACGACGATGAGCAGCGGCACGATCTCGGTCTTGCTCGGCAAGTTGCCGGCGACGAAGATCACCGACCCGTACTCGCCGACGGCGCGCGCGAAGGCGAGGGCGAAGCCGCTGGCGAGCGACGGCAGCAGCTGCGGCGCGACGATGGTGAAGACGGTGCGCAGCCGCCCGCCGCCGAGCGTGGCCGCCGCCTCCTCGACGTCGAGCGGCAGGTCGGCGAGGGCAGGCTGCAGCGTGCGGACGATGAACGGCAGCGACACCAGCACCATGGCGATGACGACACCGGCGCGCGAGTAGGCGAGCTTCCAGCCGAGCGGCGCGACGATCTGGCCGACCCACCCTTGCGGCGCGAGCAGCGTCGCCAGCGCGATGCCCGACACCGCCGTCGGCAGCGCGAACGGCAGGTCGACGAGCGCGTCGAGCAGCCGCCGGCCGGGGAACTGGTAGCGCACCAGCACCCAGGCGGCGATGCTGCCGCCGATCGCGGCGATGGCGGCGGCGACCAGCGCGCCTCCGAAGCTCAAGCCAAAGGCGGCGAGCGCGCGCGGGTTGCCGATCGCGGCGACGAGATCGCGCGGCCCGACCCGCGCCGCGCGCAGCAGCAGGGCGGCGAGCGGGATGAGGACGACCAGCGACAGGTAGAACGTCATCGCCCCGAAGGTGAGGCCGAAGCCCGGAACGGCGCTGTTACGGGCGCGATGGCTCATCGGCGCGAGCGTGTCATCTGCGCCGGTCGTGTGGTCAGTCGCCTGCGGGTATGCAGCCGGTTACGACCGCGGCAGCCGATGACGATCCACCCAGTAGCCCCACAGAACGAGGAGCCACATCGCCTGAGCAGCCCAGCCCACCGCGTTCGAGCTCGGTGGAGGCGGGCCGAAGACGTTCGCGAGATAGACCAAGACGAGAAAGGCCACCAGGAGCCAGAGCCCGATGCTGCCGGCACGGTCGCGCGGCTTGGTGGTACGGCAGTAGATCGCAATGCCGGCAGTGAAGAGCAACGTCTCGACGGCGATCGTGCCGGCGACCGAGTTCCAGAGGCCGAGCCCGACGCGCTGCGTGCCGCCCATCGTCAGCGGCATGTCGGGGCGGTGAGTGATCGCGTCGAGCACCCAATGGCTCAGCACCACGACGGCAACGGTGAGCGGAGGACCAGGCCACTGCCGCTTGACGGCCCAGACGATGCCGGCCATGACGACCGCCCAGCCAGCGAGCGCTACGAGGCTGTGAGAGAAGGGGTAGCTGACGAAGTCGAGCGGAGTCATCGCCGTGGCGCCGGGCTGAACCTCGACGCGCTCGATGCCGAGAAGCACGAGGTTCGGCCAGATGAGGTCGGCGAGCTGACACGCGAGGAAGAGAGTGCCCAGGGACAGGGCCGGCGCTACCCGCTTCGCTCCGAATGCGACGCCAAAGTGTCCTATGAACATTTAGTCCGTAGACGCTCCGAAGTAGCTGGCCTAGCGGTGCCGGGCGAAGAGGAGGACGAAGGCGACGCAGTATGTCCCTAGCGTGACTATGGCGAAAAGAGCGATTGCCACCCGGCGTCGCACCGGGCCCGCCTGCCCGAGAAGGAGAAGCAGCACGGCGCCCGAGAGACTCCAAGCGAGCAGTGACTGGATTACCGCGCCAGGAAGCGGCAGCAGCCAGAAGTAGATCGCCGGCATCAACGTCCCAACGATGATCGACAGCCCAATCGCGAGGTTCTCGGCGCGTGAACGCAGCTTGTACAGGTAATAGCCGAGGACCACGGCCGCGACAGCCGGCAGAAAGTTGACCTTTGTTCCGGCGACAAGCTCGAGGGCAACTGTGAGGACAGTATTGACGACGATGAAGACCGCAGCGGTACGCACCGCGCGGATCTCATCGGGCGTGCGGCCCTCGGCCGCCTGCTGATCCTTCCATTCCTCGGTCTGGAGCGATTGTTCGAACACGGGTTAACGAATGCGGATGTCGGGAGCTCGTGAAGGTCGGTCCACCGGACAGGAGGCTCAGTTACCAGGCGGGGTCGTACCAGTCGGGGCCGGCGGGGTCTGCGATCGGCGCCGGTTGGGGTTGTCCATGTCCGACGTGATGAGCCAGCGCCCTGATGGTCCGCGCTCGAGCACGAGGGTGAACTTCCCGATGTCGGGCGCGTCCGGCGCCTCCGCGTAGCCGCCGATGATGTATCCAATGTCATTGCCTGTCCTGAAGGCGAGGGCCCGGAGGTGAAGTGGTCCACCTGCCCCCGAGTACGCCTGCCGTATGGCAGGCCGGCCGCGAACGGGTAGCGCGCCGTTCGCAAGGACGAAGCCGTCCTCCGCAAACAGGTTGGCGAGCGCCTCCGCATCCTTGGCCCTCCACGCCTTCTCGTAGTCGCGAAGCACCCTGTCGAGCTCGGGAGGGAGAGCCACTGACGGAAGAGGAGTAGGTGTGGCCTTCTCTTGCGATGAGCCTTGCGCTGCGAGTGCAAGGGCAATGATGACGATTGCAAGTGTCTTCATGGTTGCTCCCTAGGCCAAGTGATGGCTTTTCGCGTGGACAGCGCGCGAGTTCGCGACTTGCCTCAGAGAAAGTCGGCGAGTAGCGAGCGAGCTTGCTTCTCGCACTCAGGGGGAACGTGCAACCGAAGGCTCCCGCCTTCTGGATCACGAATTGCTCCGAAGCCTGGCAGAAGGCCGTGGAGCTGCTCGCCTAGGATCACGAAGGGAATTCCAGAGGACTCGAGGAGGGATCTGACCAGAGGCGCGGCATGTGGATCTGGGAGGTTGAGAGAGATGAGCTGGTCCATCGCTGTTTCCTCCTATCTTTCGCGGTAGTCGCTGAGCGTGCCGCCTAACCCTACATTCGACGTCGCCTTGCAGGAAGGCTGGCATTCGATGGTGGCCGGGCGGACGCGCCTTCGCTCAGCGGCCGGCGCGGGCGGCCATCTCGACCTCGGCCGACGGGCCGGCGGTCGGCCTCCTCGCGCGCACCACCAGCACCGGGCAGGGCCGGTCGGCGAGCAGGCGCTCGACGATGCCGTGCAGGCCGAACGGCTGGCCTGGCGGCGGCTGGGGGGCGCCGATGACGAGCAGGCCGTGCTCGCCCTCCGTCACCTCGGCAAGGATCTCCCGGCGCGGCGTGCCGTGGCGCACCTTGGTCCGCACCTCGACGCCGCGGCGCCCGAGGGCGCGCGCCGCGGCATCGAGGAAGCGGCGCACGTGCGGTGGGGGCTCCTGAAGCGGTCCGGGGAGGACCGTCAGCACCGTCACTTGCGCTGCAAGACGCCAGGCGAGCCGCTCGGCGAAGGAGATGTCCTCCTTGCCGGGCTCGCCCACCGCGATGCAGACCAGGATGCGGCGCGGCAGCGCCGCGCCGGGATCGACGAACAGCAGGTGGTCGACCTCGGGGCCGGGGAGGTGGCGCGGCAGCGCGCCGGCCTCGCCGTCGAGGTCGTAGAGGGCGAGGTCCCAGCCGTCGGGCGGCGGAGTGGCGCCGGCGCGCGACACCGCCGCCGCCGTGGCCTCCGCCAGCGCGGCCGCGAACGTCGCCGCCGGCCCCGGCGGATCGGCCTTGCCGAGGACGAGGAGGCGCAGCGCCGCCGAGGCGAGCACGTGGACGCGCCGCACCGCCACCGGCACCTCGTCGCCGCTGCGCAGCGGCAGCCGCCGCGCTTCCGGCTGCGGCCGCAGGGCGTCGAGCCACACGAAGGTGGAGCCGAAGGGCGACGGCGGCGCCACGCCGCGCACGCCGGGCGGCGTCGGCAGGCGCAACCGAACCCTTTCGAAGCTGCCGGCGAAGGTCGCCTCCTCGACGCGGGCGAGGCCGAGCTGCGCGGCGCCGTCGCGCGCCGAGCCGAGCTGCACGTCCTCGGGACGGAAGACGACGCGCACGCGGCCGCCCGGCGCCTTCTCGGCGGTGACGCCGAGCGGCAGCTCGACGTCGCCGAGGCGCACGCCGCGCTCGCTCGCCTCGCCCACCAGCACGTTGGCGTCGCCGAGGAAGGTGGCGACGCGCTCGTGCCGCGGGTGGAGGTAGAGGTCGGCCGGCGCGCCGACCTCGAGCAGCCGCCCGTCGGAGAGCACGGCCAGGCGATCGGCGAGCGCGAACGCCTCTTCCTGGTCGTGCGTCACGAAAACGGTGGTGAGACCGAGCTCGCGGTGGATGCTGCGGATGGCGTGCCGCAGCTCGACGCGGATGCGGGCGTCGAGGGCGCCGAACGGCTCGTCGAGCAGCAGCACGCGCGGCGCGCTGGCGAGGGCGCGGGCGAGCGCCACCCGCTGCTGCTGGCCGCCGGAGAGCTGGCCCGGCCGCCGTCCGCCGTAGCCGGTGAGGCCGACGAGCTCGAGCAGCTCCTCGCGCCGCGCCCGCCGCTGCGCGGCCGGCACCTTCTGCACGCGCAGCGGGAACTCGACGTTCTCGGCCACGGTGAGGTGCCGGAAGAGGGCGTAGTGCTGGAAGACGAAGCCGATGCCGCGCCGCCGCGGGTCGGCGTGGGTGACGTCCTCGTCGTGGAGGAACACCTGCCCCTCTTCCGGCTCCTCGAGGCCGGCGATGATGCGCAGCAGCGTGCTCTTGCCGCTGCCGCTCGGGCCCAGCAGCACGCACAGCTCGCCGGTCGTGATGCGCAGGTCCATCCCGCGCACCACCGTCGCCTCGCCGAACGACTTGCTGATCCCGCGCAGCTCGATCGACACCCGGTCCTCCCGTGGCAGGGAGCGTGTCACCGGTGTGGTCGCGCAGTCAGTCGCGCGGCGGTATGCGGGCGGTCACTTCATCCCTCGGTCGCCCATGCGGCCGTGGCCCGGTCGAGGGGCGGTAGCCGCTTCCTTTATGGGGAGGATCGCCAGGCTGGGATCCCCTTGGGAGCTCGGGCCAGCTGCAGTTGCGGCAGCAGGAGGCGAGCCGATGACTTCAATGATGATCGTCGCGTACGCGGTGCCGCCCCTCTGGTTGCTCATACCGGCGGTCTATCTGCTGGTAGCTCCGGGGTGGACCTTCTGGGCATCGCTCGCCGTTCTCGTGTTCGCGATGAGCCCGGTGGGTCGCCACCCATGGGTCCGGCGGATCGCCTTGCTCGTTCTGGCGGTCGGGCTCTTCAACGTCGGCTTGGCGGTGTGGTTCGTGTCGCTCGGGTCGGGGCTCTCACCCGACCGGCGATCTCCGCGGCGAGGATTGGTGGTGGATCGCGCATGCGGCCGGCACCTTGATCCTGTCCCTGCTGGCCTGGCTGCGCGCGCGCAGCGCCGCGCGGGCCTTTCGCCGCGCGACGGCCGCCCGCGTGGCGGCCGGCATCGCTCTCGGCGCCGCGGCGGCGATCGCGCTGTCCTGCCATCCACACTCGGAGCAGGCGCTCTGGCGCAGCGATGGAACTGCCGAAGGCACGGAGGCGATCTTCACCTTTCCCGAACGAATGCCCGGCGTGTGGTCGGGACCGGCGGTGGTCGGGGAGGAGCTGTTCTTCCTGCTCGACGACGGCGACTGGGACGACGGAGACTCGCACGTCGAGCTGTGGAAGAGCGACGGCACGGCCGAGGGCACCGCGCTCGTCACGATTCTCCCGACCGCCGTCGGCGAAGGCGGCTCGCACGAAGCGGTCGGCGTCGGCGGCACGTTCTACTTCGTCTACCAGGAGCTGGAGCACGGGATCGAGCTGTGGAAGAGCGACGGCACCGCCGAGGGCACCGGCATCGTCCGCGACCTCGTGCCGGGAGAGGAGGGCTCGCTGCCGAGCCGGCTGTGGCGCGTGGGCGACCGTCTCGTCTTCTTCGCCGGCTACGCCCGGACGTACGGGTTCGCTCTCTGGTCCACCGACGGGACCGCCGAAGGCACCGTCCTCCTCGAGGACGGAACGAATCCATGCCAAGGCTCGACCGTCGTCGACGGTCAGCTCTACTTCCTCGCCCACGACGCCTTGTGGCAGAGCGACGGCACGCCGGCCGGCACGCGGCGCATCGGGGGGCTGCGCTTGACCGGCGACGCGCTGCTCACCGGCATCGGCGCCGACGTGTACGTCGCCGCGGACGGGCAACTGTTTGCCTTCGACCGCGCCCGCTGGCGCGCTGGCAGCGCGACCCCCATCAGGCTCGTGGCGTCGCTACCGGTCTTCGCTCCCCGCTCCGATCGTCGGCGCCGGCGAGTTGGTGTATGTCCACGCGTTGGCCGGCGACCCGGACCGCTGGGACCGGCAGCGGTCGGAGCTGTGGCGCAGCGACGGCACCGCCCGCGGCACGTTCCTGTTGCCGTCCTCGGGCTATCCAACCCAGTTTGGCGACGCCGACCTCACCGCCGTGGGCCGGCGAGTCTTCTTCGCCAGCGAGAGCCCGGCGACGGGAATGGAGCTCTGGAAGACCGACGGCACGCGTGAGAGCACCGTGTTGGTGACCGAGACCGAGCCGGGTCCGGCGTCCGGCGTCGAGGAACACTTCGCCGTGTTGCGAGGCAAGCTCCTCTTCACCGGCGCGAGCGGGCTGTGGACGAGCGACGGAACCGCGAGCGGCACGGTGCGGATCGAGGGCGGATCTCACAGATCCGACTTCGCGATCCTCGACGACAGGGCCTACTGGATCACGTGGCTTCCGCCTCGCTGGCACCTTTTCCCGCCTGGGGCTGGACGTTGAAAGCCTCGATCGTCGCCGTCGTCGCAACGGCGACGCCGGCAGTCGCGCGGGCGTTCCGACGCGACTCCGGCGCGCGGGCGGTGGCGATCGCCGTCACGATCGCCGGGGCGACGTCGCTGGCGTGCGGCAGCGTCCACAGCGAGCAGGCGCTCTGGCGGACCGACGGCACTCCCGCCGGCACTGCGATGGTGACGACGTTGCCCGAGCGGGTGTCGTCCTCGTGGTCGCCTCCGATCGCGGTCGGCGGGGAGCTGTTTTTCCTGCTCAACGACGGCAGCCGGCACGTCGAGCTGTGGAAGAGCGACGGCACGGCCGCCGGGACGAGGCTCGTCTCGGCGCTCCCGCCCGGCAGCGATCGCACGGGCAGGGGCCGAGCGCTGGAAGTCGGTGGCCGGCTTTACTTCGTCTACGAGGACGAGGCGCACGGCGCCGAGCTGTGGCAGAGCGACGGCACCGCTGCGGGCACCAGCATCGTCCGCGACCTCGTGCCCGGACCCCAGGGTTCGTGGCCGACGAGGCTCTGGCGGGTGGGCGAACGCGTCGTCTTCTTCGCCGGCTTCGACCACGGGAGCCCCGCTCCTTTGAAGGCGCTCGCGCCCGGCCTCTGGTCCAGCGACGGCACGGCCGACGGCACCGTCCTCCTCCAGGCGGGCGCCCTCAATCCTGACGGCTCGACCGCCGTGGGCGACGAGGTCTTCTTCCTCGCCGGCGAAGCCTTGTGGCGAAGCGACGGCACGTCGGCTGGCACGCGGCGCGTCCAGCCGCTCCCTCTCACTGCCGACCGCCTGTGCTCCGTCGTCGGTGGCGACGCCTACGCCAGCAACGCCGGCTTGTTCGCGCTCGACCGCGCCCGCTTGCGTACCGGCGCGGCGGAGCCGCTGCGTCGGGTGGCACCGTTGCCGGAGCTGTGCCCGGCCATGCTCGTCGACGCGGGCGACCTGGTGTACTTCGTCTCGTACGTCCTATCGGACCCGCAGAGCAGCCGCTCCGAGCTGTGGCGCAGCGACGGCACCGCCGCCGGCACGTTCCGGTTGCGGGCGTCCGACCCGCCGGGGTTCGGCGCGCTCACCGTCGTGGGCTCGCGCGTGTTCTTCAGCGCCTCGACTCCCGAGACCGGCAGCGAGCTGTGGACGACGGACGGCACTGCCGAGGGCACGGCGCTGGTGGTCGAGCTCGAGCCCGGTCCCGAGTCGGGGGTCGAGGAGCATGCGACGGCACTGGGAGGGAAGCTCCTCTTCAGCGGTACACGCGGCCTGTGGACGACCGATGGCACGGCGAAGGGCACGGTGCGGATCGAGCGCGGCTTGCACTTCTCCGACTTCGCGCTCCTCGACTCGCGCGCCTACTGGCTGATGGAGCAGACCTCGGTGCGATGAGCGGCGGGCCCGGCAAGGCTCGTCGAGCAGCAGCACGCGCGGCGCGCTGGCGAGGGCGCGAGCGAGCGCGACGTGCTGCTGCTGGCCGCCGGAGAGCTGGCCGCTAGGTGCTGCGGAACACCAGCATGCCGAGCGGGATCGTGCTGGCGACGCCGACGGCGAGCAGCGTCCAGCCGACGATGCGGCGCCGGCGGTCGGGTAACGCGGCGAGAGAGCAGCAGGCCGGCGCCCGTTCCCAACATGCCACGGGTGGCGGCGATGGCGCCGATGAGTGGCAAGGCGACCGATGAGCGACGAGCTGCTACGCGGTGACGCTGACGCCGGAGGGCGGCGCGCCGGCCGCGGGTACCGTCATTCCACCCGGCGAGTGCGGGTGCGCGCCCGTTGAGCGGCGAGCGCACGTGGCCCGATAGAACAGGTCGTTGAGGCTGCGGTACGCTCCGCCGCGCCATGGCGACGAGGGCGAAGAAGGGGGCCGCGGGCCGGGTTGCAGCCACGGCCCAGCCAAGAAGCGAACGGCGACGCCGCGAACGCGCGCGAGTCGCAGCGAACCGGCGTCGGTGGAGAGCGTCCTCGCCTGGCTCGAGCGCCGCGGCAGCAAGCGCAACCGCGACGGCATGGCGCGTTACGGCATCGTGGCGGAGAAGGTCTACGGCGTCTCGGTGGGCGACCTCCGCGATCTCGGCAAGCGACTCGGGCGCAACCACGAGCTCGCGCTGGCGCTGTGGGAGACCGGCGTCTACGAAGCGCGCATGCTGGCGCCGTTCGTGGATGAGCCCGAGCGCGTCACGCCGGCGCAGATGGACCGCTGGTGCCGCGACTTCGACAACTGGGCGATCTGCGATGCGCTCTGCTTCCACCTCTTCGACAAGACGCCGCTACGCTTTTCGCAAGGTCGAGCAGTGGGCGAAGCGCAAACCGGAATTCGAGAAGCGCGCCGCGTTCGCGCTGCTCGCCTCGCTCGCCGGGCACGACAAGCAGGCGAGCGACGAAGCGTTCCTCCGCTGCCTGCCGCTCGTCGAGCGCGCCGCCGAGGACGAGCGCAACTTCGTCAAGAAAGGCGTGAGCTGGGCGCTGCGCGGTATCGGCCACCGGAGGCCCGAGCTCCACGCCGCGGCAGTCGAGCTCGCGCAGCGGCTCGCCGCGTCGGTGGACCCGGCGGCGCGTTGGGTGGGGAAGGACGCGGTGCGCGATCTCTTGCGGCCAACGGTGACGCGCAAGCTCGCCGCGAAGTCGCGGCGTCGCTGACGGCGGTCAGGTCGCTTCGCGCAGCTCGGCGAACTTCGCCGCCAGCGCGGCCAGCTGGTAGTGCGCGTTCAACCCGCTCGGATTCGGCAGCACCCACAGCCGCGAGGGCCCAAACGCCTCGGGCTGCGGCCCGAGCTCGGCACGCGGCCTTCCCAACGCCGTGCGATAAGCGCCGATGCCGAGCACGGCGACGATGTGTGGCGCCAATCGCCGCACTTTGCGCAGCAACGGCGCCACGCCGGCGCGGATCTCCTCCGCCGACAGCTCCTCCGCCCGCGCTGTCGCGCGATCTACCAAGTTGGTGATGCCGATGCCGCACGCCAGCAGCGCCTCGCCTTCCCACGGCGCCAGCAGCCGCGGCGTCAGCCCCGACGCGTGGAGCGCCTTCCAGAAGCGGTTGCCCGGCCGCGCGAAGTGACAGCCCATGGCCGCCGAGTAGAGGCTCGGATTGATGCCGCACACCAGCACGTGCAGCCCGGGCGCCACGAGGTCGGGCACCGTCGCGCCCGCCGCGGCGGCGATCTCAGCGCGCGTGGGTCGTCTTCGGTCGTCGCTCAGACGCCATCCTTATCGACATCAGCCACGTGTTGGCCTATCGTCGCCGCAGCCTCGGCAATTCCACGTACAAGAGGAAAGGGGGAGCGAATGGCTCCGAATGGCTCTGCGCCCACCTGGTGGAACTTTAGCGGGAACATCGAGCACCTGCCGCCGACCGGCGGCCAGCAGTACTACTTCACTCCGAAGAATCTGGCGGACCTGCAGGCCGTGCTCACGGCCGCCAAGCAAGACGGGGTGACGGTCCGCGTCAGCGGCCAGCGGCATTCCCAGCCGCCGTTGGTGACGGACGACAACCGCAACGCGCCCCCGCCGGCACCGACCTCCTATCTGGTGGATATGTCCTGCTACGTCGACGTCGGCGCCAACGGCATCACCCTCGGACCCGGTCCACAGCAGATCACGGTGAATCCCGGCGTCCGCGAGGACTATGTCGATGCCTTCCTCACCCAGAACAACCTGATGTTCAAGACCGTCACGGCGGGCGGTTTCTTCAGCATCGGCGGCATGACCGCGGTCGACGTGCACGGCGGAACGGTGGAGGCGCCGATCTTCGCGGAGACGGCGTCGGCATTCGTGATTCTCGATGCGGACGGGAATCTCGAGACCATCGACGCGTCATCAGTGCCCGTCGGGGGTTGGACGCCGTTGCAGTTCGCTCGCGTCTCTCTGGGCGGGCTCGGAGTCGTGGTCAGGATCATTCTCGATGTCCAGCCGCGCCCCTGGGCGAACACGCTCCAGGGAGGCACGCAGAAGTACTCGTGGGCGAACAAGCAGGCGTTCGTGACGGGAATGCAGGGGCTCCTCGCAGGGCCCTCGAAACATGACCGGCTCGAGGTGTTTTTCACCCCCTACGCCGCACCGTTTGGCCAGCCGAATTTCCTGGTGCTGTGGTGGGACATCGTGGCAAATCCGAATCCGCAGACACCCAATTCCGCCACCGATCCGGCAACGGCGTGTACGCTCGCGCAGGAAGGGACTTTCGGCGCGGGGAAGCTCCCCTCACCGGGCGTGCCGCAGTCTCAATACCTTGCAGGTCTTGGTTCTTACATTCCGGCTTCGATCATTACTGCGGCGGCGATCGAAGTGATCGTGTTGCAGGCCGACGTGGCAAACGGCGCCCATTCGGAGCTTTGGCTGACCACCGCTTCCAATGTCATGTTCATGTCCTACTTCATCGAGCTGCCCAACCTCGACGCGGCGGGGCTCGGCAAGGTGTGGGATGGCCTCGACGTCGTCACCCAGCGAGTCCTCGAGAATGACAGCTTTCACATCGCCGCGCCGATGGAGTTCCGCTTCGTCAAGGGCGGCAGCTCCGCGATGTCGAGCGCCTATTCGACCAACCCCGACGCGTACTTCATCAACCTGGACCTGATCGGATTCGTCGACGCGGTTCCGTCAGCCGATTACCCTGCCAAGCTGTTGCAGTTCTTCGCCGGCGTCGAGCGCGACTGGGTCGCCATGGGCGGCTTTCCACACAACGGGAAAATGTACGGCTTTTACGATCCGAACCTGCCGGCCGGTACCGCCAGCGCGGCCTTCAACCCCAACTTCATCGCCGCCCTCCGCGCCCGGCGCGGCGCGCGCCAGCAGGCCTTCAACGACTACCGCCAGAGCCAGGACCCAACCGGCCTTTTCTATAACGAGTATTTGCGGCTGTTGATGGAGGGGTAGTCTCAGAGCAGGTCGTGGAAGCGGTAGGAGGCCCAGTCGCGCAGCTTGTGGCTCCAGGCGCGGGACTTCCACTGGCGGTAGCCGATCGGCTCGCAGGCCTTGAGTCTTGCAGGAACGCCGCGCGCAGCTCGGCGGCGATCCTCTCGTCGACGATGCCCATGCTGATCTCGTCGTTGCGTCTCGAAGGAGCGGTTGTCGAGGTTGGTCGAGCCGATGTGCGACCACAGCCCGTCGACGATGACGATCTTCTGGTGGTTGAGCGTCGGCTGGTACTCGCAGATCTTGACCCCGGGCGCGAGCAGCGGGTCGAAGAGCGCGTGGCCGGCGTGGCGCACCGCCTGCACGTCGGTGATCTCGCCGGGGAGCATCAGGCGCACGTCGACGCCGCGCTTCGCCGTCTCGCCCAGCAGCTCCGAGACGTCGTCGTCGACGGCGAGGTACGGGTTCTGGATCCACAGCTCGCGCTGCGCCGAGGCGAAGGCCAGCCGGTAGAGGAGGTCCACCGAGGAGACGCTGCCGTGGCCGAAGTGGTAGGCGAGGTGCGCCTGCACGTCCCCGGCCGGTTCGAGGGGCGGG
The DNA here is from genome assembly GCA_963846495.1 of Thermoanaerobaculia bacterium. Lineage (GTDB taxonomy): Bacteria > Acidobacteriota > Thermoanaerobaculia > Multivoradales > JAIOJS01 > DASYQD01. The sequence goes on along the minus strand of CAWJWP010000013.1, from coordinate 4,490 downwards.
AAGTACTTCGGCCCGACCAGCACCTCGCCCGTCTCCTCGACCCAGTTCTCGGTGAACGCCGACTGCAGGACGCCGACGATCGGACCCTCGAGGCGCGCGCCGGTGTCGCGCCAGTGCTTGGCGTCCTGCGCCGTGCCCAGTCCACTCCTCGGCGATGCCGTGGCCGAAGACGTAGCCGATGCGGCCGTCCATCACCGCGATCTTGCGATGGTCGCGGCGGTTCATGCGGCCGAGGTTGCTGGGCCGCAGCGGCCGGTACTTGCCCCTGACGCCGGCGCCCGCCCATCAGCGCGAGCAGCTCCTCGTCCATGCGCGCCGAGCCGGAGGCGTCGAGCAGCACGCGCACCTCGACGCCGGCGCGCGCCCGCTCGGCCAGAGCCTCGGCGACCCGGCGGCAGATGTCGCCCTGCCACCAGACGTAGCTCTCGAGGTGGATGGTCTGCTTCGCCGCCGCGATGTCGGGCAGCAGCGGCGGGAAGAACCCGTCGCCGTTCTGCAGCACCTCGACGCGGTTGCCGTAGAAGAGCGTGCCGTGGGTGGCGCCGGCGATCGAGGGGAGCGCCTCGCGCAGCGAGTCGACGCCGCGCACGGTGAGGTGGACCTCGCGCCCGCGTGCACGCTCCACAGCGGCGACGACCAGCACCAGCGTGCGTGACGAACCAGCAGGAGGAAGAGCCACAGCTCCACTCGACGTTCCGCTTGCCGCGCTTCGTCTTCTTCGTGTCGGCAGCATCGGCCATCGTGACCTCGCTCTCGTGGTGCGCCGTTCGTCGCGGCGCCCGGTGTCAGCTCGGCGATGATGGGCCAGTGGTCGGACGGGCCGGGTGGAGCACGCCGCCTGCTCACCCGCCACCCCGGACCGGCGAAGATGTAGTCGATGCGCTGCCCGAGCAGCGGGTGCGTCGCGTCGGTGGCGCCGCCGCACAGCGCATGAGGTCGCCGCCGAGCAGCGCCGCGAGCTCGTCGGAACCCGGCGTGGCGTTGAGGTCGCCGCAGAGCACGAAGCGGCGGCCGGCCGCGCGCGCCCGCTCGGCAAGGCAGCGGCCTGGCGCGTACGGATGCGGCGGTTCAGCCCGCCCCAGGCCGCGAGGTGGGTGACCATGACGTCGAGCTCGGTGCCGCCGACGTCGACGCGCGCGCGCAGCAGCGAGCGCGGCTCGCCGAAGCTGGGCAGCGGGATCACCTCGACTTCGCGGAGCGCCCCGCGGGTGAGGATGGCGTTGCCGAACTCGCCGCCGAGCACGCAGAAGCTGCGGCCGAAGTCCACCTACATGCCGGTGAGCCGCGCGAGCTCGGCGGGCTGGTCGCGGAAGCGCGCCTGCCAGGTGCCGCGGTGCACCTCCTGCAGGGCCACCACGTCGGGCCGCTGCTCGCGGATGACGCGCGCGATCTCCGCCAGGTGGCCGGCGTGCGAGCGCGGCGTGCCCGTCGATGTTGTACGAGAGGACGCGCAACGGGCGGGTCTCGACGGGCGGTGCGCGGCGCGGGTGGCGCGAGCCGCGGGCCGCTCGGCGCCGGCGGTGGAGGGCGCGCCGGTGTCACGCAGCCCCCCGGCCGCAGCTGGTAGACGAAGGCGACGCGGTAGGCGATCGCCAGGACGACGATGGCGCCGAGCACCGCCAAGGCCCGCTTGATCCTTCGCTTCCACATCGCGGATTGCGGTCCGTCTTCCTCGTCCGCGGGCCGCGGTGCAGAGTCCTGCCCCGGGCTGGTCGTCGTAGCATGCGGCCATGCCGGTCACGCTTCGCTGGAGTCGCGCTTCTCGCCGCGCTCGCGCTTTCGGTCGTGTGCGCCTCGCAGCCCAACGCACAGCCGGCAGCCAAGCCGGCTGCGTCGCCCCGCCGAGGCTGCGGCGACGGACGACGCCAAGGTCGCCTGGCTGCGCGACCACGCCGTGCCGTTGCGCTCGATCGACCCGGGCGACGAGGACTTCTCGGACCTCAAGCCGCTGCGCACCGCGCTCGCCGGTGCGCGCATCGTGGCGCTCGGCGAGGTCACGCACGGCGACGGCACCTCCTTCCTCGCCCGCTCGCGGATCGTGCGCTTCCTGCACCGCGAGATGGCTACGACGTGCTCGCCTTCGAGAGCGGCCTCTACGACTGCTGGAAGGGGTGGCAGCGCATCGAGGCCGGCGAAGACCCCGCCCTCGCCTTCCGCGAGTCGGTGTTCGCCATCTGGTCGCGCAGCAAGCAGATGCAGCCGCTCATCGAGTACTTCGCCGCCGCCGCGCGCTCGCCGCGGCCGCTCGAGCTCGCCGGCTTCGACGTGCAGTTCACCGGCGCCGTGTCGGAGCGGATGTTCGCCGACGATCTGCGCCGCGTCGCCGTGGCGGCCGGGATGCCGCGCGCCGAGTTCGACGAGCGCATCGCCCCGCTGCTGCCCAACATCGTCGAGGCGCAGTACGAGTTCGGCGAGCTGCCCGAGCTTGCCGCCCGCACCGCGTTCATCGGCGCGCTCGACGAGCTCGAGGAGCGCCTGCGCAGCAGCGACAGCGTCGTCGAGGAGCGCGACCTCTGGGCGCAGATCGTCAACGGCGTGCGCCGGCTCGCCCCGACTTCGTGGGCCACCGAGTGGACGAAGCCGCTGATGGCCGACACGGTGAACTTCCCGGTGCGCGACCGCATCATGGGCGAGCACCTGGTTTGGCTCGCGCGCGAGCGCTACCCCGGCAAGAAGATCATCGCCTGGATGCACAACGGGCACGCGGTGCGCAACCTCGCCCGCGTCGAAGCGCCGGCCGACCTCGCGCCGCTCTACCAGGTGTGGCAGCCGGCGGGAGCCGTGGCTCAAGCCGAGCTCGGCGACGAGTACTACTTGATCGCGCTCGTGGCGCACCACGGGCAGCACCAGTTCGCGGTGCGCAGGCGCCGCCGATCGGCTCCTGCCGCCGAGCGCGGGATCGCTCGAGGACCTCTTCCACCGCGCCGGTTTCACCAACGCCTTCCTCGACTTGCGGCGCGGCGGCGCGCGGCCTGCCTGGCTCGACGAGCCAATGCTGGCACGTGTCATCAAGTACGGGGGCCTGCGGGCGCGCTGGCCGAGGTCGTCGACGGCGTCCTCTACATGGACGTCATGGAGCCGAGCGGGACCGTGCCGCGCGCGGCCGTCGCCGCGACCGACGCCCGCGGCCCGCGGGCGTTGACGAGGTCGATCGCCGCGTGCCCGACTTCCTGACCTTCCTCGCGCTCGCGGCCTTCGTCCTGCTGCTCGCGGGGCTCACCGAAGGTTTCGTGTCGCGGGCGCCGATCTCCTTCCCGGCGATCTTCCTCGGCGTCGGTTTTCTGCTCGGGCCGCACGGGCTGAAGGTGATCGCGCTACGCCCGAGTCGCCGATGCTCGAGGCGATCGCGACGGTGACGCTGGCGCTGGTGCTTTTCCTCGACGCCGTGCGGTTGAAGCTCGACCGTTCGCCCGACGCCTGGCTGGTGCCGGCGCTGGTGCTCGGGCCCGGCACGCTGCTGTGCATCCTGATCGTCGCCACCACCGCGCACTTTCTCTTCGGCCTCGGGATCGGCGCATCGCTGCTGCTCGGCGCGGTGCTGTCGTCGACCGATCCCGTCGTCGTGCGCGACGTCGTCCGCGACCAGCGCATCCCGTCGCCGGTGCGCGACACGCTCATCCTCGAGGCGGCGACGAACGACGTCGTGGTCCTGCCGATCGTGCTGATCACGGTGGCGGTGATGAAGGCGTCCGCTGCAGGCGTTGGCGGCTGGCTGCTGGTCGGCGGCGAGATCCTCCTGATCGGCCCGGTCCTCGGCTTCATCGTCGGCGCCGTCGGCGCCTGGTCGATGACGCGTGCCGACCGCCGCTACGGCATCCGCCGCGAGTACCAGGCGCTCTACGGCATGGGGCTCGTCTTCGCCGCCTACAGCAGCGGCGTGGCTGCCGGCGGCGACGGTTTCCTCGCCGCCTTCGCCGCCGGCGCCGCGATCGCGGCCCTCGGCCTCGAGCTGTGCGACTGCTTCGTCGAATACGGCGAAGCGACGTCCGAGATGATCATGCTCTTCACCTTCATCCTCTTCGGCGCCGTGCTGTCGACCGAGGTGACGACGATCCCGCTCGTCGCGGCGCTGGCGCTCGCCGGCATCACGCTCTTCGTGGCGCGGCCGGCGGCGGTGGCGCTGGTGCTGCGGCGGGCGGCGGTGTCGCGCGGCGCCCGCCTCTTCATCGGCTGGTTCGGGCCGCGCGGCTTGGCGTCGCTCCTCCTCGCGCTGTTGATCGTGCAAGCGGAGGTGGCGGAGGGGCGGACGATCCTCGCCATCGCGGGTGTGGTCGTCACGGTGTCGGTCGTGCTGCACGGCATCACCGGCACGCCGATGGCGGCGTGGTACGCGCGCCGCATCGCCGCCGCGACGGTGGCGGAGGAGCGCGTGAGCAGCGTCGAGGACCTGCTGCGCAAGGATGAAAGCGACCCGCGCGGTGCCGTGCGCATCGACGCACGGCAGCTCAAGGAGATGCTCGCCGGCCCGGAGCCGCCGCTCGTGCTCGACG
>CAWJWP010000012.1:0-193574 GCA_963846495.1 Thermoanaerobaculia bacterium | reverse complement strand
CAAGCTGCAGGCCGCGTATCCGTTCCGCGACGAGCCACGCGAGGACCAGGTACTGCAGCGGGTGCGCCACCTCGCCATCGAGCAGGGGCTCGACGCGCACGAGGTCGAGCGGCTCTATCGGGTCGTGCTCGACATGTCGGTGGCGCGGCAGAAGGCGCACGTGCGCTCGCTCGCCGAGGTGCCGCTGCGCATCGCTTATCAAGGAGTCGAAGGCTCGTACAGCCACCTGACGGCGCAGCGGCGTTACGCCGGCACTCCCGAGGGAGTGCTGCTGGAAGGGTTCGAGACTTTCCGCGCCGCCGCCGAGGCGGTGCGCGAGGGCGCCGCCGACCGCGCGCTGCTGCCGATCGAGAACACGACGGCGGGCAGCATCAACGAGACCTACGACCTGCTCGCCGAGGGCGGCCTCACCATCACCGCCGAGGCGGTGAGCCGCATCGAGCACTGCCTGCTCGGGCTGCCCGGCGCGCGTATCGAGGACCTGCGGCTGGTGCTGTCGCACCCGCAGGGGCTCCTGCAATGCGAGGCGTTCCTGCGCGCGACGCCGTGGCTGCGCGCGCAGCAGGAGTTCGACACCGCCGGCGCGGCGCGCAAGGTGCGCGAGCGCAACGACGTGACGGTGGCGGCGATCGCCGCCGAGTCGGCGGCGCGCGTCTACGGGCTCGAGGTGTTGCGCCGCGGCATCCAAACGCAGGCCGGCAACTACACGCGTTTCGTCGAGCTGTCGCGTGACGCGATCGGCGTGCCGCCGGAGGTGCCGGCGAAGACATCGCTGCTGCTCACGACGGGCCACAAGCCGGGCGCGCTCGCGGAGGTGTTGAGCGTCTTCGGCCGCCGCGGCGTCAACCTCGCCAAGCTCGAGTCGCGGCCGATTCCCGGCAGCCCGTTCCAGTACCGCTTCTATCTCGACCTCGACGGCAACGCCCAACGCGACCCGGTGAAGAGCGCGCTCGTCGAGGTGGCGCCGCTCACGGCGGAGCTGCGGGTGCTTTGGGCACCTACCCGGCGGCGTAGCTCGGCGCGTAGAGTCGACCTGACCGCGCGCGTGCGCATCGAGATTGCTTCGCTGCGCTCGCAATGACGCTCAGCGTCATCGCGAGGAGCGGAGCGACGAAGCGATCTCGACGCTGAACGACTACAACTCGCGCAGCAGCTCTTCCAACTTCGCCCGCTCCGCCGGGTCGTTCTCGAGCAGCAGCGCGCGGCGGAAGCAGCGCTCGGCTTCCGCTCGGTCGCCGAGCTCTTCGAGGTAGAGCGCGCCGAGCGTCTTCCAGACGTCGACGCGATTGCCGGCGATGCGCAGCAGCGACTCGTAGGCTTGCGCGGCTTCGCGCGGGCGGCCGAGGTGGTAGGCGGCGCGCGCCGCGTTCTCGAGTGGCTCCGGGTCGGTGGGGCTGCGCCGCGCCGCCTCGCGGAAGTCGCGTAGCGCCTCCTCCAGGCGGCCCGCTTCGGCGTGCGCCGTCCCGCGCTCCATGAACACCTGCGGCATGTGCCCGCCGGCGGCGATGGCGCCGTCGAGCACGGCGATGGCGGCGCGCGCGTCCCCCTTCTCGCGCAGCAGGCGCGCCAGGTTCGACGCCGCCTCGGGCTGCGTGGGGTCGAGGGTGAGCGCCTTGCGGTACTCGCGCTCGGCCTCGGCGCGGCGCCCGAGGGCGAGCAGCGAGCCGGCGGCGTTGGCGACCGGGATCGCCGAGAGCTCGTTCTCGCGCGCGGCGCGCTGGAAGAGCGCCAGCGCGTCCTGCTCGCGGCCGGCGGCGCGCACGCACTGGCCCGCCAGCTCGAGGGCCGGGAAGTTGTGCGGGTCCTGCTTGACGATCTTCTGCAGCTGCGGCAGCGCGTCCGAGCAGCGCTCCTGCTGCACGCAGCTCGGCGGCGCGGTGGAGCTCCTGCGCCACCGCGGTCATCTTGCGCGGGTCGGGCAGGTCGGCGCGCACCTCGCCGCCCGCGCCGCCGCTCACGTAGCCGAGGCTCGCGAGCTGCGCGCGCTGCTCGGCGCTCAGCACGTTCTCGGCCGCCACCTTCGGCGTCACGCTCTCGCCCATCGCGGCGAGGGTCTTCTCGAGGCGCTGCTGCCAACGCGTGACGACCTGTGGATGCTCCGCCGCGAGATCGCGCGATTCCTCGGGATCGGCGGCAATGTGGAAGACGCTCGGTTGCGGCGCCTGCACGAAGAGGAAGTTGCCGTCGGAGAGCGCGCGCAGCGGGTACCACTTGTAGGCGAAGAACGGCAGGAAGCTCTCGCTGTAGCTCCAGCGGTCGCAGCTCTTACCGACCGACGGCAGCGGCAGCAGCGAGCGGCCGTCGATGCCCGGCCGCGGCGGCACGCCGGCGAGCTGCAGCAGCGTCGGCGCGAGGTCGACCGTACGCACCAGGCACTCCTCGTTCTTGCCGGCGGGGATGCCGGGGCCGGCGAGGATGAGCGGCACGCGCCGCGCGCCGTGGCCGAGCAGCAGCCCGTGGCTGAGCTCTCCTTGATCGCCGAGCATCTCGCCGTGGTCGCCGACGACGGCGACGTTCGCTTCCTTGGGCAGCGCGGCGAGCAGCCGGCCGATCTCGTTGTCCATGTAGGCGATCTCGGCGTCGTAGAGGCGGTGCGGGCCCGTCGTGCCGTCGGCCCACGGCGTCGGCGGCCGGTGCTCCTCGTGCGGATCGAAGTAGTGCACCCAGAGAAACCACGGCGCGCGCAGCTTGCCGAGCGCGGCGAGCGCGGCATCGGTCGCCGCCCGCGCCTGCCGCTCGCTCACCTCGGTACCGGCGCTGTAGCCGGCGCCGAGGTCGTCGTCGTAGGTCGCGAAGCCTTGGTCGAGGCCGTGGCGGCGCGACAGCACGACCGCGGAGACGACGGCCGCGCTGTCGTAGCCGGCGCCGCGCAACGTCTCGGCGATCGTCTCGAAGCGCGGTTGCAGCACGAAGGTGCCGTTGTCGCGCACGCCGTGCCGCGGCGGGTAGAGACCGGTGAGCATCGAGGCGTGGCTGACGAGGGTGATCGGCGCCACCGTGTCGCAGCGCACGAAGCGAGTGCCGCGGCGCGCGAGGGCGTCGAGGTTCGGCGTCCGCGCCTGCGGCCAACCCCAGGCGCCGAGGTGGTCGGCGCGGGTGGTGTCGAGCGTGATGAGGACGAGGTTCGGCCGCGCAGCTGCGGCGCGCAGCCGCGGGTAGCGGCGGCGAGTGCGAGCAACGCCGCAACTAACAGCAGTCGCCGAGCCTCTCTTCGCGGCCGAACCGCACCGACCGAGTGCCCCGACAAGATGGGTCACCGGCGCACCCACACGCGAGCAGACCCACCCTCGCCCGCGCAACCACTGACCCATCGCCACCCAACGCGAAGCCTCGGCACGCATCTCGTAACTCATTCATCCTACTAGCTTTCTCACTCGCTCGCCAGCGGCGGGTCCACTCCTGGCCCGACCTTTGCCCTCTGCCCTGCCAGCGTACCCGGACTGTAACGCCTTTCGACCCATCCATTTCGAGGAGGATCCCTGCCCATGCACCGTAGACTGTCGCAGCTCGCCTTCTGTGCCCTCGTCGCGGGCGCGTTGGTCGCCGCGTCGGCGCACGCCATCGTCGCGCCGCAGGAGACCAGCCACAGCTTGGCCGACCGCTCGTTCGTTTCGGCCAAGGCTACCGTCGTCGCCGACGCCGAGCCCATCTCGACCGCCCGTCCGATCATGGACAAGGCGCTGGGCCTGCGTTGGGACGCTTTCGCCTTCGGCGTCGACGGCGAGTGGACCGCCGACATCGACAAGCGCACGGGCAGCGTCACCTACGCCGAAGGCGCCGGCATCCCCTGGATCCCGGGCCGCGGCAACAACCTGCGGGCGAGCGACGCGAAGGCGCTGTCGCCCAACGGCAAGATCGACATCGCCGCCCTCGAGCGCGCCGCCCGCGCGTTCCTCCCGCGCGTGGCGAGCTCGCTGGGCGTCGACCCCGCCGAGCTGGTGCTCAACGCCGGCCGTTCGGGTCAGCCCGCCGGCCACGTCTGGTTCGTCGACTTCGACGTCGTCCGCGGCGGCATGCCGGTCGAGGGCGCCCGCGTCGTCTTCCGCGTCAACAACGGCAACCTGATCCAGTTCGGCAGCGAGAACCTGCCGGCCGCCGGCGCCGCCGTCCCGCGCGCCAAGCTCAACCGCGTCGCCGCGCAGCGCGCGCTCGGCGACTTCCTGGGCGGCTTCTACCCCAACGACAAGTGGGTCGACACCGGCTCGCTGCGCCTCATCCCGGTCAACGTCGCCGACGAGGGCGCCGCCGAGGGTTACGAGATGGGCGCCGGCCGCGGCCTCGCGCTGGTCTGGCAGTTCACCTTCAAGCGCACCGGCGAGACCGGCACCTGGCGCGGTCGCGTCGACGCCGAGACCGGCGAGGTCCTCGACTTCTTCGATACCAACGAGTACGGCTCGGCCACCGGCGGCACCTACCGCAGCGACCGCCCCGCCTCCGAGGTGGTGATGCCGCTGCCGTGGGCCAACGTCGCCACCGGCGTCTATACCAACTCGGCCGGCATCTTCAGCGGCACCACGGGCACGACGACCCTCAACGGCCAGTACGTCGCCATCTCCGACAGCTGCGGCTCGATCTCCAAGGCCGCCGACGCCAACGGCCTGATCGCCATGGGCAGCTCGTCGGGCACCGACTGCACGACCCCGGGCACGGGCGGCGCCGGCAACACCCACGCGGCGCGCACGCAGTTCTACATGCTCAACCGCGCCAAGGAGTCGGCGCGCGGCTGGCTGCCCACCAACAGCTGGCTCAACGCCAAGCTCACCGCCAACGTCAACCTCAACCAGACCTGCAACGCCTACTGGAACGGCTCGTCGGTCAACTTCTTCCGTTCCGGCGGCGGCTGCGCCAACACCGGCGAGCTGCCGGGCGTGTCGTTCCACGAGTACGGCCACGGCATCGACAGCAACGACGGCAACGGTTCGTCGCCCGACAACGGCACCGGCGAGACCTACGGCGACGTCACCGCCGCCCTCGCCCTGCACTCCTCGTGCATCGGCAACGGCTTCCTCGCCTCCAACTGCGGCGGCTACGGCAACGCCTGCACGGCCTGCACCGGCGTGCGCGACATCGACTGGGCCAAGCACAGCCGCAACACGCCGTCGACCGTCAACAACTTCACCCGCACCGACTGCCCGACGCCCTCGGTCAACAACCCGAACTACATCGGCCCCTGCGGCAAGGACGCCGTCGCTCGCGGCAACACCGCCAACAAGCGCGAAGGGCACTGCGAGTCGTACCCGTCGTCGGAGGCGATCTGGGACCTCGCGGCCCGCGACCTGCCCAACCCGGGCAGCGGCTCGGCGTGGGCCACCCTCGACCGGCTCTGGTTCCTGTCGCGCTCGACGGCCACCGCCGCCTTCACCTGCAACACCTCGGGCGGCACCAGGACGTCCGGCTCCTGGACCTCCAGCGGCTGCAGCACCGGCAGCCTCTTCCGCGTCTTCCGCGCCATCGACGACGACAACGGCAACCTCGCCGACGGCACGCCGCACGGCGGCGCCATCGCGGCGGCGATGAACCGCCACGGCATCGCCTGCACCACCGACGCCGGCTGGAACACCACCTTCGCGGCGGTCACCCCGCCGGCGGCGCCGAGCCTCAGCGTCAGCCCGGCCAACAACGCGGCGTCGCTCTCGTGGAGCGGCTCCTCGGGCGTCTACGACGTCTACCGCAACGAGGCGAGCTGCAGCGCCGGCTTCGTCAAGGTCGCCAACGACGTCGCCTCGACCTCCTACACCGACAACAACGTCGCCAACGGCTTCACCTACTTCTACCAGGTGACCGCGCAGCCGTCGGGCAACGAGGCCGCCTCGAGCGCGCCCTCGAGCTGCCTCTCGGTCGTCCCGGCCGGCGCGCCCTGCACGCCGCCGGCGGCGCCGACGGGCGTCACCGCCACGGCGGCCTCCTCGTCGCAGATCAACGTGTCGTGGGCCGCTTCGGCCGGCGCCACCTCCTACACCATCCTGCGCTCGACGACGAGCGGCGGTCCGTACACCGCGGTCGGCACCTCGACGACGACCTCGTTCTCCAACACCGGCCTCTCCTGCAACACGACGTACTACTACGTCGTGCAGGCGTCCAACGGCACCTGCGCCTCGGGCAACTCGGCGCAGGCCTCGGCGACGACCTCGGAGTGCACCGGCAACGTCATCCAGCGGCGTGCCGGTCACCGGCGTCTCCGGCGCCACCGGCAGCCAGAAGTTCTGGACGATGAGCGTGCCCGCCGGCGCCACCAACCTGACGATCTCCACCTCGGGCGGCACCGGCGACGCCGACCTCTACGTGAAGTTCGGCTCGGCGCCCACGCTGTCGGTGTAGGGACTGCCGTCGGTAGAGCGCCGCCAACACCGAGAGCTGCACCTTCCCGGCGCCGAGGCCGGCACCTACCACGTCATGCTCCACGGCTACTCGGCCTACTCGGGCGTCACGCTCACCGGCAACTACAGCAGCCCCTGCACGCCGCCGCCGGCGCCCACCGGCGTCGCCGCCACCGCCGCCTCGCAGACACAGGTCAACGTGTCGTGGGGCGCTTCCTCCGGGGCCACCTCCTACACCATCTCGCGCGCCACCACCAGCGGCGGGCCCTACAGCTCGGTGGGCACCTCCTCCACCACCTCGTTCTCGAACACCGGTCTCGCCTGCGGCACGACCTACTACTACGTGGTGAGCGCCAGCAACGGCACCTGCAGCTCGGCCAACTCGGCGCAGGCCCAGGCCACCACCTCGGCTTGCAGCGGCGGCACCGAGCTGATCACCAACGGCGGCTTCGAGACCGGCACGACGCCGTGGGTGCTCTCCGGCACGGCGGCGCGCTCGACCGGCGCTTACCCGCACAGCGGCGTCGCCTACTCGCTGATGGGCAGCAGCACCACCGGCAGCGGCGCCGAGTACCAGCAAATCACCATCCCGACGACGGCGACGGGCACGCTGACCTTCTGGTTGAACGTCACCTCCGACGAGACGACGACGACGATCGCCTACGACCAGGAGTTCGTCGAGGTGCGCAATACCGCCGGCACGCTCTTGGCGACGCTGGCCACTTACAGCAACCTCAACAAGGGCACGGCCGGCGTCTACTCGCTGAAGACGCTCAGCGTGGCGGCGTACAAGGGGCAGACGGTGCGCATCCAGTTCCGCAACAGCTCCGACTCGTCGCTGCTGACGACGTTCCGCATCGACGACGTGTCGGTGCAGTAGCCAGCCGCCGGCTTCACGTCCAGGGTCGAGGCCCGCTCCGCGCCTGCGGGGCGGGCCTTCTGCTTTGGTGGGAAGCGCGTTGCCGCGCGGCACTCGTACAATCCGCGCGCCGTGCTCGACGACGCCGCCACCGTCCCCGCCGGAACCGAGCTCACCGCCGACGTCTGCATCGTCGGCGGCGGCGCCGCCGGCATCACGTTGGCGCGCGAGCTGGCGGCGCGCAGCTTCGACGTCTGCCTGCTCGAGGCCGGCGGCACCGACCACGAGGCGGCGTCGCAGGAGCTCTATCGCGGCGAGGAGCACTGCGAGCTGCTGGGGCCCGATGCCTACTACCTGCTCGCCGGCCGCGAGCGCGCGCTCGGCGGCACCACGCTGCACTGGCACGGCTGGTGCCGGCCGATGGACCCGCTCGACTTCGAGCAGCGGCCGTGGGTCGAGCGCAGCGGCTGGCCGATCGCGCGCGCCGAGCTCGAGCCGTTCTACCGCCGTGCCACGCGGCTGCTCGGGCTGCGCGACTTCGACGACGCCGCCGACCGCGCCGCGCCGCCGTCGCCGCCCGTGCTCGGCGAGAGCGAACGCTTCGAGACCACCTTCTACCACCTGCGCGCCATCCGCTTCGGCCGCGTCTTCCGCCGCGAGCTGGCGAGCAGCCGGCGCATCCGCACGCTGCTCCATGCCGCTGTCGTCGAGCTCGAAGTCGATCCGAGCGCGCGGCGCGTCGAGCGCGTCGTCGTCGCCGGCCCGGGCGGCAGGCGCTTCACCGTGCGCGCGCCGCGCGTCGTGCTCGCCGCCGGCGGCGTCGAGAACCCGCGGCTGCTGCTGCTCTCGGACCGCGTCGTTTCCGGCGGCATCGGCAACGCCCACGACCTCGTCGGCCGCTGCTTCATGGAGCACCTGCACGGCTTCGTGGTGATGGCGGCGCTCACCCATCCGACCGCCTCGCTCGGCCTCTACCGCCGGCAGCGCGATCCGCGCCGCGGCCAGGGCATCGCCGGCGCGCTCCGTCTCAAGGCGGAGGCGCAGCGCGAGGGCAAGCTGCTCAACACGCTGCTCAGCGCCGTCGAGGAGCCGATGGGCACGATGCCCGCCGCCACCGCCGCGGGAGGCGCGCTGGCGCTGGCGGTCGACGCGATGGGCGGCGAGGAGCGGAAGCTGAGCTGGGGCCTGCTCGAGATCCGCGGCGAGCAGTCGCCGAACCCCGAGAGCCGCGTCACGCTGACGGCGGAGCGCGACCGCCTCGGCTGCCGCCGCGTGCGGCTGGATTGGAAGGTCCGCGAGCAGGACATCGCCAGCCTGCGCCAGGCGACGGAGCTGCTCGGCCGGGACATGGGCGCCCACGGCCTCGGCCGCGTGCGCTGCCTGATGCCGGCGACCGGCCTGCCGCCGCCGGGCAAGGTCTACGGCGGCTTCCACCAGATGGGCACCACGCGCATGCACGCCGACCCGCGCCACGGCGTCGTCGACGCGCGGCTGCGCGTCCACGGCCTGGAAAACCTTTACGTCGCCGGCGCCTCGGTCTTCCCCACCGTCGGCTGCTCCAACCCGACGCTGACGCTGGTCGCGCTGACGCTGCGGCTCGGCGACCACCTCGCGGAGTCGCGGCCGTGAGGCGACGATCCATTCACGAGCCGTCGCCGCCGAAGCCCACTCGTGAGCGCGGTCGCCGTGAGCTCACGCGTCGTGAGCTCGTCCGCGCGTTGAGCATCCTTGCCGCCGGCGCCGCGCTGCCGACGCTCGAGGGATGCGCCGCGCCGTCGCCGGCGCATCTCGCTGCGCTGCTGCCGGCCGGCGACGCCGCGCCGTGCTGGGCGCCGCCTATCGCGCCGCGGTTCCCGCCGAATCGACCGTCGGAGGCGCTCGCCGACGCCATCCTCGCCGACCTCGGCTGGCCAGCCCGGCGTCTACGCGGTCGCGAGCTGGGCGAGCGACTGCTCGCGCGCGTCCGCGAAGACCATGCGGCCGACCGTGTCGTCAGCGTCGAGGGCTGGACCCTCGCCCGCACCGAGGCGCGCCTCGTCGCGCTGCGCTCGCTGGTGCGCTAAGAGCGCCGCCTGGATCGACGAGGGCTAGAGATCCTCATTCGAGGCGGCCTTGGTTCCGCGAAAAAGTCTCGCAACGACAAGCGAAAGCCCGGGAGCAGAGGCGACTCGAGGACATCGTCCGCGGAAGCGAGAAGCTGAATCGCGGCTCCGAAGGGCTCGCCCTCCGCGGCGCGTCGATAGACGCGAATGGCGTCGAATGGCGGATCGACGATCCAAAGCTCCTGCACACCGAAAAGCTCGTAGCGCGCCCGCTTGCGCACCTCGTCGATGCGGCGGCTCGACGGCGAGAGGACTTCCACGGCGAGATCCGGCGCGGCGTGGAAGCGCTTGATGGAGGCGATGTTGCGCCCCTTGCGCACGAAGAGGAGGTCCGGCTGCACCACGTCGTGCAACGAGAGCTCGACGTCGACCGGTGCGAACAGCACCTCTCCCAGCCTCCGCTTCACCACCACTTCGTGCACCGCGACGAAGAGATCGCGAAGCAACCGCTGATGGTGCACGTACGGCGCCGCCGTCACGACATGCTCTCCGTCGATGAGCTCGTGACGCTTGCCGTCGCCTTCCGGGAAGTGCTCGTAGTCCTCGACGGTGAGCTTGCGTTGCGGTTGCGCCATGGCCGACTCCATGTTGCCTCCTCGAATTGTGCCACGGGCGGATTTCCTCCTCCGCCCTACAGACGCAATCCACGCTCGAAAACGCTCAGCCGCTCGCCGCCGCCTTGCCGATCCAGCCCTTCCCACGCGCGCCATCGAGCTCGACGGGCAGCGCCTCGGCGAAGCGCAGGTGACGCAGGAAGCGCGTCGTCGCCGCCGCCGGCCGCGATTCGAGCCAGCGCCAGTCGAGGAAGTCGGCGCGGCCGCTCTCGGCGTCGGCGCCGGGCGGCACGGTGAGGTAGCCGAGCTGCAACGAGGTGATGTTCTGGAAGAAGTGCGCCCCCTGCGACGGCTCGACGTCGTAGCCGGCGGGCGACGCCTCCACCAGCACCTCGACCTCGGAGATCTGCGCCCACTCGACCGGAATGCCCAGCGACGAGTCGGCCGTCCCCCACCGCCCGGGCCCGATGAGCACGTAACGCCGCCCCTCGGCGCGCAGCCGCTCGTTCAGCGCGCCGATCTCGGCGGCGATCTCCCGGTGGTACCGCGGCTCCCACGCATCGCGGCGCACGTGCACCAGGTCCTGGATGCCTTCGTACAGCCCGTGCCCGAGCACCCGCGACGACGCACGACAAATGCAGCGCTCGGCCGCCGGCTCGGGCGAGGCGCCGCCGCGCGGCCCGAGCTGCGTCGCCATCGGCCGCAGCTGCAGCAGGTACAACCGCGGCGGCTCGCGCGCCGGCCCGCGCGCGCCATCCCCTCGCGCGCCATCCGGCCGCCCCCAGTCCCCCATCTCGCCGGCGAGCTCGATCTCGACCGCCCGCCCGAGCCCCTGCTGCGCCACGTCGAGCAGCCGCCGCAGCGCCTCGGCGAGCGGGATGGCCCGATGGCGCAGCAG
This sequence comes from Thermoanaerobaculia bacterium, assembly GCA_963846495.1. Lineage (GTDB taxonomy): Bacteria > Acidobacteriota > Thermoanaerobaculia > Multivoradales > JAIOJS01 > DASYQD01. Next base: position 182,844 of record CAWJWP010000012.1, on the reverse strand, counting down.
GTTGTTGAAGGTGATGACGCGCGGCCCGGGCTGCGTGAGGTCGTCGCGCACGCGCTCCTCGCCGGGCACCAGCACGCTGCCCGCCGCGTGCAGCGCGCCGTCCTGCTCCGCCACCGCGAGGTCGAACCAGCGCACGCGGTCGGCGCCCTCCTCGCCCTCCGCGCGCAGGTCGAGCGCGTAGAAACCATTCTGCGAGCTGCCGAGCAGCGCCCGTGGCGTCGCGAACTGCGGCAGCACCTCCGGCCGCGCCGGCGAGAAGCGCAGGCAGCGCCCGCCCTCGACGATCGTGCGCCCGAGGCCGAGCGCCAGGTGCACGACACCTTCGTCCGGCCGCTGCGGCCCGAACGGGTAGTAATTGAACGACTGCGCGAGGCCCGAGAAGCTGGGGTAGAAGCGATCGCCGCGGCGGCGCCCGACGACGGCCTGGATGACGACCGCCATCTTCTCTTCCTCGAGCAGGTAGCCGGTGCTCTCGAGGTAGCGCCGCGCGCCGCGCGTGAACAGCGACGCGTACACGCGCTTGACCGCCCCGCCGAGCTCGCGCAGCCGCCGTCGCGGATCGGGATCGACGTTGGGAACCATCACCGTGTCGTAGAGCCCCGCCATCCCCACCTGCAGCGAGTCCTCGAGCAGGCTCGACGAGCGCACCGCCAGCGGTCCCGACAGCTTCTCCACCACCGCCTGCAGCTCGGCCTCGAGCGCCGCCGGCAGCGGCGCGGCGAGGAAGCGCCGCCGCACCTCGGCGTCGTCGGCCGCCTGCGCCGCGAGGGCCGCGAGATCGTGCTCATCGACGAAGCGCCGGAAGTGCTCGGTGGCGACGACGAGCGTGCGCGGCAGTCGCACCTCGAGCCCGCCGAAGTCCTCGGACCGCATGGCGGCGAGCGTGCGATGGAGGAAAGCGATGCTCCTCCCCTTCCCTCCCATCGACCCCTGACCCAGCCGCGAGAACGGCTGCTCGGCGAACGTCGCCGCGGCGAAATCGGCGACGACGCCCTGCTGCGCCCGCTCGTGCACCTCGCGCAGCAGGCCGAGCAGATACGTGCGCGTGGCGGCCACGCTCGGGAAGTCCGCCACCTCCTGCGGCCGCAATTGTTCGGCGAGCTCGAACTCGCTGCGCGCCAGGAGCCAGATCGAGAAGTGGTTGCGCGCCGCGTGGTAGACGATGCTCTCCTCCGGCACTACCGCGAGCTGCTGCTCGAGCTCACGCAGGTCGCGGGCCCGTCCCACCTCGGCGCCGCCGTCGCAGGTGCGGAAGACGAAGTCGCCGAAGCCGAGCTGCAGGCGCAGGAACTCGCGCAGGTCCGCGAGCAGCGTCGGCGAGCTCTTGTCGAGGAAGCCGACGCCCATCGCCGCCGCCCGCCGCGAGCCGACGCCCGCCGAGGACTGCAGCTGCACCGGCAGCTCGGGATCGCAGGCGCGTACATGGCCGGCGAAGGCGAGCCCGGCGCCGTCGTCGAGCACGCCGCCGCGCGGCAGCCGCAGGTCGCAGATGACGCCCATCACGTAGCGGCGGTAGCGCTCGAAGAGCGCCATCCCCTCCTCCCAGCTGGTGGCGTGCAGCACCTTCGGCCGTGACTTCATGTAGAGCTGCCGCGCCATCTCGTCGACGCCCTCGGCGTAGAGCGAGCGCGACTGCTGCATCAGCTCCTTGTAGAGCATGCCGAGGAACGACGAGTAGTAGCGCGGCGAGTCCTCGAGGATGAGGATGGCGCGCACGCCGAGCGCAGTGTCGTGGTCGACGTTCTCGCGGTCCTCCACCGTCTTGACGATGGCGAGCAGGATCTTGGCGTCGCCGCTCCACAGGAAGCCGGCGTCGAGCGCGGTGCGGTCGAGGGCGCGGCCGGGCAGCGGCCCGCCAGGCTCGGGCAGCGCCGCGCGGTCGAGCGCGAGCAGCACGACGGGGCGCCCGGGGCGCATCGCTTTCACCTCGCGTCCCAGGCGCTCGGCGCTCATGTCGGGCAGCGACGCCGTCGTCAGCACGAGGTCGAAGCGCTGCTTGCGCAGCAGCGCCATCGCCTCCTCGCCGCTGCGCGCGTGGGTGAAGCGCGGCGCCCCGGGCTGGCTCACGTCCATGTACTCGAGGAAGACCTGCTCGGTGAGCAGGCCGTCCTCCTCGAGGATGAAGGCGTCGTACGGCGAGGCGACGAGCAGCACCTCGCGCACGCGGTACGGCATCAGGCCATGGAAGCGGCGGGCGCTGACGACGGAGCCGGGCATCGCACGCGACCCGGCAACGCCGGGCACACCTCGCCGAGGAGACTAGCGCGTCACGACTTCCACTGCTCGGCCTGCAGCTCGAGGCCGCGCACCTCGTCGACGCTGGCGCGCTTGGGGCCGCCCCAGATCGCCATCGCGATGGCGAGGACGTAGAAGGCGCCCGTCATCGTCAGCATCGACCAGCCGCCGAAGGGGCCGATGCCGAGACGGAGGAAGGCCTCGCGCGGCGTCGCCGCCGGCGTCGGGTGGAGGTGCACCTTGCAGAGCCAGGCGACGAGCAGCACGCTGTAGATCCACACGTAGTTGTAGCGGATGCGCACCGCCACCGCCTGCAGGAAGGTGATCTTGAACTTGGGTTTGTCGAGGTCCTCGGCGACGCGCTCGCGCCAGTCGCGGCGCGGGCTGATCAGGTTGCGGCGGATGATGGGGATGAAGAAGTTCTCCTCCAGCATGCGGATGCGCGAGCGCCAGAGGTCGTAGTAGCGGTAGCGCCGCGCCTCGAAGCCGAGGAAGACGGTGACCAGCAGGTTGGCGAGCAGCAGCATGACGTGCGAGTGCTCGGGGCTCGAGAAGGCGAAGGAGAGCATGCCGCCCGTCGTCACCACCGCCCAGTTGGTCGTCGGGTCGAGGCGCGCGCGCCAGGCGTCGGCGCGGCTGCGCTCACCGCGATAGAAGTGGGTGAGCGCAGTGATGTACTCGATCCGCGTCAGCGGATAGTCCTCGAACGCCTGCGGCGCCGGGCGGTCGGGCTCGGGCATGGGAGGAGAGAGCTTACTCCTGTCGCGTGTAGAAGATCTCCTCGTTCCCCGTGCGGTCGTCGCTCCACACCACGTGGACGACGCCGCCGGCAGCGGCGATCGAGGGCTTGTGCGAGATGCCGCGCGCGGTAGTGAGCCGTACGTCCTCGCCCCAGCTCGCGCCGCCGTCGTCGGAGCGCTTGACGTAGACCTCGACGTCGCCGTCGCGCTCGTCGAACCAGGCGACGTGCACTCGGCGGCCGTCGACGGCGAGGCTCGGCCGCTGCGAGAAGCGCGGCGCGAAGGTGAGACGCTGCGGCTCCTCCCAGCTGGCGCCTCCGTCGAGCGAGCGGCGGTAGTAGACCTCCCACTCGTGGACGGCGAGGTCCAGGCGGCGCTCCATCTCGCGCAGCAACGCTTCGATCGCCGCCGGGTCACCACCTCGGGCCACCCACGTCGGCCCCGTCTCCTGCACCTGCTGCAGCTTGTCCTGCACGCGCACCATCAGGGCTTCGCTGTAGAAGACCTGCGGCAGGTCGTCCATCGGCCCGGGCACGTAGGTAAGACCGAGGAGCCGCACCGCCTCGTCGACCTTACGCTCCTTTACGAGATAGCTGGCGCCGCGCTGGCCCAGCGCCTGCAGCTCGGCGAGGATGACCTCGAGGCGCGCCGCGTCGCCGCCCCTGGCGACCCACGCCGGCGCCGCTTGCTGCACCAGCTGCAGCTTCTCGGTGGCGCGCCGCTTCGCCGCTTCGTTGGGATCGGGTACCAGCACGCCGGCGGGCACCGGCGGCACCTCGAGGCCCAGCATGCGCAGCGCCTGGTCGAGCATGGCCTCGGCATCGAAGAGCGAGTAGGGCGCGTCGCGCTGGTCGAACCAGGCGACGTGCACCACCGCGCCGTCGACGACGACCGACGGCGCCCAGGAGTTGCGGTCGTTGCTGGTGAGGCGCACGATCGGCTCCCAGGTGAGCCCGCCGTCGAGCGAGCGCCGCAGGTACTCCTCCTCGTTGCCGTCGCGGGTGTCGACCCAGGCGGCGACGACGAGGTCGCCGTCGGCTTCCACGGTCGGCACCCAGGAAGAGAAGCCGGACGGCGAGAGCTGCCGCTCGGCGCTCCAGCTCGCGCCGCGGTCGGCGGAGCTGCGCACCACCATCTCGGCGTGGCCGCTGCGGCTGTCGCCCCAGCTCACGTGCACGGCGGCGCCGCTCGCGGCCACCGACGCGTGGGCGGCGGCGTTGCTGGTCGACAGCTGCACCGGCGAGCGCCAGCTCGCGCCGCCGTCCGTGGAGCGGCGCAGGAAGACGTCGTAGCCGGGTGCGGCGCCGCCACTGACGCGGCGCGCGTGCCAGACGACGAAGACGTCGCGCCCGGCGGCAGCGATGGCGGGCTGCTCGGCGAAAGAGCCTGGCGGCGACAGGCGCAGCGCGCGCCGCCACGTGCGTCCGCCGTCGAGCGAGCGGCGGTAGAGCACGCTCGAAGCGCCCGCGCGCTGGTCGAACCAGACGACGTGCACGCCGCCGCTCGTATCGGCGGCGACGGCGCGCGCGAAGTTGAAGGGGAGCCGCGAGGCGCCGGCGTCAGCGGTGAGGCGACGCTCCCCTTCCCAGCCGGCGGGCGCGGCTGCGGCCGGCGCCGCGGTGCTCGCGAGCCCGGTCAGGCAGCCCAACGCCACGAGCGCCGCGCGGGCGACGCACGTCGAGCCCGGCGCGTTCACGGCGTCCGCCCCAGCCCGGCGTCGAGCTTGGCCACCTGCGCGGCGGTGAGCTGGTTCTTGATGCGGACGAGGAGCGACAGCTGCGCCTTCTTCACCTGGCTCTCGAGCACGAGCACCTGGTCGACCGCGGCCAGCACCTTCGCCTCGTCGACCGGCGTCTGCTGGAGCAGGCGGCTCACCGTCTCGGTGCGCTCCTCGAGGTCGAGCTGCAGGTCGAGGAAGCGCTTCTGCATCTCGTGCACTGCCGTGCGGATGGCCTTGCGCTGCGCGTCGCTCAATCCCAGCTCCTGCGCGTGGCCGAGCACGGCCTCCGGCGGGTAGAGGTAGCGGCCGATGGGATCGTTGGCGCGCGCCATCGCGGCGGCGCGCGCCTCGGCACTGCCCGCAGCGTCGACCTGCGCCTGGGCGGCCGTCGACGCCGCCGTCGCGAGGACAAGGGTGGCGAGCAAGGCGAGAGCGTGGCGTCTCATCGGATCTCTCCTGTCGGAAGGTCGGCGGTGGTCACGGCGAGCTCGAGCGGCAGCGGGCCGCGAATCTCGGGGGTCGTGCGCAGCAGCTCGGCGGCGGGCGTGTCGAGCAGGAAGTCGGTGGGTGCGACCCAGGTGGCGAGCGGCTCGACGTCGCGCGTGACGCGGACGGCTCCGCGCTCGGATTCGATGCCGAGCCAGACGCCGGTGGCGGCGGCGACGACGACGGCGGCGGCCGCGGCGAGACGAGGAACGAGCCCGCGCACGAGGCTCGTCGAGGCCAAGGACCGGCGCTGCGCGCGCGCGTCGCCCTCGCCCTGGTGCCGGCGCGGTGCGCCAGCACCGAGGGTCGTCGCCGGGCGTGGCCGCGCCATCAGCTGCGCGAACGCCGGCGCCCCGGCGGCTTCGCCGCGGCCCAGCTCGCCAAACGCTTCGCGCAGCGCCGCGTCGTCGCGGTCCGCTTCGCGGCTCATCGCTCGCCCTCCAGCAGCACGCGCAGCCGGCGCTTGCCGCGCTCGTAATGCGTGCGCGCGCTGCCGACGCCGACGCCGAGCACGGCGGCCGCCTCGGCGATCGGCAGGTCGTGCTGGAAGACGAGCCGCAGCACCTCCTGCTGCCGGCGCGGCAGCCGCGCGAGCGCCGCGCGCAGCCGCTCGGCGCGCGCCGAAAGCTGCGGGTCGGGCGCCGGCTCGACGACAGCCGGCGGCACCAGCCGCAGCCAGCGCGCCAGCAGGCCGCCGCGCACCTGCTCGCGCCGCCGGCGCTCGGCGGCGGTGCGGCGGATGACGGCGAAGAGGAAGGTCTTGAACGACGCCACGCCAGCGAACCGGGCCGAGCCGTCGAGCACCTTGAGGTAGCTGGTCTGCAACACGTCCTCGGCCTCCTCGCGGCGATGGCCGCAGCAGCACATCGCCCATCCGAAGCTGCTGCCGTGGAGCCGCTCGATCTCGTCCCGCAAGTCGGTGTCGCTCACGGCGGGCTCGACGGCCTCCTCGGCGGCGATCACGGACATTGGTGGCGCGAAAGGCGGAGGCATATGACAGCGGCGGGGACGGGCGAAATCCGTCGTCGGCCTGGCGCAGCCGCGTAGGGTGCGCTCTGCGCACCGTCCGGAGTGGTGCGCAGAGCGCACCTTACAACTGCCGCGGCAAACCCTGGTTGCCGCGCAGCGGCTACACCACGCCCTGGTCGAGCATGGCGTCGGCGACTTTCATGAAGCCGCCGATGTTGGCGCCGTCGACGTAGTTGATGGGCGCGTCGCCGCGGGCGCCGTAGCGGACGCAGGTCTGGTGGATCTCCTGCATGATGAGCTGCAGGCGCTGGTCGACCTCGTCGCGCGTCCACGACAGGCGCATCGCGTTCTGCGTCATCTCGAGACCCGACACCGCGACGCCGCCGGCGTTGGCGGCCTTGCCCGGCGCGAACAGGGTTCCGGCGTCGACGAACTTCTCCACCGCGCCCGGCTCGGACGGCATGTTGGAGCCCTCGGCGACGCAGACGCAGCCGTCGGCGAGCAGCGTCTCGGCGTCGCTCGCCGAGATCTCGTTCTCGGTCGCGCACGGCACGGCAACGTCGCACTCGACCGCCCACGGCCGCTGCCCTTCCAGGAACTCGCTTCCCGCGTACTGGTCGACGTACTCGCGGATGCGCCCTCGCCGCGCGTTCTTGAGCTCCATCACCCAGGCGAGCTTGCCGCCGTCGATGCCGTCGCGGTCGACGATCGTGCCCGCGGAGTCCGACAGCGTCAGCACCTTCGCCCCCAGCTGCAGCAGCTTCTCCACCGCGAACTGCGCCACGTTGCCCGAGCCAGAGACGGCGACGCGCTTGTCGCGCAGGTCCTCGCCGCGGGTCGCCAGCATCGCCTGGATGAAGTAGACGCAGCCGTAGCCGGTCGCCTCGGGCCGGATCAGCGAGCCGCCCCAGGTGCTGCCCTTGCCGGTGAGCACGCCGGTGAACTCGTTCGCCAGCTTCTTGTACATGCCGAAGAGGTAGCCGATCTCGCGGCCGCCGACGCCGATGTCGCCCGCCGGCACGTCGGTGCTGGGGCCGATGTGGCGCCACAGCTCGGCCATGAACGACTGGCAGAAGCGCATCACCTCGCCGTCGGACTTGCCCTTGGGGTCGAAGTCGCTGCCCCCCTTGCCGCCGCCCATCGGCAGCGTGGTGAGGCTGTTCTTGAACACCTGCTCGAAGGCGAGGAACTTCAAGATGCCGAGGTTGACGCTGGGGTGGAAGCGCAGGCCGCCCTTGTACGGCCCGAGCGCGCTGCTCATCTCGATGCGGAAGCCGCGGTTGACGTGGATCTCGCCGCGGTCGTCGACCCACGGCACGCGGAACATGACGACGCGCTCGGGCTCGACCATGCGCTCGAGGACGCAACCCGCCTGGTAGCGCGGCGTGCGTTCGATGATCGGCCACACCGACTCGACGACCTCGCGCACGGCTTGGTGGAACGGCGCCTCGCCGGGGTTCTTCGCCACGACGTGCTGCAGGAAGTCCTCCATCGAGGTCATGCGTCGCCCTCTCGCTATCTGGAGTTGGTGAAAAGCGGCGGGACACTAACACGCAGCCGGCGGGGCTCCGGATTCGCCAACACCGGATCGCCAAACGCAGAACGAGGAGGCGATTCTCTTTCGCCTCCTCGTCCTGGGCCGCGACTCCCCCGGTGGACCTAGAGGTCCCTGGCCCGGGTGTCTGTGACGTCCTCTTCCGGGCGCTTGGCTCAGGGGCCGGTCGCAGCCTCGGTGAGACCCTCGGAGCTGCTCGTCCTCACTTGGAGGTCGCCCTCGCCCCGAGGGCCCATCGCTGGTCGGGTGGAGTCATTCGCACCCCCGTCGCTAGTTCGTGATCACCCTACACCCGCTCGTCGCGGATGGGAAGGACGTGAAGACGAAAAGAGGGGCGGAATTTCTGCGACAGTTTTCGCGTGGCGGTCGAGCCATGGAGAGGCTCCGTCATCGCGAGGCCGCGCAGCGGCCGTGGCGATCTCGATCATCGAGATTGCTTCGTCGCTTCGCTCCTCGCAATGACGGGCGGGCGAAGCGTCAATGCGCCGGCGACCGCCACTCGGCAGGCACTTCCACGCCCGCACGCTCGTTGTCCCACAGCACGCTCACCACCCACCAGCGCTCGCCGTCGTGGAAGAGCTGGATGCTGTTGACTCCGCGCTTCAAGATCTCGTCGTCGCTCGGGCTGCGCCGCGCTTCGTATACGCTCCTCACCTGCGCGACGTTGCCGAAGCGGTCGACGCGGCGCGCCACCTCGATCTCGTAGAAGTCGTTGGCGGCGAAGAATGGCGCCGTGTCCTCGATGTAGTCGTCGACGTTCATGACGCGGATCCACGGCTTCCCCTGCTCGTCGACGCCGGTGCGCATGAGCCGCGCCGCCGGGTGGAAGATCTCGCGCTCGCGCGACCAGTCGCGCGGGCCGGCAGGTCCCGAGACCGTGTCGTAGAACGCCGTGATCATCGCGTCCAGCTGTGCATCGTCCGCCATTGTCATCGTCTCCTCCTCCGTCGCGAGGGTGACGATAGACGATGCGGGTCGCGCACGCCGCCGCCGTCCTCAGGGCTCGGCGCCGCGCGCGACCGGCGCGCTCACCAGGTTCCCCCACTCCGTCCACGAGCCGTCGTAGTTGAGCACCTGCGGGTAGCCGAGCAGGTACTTGAGAGCGAACCACGAGAGGCTCGAGCGCTCGCCGATGCGGCAGTACGAGATGACGCCCTTCTCCGGCGTCACGCCCGCCGCCTCGTAGAGTCGCCGCAGCTCCTCGGCGCTGGCGAAGGTGCCGTCCTCGCGGCAGTTCTTCCCCCACGGGATGCTGCGCGCGCCGGGGATGTGGCCGCCGCGCTGGCAGGTCTCGGGCAGCCCAGGCGGCGACAGCAGCTTGCCGCTGTACTCGTCGGGCGAGCGCACGTCGACCAGCGCCCACGCCTCTGAGGCGTGCCGCTCGCGCACCTCGGGGAGGAAGGCGCGGAGCGAGAAGTCGGGCTCGCCGGCGCGGTAGGTCGTCGGCGCGATGACCGTCGGCTCGGTGGTCAGCGGCCGCCCCTCGGCGAGCCACTTCTTGCGACCGCCGTCGAGCAGGCGCACGTCGCGGTGGCCGTACATGGTGAGCTGCCAGAAGGCCCAGCAGGCGAACCAGTTGTTGTTGTCGCCGTAGAGCACGACCGTCGTGTCGTTGCCGATCCCCGACTCGCCGAGCAGCCGCTCGAGCGCGTCCTTCTGGATCACGTCGCGCACCACGGGATCGCAGAGCTGGGTCTGCCAGTTCCACCCCACCGCGCCAGGGACGTGCCCCTCGTCGAAGGACTTGGTGTCGACGTCGACCTCGACGGCCTGCACGCCCGGCCGGCCCAGGTTCTCCTCCAACCATGCGGTCTCGACGAGCGTCTCGGGATGCGCGTATCCCTTCATCGTTCGACCCTCCTCGGTGCGTCGCTGCCGCGGCGCGCGGCGCGCGTCTGGGTCGGGACGCGGAATCCGCGGCGAGGTTCCCTCAGCCGGCGCTCGACGACGGACTGCGTCGCGACGACGACGCCGTCGAGGCCGACGCGGCGCAGCAGCTCCTGGAAGCGCGGCTCCTCGCGCAGCACGTCGACGAGCGGGTCGACCGCAAGGTAAGCGATCGCGTCGGACCGTTCGCGCTCCGCCTCTTCGAGCGCGGCGAGCGCCGCCTCGCGATCGTCGAGGCCGAGGTGGACGAGGGCGAAGTGGTAGGCGGGCACCGGCCGCTCGGCGGCGATGGTCCGCAGCGTGGCGAGCTCGGCCCGCGCGTCGTCACTCTGGCCGCGGCGCCCGAGGCAGTAGCCGGTCAAGGCCTGCGTGCGAGTGGTCGGACCAAAGCACTCGCCGAACGCGGCCACCGATTGCATCGCCTCGCCCCAGCGTCCCTGCACGGCCGCCACCAGCGCCAGCCAGTAATGGCCGACGGCAAAGCCGGGCTCGAGCTCGACGATCTTGCGCGCCGCCGCGGCGCACTCGTCGAAGCGGCGCGCGTGAAAGGCAGGTTGCGCGAGGTTGGCGTTGATGATGGGCGCCAACGGGTCGAGCTTCCAGGCGCGCCGCGCCTGCTCCTGCGCCTCCTCGGCGCGCCCCATGCCGGCGAGGAAGAACGAGTACCAGTGCCGCGTCGTGGCGATCTCCGGCCCCAGCTCGACGGCGCGGCGGAAGGCCTGCTCGGTGCCCTCCCAGTCCCAGTCGTGATGGAAGCGCACCCAGCCGAGCGCGGCATACGGCTCGGGCAGCGTCGGATCGATCGCCAGCGCTTTCGCGGCAGCAGCCTTCGCTCTCGGCATGCCGTCCCGCGTCTCCATCACGTCGTAGAGCGAGTAGCCGAGGAGCGCATAGCTGTCGGCGAGCCCGGCCCAGGCGCGGGCGTAGAGCGGGTCCTGCTCGAGCGCCTGCTCGAAGTGCGCGCACGCCGTCGCGCAGCCCGCCGGCGTGGCGCTTGTTCCAGTGGAAGCGACCCTTGAGGTAGAGGTGGTAGGCGTCGAGCGTGGCCGGCCGCGCCACCGCCGGCAGCCCCTCGGCGAGCCGCACGCTGAGCGCCGAAGCGATGCGCGTCGCGATCTCCTCCTGCACCGCGAAGACCTCGCCCTGCGCCAGGTCGTAGCGTCCCGACCAGAGGTGGCAGGAATCGGCGGCGCCGACGAGCTGCACGGCGATGCGGAGCCGCTCGCCCGAGCGCCGCACGCTGCCTTCGAGGACGGCGTCGACGCGCAGCTCCTTGCCCAAGCGGCGGACGGCGTCGTCCTGCCCCGAGAAGCGGAAGCTCGAGCTGCGCGCCGCGACGCGCAGGCCCGGCAGCGCGCCGAGCGCGTGCAGCAGCTCCTCGGCGATGCCCTCGCAGAAGTACTCCTGCTCCGCGTCGCCGGTGAGGTTGAGGAAAGGAAGCACCGCGAGCGACGGGCGCTCCACGGCAACGGCGAGCAGCGGGCTCTGCTGGCGCGCCGTCGCCTTGCGCTCGGCGAGCGCCTCGTCGATGGCGACGAGCAGCTCGCGCGCCGAGGAGAAGCGCTCCTCCGGCCGCTTGGCGACACAGCGGCGGACGAGCTGCTCGACGGCCGGCGTGGCGACGCCGGGAGCGAACGGCGGCGGCTCGGCGGTGAGCACGGCAGCGACCGCTTCGATGGCGGTCGCGCCGCCGAAGGCGCGCCGCAGGCTCAGCATCTCGTAGAGCACGGCGCCGAGCGAGAAGAGGTCCGACCGCGGCTCGGGCGGCTGGCCGCGCAGTTGCTCTGGCGCGGTGTAGCCCATGGTGCCGACGATGGCGCCGATGCCGGTCAAGCTCGGCTGCGCGACGCTTTGCGAGACGGCGGGCGACGGCAGCCGCTTCGCGAGGCCGAAGTCGAGGATCTTCACGCGGCCGTCGGCAGTGAGGAACAGGTTCTCCGGCTTGAGGTCGCGGTGGACGATCCCCTTGTCGTGCGCGGCGGCGAGCCCGTCGGCGATCTGACGCACGAGGCGGAGCGCCTTGCCTGCCGGGATCGGTCCGCTGCGCAATCGCTCGCGCACCGTCTCGCCCTCGAGCAGCTCGGTGACGATGTACGGCTCGCCGTCCGCGACGCCGACGTCGTAAACGACGAGCAGGTTGGGATGGTTGAGCGCGCCGGCCGCGCGCGCTTCGCGGTCGAAGCGCTGCAGCGTTTCCGCGCCGGGCTCGCCGCCGCGTACGCGTTTGATCGCCACCTCGCGGCCGAGTCGCGGATCGCGGGCGCGGTAGACCTCGCCCATGCCGCCGGCACCGAGCAGCGCGACGACCTCGTACGGCCCGAGCCGCGCACCGGCGGGCAGCGCGGAGCTCGGTGGCGCGTCCGTCTCGGCAACCGTGGGCGCCTCGGTGAGCGCGTCATCGACCAGCGCAAGCGCCGGCCGCGGGCCGTCGAGCGGCCCGCGCTCGTCGTGGGAGGCGAGCAGCGCTGCGAGCTCGTCGCGCAGCTCGGCGTCGTCGCCGCACTCGCTCGCGACGAATGCCTCGCGCGCCGCCGCCGGCAGCGCCAGCGCGGCGTCGAAGAGCGCCTCGAGGCGTTGCCAGCGCTCGGGGTGCATGGGCTATGCAGTGGGCGGCTGGCTCGTCGCCAGCCGCCGGTGCAACCAGGCGCGCGCGAGCGCCCACTCGCGGCTGACGGTGGCGGCGGAGACTTCCAGCGCGGCCGCCGTCTCGTCGAGGTCGAGACCGCCGAAGTAGCGCAGCTCGACGAGCCGCGCCCGCCGCGGATCGATCGCCGCCAGCTCGGCGAGCGCCTCGTCGAGCGCCAGCAGGTCGACCTCGCGCGGCGCCATGCCGGCGACGTCCTCGGCGAGGGTGACGCGCTGCCAGCCGCCGGCGCGCTTGGCGGCCATGCGCTCGCGCGCGTGGTCGACGAGCACGCGGCGGATGAGCCGCGAGGCGACGGCGAAGAACTGCGTGCGGTTCGTCCACACCGCGCGCTCCTGCGCCTGGAGGCGCAGATACAGCTCGTGGACGACGACGGTGGGCGACAGCGAGTGCCCCGGCCGCTCGCGCCGCAGCTGGTGCGCCGCCTGCTTGCGCAGCTGGTCGTAGACGAGCGGCAGCAGCTTCGCTTCCGCCTCGGCGTCGCCGCCGCTCCAGGCGCGCAGCAGAGAGGTGAGGTCGTCGAGCTCGCGATCCATCCGCCGTCGCCCCGCCGGTCGAGGTGCTGCAGCCAGCTGCGCGAAGGCTAGCAGGTCGCTGGGAGACATGACATCGCACATCGCCGTGGGCCTTGCGGTTCGCGACACCGAGGGGAAAACCCGCCTCCACGGCCGTCTAATGAGATAGCAGCTCTAGAGCTAGATCATGGCCGGTGCCACCTTGAGGGTGGCGTCTCGCGTCGGTAAATGTGTGCCCGATTTCTAGGAGGTAGCCTTGGTGGGCACGGAAATCAAATCCCCTAATCCCTTCATCCCTTCCAGCGGAGAACTACTATGAGCAAATCCCTTCGGCTCCATTTCCGCTATCGAGGGATGTCGGTCGATCCTATCGAGAAAAGCGCAACCGACGCGACCGCGGTTGCGACCTCGCCGGTGAGCGGCTACGGCGAACAGTCGGGCTTCTGGTACGAGCTGCGCGACGGCAGCGGCACCGTCATCTACCGGCAGGTCGCGCGTCATCCGATTCAATTTACGATCGAGGCGCACGACCCCGGGGCGAATCCAGCGCATTTTCAGGTGCCGGTGGACGACCCTTCGGGGTGGTTCATGGTCATCGTGCCGAATCTCCCCGAGGCCCAAACGGTGGCCCTCGTCGGCAGCCCGCCCGCGAACGGACGGATCGGCCGCGGCGCCGCCGTGGAGATCGCGCAGTTCAGGATCGCCGACATCCCGGACTATATCGAAACCGATCCGACGATCTGCGGAATGCCCCCCAATGGGCGGGTTGTCGGTGTCCAGAAGATCATCGACAACGGCGATCCCAAGCTGCGGCGCAATATCGTCGTGCTGAGCGAAGGCTACACCGCGGCGGAAATGGACAAGTTTCATTCCGACACGATGGCCTGCATCAACTATCTATTCAGCGTCGCGCCCTACACGCTCGGCGGCGTGCGCAACGCCCTAAATTTCTATCGCATCGACGTCGAATCGACCGAGAGCGGTTCCAGCTTCCCGGTAGAGATCGGCACCCAACAGTGCGGAGGTTCCGGCGTTACGAGGCAGACCTACTTTGCGACGCAATACTGCGGCCGGGTGATCTCCGGCAACGACGCGTGCGTAAAGGCTGTCTGCACACAGTACGTTCCGGAATGGCACAATGCGCTGGTACTGGTGAACAGCACCGTTCACGGAGGCACGTCCTACGGGAGTGCGGTCTGCTACTCGTGCGTCGGAGATGCTTTTCCGACCATCTTCAATCACGAGCTCGGTCATAATATTTACTCGCTGGCTGACGAGTACCAGTACCTCCTTGGTTGCGATAGGGATGGGTCGTCACGCGATCACTACACCGGTGTCGAGCCCAGCGCCGAGAACGCGACGATCAATACCGACCGCGGCACGATCAAATGGAACGCATTCATTCAAGGATCAACCGGGATTCCCACGCAAACTAGTTCCAATTGTGGTCAGTGCAACGAGGCCGAGAGTCCGGTCGGTCTGGGCGTCGTGGGAATCTTCGAGGGCGCCGACACGTGGCACTGTGGCGTTTACCGGCCTGAGTTCGACTGCATCATGCGGACGTCCGAATACGGGATTTTTTGTGCCGTGTGTAATCAGCAGATTCGAGCGGTCCTGAAGAACTACGGGATCGTCTTTACGCCGATTCCGTGGCTGGTATTCTACGCGACCACCGGCGGGATCTGGTCACCGGGTCTCGAGGAAGACCGCGGCCTTCCGGAGTTTCCGGACAGTATGTACGCCATCGAATGCGCCAATACCGAAACACGGCTTCTGATCTGCCTGATCGACAGCACGATCGTGTATTTCAATTTCGGGACGACAAGCGGCCATTTCCAGAACGATTTTCAGAAGCTCACCGACTTCTCGAAAGATCTCGGCGGCGTTTGCACGGCCATCTCCTGCGCCACTGTGGGTAGCAACTTCTTTGTTTGTGCGATCGGCGACGGGGTCCTGAAATGGACGTCCTACGCGATCATCAGCGGGTCGTGGCGTCCGGCGTTCGCAGCCGTGCCTATCGCGACGGCCGCCGCCCTCGTGAGCTGCTCCGGTGTCGGCACGCAGCTGTTTGTGTGTGTCGTCAGCGGCAACAGCCTGTTGATGACGTCGTTCATGACCGTTACCGGCAAATGGTCAGGAGTCTGGATCGACGTCGGCCTGAAGTCGAGCGGTCTGACGGGTACGCTCGGCGACGTCACCACGACAGGCCTCGGCACGGATCTGATCATCATCGTGCTGGCGGAGGATAAGGTGCTGCAGACCACGTTCCATACCGTCTCCGGGACGTGGGAGCCGTCATTCACGGACATCGCCGCGCAGTCGGCCGGCCTGACCGCGGTCAGCGACATCGATTGCGCCGGCGTCGGGTCGCAACTGTTCGTCTGTGTGATGAACGCAGGGAAGGCCCTGTACACGGAGCGCAATGCGCTTGGTGTCTGGAATCCGGCGTTCCAGGAAATTCAGAATCTCTCGATCACACCCGGAAGCGTGGGATGTATTGCCGCCGCAGGCCTGCCAGCGAAGCTGATGGTCTGTGCGGGCGTTCAGGGGCCATGAAGGGGTTGATTCAGCAGTAACAAACGAAGTCATCCGCATTGAGGAGAAAGACCATGGCTGAGAACTACAAGGACAAGGGCAGGATCGTGACGAGCACCGCGCTGGGGCTGACGGAGCAGGCTCTCCGGTACGGAAAATTCGAAGCGGGCTATCCGGCTACCAGTATCCCGATCAATACAGACGGCGTGGACGCGTTTAAAGCCCAGGGCCGCAAAGGGGAGGCCGAGGGGTGCGGTGGCGATGTCACTTATATCGCCGGAGATGGCACGAAATTCAAAATGACGTTCGACTGCCCCTACAACGCGGACAACTCCTGCAGCATCGTGGCATTCGAGGGATCGCCGCTGCTCTACTCGTACGTCTGTACATGTCCGACGACCGGGCATGACATCGTTACGACGTATACGATCAGCCCGAAACCTCCGACCCTGAATTCGATTTCCGCCGAGGAACTGTTGGCGATGCCGAAGTGCCGCGACTATGGCGTCGAGCGCGTGGCCGGATTGATTCGCGGCCGGGCCAGAGTCACGCTCCTCGACATGCTCAATGAGGACTTCGATTCCGGCGCCAAGCTCTGGTGCATCGTCGACGTCGGGCTTCTGGACGACAAGACCGCGCACCGCCTGGCCTGTGAGTTTGCGGAGCACGCGCTGCCGGCATTCGAGTCGAAGTTCCCCGGCGAGTCACGGCCGCGCTCGCTGATCGAAATGCTGCGGGGATGGGGGGAGGGCGATGTCGCTGAGAACGAAGTGCGCCGGCTGCATGAACCTCTGCGCGCGGAACGGACGGGCGGCAAGTTTACGAAGACCCACGGACCGGCCGGGGCAGCGCTCGAGGCCGTGCTTTTCGCGTTCACCCACAATGGGAATGACGCGCTGCGCAACGCTGGATCGTGTGCGCGGGCAGCCGTCAGCGCCACGCAATGGGAATCCGAGGCGGGGTGGCAGATCGAACGAGTCAAAGACGCTCTCCGGCGTCAGGGCTGAGAGGAGCTCGTATGCGCGTTCTCGGCTACAACAGCCACCTGTTTTTCAACACTATCGTCGGGATGGACGGCGGCTCCGTTTTCGAGGACGCCACGCGGCTCGATCTCATCGCCGCGGCTGTCCTCGCCGGCAGCTACGACTTGATCGGATTCAGTGAAGTGTGGGCGAATAAGTCGAAGAGCCGCCTCAGGACGCTGTTGGAGGATCCGTTCGCGCATTCGGCCTGGGATGAGAATGACAATCTATTCGAGATTGGCTCGGGTCTCTTGCTTCTCAGCCGGTTTCCGATCGCCGCCAGCGAGTTCACCAGATACGACCATCTGGCTGGCGCGGACGCGTTCAGTCAGAAGGGTTTCGTTCTGGCAAGGATCGATACGGGAGCCGAGACCGTCGCCGTTGCGCTGACCCACACGCAGGCGGGAAACGGAACGGCCGAGGTGAACGCGAGAATGTCCAATATCGAACAGTTGGCCAAAGGAATCAGGGAGTGGGCCGGCGTCTCCACGCCGGCCATTCTCGCCGGTGACTTAAACGTCGTCGGCGAGGACATGCTCGGCATGCCGACCGCTGAGTACGAGTTCCTGCTCAAGTCGTTAGGCGCGCTCGGAATGACCGATGCCTATCGCGCCGTCCACACCGACGCGGAGCTGGATCATGGATACACCTACGACGGCGTGACAAATGCGCTGGTCCCGTATTTCGCACTCGCTGATGCGGAGAACAAAGTCGTCCAGCGACTGGATTACGTGTTCAGCCGCGGTTTTGAGCCGACGTCAGCAAATGTTCTCCGCTCATTTCTCTACCAGAGCGAGGAGGGGGAGATGGATCTCTCCGATCACTATCCGCTCGACGTCGAAGCGTGACGTGGAGTACCCGGCCAACGCATCCGGAATCGGACAATAGGCGCCGCGTGAAAAGCCCTTCGGCTTCGATCAGGAAGGTGCGGTTGAAGCGCGCGCGGTGGTTCTCCCAGGCGATAGCGGAGGCGAGCTCGACGAGCTGTCGATCGTCGAAGTGAGGCGCAGCTCCTCCCAGAGCGCATCGGGCACCACCGCAGGCGTGTCGGTCATGGCGTCAGCGAGGCCGAGCGCGGCACGCTCGCGATCGTCGAACGCCGTCGACGCGCGCCAGTCGGCGAGCGCCTCGAGCTTCGCCTCGTCCAGCCCGTGCGCTCTGCCGCCGGCAGAGTTGATGTCGATTCAGAACGGGCAGCCGATGCGCATCGCCACCTGCACCTGCGCGAGCTTCGCGACCGAGCCGGGAACAGTCTTCGGCTCGCTCGCGAGGTCCATGGCGCTGCCGGCGAACAGGAGGCCCGGCCGCAGGGCGCGAATGCGCATCGGCCGCAGCACGTGGCCGAGGCGGCGCCGCGTGAGGAAGAAGACGAACCGCACGAGCAGGCTCGGCTTGCGCTCGACGCCGGCGAGTCGCGCCATGCGCGGACGATAGCGCGACTCGAAGCGACGCGGCTCGAGGGTCGTGCGCCGGAGACGCCTCGGCTCAGCGAGCGAACAGGGCGGCGAGTCGTAGCGACAGCGCCGGCAGCAGCGGCGTCGTCAGCACGTCGTCGCGCTCGGCGCTGAGCTCGATCGGCAGGCCGAAGCCGCTGCCGACCCGCTCGCGGCGGTAGAGGCGAACGACATCGGCATCGGGGTCGACGATCCACAGCTCGATGGCGCCGAACAGCTCGTAACGCGCCTTCTTCAGTGTCTCGTCCGTGCGCCGGCTGCTCGGCGACAACACTTCGGCGACGAGGTCCGGCGCGCCGTGCACGTATTTGGTCTCCAGGATCGCGCCCCGCGCAGCACCGACGTAGAGGAGGTCCGGTTCGACGATGTCGTGCGGCGAGAGGATGACGCCGGTGGGCGCGAAGAAGACCTCGCTGCCGTCGCCCTGCGACTCCACTGCCGTGTTGACGGCAATGTATAGCCGACCGAGCACCCGCTGGTGCCGCAGGACGGGCTGGGCGGTCACGACCTCCACCCCGTCGATGACCTCGTGCCGCTGCCCGTCTTCCGGGAAACGCTCGTAGTCGTAGAGCGTGAGCTTGGCTGTCGGGGTGAGCGTCTGCACGGTGGCCTCTCCCATGCCGCCTGCCTCCATATTGCCACGTTCGTCTCCTCTGTCCGTCCCTTCAGACGGAAAGCGGAGGCTCACCCTTACAGCCGTTCGATGGACCGCTCTCAGCGCGCGCCGGCGCCCGGCGGCAGGCCGCGCTGCGTCACCAGGTAGGTGGCGAAGCTGCCCAGCCAGTGGCCGCCTTCGTAGTGCTCGCCGGTGACGTGCGGCAGCGCCGCGTCGCGGTGAGCGACGGCGGCGGCGAGCAGAGCGGCGCGGCGCGCGTCGTCTCTCTGGCATGCCGGCGGCGATGCCCTCGAGCATCCAGGCGCGCGAGAGGTTGAGGCCGTCGAGGTGGGCGAGCTTGGGGTCGGCGCGGTCGGTGACGATGCCGACCGGCAGCCAGCCCGCCGAGCCGTCGCGCGGCAGCTGCGGCAGGAAGCCCGCGAGCCACTCCGCGAATCGCGGCGGCGCCATCACGCGACGCATGAGGTCGGCCTCGGCGAGACACGGCGACAGGAAATCCTGCCCTGACGGCTCGTACGCGAGCGGACACGCGCGGTCCGCCTCGTAGAGCCGCAGCGTCGTCTTCTCGACCAGCGCCGCCATCTCGGCGTCGCCGCTGCCGCGCGCCCAGTCGAGCACGAGGCCGAACGCGAACGCGGTCTGGTCGTGCTCGCCGATGCGGATCGGATAGGCGAGCTTGGGCAGCCAGATCGCGAGCTGCTCGCGCGAAGCGAAGACGAGCGGCGCGAGCGCCTGCTGCCACGCTTCCGCCTGCGCGCGCACCTCGGGCGTCGCGGCCGGATCGGCGGCCCACTCGCGCAGCTCGAGCGCGAGCTGCAGCAGCCAGGCGAGACCGTACGGCCGCTCGTACGAGGCGCGGCCGGGAGCGCGCAGGTACGTCGACCTCGGCGGCGATGCGCTCCGGCGTGAGGCTCGCGGCGAGCGCGGCGCGGGCGCGCGCCGCGGTCGGCGCTCGTCGAGACCGCGACGGGCGAGCCGCGCCAGCAGCCAATGGCCGTGCACCGACGAATGCCAGTCGTAGCAGCCGTAGAACGCCGGGTGCAGCTCGCGCGGCGGCTTGGCGTCGGCGTCGCCCGCCAGCACGTGCGAGACCTTGTTCGGGTACTCCTGGTGCACGCAAGCGAGCGCCAGCGCGGCGAGGCGCGCGGCGGCGGCCGCGATCGACGGCCGGCGTGTTGGTTCCAGCCACCGCAGCGCCGGGCGATGTCGTCGAATCCGCGGCGACTGCTGTTCGCGCGAGGCAGGCGCGTTCGCCGCTTCGTCGGCGAACGTCGCCGTCGCGATCAACAGACCAAGCATCAACGCCATCGCAACCACGCCGCATCGCCTCATGCTCGCGAGTCTCTCATGCACGTACGATGTGTCTCCCCGAGGAGGATCCATGAGCGAGCCGACCACCGCACTGCCGATCGACGACCTCACCACCGACGAGCTGCGCCGCGACGTCGAGGACCACGGCGGCATCGCCGTGCTGCGCGGCGGCGGCAGCGAGCGCGGCTGGAACGGCATCCGCTACCGGGCCGGGCTGTCGGCCAAGAACGTCGGCGCGCAACAGCTGTCGATGAACCTCGCCACCATCCCGCCCGGCGGCGTCGCCCGCGCCCACGTTCACGTCGGCTTCGAGGTGATGCTCTACATCCTCCAGGGCCGCGTGCGCCACGAGTACGGCGACGGCCTGCGCGAGAGCATCGACAACGAGGCCGGCGACTTCATCTTCATCGCCCCCGGCGTGCCGCACGAGGTCTTCAACTTGAGCGACAGCGAGCCGGTGGTGGCCGTCGTCGCCCGCTCCGACGCCAGCGAGTGGGAGCACATCGTGCCCTACGAACGGCCGCGAGTAGCCCGCTGCCACCCCCACCCGTCCCCGCCCCGGGTTTGTCTCCACTGCGCACCGTCTCCCGCCGCTCGAGGGCGCAGAGCGCACCCTACGAGCACTCGCCGTTGCCCTGGCGTCTGCCGAGCGGCTCGGCTCGAGCAGCGGCGCCGCCGCCGCCGTCTGCCGCAGCGACGCCAGCCGCTGCTGCAGCTCACCGAGGTTCGGCGGTGCCGGTTGGCGCGCCGCCAGCAAGTCGACCGCGCGAGTGAGCGCCGCAGCCGCCTCAGCCGAGCGCCCCTGCGCGGCGAGCGCCGCCGCGAGCTCCGCCAGCGCGTCGGCGATCAGCGGATGGTCGGCGTCGAGGCCCTTCTCCCATACCGCCAGCGCGCGGCGGCTGTACGCCTCCGCCTCGCGCTGCCGCTCGCGCTTCGCTTCCAGCTGCGCGAGCGTCAGCAGCCCGTGGCCGGCCCACTCGTGCCCCGGCCCGAGCTTCGCCTCGATCACCGCGAGGGCGCGGCGGAGGTCGCGCTCAGCGTCGTCGAACTGGCCGAGCTCGATCTCCACGGTGCCGATGTTGATCGAGCACGCCGGCGACGGACGGGTGCTCGGGCCCGTTCACCTTCTCCCAGATCGCGAGGGCTCGCCGGTAGAGCGGCATCGCGTCGGCGTAGCGCCCCTGCTCGCGATAGAGCTCGCCGAGGTTGTTGAGGCTGCGCGCGAGGTGCGGGTGCCACGGGCCGAGCGCCTGCTCGCGCAGCTGCAGCGCCTGGCGATAGAGCGGCTCGGCCTCGCCGCCGCGCCCGGTGTCCTTGAGCAGGATGGCGAGGTTGTCGAGGCTCGCCGCCACCTCGCGCGGCTCGACGTGCGCCCGCCGGCGGATGTCGAGGGCGCGGCGGTAGAGCTTCTCGGCTTCCTCGAAGCGCCCCTGGTTCCAGCGCACGATGCCGAGACCGTTGACGGCTCGTCGCGAGCAGCGGATCGAGCGGGTCGAGCACGCGCTCGCCGCTCTCGACGGCGCGCGCCAAGAGCGCCGCCGACGCATCGAGATCGCCGCGCGTGCGCAGCAGGTACGCGTACTGCGTCATGCTGTCGATCGTCTCGGCGTGGTCGGCGCCGAGGTGCCGCTCGCGCAGCCGCAGCGCGCCGCCGAGCAGCTCGTCGGCCTGGGCGAACAGCCCGAGCTGCTCGTACGCCTTCCCCATCGAGCCCATCAGCCGCGCCTGCAGCAGCGGCTGACCCTCCAGCCCGCGCACGCGCTCGGCGCCGCGGTCGAGCAGCTCGCGGGCGGTCACCGTGCTGCCGCGCGTCTCGCCGGGATCGGCAACGGCGAAGACGCCGACCAGGAAGTCCGACACCTCGCGCGCGGCGTCCGCCGCTTCGCCCGCGCGCGCCGCCTCGCGGTTGGCGCGCTCCGCCTCGCGCGAGACGCGCCAGGCGAGCACCGAGGTCGCGACCGCCATCGCCAGCAGCACCGCCGCCGCGGCGCCGAGCAGCAGGTTGCGCCGCCGCCGCGCCGGCTTGCGGCGGATCCACTGCAAGCGCTCGAAGGTGTCGACCGCCGACGGCCGCGCCGCCGGCGCCAGCGACTGCAGCCGTTCGATGAGCGCCGTGAGGTCGGGATCGAGGCCGCTGAACGGCACCGTCTCGCCGCGCGAGGCGCGCTCGACGACGACCGGCAGCGGCGCCCCGCGCTCGTACGGCGGCTCGCCGGTGAACAGCTCCTGCAGCAGCAGCCCGAACGAGTACATGTCGCCCGCCGCCGAGGTGGGCTCGCCGCGCGCCTGCTCGGGGCTCATGTAGCCGGCGGTGCCGAGGATGCGGCCGAGCTTGGTGCGGAGCTCGCCGTCGTCCTCGGCGATCGGCTCGCCGGGCTCGCCGGCAGCGAGCGTCGCCGGCAGCAGCTCTTCGTCGAGCGAGCGCGCGACGCCGAAGTCGAGCACCTTGGCGGTGCCGTCCTCGGCGAGCAGCACGTTGTCGGGCTTCAAGTCGCGGTGGATGACGTTGCGGCCGTGCGCCGCCACCAGCGCCGAGCAGACCTGCAGCGCCACCGCCATCCGCCGCCGCGGCTCGAGCCCCTGGCGCAGCGCCTCCTTGAGCGAGCGCCCGCGGATCAGCTCGAGGACGAGGAAGTCCTCGTCGCCTGCCTGCAGCAGCTCGTAGATGCGGCAGACGTTCGGATGGTCGAGCTGCGACAGGAGGCGCGCCTCGCGCAGGAAGCGCGCCTGCGTCTCGGCGTCGAGCCGCCGCTCGTGGCGGATCGCCTTGAGCGCCACCTTGCGCCCGAGCCGCTCGTCGAGCGCGGCGTAGACGGCACCCATGCCGCCGGTGCCGAGGTGCTCGGTGACGACGTAGCGGCCGACCCGCGTGCCGACCGGGATCACGCGGCGACTATCGCACAGCGACGAGCGCGCCTCGCTCGAAGCACCCGCTCCGGCGCTCGTACTACGCTGAGGCCATGAAGAAGCGCCAACTAGGCAAGAGCGGACTGGAAGTGTCGGAGCTCGGGTTCGGCTGCATGGGCATCAGCTCCGGCTACGGCCCGGCGATCGATCGCCAGGCGGGGATCGCGGTGATTCGCGCCGCCGTCGAGCGCGGCGTCACTCTCTTCGACACCGCCGAGGTCTACGGCCCCTTCGCCAACGAGGAGCTCGTCGGCGAAGCCCTGGCGCCGTTCCGCGAGCAGGTGGCGATCGCCACCAAGTTCGGCTTCAAGATCGAGAACGGCGCCACGACCGGCGTCGACAGCCGGCCCGAGCACGTCAAGGAGGTCGCCGAGGCATCGCTGCGGCGATTGAGGACCGAGACGATCGACCTCTTCTACCAACACCGCGTGGACCCGCAGGTGCCGATCGAGGACGTCGCGGGCGCCGTGAAGGAGCTAATCCAGCAAGGCAAAGTCAGGCACTTCGGCCTCTCCGAAGCCGGCACGAAGACCATCCGCCGCGCCCACGCGGTGCAACCAGTCGCCGCGCTGCAGAGCGAGTACTCGCTCTGGTGGCGCGAGCCGGAAGCGGAGGTGCTGCCGACGCTCGAGGAGCTCGGCATCGGCTTCGTCCCCTTCAGCCCGCTGGGCCGCGGCTTCCTCACCGGCAAGATCGACGAGACGACGACGTTCGACAGCACCGACTTCAGGAGCTCGGTGCCCCGCTTCTCGCCCGAGAACCGGCAGGCGAATCAGGCGATGGTGGACCTGCTACGGACGATCGCGGCGGCGAAGAACGCCACGCCGGCGCAGATCGCGCTCGCCTGGCTGCTCGCCCGCAAGCCCTGGATCGTGCCGATCCCGGGCACGACGAAGGTGCACCGCCTGGAAGAGAACCTCGGCGCGACCGCCGTCGAGCTCACGCCTGACGACCTCCGCGAGATCGAGAGCGCCGCCGCACGGATCGACGTGCGCGGCGCCCGCTACTCCGAGGGCTCACAGCGGCTGGTCGATCGCTGATCGCCCGGCCTAGTGCGGATCACAGGCGGAAGCGCAAGCCCACCTGCCACGCGCGCGGGCCGCCGGAGCCGAAGACGCCGCCCGCTGTCGTCACGGGCTTGCCGAAGCTCGAGGAGCGCAGGTAGCCGGGACTCGTCGCGTCGTCGGAATCGCGCGCCAGCACGTTGTTGTAGCCCGAGTAGTTGCGCGTCGAGACGCCGAGAACGTTCGTGGTGTCGAAGAGGTTGAACACCTCGACGATCGCCTCGACGCTGCGGTTGCCACCGAGGGCGAAGAGCCTCGAGATGCGCAGGTCGAACGAGGAGAAGTCGTCGCTGAGCTCGGCGTCGTCGTCGACCAGCGGCAGCAGCACGCCGTCGATGCCGCCCGAGGCGTTGAGCTGCCGCAGGTACGCGTTGAGCTCCGCGCCGTTGTCGAAACGCCGGCCGCCGGCGTTGCGATCGAGCGTCGGCACGCGGCTGCTGCCGTCGGGCATCAGGATGTCCATCGGCACGCCCGAAGAGAGCGTGAGCAGCGGCGCGACGCGGATGCCGGCCGGCAGCTCGAAGCTCGCCGAGAGAGTGAAGCGGTGGCGGCGGTCCCAGGGTGCAGCCCCGAACTCGCGCTCGAGGTCGTTGGAGTCGAGGGGCCCGCTCGAGAACGGGATCTGGTCGTCGTTGGCGTAGTTCTCGGACTTCGACAAGGTGTACGAAGCAAGGAAGCGGTGGCGCCCGGCCCGCCGCTCGAGCGACAGCAGCAGGCCGCGGTAGCGGGTGCCGACGCTCGACTCGAGGTTGACGACGCGGTCGGGCCCGCCGACCACCGGGTTGAACACCGTCCCCACGGTGCGGCCGATGATGAAGTTCTCGCCACGGTTGTAGAGGGCGTCGGCGCGCAGGAACAGCGCGCGCGGCAACGCCACCTCGGCGCCGAGGTTCCACTGCTGGACCTCCGGCGTCTCCATGTCGTTGTCGATGATGTTGATCCCCGAGGCGCCGGCGCCTGGCAGGATGAAGCCGCGGAACGGATCCGCCATCGTCGGCGCGCCGGGCGCGAAACGGCCGGTCTGCGGGTCGAGGAAGAAGACGTTGCCCGCCCGCACCTCGATGGGCAGCGCGCGGCCGTCGAGCCCGCGCTCGAGCGAGGCGATCTGCAGCGTGATGCGGTCGTAGTAGATCCCCCAGCCGCCGTGGACGCTGAAGCGCTCCGAAGGCGCCGCGTAGTTGAAGCCGATGCGCGGGCCGAAGTTGTCCATGTCGCGGTCGCGATCGCCGCGGTAGAAGCTCTCGACCAGCGGGTTGCGGTCGTCGTAGCCGCTGATGTTCTTGACGTCGGTGTCGACCTCCTAGCGCAGCCCCAGATTGAGCGTCAGGCGCGGCGTCACCCACCAATCGTCCTGCACGTAGACCGCGAAGTAGGTGTTGTCGCAGTCGTCGATGACCAGGTTGCGGTCGGGGAAGGCGGTTCGCAGGGTGACGGCGAACAGCAGGTCGTTGTCGTCGACGCGGCCGTCGCCGTTGTGGTCGAACTGCGGGAAGTCCTGCACGAGCTCGATGCGGCCGGCCTGGAAGACGCCGAGGTCGAAAGCGGCATCGATCCGCTGCGCCTCGGCTCCCGCCTTCACCACGTGCTTGTCGCGGACCACGGTCGCGCCGCCGCGCAGCTGCAGGCGGTCCTGGTCGGTGGCCTGGGGGACGCGGAAGGAGGAGCCGTCCTGCAACGACGGGAAGGTGAGCTGCGGCGTGCCGGGCGCGACCGGCACGATCTCGTTGCGGAAGCGGCTATAGCTGAGGGAGAGGCCGTACAGGAAGGAGCCCGACGCGACCCGGTCCCAGCTGCCCAACAGGGATTGGTATTCGTTCGAGCTCGCCTGCCGCTGCGTCGCCGAGCCGATGGCGCGGTCGAGCGTGCTCGCCCCGGTGTCGTCGGCGTCCTCGTAGGCCACGCGCGCGGTGAGGCTGTCGCTCGCCGAGCGGCTCCAGTCGAAGCGGGCGGTCGCCAGCAAGTCGCGCAGCGGCGCAGCGGCGAAGGTGCGGCGGATGGTGCGCGTAGCGGTGTCGCGCTCGCCGACGAGCACGCCGCCGTACTGGTCGCGGTACTCGACGGCGCCGAACCAATGGGCAACGCCCGTACGCAGCGGGCCGCCCAGGGCCAGCGAGTACTGCTGGCGCTCGAACGGCGGCTCCTCGGCTGACGGATCGGCGGTCGCCGGCTCTTCCTGCAGCGCGGCGTCGCGCGCGAAGACGGAGGCGCTGCCCTCGAACTTGTCACTGCCGGAGCGGGTCACCACGTTGATCGCCGCGGTGCCCGAGCGGCCGCTCTCGGCGCTGTAGCGGTTGGTGGCGATCTGGAACTCCTGCACCGCGTCCTGCGGCAGGTTCTGCAGCGGCCCGCCCACCACGTCGTCGTTGTTGTCGGCGCCGTCGATGGTGACCATGCTGCTGCGGCCCGACTGCCCGGCCGAGGCGATGACGACGGTGTTGGTCTTGGTCGGATCGAAGTTCGGCGTCGGCACGTTGCCGGGCACCAGCAAAGCGAGCTCGAGGAAATTGCGCCCGTTGAGCGGCAGCCGCTCGATCTCGCCGTGACCGACGACGCCGTCGACCGTCGACCTGCCGACGCTGGCCAGCACCGGCGCCGCCGCCACCGCCTCGATGCTCTCCGCCAACCCGACAGCCTCGAGGACCACGTCGATGCGGTACGTCTGCCCCACCGCGAGCTCGAGGTCGGCGAGCCGCCGCGGCCGGAAGCCGGCTTGCTCGACGGCGAGCTCATAGCGGCCGGGCGCGAGCTCGGCGGCGGTGAAGTGACCCTCGGCATCGCTCGCGACGTCGCGCTGGAAGCCGCGCTCGGCGTCCTCGACGGTGACGCGCGCGCCTTCGACGGAGGCGCCAGCGGAGTCAAGGACGCGCCCCTGAAGGGTCGCGGCTGTCGCACTACCGGCGACGGCGAGCACGAGAACGAGGAGGAACGCAGCGGCACGGACGAAGTCACGCACGGGCACTTCCTTTCGCAACCGGAGCTGGCGGGTTCGCGCCGTGCAGGAGCAAAGGCCGCACCAGCACCCCAGGCGAAGCGAAGCAAGCCGGCGACAGAGGAAGGCGGGTCGGCGTTGCAGTGCTCCACTGGCCTCTGCAACATAGGACCGATGTGTGCCGCGGAAGAATTATGGCTAGGCGTGCGACGCGCGATCGACACCACGGTGCGAATGCGCGTCAAGGGCTAGGAGCAACACGTCCTCGCGGCTTTGACGGACGAATGCTTTCGTCCGAGACCAGTGGAGGGGCCCTCACATGGGTGGCAGGAGCTCACGGGCGACATCGCTCGGCGCGTTTCGGTACCTGCTGATCGCGGCGGCTTTCGCTACGGCGGCCGACGCGCAGCCGGCGCCGCTCGGGCCCGAGACCTTGGTGGAAGCCGCGTCCACGTGCTGCATCGGGTTGGCCGAGGTCGCCGGCCGCCGAGACGGCAGCTACCTGGTGCTCTACGAGCGCCGCGGAGAAGACGGACGGACGCAGGGCGTCGTGCGCCGCGGCGACTCCGCAGGCGATCTCGGCGCGCCGCTCGCCGCATACGACTTCGCAAACGGCTTCGGCCGTGCGACGTCCCTGGTCCCCACGCCCGGCGGCTACACGCTGGTCCTTCGCGTCGGGCTGCCGCACCGGACGCTCCAGCTCGATGCGAATGGAGTGCCCCGCGGTCCGACGGTGCACCTCGGCCGCGCCGATCTGACCGTCAGCCCGCGTCTCGTTGGTGGTCTCGTGGCGAGTTGGACCTCTTGGCCGCGTCTCGTGCTCAACGCACAGTGCCTCGGTCGCTCCGCAAGGCCACCCGGCAAGCCTGGCAGGGTCCACGGCGCGCGCTTGCCGGGGCCCGACGATTACGCGTTGAGCCACCTCGCCCATTTCGCCGACGGCTCCTTCATCATCGCCTGGGGCACGAACACCGGGCCGCTCGACGGCTGGCAGGACGAGGGCACCTTCGCGCATCGCTTCGATGCCCACTGCCGGCCAGTGGGCACGACCTTCCAGATCCTCCCGCCTCACCCCGGGTTCCAAGGCGACTTTCGGATCGCGGGCGGCGGCGACGGCGTGCTCGCCGTGATCTCCGCCGTCTCGCGCCACGGCGAATTCGGCGAGGTCGAGCTCTCCACCTTCGACCGCGACGGCCATCGGCTCGGCGGCCCGTTCGCCATCACCGTCGAGGGCTTCCCGTGGTCGTCCTATCCGCGATCGCTGGTCGTCGATCCGGACGGCAACGTCCTCGCGGTGTGGGAGGAGAAGCTGGACTTCCAGACCTCCGACGTGTTCGCGCGCGTCTTCTCGCGCGACCTCGCGCCGATGGGCGAAAAGTTCCCCTTGCGGAGCGCTGCCAGCGCCGAGCTCCCCCTTATCTGGGGAGCGGAAGCCACCTGGTCGGGCGACGCCTGGGTGATCGCGTGGGGCACCGCGGCGACACGAATGCCTTTCGAGGCCAGCAGGGTGATCTGGGTGCGACGCTTCGCACGGCCTAGATAGAAGCGACTCGAGGCAGAACGGCCGCTAGCGACGCCAGCGGCGGATCAGCCCCTCGTATCCGGCGGTGAGAATTCCCTTCCGGTGCTCGGCGATCGCGCGCACGAAGTCGCCGTGCGGAATGTCGCGCGTCGGCTCACCATGAACGCGTGCTACGCCGTCCTCGCCACCGCTCGCCAGGGTGCCGTCGTCGAGGAAGACGAGGCAGGTGACGCTGCCGCGGTGCGGCTGCAGCTCGCGGCCCGAGAGCAGCACCCTCCCCGAGCCGAGGCCCACCGCCAGCTTCCCGCTCGTCGACAGCGCGACCGCCCGCACCGGCTCGGCCCACGAGACCTCCACGCTGGGCTCGAGCGCATCCAGGGACCACCGCCGCACCACCCCGTCGTCGCCCGCCGATAGCCAAGCCCTGGGGCCCGCTTCCGCCAGCGACCAGATCCAGTGCGTGTCGACGGCCCGTTCGCCGATCGGCGAGCCGTCGAGCGCGAACAGCCGGATCATCCCGTCGGCACCGGCGCTCGCCACCGCCTCGGCACCGACGCGGCAGAGCGCGAGCACTGCCCCCTCGTGGCGACCGACCTCCTGCGACCCGCCGGACTCGTTCCACAGCCGCACTCCGCGATCGCGTGAGCCGCTCCAGAGCTGGCCGCGGCGGTCCTCGATCAGCGCCGTCACCGAGGCACCATGCCTTTCGAGCCGCCGCTCCTCGCGCCACCGTCCGCCGACTCCCTGGCGCCAGATGCGGATCGTGCGGTCCCGCGATCCGCTCGCCACTCGCCCGTCCGCCAGCGCCGCGATCGCCCAGACGTATCCCTCGTGCCGGCCGATCACCTCCGATGGCTCCTCGACCAGGCCCGCGCCGACGCGGCGGAGCATCACGTCGGTGCGCATCACGTATTTGGTCCCCAGCGTGACCGGCGCGCCGTCGTGCCAGAGCGCGTGGCTGAACACGATCGCCGCTCCCACCTCTGGCGCGATCTCCCACCGCGGCTCTGGCGAATCCGCCGCGGCGTAGAAGCGTGTCGCCCCGCCGCGGAACTGCCCGCCGTCGTTGAGATACACCTGACAGGTCAGCCACGAGCGCTCCTCCGGCCCGCGCCAATGCGCACCGTCGCGGTGCACGGTGAAGGATTGGCCGTCTTGGTACCGGCAGAAACGGAAGCGCTCGTTGAGGCCCAAGACCTGCCAACGGCTGCCGTCCGCGGCCATCCACTCTCGCCGCACCCGCGGAGCGATCCGCCCCCACAGCCGAGCGGCCAGCCCGGGGTCGTCGACGACCAGCCGGTCGTTGTTGCGGTAGCCGTCCGGGTAGCGGCCGCCCATCGCCTCGAAGCCGGCGCGCTCCGCGCCGGAGATCACTTCCACGCACTCGCCGAGCGATAGCACTCCCCGGTGGAGCTCACAGGCGGTCTCCAGCGCCGGCAGCTCGGGAACGACGTAACTTTGTTGCACGACCAAATTATCCGTCCGGCGGCGGTTCGGCGTCAAGATGTACGCCCATGGGCCGTCCCTCCAACACCGAGCAGCGGCGGGCGGAGATCGTTGGCGGGCTCCTCGCGGTGATGGCGGAGCGCGGCTACCAGCGCGCCACGGTGCCGGAGATCGCCCGCGCGGCCGGGCTCTCGCCGGGGCTCCTGCATTACCACTTCGACCACAAGCAGCAGATCCTGGTGACCCTGGTCAAGCACCTGGTGGCGGGGCTGGAGCGCCGGGCGGAAGCGCGCCTCGCCGCGGCCGGCGACGCGCCCAGGGAGCGGCTGCTCGCCTACGTCGACGCCTTCGTGGCGCTGGGACCGGACGCCGATGCCAAGGCAGTGGGCGCCTGGGCCCTCATCGGCGCCGAGGCGGTGCGCGACGCCGAAGTGCGGACCCTCTACGCACAGGCGGTGAAGTCGTTCCTCGGCACCCTCGCGCGGTTGACGCGCACGGCGCTGCATGCGGAGGGGAAGACCACGCGCCACGCCAAGTCGATCGCCGCCGCGACCTTCTCCGCGATCGAGGGTGCCTTCCGGATCAGCGCCGGTGCTCCCGGGGCGCTGCCCAAGGGTTTCGCTTCCCCCGCGCTCCGGCAGATGGTGCACGGGCTGCTCGACGCCCAGGACCGACGCTGACGCGTCCTACCGAAACACGATCGTCTTGTTGCCGTGCAGCAACACGCGATCTTCGCAGTGGTAGCGCAGGCCGCGCGCCAGCACGGTGCGTTCGATGTCGCGGCCGTACTTGACCATCTCTTCGACCGAGTCGCCGTGGTCGACGCGGATGACGTCTTGCTCGATGATGGGGCCGGCGTCGAGCTCTTCGCTGACGTAGTGGCAGGTGGCGCCGATCAGCTTGACGCCGCGCTCGTAGGCTTGGTGGTAGGGGCGCGCGCCGACGAAGCTGGGCAGGAAGGAGTGGTGGATGTTGATGATCCGCCCCTGCAGCGCCGCGCACACCGACGGCGGCAGGATGCGCATGTAGCGCGCCAGCACCATCACCTCGCCGCCGTTGTCGCGGTAGAGGCGCAGCACCTCGGCGTGCGCCTCCTCGCTCTCTCCCCTCCTCCACCGGCACGTGGAAGTAGGGGATGCCGTGCCACTCGACGAAGCCGCGTAGGGTGTCGTGGTTGGAGATGACGCAGGCGACGTCGAAGGCGAAGTCGCGCACCTTCCAGCGGTAGAGCAGGTCGTAGAGGCAATGGTCCTGAAGCGAGACCAGGATGACGACGCGCTTCGGCGCGTCCGAGTCGGCTCACCTGCCACTGCATGGAGAAGCGCCGCGCGATGTCTTCGAAGCGGCGCACCAGCTCGTCGCGGCCGAAGGGCAGCGACTCGGCGAGCACCACCTGGCGGGTGAAGAACCATCCCGAGCCCGCATCGGCATGGTTGCTCGACTCGACGATCCAGCCGCCGTGGCCGGCGAGGAACCCGGCCACCGCGGCGACGATCCCCACGCGGTCAGGGCAGGCCAGCGTCAGCGTGTAGTGCCGAGCCGTGTGGATGTTGGCCATGTCTGAATGATCCCGTCCGCGTCTGCCCGCCCACTTCAAACTGACCGCGAGAACCGCTCCTCTCGCGGCGCGCTTCTCCACCTACTTTTTCGGCGGAGGATACGACGGGTGTACAATTCCCCGCGTCACCCGCCGCGTCGACGCCCCTGCAGGGTCCACGCGCGGGAGGGCCGCCACGATCCCGTGGCCCGCGTCCCTGGCGATGGAGTCCGACGGATTCCGGCGCCAGCGGGCGGATGATCGAGGACGCGCACCCGGGATAGCCCCGGGACCACAGCCGGCCGCCGGACCTGCGAGCGAGGGCTCACAGGCTCCGGATCGACACAGATCGAGGCGGCGGTCCGGTGCGCAGGCTTGGAGGTCGGTCGACTGGCTCGAACGGCAATAGTTCGAACGTCCGGCGCGGTCATCGCGCGCCGCACACCGCACGCATGAGACCGCGCTCGAACTCGCGCGGCAGGCGGCGCCGCGGCCGCGCCCGTCCGCAGGGCGGCTTCGGTCCCGAGCCGCTGCCGCTCTTCAAGCGCGCGGCGTCGCACTTCGAGCCCGGCGACCGCCAGCGCGGGCAGGAGTACTACCAGGAAGGCCGCGCCCGCGTCGAGATCGACGGCGCCGGCGCCCGCGCCCGCGCCCGCGTCGAGGGGAGCGAGGCGCCGTACTACCGCGTCGGCGTCGACTGGTCGCAGGTCCCCGACGAACGCGTGCTGCACGCCTATTGCGACTGCCAGCGCTTCGCCGACGGCAAGCCCTGCAAGCACGTGTGGGCAACGTTGCTGTCGCTCGCCGAGTCGGCGCCCGAAGGGCAGCCGGCAGGCAAAGACCGCTTGTCGCTGCGCCGCGACCGCGCCGCGAGCTGGAACGACCTCGGCGCGCCGGCCGTGGTCCCCGACGAGCAGCGCGAACCGCGCGGCAACGGGCAGCCGCGACTCGATCGTCCGGATCGCCCCGATCGCCTCGACCGCGGGCGGCGCCACCGCGACCGCATGCCGCCGGGGCGGCGCATGCGGCTGCGGCCGCTCGAGAGCACCTGGCGCTCGCAGCTCGCGGCCGTGCGCGAGGAGGTAGCGCGGCTGGCGGCGACGACGCCGTCGGCGACCGGCGCTTCGGCTTCGACCGCCGCTGCGGCTTCGCCGTCATCGTCGCCGCCCAACGTGCGGCTGCTCATCGACACCAGCGTCGCCGAGGCCAACGGCGTCGTGCTCGACGTCTTCGAGCCGCAGCCGGGCGGCATGCAGGGTCGGCAGGCGAAGGTGCGCCGCACGAGCCTCTCGTCCGAGCAGCTCGAGCGCGTGCTGCTGCCGCGGCGCGCCGGCGAGGAGGCGAGCAACGGCAACGGCGTCCTCGGCCTCGTCACCGTAATGCCGCCCGAGCCGCCCAACCGTCCACAGCGCGGACGGCGGCCGCTCGGCTCGCTGCCGCGGCAGGGCGCACAGCGGTTCCGGCTGCCGCCGCGCCTCTACGAGCCGGTGCTGTCGCGCCTGTGCGCCCGCGGCGTGCTCGGCTGGTGGGACGGCCGCACGCCCGTCGACTCGCCGCCTCTCTTGTGGGACGACGGTCCGCCGTGGCGTCTCGCCCTGCGCCTGCAGGTGCCGGGCGCCGGCGCGGCGCGGCTCTCGGGCGCCCTCGAGCGCGAGGGCGAGCGCGTGCCGCTCTCTGCCGCGGTGAGCGTGCTAGGGCTCGGCGCCACGGTGTCGAACGGCGCCGCCGAGCTGCCGCCGGCGCTGGTGCTCTTCCCCGAGACGCTGGCGCGCATGGAGGCGGTGCCGGCGCGCGACCTCCCGTGGCTGATGCTCCTGCGCGACACCGGCGAGGTCGTGGTGCCGCAGGAGGAGCTCGCCGAGGCGCTGTCGTCGCTGCTCGAGCTGCCGGCGCTGCCGCCGCTCGAGACCCCCGAGGGGCTGCAGCTCTCCGGCGAGCCGGCGACGCCGGTGCCCAAGCTCGTCCTCGAGCCCGATCCGGCGCCGGCGTGGACGAACCCGCCGCTGCTCGCGCAGCTGTCGTTCCTCTACGGCGGCGCGCAGGTCGCGGCGGGCGACCCGCGGCCGGCGGTGATCGATCCCGAGGGGCAGCGCTTCCTGCGCCGCGACCTCGACGGCGAGCACCGCTGCCTGGTGCGCCTGCTCGAGCTCGGCTTCAAGCCGGTGGTGTCGGCGTCGGGGCAGGGGCACGGTCTCGAGCTCAACCCGCGCGACCTGCCCGCCGTCGCCGAGCCGCTGCTGCGCGAGGGCTGGCAGGTCGAGGTGCACGGCACGACGCTGCGGCCGCCGAGCCCGCCCTCGCTGCGCATCGAGAGCGGCATCGACTGGTTCGAGCTCTCGGGCGAGGTGGACTTCGCTGGCGACAAGCTCGAGATGAAGAAGCTGCTCGAGGCGATCTCCAAGGGCGAGCGCTTCGTCGAGCTCTCCGACGGCTCGCGCGGCCTCTTGCCGGTCGAGTGGATGAGCACCTACGACTCGCTGGCGAAGCTGGCGCAGGGCGAGACGGACGAAGGGCTGCGCTTCCTGCCCTCGCAGGCGCTGCTCGTCGACGCGCTCCTGATCGCGATGCCGCCGGCGCAGGTCGATCCGTCCTTCGCGGCGCTACGCGAGCGGCTCGGCTCCTTCGAGCGCATCAAGCCGAAGAAGGAGCCGCGCGGCTTCGCCGGCACGCTGCGCGGCTACCAGCGGCAAGGACTCGGCTGGCTCGACTTTCTGCGTGAGTTCGGGCTCGGCGGCGTGCTCGCCGACGACATGGGCCTGGGCAAGACCGTGCAGGTGCTGGCGCTGCTCGAGGCGAATCGCGCGCCGGCGAAGGGGAAGGGCGAAGAAGGCGGAGGCGAACGGCAGCGGGGCGACGAACGGCGACGGCGGCGCCGAGGCGAAGGCCGCGCGGCCGCCGGCGCGCTCCGCGAACGGCAACGGCCGCCTGCCGTCGCTCGTCGTCGCGCCGCGCAGCCTCGTCTACAACTGGATCGACGAGGCCGAGCGCTTCAGCCCCAAGCTCAAGGTGCTCGACTACACCGGCGCCGACCGCGAGGAGGTCCGCGAGCACCTCGCCGACTACGACCTCGTCGTCACCACCTACGGCACCATGCGCCGCGACATCGGCTTCCTCGCCTCGCGCGAGTTCGACACCGTCATCCTCGACGAGGCGCAGGCGATCAAGAACCGCGACTCACAAGCGGCGAAGGCGAGCCGGCTGCTGCACGCCAGGCATCGCTTGGCGCTCACCGGCACGCCGATCGAGAACCATCTCGGCGAGCTGGGCTCGCTGTTCGAGTTCTTGAACCCCGGCCTGCTCGGGCGGCTGCCGTGGCTCGACGTGCTCTCGGGCGGCCACACCGCGAGCCGCGAAGAGCTCGCGGTCGTCGCCAAGGGAATGCGGCCGTTCATCCTCCGCCGCACCAAGGCGCAGGTGCTCGAGGACCTGCCGCCGAAGACGGAGCAGATCCTCCTCTGCACGCTGCGCCCGCGCCAGCGCGAGCTCTACGACCAGCTCAAGGCCGCCTACCAGGCGAGCCTCCTCGAGCAAGTCGAGAAGCAGGGCGTCGGCCGCTCGGCCATCCAGGTGCTCGAGGCGCTGCTGCGCCTGCGCCAGATCGCCTGCCACCCCGGCCTCGTCAAAGCAGAGTGGGCGGACGCCGGCAGCTGCAAGCTCGAAGCGCTCTTCGAGCAGGTCTCCGAGGTGCTCGACGAAGGCCACAAGGTCCTCGTCTTCTCGCAATTCACCTCGCTGCTGGCGTTCGTGCGCCAGCACCTCGACGGGCTGGGCGTGCAGTACGCGTATCTCGACGGCGCGACGCGCGACCGCGCGGCGGTCGTCGAGAAGTTCCAGACCGATCCGAAGACGAATCTGTTCCTGATCTCGCTGAAAGCGGGCGGCGTTGGGCTCAACCTCACGGCCGCGGGCTACGTCTTCCTCTTGGATCCGTGGTGGAACCCCGCCGTCGAGGCGCAAGCGATCGACCGCGCGCACAGGATCGGCCAGTCGAAGGCGGTGTTCGCCTACAAGCTGATCGCCCGCGACACCGTCGAAGAGAAGATGCTCGAGCTCCAGCGCAGCAAGAAGCAGCTCGCGGAGACGATCCTCGAAGGCGGTGGCGAGGGCACGGGGCTCTCCGACCTCACCGCCGACGATCTGCGCATGCTGTTGAGCTGAGCCAGCGGCGGCGCAGCGCAGGCTAGAGCCTTGAGCCTAGAGCCCTCGCTCGCGGATCCAGCGGTCGATGAGCGCGGCCACCTGATCGGAGTTCCGATCGGCCATCAGCAGGTGCGAGTTGCCGCGGATGCCGAGCGCCGGCAGGTCCATGAACGTGGCGTCGCCGGGCCGCAGCGCACCGTCGACGAACTGCCGTGACGCCGTGACCTGCTCGGCCCAGCTGGCCTGCGTCTGATCGGGGGCGAGGAAGTCGCCCCACACGACGAGCGCGGGCGGAGCGCTGTGCGGGCGCTCGCGCGGCACTCGCGCTGGCTCGACGGCGATCACGGCCTTCACCAGGTCGGGGCGACGTTGCGCCGCCGCCAGCGCCGGTCCGCTCGAGGCGCTGTGGGAGAGCAGGATGCAGGGGCACACTCGCTCGACGATGGCGTCGTAGGTGGCGGCCTCCACCTCCGGCGGCGAGGCGAATCGCGGCGCGGCGAGCTTCGCGAAAGCGTCGAACGCGGCGACCGGGAACTGCGTGCCGGCGAACGGATGCATGCCGTCGGCGTAGGAGCCTGGCGGTCCGATGCGGAAGATCTCCCACAGGAAGGCGCGGTCGCGGAACGCCGGCTCGTCGGGGTTGATTTCCGGGTATCGCGCCCACGGCGAGCGGCCGGTCTGTTGCAGATCGGCGGTGAAGACGGAGTAGCCGGCGCGCAGGAACCAGGGCTCCCAACCCGGCCGCCCGTCCGGCGTCGTCTCGTACACGGCGCCGCTCAAGCCGCCGCCCGGCAGGAAGAGGATGGGGAGCTGGTGGCGCGGCGCCGCGAGCTTGACGAAGCGGACGTAGGTCGCGCCGGGCGTGAAGTCGCCGTTGGCCTCGACCATGGCGTGCGGCAGGCCGGGCGCGCGCACTCGCTGCCGCGGCGCCGCGTTGCGAACCGAGATCGTCGCGCCGCCGACGACGACGTGCCCGAGCTCGGCGATGCGGAGGATCGACGGCGACGTCGGCGACCCACGCTCCGCGCAGCCGACGGCGAGCGCGAGCACCACGACGGCGGCGACGACGGCCGGCGAGCCTCCGCTTCACGCGCTCTCCTCGCGACGGCGGCGAGCGCGCGTAGAAGACCTCTCGCCGAGGGCGATCGCCGGATCGATGGCCGCCGCTCGCCGGGCTGCGATCGACGCGGCGACGGCGCTGGTCACGACGAGCGACGACGCGACGAGCACGACGATCGTCGGTTCGGTCGGCGTGACGCCGAACAGCAGCGCGGCCACGAGCGGCTTGCTGAGGAAGGCGCCGGCGATACCGATCGCCACTCCGCACGACGGCAAGACCCAAGGTGCGTCCGACGAAGGAGCCGGCGATGCCCTTCGCCGATCGCCCCGAGCGCCAGGCGCAGGCCGATCTCTCGCTTGCGTTGGGCGACCGAGTAGGCGACCAGGCCGTAAACGCCGACCGCCGCGAGTAGCACGGCGACGACAGCGAACCCGACCAGCGCCAGCACGCTGAACTTCCGCGGTGCCAGGTTGCGCTCGACGTACGCGCTCATCCATCGCGGTCGCGCGAGCGCGACGTCGCGATCGATCGACGCGAGCGTGCGCGCGAAGGTCTGCGCGTAGTCGCGCGCGCCGGGGGCGACGCGCACCATCCAGAACTGGGAGGCAGCCAGGAAGCCGGCGCCGTCGGGGTGGCTCTGCGCCAGCGGCACGTAGACGTCGACCTCGGACGGGCCGTCGAGATTCACGTGCCGCATGTTCTCGACGATGCCAACGATCGTGACCGGGCGTGGGCCGGCCTCGTTGTCGTCGAGCAGGAGCTGCCGGCCGATCGGATCGACGGTGCCGAAGAACCCCTCGGCGAGCGCGCGGCTGACCAGGGCGACCTTCGCGGCGTCGCCGTGGTCGGAGGGCGCGAGGTCGCGTCCGCGCCGAAGCGTCGCCCCGACCGCGGTCAGGTAGCCGGGAGTGACGGCGCGCAGATTGGCGTCGGGCCGATCGCGGTCGTTCGCTGGCGGCCGGCCGGCGACGGTGAACGGGACCATGCGCAGGATGCCGCTGAGCGGCGCCACCGAGATGGCGCCGGCGGCGACGACGCGCGAATCGCCGCGCAGCGCCTGCTCGAGCTCCTCGGCGAAGCGCGCGAGGTCGGCGACGGTCGGGTAGTTCTGCGCCGGCAGCGACAAGCGGGTCACGAGAATGGATTCGCGGCTGTAGCCGAGCTCGACGCTCTGTAGCCGGCTGAGGCTCCTCGCCATCGTCGCGGTCACGATGGTCAGCAGCACGGCGAGGCCGAGCTGCGCAACCAGTAGTCCCGCGCGCAGGCGTGCTTCTCCGCGTGAGCGGCCGAGGCCTCGCCCCATCGACGCCAGCGCTTGCAGCGGCGCGGAGCGCGTCGTCGCCACGAGCTGGATCGGCGGCGAAGAGCAGCGTGGCGAAGATCGCGATGGCGACGACGAAGAGCAGCGTCCGGCCCGCGAGCACCACCTCGTCGAGCCGCGGCACTCCGAGGGAGCTTCCGGCGACCAGCGCTACCAACCATCTCGACAGCAGCGTTCCCCCCGTCGCTCCCGCCAGGGCCAACAGCGCGGCTTCGCTCGCCGGGCCAAGGGCTAGGTGTCGGCCCGACGCGCCGAGGGCGCGCCGCACTGCCATCTCTCCTCGCTTCGCCACGCCGCGGATGAGGAGCAGGTTGAGGACGTTGGCGAGCGCGACGCCGAGCAGGAGGCCGGCGGCGCCGAGCATCACCACGAAGGCGCGGCGAGTGTTGCCCACCATGAATTCCTGGAGCGGGGTAACCGCCACGCCCAGCTTGTCGGCGTACTCGGACGGGAACTGCGCGCGCAGCTCGGCGGCGATCGCCGACAGCTCCTGCTGGGCGGCCCCACTCCCCGACCCGCGCACGCGTCCGAAGAGGCGGAGGAAGTTCGTCGACGTGCGGACGTGCCGTCGCGGATCGAGGTCGGGCGACAGCGGCACGATCGACGTCGACGTCGCGCAGCACCGGCAGCGGGAAGCGACGCGGCAGCACGCCGACGACCGTGTACGGCTGATCGTTCAAGCGCAACGCGCGGCCGACGATGCTGCGGTCGCCGCCGAGCTCGCTCGTCCAGAACGCGTGGCTGAGGAGCACGACGCGCGGCGCGTCGGGCCGGTCGTCGCTCGGCGCGCAATAGCCTGCCCGCCGACGGCGAGACGCCAAGCACCTCGAAAGCGTTGGAGGAGATCCGCATGCCGTCGAGGCGCCGCGCAACGCCCTCCGTCGCCAGCGCAGCGCTCCACGACGTGAAGGCCGCTATGTCGACGGTCCGCGCGCGCTCCGCATAATCCATGAGCTCGGGCAGCGAGAACGGCGCGTCGGCGCGCTGCGGGCGAACGGAAGCGATCCACACTAGCCGGCTGGGATCGCGATACGGCAGCGGACGGAAGAGCACCGCGTCGGCGACCGAGAACACCGTCGCAACCGCGGCGATGCTGATACCGAGGCTGGCAACGACCGCCGCCGAGAAGACCGGAGCGGCCAAGAGCGAGCGAGCGGCGAGACGCAGGTGGCGCATGACGAAGCTATCGAGACCCGCCGACCGTCCCGGCGGCCAAGCGTTCCGCGCCGAGCGGCCCGCCGGCCGATCGCCTCGCGCGGACTACC
Source organism: Thermoanaerobaculia bacterium (assembly GCA_963846495.1). Taxonomy (GTDB): domain Bacteria; phylum Acidobacteriota; class Thermoanaerobaculia; order Multivoradales; family JAIOJS01; genus DASYQD01. The sequence goes on along the minus strand of CAWJWP010000012.1, from coordinate 143,964 downwards.
GCCGCCAAGCGCGTCATGCCGAACGGCTCGTCGCCGCATCGCGTCGCGCGCATCACAGCCCTCAACCCACCTTCTCCACCCGCACGCGGTTGTCGTGGTACAGCGCGCCACTGCCCATGTCCGAGTTGCGATCGTCGACCGTGGCGTTCACCGTCGCGCCGCCCTTCGACAGGCCCGGCCAGCGGCCCTTGGTGCTGGCGACGACGCCGGGACGGATGCGATCGCTGACCTCGGCGACGGCGACGAAGGCGCCGCGCGCGTTGGCGACGCGCACCTCGTCGCCGGCCGCGATCTGCCTCGGCGCGGCGTCGTCGGGGTGGATCAGCAGCGTCGCGGCGCCCGCTCGCCGCTGCTGCTTGCCGACGTTGGCGAAGGTCGAGTTGAGGAAGTAGTGATTCGCCGGCGTCAGCAGCGCGAGTGGATATTCGCGTGCGAGGTCGGTGTCTTGCTGCGACGACTCGTGCGCAGGCGTGTAGCCGGCGACGGGATCCAGGCCCGCCTGCTCCATCCGCGCCGAGAAGAGCTCCAACTTGCCGGACGCGCTCGGGAAGCCCTTCGCGAACGGTGTGAAGGGATCGGGGTAGCTCAGCCGCATCCAGCCGCGTTCCTTCAACCGTTCGAACGTGATGCCGGCCAACGACGGATGCGGACTCGCGAGCAGCTGTCGCGCGATCGCTTCGTCGCCGTCGTACAGCTCCGGCGCGTCGAGCCCCATGCGGCGAGCCAGCCGCCGGAAGATCTCGGTCGCCGGCAAGCACTCCCCCGCCGGCGGCGCGGCCGGCTCGTTCCAGGCCAGGTAGAGGTGGCCGTAAGACATCAGCAGATCGTGGTGCTCGGTCGCCATCGTCGCCGGCAGGACGACGTCCGCATAGCGCGCGGTGTCGGTGAGGAAGTGGTCGACGACGACGGTGAACAGGTCCTCGCGCGCCAGCCCGCGCAAGACCTTCGCCTGGTTCGGCACGCTCGCCGCGGGGTTGGCGCCGTAGACGAACAGCGCCTCGACCGGCGGATCGTCGAGGTCGAGCAGACTTTCGCCGAGCCGCTTTACGTCGAGCACGCGCGTCGGCCGCGGTTTGAGGTCGTCGGGCCAGAGCGCCGCCCAGTTCAGGCCGAAGAAGCCGCGCGTGTCGTAGAAGACGCCGCCGCCGGGGTATCGCCAGTCGCCGGTGACGCCGGGAATGCAGGTGATCGTCCGCACCGCCATGCCGCCGCCGCCGTGGCGCTGCAGGCCGATGCCGATGCGAATGCCAGTCGGCCGCGTGCCGCGAGCCGCTGGCCTAGCTCGACGATCGACTCCTCGGGCAGCCCGGTGATCGCGGCGGCACGCGACGGCGGGAAGGCGAGGATCCGCTCGCGAAACGGCTCCCAGCCGACGGTGTGCTCGTCGATGAGCTCGCGGTCCTCCTTGCCTTCGCTGAGCACCACGTGCAGCAGGCCGAGCGCGAGCGCGGCGTCCGTTCCCGGTACCGGAGCGAGGTGCTCATCCGCCGCCGCCGCGGTCCGCGTGCGGATCGGATCGATGACGACGACCCGCGCGCCGTTCTTCCGCGCCTCCTGCACCGGGCGCCAAAAATGCGGATGCGTCGACAGCACGTTGGCGCCCCAGAGCAGGATCAGCTTCGAGAGCCGGAACGTCTCCGGGTCCATGCCGACGCGGTTGTCGCCCAGCGTGTAGCCGGTGCCGAACCCGCCGGCGATCGTGCACAGCGTGTACGCGTGGCGCGAGGTGCCGAGCACGTGCCACAGCCGCCGTCCGGCACCATAGATGCCCTGGATCAGCCCCATGTTGCCGCTGCCCACGCACGGCCAGATCGCTTCCGCGCCGTGCTCCGCGATCACCTCGCGCAGACGCGTCGCGATGGTGTCGAGCGCCTCGTCCCAGGAGATGCGAACGAACGCGCCGCTCCCCTTCGGCCCGCTGCGCCGCAGTGGGTACAGGATGCGATCGGGCGAGCGCGTGTAGGCGAGGTAGTCCGCGACCTTGTTGCACAGCCAGCCGCGGGTGTAGGGATGGTCGGGGTCGCCGCGCAGCGCGGTCGGCGTGCCGTTCTCCACGGTCACGATCCAGCTGCAGGTGTCGGGACAGTCGAGTGGGCAGGCGCCGCGGACCTGCGCGGTCATGACGACGAGCCCGCGGTTCGGCGTGTCTTCCTCATCGCCGCCCATGCTGCGCCGGCGGGCACGTCGATGGACGACAACAATCCGTCGAATCCCGCCAACGTGCGCGTTGCGGCTGCGGCCGCGCCGCGACCGGCCGCATACTCTCCCCGCATGGCCGCCATCGCCGAGAAAACCGCGCCGGAGCGTCAGGCCTCGAGCCGCCGCATCGTCGTCGTCGTCGTGCCGCCGGTCGACGAGCTCGACCTCGTCGGCCCGCTGCAGGTCTTCAACTCGGTCAACCGGCTCGCCGGCCGCACCATCTACTCGATCGAGGTCTTCACCACCAGCGAGCAGCTGACGGTGGCGGGCGAGGGCGGCGTGCTGACCTTCGTCGCCCGCGATCGCTTCGACCGCGTCGAAGGCTCGTGCGACTCCGTGCTCCTCGTCTGCGGGCTGGGCTCGCGATCGATGCGCGACGCGAGGCTCTCCGCCTGGCTGCGGAAGCAGGCGGTCGAAGTGCGGCGGCTCGGCGCTGTCTGCGTGAGCAGCTTCCTGTTGGCGGAAGCCGGGTTGCTCGACGGACGCCGAGCGACCACGCACTGGAAGTTCGGCCGCGAGCTGGCGGCGCGCCACCCCGACGTGCGCGTCGAGCACGAGCCGCTGTGGGTGAAGGACGGCAACGTCTATACGTCGGCGGGGATCTCCGCCGGCATCGACCTCGCGCTCGCCTGGGTGGAAGAGGACTGCGGCGTCGGCCTCGCGCACGAAGCGGCGCGCGAGCTGGTGCTCTTCCTGCGGCGGCCCGGCGGGCAGCCGCAGCTGAGCATCTCGCTGGCCTCGCAAGCCTCCGAGATGACGTCGATCCGCGAGCTGCAGATCTGGATCGCCGAGCACCTCGGCTCGCGGCTGTCGGTGGAAGACCTCGCCGAGCGCATGTCGATGAGCGTGCGCAACTTCGAGCGCGTGTTCACGCGCGAGGTGGGCACCACGCCGTCGCAGTACGTGCTGCAGATGCGCGTCGAGGCGGCGCGCCGTCTGCTCGAGCGCACCGACCGGGGCATCAAGCAGGTGGCCGCCGCCACCGGCTTCGGCAGCGTCGACGTGATGCGGCGGGCGTTCGTCCGCTTGCTGGGGATCACGCCGCGCCGGTATCGCGAGGTCGCCAGCGGATCGGCGGACTGAGGCGGCGCGACCGTACGGCACGGCCCTTGCTCCGAGGCCGGCGTCCGGCTGAAGCTAGTGCCCCGATGACGCTCCGCTTGCGGCTGTTCGCCCTGCTCTTCGCGCTGGCAGCGTTGCTCGCCGTCGGCGAGTGGTTGCTCGTGCGCGCACTGTCGGCCGAGCTCGAGGAGGAGCTGGCGGCGGCGGCGGCTTCGGTGAGCGAGGACGTGCTGCGGCTGCTGCGCTTCGACGTGCCGCTGCGGGGGACCGCCGCAGAGGGCAAGGCCGCCGAGGGTGAGCGCGTCGCCCGGCGCGTCTTCATCGTCAGGGACCACGACGTCGTGACCGATAAGAAGAGCGGCGGCGCCGAGCCGAGCGCGGGTGTCACTGAGTCGGGCGGCGCTGGCGCGCCGGCGCCCGAGCTGCGCGCGGCCCAGCCGCTGCCGCCGCTCGCCGAGGACTTGCCGCCGCCGGCCAAGGGCGAGGCGCAGGGCATCGTCGAGGTGCGCGCGGTGGCGCCCGACGGCACGGTGACGACCCAGCGCCGGGAGGTGCGCGCCAAGCTCGACCCGAGCTCGCCGGCGCACGTGCTGCTCTTCCACGGCGGCGACGAGGCGGAGCGGGTGCCGGTGCCCACCTCGGGCGTCGAGCACGCCGTCGAGCGCTTCGCGCGGCGGCTGCTGCTCGCCTCGCTCGCGCTCTTCGGCGGCGCGATGCTCCTCGGCGTCGTCGTCATGCACCGCTTCACGCGGCCGCTGCGCGACCTTGCCGTCGGCGGCGCGTCGCGTCGGCAGCGGCGAGCTCGGCGTGCGCGCGCCCGCGGCGCCCGGCGAGGTCGGCGAGGCGGTGGCCGCCTTCAACCAGATGTCGGAGCGGCTGCGCGCCCTCGACGCCGAGACCGAGCGGCTGCGCGCCAGCGAGCAGCTCTCCGAGCTCGGCGAGGTCGGCCGCGGCCTCGCCCACAGCCTGCGCAACCCGCTCAACGCACTCGGGCTGGCGCTCGACCAGCTGGCGGAGCAGGCCGAGCCCGACGGCGCCGCCACGGCCGAAGCCGCGCGCCGGCAGATCCGCCGCATCGACGGCGCGCTGCGCGGTTTCCTCGCCCTTTCCGCCGGCGACGCGGCCGCGTCGGAGGTCGACCTCGCCGCGGTGGCGCGCGACGTCGCGCTCGAGGCGCTGCAGTCGCGGCCGAACGGCGGCGAGGGGCCGCGTGTCGAGGTTGTCGCGCTGTCGAATGCCGTGCGCCTGCGCGGCGTCGAAGCCGAGCTGCGCGCGGCGCTCCAAGCGCTGGTGGTCAACGCCGTCGAAGCGAGCCCGGCCGGCGCGCCGATCGTGGTGACCGTGAGTGAACGGCCCCGCCGTCATTGCGAGGAGCGCAGCGACGAAGCAATCTCGACCATCGAGATTGCCGCGGCCGCTTCGCGGCCTCGCAATGACCGGACTGAATCCGCGTTGGGCGCTGCTACCGATATCGATGACTCGGTGACCATCACCGTCGACGACCGCGGACCAGGGATCCCGGCCGCCGTGCGCGAACGGTTGTTCACGCCGCACGTCACCACCAAGACCGCCGGCGCCGGCGTCGGCCTCTACCTCGCGCACCGTCTCGCCACCACGCGCTACGGCGGCACGCTCACGCTCGACGACCGCGACGGGGGCGGCACGCGCGCCACGCTGCGGCTGCGCGACCGCGGGACAGCATCCACGAACGGAGCCGCCGATGGCCGGTGAGCGCATCCTCGTCGTGGAGGACGACGCCGACCAGCGCCGGCTCGTCGCCGGCGTGCTCGCCGGCGAGGGCTACGTGATCGCCGAAGCCGCCGACCTCGCCGCCGCCGCGGCCGAGCTCCAACGCGCCCCCGTCGACCTCGTGCTCTCCGACTGGAAGCTCGCGCCGGGCGCCGACGGCACCTCCGGCGACGGCATCGGAGCTGCTCGCCCGCGTGCGCGCCGAGCACGCCGGCACCGGCTTCGTCATGGTCACCGCCTACGGCAGCATCGCCCATGCCGTCGAGGCGGTGCGCGCCGGCGCCGACGACTACCTGCCGAAGCCATTCGACCGCGGCGCCCTGCTGCTCGCCGTGCAGCGCACGCTGCGCGGCCGCGCGCTCGAGCGCGAGAACCGGCGCCTCGCCGACGAGGTCGTCGACCGCGACCGCCTCGTCGACCTCGTCGGCCGCTCGGCCGCCATGCAGCAGGTCTTCCGCCGCGTCGAGAAGCTCGCCGGCACCGAGGCCACCGTGCTGCTCACCGGCGAGAGCGGCACCGGCAAGGAGCTGGCGGCGCGCGCGCTCCATCGCCTCTCGCGCCGCGCCCACGGACCGTTCGTGGCGGTCAACTGCGCGGCGGTGCCGGAGACGCTCGCCGAGTCCGAGTTCTTCGGCGCCGAGCGCGGCGCCTACACCGGCGCCGATCGCACTCGCCCCGGCAAGCTCGAGGCAGCCCGCGGCGGCACCTTCTTCCTCGACGAGATCGGCGAGCTGCCGCTGCCGCTGCAGGCGAAGCTCCTGCGCGCCCTGCAAGAGCGCCGCTTCACCCGCGTCGGCGGCACCGCGGAGCTCGAGACCGACGCGCGCGTCATCGCCGCCACCAACCGCGAGCTCGGCGCCGAGGTCGCGGCCGGCCGCTTCCGCGAGGATCTCTACTACCGCCTCAACGTCGTCGCCGTCGAGATGCCGCCGCTGCGCCGCCGCCGCGAGGACGTGCCGCTGCTCATCGAGCACCTGCGCGAGCGTTTCGACCGCCGCCACGGCACGCGCACGGCGCCGTTTCCGCCCAGCGTGCTGCGCGCGCTCGTCGAGCACTCGTGGCCCGGTAACGTGCGCGAGCTCGCCAACGCCGTCGAGCGGCTGGTGCTGCTCGCCGAGGACGGCCGCGCCCGCCTCGACGACCTGCCGCCGGAGGTGAGCGGCCGGCCCGTGCAAGGCGACGGCACGGCGCCGGCGCGCGGCAGCCGCTTCCAGCTGCCGCCTGGCGGCCTCAGCTTCGAGGAGCTCGAGCGCGACCTCCTCGCGCAGGCGCTGCATATGACCGCCGGCAACCGCGCCCGCGCGGCGCGCCTCCTCGGCCTGCCCTACAAGGCGTTCCTCTACCGGCTCGAGAAGCACGGCCTCGCCGTCGGCGAAGCCGGCGAAGCGCTGCCGCGCGAGTCCTGAGCCGGGGAGATCTCTCCCCTTTTGAGGAGGCGGCGACGGCCGGGTTGACGTCGTCGCGGCCTTCACCTAGAGTCTCGGTAGAACGTCTCGGAGGAACGCCGTGGCCGCGATCCCGCTGATGAAAGGCACCCTCGACCTGCTGCTCCTCAAGGCGCTCAGCTGGACGCCGATGCACGGCGTCGAGCTCACCGCGTGGCTCGAGCAGCGCAGCGGCGGCGAGCTCTCCTTCGACGACTCCGGCGTTTACCAGGCGCTCTATCGCATGGAGGAGCGTGGCCTCATCGAGGCCGAGTGGGGCGTCAGCGACCACAACCGCCGCGCCCGCTACTACAAGATCACCCGCAAGGGCCGCACGCACCTCGACGCCGAGACGCGCCAGCTCGTCCGCTACGGCGAGTTGGTCACCGGCATCCTCACCGCGCCGGCGAAGAGCTGAGCCGAGCCATGGCGACGATCCGCTCGGGCGTTCAGCGCCTCCTCCACCTCCGCACCCGCCGCGCCGACGAAGTGGCGCAGGACACCGCCGACGAGATCGCGGCGCACCTCGAAGCTCGCGCCGCCCAGCTCGAGGCGCGGGGATGGGAGCCCGCGGCGGCCCGCGAAGAGGCGCGGCGCCGCTTCGGTCCGGTCGCCGAGGCGCAGCGCCAGCTCCTGCGCGCCGCGCACCGCCGCGAGCGGAAGCTCGGCCTTCGTGACCGTCTCGACAACCTCTCGCAAGACGTGCGATACGCCTGGCGCACGACCGCCGCCGAGCCCGGCTTCGCCGCGGTCATCGTCGCCGTCATCGCCCTCGGCGTCGGTGCCAACGCCGCCACCTTTGACATTCTCGACCGCCTGCTGCTGCGCGGGCCCGAGCACGTGCACGAGGCGCGCGAGGTGCGGCGCCTCTACACCACCGTCGACGTGCCCGGGCAGGGGCCGTTCACCGGCGACAGCTTCGGCTACGTCGTCTACACCACGCTGCGCGAGGGCGCGCGCTCCTTCCGCGGCGTCGCCGCCTATTCCTCCGCGCGCGCCGCGACGCTGGGCAGCGGCGAGGCCGCCGAGGAGGTGCGCCAGGCCGACGTCTCGTGGGACTTCTTCCCTCTGCTCGGCGTGCGGCCGGCGCTCGGCCGCTTCTTCGACCGCGCCGAAGACCGTCCCGGTGACGCGGCGCGCGTGGTAGTGCTCGGCGACGCGCTCTGGCGCGGCCGCTTCGACGCCGACCCGGGCGTGCTCGGCCGCACGGTGACGCTCAACGGCACGCCCTACACCGTCGTCGGCGTGGCGCCGCCCGGCTTCACCGGCGTCGAGCTCGCGCGCGTCGACGCCTGGGTGCCGATGTCGCTACGCAGCGCCACGGTCTCCGAGGACTGGCAGACGACCCGCAATGCGCAGTGGCTGCGCATCGCCGCGCGCCTGGCGCCGGGCGTTTCGGCGGTAGCCGCCGACGCCGAGGCCACCGCCGCCGTGCGCGCCGTCTTCGCCGGCACCGAGGATTCGCTGGCCACCGGCGCCGCTTCGCTGCGGCCACTCTGGTTCGACCGCGGCGGCAACGAGGGGATGGAGGTGCGCGTGGCGCGCTGGCTCGACGGCGTGGCGATCGTCGTGCTGCTCGTCGCCTGCGCCAACGTCGCCAACCTGCTGCTGGCGCGCGCCGTGCGGCGCCGGCGCGAGGTGGCGGTGCGTGTCGCGTTGGGCGTCACCGGCGCGCGGCTGCTCCGCCTGCTGCTCGCGCAGAGCGTGCTGCTCGCCGGCCTCGGCGGCGCCGCTGCACTCGCGGTGGTGCCCATCGCGAGCAAGCTCCTGCGCACGACGCTGCTGCCCAACGTCGAGTGGTCGCGGTCGCCCGTCGATGCGCGCGTGCTCGCAGTGGCGCTCGCCCTCACCGTTGCCGCGGGCGTGCTCACCGGCATCGCGCCGGCGCTGCTGGCGCGCCGCGCCGACGTGCTCGCCGACCTGCGCTCGGGCGTGCGCGAGGGCGGCGGGCGCGGCTCGCGGCTGCGCACGGTCCTCACCGTCGCGCAGGCTGCCTTCTCGGTCCTGCTGCTGGTGGCGGCGGGGCTCTTTCTGCGCAGCCTCTCCGCCGCTCGTGCAGTGGACCTCGGCGTCGAGCCGGCGCGCATCCTCACCGTCCACACCAAGTGGCCGCGCGTCGTGGCGTCGCTGCTCGTGCCGCCCAACGACGCGGTGCGCGACCGCAGCCGCGCCTTCTACGAGGAGGCGTTGGCGCGGACGCGGCAGCTGCCGTGGGTCGAGAGCGCCGCCATTGCCGTCGGCACACCGTTCAACTCTTCGTTCACCGTCGAGCTCGCAGTGCCGGGCTGGCCGAAGCTGCCCGAGCTGCCCGGCGGCGGCCCCTACGTGCAGGCGGTCTCGTCGCGCTACTTCGCGACGGCCGGTCTGCGCCTCCTCCGCGGCCGCGACTTCGGCGCTGGCGATCGCGCCGGCAGCGAGCCGGTGGCGATCGTCAACGCCACCATGGCGTCGACGCTGTGGCCGCGCGCCGAGGCGCTCGGGAAGTGTTTGAAGATCGGTGATCCCGCGACCGCCCCACCCTGCGCGCAGGTCGTCGGCGTCGTCGAGGATGCGCATCGCTTCTCGCTCGAGGAGCCGCCGGCGATGCAGTACTACGTGCCGTTCGGCCAGGAAGAAGGCTTCGGCGGCACGGCGCTGCTGGTCCGCCCGCGCGGGCCGGCGGAGCGCTGGGTGGAGGTGCTGCGCCGCGAGCTGCGCGGCGTCGACCCGACGGCGCTGTGGGTCGAGGTCGAGTCGTTGCAGGCGAGCGTCGATCCCGAGATCCGGCCATGGCGGCTCGGCGCCACGCTCGTCGGCGTCTTCGGCGCCCTGGCGTTGCTCATCGCGGCCATCGGCCTCTACAGCTTGATCGGTCACATGGTGGCGAGCCGCGCTCACGAGCTGGGCGTGCGCGTCGCGCTCGGCGCGCGGCGCGGCGACGTGCTCTGGCTGGTGCTGCGGCGCGGCCTCGGGCTCGCCGCGCTGGGGCTCGCGATCGGCGTGGCGTTGGCGCTCGCCGCCGGCGGCGCGATGCGCGACATGCTCTTCCAGACCTCGCCGCGCGACCCGCTGGTGCTGCTCGCGGTCGTGGGGACGCTGCTCACGGCAGCGCTGCTCGCCTGCCTGCTGCCGGCACGGCGAGCGCTCGCCGTCGATCCCGCGACCGCGCTGCGCGACGAGTAGCGCGGCGCTCGCGCCGTCAGGAGCCCGAGCAGGGCAGCCTAAGGGCAGGTGGCGAAGGCCGAAGTGTCCTGCACCGGAGGAGCCGGGCGGTTGAGCGGGTTGAAGTAGGAACGGCTGCGGCCAGTCTGGGTGTCGGTGACGGTCACGGTGAACTCGACGTTGGTGGTGGCGGAGAAAAACACCCAGTAGCGGTTGTTGACACCGCAGGCGTTGAGCACCTTGACGAGCAACTCCTGGTTGTCCTCGCCGAAGAACGGAAAGGCGGCCGAGTCGTCGCCGATCTTCTGGCCGCTGGCGATCCCGTTGGCGGTGCCGGTCCTCCACTCGACCTGGAGCTGGAAGCGGTCGTTGTTGACACAGAGCGCGGTCGGCACGCTCGTGCAGGCGCTCGGGCTGCCGACGGCGTCGGTGATCCCGCTCACCTCGGGCGTGTAGGGCGAGAAGCCTTCGGCGTTCTGGGTACGGACGCGAAAGGTGTAGAGATGGGCGGGGCTCAGGTCGATCACGGTGGCGGCGGTCGTGTTGGCATCCAGGGCCTCGAGCTCCCTGAACGTGCTCCCGACGCGCTGCTCGATCAAGTACTTCGTCTCGTTGTTGGCGACGTCCTCCCAGACGAGCTCGATACTGGTCGGCCCGGCCGGCTTGGCGATGAGGTTGCACGGCGGCACGGGCAGGTCCGCAGCGGCTGGCGCCGCCGCGGCCAGCAAGGAAAGGGAAAGAATCAGGGCTCCGGTACCGCTGCGGCTCATGGTGTGCTCCTTGTCATCGGTGAAGGTCGATATGGCGCAACGACATTAGCGCAGGCGGCCTCGCGCTTCAAGGCCGAGCAACCGAGCCCGCTGGTACACTGCCGCGCGCATCGCAGCTGGCGCTCTCAACCATGTCCGCGGAGGTCCGATGAGTCTCTCCCGCCGCCGCATGCTGCAGCTCACCGGGGCCGGGACGCTCGCCTCGCTGAGCACCTCCGCATCGGCGCGCGCCGCCGAGACCGCCGCGACGGCGGAGTGGCCGAAGCCGATCCTCGAGCTCGCCGACATGACCGGCGGCGTCGAGCCGATCTCGGTCGACGAGCACAAGGCGCGGCTCGTGCGCGCGCAGGCGCTGCTCGAGCGTCACGGGCTCGCCGCGCTCGTCGTCGGGCCGAGCACCGGCCTGCGCTACTTCACCGGCGCCCGCTGGGGGCTCTCGGAGCGCTTCTTCGGCATGGTGCTGACGGCGAAGGGCGACCCGGCGTGGGTCACTCCCGCCTTCGAGCAGCTGCGCGCCGAGGAGCAGATCAAGATCGGCAAGGACGTCCGCGCCTGGCACGAGGACGACTCGCCGTACGCGGCCATCGCCGCCATCCTGCGCGAGCGCGGCGCCGCGGCCGGCCGCATCGGCCTCGACGAGGCGCTGCCCTACGCCTTCGCCGACGGCATCGCCAAGGCGATGCCGGGCGCGACGCTGGTGAGCGGTACGCCGGTCACCGCCGGCTGCCGCATGATCAAGGACGCGCACGAGATCGCCCTCATGCGGCGCGCCAACGAGATCACCGTGCGCGCGCACCGCGCCGTGTTCGCGTCGCTAGTCGAAGGCATGGCGCACGACCGCGCCGTCGACCTCACCGTCGAGGCGCACCGGCGGCTCGGCGTCGACGGCGGCGCGCTGGTGCTCTTCGGTCCCGACGCCGCCTTCCCGCACGGCACCACCAAGCCGAAGAGCCTCGCCAAGGGCGACGTCGTGCTCATCGACGGCGGCGGCAAGCTGCACGGCTATGCGAGCGACATCACCCGCACCGGCGTCTTCGGCGCGCCGCCGAGCGACCGGCAGCGCAAGGTGTGGGACCTCGTGCGCAAGGCGCAGGACACGGCGTTCCGCGCCATCCGGCCCGGCGTCGAGTGCCAGGCGATCGACGCCGCGGCGCGCAAAGTGATCGAAGACGCCGGCTTCGGGCCCGACTACAAGTTCTTCACCCACCGCCTCGGCCACGGCATCGGCATGGACGGCCACGAGCACACCTACTTCGTGCGCGGCAACACGACCAAGCTCGAGCCCGGCATGTGCTTCAGCGACGAGCCCGGCATCTACGTCCCCGGCGAGCTCGGCATCCGCCACGAGGACATCGTCTTCGTCACCGCCGACGGGGCGGAGAACATGACGAAATGGACCGGCACGCCCGAGGACCCGGCGGTGGTGTGAAGCGGCCGGCTCGCGGCCGCAGCCGTCGAGGCGAGCCCGCGCGAGTCGAGCCGGCTCACGAGGCAGTTGGCTTCGTGAAAGTGCCGCGACGGCTGGGCGCCAAGGCGCCGTCGACCTCGCTCTGGCCGCAGATCTACGCCGTGGTGGCGCGCATCCCGCGCGGGCGCGTTGCGACGTACGGGCAGGTCGCTGCGGTCGCCGGTCTGCCGCGCCAGGCGCGGCTCGTCGGCTACGCGATGTTCGGCCTACCGACGGGCTCGAAGCTGCCGTGGCACCGCGTCATCAACGCGCGCGGCGAGGTCAGCGCGCGTTCCGATCCGGGACCGTCGGAGGCGCTGCAGCGCCACCTGCTCGAGCGCGAAGGCGTCCGCTTCGACGAACGAGGCCGCGTGTCGCTGAAGCGCTATCGCTGGGATCCTGACGCCACAGCCGCGCCGGCGGCATCGCGGCGACGCCGCGCGAGCCGATGAGCCGCCGGCGCGCCATGCGCGAGGTCGGAGGGACGCCGATCGAGGAAGCGCCGGTGTGGGCGCTCGCCATCTTCACCGTCCTCTTGTGGCTCGTCGCCTTCCCGGCCATTGTCGGCCTGCTCGCCGGCTGGGGGTACTGGAGTGGGGCGAAGCTGCCGGCGGCGCTCGCCGCCCTCGCGCTCGCCGTGCTGATCGTCGTCGGCCTCGCCACGCGCAAGCCGTGGCGGCGCCCCACGGAAGCCGACCTGCGCGACGAGCGCCCCGTCTTCGTGCGCTTCAGCACCTGGCTGTGGACGGCGGTGCTCGTGCCCAACGTGCTCTTCGGCGTCCTGGTGCTCACGAATGAAGGTCCGCCGCTGACCTATCAACACGCGCTGTTCCTCGGCGCGCTCGTGTCCGTCATTCAGGGCACGTTCGCTCTCGTCGACCGCTGGAAGCGGCGCCGCGCGAAGCCATAACATCCGCGCGCGGGCTGGCAGCCGGCGCGCACAAACGCGAGTATCCACCGGCCGTGCTACAATGCCCGCCGAGCCCGCCGCCGGGATAGCTCGGCGCGCATCCCCAGCTGCAGTCAGCTCAGGCCGCGCGCCGCAACGCCAACAGCGTCAGGTCGTCGTGGCGCGGCGTGCCGGCGAGGAAGCCGTCGAGCTCGCGGCGGCAGGCGGCGACCAGCTCGTCGGTGGGCAGCCGCGAGGCGCGGCGCAGCGCTGCGGCGGCGCGGCCGACGCCGAACTCTTCGTCGCCGACCATCGCTTCGGTCCAGCCGTCGGTGTAGACGAGCAGCGTCTCGCCCGGCGCGAGGCGCAGCTCGCGGCCGGTGTAGGTGGCGCCGGCGAAGAGGCCGAGCGGCAGGCCCGAGCCCTCGACCGGGCGCACGCCGCGCGCGTCGGCGAGGAGCGGCCGCGGGTGGCCGGCGTTGGCGAGCTCGATGCGGCCGTCGGGGAAGAGGCGCGCCGCCACCATGCTGGCGTAGCTGCTTCCCGCGGTCGACTCGAAGAAGAGCTGGTTGACGCGCCCGAGAAGCTCGGTGAGCGGCACGGCGGGCGCGGCGATGGCGCGGAAGAGCGCCTGCAGGTGCGACTGCAGCAGCGACGCCGCCACGCCCTTGCCCATGACGTCGCCGAGCAGCAGGTGGAGCGGCTCGTCCTCGCCCTGCGGCCGCAGCAGGTCGACGTGGTCGCCGGAGACGGGCCCGCGCGGCTCCCAGAGGAACGCCAGCTCCCAGCCGTCGTGACGCAGGCGCGACGGCGGCAGCAGCGCGCGCTGCATGCGAGCGGCGGCCTCGAGGTCGCGCTGCAGTGACTGCTTCTCCTCTTCCGTGAGGCACTCGAGGCAGACGCTGACCAGCGGGTCGGCCGCCATGCGCGTCTCGTGAATGTGCTCGTGACACACCGTACACACGCCCCAGTCGCCGATCTCGATCGACGCCAGCGCGCCGTCGACGCGGCGCAGCAGGTCGACGAGGCGGTGCTCGCGCCGCTCCTCGGCGAGCAGGGCGAGCTGCTCGCGCTTGGAGACCAGCCGCTCGCGGACGCTCTCTTCGACGGCGGTCATTGCGCGCTCCCGGCCCTCGCCTTCTTGAGGACGACGATCTGTCCGGCGTGGTAGGCGTTGTGCTGCAGGATACCGAGCAGCTGTCCGCGCACGGTGGGATCGGAGCCGGCGACGGCGCCGTCGAGCTCGACGTCGTCGAGCGCGAGGATCGCGGCGTGCAGGCGCCGGTGCGCCTGATCGAGGTTGGCGAGGGTGGCGCGCCAAGCCTCGACGCTCTTGGCGCCGTCGGACGGGAAGTCGACCTCGGGCGGCACGTTGGTGATCTCCTCGCCCTCCATGCGGCGGCGGGCGGCGTCGATCCAGAACGCCACGTGGCCGGTGATCTCGGCGATCGAGTGGGTCTCGCCGAGCGGACGCCCGGCGGCGGTCGCGGCGTCGACGCCGTCGAGGACCTCGTCGAGCGAGGGGCCGTGCCAGGCGCCGCCGCGGAAGGCGCGCTCGAGCTGATCGGCGAGGCGGCTGGTCTCGACGCGGCTCGCGTCGGGGCACTTGTCGGTATCGATCGAGGATGGGACGTGAGCTGGAGCGGGGGCGGCCATGTCTAACCTCCTTGCGTCGTCTTGCCGGTTAAGACCCTATCACCGATGCCTTAACCGGTCAACAGGCTGTAAGGGGTTAGAATGAGGCGGTGACGACCCCACGCTTCGAGCTCGAAGGCGGCGCCCTCTGCCTCGACTTCGCCAACAGCTGGGGCGATCGCCGGCGGCCGGAGTCGGACCGCCTCGACGGCTACCCTGCCCTGCTCGACTTCGCGGTCGAGACGCGGCTGCTCGATCGCCCCTCGGCGGAGCGCCTCGCGCGGCTAGCGCGGCGCGAGCCGACGGCGGCGGCCCGCACCTTCGATGCCGCTCGCAAACTGCGCGATGCGCTCTACCGCGTCTTCTCAGCGCAAGCGCGCGGCCGTCGTGTGCCGGCCGCCGACCTCGACGCGGTCAACGCCGCGCTGCAGGAGGCCCTCCCCAACCTGCGAGTGAGCCGTCGCGACGGTGGCTACGCGTGGGACTGGCGGCGCGACGGCGAAGAGCCGCTCGCCGCGCCGCTCCACCCCATCGCGCGCTCGGCCGCCGAGCTGCTCACCTCCGACGACCTCGCCCGCGTGCGCGAGTGCGATGGCTCGACCTGCACCTGGCTCTTCCTCGACTCCAGCCGCAACCGCTCCCGCCGCTGGTGCTCGATGGAGAGCTGCGGCAACCGCGCCAAGGCCCGCCGCCACTACCACCGTCAGCGCGAATCGCCCTCCGCGTAGGGTGCGCTCTGCGCACCGTCCGGGGCTTGCCGGCACCAAAGATGGTGCGCAGAGCGCACCCTACAGGGGAGCCGGCGGCAACCCGGCCCGAATGGAACACGCAACCCTGTCGGCTGGTTTCCGTATCAGCACCCCGCGGCGCCGCGGCCGTCCTCCGCCCGTGGCCCGCCCGCGCGACCGTCCAACCGACACCGACCGAAGGAGTCCCTCACGGTGAAGACCCGCCTCGCCGCCCTCACCCTCGCCCTGCTCGCCTGCGGCGCCCTGCGCGCCGAGGAGAAGCCGTACACGACCAACGAGCGCGGTCTCGACCGCCGCAACATGGACACGACGGCCGATCCCTGCGTCGATTTCTACCAGTACGCCAACGGCGGCTGGATGGCCAAGAACCCGATCCCGGCCGACCAGAGCGGCTGGGGCCTCGGCTCCGAGGTGCGCGAGCGCAACTACCTGCTGCTGCGCGAGATCCTCGACGAGGCGGCGGCCGCGAACGCGGCAGCGGGCACCAACCGCCAGAAGGTCGGCGACTTCTGGCGCACCGCCATGGACACGGCGACGATCGAGAAGCAGGGCGCGCAGCCGCTCGCCGGCGACCTCGCCGCCATCGCCAAGCTGCAAACCCCCGAGCAGGTCGCGGCCTTCATCCGCGGCCAGCAGGCGGTCGGCGACTCGAGCCTCTTCGGGATGGGCGTGCTCCCTGACTTGAAGGACAGCACGCGCTACATGGTCTACGCGGTGCAGGGCGGCCTCGGCCTTCCCGACCGCGACTACTACACGCGCACCGACGACGAGTCGAAGGCGCTGCGCGAGAAGTACGTCGCCCACGTGGCGGGCATGCTCGAGCTGCTCGGCGACGAGCCGGCGGCGGCGAAGGCGGCGGCGGCCGAGATCCTCGCCCTCGAGACGCGGCTCGCCAACGCCTCGCTCACCAACGTCGAGCTGCGCAACCCCGCCAACTACTACAACCCGAAGTCGCCGGCCGAGGCCGACAAGCTGACGCCGCGCTTCGCGTGGACGGCGCAGTTCCAGGAGCTCGGCCTCGCCGACCTCGCGACCTTCTCCTACGCGCATCCCAAGTTCTTCGCCGAGATGAACGCCGCGCTCGGCGACGTGCCGGTGGCGACCTGGCGCAGCTACCTGCGCTGGCACCTCGGCAACGCCTACGCGCCGTACCTCTCCGACCGCTTCGTCGAGCACAACTTCGCCTTCTACGGCAAGACGCTCCAGGGCTCGCAGCAGCTGCGGCCGCGCTGGAAGCGGGCGATCGACCAGACCAGCGGCAGCCTCGGCGAGGCGCTCGGCCAGGTCTACGTCGAGCGCGCCTTCCCGCCGGCGACCAAGAAGCGCGCCGACGAGATGATCGAGAACATGCGCGGCGCCATCCGCACGCGCCTCACCGGCCTCGAGTGGATGGGCGACGCCACCAAGAAGCAGGCGCTCGAGAAGCTCTCGACCTTCGTCTCCAAGATCGGCTACCCCGAGAAGTGGCGCGACTACAGCGCGCTCACCATCTCGCGCGACAGCTACGCCGCCAACGTGCGGGCGGCGAACGTCTTCGAGCTGCGGCGCAACCTCAAGAAGATCGGCCAGCCGATCGACCGCGGCGAGTGGGGCATGTCGCCGCAGACGATCAACGCCTATTACAACCCGCTGATGAACGAGATCGTCTTCCCGGCGGCGATCATGCTGCCGCCCTACTTCGACGGCACGATCGACGACGCCGTCAACTACGGCGGCATGGGCGGCATCATCGGCCACGAGTTCATGCACGGCTTCGACGACCAGGGCAGCCAGTTCGACGCCCAGGGCAACATGAAGAGCTGGTGGACCGACGAGGACCGCAAGCGCTTCGAGGAGCGCACGGCGAAGATGGTCGACCAGTACGGCCGCTTCGTCGCCATCGACGACCTGCACGTCAACGGCAAGCTGACGCTGGGCGAGAACATCGGCGACATGGCGGGCGTCACCATGGCCTACGCCGCGCTGCAGAAGGCGCTCGAGGGCAAGGAGCGCAAGTCGATCGACGGCTTCACGCCCGAGCAGCGCTTCTTCCTGGCCTGGGCGCAGGTCTGGCGCCGCAACTACCGCCCGGAGTCGCTCAAGCTGCAGGTCAACACCGACCCGCACTCGCCGTCCAAGTACCGCGTCATGGGCCCGCTCGCGAACATGCCCGAGTTCGCTCAGGCCTTCCACTGCAAGGAAGGCGACCCCATGGTGGCGCCCGCGGCGACGCGCGTCACCATCTGGTAGACGGAGGGAACCTTCGACTCGAGACCGACGCTTGGTGAGGCGTTCGAGGAGCTGCGGAAAACCTGCGGCGCAGCCGGAAGGTGCCACGGCTAGCTGCTGGTAAGCAACCATCACAACTCGAGCTCGCGGAACGAAGCCGGCATCTCGACGGTGAAGGCCATCTTGCGGCCGGTGCGGGGGTGGGCGAAGGCAAGGTGCTTGGCGTGTAGTGCGAGGCGGCCGAGCGGGTCCTCGCGGCCCTTGGCGTACATCGCGTCGCCGACCACAGGATGGCCGGCCTCAGCGACCTGCACCCGCACTTGATGGCGGCGACCCGTTTCTAGTGTGAGCTCCAGCATCGCGTAACGGCGGCCGGAGGCGATCGTGCGATAACGCGTGATCGCCTCCTTGCCGAGCGACGCATCGGCGACCGTCCGCACCCGCAGGTCACGGTCCTCGGCGAGGAACGAGCGGAAGGTCCCGGCCGGTGGCCGTAACTTGCCGTGCACGATGGCGACGTAGACGCGCTCGACGTCGTGCACCGCGAAGAGCTCCTGCATCCGGTCGCGCACGTACTCGCCCTTGGCGAAGACGAGCACGCCCGAGGTGTCGCGGTCGAGGCGATGCACGTGGTAAATCCGCGTCTCGCCGGGCCGCGCGCCGGCGTAGACGTTGAGGAAGCTCTCCGCAGTTTCGTGGAGCACGACCGGGCTCGGCACCGTCAGCAGGCCGGCAGCCTTGTCGACGACGATGAGGTGGTCGTCCTCGAAGAGGATGCGCACGCGCGGGTCGAGCGGGCGGGCGCTCTTGCCAACCACCTCGACGCGATCGCCGGCGCCGATCGACCGCTTCGCCACCCGTTCGGGCGCACCGTTGACCCGCACCCGATCGTTCGCCAACATCTGCCGCAACGTCCGCGTCGAAGAGCCGGGAAAGCGCTCTCGCAGCACGTCGAGCAGTGTCCGTTGCTCGGAAGAGCTCACCGCCGCAACCTAGCATCCAGTCAAAGGACGACGAGATGCTCGTTGCGCACGCCGACGACGGCGGTCAACGGGACGGAGCGATCGAAGGTGACGAACCTTCCACCCTTGGCCACCGCCAGCGCCAGCAAGTAGACGTCGGTTACCTGCCGCGGGCCGTGCACGCGAGTCCGATCAATTCTGCGGTTGTCGAGAACACTCAACTCGCACGGCCAAAACTCATGGTCGCCGGTCTTCGTCGCTAGCTCGAGACGCCACATCGCCTCGGCTGGCGGAACTGGGCTCGGGTAGCGCGGTTGGCTGACGATCCTCACGAAGCCGTTCTGGGTGATCGCGCACGACGCCCAGCCGGTTCCGATCTCTCGTTCGAGCCACGAGCGGGCGACGCGATGATCGACGTGATCGGCATCGAACAGAGCCAGCAACACGTTGACGTCGAGCAGGGCACGCATCACTCGGGCTCGTCTTCACGCAGCCGATCGATGAGCTCGTTGGAGACTGCCGGGCCCCGCCGCGGCAGCGGCTGAAAGCCGTAGAAGCTCTCTTCCTCGCGGATTTCGCCCGCCTGTCCCGGACCGCGCAGCAATCCTTGCCGCGCGAGGTCCGACAGAACCTCGCCCGCCGTGCGGTTTTCTCGGCGAGCTCTCTCCTTCACCGCGAAAAGGACGTCATCGGCGATGTCGAGCGTGGTGCGCATGCATCAGATGCTAATTCATCAATGCGCCGGCGGGCAAATCCGCACCACAACCTCTCAACCAGCCGGCCTCGGTTCCGGGCGACTCGGCCCGCCCTCAATTCAGGCGTCGAGACCGCAACTAACTTCGAGCGCGACGCGGCGCAAGGTTGATGCAGCGTACGTAAGCCACCGCCGCACGGTGGCTGCTCGGGCTCAGCACGCGCGCCGCTCGCACGTGCCGCGCTTGACGCGCGATGTGATCTCCCCTACCCTTCTCGCCTTCTTGGGGAGACGCATGCCTAGCGCCGTTGATCACCACTTCACACCCGCGCCGTTCCGCCGGCGTGCGACGGGAGATTTCCCCGGCTAAGCGATTCACCGCGACAGACGTTGATCGTTCGAGCCTTCCGGGACCGCCCGGAAGGCTCTTTGCGTTTTATGGCCACGCAGGAAGCAGCGAAGAAAATCCTCGACCGCTGGGTCGAGACCGATCTCACCGCCGAGGCGGCCGCCGGCCGGCTGGGGCGGGCCTTCGGCCGCGAGGACCTCCTCGCGGCGATGGAGGAGGCTTACGTCGCCGGCCGCTCGCCGGTGCTCATTGGCGAGCCGGGCGTGGGCAAGACCGCGCTCGTGCACGAGCTGGTGCGGCGTGCCGCCGCCGGCCTCGGCCGCGTGCGGCTCGACGGCGCGCGCGTGCTGCAGGTGTCGCTGCGCCGCGGCGCCTCGACGGTGGGCCGCGACGAGACCGTCGCCAACTACGCCGTCGAGCTCGCCGACGCGCTCGTCGAGCTCGGGCCGGCGGTGATCGTCTACGTGCGTGACCTCCACCTGGCGTGGAGCCTCGATCTCGAGGAGCACGTCTCGGCGCTCGCTAGCCGTCTGGCGCGGCCGCTCCTCGGCGAGGGCGAGGCGGCGCCGATGCGCTCGCTGATCGAGGGCGAGCCGCAGCTCGAGCAGCACTGCGCGCTGTTCGAGGTCGCCGAGCCCACGCTCGCGCAGACGCGCAGCATCGTCGCGCGCTGGCTCGAGCAGACCGAGCGCCGCTCCGCCGCCGGCCACGCCACGGTGCGCATCCTCCCCGACGCCGTCGAGGCGGCGCTGCAGCTGTCGCACCGTTTCCTCGTGCGCAGCCACCTGCCGCGCAAGGCGATGGCGCCGCTCGAGCAACTCGCCGCCATTGCCGCCGCCGACGGCGCACTCGCTCAGTCCCATGCCTCCGATCGCACCGCTCGCCCGCAGGAGATCGGCGAGGCCGACGTGGTGTCGTTGTTCTGCCGGCAGTACGGGCTGCCGCGGCTGCTGGTCGATCCGCTCGAGCCGCTCGACCTGGAGACGGTCCGGCGCGAGCTCGGCGAGCAGGTGCTGGGGCAGCCGCGCGCCGTCGAGGTGGCGAGCGCGCTGCTGGCGCGCATCAAGGCGGGTCTCCTCGATCCGCAGCGGCCGCTCGGCGTCTTCCTGTTCGTCGGCCCGAGCGGCGTCGGCAAGACGCTCTTGGCGCGCCGCATCGCCGAGCTGGCGCTCGGCTCGGCGGACCGCATGATCCGCCTCAACATGGCCGACTACCCGAACGAGCAGGACGGCTTGCTGCTCTTCGGCAACCCGCTTGCCTACGGCGCGGACAAGCAGGGCTCGCTCACCCGCCGCATCCTCGGCTGCCAGTTCGGAGTCCTGCTGCTCGACGAGCTGGAGAAGGCCTCGCCCAGAGTGCACGACCGCTTCCTGCAGCTCGTCGACGAGGGCTCGTTCATCAACGGCCTGGGCCAGCTCGTGCCTTGCCGGTCGCTGATCGTCATCGCCACATCGAACGCGGGCTCCGGCCTCTGGCGCGACGAGCGGCCGGGCTTCCGCGAGCCCGCGGCCGCCAGGCCCGACGACGAGCAGGAGCTGGAGGCGCGCCTGCGCCGCTACTTCCGCTTCGAGCTGCTCAACCGCTTCGACGAGATCGTCCCCTTCGCGCCGCTCGAGCGCCACGACGTGCGCATGCTGGTGCGCCGGCTGCTCGGCGAGCTCGCGGAACGGCCCGGCTTCGCGCGGCTGCAGCTCGCACTCGAGGCCAGCGATGGCGCGATCGAGTGGCTCCTCGACCGCGGCTTCGACCCTCGCAACGGTGTCCGCTACCTGCGCCGCACGGTGGAGCGCGAGGTGGGGACGCGGCTCGCCGAGGTGCTGGTGCGCGACGAGGTGGAGCCGGGCGCGGTCCTGCGGGTGGAGGCCGACCGCGGCGCCCTGCGGATCCGCGTCTCATGCCCGCTCACCCTGGCGGACATCAGCCTCTCGTGATGGGATAACCGCATGACGCGATGGCCTCGATGGCTGATGACCGCGCTCGTCGCCTGCGGCGCGACGACTCCGGCCCTCGCCGTGGACGTCCTCCTCAACGAGGTGGGATTTCGGCAACGCGTCGTCTCGCCGGCGACGGTTTCGTTCGACGCCTTCGGCGTCGGGTCTCTACCGCAGAGCTCGCTGCAGTTGGACGCAGTGAACGTCGAGCTCACCGCCTCCGCGGTGGCTCCGATCTTCGGTCCCGGCCCTTACGGTTTCACCACCAACTTTCTCGCCCTCGGCGTCCGCGACGACGCCAACAAAGTGGTGATCCACTTCCCCGCCGGCACCCGCGCCGCGGGGATCAAGATCGCGTCCGACCGCCCCGTTACGGTAACGCCGAGCGGGCGCGGAGTCATCGTGATCTCGTACAGCTCGGACGTCTCGTTCATCGGGTTCATCGAGCCCGACGGCCTATCCTCGATCACCATTTCGGCCTTCGCCGGCCCCCCGCCCACTCCCATTGCCCGCTTGGGAGACATCACGTACGGGTCCACATTGATCTCGGACATTCCGTCCGTGTCCGCAACCGGGCTCGTCGTCCTGACCGTCCTCGTGCTGCTCGCCGGCATGGCAATCGTCCATCGCCACGCGGCCGGCTAGCAACCCGCTTCCCGCCGCGGGTCGACCAGCGGTCGACCTTGGCTGGCTCTCGCGCCGCCGTTAGAATGCCTGGCCGCCGAGCGGCCGCCGCTCATCCCGACCAGCAACCCACAGCAATCGAGACACTCATGGGACGCATATTCGAAGTCCGCAAGCACACGATGTTCGCTCGCTGGGACAAGATGTCCAAGCAGTTCGCGCGCATCGGCAAGGAGATCACCATCGCGGTCAAGGCGGCGGGGTCCGACCCGCACGCCAACCCGCTGCTGCGCCGCGTCATCCAGAACGCGCGCGCGATCAACATGCCGAAGGACAAGATCGAGACGGCGATCAAGCGCGCCTCGGGCAAAGACGCCGAGAGCTTTACCGAGATCACCTACGAGGGGTACGCGCCGCACGGCGTGGCGCTGATCATCGAGACCGCGACCGACAACCCGACGCGCACGGTCTCCAACATGCGCACCCACTTCAACAAGGGCGGCGGCTCGCTGGCGAACAGCGGCAGCGTCGCCTTCCAGTTCAAGCAGATGGGCGTCTTCCGGTTGAAGCCGGACGGCGTCGACCAGGAGACGCTCGAGCTCGAGCTCATCGACCACGGCCTCGAGGAGATGGGCGAATCGATCAACGAGAAGGGTGAGCCGCAGCTCCTCCTGCGCTGCTCGTTCGCCGACTTCGGCCAAGTGCAGAAGGCGCTCGAGGAGCGCGGCATCACGCCGATCTCCGCCGAGGCCGAGTACATCCCGGCGAGCACGGTCGAGCTGCCGGAGAGCCAGCAGAAGGAAGTGCTGAACCTCGTCGACCGCATCGAGCAGGACGACGACGTGCAGAAGGTCTTCCACAACCTGGCTTAGCGGTTCTCCTGAGATCGGCAAGCGGCTCCTCCTTTGGGGAGACGGCGCTTGCCTTCGTCGCCCCTGTCAAGCCGCGTAACCGAAGCCGCTACTTACATTTGCGTCGAGAAGGCACGGGCGGCCCTCGCCTTGCTCTCCGTCCCTGCGGAGCCGCACAGACCCGGGCCGCGCCGGCTCCCCACCGCAGGCGCGCCCCCCACCCAGGAGGAACCGATCGATGCACAGGAAGCTCACCGCCCTCGCCCTCGCCACCACCGCCGCTCTCGGCGTCGCCGCCCTCGCCCGCGCCGGCGAGCCGCAGGAGAAGAAGGTCGAGCGCCGGATCATCGTCCACGGCGCGCCCGGCGCGCACGCCGCGGGCCTGCCCGACCCGGCGCAGATCCCCGGCGACCACCTGAAGGTCGAGGACCTCGCCAGCTATGCGCCCGGCGAGAGCCGCAGCTACACGACCGAGAGCGGCGCCGACGTGACGATCACCCGCGCCGCCGACGGCGGCGAGCGCTACACGCTCAGCGCCAACGGCAAGCAGATCGAGATCGGCGGCGCGCCCGACGAGCTGGCGTTCGCCACCGGCGACGGCACGGACGGCAAGCGCATCATCGTCCGCCACCAGGCGAAGAAGGGCGCCGACGGCGCCGAGGAGGTCGAGATCGACGAGGAGCGGACGACCGGCGGTCCGATCGCCGACCTGCTCCTCGACGGCGACGGCGCCCCGCCGCTCGTCGTCGAGATCGTCGGCGAGAAGGACGGCAAGGCCACGCGCCAAGTGATCGTGCTGAAGGTGGTCGAGAAGAACGAGTCGAATTAGCCGCTGCCCGAGCAGCGGTGGGCGACCGCGAAGGCGAACGAGCGGGCGGGGCCACCAGTCCCGCCCGCTTGCGTTGGCGCCTGCTGCGTTGCGACTGGCGATGCTAGTGTCGCCGCCGATGCGACTCACCTCCCGCCACGTCGGCCTCGCCCTCACCTCCGTCGCCGTCGTTTTCGCCGTAGTGGTCGCGGCGGCGCACGCGCAGCCTCAGCCGGCTCCGAGCCCCACGGCCGCTCCTTTGCCGAATCCCTCGCCGACGCCCGGGCCGCCTCCCGGCCCGCAGCCCGGCACCATGCCGGCCGTGCTCGCCGAGTCGCAGCCCTCCGACTGGCGCCCGCTCGACCCCGAGAACACGCTTTACCTCGAACTCTCCGCCGGCCGCGTCGTCATCGTGCTCGCGCCCGACTTCGCGCCCAACCACGTCGCCAACGTCAAGGCGCTCGCCCGCCAGGGCTACTTCGACGGCGCCACGGTGCTGCGCTCGCAAGAGAACTACGTCGTGCAATGGGGCGACCCGCACGGCGACGACGAAGCGAAGGCGAAGCCGTACGGCAACGCCAAGAAGAGCCTCGACGCCGAGTTCGACCGCGCCAGCGCCGGCCTGCCCTTCGCCACGCTGGCCGACGGCGACGTCTACGCGCCCGAGGCCGGCTTCTCCCACGGCCTGCCCGCCGCGCGCGACCCCAAGACCGGCCGCGCCTGGCTCGCCCACTGCTACGCCATGGTCGGCGCCGGCCGCGGCAACACCGCCGAATCCGGCAGCGGCGCCGAGCTCTACGTCGTCATCGGCCACTCGCCGCGCCACCTCGACCGCAACGTGACCCTTCTCGGCCGCGTCGTGCAGGGCATGGAGCTGCTGACGACCCTGCCCCGCGGCACCGGCCCGCTCGGCTTCTACGAGGAAGAGAAGCAATACGTGCCGCTGCGCTCCGTCAAGGTGGCCGCCGACGTGCCGCCCGAGCAGCGCGTCGCGCTCGAAGCGCTACGCACCGACACGCCCACCTTCGAGAAGCTCGTCGATTCGCGCCGCACCCGCCGCGAGGACTGGTTCCTCAACAAGTCCGGCAAGATCGAGCTCTGCAACGTGCCGCTGCCAGTGCGCCCGATCGTCACACCGACGCCGGCACCCGCCTCGCGCTGACCCGCCGCGCTCGTCGACCGAGCCGGTGCTCGGCGACCCGGGCCCGTCTACTCGGGCCGCCGCGCTCGTCGATCCGGTCCGGTGCGGGCGCCGCCTGGGGGCCGCCGCGGCGGGACCTCTCGGAGGCCGCTTCGCGGATGGCTGTGAGGTTGCCGCCGTATCGGCGGCCGGAGAGCGGAGGGGCGCCGCTCCCGTTCCGTGCTCACGTGAAGGCGCCCCGGTCCCGCCGCGGCGGCCCCCAGGCGGCGCCCGCACCGGACCGCGCTACCTAGCTCGGCATCGCGCGCGGCCTCCGTGCCGCGCCCAGCGTCCGCTCGAGCTCGACCAAGTCGACCGGCTTGACCAGATGGTCGTCGATGCCGGCCTCCTCCGAACGCCGGCGGTCCTCTTCCCTTCCGTAGCCGCTGAGCGCAACGATCAGCGCACCGTCGAGCCCCGGCAACTGGCGCAGCCGCTCCGCCACCGCGTAACCGTCCAACCCCGGCAGCCCGAGATCGAGCAGCACGACGTCCGGCGTCCGCGCCGCGGCGGCGGCCAACGCCGCGGGGCCATCCAACGCGATCTCGACGGTGTACCCACGCATCCGCATCAGCTCGGCGAGCCCCTCGGCGGCATCGACCTGGTCCTCGACGACCAGCAGGTGCGGCTGCCCCGCCCGCTTCTCGTCCGCCGCCGGCGGTGCCGCCTCGACGGCGACGGGCGCCGCCGCCCCCTGCGCCAGCGGCAGCCGCACCACCATCTCGCTGCCCCGCCCGCGCCCTTCGCTCCTCGCCTCGATGGCACCGCCATGGAGATCGACGATCCGCTGCACCAGAGTGAGGCCGATGCCCAGCCCGCCACGGGCGCGGTCGAGCGACGTCTCGCCCTGGGTGAACAGCTCGAAGACGTGCGGCAACAGCTCGGGCGCGATGCCGATGCCGTCGTCGCGCACGCGCACCACGGCGCGGTCGCCCTCGCGCTCGACGCCGACGGCGATGTGACCGCCCGGCTCGGTGTACTTGGCGGCGTTGTGCAGCAGGTTGGCGAACACCTGCTCGAGCCGCATCGGGTCGCCGCGCAGCGTCAGCGCTTGCGGCGGCCGCTCGAGGGCGAGGCGATGGCCGCGCTCGTCGACCCACGGCTGCGCCGTCTCCACCGCGCGCACCAGCACCGCCCGCAGGTCGAGCGGCTCCTGCCGCAGCGAGATCTCGCCGCGCGTGATGCGCGACACCTCGAGCAGATCGTCGACCAGGCGGCTCAGGTGGCGCACCTGCCGCTCGATGACGTCGAGCATGCGCGAGCCCGTCGCCGCCGCCGCCCCGCCGCCGGCGCGCAGCACGTGCAACGCGTTGGAGACCGCGCCCAGCGGATTGCGCAGCTCGTGGCCGAGCATGGCGAGGAACTCGTCCTTCCGGCGATCGGCGTGGGCGAGCTGCTCGGCGTGATGGCGCATCTCCTCCTCGGCGGCCGCCCGCCGCTGCGCTTCGGCGCGTAGCTGCGCCGCAGCATCCTCGGCAAGGTCGACGCGTGCGCGCTCGGAACGGTCGCGCTCGGCGATGGCGGCGGCGAGGAAGAGTCCGGTGAGCGCCACCACGCCCATGTAGGTCTGCAGCAGCACCAGCCCCTCGTGCGGCGTGCCGCCCGCGAACGGCCCGGTGCGCGCCAGCGTGCCACCGATCGCCACCGCCGCAACGCCGAAGGTGACCAAGCTGGCGCCGCGCGGGCCGCCGCGCACGGCCGCCCAGACGAGGAAGGGGAAGGCGGCGTACTCGAGCGCGGGCCCCGGCCCCATCCCCGCTGCCGGCCGCCGCGCGAAGACGAGCGCGCAAACGACCACTGCGCCAACGAGGAGCGCCGCGATCTCGCCGCCGCGCCCGCGCGGCCAGCCCTCGCGCCAGCGCGGCGAGGCCCAGGGCGCGAGCCAGGTGAGGAGCAGCGGCGCCATCACCAGATCGCCCATGGCGTCGCCCAGCCACCAGACGCCCCACAGCGCGCCGAAGTGGGACCAGGGCTCGAGGCCGCCGAGGCAGAGGCTGGTGACGCCGATGGTGGCGGAAACGGCGGTGCTCAGGCCGGCGGCGAGCCCGACGAGCGCCACTGCCGAGGCGAGGTCGTCGAGCGGCGCGCGGAAGCCGTTACGGCCGCGGTGCAACAGCCAGCCGCCGACGAGCGCCTCCAGCGTGTTGCCGATCGCAATCCCGGCGGCGACGAGCAGCGGCTCCTCGGCGGTGGCGTTGGCGAGCAGAGCGCCGAGCGCGATGCCGGGCCAGACCCGCGGTCCCAGCAGCAGCACGGCGGCGAGCGCGATGCCGCTCGCCGGCCACACCGGCGACACCTGCTCGGCGAGGAAGGCCATGCTGAGGCCCACCTTGGCGGCGGCGAGGTAGATCGCCGCCACGGCGAGCAGCAGCGCCCAGTACGCCGGGCCCGAGGCCCAGCGCTCGCGCCAGGGAACTTGCGTCCTCGCTACGTCATCCACCGTGTCGGCTCCTGCTGACGAGACTACGCGGGCCGCGACCGGACAGATAGTGCCTGAGTCGCTCCGCCGATGCTGGCACGCAGATCGCAACTCTCGGCGCAGAACCCAGCGGACGTCCCGACACCGGGCGACCGTGTCCCGAAAAGGAGCTCAACCATGGGTCTCTTCTCACACTTAAACGACGACAAAGAGCGCGAGGCGGCGCTGCGCCATCGCGATACTCAACAGCGGTTTGCCGACGCTCGCCGCCATCAGCAGGAACGCCAGTCCTCCGGCAGCCAGGGCATGCAGCCCCAGACCCGCACCATGACCGCCTCGTCGGGGTCGCAGCAGCAGTCCAGCTACCCCGAGGGGAGCTGGCGCAAGGAGTTCGACCTCTACGTGGTGAAGAAGGGGGACACCCTGTTCGGCATCTCCAAGCAGGTCTACGCCAACGGCGACCAGTGGCACCGCATCCAGCAGGCCAACCCGATCGTGCTCAAGAACCCGGACCTCATCCACCCCGGGTTGGTGCTGCGCATCCCCAAGGGCCAGGGCAAGCCCCTCGCCTGATTCCATCTTGCTCACGGCGCGGCGCGCTTCTGCGCGTCGCGTCAGAGCACACGGCTCGCGCGGCGTCTACGGGCGCCGCGCCTGACCGAGCGGATCCAGCAACGTTCCGCCCTCCCCCGCCGCCACCGCCACCAGCTCCTTCGGCGGCTCGCGCAGCTCCCACACGATGCCGAGCGCGGCGAGCAGCCGCAACACGTAATACGTGACGTCGATCTCCCACCAGAAGAAACCCTGGCGCGTCGACGACTTCCAGTAGTGGTGGTTGTTGTGCCACCCCTCGCCGAGTGTGAGCAGGGCGAGCCAGACGTTGTTGCGGCTGTCGTCCTTGGTGAGGAAACGACGGCGGCCGAAGAGGTGGGTGAGGCTGTTGATGGCGAAGGTGGCGTGCCAGGTGAGGACGGTGCTGAAGAAGAAGCCCCAGAAGAGCCACGGCAAGCCGCCGATGGCGTAGAGCGCGATCGCCAGCAGCACGCCGGGCAGCGCGTGCCAGCGGTCGAGCCACACCAGCTCGCGATAGCGCGCCAGGTCGCCGACGCGCTCGTAATTGGTGTCGTTGTTGGCGGCGTCGAGGATCCAGCCGACGTGCGCGTGCAGGAATCCCTGCAGGCCCGGCGAGTGGAGATCGCCGTGGCGGTCGCTGTGCCGGTGGTGGTGCCGGTGGTGGGCCGCCCACCAGAGAGCGCCGCGCTGCAGCGACAGCGCGCCGAGCACCGCCAGCACGCACTGGAAGGCGCGGCTCGTCTTGAAGGTGCGGTGCGAGAAGTAGCGGTGATAGCCGCCGGTGATGCCGAACATCTTGATCACGTAGAGGCCGAGGCAGAGCGCCACCAGCGACCAGCGGAAGGGGACGAAGAAGATCCCCAGCGCGGCGAAATGAGAGAGCACGAAGGGGATGCTCCCCCACTTGAAGGTGATGCGCGTGTGCTCGGCGAGCGGCGCCTCGTCGGCCATCAGTCGGGCTTCGAGCGTCGCGTCGTCGAGCGTGGGGGCGAAGGTGGGCTCGCTCATACGCCATTGTCGGCCGCCGCGGCGGCCCGCGCGGTCAGTCCTCGGTCAGCCGACTGTCACGGAAACGTCCGGCCCCCAGTCGGTTAGCAGTCGGTTACCATCGTCCGGATGCGCAAGCGGCGCTCGCCCATCATCGCGGCCTACGTGCTGTCGCTGCTCGTCACCATCGCGCTGCTGGTGGTGTGGGTCGTCTACATCGTGCGCTCGGTGGCGCGCATCCACGAGGTGGCGGGGCGGGTCGGCATGGCCAGCGAGAACACCCACTGGGTGGTGCTCACCGTCGGCTGCGTGCTGTTCTTCCTGCTCATCGCCGGCCTGACCTGGCAGCTGGCGCAAGCGCTCGCCGGCCGCCGTTACCTGGTCAAGCAGGAGGAGTTGCTCT
Organism: Thermoanaerobaculia bacterium; assembly: GCA_963846495.1. Taxonomy (GTDB): domain Bacteria; phylum Acidobacteriota; class Thermoanaerobaculia; order Multivoradales; family JAIOJS01; genus DASYQD01. The sequence goes on along the minus strand of CAWJWP010000012.1, from coordinate 114,910 downwards.
CCAACGTCACCCACGAGCTGAAGTCGCCGCTCGCCGCCATCAAGCTCCACGCGCAGACGCTGCGCGAGGAGGGGCTGCAGCCGGCGCAGCAGGCGCGCTCGCTCGACCTCGTGCTGCAGCAGGCGGATCGCATGGCACGCCTCGTCGACGACGTGCTCGAGAGCAGTCGCCTGCTGGCGCGCAAGCGGCCGCTGGCGATGGAGCCGCTCGACGTCGCCGACTTCTTCGCCGGCTACTTCGAGGAGGCGGCGCCGCGCGTCGAGGCGCAGGGCGTGCACCTCGCCTGGCAGCTGGACAGCGACGCCCGCGTGCTGGCGAGTGCCGACGCCCTCGACCGGGTGATGAACAACCTGATCGACAACGCCGCCCGCTTCTCGCATCGCGGCGGCGAGGTGCGCTGCCGGATCGAAGACGAGAACGGCAGCGTCCGCATCGTCGTCGAGGACGACGGCGTCGGCATCCCGCGCAAGGAGCTGCCGCACGTCTTCGACCGCTTCTACCAGGCCGGCAACGAGCGCGACGGCCGTCGCCGCGGCACCGGCTTGGGGCTGTCGATCGTCGCCGGGCTGGTGCAGGAGATGCGCGGACGCGTGGCGGCGACGTCGAACGAAGGGCGGCAGGGGTCGACCTTCGTCGTCGAGCTGCCGGCGCTCGCGCGCGGGCGCGGCGAGCGCGTGGAGGCCGGTGCCTGATGAGCCGCATCCTGGTGGTCGAAGACGAGGAAGCGATCGCCGAGGGGCTGCTGCTCAACCTCTCGCGCAAGGGGCACGAGGGCGAGCTGGCGCGCGACGGCGCCGAGGCGCTGCGACGAGCGGGCGAGGGCGGCTGGGACCTCATCCTCCTCGACGTGCGGCTGCCGGAGGTGAACGGCTTCGAGGTCTGCCGGCGGCTGCGCGAGGGCGGCGACCTGACGCCGATCCTCATGCTCACCGCGCGCGACCAGCCGGACGACAAGGTCTACGGCTTGAAGCTGGGCGCGGACGACTACCTGGTGAAGCCGTTCGACCTCGGCGAGCTGCTGGCGCGGGTCGAGAGCATGCTGCGGCGGCGGGCGTGGACGAATGGATCGGCCGCGGCGCAGGCCGGCGCAGGCGGCGGCGCGACAGGTGTTGCAGGTGCGCGCGCCGCGGGCGCGCACAGCAGCGCGACTACGACCGCCTCGGCCCCACCGCCGCCGACGCGGCTCGAGTTCGGCGACTACTGGGTCGACTTCGGCACCTACGAGGCGAAGACGCGGAACGGCGTCGTGCAGCTGTCGCAGAAGGAGATCGCGGTGCTGCGCGTCTTTGCGACCCGCCCCGGCCAGGTGGTGACGCGCCGCGAGCTGCTGACGCAGGTGTGGGAGCTGCCTCACCACCCCAACACCCGCGTCGTCGACAACGTCATCGTCGCCCTGCGCAAGTCGTTCGAGGACAGTGCCTGGCGGCCGCGCCACATCCTCTCCGTGCGCGGCGTCGGCTACCGCTTCGTACCGTAGAACGGCGGCGCCGGTTGGCCTCCACCGGATTGGCGCTCACCCCGCTCCCCATCGATCCGCACCTGCCGCGGCTCGCGGCCGCGGTCAAGGAGCGCAACCTCGTGCTGGTGGCGCCGCCCGGCGCCGGCAAGACGACGCGGTTGCCGCCGGCGCTGCTCGCCGCGGGCGTGGCCGGCGAGCGCGGCAAGGTCGTGATGCTCGAGCCGCGGCGGGTGGCGGCGCGCGCGGCGGCGCGGCGCATCGCGGCCGAGCAGGGTTGGGAGCTCGGCGGCGAGGTCGGCTTCCAGGTGCGCTTCGAACGGGTCGCCGGACCGCGCACGCGGCTCCTCGTCGTCACCGAGGGCGTGCTCGTGCGCATGCTGCAGTCCGACCCGTTCCTCGACGGCATCGCCGTCGTCGTCTTCGACGAGCTCCACGAGCGCAGCCTCGACGCCGACCTCGCGCTGGCGATGGCTCGCCGCACGCAGCGGCAGGCGCGGCCCGACCTGCGCATCGTGGCGATGTCGGCGACGCTCGACGCCGGGCCGGTGGCCGAGCACCTCGACGCCGCCGTCGAGCGCGTCGAGGGGCGCGCCCACCCGGTCGAGCTGCGCTACCTCGAGCGCGCCGACGAGCGCCCACTGCCCGCGCTGGCGGCGTGGGGGGCACGGCAAGCGCTCGCTGAGACCGAAGGCGGCGTACTGGTCTTCCTTCCCGGCGCCGGCGAGATCGAGCGTGCCACGGCGCTGCTCGCCGACGGTGCGAGCGTATCGGCCGTGCCGGTGCTGCCGCTGCACGGCAGCCTCTCCGACGAGGCGCAGGACTTGGCGCTGCGGCCGGAGCCGCGGCGGCGCATCGTGCTCGCCACCAACCTTGCGGAGACGTCGCTCACCGTGCCGGGCATCGGCGCCGTCGTCGACACCGGCTTCGCGCGCGTGCTGCGCTTCGACCCCGGTGCCGCGCTCGATCGCTTGGAGCTGGGGCGGATCTCGGCCGCCTCCGCCGAGCAGCGCGCGGGGCGAGCGGGCCGCGAGGGCCCCGGCTTCTGCCTGCGACTGTGGACCGCTGCCGATCAGCGCGCGCTGCAGCCGCGCGAGACGCCGGAGGTGCGCCGCGTCGACCTCGCCGGCGCGGTGCTGCAGCTCTACGCCTGGGGCGAGCGCGACCTCGCGGCGTTCCCCTGGCTCGAGGCGCCGCCCGCGGAAGCGCTCGAGCGCGCCGACGAGCTGCTGCGCGAGCTGGGCGCGCTATCCGCGGACGGTCTCACCGCCGACGGCAAGGCGATGGCGGCGCTGCCGCTCCATCCGCGGCTTGCGCGGCTGGTGCTCGAAGGACATCGCCGCGGGCAGCTCGCGGGTGCAGCGCTCCTCGCAGCGCTGCTCGCCGAGCGCGATCCATTCCGGCGTCGCGCCGACGAGCGGCGCGGCGGTGGGCACGGCGGCGCAAGTGGTGGTGACTCCACTGCCTCGACGGTCCCGCCGTGCGACTCCGACGCCGTGACGCGGATCGAGCTCGCCCGCGCCGCGGCGCGCGACGGCGGCGGCCGGCGCAACACCGCTTACGGCGAGATCTCTACGGGCGCCGCCCGACGAATCGTCCAGGCCGGCGAGCAGATCGCCGCGTTGGCGCGCCGCGAGCTGCGATCGGCCACCGACGACAAGAGCTCGGCGCACGGGAGCTCGCGCCGAGTGCAGAGCGAGCCGACACCCGTCACGAATGACGAGCACGAGGCGCTGGGCCGTGCCCTACTCGCTGCCTTCCCCGACCGCCTCGCGCGACGCCGCGCCGCCGGCGATGCGCGCGCGGTCATGGTGGGGACCCGCGGCGCCGCGGAGCGGCGGGCCGCGTCTTCGCGGCCGGCGAGCGCAGCGAGCACCGTGGGAAGCGGTCGCGGCGTGCGCCTCGCTCCCCAGAGCGGCGTGCGCCGCGCCGAGCTCTTCCTCTGCCTCGACCTCGGCGCCGGCCGCCGCGGCGAGCGCGCCGAGGCGGGGGTGCGCATCGCCTCCGCGGTCGACGCCGAGTGGCTCCCGAACGCCGAGCTCGTGCGCGATGAAGAGGTCGACTACGACGCCGCCCGCGACCGCGTGGTGGCGCGCCGGCGCACGCGCTGGCGCGACCTCGTCATCGCCGAGGCTGAGGTGCCGGTCACCGACGAGACCGCCGCCGCCGAAGCGCTCGCCGCCGCGGCGGCGCCCGACCTCCACGGCGCGCTCGGCCTCGACGACGAGGAGATCGCGACGTTTCTCGCGCGCGTGCGCTGCCTGCGCGCCTGGCGCCCTGAAATCGACCTGCCCCCGCTCGACGACGACCACCTCGCGGCGCTGCTGCCGGCGCTCGCCGCCGGCCGCCGCTCGCTCGCCGAGCTGCGCCGCGCGCCGGTGCTCGACGCGTTGCGCGGCATGCTGACGCCGCCGCAGCTGCACGCCCTCGAGCGCGAGGCGCCCGACCGCATCGCAGTGCCTTCGGGCAGCCGCATCCGCCTGCGCTACGAAGAGGGCCGGCCGCCGGTGCTCGCGGCCCGCATCCAGGAGCTCTTCGGCCTCGCCGAGACCCCGCGCGTCGCGGGCGGCCGCGTGCCGGTGCTCGTGCACCTGCTCGCTCCCAACCAGCGCCCCCAGCAGGTCACCGACGACCTGGCGAGCTTCTGGCGCGTCACCTATCCGCAGGTGCGCAAGGAGCTGCGCGCCCGCTACCCGCGGCACGCGTGGCCCGAAGATCCGACGACGGCGATCGCCGAGCGGCGGCCAGGCCGGCGAACGCAAGGTTAGGCCGCACGCCACGCGCCGCGGTCATGTCGCGCGGTTGTCGTGTCGGCTGCATCCGACCGAGCGAGACGAAGCGGCGAGGCTCGCCTCAGCTCGCGTACGCGTACGTGTGGCCGACCACGGACGCGGGCGTCCTCACGGCAAGACGGGCGAGGACATCATCGTCGTTCCTCAATTGACGTGCTCCCTCGGGCCGCCACGCTTCGAGAACGATTTGCGCGCGTGGCCCGCCCGTTGCACTAGCGCGCGGTCGCGCCGCTGACCCATCGCATCATCCACCGAGCCGGCGCTCGGAAGTCGTCGCAGAGCCATTGCTCCCCCGGCCGTTCGGCAACTGCCACCGGCCTGATACGAAACGACGAGGAGGAGGGTCTTCATGCGCGCTCAGCGTTCCGCTCTCGCTTTAGCCGGGTTCCTCGCGCTCACCGGCGCCGTTACCGCGACGACGTCTCCACCCCCCGCACCGCCACAATCCCCTTTCGGCGAAGAGATCGACGTGCGCGTCGTCAACGTCGAGGTGGTGGTCACCGACCGCCGCGGCGAGCGCATCACCGGTCTCGCGCCGAGCGACTTCGTGCTCACCGTCGACGGCAAGCCCGTCGACGTCGAATTCTTCAGCGAGATCCGCGACGGCGCCGCGGCCGAGACTGCGCCCGCCGCCACCGCCGCAGCCGCCGGTCCCGCTCTCGCAGGTGACTCCGGCATCCGCCCGATCACGGCCGCTGACGGCGGCATCAATTACCTCGTCTTCGTCGACGACTACTTCTCCATCGCCGCCCACCGCGACATCGTCCTCGAGTCGCTGCAGCGCGACCTCGCGAAGATGCGGCCGCAGGACCGCATGGCGATCGTCGCCTTCGACGGCGGCCGCCTCGTCCCGCTCTCCGGCTGGTCGTCGTCGCGCGAGGCGCTCGAGCGCGCTCTCGACAACGCGCTCGCGCGTCGCACCTTCGGCCTCGAGCGCCTCACCGAGCTGCGTGCCTTCCGCAGCGAGGAGGCGCTGCGCGACGAAGCAGTCGGTCCCCTGGGGATGCCGCTCGACCTCAACACCCGCAGCGGCGACCTCACCGCCGCGCAGGGCGCCTACGGCAGCACGCTGCTGCACCAGGTGCGCGCCAGCGCCGACGCCACGGCCGGCGCCATGCGCGCCTTCGCCGACGCGCCGGGACGCAAGGTGCTGCTGCTGCTCTGCGGCGGCTGGCCCTACTCGGTGCACAGCTACACCACGCAGGGCATGGGCCGGCCGGTGCAGGAGCTGCCCGAGGGCAAGCGCGTGCTGCGGCCGCTCGCCGACACCGCCAACCTGCTCGGCTACACCATCTACCCGGTGGACGTGCCGGGCGCGCGAGCGTTCTCCGGCGCCGACGCCGAGATGAGCGCGCCGGCGGGCCCCGGCTCGTCGCTCTTCGCCGAGATGGAGACCGAGCAGAGCCTCCTCTACCTGGCGCGCGAGACCGGCGGCCGGCCGCTGCTCGACGGCAAGCGCGCGACGGCGCTCGCCAACGCCAGCGACGACACGCGCACCTTCTATTGGCTCGGCTTCGTGCCCAGCTGGCGCGGCGACGACCAGCCGCACAAGCTCGGCGTCGAGGTGAAGCGCCCGGGCCTGCGCGTGCGCGCGCGCAGCGGCTTCCTCGACCTCTCGCGGCAGGCCGAGATCTCGATGCGCCTGGAGAGCGCGCTGCTGCTCGGCAGCTTCGCCAGCGAGCTGCCGATGTCGGTCGAGGTGGGCACGCCCAAGCGCGTGCGGCGCGGCGTCGAGCTGCCGCTGGTGCTGCGGCTGCCGGTCGACCTGATGACGATGGTCCCCACCAACGGCGGCTACGGCGCCCGCCTCGAGCTGCGCTTCGTCGCCACCGACGACCACGGCAGCGTCTCGCAGATCCCGGTGGTGCCGATCGAGCTGCGTGACCGACGAGCCGCCGATCCCCGGCAAGCTCGTGCGCCACGAGATGAAGCTGACGATACGCGGCCGCGCCGATCACCTGGTGGTCGCGGCCTACGACCCGGCGACCGATCGCATGGCGACCGCGGAAGCGGATCTGCCGGTGCGCTGACGGCATCGCGGGCTCGCGACACGTCCACAGACCCGCGTCACGGCGCGTCAGCGTGCCGTGACGCGTCGCGTCGTCGCGGCGGGGCCGTGCGACATAATCCACGGCCACCGCGGCCGGCCGGCTCGCGCCGGCCGCGCACGATCGCAACGCAACCGGACGTGGGAGGGATCGCGATGGCCGTACGCAACGCCGAAGCCGCCTGGGAGGGCTCGCTGAAAGAAGGCAAGGGGACGATGCGCCTGGGCAGCGGCGCCTGGGAAGGTCCGTTCTCTTTCTCCACCCGCTTCGAAGACGCCCAGGGCACCAACCCCGAAGAGCTCATCGGCGCCGCCCTCGCCGGCTGCTTCTCCATGGCCCTCGGCGCCGGCCTCGGCCGCTCGGGCTTCACCCCGACGCGCATCGCCACGAAAGCACGCGTGCACATCGAAAAAGTCGAGGGCGGCTTCGGCGTGACGAAGATCGAGCTCACCACCGACGCCGAAGTGCCGGGCCTCGACGAGCAGACCTTCAAGCAGGCAGTCGAGACGACGAAAGCGAGCTGCCCGATCTCGAAAGCGCTCGGCGCGGTGCCGTCGATCACCGTCGAGTCGACGCTGCGCAGCTGAGCCCAGCCGCGCGGCGGTGACCAGCGCAGCGTCGAGATTGCTTCGTCGCTGCGCTCCTCGCAATGACGAGGTTGTCATTGCGAGGAGGGAGCGAAGCGACCGACGAAGCAATCTCGATGCGGCGCCTCAACCAGCGTTGCGACGCGCCGCTTCCCGCAGCAGCTCCCACGCTCGCTCGACGTGGCGCTGCTCGGTGCGCGCTTGGCCGACGCAGAGGCGCAGGGTCAGCTTGCCGTTCAACTTGGTGTGCGTGAGATAGGCCTCGCCGGAGGCGTTGACGGCGTCCATCGCGCGCTGATTGATCTCGTCGCCGCCGCGGTGGCGGAAGCAGACGAGGTTGAGCGGGATCGGCGCCGCGAGCTCCCAGTCCGGATCGGCCTCGACCCATGAGGCGAAGCGTTGCGCCAGCGGCCACGTGCTGCCGCACCATCGCGCGCAAGCCCTCCAAGCCCGTACCAACGCAGTACGAACCAGAGCTTGAGGGCGCGGAAACGTCGGCCGAGCTGGATGTGCCAGTCGCGGTAGTCGATCACCGCGCCGCTGGCTGCTCGCCGCATTGCGCAGGTACTCGGGGAGGATCGACAGCGCGGCGAGCAGCGGCTTCCTGTCGCGCACCCAGAAGGCGCTGCAGTCGAAGGTCGTCAGCATCCATTTGTGCGGGTTGAAGCAGTAGCTGTCGGCGTGCTCGACGCCGTCGTGGATCCAGCGCAGCTCGGGGCAGAGCGCGGCGGTGCCGCTCATCGCGGCGTCGACGTGCAGCCAGACGCCTTCGCGCTGGCACACCTCGGCGATCGCGGCGACCGGGTCGATCGCATTCGACGACGTCGAGCCCACCGTCGCCACGACGCAGCTCGGCTGCTTGCCGGCGGCGCGGTCGGCGGCGATGGCGGCTGCGAGCGCATCGGGGCGCATGGCGAACGCCGCATCGACCTCGATGGCGCGCAGGTTGTCGCGGCCGATGCCGGCGACGGCGACGCCCTTCTCCACCGACGAGTGGGTCTGCGTCGAGCAGTAGACGGTGAGCGAGCCGTCGCAGCCGCGCGCATTGCTGGTGCCGCCGGTCGTGCGCTCGCGAGCGGCGAGGATGGCGCACAGCACCGCCGACGACGCGGTGTCCTGGATGACGCCGCCGCCGGGACCGTCGGAGCGGAACGCCGCGGGCAGGCCGAGCGCCTCGACGAGCCAATCCATCATGTGGGTCTCGACCTCGGTGCAGGCGGGGCTGGTGCTCCACAGCATCCCCTGCACACCGAGTCCCGCCGAGAGCAGATCGCCGAGGATGCCCGGCCCCGAGCCGTTGCCCGGGAAGTAGGCGAAGAAGCCCGGCGACTGCCAGTGGGTGATGCCGGGGACGACGATGCGGTCGACATCGGCGAGCATCGCCGCGAAGGAGCGCTCGCCTTCCTCCGGCGGGTGTGGCGGCAGCAGCGCGCGCACCTCGCCGGGCGCCACGCGCGAGAGCACCGGCAGCTCCTCGATGCGCTCGAGGTAGCGGGCGATCCACTCCACCACCTCGGCGCCGTGACGGCGGAACTCGTCGGGCGTCATGTGCGGCACGGGCGCAGGCTGCAGGGCGAGGTCTTCCATGCGGCCTACGGTACAGCAGGCGTTGCGAGCCGCCGGGGATCGCCAGCGTTCGCGCATCAACGCCGCAGAGTCGGCCATCGTAAAGAGAGGCCAGAGGATGCTCGTTCGCCCGCTCGGCACCACCTCGGCACTGGGAGCCTTATGTCATCCACCAAGATCGCCGCCACCGTCGTCCTCGGCATCGCGCTCGCCTTCCTCGCTCCCCACGCGCAGGCGGCCTGGGTGCCGCTCGGCAGCCCCCGTTTCGATGCGCCGGTCGTGGAGGTGCAGCTCGATCCGGTCGTCCCCGGCGTGCTCTACGGCCGCGTGGACGGTGACGTCTTCCGCTCAGGCTTCACCTGGAAGAGCGAGGACGGCGGCACCACCTGGCGCAGCTTGCAGCCGGGGCTGCTGCGGCCGAGCAGCGCGCTCGCCATCGATCCCGTCGACACGCGCATCCTCTGGGCGTGGACGACCCACGAGGGCGGTACGTACCGTGACGGGCTCTGGCGCAGCACCGACGGCGGCCTCACCTGGACGCAGCGACATCTCGCGCCGGAAAACACGGTGGTGGAAGTGCTGCAACTCCTCGCCGACCCGTCCGATCCGCAGACGCTCTACCGCGTCGAGCGCAGCCGCACCGGCGTCCACGTCGGCATCTCGCGCGACGGCGGCGCGTCGTTCACCGTCGGGCCGGAGCTGCGCCACTCCGCGCCGCTCGACGCCGTGGCGGTGCACGGCCCGCGCCGCCAGCTGCTGGCGTTCACCGACGACGGCCTCCTCGTCAGCATCGACGGCGGCCGCAGCTGGCAGCTGCGCGGCTGGTTCGGCAAGCGCCGCGGCTTCCTCGGCGGTGCGCTCGCGCCGTCGCGGCCCGACCGCATCTACGCCGTGCCCGGTCGGGCCTCCAACCCCGGGCCGCCGTGCCTCGTGCGCAGCGACGACGCCGGCCGTCGCTGGCAGCAACTGGCCGCGCCCCGCGTCCGCGGCTCCCGTTCCGTGCCGCGCTGTGGGTCGGTGGCCGTCGACCCACGCGACGAAGACCACCTTTGGGTCGTCACCCTCAGCACCCGTGGAGGCATGCCTGTCAGGGGATTGAGCGAGTCCACCGACGGCGGCCGTTCGTGGTCGGTCTCCCTCCCCCTGCCCGATGCCAATCCGCGACTCAGCGCCGGCCACGAAGGGCGCCTCTACGCGCACGGGGGGTGGGGCTCCGGACGCGGGCTCTACCGCAGCGCCGACGGCGGGAGGAGCTGGATCGAGCTCCATCGCGCGATCACCAGCGGCGATGCCCGCCGCGCGCTGTTCGCCGTCGCCGCCGGCGGCGCGGCGGAGCGCCTGATCGCTCACGGCACCGGCCTGCACGCGAGCGACGACGGCGGACGCAGCTGGCAGCCACTGCTGGCGAACGGGACCGATGGCATCGCCCCCGCCGGCGGAGCGGCGTTGGTGGCCGCGGCGCGCCGCGATCCGCGGATCGGGGGCCTGGATTTCTTCCGCAGCCTCGACGCCGGCACGAGTTGGTCGGCCGCGTCCGGGCCGCCGATGGAGTTCGGCAGGTTCGACGATCTGCCCACCATCTTCAGCGACGCGGTCGACCCTCGCCACCTCGCGGTCTCCGGCCGCCGCTTCGACGTGGCCACCAACACGCCCTGGCTCAGCGACGACGGCGGGCTGAGCTGGCGGCCTACCAGCAGCCCGGAGACGCACTGCTTGCCGCCGCTGACGTCCCTCTGCCCGCGCGTCCATGCCTACGCGGTCGATCCCACCGATCCGTCGCGGCGCTGGATCTCCTTCGACGTAATCGACCAGTCTTCGATACCGGGTCCGCGTCTGCTGCGCAGCACCGACGGCGGGGCTACGTGGCAACTGATCTCGGAGCTCGGCGCGGCCACGCTTGGCGTGCTCGTCGACCGTACGATCCCCGGCCGCGTCCTCGCCGGCACGACGGAGGGGCTGATGGCGAGCGACGACTTCGGCGAGCACTGGCACGCGTTCGGCCAGGGTATCCCCGCCGGCGCCGGCGTGCGCCAGCTCTTGCGCGAGGGCACGAGCGGCCCGCTCTACGCCACCACGACGCACGGCATCTTCCGCAGCGCCGACGGCGGCGCCACCTGGACGCGGCTGGACCGCGAGCCGGACCTCGACCGGCCGCGCCTCGCGCTTCACGGCACGACGCTCCTCGCCGCCTTCCGCGGTCAGGGCGTCTGGCGCTGGAGCCCGTGAGTCAGCCGCACGCGCTGGTCGAAACCTAATGCGCCCATTTGGCCGCAGTGCCGGTCTCGAAGCCGTCGCTGAACGGTAATCCGTAGGGCAAACCGACGATCGCCAGCGTCGCCGTGCGCGCCGGCAGCACGAGCGGCGCGGTGAGGGCCATGCCGTTCGCGGTCACCGTTGCGTTCCCCACGTTGGTGATGCGCGGCGAGCCGGCCGCCGGGTTGAAGCGCCAGAGCACCGCCGGCCCGGCCACCGGCAGCGTGAAGCTCACCGTGGCGTTGGCGCTCGTCGTCTGGTGGTTGAAGAGCAGCACGAAGAGCTGGCCGTTCGACAACCCGCCCGGGCCGTGCACGGCGTAGACGCCGACGTCGTCGGGCGTGCCCACAGTGCGCACCACGCGGCCGCTGTCGCCGCTCACCTTCTGGAAGCCGTTCGCGGGATTCGAGTCGTAGTCGAGGAAGAAGCGGAAGGCGTCCTCGCTGCGGCTGCCGATGGACGGCGCCACCCAGCGCGTCGCCAGGTCGACGCCTTCGCGCCCGAAGAGCGCCAGCGCCTCGGCCTGCGCCAGCGCGCCGCTCGTGCCGTCGTCGCCGCCCCAGCGGTACTCGGTGACCGCGAGGCCGAGCGCCGGGCAGCGCGCCGCGATCCAGCCCTTCATGCGCGGCAGGAGCTGGATGGGCGGCTCGCCGACGGAGCCGATCCACGACTCGGAGATCCAATTCGGGTCGTAGAGCTCCTTCAACGCGCGCAGCCGCGCCGCCGCGAAGGCGCCGTCGTTCGCCGCGTTGCCGCAGTCCAACCCGCCCGACGACCAGCCGAGGCCGGCGACGCACTCGCCCTGCGGGTAGAAGTGGATGTCGAGGTAGTCGACGAGCCGCACGCCGTTCTGCTCTTCGTAGTCGCACACCTGCTCGAGGTACCACTCGAGCAGCGGCAGGCCGCCGTGCGACTGGCGGTCGTCGCCGTCGACGCAGGACGGACCGATCGACGCGTCGAGCGCCGAGGTGAAGTAGTCGCACCAGCCCCACGAGTCGGGTCCGAGCACCTTGGCGCCGGGATCGCGCGCCTTGATCGCCGCCGCGTAGGGCACGGTGCGGTCGTCCCACAGCTCGTCGAAGGAGAGCGGCGCCGGGTGCACGTCGCGGTGGGTGCTGTTCCACAGGTTGGGCTCGTTGTCGAGGGCGTAGAAGCGCAGGCCGCCGTTGCTCGCGGTGCCGACCTGGCCGATGACGTGCGTCATCCAGTCGGTGACGAAGCTGGTGCCGATCGGGTCGGAGGTGTCGTCGGCTTCGTTGTTGATTACGAAGCCGCTGTCGCAGCGTACGTTGGGGTTGCCGCCCGCGAGGCAGCCGTTGCCGGCGTCGTTCAGGCACCAGTTGTTGCAGCTCGGCGAGCCGCAGGCGGCGAGACACTCGTCCCAGTCCTGCGTCCCCTGCGCCGCGTAGCTCGCGCGCGAGAAGCCCCAACGCTTGTCCCGCGCCTGCGCGGTGGTGAGCCCTTGCCAGCGCGGCGTGAAGCCGATCGTCGGCACGGTGAGCAGCGGCTGCGCGCCGCCGGCGAGGCTGCCGGTGATGAACTGGTCGGCCGAGGAGCCGTTGGGCAGCTGGTTGACGTTCAACGGCGTGTCGGGCACGTTCATGAAGAACCAGTCGCTCGCGGTGTTGTGGACGTCGACCCGCCAGTTGTAGCGCGTCATCGAGTTGCCGCCCCAGCGGTTGAGCGGATAGGGCACCACCGAGAGCCGCGCCGTATCGGCGAAGTTGACGCCGTAGATGAGCTGGTTGATGGGCCGGCGGTTGCCGTACGGGTCGATCGTCACCGTCACGTCGGCCGCGCTCGCCGCGGCGGAGCCGAGCGCCACCATGCCGAGCGCGCAGCGCAGGGAGCAAACGACGAAACCGCGGATGGACATCCGCGGCGGACGTTAGCCCAGTCGTCACCGCATCCGACATGAAGCCTTTGACACGGCCTCTCCGCCGAGCGCCGAGAAAGACGCGCGCCGGCCGCCAGGCTGGCCGGCGCGCGGGTGCAGAAGCTCAGTGCGTCCAGGCGTTGAGCGTGCCGCTCTCGAACCCGTCGCCGAACGGCAGCTGCGGCACGAAGGTGGCGTTCACCGTGCGGTTGGCGCTCATCGTTACGTTGCAGCCCGCATTGCCGGTGCACGCTCCCGACCAACTGCTCAACGCCCACCCGGCCGCCGGCGTGGCGACGAGCCCGACGTCGGTGTCGCTCGCGTAGCTCCCGCTGCAGTCGCCGGGGCAGGCGATCTGGCTGCCGGTGACGGTGCCGTTGCCGGTGACCGTCACCGTGAGCGTGTGGACGCCCGGGTTGGTGGGAGCGAAGTTTGCGAACACGAACTTCTCGTCATCCATCGTCAAGCTGCAGTCGCCCGTGCCGGAGCAGTCGCCGACCCAACCGGTGAAGGTCGAGCCCACCGCCGGGCTCGCCTGCAGCACGATGGCCGTGCCCGCGGGATAGTCGCCGGTGCAGTTGCCGCCACAGGGCACGCCGTCGGCGGTCCCGGTGACGGTGCCACTGCCGGCGCCCGACGTGCCCACGAAGAGTGGGAAAGTGTTGCCGCCGCCGGCGAGCTGCACCCGCGCCAGCGTCGCGGTGCGCGCCGGCAGCGTGAGCGTGAACCCCGTCGCCGTGCTGGCGATGCTGCCGGCGGAGGCGTATCCCGCACCGGAGAGCCGCCACAGCGCCACGGGACCGGTGACGCCGCCCGCGACGCTGATCGTCGCCGGCTGCGCCGTCGCGTCCTTGTTGATCAAGATCACGAACAGCTCGTTACCAGCGGCACGCACCGCGTAACCGCCGACGCGGTCGACGTCGTTGGAGATCGCCCGCACGCTGTCGCCCTCGACCTGGCCGCCGTTGCCGTCGTAGTTGCGGTAGAGCCGATAGGCGTCCTCGGTGAGGCTGCCGCTGTCCGGCGCCAGCCAACGCATCGCCATGTCGAGCCCCTCGCGGCCGAAGATCGCCAACGCCTCGGTCTGCGCCAGCGCGCCGGAGAGCGTGTCGTCGCGCCCCCACTTGTACTCGGTGATGGCGAGCTTCATCTCCGGGCAGTACTGGTCGCGCCAGTCGCGCATGCGCGGGATGAGGCTGACGACGTCGGGCGTGCCGAGCGCGATCCACGACTCTGACGCCCAGTTGGGGTCGTAGAGCTCCTTGAGCGAGCGCAGCCGCAGCTGAATGCCGTCCTCGTCGTTCTCCATCGACGGGTCGCCCCAGGTGCCCCCGACGTCGTCGCCCTGCGGGTAGAAGTGGATGTCGAGCCAGTCGATGGGCAGGTCGCCGTTGGGCAGCCGGTTGGCGCACGATTGCTGCATGTACCAGGCGGGCCACGGCAGATCGCCGTGCGCGGTGCGATCGGGGCCGCTGATGCAGAAGCCGTCGGCGGCATCGCGGGCGGAGGTCCAGAAATCGCACCAGCCCCAGGTGTCGGGTCCCATCACCTCGGCGCCGGGGTCGCGCGACTTGATCTCGAGGGCGGCGGCGAGGCCCTTGCTCCACACCTCGTCATAGCTCGCCGGGATGGGCCGCACGGAAGCGCCCGGCGTGCCGCGCACGTCGCGGTGCGAGGAGTCCCACAGCATCGGCTCGTTGTCGAGGCCGTAGTAGCGGACGCCGCCGCCGAGCGCGAGGCCGTGCTCGCCGACCAGGTGCGAGACGAAGTCGCCGACGTGTGTCGTGACGTTGACGGGGATCGAGGTGTCGGCGGGATTGTTGCCGCGGACGTAGCGCGTGCCGGCCGGCTGATTCGGCACCTGCGGGCCATTGGGGTCGCAACAGCGGACGCCGCCGCACATCTTGTCGTTCGCGGCCGGATCGCAGAGGCCGTTGCCGTTGTTCTCGCAGCCGGGGAACGAGTTCCACGCGCACTCGGTCTGTGTCTGCGGGCCGTACTTCGTCACCGAGAAGCCGGGCGTGCGCGCCGTCGAATTCGCCACCCTGTCGATCGGCACCGTCATCACCACCTCGGCGTCGGCGGCGAGCGTCGCGCTGGCGAAGGCGTCGGCGGCGGCGCCGTTGCCGGCGCCGGTGTTGATGTTCAGGAAGAAGTAGTCGAAGGCGCGGTTGGAGGTGTCTAGCAGCCAGTTGTAGCGCGTCGTCGCGTTGCCTCCCCACCGCGCCGCGGTGTAGAAGCCGGTCGCGAGCTGGGCGGCGCCCGGCGTGCCGTCGCCCCAGTTGGCGCCGAAGATGAGCGGCGAGATCGCGTGGCGATCGAGGTCGGGCGAGACGGCGACGGTGATCGGCTCCGGATCCGGCAGGTTCGCGCCGAGGAGCTCGACGTCGTCGAGGTAGACGATCGGCTGGTTGGTGCCCGTCGAGTCCTGAAACACGATGCCGTCGAAGCGCGGGCTCGTCGTCGTGTTGATGCCGAGCTCCGCCCAGGTCACCGTCCGCTGCGTCCAGGTCGCGGGCACGGTGACGGTGAGCGAGCCGATCTCGACGTTGTTGTAATACATGACGACGCGCACCTGCTGGCTGCCGTTGCCGCGGTGCCAGAAGCGCAGCGACGTGTAGTTGGTGAACGGCTGCGAGCTGTGGTGGAAGTAGAGGCCGTCCCAGACGTCCGCCTCCCACGAGATCGCGTTCGGCGGGCCGTGCACGACGGCCGTCTGCGCCAGGTTGTGCGACGCCCAGCTCCAGTCCTGCCAGAAGCTCTGCAGCTGGTTGTCGTAGACGATCTGGTTGGGGACGGGGGCGGCACCGGCGGCGATCGCGAAGACGAGAGTGACGAGCAGGGCCACGATGATCGCGGCCACCGGCAGTTTGGGCGCACTGGGCGAGAGGTTCGAGCGGCAGTCGAGCTGCCGAGTTTCATAGAGCTCCGCGTCGTGGTCGCTTTCCGAGTTGGGTCGCACGGTTCCCTCCATTGGCTGACCTTCCCCACCTAGAACGGGAAGCGGTGGCGAAACCGGCCACCCATGTCACTGCGAGGAGCGAAGCGACGAAGCAGTCTCGACCATCGAGATCGCCACGGGCGCTTTGCGCCCTCGCGATGACAGGAGCTGCGACGGCCGCCCACGCATTGCCGTTGGAAGCGCGTGAAGGGTTTGACAGCCGCGCGGGGCTTCGACAGGCTCAGCGACCGCGGCCGCGCGCCACCTCGCGGCATTGCTCGCGACCGGTGCCGCCGCGCTCAAACCGGAGGAGCCCATGCACCGACGCCTCTTCTCGTGGCGCCCTGTCTCGCTGCGGCCGCTGGCCGCCGGCCTCGCACTTCTCAGCCTAGCCGCCGTCGCGCTCGCCGCGGCGCCGGCGCGAGCGGCCACGGCCGCCGGCCCGCCCTACGACGAGGGCCTCTTCCGCGCCATGGACTTCCGCCTCGTCGGCCCCTTCCGCGGCGGCCGCTCGACCGCCGTCGCGGGAGTGCCGGGGCAGCAGCGCACCTTCTACATGGGCACGACCGGCGGCGGCGTCTGGAAGACGACCGACGGCGGCGCCAGCTGGCGCAACGTCTCCGACCGCGTGCAGGAGGAGAAGCCCTACGCGCCGCCGACGGTGATGGGCGAGGTCGCTCCCGGCACCGCGCTGTCGCAATTCTTCCAGGAGCCCGGCAAGCAACCGCCGCCTCCGACCCGCGAGCGCGCCGGCGACGCCTTCCGCACCGCCTCCGTCGGCGCCATCGCCGTGGCACCCTCCGACCCCAACGTCGTCTACGTCGGCATGGGCTCGGCCTGCCTGCGCGGCGACGTCTCGCCCGGCGACGGCGTCTACAAGTCGACCGACGCGGGCGAGACCTGGCACCGCGTCGGCCTCGCCGAGACGCAGTTCATCTCCAAGATCCGCATCCATCCCAAAGATCCCGACATCGTCTACGTCGCGGCGCTGGGGCACGCCTTCGGCCCCAACAAGGAACGCGGCGTCTACCGCAGCGCCGACGGTGGCCGCAACTGGCGCAAAGTGCTCTTCGTGAGCGACAAGGCGGGCGCCGTCGACCTGGCGATGGACCCCGCCAACCCGCGCGTGCTCTACGCCGCCACCTACGAAGTGCTGCGCCAGCCGTGGACGGCCGTCTCCGGCGGCCCCGGCAGCGGCATCTACAAGTCGACCGACGGCGGTGACACTTGGCGCAGGCTCACCGAGGGACTCCCCGAAGGCACCCTCGGCCGCATCGGCCTCGCCGTCTCGCCGGCGAGCCCCAACCGCGTGTATGCGCTCGTCGAGGCCAAAGAGAAAGCGGGGCTCTACCGCTCCGACAACGGCGGCACGTCGTTCCGCTCGGTGAGCTCGGACCGCAACCTCATCCAGCGCGCCTGGTACTACACCCACGTCTACGCCGACCCCAAGGACGCCAGCACCGTCTACATCCTCAACGTCGGCATGTGGCGCTCGGAAGACGGCGGCCGCAACTTCACGCCCATCCGCACGCCGCACGGCGACAACCACGACCTGTGGATCGACCCCGACAACCCGCAGATCATGGTCGAGGCCAACGACGGCGGCGCCAACGTCAGCTACAACGGCGGCCGCACCTGGTCGCCGCAGAACAACCAGCCGACGGCGGAGATCTACCGCCTCACCGTCGACGACCAGCTCCCCTACTGGATGTACGGCGGCCAGCAGGACAACACCGCGCTGGCGGTCCCCAGCCGCACCATGGACGGCAACATCGACCGCCACCACTGGTACGTCCCCGGCGGCTGCGAGAGCGCTTACGTCGCGATCAAGCCCGGCAACCCCGACGTCACCTACGCCGGCTGCTACGGCGGCAGCCTCGGCCGCTACGACCGCAAGCTCGGCCACGAGGAGGAGATCACGCCCTGGCCGCAGGCGGGGGTCGGCCAGCAGGCGAAGGACCTGCGCTACCGCTTCCAGTGGAACCAGCCGATCCGCACCTCGCCGCACGACCCGCAGGCGCTCTACACCACCTCGAACGTCGTCCACCGCACGCGCGACGAGGGGAAGACGTGGGAGACGATCAGCCCCGACCTGACGCGCGACGACGAGAGCAAGCAGGGCTACTCGGGCGGGCCGCTCAACTACGACAACACCGGCGTCGAGGTGTACGGGACGATCTTCGCGTTCGACGAGTCGCCGACGACGGCCGGCGAGCTGTGGGCGGGCAGCGACGACGGCCGCGTGCACGTCTCGCGCGACAACGGCAAGACGTGGAGCGACGTGACTCCGAAGGCGATGCCCGAGTGGGGCACCGTCAACACCATCGAGCTGTCGCGCCGGCATCCGGGGCGCGCCTACGTCGTCGTCCACCGGTACCGGCTCGACGATCGGCGGCCGTACCTCTTCCGCACCGACGACCACGGCAAGACCTGGCAGTCGCTCACCGACGGCAAGAACGGCATCCCCGCCGACCACTGGCTGCGCGTCGTGCGCGAGGACCCCGAGCGGTCGGGCCTGCTCTTCGCGGGCAGCGAGTTCGGCCTCTACGTCTCCTTCGACGACGGGAAGAGCTGGCAGCGCTTCCAGCTCGACCTGCCGACGGCACCGATCGCCGACCTCGCGGTGAAGGACGGCGACCTGGCGATCGCGACGCACGGACGTTCGTTCTGGGTGCTCGACGACCTCTCGCCGCTGCGGCAGCTGACGCCGGAGGTCGCGAAGGCGAGCCGGCACCTCTTCAAGCCGCGGGCGACGGTGCGCCTGCTCAGGCGCGGCGGCGGCGGCGGTGGTGGTGGCGGCAACCCCAACGTCGGCCAGAACCCGCCGGCGGGCGCGACGATCTTCTACCTGCTGCCCGAGGACTTGAGCGACGACGGCAAGACCGAGGTGAAGCTCGAGATCCTCGACCCCGCCGGCAAGGTCATCCGCACGCTGTCGAGCCAGAAGGAGGAGCCCGCGGCGCCCAACCCGTTCGCGCGCTTCTTCCCCGAGCTGGTGCGGCCGCGCAAGCTCGCCGCCGAGCAGGGGCTCAACCGCTACGAGTGGGACCTGCAGCTGCCCGACGCCTTCGTCGTCCAGGACGCCATTCTCTGGGGCAGCACCGACGGCCCGACCGTGCCGCCCGGCACCTACCAGGTGAAGATGACCGTCGGCGACTGGACGAGCACGCAGCCGCTCGAGGTGCGGCCCGACCCGCGCAAGCAGGTGGCGCCGGAGGACTTCGCCGCGCAGTACCGCGTCGCCAGGGCGGCCTGGGAGTCGCTGTCGCGCACCCACCGCGCCATCCAGAAGCTGCGCGACGTGCGCACGCAGGTAGAGGGCATCGCCAAGCGGATGAAGGACGCCGGCATGGGCGAAGGCGTCGGCGACGCGGCGAAGGCGCTCAAGGACAAGCTCGACGCCATCGAGAACGTGCTCCACCAGCCCAAGTCGCAGTCGAGCCAGGACATCCTCAACTACCCGCCGCAGCTCGACGACCAGATCGCCAACCTGATCGGTGTCGTCGCGTCGGCGGCAGCGGCGCCGACGCAGCCGACGGAGCAGCGTTTGGCCGAGCTGCAGCAGCAGCTCGACGCGAAGCTCGCGGAGCTCGACCAAGTGCTCGCGACGGACCTGCCGGCGTTCGAGAAGCTGGTCAAGGACAAGCAGGCGCCGGTCGTCATCGTGCCCAAGGAGCCGGCGTCGGGGCAGTAGAAGGCGCGTTCGGGATCGAGATCGCTTCGTCGCTCCGCTCCTCGCGATGACGGCCTGCGTGTCATCGCGAGCGCAGCGAAGCGATCTCGATCGCCCGCGCGGCGCTGGCCTTCGGCTTGCAAACTCGGAGGGTGGCGGGTCGCCCCGATCCGCTACCCACTCGAGGGATGGAGGTTTCCATGCAGCTCGACGTTCAGCACGACCCCGACGCCAGCCGTTTCCACGTGCCCCCGGAAGTCATCGACAACGACGTCCAGCACAAGATGGCCAACATGGGGACCGTGCTCAGCTACCACCGGGTCGGAGAGAAAGTGCTCGACTTCCGCAGCACGCTCGTGCCGCCGCACCTGCGCAGCCACGGAGTAGGCACCGAGCTCGTCCGCCATGCGCTCGACTGGGCGCGCCAGGAGGGCTACCAGGTCATTCCCTCCTGCCCCTTCGTCGCCTGGTTCATCGAGAACAACCCCGAATACCAGGACGTGGTGGCCGATCAGGCCTGACGGCGGCGCCTCACGTCGTTGCGCTCGTCATGGCGGGTGGCGATAATCCCCCGCCATGACTAGCCCACGGCCTCGCTCTCGCTCGGAGGCCCCGCAGACGGGGCCTGGCGGCTCCGCCGCCCCGCGGGTCCCCATCCGCGACTTCATCGAGCACCACTACCGCCACTTCAACGCCGCCGTCGTGCGCGACGCGGCGCGCGCCTACGAGGCGCACCTCGAGCCTCGGGATGGCAAACCAGGCGGCAAGATGATGGTGACCCTCGCCGGCGCCATGAGCACGGCAGAGCTCGGCCTGTCGCTCGCCGAGCTCATCCGCCGCGACAAGGTGCAGGCCATCACCTGCACCGGCGCCAACCTCGAAGAGGACGTCTTCAACCTCGTCGCCCACGACTTCTACGAACGGCTCCCCCACTACCGCCAGCTCACCGCCGAGTCCGAAGAGGACCTCCGCCAGCGCGGCATGAACCGCGTCACCGACACCGCCATCCCCGAGGAGGAGGCGATCCGCCGCATCGAGGGCAAGATCGTCGAGCTGTGGAAGGACGCCGACAAGAAGGGCGAGCGCTACTTCCCGCACGAGTACTTCTACCAGCTGCTCAAGAGCGGCGCCTTCGCCGGCGACTACCAGATCGATCCCAAAGATTCGTGGCTGATGGCCGCCGCCGAGCGAGACCTGCCGCTCATCGTGCCCGGCTGGGAGGACTCGACGCTGGGCAACATCTTCGTCGCCCACGTCATCGCCGGCGATTTGTCGAGCTACCTGCCGATCCGCGCCGGCGTCGAGTACATGGGCAAGCTCGTCGAC
Organism: Thermoanaerobaculia bacterium; assembly: GCA_963846495.1. Taxonomy (GTDB): domain Bacteria; phylum Acidobacteriota; class Thermoanaerobaculia; order Multivoradales; family JAIOJS01; genus DASYQD01. The sequence goes on along the minus strand of CAWJWP010000012.1, from coordinate 94,392 downwards.
TGGTACCGCAAAGAGAGCGCCGGCCACTCGATCGGCTTCTTCCAGATCGGCGGCGGCATCGCCGGTGACTTCCCGATCTGCGTCGTGCCGCTGATCCAGCAGGACCTGCAGGAAGACACGCCGTTCTGGGGCTACTTCTGCCAGATCTCCGACAGCACCACCTCGTTCGGCAGCTACAGCGGCGCGGTGCCCAACGAGAAGATCTCGTGGGGCAAGCTGGCCATCGACACACCGCGCTTCGTCATCGAGAGCGACGCCACCATCGTCGCGCCGCTCATCTTCGCGTACCTGCTCGGCTGGTAGGCGGCGCGCTCCGCGGGCTCCCTCGCGGCTGGTAGGCTTGCTGGGTCGCAAGCCAGTCAGTGAACGGTCTACGGACGGAGCCGCCGCATCGCGAGCGTGCCGACGTCGTCGTCCTCGGCGCCGGCGTCGCCGGCATGGCGATGGCGATCCACCTGCGCCGCGCCCGGATGCACGTCGTCTGCGTCGAGCCCGCTGCGTTCCCGCATGACAAGGTCGGCGAGTCGCTCGACTGGTCGTCGCCGGATCTGCTCGAGGAGCTCGGGCTCTCGCGCCAGCGCCTCATCGCCGAAGGAGCGGCGACGTTCAAGCACGGCATCGCGGTGATGGTGCCGGGCCACCAGCCGTCGATCAGCCAGCCGCCGAACTGGTGGGCCGCGCCGCCGCTGCGGTTCGAGGACGTCACGCTGCACGTCGATCGCCTGGCGATGGACCGCCGCCTCCACGCGCTCGCCGTCGAGCTCGGCGTCGAGGTGGTGCAGGACCGCGCCCGCGAGGTGGTCGTCGACGGCGAGCGGGTGGCGGCGGTGGAGACAGCGGGCGGACGGCGGCTCGAAGCCACCTGGTTCGTCGACGCGAGCGGCCGCAGCACGCGGCTGTTCGCGCGGCGGTTCGGCATCCAGCGCCGCGACTACGGCCGCGAGAAGGTGAGCCTCTGGTGCTACTTCGACACGCCCTGCCAGGTCGAGCGCACGACGTTCTACGTCGAGGACGCGCGGAGCGACTACCTGGCGTGGATCTGGGAGATCCCCATCACGCCCAGCCGCACCAGCGTCGGCGTGGTGATCGACGCCGACGAGGTGCGCCGCTGCCGGCAGGGCGGACAGTCGACGGCGGAGGTGCTGCGCGACCTCCTGGCGCCGTTCCCGCGCTTCGAGCCGCTGCTCGGCAACGGCGGACCGCAGGACGTGCGCGCCACCGGCTACCGCTGCTTCGTGCACGAGAACGCCTGCGGGCCCAACTGGCTCATCGCCGGCGAGGCAGCGGCGCTGCCCGACGCCTTGACCGGCAACGGCGTCACCGCCGGGCTGCGCCACGCCGCCGAGGGGGCGCAGCTCATCCTCGAGGCGCACGATCGCGGCTGCTTCACGCCTCGCCAGCGGCGCGTCTACGACACCCGGGTGCGGCGGCTGGGCCACATGTTCAACCACGCCATCGAGACGGCGGTGTACGAGGCGCCGATCCGCCGCGGCCTCGGTTTCGCGGCGGCGCAGGTCATCTACATCCTGTGCGCCTTCATCCTCAACGCGCTCTACACGCGCCTGCGGCCGGGAAAGCGGCGCTCGATGCTCGTCTTCGGCGTGCTGATGCGGATGGCGTGGGTCTGGATCGAGTGCTGGACTGTCGTCGGCAGGCTGGCCGATGCCGCTCGCGGCGGTCGCCGCGCGCTGCCGGCCGCCACGGCCGGCGCGGTGCCGAGGCGATCCGAGCCAGCTGTCCGCGGCCGGTCATCGCTGGCTTACGGCCGCACGGGCAGCGGCCCGGCCGTCCTGTTCGTCCACGGCTATCCGACCACCCGGCGTCTGTGGGACCCGGTCGTCGCGGACCTCGCTTCGCGCTTCACCTGCATCGCGGTGGACTTGCCGGGCCTGGGCGAATCGCCGCCGCTCGCGGGCCGGCCGGATGCCGACGTGACCGCTGACGAGCTCGAACGCCTGCGGCTGGACCTCGGTCTCGACGCGTGGAGCGTCGTCGGCCACGACGCCGGCGCCGTCGCCGCCGTGCACTACGCGGCGTCGCACCCGCAGCGCACGACGCGCCTGGCGCTGCTCTCGCCGCCGATCTTCCCCGAGCTGCGGCCGCCGTGGGTGTTCCGCATGCTGCGCCGGCGCTTCGTCGGCGAGCTCGCGGCGCCGATCGCGCTGCCGCTCTTCTGGCGAATGTTGCCCCGCATGCTCCATCGCGGCGGACCCGCGATCGATGCGGCGGTGGCGGACTTCCGCCGTCCCCTGCATGGACGCGCCGGAGCGCGGCGGCTGCTCTGGTTGGCGCGCTGGGGCGAGCCACGCGAGGTGCTGGCGCGCACCGCCGCGCTGTTGCCGGCGCTCGACGTGCCCACGCTGGTGCTCCACGGCCGGCGCGACCGCACCGTTCCGGCGAGCTTCGCCGAGCGGGCGGCGGCGGCCGTTCGCGGCGCTCGGCTGCGCTTCCTCGACGGCGGACACTTCCTGCCGCTCGACGCGCCGGAAGCGCTTGCCGCCGAGCTGGCGTCGTTCCTCGACGGCCGGCCCACGTCGTGAGCGCGCGCTACGCGTTGCCGCCTTTGCCGATCACCCGCGCGAGATAGCCGCGGATCACCTCGGCGGTGTCGCTGCCGGCCCACTGCGCGTGCACCTCGGCGCTCGTCTTCGCTCCCGCCGCAGCGCGCTCGGCGAAGGGCTGGCGCACCTGCCGCTTGGTGAGCCGGAACGCTTCCGCGGGGATGCTCGCCATCGCCTGCGCGACGGCGATGGCGCGCGGCAGCACCTCTTCCGGCGGCACGCTCTCCTCCACCACGCCGGCGCGCGCGGCCGCCTCTCCGTCGTAGGTGCGGCCGGCGAAGACCATCGCCTGCAGCACCGCCGGAGGAGTGAGCGCGCGAACGGTCTCGATCACGATGGCCGGGAAGGTCACTCCGACGCGCAGCTCGGGCAACCCCACCTTGCCGCCGCCGCTCGCCATGACGCGGTAGTCGCAGGCGCAGCAGAGGACCCAGCCGCCGGCCATGGCGTGGCCGTTGATCGCCGCCACCGCCGGGCGCGGGAAGTTGAAGAGCCGCCAGAGCGCGGCGTCGAGGGCGGGGAGGAACCCGGCGAGATAGTCGGCGCCGCCGTCGAGGACGCGGAAGAGGTCGACGCCGGCGGAGAAGATGTGGCCGCTGCCGGTGAGCACGATGGCCCGGCCGTCGCGCTCCGCCGCTGCGACCTCGGCCTCCAGCGCGGTGAGCAGCTCGAGGTCGAGCGCATTCGCTTTCTTGTGCCTCAGCTCGAGGACGGTCACCGCACCTTCGTCGCGCCGCTCGATCATCGTGCCCTCCCCTCTCGTCGCTCGCGCCGAGCATAGCGGCACGAAGCCGCCGGCACGCACGCAGCAGCGCCACCTAGAATCCGCAGCTCGATGGGGCTACCCCGGCTGCTCGAGCTCTACTGCGGCATCGGCGGCTGCGCCGCCGCCGTCGAGGGCCTCGCGACGGTCAGCGCCGCGCTCGACGTCAACACCGTCGCCCTCGGCGTTTACCGCCATAACTTTGCGCACCCGGTAGCCGCCTGCGCGCTCGAGTCGCTGCGCGCCGACGACCCGCGCCTGCAAGGCGCCGATGTCTGGTGGATGTCACCGCCCTGCCAGCCCTACACGCGCCGCGGCAAGGGGCGCGACCTCGACGACCCGCGCAGCCGCAGCTTCCTCCACGTGCTCGAGCTCGTCGACAAGCTGCGCCCGACTGCGCTCGCGCTCGAGAACGTGCCCGAGATGCGCGGCTCGCAAGGTCACGCAAAGTTGCGCGAGGTGCTCGATCGTGCCGGCTACGAGGTCGTCGAGCGCGTGCTCTGCCCCACCGAGCTCGGCGTCCCGAACCGGCGGCGACGCTTCTACCTCGTGGCGAGCTGCGACGGCTTAACCGGTTGGGCAAGTGCGAGCCGGGGCAGCGTCGCCGTTGTCGCGGGCGCCGACTTACAGAGCGCGACTCCGTCGCCATGGCCGCCGCTCACGACGTTCCTGGACGCCGACGATCCACCCGAGCTTCACGTCGTCCCGGAGCTGCTCGCGCGTTACGAGCACGCGGTCGACGTCGTCGATGCAGACGATCCGAGCGCCGTCGCCGCGACATTCACTTCGGCCTATGGTCGCTCTCCCGTCCGCGCCGGCTCGTATCTGCGACGCAACGGCATCGTGCGCCGCTTCTCGCCGACCGAGATCCTCCGCCTCCTCGGCTTTCCCGCGAGCTACCGACTTCCTCTCGACCTCCCGCGCGCCAACGCCTGGCGCTTGCTCGGCAACAGCCTCTCGGTCCTGGCCGTGCGCGAAATCGTCTCGGCGCTCGCTATCGCAAGCCCCATCGCCAACGACGAGTGGGAGCCGTTCGCGCTCTGATCGCGCCGCTCGCGATCAGCGGATGCCGGCGAGCTCGCCTGCCCGCCTCGCCGCGCCCCAGATGGCGGTATCGGGGCGCATGAGGATCTGCACCGGCACGCGCTCGACGAAGGGCGACAGGCGGCCCTTGTTCATATAGGCGCGCAGGAAGGTGCCGTCGGCGAGCTTCTTCGCCAGGCGCACCGAGACGCCGCCGCCGAGGTAGACGCCGCCGCGAGCGCCGCCGACGAGCGCGAGGTCACCCGCGAAGGCGCCGAAGGCGGAGGCGAAGCGGTCGAGCACCCGCGCGCAGAGCGGGCAGCTGCCGTCGAGGCCGGCCTCGGCGATGGCGCGGCCGGCGTCCTCGCCGGCGGCGAGGCTCGCTTCCACCGCCGCCGACGGCTGCACCTCGCGGCGCTCGAGCAGGAAGTCGTAGAGGTTGCGCAGGCCCATGCCGGAGACGACGCGCTCCATGCTGACGCGGCCGCCGAAGCGCTCGGCGAGGAAGCGGTAGAGCGCCCACTCCTCCTCGTCGTGAGCGGCGAGCTCGGCGTGGCCGCCCTCCGACGGTACGGCGATGATGCGCTCGCCCGTCCACACGAGGAGCGCCATGCCGAGGCCGGTGCCGGCGCCGAGCAGCACCGCGTTGCCCGGCTCGTGCACGCCCTGCGGGTTGAGCTCGACGACGTCGTCCTTGCCGAGCGCCGTCATGCCGAGCGCCGTCGCCACCAGGTCGTTGACCAGCTCGACCGGGAAGCCGAAGCGCGCCGCGAGGGCGCCGCCGTCGACCTCCCAGCCGAGGTTGGTGAGGAGAGCGCGGTTGTCGTCGACTGCGCCGGCGACGCCGAAGCTGGCGGCGGCGACGGCCGGCGAGCCCTGCTCGGCGAGGAAGCGCGCCACGGCGTCCTCGATGCCGTCGACGTCGCGCGCGGCGTAGCTGCTGTGCTCCTCGAGGCGCGGCAGCGCGCCCGGCGCCACCTCGAAGAGGGCCAGCCGGGCGCTGGTGCCGCCGAAGTCGCCGGCGAGGACTCGCGTCAAGAGAGGCAACCCTGACGCCGCGCCGAGCTTCGAGCGGCCCGGCCTCCCCTTCCCCGCAACCCAGCGCTCCCGCCCGCCCCTCGCATCTCAGGCGCCGTGGAACACCAGCGTGCGGGCGCCGATCTGGATGACGTCGCCCTCGCGCAGCACGTGCTCGGGGGCGCGCTCGCCGTTGACGAAGATGCCGTTCTCCGAGCCGAGGTCGCGCAACAGGTAGCCGTGCGGGCCGGGGATCACCTCGGCGTGGTGGCGCGACACCGCCTCGTCGAGCAGGTGCACGACGTTGTCGGAGGCGCGGCCGATCGAGGTGCGGCCGAGCGCCAGCGCGTGCTCGCGGGCCGAGGCGCCGCTCTCGACCTCGACGAGGCGCGGGCGCGAGAGGATCTTGGTGGCGCCCGAGAAGGCCTCCTCGTCGAAGTCGTCGTTGAAGTCCTCGGGGAGCGGCGGCGGCAGTGGCGGCACCTCGAAGCTACCGGTGGGCGCTTCGTGCCAGTCGTCGCGGTCGCGCGTGGCGGACAGGTCGGGCTTGCTGCCTTCGTCTGTTGCATCGAGGCCAGTCGCGCCGTCGCTCGCGCTTGCGGCGCTCGCCTCGGCAGTCGCGCCCTCGGTCGCGGCCTCGAGGCGGCTCGTGGGGCCGACGTCGAAGTCTTCGTAGGCCGGAGGCGGCGGGGGCGGCGGCGCCTCCACGACGGCCTCCTGATCGGCGATCAGCGGCGCCGCCGATGGCGGCGCGTCGGGCGGCGGCGGCGGCGGACTCGCGAAGAGCTCCTCGACGGCGGGGTCGGGGCCGCCGACGATGCCGGTCGCATCGGCCGCGCTCGGCTCCGACTCCGACTCGGCGACGACAAGCGGCGACACCGCGGTGACCTCGGGCTCTTCAGCCTCTTCCGGCTCACCACCGCCTTCGGCCTCCTCCGTCTCGCCGTCGCCTTCCAGTTCCTCCGGCGACCGGCAGGCGCCGAGGAAACGCTGGCGCAGCGCCTCCACCTCGGCGAGCTCGGCGTCGCCCGCGCTCAGCCGCTCGGCGCTGTCGGCAGAGCGGCGCTCGTACTCCTCGGCGGTGAACTCGCCCAAGCCGTTGCGGAACTCGGCCTCCTCCTTCTCGAGCTGCGCATCGTCGCGCGCGCGCTGCAGCTCGGCGCGCAGCGCGGCGAGCTTGCCGTACTCGCGGCGCGCGCTCTCCTTGAGCGGCCGTGCCTGGCGGTCGAGGCCGTCGAGGCGCCCGCGGTAGTCGCCGCGCACGCGCTCGAAGACGACCTCCGACACTCCCTCGCGCCGCTCGGTCATCAGGCGGAGGCGATCCTCGAGCACCTCCTGCTCGCGCCGGATCCGCGTCAGCTCCTCGATCGCCCCGGTGTCGATCTCCTGGATGCGGTCGAGCATGGCGGGCCTCCCTTCCAGGTATTCGCAGGGGAAGGCCGCATTCTAACGCTCGCCGCCGGAGGCGGGCCTCGCGGCGCGCACCTGCCCGGCGTAGCCGAGCGCCTCGAGCTGAGCGGCGAGCTCGGCGTCGAGCGGCGACTCGACCGGCCCGGCGCGCGGACGCGGCCGGAAGGCGAGCAGGTCGCGGGCGAGGCTGCGCGTGGCGTCGTTGCGCGTGCGGGCCAGGTCGTTCTGCTGCGTGGGATCGGCGGCGAGGTCGTAGAGCTCCAGGCGCACCGGCCGCAGGCCGCGTAGCTGGAAGCCGTAGCAGAGGGCGTCGCGGCGCTTCGAGCCTGGTGGCGCCGCGCAGCCATCGACCTCGAGGCGCACGCGGCCGGCTTCGGCGAGCGGGAACCGAACCGGCGTCCAATCAGTAGCGATCTTCTGCGCGTGCTCGGCGGCGGATGGACCGCGAGCGCGTAGCTGGCGCGGTGCGCCGAACGAGCGGGCGTCGAAAACCAGCTCGCGGCCAGCGGAAGCGGGGACGGCGTCGAAGGTGAGGCTGCGACTGTTCCAACTGTCCGACGGCGGATCGAAGAGGAGCAAGCTCTCGAGCGTGCCGCCTCGCGCGCGGTAGAGCGCCCGCTCGCCCGTCTCGCCGTCGGCCCACGCCGAGCCGTCCTCGGCCGGCACCTCCTTGCCGATGAGGCCCGCGCGGCTCGTACCGCTCGTCGCCTCCTTCGGCCGCAAGCCCGCGAGCTCGTACATGGTCGGCGCGAGGTCGACGAGCTGCACGATCGCGCGCTGGCGCACGCCGCCGGAGCGTTGCGGATGGACGACGATGAGCGGCACGCGCAGCACCTCGCGGTAGAGCTGCGTGTGGTGGAAGCGGCCGTGGTCGCGCAGCTCCTCGCCATGATCGGAGGTGACGACGACGGTGGTGTCGCCGGCGAGTCCGAGCCGCGCGAGCTCGGCGAAGAAGCGGCGCAGCGTCTCGTCGGTCTCGCGAATGCCGGCGTCGTAGAGGGCGCTCACGTACTCGACTGCTTGCGGCGACAGCTCCTGCTCGATGGCGTTCGCGGAGTTGAGCGCGTGCGGCGTGCCGTCGATGCCGCCGGCCGGCGGCGGCCCCGGCCAGAACGGGACGCGATAGCGCTCCGGCGCGTCGTAGGGGCTGTGCACCGCATAGGTGTGGAGGAAGAGCAGGAAGCGCGCGTCCGCCGGCAGCCCGGCGAGGAACTCCATGCCGCGCGCGAAGGTGCGTGCGAGCGGCCGCTCGCCGGCGCGGTCGCGGGCGACGAACGTGTCGAAGCCGCGCCGGAAGCCGTAGCGGCCGCTGACGTAGCCGCCCTCGGTGAAGCCGGCGGTGCGGAAGCCGGCGCGCTGGAAGACCTCGGGGAAGCTCTCGATCTGCGGCGCCAGCACCGAGGACGCGGTCACCACCCCGTGCTCGCGCGGATGGAGGCCGGTGAACATCGACATGTGCGAGACGAGCGTGCTCGGGTACTGCGCGTACGCCTCCTCGAAGAGCGTGCCGCGGCGCGCCAGCTCGTCGATGAACGGGCTCGTCGGCCGCGGATAGCCGTAGCACCCGAGGTGATCGGCGCGCAGGGTGTCGATGGAGATGACGACGTAGCCGCGGGTGGGTGCGCCGGCGGTCGAGGCGAGAGACTGCGGCGGTCACCTCGCCGGGGTTGCGATCGCCGCCGCACGCGAACACTGCGAAGGCGAGAGCGACCAGTGCCCCGCGCACGCGTTGCGGTGGCTGCGACATCGTCGTTCGCGACGTCGACAAAACGCGCTTCACCGCCGGGGACATCGGCGCATGGTACTCCGCCGTAGGGTGCGCTCTGCGCACCATCCGGATCGGTGCGCAGAGCGCACCCCGACGCACTGCTGCGCGTCAGGCGCGCGGATGGAAACGGTCGTAGAGCGAGCGCAGCCGCTGCTGGTGGATGTGGGTGTAGATCTGCGTCGTCGAGATGTCGGCGTGCCCGAGCATCATCTGCACCGCTCGCAGGTCGGCGCCGTGCTCGAGCAGATGAGTGGCGAAGCTGTGGCGCAGCACGTGCGGCGAGAGCGCCTTCATGCCGGCGCGGCGGCCGTACGCCTCGAGGATCTTCCAGAACCCCTGCCGCGTGAGCGGCGCGCCGCGGTGGTTGAGGAACACCTCGCCGTGACGCCCGCGCAGGAGCCCGCCGCGAACTTCGGTGAGATAACGCCGCAGCCAGCTCTCCGCCTGCTCCCCCACCGGCACGATGCGCTCCTTGCTCCCCTTGCCGAAAGCGACGAGGAACCCTTCGTCGAGCCGCAGCTGCCCGAGCGTCAAGCCGACGAGCTCGGAGACGCGCAGCCCGCTGGCGTACAGCAGCTCGAGCATCGCCTTGTCGCGCAGACCGAGCGGCTGCGAGACGTCGGGCGCCGCGAGCAGCGCCGCCACCTGCTCCTCGGTGAGCACTTTCGGCAGCTGCTGCAACTGCCGTGGGCCCGAGCAGGTGCTCGGCGGGGTTATCGGTCCGCTCGCCCGAAGCGACGAGGTGCCCATAGAAGCCACGCAGCGCAGCCAGCGCGCGCCGCAGCGTGCGCGGCGCGAGACCGGCGCGCAGCAGCCGCCGTTGGTGCCCAGCGAGCGCCTTCGAATCAGCCTCGAGCGGCTCGACCTGCTGCGCCCGCAGATCGCCCTCGAGCCGGAGCAAGTCGCGCCGGTAGGCGGCGAGGGAGTTCGCGGCCAGCCCGCGCTCGCTCGCGAGCTCGTCGAGCCAGCGATCGAGCGCGCGGCGAAACGGCGAGACGGCGGTGGCAGCCACGGACGCAGCTTAGCGGCCCAGGACGTGTCTCCTTATTCGGCGGCCCACGTGACTGCGGCGAACGTCAGTACCCGACGAGGACAAACGGTGCCCATGCACACGCGAGGTGCCCTTCGAGCACATCGGCGCTCTCCTCCGCCGGGTCGTCGGCGTCGATGAACTCGGGGTCCAACGGGATGGCAGGTCTCTGGCCGGCTTCGTTGTCAGACCCGCGGCGGACCGAGCGGGCGCCGGGCCGGACTTCCCCACCGAGCTCGCGATAGCGGGCGGCGAGCTGGGCTGCGGTCATCGCGCGGACTGCACGTTGCGCCGCCGCCAGCGCCCACGCCGGCGGCGCCCCCTTCACCAGCATCTCGTGAAACGCCACCATCGTGACGCACGCCACGCAATCGTCCACCGGCCACAGCGAAACCACGCAGCGCCGCACGCCGGCCGCGACGAGCCCCCGGACGAGGCCGACCACATCGCCACCCAAGCTGGCTGAGCCTCGACCTGTGTCGCAGGCGCTGAGGACGGCCAAACCCGCATCCACTCGCAGTCCGATGAGATCCGCCACCGTCAACCGGTCAGTGCCCGCGAGCACGATGGCCGACGTGTTCGGCGCGATCTCGTCGAGGTGGCCATGCGCCGCCAGGTGGATGACGGCGCGGCCGCGCAGCGCGGGCCGAAGCCGCTCTTCCGTGGCCTCTTCGTTGACCAGAACATCACGCGCGTTTTGAAGCCGCCCCACCACCGTGGCCTCCAACGACGCGCCTGGCAAACGGCGCAGGCCAGGATTGGACTGCGCATCAAAGGCGGGATCGCCTACGACCACGGCGCCATCCCCGCTCATGGTGTCGTCGAGCGCCGCGCGGCTCAGCATCGACGCGGCCGGAAGGTACGACAGGACATGCGTCGCGCCCAGGGGCTGCCCGCGGAATGGGAGAGCGTGAAACGGTAGCGCGTTGAGCGGCCCAAACGGAACGACGATGAGGCGGGTGTGCGCGGAGAGGAACCGGTCGAAGGGGTCGAGTAGGACGCGCGCGAGCGCAGTGGCTTCAGATCCAGGATCGCCCGTCAAGCAGGCGCCTAGCAGCCTGTTCACCTGGCCTTCGACGATGTGCCGCGGGAATCGCTCGTGTGATGCCTCGATCGCGTCCGCCGTGACCGCCCATCGCACGAGGTCTCGCCCCACCATGTGGTACGCGAGGAGGCACGCGTCCGGAGGCAGCAGCCGCTGTGCTTCCTTCGCTGTCAACGGGGCGAGCGGGACGCGCGCCGTGTCCGGGCCGAAGCGCTGCGCCATGTCGTCTTCGAGATCCGCCAGCACGGCCTCGACGGCCGCCAGATCCGTTTCACAGCTCCGGATCTCGTCCAGGCGGTCCCGCTCGTGAGCGGCCAGGAGGCGGTCGTATGCCGTGGCTCGCTCGGTGGCCGCGGCGTGCAGGCGCCTGGACTGTGACTCCGCGCCGGCGCCGGAGCCGGTCAGCTCCTGCATGAGAATGCGCCACGTCAGCGAGCGTGCCTGCTCTCCCACCTCGAACGAGCGGGCCAGCCACACGCTGCGCTCGCCGTGATTCTGCTCCTGCGCCGCCGCGCTGGCTATCGCGAGACAGGCTCGCGCCGTCAACTGGTACAAACTGGCGGCGCTGACTTCGTCTGCGGACGCGATGCGGTCGGAATCCCGGGACAAGCGCGCGACCGCGGCCTCGAGCTGCGCGATGCCCTGTTGGCCCAGGTCAAACGCCCGGCGGGGATCGCCCGACCCGAGCGCGGCCTCGGCGCGATCGGAGAGCTCGGACCATCCGATCTTCACGCCGGGTGCGGCATCTCGATCCATCTGCTCGAACAGGCGATGTGCTGTCTCGTAGGCGCCGACGCGAAGCGCCAGCGGCGCCAGCAGGTTCATGTCGAGCGAGCGGGCTGCCTGAATCTGCTCGAACCGCGCGGCGGCTTCGTCCCGCTTGCCCCACATCGCCAGCACGAGCACCGTCAGCCACGGCGCGGTCTGGTCGGCTGTGGCTGGCGCCCGCCGCAGCGCCTCCTGGTACCACTGCTCGGCCTGTGCCTCCCAGCCACTGCGCTCCTCGCGCCGCGCTCGGTTCAGGGCGATCAGCGCTTCGCAAACGGCAAGCTGCTCGCGACCGGCCTGCACGCCGATCTCCACGAGCGTCTGTTGCACCGTCGATGTCTTGGACTGTTCGGCGATGTCTTCGAGCGTGAGCTGCTCGCGACCGCGCGACACCTCGTCCAGTCGGGCGGCGATTTCACGCGACCCCGCCGCTCCGCTGTCGCCGTCCACGCGCGCCGCCTGCAGCACTCTCGTCAGACGTTCGGCGCCACGCTCCAACGCGCGAATCGCCGTGGACGTCGCCGACGGCGCCATCCCGGTGGGGATGGCGACCAATGACGTCGTCATCTCCAGTTGCTGCAGCCATTGCATCGGGTCGTGCACGTCGTGCATGTCGTGCACGTCGGGGATCCTCGTCAAGGCCCCCAGGCACCGCACGAGCGCTCGCACGCGGATGTTGCGACGCAGGTCCACCTGGCTCAGCGTCTGCAGGACCGCCCACGCGGGGACAACGTTGGTTTGCGGCAGCAACGGCAGCGCCAGCAGGAGCGCGTGCTCCGCGCTTTCCAGTTGGTCCGCCGCAATCCAGGCTTCGGCGGCGCGCTGCAGCAGCCGGCCGAGCCCGACACAGAAGCTCACGCTGCCACGATCGCGCGCCCACTCGACAATCCGGCCGATCGGCCCATGCGGCGCCGCTCCCCATTCGGTGGGCGCGGCGCGCCTGGCCGCATTGAAATCCTCGCGTGCCAGGTCGGCCAACAGACGGTGGACGACGACGAGATGGCAGCCGGCTGCATCTCCGGCGTCGGTAAACGATCGGTGGGCGGCATCGAGCCAGGAGACCTGGTGCTCGAACTGCTGCGCGCGCCAGGCCAGGTAGCCCTGCCGAAGCGCGAGCGCCGCAACGGCACGGGCCGCTTCCACTCCTTGCAGCAGCGTGCCGGCGTGCCGGTAGGCGATCTCGGCGCGCTCGACGCTGCGCCGATCCGCGTGCGGGGACGCCTTCATCGGCGGCAGGTCGAAGCCCAGGGCTTCCGGCGAAGACCCTGGGGTGGCCCACCAATCGCCCTCCAACATGTAAGTGCCTGCCTCCCCGATCCGGTCCTGCAGTTCCTGGTACACCTGGCGCACCGAGGCCAGTTCCCCCACGGCCTCATCCGCGAAACCGACTCTGAAAGCGAGGTCGGCCGCAGCCGTCATGGCCCACAGAGCTTTGGTGACAGGCCCAGACGCGTTGACGACTTCCTTGAAACGATCGAGCTGCTGCAACGCATGGTGAAGCATTTGCTGCGCCGCCTGCGGGGCCTCGCGCACGAACCGCTCCAGCAAGTCTCGGGTTGCCAAGAGCGGTACAGGGCCGTGCGCCACACACGCTTCCACGAGCCTGGTTTCAGAATCGCCAATGGAAACGGCGACGGTTGTCTTGAGCCTGTCGAGAGCCTCCGGAGCCAACTCGGCGCCGGCGTTCCCGGGATACCAGTTGTCGTCGAGTTGCTGTGCCCAGGCGCGGCACGCCAGGACACGCCGGCGCGCGCTCGGGTCGACGCCGGCACGCTCCACTTCGTCGAGCGTCCGCATGGCGAGCCGCGGCTCGCCAGCAACGAGGCTGGCATACGACGCGTCCAGCAGGTGGTACACGCGGTGTCGTGGATCCTGCTCCGCAGACTCCAAGGCCGCAGCGCGCGCGGGCCCCGGCCGCCCACGCCATTCTTCTCTGACGAGCGACTCGAGCAGCCCGGCTGCAGGTCGGGAGACCATGGCTACCGAGGCTCCACCTCAAACCGCGCAGAGAGCATGCCTTGCCCTCGAGACGTCTAGTCTCCGTCGAGGTCGATGCGCACTCCCGCGCTCCCCCCGGCTGTCGGGAGCTCGGTCGTGAACCCGTATTCGCGACGGAGGTTCTCTTCTGCCCATCGCAGATTCATATCGGTCCGATAGTTGAACCACAACGTGCGCTCCCAATCACCGGCGGTCGCGACACGGGCCACGGCGACGTCGTCCGGATGGTGAAAGCGATCGCCATTCGACGAGATCACGTAGTGGCGCGCGGGCACGAGGGCGAGCAGCTTGGAGGTCACGTTCCCCTTGCTGCCGTGGTGTGACAGCTTGAAGACGTCGATGTCGATGGGACGGCCCTCGCGGGCGTTGGCGAGGGAGGTCAGCGCCGCGCCGAGCACGGTCGTGAAGGCGTCGGCTGCCAGCAGGCAACTCCGGCCGGCGTACTCGAGCAGCACCGCAATGCTGCTGCCGTTCGCCACCGACCGATCAGGGTTGGTCGCCGTCTCCGCCTTCGTCCGGAGGTCGCCGAGCCGCTCCGCTGGGCCCGCGTCCACCGGTGGCTCGCTCGGCTCGCCGCGTTTGAGGCGATCGATTTCGGTCTCCCACGTCTTGCGCAACGCCACCAGGCGCTTGGGGGTTGGTGACAGCAGCGTCAGCGTCGGGCCATCGCGATACGAGACTTCATGAAATGCCCCATCGCCGCTGGTCATCACCGCGGACCGTCCAAACGCCTCGTTCCACGGCGGGGGCGTCGAACCCGGCAGACCGCTCAGCACCTGCACGAGGCTTTCGCCTTCGGCGACGCTACGCGGGCGCACGGTCGCCGGGTCGGGAAGCTGCGGCAGGCCGTTGAACCAGACGTCGTGGAACGTCACGCCAAGGTCGGACGTGGACAGCAGCGGCAGCATCCCCCCGATGTGATCGGAATCGATGTGCGAGACGATGGCGAGATCGAAGACGCGATCGGCGGGCGGGAGCTGGCTGATGCGCTCGCGAAGCAGCGGCCACGTGGCGGGCATCCCGCCATCGACCAACAGCCGCCACGGCCGTCCCTGTCGCCGGCGGCATTCGATCCAGAGGCTGTCGCCCCGATCGGCCGCGAGGACGTCCATCGACAGGCCAAGTCTCACTGCGCCTCTTAGTGATCCACCGTTGGGATAGGAAGTCAATCCGTAGTGGCCCTTGACCACGATGGCCACCAGGCGGCCGCCGCCTGCGCCGTGCGCGGGCCCATTCGGTGCCGGCTGTGCAGGTCAGGCTGCGATCGCCGGGACGGGTCGCCGACACGTCTCGGTAGCGGTCAACTAGTCGCCGCCGCTACCGCAGCATCTTCCAGAGGTACGCGTACTCGAGCGCCCGGACGTAGGCGGTCTGCTTGTTCACCGTGCCCGAGCCGTGGCCGCCTTCGACGTTCTCGAAGTAGTAGATCGGGTGCCCGAGCGCCTCCATCTTCGCCACCATCTTGCGCGCGTGCCCGGGGTGGACGCGGTCGTCGCGCGTGTTGGTCCAGTAGAACGGCGTCGGGTAGCGGGCGTCCTTGCGGACGAGGTGGTACGGCGACCAGGTCTGGATGTAGGCCCACTGCTCGGGCTTGTCGGGATTGCCGTACTCCGCCATCCACGAGGCGCCGGCGAGCAGCTGGTTGAAGCGCCGCATGTCGGCGAGCGGCACCGCCGCCACCACGGCGCCGAAGAGGTCGGGCCGCATGGTGAAGCTGCCGCCCACCAGCAGGCCGCCCTGCGAGCCGCCCATGATGCCGAGGTGCGACGGCGCGGTGACCTTGCGCGCCACCAGGTCCTCGGCGACGGCGATGAAGTCCTCGAACGACTTGATCCGCTTCTCCTTGAGCGCCGCCTCGTGCCACGCCGGCCCGAACTCGCCGCCGCCGCGGATGTTGGCGAGCGCATAGACGCCGCCGCGAGCGAGCCAGGCGTTCCCGATCGTGCCCGAGTAGCGCGGCACCTCGGAGTTCTCGAAGCCGCCGTAGCCGTAGAGCAACGTCGGCGCCGTCCCGTCGGCGACGAAACCCTTCGGCGCCACGACGAAGTAAGGGATGCGGGCGCCGTCCTTCGAGGTGGCTTCGTGCTGCGAGACCACCATCCCGCCGGCGTCGAAGAACGCCGGCATCGTCTTCACCTTCTCCGGGCTGCGGCCGGCGTCGACCAGCCAAAGCGACGAAGGGGTGAGGAAATCCTGGTAGCTCAGGAAGAAGGTGTCGCGCTCGTCGCTCGCCGTCGACACCGAGCTGGTGCCCAGCCCCGGCAACGCGATCTCCTCGCGCTGCCACTTGCCGTCGACGAGCGTGTGCGACGCCAGCTTGCTGCGCACGTTGTCGAGGGTGGCGACGAGCACGCGCTCGCGCGTCGTCGAGACGCCGTCGAGCGAAACGCGCGCGGTGGGCTCGAACAGCACGGCAAACGAGCGCCGGCCGGCGAGGAGGTCGTCCAGATCGACGGCGAGCAGCGAGCCGGCTCGGTACGTCGTGCCGCCAGGCGTCCAGTCGGTGCGCAGCGAGATGCCGATCTGGTCCTTCCAGAAGAAGCGGATGTCGGCGTCTTCGGGAACGTCGATCCGCACCAGCCGCTCGCCGAGGAGCAGGTAGCTCTCCTGGCGGTAGAACGCCGGGATGCGCTGCACCAGGTCGTAGCGCCCGTCGGCCGTGTACGCGGTGAAGCCGAAGCTGCCGACGTCGGTCGCTTCGCCGGTGTAGACGACGCGAGCGTCGGCGAGCGGCGTGCCCCGCTTCCACAGCTTGATGATGTTCGGGTAGCCGGACGTCGTCAGCGACCCCGCGCCGAAGTTGGTGCCCACCCAGATCTCGTCCTCGCTGCGCCACCCGGTCGACGACTTCGCCTCCGGCAGCGTGAAGCCGCCGGCGACGAACGACTTCGTCGTCGTGTCGAGCTCGCGCACCTCGATGGCGTCGGCGCCGCCGCGCGACAGCGACACCAGGCAGCGCTTGTACGCCGGCGGCAGGCAGTTCGCGCCCTTCCAGACCCAGGGCTGGCCTTCGCTGGCGGCCAAGGCGTCGACGTCGACGACGGTCTCCCACTGCGGCTGCGCGCCGCGGTACGAGTCGATCGAGGTCCGGCGCCAGATGCCGCGCTCGTGTTTGTCGTCCTTCCAGAAGTTGTAGACGGTGTCGCCGAGGAGGCTGGGCGAGGGGATCTTGTCCTTGGAGTCGAGGATCTCGAGCGTGCGGTCGTAGATCGGCTTGAACTCGGGCCGCGCCTCGAGCTCGGCGACGGTGCGAGCGTTGTGCTCCTTCGCCCAGGCGAGGGCGCGCTCCCCTTGCACTTCTTCGAGCCACTGGTGCTCGTCGGGAACGTCGGCGGCGTGGAGAGCCGGCGCCGTCAGCAGGACGAAGAACGCGACAAACGCGAAGGCGAGGGTTTTCCGATTCACGATTTCACTCCTGAGAAAGCCGCGCATGTGATTTTCCGGGAGGCGCCCCGGTCTTGGAGACGAGAGGACGGGGCCGAGAGACCTAGACCAAGGCGCAGATGTTGGCGCCGAAGAACGGGTTCTCCTGCCGCTCTTCCTCGAGCCGCGTCTCCGGGCCGTGGCCCGGCCAGAGACGGAAGTCGCCCTCGACGGCGAACAGCCTGTCGCGCACCGACTCGGCGAGCTGGGCGAAGTCGCCGCCGGGCAGGTCGGTGCGGCCGATGCCGCGGTAGAAGACGGTGTCGCCGACGAGCGCCTCGCCGCTCTCCTCGTCGAGGAGGCAGACGCTGCCCGGCGTGTGCCCGGGCGTGTGGAGGACGCGCAGCTTGAGGCCGGCGACCTCGACCGGCGTGCCCTCTTCGAGGTAGCCGGCAGGCTCCGGGCACGGGCGTGCTTGGAGCATGTTGGCGAACTCGGGGAACTGGGCGGTGCGAAGGAGGAAGAGGTCGGCGCGGTGGATGTAGGCGGGGATGCCGTAGCGCTCGGCCATGTGGCAACAGTGCGCCACGTGGTCGATGTGCCCGTGCGTGAGGAGGATCGCCTCCGGCTTCCAGCCGCGCGCCTCGATCACTTCGGCGATGCGGTCGCTCTCGCCCCCCGGATCGACGATCGCCACCCGCGGCGCCTTGCCGACCAAGTAGCAGTTCTCGGCGAACGGACCGACCGTGAAACGTTCCAGGATCATGGCTTCCTCTGGGAGTGGGGGCCGCGGGTGCGGCGACGCGCGATTTTACCAGCCCGGGCTTTCAGCCCACCCGAACACCCGCCGACGCGGCTCCGCCCGTCGCGGTGCCGTGCTCGCCGCAGAGCGCGAGGAGCTCCTCCTCGCCAAGCACCGAGGTCGACGCCTTGGCGCGCTGGAAGATCGCCGCGACAAGCTCGGGGCGCGGCTCGATGGCGTGCGACTGCAGCCAGAAGATGACGTTGGACTCGCCGCTCATGGGGCCGACCTCGACGAGTTG
The DNA here is from genome assembly GCA_963846495.1 of Thermoanaerobaculia bacterium. Classification (GTDB taxonomy): domain Bacteria; phylum Acidobacteriota; class Thermoanaerobaculia; order Multivoradales; family JAIOJS01; genus DASYQD01. The sequence goes on along the minus strand of CAWJWP010000012.1, from coordinate 76,603 downwards.
GCGGCGGCCGACGAGGCTCGCCGGGACGCCCGAGTAGATGCGGTCGGCGAGCCAGTCGTCGCCCTTGGCGCGCGCCTTGAGGATGGCGGCGGCGTGGACGCCGGTGCCGGTGCGGAACGCGTCGATGCCGACGACCGGCCAGTTGTCGGGGAACGGCACGCCCGTCGCTTCGGCCACCAGGCGACAGTACTCGGGCAGCCGCGTGAGGTCGTAGTCGCGCCAGCCCAGCAGCACGAAGTTGACGAGCAGCAGGTCCATCGGCGCGTTGCCGACTCGCTCGCCGACGCCGAGCGCCGTGCCGTGGAGCCGATCAGCGCCCGCCGCCGCGGACGCCAGGGCGTTGATCTCGCCGAGCCCGCGGTCGCGGTGGCCGTGCCAGTCGACCTTGACGTCCTCGCCGGTCGCGTCGACGACGTCGCGGATGAACTTCGTCAGCGCCCGCGCGCCTTCAGGCGTGGCGTGGCCGACGGTGTCGGCGACGCAGACGCGCCGCGCGCCTGCCTCGACCGCCGTCGTGTAGAGGCGTCGCAGGTCGTCGGGGTTGGCGCGCGTCGTGTCCTCGGTGACGAACATGACCGGCAGTCCCTGCTTGGCCGCGAACGACACCGCCTTCTCCGACAGCTCGAGCATGCGGTCGAGCGTCCACCCCTCGGCGTACTGGCGGATGGGCGAGGAGCCGATGAAGCAGGCCGCCTCGATCGCGATGCCCGCCTGCTGCGAGATCTCGACGATCGGCTTGATGTCGGCCTCGACCGTGCGCGCCGCGCAGTTGGGCGCGATCGGCAGGCGCTGGTCGGCGATCTCCTTCGCCAGCGCGAGCACGTCGCGCACGACGTGCGGCCCGGCGCCCGGCAGGCCGAGATCGAGCGCGTCGATGCCGAGCGCCACCATCTCGTGCAGGATGCCGAGCTTCTGCTCGATCGAAGGCGCGCGCACCGACGGCGACTGCAGGCCGTCGCGCAGCGTCTCGTCGTTGAGCTCGACGCGGCCGCGCGCCGGCCGCATCTCGCCCCCGCCGGCGCGGTTCCAGTCGTAGATGAGGTCGGCTTCCGAGAGCGCCATGGCGGCGCTACACCTGCACGGGCTGGGCGATGGCGCGGGCGATGAGATCGCCCACGTCGGAAGTCGTGAGACTGCCACCGAGGTCGGCCGTCGTCTTCCCGTCGCGCAGGCTCTGCGCCACCGCGCGCTCGACCTCGGCCGCCGCCTCGCCGTGCCCGAGGTAGTCGAGCATCAGCCCCAGCGACAGGATCGCGCCCACCGGGTTGGCGCGGCCGGTGCCGGCGTACTTCGGCGCCGAGCCGTGCACCGGCTCGAACATCGACACCTCGCCCGGGTGGAGGTTGGCCGAGCCGGCGACGCCGAGCCCGCCCTGCAGCGCCGCGCCGAGGTCGGTGACGATGTCGCCGAACATGTTGTTGGTGACGATGACGTCGAAGCTCTCGGGCGCCTTCACCATCTGCATGGTGAGGGCGTCGACGTAGAGGTGACGCGAGGTGATCTGCGGGTACTCGTCCGCGATCTCGTGGAAGCAGCGCTGCCAGAGGTCGCCGGCGAAGCGCATGGCGTTGCTCTTGTCGGCCATGCACACCTCGCGGCGCCCGTGCTGCGCCGCGTAGTCGAAGGCAGCGCGGATGATGCGCTCGACGCCCTTGCGGGTGTGGATCTCCTCCTGCACGTCGATCTCGTCGGCCGTGCCGGTCTTGAAGGTGCCGCCGGCGCCGACGTAGGCGCCCTCGGTGTTCTCGCGGAAGACCACCATGTCGACGTCCTCGACCCGCTTCCCCTTCAACGGGCAGAGCCGCTCGTCGTAGAGCTTGATCGGCCGCAGGTTGATGAAGAGGTCGAGCTTGAAGCGGGTGCCGAGCAGGATGTCGGCGGCGTGCTTCATGTCGGGCACCCGCGGGTCGCCGTAGGCGCCGATGAAGATGGCCGAGAAGCGCTCGCGCAGGTCGGCGAAGGCGCCCTCGGGGATGGTCACTCCCGTCGAGAGGTAGTGGTCGGCGCTCCACGGGAAACGCTCGAGCTCGATCGGCAGCGACCAGCGCTCGGCGGCGGCCTCGAGGACCTTGATTGCCTCGGCGGTGACGTCGACGCCGATGCCGTCTCCCGGCAGCACGGCGATGCGTTGCGGACGGCGATCGCGAGGATGCGGACGAGGCGATTGCTGTTGTGGCATGACGGGCGGCGATGCTAGCAGAGAGGATTCAGAGCGCCCGCCAGCCGCCGCCAGCGCCTGCTCCCCTAGAATCCGCGCCGTGCTCCGCCTCCACGTAGTGCCGCCGCAGGGGCCGCCGTTCGACCACCTCTTCCAGGGGGAGAGCTGCGTCATCGGGCGCTCGTCGAGCTCCGACCTGCCGCTGCCCGACCGCTTCCTGTCGCGCCACCACGCGCGCATCTTCCGCGACGGCGAGCGCTACCTGGTCGAGGACCTCGGCTCGCGCAACGGCACGCTGCTCAACGGCCAGCCGGTGCTGGTGCCGACGGCGCTCGGACCGGGCGACGTCATCCGCATCTCGGGCAGCACGCTCTCCGTGCAGCGCGACGAGGAGGAGCCGCTCGACGAGTTCGAGAGCGGCCACACGGTCTTCCGGCCGGTGGCCGAGCTGCTGGCGCTCGAGACGAGCCGCGGCGCCGGCGGCACCGACCGGCCGACGCTCGAGCGCTACGCCGAGCGCCTGCGCCTGCTCAACGAGGTTCACCAGGCCCTGGGCAGCGCGCTCGGGCTCAACGAGCTGCTGCAGCTCATCCTCGACCGTCTCTTCGACCATCTGCAGCCGGAGCAGGCGGCGATCTACCTGCGCGATCCGGTCGGCGGCATGCGGCCGGTCGCAAGTCGCTCGCGGGGCGGAGGGCAAGCGGTCGTCCTCGCTTCGCAGCGGCTGACGCAGGAGGTCACCGAGAAGGGCGTGGCGGCGCTGGTGCTCGACGCGCAGAGCGACGCCCGCTTCCGCAGCTCGATGAGCTTGCTCGCTGCCGGCGTCCGCTCGCTGGTGGCGGCGCCGCTGCTCGCCGAGGGGGAGCCGGCGGTGGGCATGGTGCTCCTCACCACCAACGCCGCCGTGCGGCAGTTCGGCGAGGAGGACCTGCAGCTCCTGGTGTCGCTCGCCGCGGTGGCCGCGATCCGGTTGCGAAACGTAGCGCTGCTCGAAGAAGCGGCGCAGCGGCGCGTGCTCGAGGAAGAGCTCGCCCTCGCCCGCCGCATCCAGCAGGCGCTCATCCCGGCGACGCTTCCCGTCGTGCCCGGCTTCGAGCTGTGCGGGCGCAACGTGCCGTCGCGCCACGTCTCGGGCGACCTCTACGAGGCGGTGCTGCGCCGCGACGGCAGCGAGTGCGTGCTGCTCATCGCCGACGTCGCCGGCAAGGGCATGGCGGCGTCGCTGCTCGCGGCCTCGGTCGAGGCGCTCTCGGCGGCGCCCATCGAGGACGGGCAGCCGCCGGCGGAGATCTGCGCCCGCGTCTCGCGCCTCCTCTTCCAGCGCACGCCGGCCGAGAAGTACGCCACGGCGTTCCTCGCCACCCTCGACGGCGGCAGCGGCCGCGTCGACTACGCCAACGCCGGCCACAACCCGGGACTCGTCGTGCGCGCCGGCGGCGACGTCGAGAAGCTGGGGCCCACCGGCGTGCCGCTCGGGCTGCTGCCGGGGATGAGCTACCGCGCCGCCGCCGTGCAGCTCGAGCCCGGCGACACGCTGGTGCTCTATACCGACGGCATCACCGAGGCAGCGAACGAAGCGGACGAGGAGCTGGGCCTCGAGCACCTGATCGCCGTCTGCCGCGAGCACCGTTCCGCCTCGCCGTCGGAGCTCTGCGACGCCATCGATCGCGCCGTGGCCGACTTCGTCGGCAGCCGCCCGCCGGGCGACGACCGCACGCTTCTCCTGGCGCGTCGTACCGCCCTTTCGACCGCCTCCTGAGGCGTCGATCTGCGGCGGCGGAGAAAAAAGACGGGGTGCCTGGCGCCCCGCGGACGGAGGGGGAGGGGCTATCCCGTCCGCCGGGCAGAGGGGGTGGCGGAGCGCCAGGCACCCCGAGGGAGAGACTTGAAGAACGAAGAGCGCTAGATCGAGATCGCTCGGCCGCTTTCAGACTTCGTCATCGCGAGGCGGCGAAGCGGCCGTGGCGATCTCGATCATCGAGATTGCTTCGTCGCTTCGCTCCTCGCAATGACGGTCTGAGGCGTCTCGCGTATCAGCCTGTCGTGATGCGCACCGTGTCCGAGAGCGTCAGGTCGACCGTTGAGCCGGTCGCCAGCTCCACCTGGCCGTTGCGCTGGTTGCGCGCGGCGATGACGGTGCCGATCACCGCACCCACCGCGGCGCCCTGCGCCGTGCGCTCGTCCTGCCGGCGGCCGCGGCTCAGCACGCGGCCGAGCACGGCGCCGCCGGCGGCGCCGCCGCCGATCGTCGCCGCGTCGCGGCCGGTCTCGTTGCGCCCCTGCGCCGACCACGCGGCGTAGATCGGAGCGCGCGTGCCGTTGGGCAGCTCGACGCTGTCGAAGCGCACCGCGAGGCGGGCGCGGCCGCCGACGCGACGCAGGCCCTGCACGTCGGTCACCGTGCCGTAGAGACGCGAGCCGGCGGGGATCGCCAGCTCACCGCCGGCGTAGACGTTCTCGGCGACGCGGGCGGCGACGCTGTCGCCGACCTGCGAATTCGCGGTGGACGCGCCGTCGGTGATCTCGGCGGCGATGTTGGTGCCGGCCGGAATGGTGACGCGGGTCGGCTCGGGCTCACGCCGCGGCGCCGGCGCCGGCTCGACCTCGCGCGGCGAGGTGTCGCGCGACGCGGTCTCCGTCTCGGTGCGCGGACGCGGCGCCGGAGCGCTCGCGCGCGTGCTCCGCGTGCTGCTCGTGCGGCGCGCCGTCGTCGTGCGCGGCGCCACGCGCGGAGCGGGGGCGGCGGTTGCCGTTACCTCGCGCTGCGCCACCGCAGCCTCACGCTGCGCCACCGCCGCCTCGCGCTCGGCGAGCTGCCGCTCGCGCTCAGCCGCCGCCGGATCGTAAGTGTTGAAGCCCGGCGCGCCGGTCACCGCGGGCGGGGCGTCGGTGCCCCAATTCGTCCCCTGCTGAGGACGGCCGGCCTCCTGCGAGAGGGTCGGCGCCGCCGCCGTCTGAGTGGTCTCCTCGGTACCGCGGCAGCCACCGCTCACCAGAGCGGGGAGCAACGTCAAGGCGGCGAGGGCAGTCAAAGCTCGTGTACGACTCATCTTCGGGCTCCTTCACTGGTGGTGATTGTCGTGGGCTGCGGGCCCGGACGCCGACCACCTATCGCATGGCCCATGCCAGCGCTCGAAATCGACGCGAATCGACGCGATTCGACGCATCCCGAGGCTCGTCGAGGCACGTCGATTGCTCCTCGACGCGCTCGTGCATGCAGTCGCGTTGCTCAACCCCGGGGGCGGCACGCTCTCGCGCGGCGCCGCCAACCCTGCGGCGGTGGCGGCCGCTCTACGCCAAGCCGGCCTCCCCGCCGACGTGCGGGCGGTGCCGGGACCACGGCTCCCCGCCGCCACTCGCGAAGCGATCGCTGCAGGCGCCGACCTCATCATCGCCGGCGGCGGCGACGGCACCGTGCGCTCGGTCGCCGGCGCGCTCGCCGGCAGCGAGGCGACGCTCGGCGTGCTGCCGCTCGGCACCTTCAACCACTACGCGCGCGACCTCGGCATGCCGAACGATCTCAACGCCGCCGCCGCCGCGCTCGCCGCCGCGACGCCGCGCCACCTCGACATCGCCGAGGTCAACGGCCACCGCTTCCTCAACAGCTCGGCGATCGGCTACTACTCGCAGGTGGCGAAGGAGCGCGCCGAGCCGCGCGTGCGCATGCGGCTCACCAAGGTGGCGGTGACGCTCATCGCGGCGATACGCCTCCTCGGCAAGTACCGGCTGTCGGAGGTGTGTCTCGAGTCCGAGGGCCGCAGCATCACCTGCAAGACGCCGTTCGTCTTCATCTCCAACGGCCCCGGCCTCATGCACCTCTTCCGCTTCGGCCAACGGGATCGGCTCGACACCGGAAAGCTGCTCGTCTACGTGCATCGCAGCACGAGTCGCCGTGCGGTGTTGCGCACGCTCCTCTACGCCCTGCTGCGCGACGCCCGCGAGGAGGGCCGCTACGACCACTGGCTGACGGACGAGCTGCTCATCGACTACGGCGCCCGGCGGCGGCCGGTGTCGGTCTTCCTCGACGGCGAGCTCCTCCACCTGGCGCCGCCGCTGCGCTACCGCATCCTCCCCGGCCACATCAAGGTGGCGGTGCCGCCGACGGCCGCGTCGTTGGCCTGAAGAGGGCCGGCGGGGCGCGCTAAGCGTCGGCTGCCGGCGCTGCAGCGCGGCGCGCGAGTACTGCTAAGCGTCGGCCGCCGGCGCGGCGCCGCGCCGGCGACCGTGCATCGCCACGACCGAGACGACGCCGGCGACGGCGAGCAGGCTGCCGAGCAGCGAGCCCGCCGTGACGAGCTCGCCGAGGAACGTCGCGCCTAGCGCCATGGCGACGAAGACCGCCAGCTGCTGGACGACGCCGGCGCGCAGGTTGTCGATCCAGCGGTAGGCGTGCGTCATCTGCAGCTGCGCGATCATCGAGAAGGCGCCGACGCCGAGCAGCGCCAGCCAGCTCCAGAGGTCGGGCGTCTTCCACGCCGCGAGCGCGAAGGGCGCGGTGGCGAGCAGACCGAGGGCGTTGAAGCTCGTGTAGATCGCCCACGAGCCCTCGGTGCGCCGCGCGATGCGGATGGCGGTCACCGCGGCGCCGGAGAGCGCGGCGGAGACGAGCCCCACCGCCGCCCACGGCGCGATGCCGCTATGAATGACCGCCGCGAGGTCGCCGCCGCCCTGCGCGCGCACGACGAGGAAGACGCCGACGAGCGCGATCGCCAGCGCCGGCAGCACCCGCGGCTGCACCGGCTCGCCGATGAAGAGCGCCGCGTAGAGGCCGGCGAACACCGGCGAGGTGTAGTTGAGCAGCGTCGCCAGGCCGACGGGGATGTGGTCGATGGCGAGGAAGTAGAGCAGCACCGCCACGCCGCCGAAGAAGCCGCGGTAGAAGAGCAGGTCGCGCCGCTGCCAGCGCAGCGCGCGGCGCCGCACCTCGGGCAAGAACAGCAGCGGCAGCAGGCCGCTGCCGAAGCGCAGCATCGCCACCTGCGCGCCGCCGATGCCGCGCTGCGAAGCGAGCTTGGCGCAGAACGCCATGACGCCGAAGGCGCACGCCGAGCCCACCATCATCAGCAACGCCTGGCGCTCGACGGCGCGGCTCGGCGCCACGATCGGAATGGAGGCAGTGACCTCGGAGGCGGGCGTGTCGCTGAGCGTGGGAGGAGGCACGGCGGGCGGGCGAGGCGATGGTAACACCGCGCCGAGCTCGTCATCGCGAGGGCGCGGAGCGCCCGTGGCGATCTCGATGTCGAGATTGCTTCGTCGCTTCGCTCCTCGCAATGACGGGCAAAGGCTGCTGGTACGCATCTTGATGATCGGCTCGCCGTGGAAGCCGGGAGGGAGCGCAGCTCTGGGCGACGTCTGTCGATCGGCGCCGAGATCGACGGCGACGGCGTGAGCTTCCGCGTCTGGGCGCCGGCGCGGCGGCGCATCGAGGTGCTCTTCGACGGCGGCGCCGCGCACGCGCTCGACGCCGAGCCGCAGGGCTACTTCGCCGGCCGCGTCACGGGGATCGGCGCCGGCGCGCGTTACCAGCTACGCCTCGACGGCGAGCGCACCATCCCCGACCCCGCCTCGCGCTACCAGCCTGATGGGCCCGAGGGACCTTCGGAGGTCGTCGATCCCTTCGCCTTCCGCTGGAGCGACGACGGCTGGCGCGGCCCACGCCTCGAAGGCCAGGTGATCTACGAGCTACACCTCGGCACCTTCACGCCGGAAGGTACGTATCGCGCCGCCGCCGCCCGACTCCCCCACCTCGCCGAGCTCGGCGTCACCACTGTCGAGCTGATGCCGATCGCCGAGTTCCCCGGCGAGTTCGGCTGGGGGTACGACGGCGTCGACCTCTTCGCGCCGACGCGGCTCTACGGCACGCCCGACGACCTGCGGGCGCTCGTCGACGCGGCGCACGGGCGCGGCCTCGCCGTCATCCTCGACGTCGTCTACAACCACTTCGGGCCGCGCGGCAACTTCCTGCGCGAGCTGTCGCCGCACTACTTCACCGACCGCCACGAGAACGAGTGGGGCGACGCCATCGACTACGACGGCCCCTGCTCGGGACCGGTGCGCGAGATGGTCCTCGCCAACGTCGAGCACTGGATCGCCGAGTACCACTTCGACGGGCTGCGGCTCGATGCGACGCAAGACATCAAGGACGCTTCGCCGGAGCACCTGTTGGCGGCCATCGCGCGGCGCGCGCGTGAAGCCGCCGGCGAGCGCAACGTCCTCCTCTTCGCCGAGAACGAGCCGCAGGAGGCTCGACTCGTGCGGCCGCCGGCGCGCAGCGGCTACGGTCTCGACGGCATCTGGAACGACGACTTCCACCACAGCGCCTACGTCGCGGCGACCGGCCGCGCCGACGCCTACTACTCGCCGTACGACGGCAGCGCGCGCGAGCTGCTCGCCGCCGTCAAGCACGGCTTCCTCTACCAGGGGCAGCTCTACCCGTGGCAGAAGAAGCGGCGGGGCACGCCGTGCCTCGACGTCGCCGCGCCGCGCTTCGTCTGCGCGCTCGAGAACCACGACCAGGTCGCCAACTCGGCGGGCGGCAAGCGCCTCCACCAGTCGACGAGCCCTGGCCGCTGGCGCGCGCTCACCGCGCTGCTGCTGCTGGCCCCGCAGACGCCGCTGCTCTTTCAGGGGGAGGAGTTCGCGGCTTCGGCACCGTTTCTCTACTTCGCCGACCACCCTGACGAGCTGGCGGCGCAGGTGCGCGCCGGCCGTTGCAAGTTCCTGCAGCAGTTCGCGCGGCTGCAAGGCGAGGACTGCACGGTCGTGGTGCCCGACCCCGCGAGCCGCGCCACGTTCGAAACCTGCAAGCTCGACTGGAGCGAGCGCGATCGCCATGCCGGCGCGTGCGCGCTCCACCGCGACCTGCTGCGGCTGCGGCGCGAGGAGAAGGTCTTCCGGCGTCAGGACGCGCAGCGGCTCGACGGCACGGCGCTGAGCGATCACGCGTTGGTGATTCGGTTCTTCGGCGGCGTAGGCAACGACAGCGGCGGCGAGGACGATGCCGTCGAGGGCGGCAACGACCGCGACGGTGCCGAGGACCGCCTGCTGCTCGTCAACCTCGGCGCCGACCTCGACATGGCAGCCGCCTCCGAGCCCCTGCTGGCGCCGCCGGAAGGCTGCCGCTGGCACACGATGTGGAGCAGCGAGTCGTTTGCCTACGGCGGCAGCGGCACGCCGCCGCTGCTCGACCGTGACGACGTCGGCTGGTGCATCCCCGGCGAAACGGCGGTCGTGCTGGTGCCGCGGCCGGTCGAAGACGAGTCGACGAGCGAGCACGACGCGGAGGTGGGCGATGGCGACGACGACAGCCGCTGATCGCGTGAAGGTGGAGGCGCCACCCGGCCTGCCCGTGCGCCGCATGCCCGCGCCCGCTCCCGCCGAGCGCGAGGCGCTCCTCACCCGCGAGTGGCAGGTCACCAACGGCCTCGGCGGCTACGCCTCTGGCACCGTGTCGGGCGTCGCCACGCGCCGCTACCACGGCTACCTCGTCGCCGCGCAGCCGCCGCCCTTCGGGCGCACGATGATGCTCAATCACCTGACCGAGCTGCTGCGGCTCCCCGACGGCACTCGCACCCTCTTCGCCGGCTCCGAGCTGCAGGGCGGCCGCCTCGAGATGCACGGCGTCGATCACCTCGAGGAGCTCTGCCTCGAAGGCGGCCTGCCGGTGTGGCGCTACCGCGTCGGCGACGCGCTCGTCGAGAAGCGGCTGTGGATGCCGCAGGGCGAGAACACCGTCTACGTCTCTTATCGCCTCGCCGAGGGCGACGGCCCGGTGCGCCTCAAGCTGCGGCCGTCGGTCAACTTCCGCTCGCACGACGCGCCGGTGTCGCACCCGCTGATCGAGCCCTACCAGCTCACCGCCCTCGACGACGGCTACGAGATCGACGACGCTTCCGACCTCGGCCCGCTGCGACTCGTGCTCCATGGCGAGCGCACCGCGTTCACCGCCGAGCGCGTGCGCATGCGCGAGATGCTCTACCGCATCGAGGAGCACCGCGGCTACGACTCGGTGGGCGAGCTCATGTGCATGGGCTACTTCCGCGCCGATTTGCTGCCCGGCCACCCGGTGACGCTCGTCGCCTCGACCGAACCCTGGGAGCGCTTCCGCGACGCCGATCCCGAAGCCGTCTTCGCGCGCGAGCTCGACCGCCGCCGCGCGCTGCTCGCCGCGGCGCACGAGTCGGCGCGCGAGGGCGTCGGCGCCGAGCTCGTCCTCGCCGCCGACCAGTTCCTCATCACGCCGGTGCGCGGCGGCAAGCCGCCGGTGGGCGGCGAGGAGCCGCGCACGGTGATCGCCGGCTACCACTGGTTCACCGACTGGGGCCGCGACACCATGATCAGCCTCGAGGGGCTGACCATGCTGAGCTGGCCGCGAGGGCGAGGCGCGGCGCATCCTGCGCACCTTCGCCGGCGCCATGCGCGACGGCCTCATCCCCAACTTCTTCCCCGACGGCGCCAACGAAGGCGTCTACCACACCGCCGACGCGACGCTCTGGTTCTTCCACGCCGTCGACCGCTACCTGCGCGCGACGGGCGACCGCGAGACGCTGCGCGACCTGCTGCCGCGCCTCCTCGACAGCGCCGCGCGCCACCTCGCCGGCACCCGTTTCGGCATTTGCGTCGATCCGGTCGACGGGCTGCTGCGCCAGGGCGCGCAGGGCTACCAGCTCACCTGGATGGACGCCAAGGTCGACGAGTGGGTGGTCACTCCGCGGCGCGGTAAGGCGGTCGAGATCAACGCCCTCTGGTACAACGCGCTGCGTCTGCTCGACGGCTGGGTCCGCGAGGAGGGCGCCGCAGCCGAGCTGCCGCTGGCAGAGGTGGCGGCATATGGCGCGGCGCTCATTCAACCTGCGCTTCTGGTTCGAAGCGGGCGGCCACCTCTACGACGTCGTCGACTGCGAAGGCGGCGGCGACGATCCGGCGCTGCGGCCCAACCAGCTCTTCGCCTTTTCGCTGGCGCATCCGGTGCTCGACGAAGCGCGCTGGGCGCCGGTGCTCGAAGTCGTCGAGCGCGAGCTGCTGACCCCGGTCGGGCTACGCTCGCTCGCCCGCAACCATCCCGACTACAAGCCGAAGTACTTCGGCGACCTGCGCGCGCGCGACGCCGCCTACCACCAAGGCACGGTTTGGTCGTGGCTCATCGGGCCGTTCCTCGACTGCTGGCGGCGCGTTCACCCCGGCGAGGAAGCGAAGGCGCGTGGGCTCCTCGACGGCTTGGTGACGCACCTCGACGAAGCGTGCCTCGGCTCGGTCTCCGAAGTCTTCGACGCCGAGGCGCCGTTCACGCCGCGCGGCTGCATCGCGCAAGCGTGGGGCGTCGCGGAGCTATTGCGCTGCTGGGCGATGACGAGCGGTACGCCGGCGGGCGAAGCGGTGAAGTCGGAGCAACCCGAACCGGCAGAAATGCCGCGCTGACCGCTCAGGCCAACTCGTAGCTCAAAGCAAAAGGATGCTCCATGCCGTGACCGACGGCGGACGTGCCATCGCCGGCGAGGCCACGGAGCTCTCCGGTGGCGGAACCGGCGACGACGAAATAAGACTCCTCCGCCTGGCCGCCTTCGAAGACGCCGGTGCGCTGGAGCACGAAGCTGCCGGCCTTGTCGCCGATTCGGCCCACGACCCTTTCGTGGCCAACGAAGGTAGCCGAGCCGTCGCTGCGATACATCATGAGGTACTCGACTTGCGCCTCGCCCTCGATGTCTCCGGTGTAAGTCTTGATAACGCTGGCACGCGTGAGCTTTGGCAGGTCCTCGCCCTCGTCATAGGCCTCTTCATCCCAGCTCTGAATGGCGAACCGAGCATTGGCAACATGCTTCATTAATCAGCCCTAGAACGACAGCCGGTAGCTGTCGCCATTCGCGTCCCGGCACGTTCCGTTACCGTGCCAGCTGGGCCGCTCGACGACGAATGCGCAGTTGAGAAGCCGTGCGCCGCCGGTCAGGCGGACGGTGCCGCGCAGCGAATCCAAGGGCGCGCTCACCCTCGGTGTCGGCAGTCGACCGTTCGCGCTCCCGAGCGAGCCGGTGAGCCTCGATGAAGGCCCGGCGAGCGTGCAGACACCCTCCAGTCGCTCACCCTCAGTCCCGCGGAACTCCATGTCGCAGGTCCCGGGGGCACTCTTGTGCACCTCACCTTCGAGGATCTGGCCGGAGGCGAGATGAACGAGGCGGGCGTTGCGAGTGCAGGCGCCTGTCAGCAAGCCGATTCCAAGCAGCACCGCAGCGACGCTGAACACTCTCATCGCATGTCTCCTTTCGAGGGGCAGCGCCGATCTGAACGGCCGTGCCGCGCGACGCTTCAACCCTACCTCAGGCGACAGTCGCCAGGCGCGGGTATCAACGTGCGACTACCGGTTGAGGAGCACGAGATTGACGAGGAAGATCGCGGCCAGGATGCCGAGCAGGCAGACCGCGAACAAGGCCGTCGCGAGGAGCAGCCACGGAAGCTTGAGGCGCCTGTTGAGCAGCACGAAGGCAAGCGTGGCAACGAGCGCGACGAGGATATCGATGGCTCCCGACGTCACGGCGGCGCGTTCGCCGGCCGCGATCGAGCGTCCGGCGGTGACGGCGATGACGAACATGCTGACGACCGCAAGCGCGCCTGAGCTGAACAGGAGCGCCAAGCCGACGAGCAGAGCCTTCAGGCCGCTTGGCATCGTCGATGGACCGCGTGCCGCCGCGACCTGGCGACGTCAGCCGGCGAGGGACGGCGCGGGCTGTGTTTGCGCCGGCCGTAGCGGCAGTGTCTTCGGAGCGGCCGGCGGCGTTCCCCAGATCGACGCCAGGGCACGGCGGAAGTTGCCGCCGAGGACGCCTTCGACGTCGGCTTCGCGCCAGCCGCGGCGGAGCAGGCCCTCGACGACCTCGAAGGTGCGGCGCGAGGGGTCCAGGCCGTCGATGGCGTAGGCGGGGCGTACGCGGCCGGTGCGCGGGTCGCGGGCGTCGACGTCGACGTCGCTGCCCAACCCGACGTGCTCGGGGCCGGCGACGCGGGCGACGTGGTCGAAGTGATCGAGCAGGTCGGCGAGCGACGGCGCCTCCGGCTGCCGCACGAAGGCGCGCACCGCGGTGATGCCCATGACCCCGCCGCGCGCCGCCATGGCGCGCAGCACCGCGTCCGACTTGCAACGCGGGTGGCCGACGAGCGCCGCGCAGTTGGAGTGCGTGACCAGCACCGGCTTGCTCGACGCGGCGATGGCGTCGAGCGTCGTGCGCTCGCCGCAGTGCGACACGTCGACCACCATGCCGACGCGGTTCATCGCCGTCACCACCTCGGCGCCGAAGTGACTCAGCCCCAGATCCACCGCCTTGCAGCCGCTGCCGAGCTTGTTGCGCGCGTTGTAGGTGAGCTGCGAGACGCGCTGGCCGAGGCGGTAGAGCTCCGCCACGTCCGCGACGCTGCGGAAATGGTCGGAGTTCTGGAAGCCGAGGATGAGGCCGATGCGGCCCTCTGCCTTCGCACACGCCGCGTCCTCCAGCGTGTCGATACGGCGGAAGTAGCGCGGGTAGGTCGCGAGCAGCTGCTGCCACCCGTCGAGCCAGCGCCGCACCGCCGCCGGCGCATCGGGCTGGTTGGGGTCGACCGCCGGATGGAAGACGTCGATGCCCGAGGCGCGCAGCCGCGCGAAGTCGGCCTCGCCGAAGGTGCCGGGCTCGCGCTGCCAGCGCGTGAGGCGCGGCCAGTCGAGGGTGAGCAGGCCGAGCATGTCGATGACCGTGGCGCGCTGCACCAGGTCGACGGCGCGCGACGAGCGGAGGAGGCCGCCCCCCGGGATGCCGTCGTCCGCGAAGACGCGGCAACGCCCGAAGTTGAGCATCGGCGCAGTAAAGGCCCCAGCCCCGGCCATCACCACGCCCCGAAGGAAGCGGCGGCGGTCCATCAACTTGTCGGAACGCCGAAATGATCGCACGCCGCAGGCGGGTGCGGAAGGGCGATCTGCGTCGCAGGCAGCGAGCGGTCAGGCCGTGACCGGCTCGCGGCGCGGCCCCGTCACGGGCCGCCAGATCACTGCAGGGTCAGGAGCACGAGGATCTCGCCCGTGCCGCCGGCGAGCGGCTCGAGCGCCTTGCCGATCACCGTCCCGGGGCGATGGATCTTGGTACCCGCGAATTCGATCGCCTCCGACCGCATCGCCATTCCAGGCTTCTCGCCGCTGACGAGGAGGTCGCCCACGGCGATGGGTGCGCGCGTCGCATCGACGCGAACCTTCACGCGCCCCGTGGTCGCCACTTTGACTCGGCCCGTTCCCTCGACGCCGAGGATCAGCCCGGGCTCCGCCGACACCACGCCCGCGACGGCAGTGTCGTAGGGCGAGCTCGATGCCGCGACGTGGTTGACCTCGCGGCGATCGAGCACCACCACGACCCCCGGCTCCAGCGGCTCCCGCGAAGGCACCCACTCGGCGATGTCTTGGTAATGCGCCGCGATGTTGGCGGCGGTCACCGAGCCGGTGAAGACGCCATTGCCGACGACGTTGAGATTGGCCGAGGGGCTGATGGTCCCGATCCCGACGTTTCCAGACGCGTCGATGAACAGGCGCGAGACGTTGTTGGTATTCAACGAGAGCGGGTTCGCGTTGTTGGTACCGATGCCCGGGGCGTTGTGCAGCCATTCGGCACCGAGGTAGAGGTTCGTGCTGTTGCTGATGATGCGAACCTGCACGTTGCCTGGCGCGTTGCGTCTGACGGTGATGGGGAAATTCGGCGTCGTCGGCGGCGTCACCGGGTCGAGCCCGATCCCCACATTGCAGGTCGCCGGGCCCGCGTTGATGCTGCTCGCGCTGGTGGTCCATGCGCAATCGCCGAGAGCACGATCGGGAGCACCAAACAGGAGCCCGGCGAGCAGGAGGCCGGCGACTCGTGGTGCGTAAACCGTGCGGCGGGCGAAAGACCTGACACTGATCTGAGCCATAACGATCTCCTTCTACTTCGGCACTAGTTCACGCGCTGTCGAATTTCCTGGACGTGGGCGCGCCGGATGACGGTGACACCCGGCGTCAGGGTCGGATCGGCGTAAGGAAGCACGGCGAGCAAGCGCGCGGCGAACGCCTGATCCAGCGCGTTGCGGATCTCCTGAACATGCACGGCCTTGATCGAGACTCCCGGCAGGGAGCTGTCCGTCCAGCTGGCGGACGACAGTCCTGCGCTCGCGCGGACCGCGTTCACCGCCTGCCGGAGCTCCACGATGTGCTGCGCCTTGATCAGGGTGCCGATCTGGAGCGGGTTGTCGGTGAAGACGACCGTCGTCGCGGCATCCGCGTTGCTCACGCCCAAGAGATTGTTGCCGGCGTCGAAAGCTCGCACCCGATACCAGTAGGTCGTCCCCGCGCTGACCGTGGTGTCCGTGTAGCTGGTACCGGTGACCTGCGCGATGGTCACGTACGCGCCGTTGTTGGAGCTCCGCTCCACGTCGTAGTGGTGGAATCCGGCGTGACCCGCGGGGAGCGTCCACACCGCGTTGACCTGGCTCGTGCTCACGGCGGTAGCGGCAAGGCTGAGCAGTCGGATACACCCGGACGTCGTCGACCTTGAAGCAGGTGGCCGCCGTGGACGGAGTGAAGCAGCTCCCGGCAGCCAGCGCATTCCCATAGATCACCAGCGTGTGATCGGTTTGCGTCGGCGTGTAGTCGAAGGACAGCGTCTCCCACGTCGGGACGGGGCTGGCCGTCGTGGCGGCTACGACGTTTGCGGTTTGGCCAGCCAAGCGAATGGCGAGGCGCGCCTGCCCTTGTTCCGCATAGACGCGAGCGCTGATCCGGTGCGTCACTCCCGGCTGGAGCTTCAGGTCCTGGCGGATGCCGACGTCCGTCGCCATCGATGCGACGCGTTGCATCGTGATGCCCGGGATGACGCCGGCGTTCTGGAACTGGGGCGGCGTCGCGGGCGGCGGCGATGGAAGAAGCGTCAACCACTCCTGGCCCACGCCGGCGACGTCCGACGGCACGAAAGCACACTCGAAGGTGCCGTTGCGGAGGTGGTAGGCCGCGCTCGAGGGGCTGGGAAGCGGCGCCAAGGCGACGATTTGAGCCGGCGTGCTCGCTCCCACGTTGCCGCTGTCGTCGACGGCGCGGGCCTTGATCGAGATCGACCCGCTGGTAGCGCAAGGAGTGAAGGCGAACTGCCAGGCGGCCCGCCCGGTCGCCGGATGCCAAGTCACCCCGCCGTCCGTCGAGACTTCGACGGCGGCGACCTTGCCGCTCGGGTTCGCTCCGCCGGTGTCCGAGGCGACGCCGCTGACGACGACAGTCTCGAGCGCCCGCGCGGTTACAGCCGCCGGCGCAGTCAGCGCGGCGACGGGCGCCGTGGCATCGGTCGATTTGACCGCCGCGGTGACGCCCGTTTCCTGCAAGCTGCCGGGCTGGACTCCCATGTCCGCAAACACGTTCACCACGAGCTGCTGCAACCCGCGCATGACGGGGTGAGAGGCGAGGGCGCCGACGTAGCCGGCCATGCCGGCAAGCGCCCATTGCAAGCGCATCGTCGACGTCGAAAACACCAGCGCGCCTTCACCACCAGGAGGGGGCGTCGCCCGATAGAGCGTCAGGTGGTGCGGGACCTGAGCCGATTGGCCGCGTTCGAATTGCGAGTGATGGCCATCCAAGTGGCTCTGGTTCTCGATCGTGGTCGTCGAGAGGTAGAAGAGCCCTGGCGGCCGAAATCCGTTGTCGGCGTCGCCGTCGATCTCCGGACCGAGGAGCAGACACTGGGCGCCGGACACGGGACTGCACTGCACCGTGGCGGGATCCGTGACTCCTCGCCATTGCCGCAGGCTGAGATCGGTCACCGCGATCTGCGCGTCGACGGCGTAGAGCGACGTGAGCTGGCCGAAGGCGGCGTTCTCGGGGCGATAGCCGTCGAGCGACGGAGCGAGGGGCGGGCCGAATCGCGGATCGCGAAACGTAGACGTGGTCACGTTGGCGAGGGGATCGAGCTTGGGCGGCCGGCTGGGGTCCCACCCGTCCCGGTAGCACACGATCGAGTGGAAGTCGTCCTCCCAGCGGATCTTGAAATAGCCCTGGTTCCCGGCGAACGATGCGAGGTGGACCCCAGCGTCCCTCGCCGCTTCGATCGTTATCTTTTGCTCGCCCGCCCAATATTCGTCGTGACCCGAGGTGACGAAGACCTTGTGCGGCGGCGGCCCACCCGGCGGACCGAGCAGCAGGGCCGGCGTCTTGGCCACGTCGCGCCCGGCGATGTAGCCGACGTCATAACCGTTTTTCTCGAGGAAGCGGATGAGCGGATACTCGAAGTCGAAGACGAGGTTCTGCGCCGAGTCCGAGTCCACCCTGGTGCCGTCGCAATAGAACCCGAAGCTGAAGACGTGAGGACGGTGCTGAGACACCTTGTACGCCCTGCCGGCGACACCGGTAACCGACGGGTCCGCGGGCAGGAAAAGGTTGCGCGGATAGAGCGCCGCGCCCTCCTGCAGGTACGACGACGCCGGGTAATTACCCGAGCAGCCAGGAGGAACGGTCGTCGGGTTCGGAAATTTCGGACCGGCGTTGTAGGCATGCCACGTGGTGTCCGAGGTCTGTAGCAAGATCTCCGAAGCTCGATTGTCGTCGCGAACCACGAAGAAGACGTAGCTCGAAGCCGAGGTGTCGAGGCGGGTGAGCTTGGCCATGAAGAGCCCGGAGACGAGGTCTGGCACCTCCGACGTCTGCCAGATGACCGGGCTGTTCCACTCGCAGACCCGGCCGTTCGTGATCAACGCAGCATCGTTGCCCGGGTCCAACGAAGGTGTCGGCACGAGCTCGTCGCAAGCAGGTTGCGCCACGCTGACCCGGTTGGGAAAGCTCCGGATCTTTCTCGCCCCCAGGCCCTGGTAATAGCCGAGACGGTAGATGTCGAGGTCGTAATGAATGCCGGCCTGCCCCGGCGGGTCCGCCGGGCCAGTCAGCGTCGGCGTGTCGACCAGGAAGTGGACCTCCTCCCCCTTGTTGACGCTGATCTCGGTCGTGTAGCCCCGGATCGAAGCGTTGGCGGGTCCGTGCCATTCCGACTGCGGGTTCCCCGTCAGGCAGTTCTCCCGCACCACCTCGTTCGGCGGGTTCTGGCAGTCCGCGCGCGCAACCTCGGCTGTGGCGACGACGAAGACGACCACGCCGACGACCGACCGAATCGCTGTGGCTATTTTCGGCACGGCGCGCCTCCTCCGACGGGCGAGACGATTACGGCGATGGAATGCTCTGGCAGCTGAAGACGCTTCCGCGCAAAGTGGCGGCGACGACACGCCTTCCCGGCAGCAGCACGATGGTGTTGCCGCCCATCCTCGCGGCCTTCTGCTTGAGCGTGTCCAGGATGTCGGGAGGAAGCCCCGCCACGCCTTCCGGAATCGAGACCCGCGTCATGCCTAGGTGCTCGCAGCCCGGAAGCGCCGTCGGCAGGGCGAGATGATCCTGACCCTCCGCGTTGCGCTCGATGACCGTCACGCTCTGCGATTCGATCGGCGCGGTCGCCGAAGCGCAGCCGACGAGGACGAGCAAGAGCGCAGTGAATGCAAGCTTGCCATTCATCGCGACCTGTCGGAGATCGTACCTTGATCAACGCCGACGACGCCGACTACCGCTCCGGCTCGGGCAGCGCCGCCAGCGCCTCGCTCTCACACCAGGCGACGGCGACTCGCTCGGGTGTTCCACGCAAGGATGCCGAGGAGAAGCGCGGCCGCGCCGTACGCCAGAGCATTGCCCCAACCGCGCTGCAACGGGCTGGCCCCTGCGTTGACGATGCCAAAGGTGTTGACGGCACCGTGAAAGAGCGTGGCGATGACGACGCTTCCCTCGGTCGACAGATGCAGGATGGTCAGGATGATCGACAAGGCGATCAGGTACGGCACGTACGACAGCAGCGGAATTCCGAACTGGGGCATGCCGGGCATGAAGAAGAGGGGAAGGTGCCAAAGAGCCCAAAGTACTCCGACGATCGCACTCGCGGTCCAAGGGCCGAGATCGGACAAGAGGCGAGGCAGTGCAAAGCCGCGCCAGCCGACTTCTTCGCCGGCAACGAGCACGAACACCGTCAGCCCGAGCGCGGTGATCGGCTGGAGCCGGACGGGCCCCGTCGCACCCAGGACGTATTCGATGCAGCTCCGCAGCCCCGACACGATCAACGGCAGCAGCAGCGCCGCGAGATACCAGAACACCGGCACGCGCCACGTCGCGACACGTCTCCACAGATCGAACAGTTGCTCGCGGCCGCCGAGGCCGGCCGTGATCAGGGCAGCTGCAGCCGGTCCAAGAAGCGCGACGAGGCTGAAGACAAGTGAAGTCCGAGTCAGTGGCAGCAGTGCCCACGTGAAGGTACAGGCGAGGACGAAGAACGTGGTGAGGGCACGTAGGTGAGTCCGGTTGGCCATGTCGCATCACCACGGGTGGCGTCCGCAGCAGCGAGAGGTGCGCGGCCTGCAACTCTATTGATTACGGATTCAAGAATCGCTCGATCGTGAGGCCGATGTCGTCGGCGATCCGTCGTAGGAGAACCGGGGAGATGTCGCGGCCCTGGTGTACAGGGACCGTGGTCCCCCGACCGTCCGCATGCCGGAACTGCTTATGCGAGCCTCTCTGACGAACCTCGCTGAAGCCGTGCTGGCGAAGAAGCCCGATGACTTCGCGGGAAGAGAGAACTGGAACGCTTCCCACGTGCCATCAATCTACGGTGACTAGTTGCGTGCCGACGAACTCCGCCTGGAGGTCCGGCTCACCTTTCTCCGTAAGCAGTGAGATCACTTCCCGGAGGTTGGCATTGAGCTCGTCGAGCGTCTCCGCCTGGGTATGGGCGCCGGGGAAGCCAGGGATGTAGCCGACGTAGAGGTGTGTGTCGGGATCTCGCTCGACGACCGCGGTGTACGTTCTTCCCATGGCGCTCGATTCTCCCCAACTCAGGATACCGCGGCTCTCAATTGGCGGCCAAACGGCGCAAGAGCTCAACGACGGCTAGGGGCGAACGCGTTTGTCAGCTGGAGCTGAAGGGCTGGTGGCCCATCGCAGTTGCGAGTTCAGGGCTCATTCTTTTCGCGCTTAGAGACGGCGACCTGCCGGGCAAGCCCAACCTTAGATTAGACGACAACGTCCGTCCGACGCGACTGGCCGTGGCCGGCGCGGTCCTATTCGCGTAGGGTTTCGAGTGGGCTGACCCGCGTTGCCTGCCGGACCGGGAGCCATCCGGCGAGCGCTGCCGCCAGTGCGAGGCATGCGACCGCGGACAGTAGCGTGCGCGGGTCTGCTGGCTTGACGCCGTAGAGCAGCCCGGCGAGTGTTCGGCTGGCGAGCAGCGCCACGAGTAGGCCGAGCGCCAACCCGGCGCCGCAGAGCACCGCTACCCTGCCGATGACGGCGCGCACGACTTCGCTGGCGCCTGCGCCCAAGGCCACGCGGATGCCGATCTCGCGGCGGCGCTGCGCGACTAGGAACGCCACCAAGCCGTAGACGCCGACGGTGGCGAGCAACAGCGCCAGCGCGGCGAACACCGCCAGCAGCACCATCAGCAGGCGCTCGCGAGCGCTGGCTTCGTGCAGCATGTCGGCGAGGGTGCGGGCGTCGTAGAGCGGTAGCTCGGGGTCGATCTCGCTGACCACCGCGCGCAGCGACGGCAGCAGCGCTTCCGGCTCCCCCGCCGCCACACGCACGACCAGTCGCGGGTTGCGGAGCGGCGCGCCGGGAACGCCGAGGAGCTCTTGGCGCAGCGGCATGTAGACCTGCATCGGGCTCGGGCGGTTGAGGCCGTCGACCCGCTCGTCGCTCACCACGCCGACGATCGTTCGCCACAACGGCGCTTCGTAGCCGTCGGCCTCGAAAGCGATTCGCTGCCCCAACGCGCTTCGCTCGCCGAACGCGCGCCGCGCCAGCGTCGCGTTCACCACCACGACCGCCGGCGCGTTCTCGTCGTCGCTCGCGAGAAGCCGCGGCCGGCGAGCCGGCGCACGCCGACTGCTTCGAAGTAGCCGGGACTGACGATGCGCCGCGTGAACTCGACGCCTTCCTCGCCGGCGGGACGCCCTTCGACGATGAAGTCGGTCGTCCACTGCGAGCCTTCGAGCGCGAGGCTGCTCGCGAGCTCGGCAGCCGTCACGCCGGGCAGCGCCCGCACCCGCGCAAGCAGTCGGCGATGCGTCTCCTCGACCTCCGCCGCCTCGCCGTAACGCGCGAAGGGCAGGAAGTAGCTCACCGCCAGCCGCCGCTCGGGGCGGAAGCCGGGATCGACGCGCAGCAGCTCGAAGAAGCTGCGCAGCGCGAGGCCGGCGCCGGCCACCAGCACCGTCGCCATCGCCACCTCGGCGAGCATCAACAGGCCGCGGCTGCGCAGCAGCTCGCGGTCGCCGGTTGCGCCGCGCCCCTCGCTGCGCATCGCCGCCGCCGGCGGCACGGCCGCCGCTCGTAGCCCGGGCCCGACGCCGAACACCAGCCCCGCGCCGACGACGGCCAGCAGCGCGAAGCCGATCGCCGGCAGGCTCATCGCCACCTCGTGGTGACGCGGCAGCGTCTCGCCGGCGAGCGCCACCAGCACGCGCATGCCGGCGAAGCCGAGCGCAGCGCCGAGCGCTCCCGCGCCGCCGGCGAGCAGCAGGCTCTCGGTGAGCAGCTGCCGCACCAGGCGTCCGCGCGCCGCGCCCAGCGCGCTGCGCACCGACAGCTCGCGCGCCCGCACGCCGGCGCGCGCGAAGAGCAGGCTGGCGACGTTGGCGCAGGCGACGAGGAGGAGCAGCACGACGGCGCCGAGCAGCACGAGCAGGCGCCGCTTCGACTCGCCGACGATCCAATCCTTGAGCGGCATCAGGCCGGCGCTCATCTCCTCGTTCGTCCGCGGGTACTCCTTTGCGAGCGCCGCCGCGACGGCGCGCAGCTCCGCAGCGGCGCGCTCGTGGGTCACACCGGGCGCGAGGCGACCGACGCCGCGCAGGAAGTGGGCGCGCCGGAACCACTCGGCCTCGCGGAAGCTCGGCCGCCAGCCGTAGGGCACCCACACGTCGAGGCCGGCTTGCGGATAGGCGAAGTCGGGCGGCGCGACGCCGATGATCTCGTACGCGTTGCCGTCGAGGAGAAGCTGGCGGCCGAGGATGCGCGCGTCGCCGCCGAGCCGGCCGCGCCACATGGCATGGCTGATCACCACCACGCGCCGCTCGCCGGCCCACTCCTCGTCGCGCGTGAAGTCGCGGCCGAGGACGGGCGGCGCGCCGAGGACGGTGAAGAACGCGCCCGCCACCTCGACGCCGGTGACGCGCTCGGGCGCGCCGCCGCCCGTCATCGCCCAGCCGCCGACGCCGCCGTGCGCGGTGACGCCGGCGAACGAGCGCACGCGGTCGCGCCAGTCGAGGAAGTTGGCGGGCGCCACGTAGCCCTGCTCCCAGCCGCGCGCCGGGTTGGTCTCCCAGAGCGCCATGACGCGGTCGGGCTCGGCGAGCGGCAGCGGCGCCAGCAGCACCGAGCAGACGAGCGGCACGATGGCGACGACGCCGGCGACGCCGAGCGCGATCGTCACCATCGCCGTCGCGGTGAAGGCCGGCGCGCGCCGCAGCGCGCGCAGCCCCCAGCGCACGTCGCGCACCGTCGTCTCGAGCCAGGGGATGCCGCGCTCGTCGCGGCTCGCCTCGCGGACGGCGTCGAAGGCGCCGAGCTCGCGGCGCGCCGCCGCCCGCGCCCCTCCGCGTCGAGGCCGCGCTCGCGGTGACGCGCCGTCGCCATGTCGAGGTGGAACTGCAGCTCCTCGGCATCGGCGCGCTCGCGCGCCGCGCGGCCGAAGAGCGTGCGCAGGCGGAACCAGGTGCTGTGGAGCGTGCTCGCGAAGTCACGACGGCCACGCTCGCGGCGGCTCATGTCGGCACCTCGAGCACCAGCGACACCGCCGCCGCGAACCGTTTCCAGGTCTCGGTCTCGTCCTCCAGCCGCCGCCGGCCGGCGCGCGTGAGCTCGTAGTAGCGCGCGCGGCGGTTGTTCTCCGAAGCGCCCCACTTCGATCGCACCCACCCTTGCCGCTCGAGCCGGTGCACCGCCGGGTAGAGCGACCCCTGCTGTACCTGCAGCGCCTCCGAGGACATCTGCGCCAGGCGCTGCGCGATCCCCCAGCCGTGCATCGGGCCGTGCGCGAGCGCCTTGAGGATGAGCAGGTCGAGCGTGCCCTGGAGGAGATCGGCGCGGGAGTCTTCGGGTGCGGCGGCCATCGGCGGGCGGCTCCTTTCCCTAGATCGTCTACAGAAAGGCTAGCGCGCTTCCTGTAGAACGTCAAAGGGTGGAGGAGAGCGGGACGAGAGTGGACGTGCGCGGCGCACGACGACCGTGGCACGATCGGCGCGATGTTTCACCCGCGCGGCCCCACCCTCGGCGAGCTGACGCGGCAGGCGCTCGCCTCGACCCAGCGAGGTTACGACCTACTGGCGCCGAAGTTCGACTTCACGCCGTTCCGCACGCCGGATTGGCTGCTGAACGCGGTAGCGCCGCAGCTCGGCGCGCCGGGGAGCATCGCGCGCGGCGTCGACCTCTGCTGCGGCACCGGCGCGGCGCTGCGGCTGCTCGGACCGCTCTGCCGCGAGCTCGTCGTCGGCGTCGACTTCAGCCTCGGCATGCTGGCGGAGGCGCGACGGCAGGACGCGCCCGCACCCGGCGAAGCGATTGTCGACGAGCCCGGCGGTCCACGCCTGCTGCTCGTGCAACAGGACGCGCTCGCGCTCGGCCTGCGCGAGAGCTTCGAGCTGGCAATCATCTTCGGCGCGCTCGGCCACTTTCGCCCTGGCCGTGCAGGCGCGCTTCCTCGCCGAGGCGCGCTCGTGCCTGGTGCCGGGCGGCACGCTGGCCTTCGTCACCGCGCCGCTGCCGCCGCTCTGGTCGCCGGGGCTGTGGCTCGCCGCCGGCTTCGACGCCACGATTTGGCTGCGCAACCGGCTCTGGCGGCCGCCGTTCGTCATGTACTACCTGGCGTGGCCGCTCGAGCGGACACTGCGTCTGCTGCAGCAGACGGGCTTCGAGCCGGAGGTGCGAGCGCTCCCGCTGCCGTGGCCCCTGTCGCGCATGAAGCTCGTGCTGGCGCGGCGCGGATAAAGTCGCTGGAGACGCGCTCGCGGCGTGCCTCGCATCGGCCGGCGCGAGGCGTGGGAACGCTCTTAGCATGCCGATCGCGACCCGCCACCGCCGCCGTCTCCTCCTCGCCACCGCCGGCGCCGCTGCAGCGACGCTGCTCGCGCTCGGCACCGCGTCCGCGCAGCGCCGCTCCCCCACCCCCACTCCACCGCCGCCGTTCGAAGAGTCGATCGAGGTGGTCGAGACTTCCGTGCTCGCCACGCCGCCGGAGGGCCTCCGCCGCATGGCCCTGCGCGACTGGGAGGTGCGCGAGAACGGCGCCGTGCGCCGCGTCGACCGTGTCGACACGGTCGGCGACGAGCCGTGGCAGCTCGTCGTCTGGATCGACGGCCCGCTCTGCGCGCAGGCGGCGCTACAGCGCACGCTCCTCGCGCTCGCCCACCAGGCCGAGGCGCTGACTCGCCGCGGCAGCGTGCGCATCGTCGCCGCCGCGCCCGAGCCGCGCACCGTGCTCGCATCGACGGGCAACGCCGGCGCCGTCGTCGAGTCGCTGGCCGCGCTCTCGGCGCAGACGCCCTGCAGCGGCGAGCCCGACGCGCTCTTCTGGCAGGCGCGCGGCATGCCGCGCGGCGCGCCGCCCAACGCCGCGCTGGCGACGCCGGAGAAGGCCGCCGCGGCGCTCGCCGACCTGCGCGCGCTCGTCGACCGCCGCGCCGCGCTGATCGGCGACGCGCTGCCACCGTGCGAAGCGGAAGCCTGCGTCGTGCTGCTCGTCTCGCACGGCTACCCGCTCGACGCCGACCTGCGGCTGCCCGCCGAGCTGCGACCCGCCGACGCCCGCTCGACCGTCGAAGCGCTCGCCACTTCGACCGACGCGCTGGCGCGCCGCCTCGCCGTCGCGCGCTGGCTCGTCGTCGCTCTGCCCTTCGCACCGCCGCCGCCGCCCGGTGATGAGTCGGAGGCCGAGCGCCCGCTGCCGAAGGAAGCGCGGCCCGGTCCCGCGCCTTTCCCCGACATGGGCGACCACGCGCCGCCGGGCGCCCCGTCACCGCCGCGCCGGCTGCCGAAGATCGCCCCGCCGGCGGACGCGACTGACGTCTACATCCTCCCCGAGCTGGCGCCGCTGCGTCGCCTCGCCGACGCCACGGCCGGCGACGTGCTACGCGTCCCCGAGCAACTGCCGGCCCTCTTCGAATCCTTCGCCCAGCGCCGCCGCCTCTGGTTCCGCACCACCCCCTTCGAGCCCGGCGAAGCGCGCCGCCTCGAAGTCCACGTCCGCGGCCGAGCCGCCGAGTCGCCCGCCTGGATCGGCCGTCCGCGCTGAGATCGGGGAGCGGTCAGGCGGCGGGTGATGGACCGGCCGGTGCCTCAGGCGCGGGAGCGCTTGGCTGGTGACGAGACGTTATAGGCACCTCGGCGATACGCCGAACCCTCGCCGGAAAGGTCAGGACCAGCGCCGCTGTGACCGCGATACCGAGAAGCCCGGACAACAAAAACAAATACGAGTAACGGGGGTCGGGAAGGTCTAACACGAAGCCGGCCGCCCATCGTTTTTCGTGATTGCCTGCAGAGTCATGAACGCAGGCGGCGCCGCGTTGGCGTCACATTAGAACGACCATGTCCTGCCCGTCCATCTGCTGTTGACGTCGTCGGCTGCGGCGGGCCTCAGCAGCGCCCCACCCCGCAGGGTAGGTCGCCTCCCACCCCGCGGCGCGCCGCGACTACCTGCAGGCACGTCGCTCGACGCTCGCGCGGTGCTTACCGTTGCGGCGCAGACGAGCGACCCATGCAGACAACTCCGCCCAAGCGCACGCGGCAACGAGCCCGCTATTCGGCTCCCACGCTGGCGCTCACCGCCGCTGGGGCGATACTCGCGATGTCGCTCTTCCTCCCCTACTGGAAGGTTCGCGTGGTCACTGCGTCGCATCCCGCCGGCCTGCAGCTCGTCTCTTACCTCGACCACGTCGAAGGGCCGCTCGATGCCGTGCTCGCCGGCGGCGCGGCATCGCGCGATGCTCGGCTGCGCGAGCTCTCCGAGCTCGAGCGGTCGCTGCTCGTCGCCACGGCGACGGTGATCTGTCTCCTCGTCGTCGCCGCCACCTTCGTGCACAACCGGTGGGCGGCGCTGTTGGCGCTGCCGGCGTTCGTGTTTCCGGTCATCGTCGTCGCCGACACGGCGCGCTGGGTGCAGGCGATTGTGAGTGGCGCTGGCGCGCGCGTGACGGAGACGCGGCCCGGCTCCGGCCTGCTGCTCGCGGTCACCGCCTCGGCGGCCGTCGTCGGCGGGCTGTGGCTGCACCGCCGGGCTTACAAGCCGCTCCGCGACGCCGAGCGCGCTGGCGAGCTCGACGCGGACGACGATGCCGACGCCGAGCTCGCCACCAGCAAGCGCCCTCGCCGCGCCGCTCTATGATCGTTCCGCACGACCTATGGCCTCGCCCGGGACTTTCGACACGCCGAACGTGCGCCGGCTGCGCTACCTCGCCGTCGCCGGGCCGCTTCTGCTGCTCGGCGTCGTCGAGCTGGCGCAGTGGCTGCTCGCGCCGCTGCTGTCGCCGTGGGTGGCGCGGCTCATCGTCTTCACCGTCGCGCTCGTGCTGCTGGCCATCTTCTACGACCAGGTGTTCGCGCGCCTCGCGAAGATCGAGCGCCGGCTGCAGCGGCAGAACCGCGAGCTGCTCGAGCTGCACGCCGCCGCCCTCGTCGTCACCGCCGACCTCTCGCTCGACACGGTCCTGCAGACGATCGTCGAGCGTGCGCGGGCACTGCTCGGCACCCGCTACGGCGCCATCTCGGTGATCGACCAGGCGGGCGGCATCACCTCCTTCGTCACCTCGGGCATCGACGAGGCGCTGCGGCTCGCGATCGGCGATCCGCCGCACGGCCGCGGCGTCCTCGGCGTGGCGCTGCACGAGGGGCAGCGCCTGCGCCTCGACGACATCGCCAAGGACCCGCGCTCGGTGGGCTTCCCGCCCGGGCACCCGCCGATGCACAGCCTGCTGGCGGTGCCCATCGTCTGCCGCGTGCCGCACCGGGGCAACCTCTACCTCTCCGAGAAGGAGGACGGCAGCGGCTTCAGCGCCGACGACGAGGAGGTCCTCGTCCGCTTCGCCGACCAGGCCGCCGTCGCCATCGACAACGCCTACCTCTACGGCCAGGTGCGCGAGCTCGGCGCCGCGCGCGAGCGGCTGCGCATCGCCCACGAGATGCACGACGGCCTGGCGCAGGTGCTCGCCTACGTCAACACCAAGGCGCAGGTGGTGCGCGAGTACCTACGCCAGGGGCGCACCGAGGAGGCGCAGAAGCACCTCGACGAGTTCGCCGAGGCGGCGCGCCATCTCTACGGCGACGTGCGGCAGCAGATCCTCGAGCTGCGAACGACGCGGCCCGAGGAGAGCGGGCTCGTCGCCGCGATCGCCGACTACGCCAAGGGCTGGGGGCAGCAGACCGGCGTCGAGGTGGAGCTGTCGCTGCCGCCCGCCATCGAGCTCGTCGCCGACGCGCAGCAGCCAGCTGCTGCGCATCCTGCAGGAGGCGCTCGCCAACGTGCGCAAGCACGCGCGGGCGAGCCGCGTCGCCGTCGCCGTCGACAACAGCGGCGACGCGCTTCGTCTGCGCGTTGCCGACGACGGCGCCGGCTTCGACCCCGCCGCGACTTCCGCCTCGCGCGGCGGTCGGTTCGGTTTGAAGACGATGGCCGAGCGCGCCGCCGCGATCGGCGCCACGCTGGCCGTCGACTCGCGCCCTGGCGAAGGGACGCGGGTGGAAGTGACGCTGCCGCGCGCCGCCGGCGCGCCCAGCGCGCCAAAGGAGACTCTCAATGCGACTACTCCTGGCTGACGATCACACCCTCTTCCGCAGCAGCCTGAGGAGCCTCCTCGAGGCGCGAGGCCTGGAGGTCGTCGGCGAGGCGGCCGACGGTCGCGAGGCCATCGACCTCGCCGCCCGGCTACGGCCCGACCTCGTGCTCATGGACCTCTCGATGCCGGTGCTCGACGGCATC
Organism: Thermoanaerobaculia bacterium; assembly: GCA_963846495.1. Taxonomy (GTDB): domain Bacteria; phylum Acidobacteriota; class Thermoanaerobaculia; order Multivoradales; family JAIOJS01; genus DASYQD01. The sequence goes on along the minus strand of CAWJWP010000012.1, from coordinate 48,436 downwards.
GAGGCGACGCGCCAGCTGACGGCGCAGATGCCCGAGGTGAAGGTCGTCATCCTGACTGCCTCGATGGAGGATGAGGACCTCTTCGAGGCGCTGCGCGCCGGCGCCCACGGCTACCTGCTCAAGAACCTCGAAGCGGACAGCTTCTTCGACCTCCTCGACCGCGCGCTCGCCGGCGAGCCGGCGCTCACCCCGCAGCTGTCGCGCAAGGTGCTCCAGGCGTTCGCCAAACCTGCCGCGCACCGGCCGCAGCACGAGGACCCCGATGCGCTCACCGACCGCGAGCGCGAGGTGCTGGAGCTGATGGTCGACGGCGTCACCTCCAACCGCCAGCTCGCCAAGCGCCTCGACATCAGCGAGAACACGGTGAAGTTCCACGTCCGCAACATCCTCGACAAGCTCCACCTACACAACCGCGCGCAGGCGGTCTCGCACGCGCTGCGCCACGGGATGGTCGAGCCCGAGGAGCCGGCCGGCCGCCGCTAGCCCTCGGGCGAGATCAGCGTCGGATTCGCCGGTCGAGCCCGCGAACGAAGGCGAAGAGGCCACAGCAGGCGGCGAAGAGGACGCCGGAGACGATCGCCGCCGGCAGGGCGCTCTCGCGGTGTCCGCCGAGGAACGCCTCGAGCGCCGCGGTGAGCAGCCAGATCTGGACGACGAGGACGACGACCAGCAGCGCGAGCGCGCCGTCGATGGCGGTGAGCTCGCGGCGGTGCGGCGGATAGAGCGGACCGCTCGGCTTCACGCGCGCGTCTCCTCGCCGCCCTGCAAGTCGATGCCGACGGCCACCAGCATCTCGCCGCGCTTCTGCAGCTGGACGCGCGGCAGCGGCCGCGGCGGCGGCCCTTGAAGCACGCGGCCGTCCTCGACGGCGAAGAAGCCGTGGTGGCAGGGGCAGACGAGACGACGCGAGTCGCTGGCGTAGTAGACCGCGCAGGAGAGGTGCGTGCACTTCTGGCTGTACGCCGCCCAGCGGTCCGCGGCGTAGCGCACCAGGATGCAGCGGTCGTCCGGTCCGGGGTAGGCGAACACCTTGGCGCCGCCCACCGGCAACTCGGCAAGCCGCGCCACCGGGACGGCAGGCAGCCGCGGCGTTGCGCGCGAGAAGAGGCTCTTGGCGAGGAGCCACAGGTTGCCGGCGAACATCCCCAGGCTGGTGAGGACGAGGAACTTCGCGAACTGGCGCCGACCGACGTAGCGCTCGTCGGCGGCGAAGACGGAGAGCTCCTCGCGCCACAGCGGCTCGCGTTCGTCTCGCCTCATGTCTCCTCCCACATGAAGTCGGTGACGTCCACCCGCACCTCGGCGGCGCCGGGCGGCACCATGTAGAAGACCTTGGTCGTCACCCGCTCGTTGCCGAACCAGAAGACGTTGGTGGGCACCTCGCGACGCTCGCGCGCGATCGTCTCGGGGCGGACGTAGGCGAGGGCCTGGCTCGGGCACACCGTCGCGCACATCGGCCGCAGGCCGGCCGACGTGCGGTCGTAGCACATGTCGCACTTCATCATCTGCTCGGCTCGACCATGTACTTCGGCACGCCGAACGGGCAGGCCAGCACGCAGTTGGAGCAGGCGATGCAGCGCGGCTTGAGCGAGGACTGGACGACGCCGTCCTCGCCCTTCTTGATCGCGTCGGCCGGGCAGACCTGCGCGCACGTCGGGTCGTCGCAGTGCATGCAGACCATCGGCACGGTGGCGATCGAGTTTCGCCGGTCGATGTAGTCGACGTGGATCATCGGCTCGCCGCGATGGGTGTCGCACTCGGCGCAGGCGTTGACGCACGCCTGGCAGCCGATGCAGCGCGACGGGTCGACGAAGAACTCGTAGCCGTGCATCAGGTCGCCTCGACGTCGTTCAAGTGCCGCACTCTTGGCTCGCGCCGCCGCGGCGGCTCGACCGGTCGCGCTCGCCTCGCGCCGATCCGGCGGGCGGCTCGCTCTTCGCGCAGCCGGCAGGCGGAGACCTTGTACTCGGGGATCTTGCTGCGCGGATCGAGCGTGCGGTGCGTCAGCCGGTTGGCGCTGCGCGCGCCCGGCCAGTGGTAGGGGATGAAGACGGTGTCGGGCCGGATCGTCGTCACCACCATCGCCTGCAGCGTCATCGCGTCGCGCCGCGTCGTGACGGTCACCCAGTCGCCGTCGCGGATGCCGAGCTCGCCCGCGAGCCGCGGGTGGATCTCCACACGCGGCTCCGGGTACTGGTCGACCAGCGGCCCGATGCGCCGCGTCTGCGTGCCCGACAGGTACTGGCTGACGACCCGCCCGGTGGTCAGCTAGATCGGGAACTCGTCGTCGACGGGATCGCCGCTCGGGCGGTACTCGGTGACGACGAAAGTGCGCCTTGCCGTCGGGATGGAAGAACCGGCCGCCCTCGAACAGCCGCGGCGTGCCGGGATGGTCGTCGCTCGGGCACGGCCAGAACACGCCGAGCTCGCGCTCGATCCGCTCGTAGGTGATGCCGTAGTAGTCGGCGGTGCCGCCGCGCGAGGCCTCGCGCAGCTCGTCGAAGATCTCGCGCGGCGACGCGAAGGGGAAGTACTCGCCCTGGCCGAGCCGCCGCGCCAGGTCGCAGAGGATCTCGCAGTCGCTGCGCGCCTCGCCGGGCGGATCGACGGCTTGCTGGATGTTCATGACCCGTCCCTCGACGCTGGCAGAGACCCCTCCTCCTCTTCCTGCAGGCTGCCGGCGAGCACGACGTCGGCGTGGTGCGCGGTCTCGGAGAGGAAGAAGTCGATGACGGCGAAGAACTCGAGCTTCTCGAGCGCCTCGCGCGTGAAGTTGGCGTCGGGCAGCGACACCAGCGGGTTGAAGCAGATCGAGAGCAGCGCCTTGATCTCGCCGCGGTGGATCGCCTCCATGATCTCCAGCGCGGAGAGCCCGGCCTGCGGGATCTCGTCGGGCGTCGATGCCCCAGACGCGCGCCACGTGCTCGCGCGCCGCCGGGTCCGTGATCGAGCGCTGGCCGGGGAGCTGGTCGCACTTCTGCCCGTGCTCGCGCCCGCCCTGGCCGTTGCCCTGGCCGGTGATCATCGTGCAGCCCGCGCCGTGGCGGCCGACGTTGCCGGTGGCGAGCACAGGTTGATCAGGCGAGGCACGTTCTCGACGCCCTTGGCTGGTGCTCGATGCCGCGCGCGTGGAGCACCATCGCGCGCTCGCGCCTCGCCGATCCAGCGCGCCGCCTGCTCGATCGCCTCGCGGCGGGACGCCGGTGATCTCGCGCCGCGCGATGCGGGTCCCACGCGCTGCACCGACGCCGCCACCGCTTCGAAGCCCGTCGTGTGGGCGTCGATGAACTCGTGGTCCCAGGCCGTCGCGCAGGATGACGTGCAGCATCGCCGAGGAACAGCGCGAGGTCGGTGCCCGGCCGCACCGGCAGGTAGAGGTCGGCGTTGCGCGTGATCGGCGTCATCCGCGGGTCGGCGACGATCAGCTTGCCGCCGTGGTCGCGGCACCGCCAGATGTAGTCGCGTCGTGATCGGCGCGCACTCGGCGATGTTGGAGCCGGCGACCAGAACGACGTGCGCCTTGCGGGATGTCGCTCCACGGGTTCGGCGCGCGGTCGATGCCGAAGGCAGCTTGTAGGCGGTGCCCGCGGACACCATGCACAGGCGGCCGTTGTAGTCGATGTTGCGGGTGCCGAGCGCGAGGCGCGCGAACTTGCCGATCAGGTACGCCTTCTCGGTGGTCAGCGAGGCGCCGCCGTAGACCGCGACCGCATCCTTGCCGTACCGCTCCTGGATCTCGCGCGATCGCGCGCGCCGTGCGGTCGAGCGCCTCGTCCCAGCTCGCGCGCGGAAGCCGCCGTCCGTCGCGCAGCAGCGGGTGCAGCAGCCGGTCGGGGTGAGCGCCCTGCAGGTAGCGCTTCACGCCCTTCGGGCAGAGCATTCCCCGGTTGAAGGGGAACTCCTCCCAGGCTCGAAGCCGACGACCTGCGTTGTCGCGCACCTTCAGCTGGATGCCGCACTGCTGGCCGCAGAAGCAGCAGTGGGTCTTCACCAGGCGGTCCGGCGGCTGCGCGCGACTGCTCCTCGCCAGCCGCCGGGCGGCGCGTAGTTGCAGGTGCGGCCCGTAGCGGTGCGACCAGCTGCCTCGAGGGGAGCGGCAGCTTAGCCACGCGAGCCTCCTCCTTCATGCGCAGCTGGGCGCGTGGCGAGCGACGTCCGCTTGCAGGCCGGGCAGAGGTCCTGCCAGTGCCGCGCCGGCCCGTCGATCCGGTAGTCGAAGCCGAGCTGCGGCAGCACCTGCTCGAGGTCGTCGATCTGCATGCGCGACGCGAAGCGCTGCCGCAGCGCGCGCAGCGCGCGCCCTCGTCCTCGTCGCCCGCGCCTGGTAGAGCTTCACGCCGAGCTGCGCCGGCCGCTGGAAGATGTGGAAGAACTTGCCGAACGGCAGATACAGCAGCGCCGCGATCACCGTGATGGCGTGCAGGATGGCGAGGAAACCGTAGAAGCGCCGCGCAGCCACAGTCGTCGAGGCGGTGAGCGCCAGCCGGTGACCGAGATCGCGAAGAGCAGGATGAGCGGAAAGAAATCGCGTGCGAAGTCCTGCACGGCCAGCGCGCCGCGGTCGCGCATGCGCCGCCAGAGCGCGAGCGCGATGCCGGCGAGCACCAGGACGGCGGAGACGTCGAGGCCGTGGAAGAGCAGCCAGGACGAGACCGTGCGGATCGCGGAACGAGCCGACCGGGAAGCCGAACAGGTAGGTCACGTAGGTCATCTGGTCGTCCGGCGCAGACGTGGCGAAGTGAATCCAGCCGAAGACCAGCGGGAACGTGATCGCGACCGCCAGCAGGCAGCCCCAGAACAGGCAGCTGGTGCATCCACCAGCGCAGGCGCGACCGCTGGCGAATGAACGTCTGCGCCGACGAGGTGCGTCGCGGCCGTGCGCGCGAGCGATGCCGAGCGCTGCGCAGCAGCCCCGCGCTCGCGAACGAGTTGCCAACCGCGCCGCCAGTAGATGCGCGTCGGCGGCTTCTGCAGCCAGACCGCGTAGTGGTAGACGACGCCCCAGGTGGCGAAGATGACCGCGAAGGTGTAGATGACCAGCGCGGGGTCGAAGTTCTGCAGATTGCGCGAGCCGACGACGATCGCGGCCACCAGCAGCGCGGTCAGCAAGGTCGCCCACGCGCCGGCGCGGAGCGGTCGGCCGTGCGCGTGAGCTCGGCGGGCAGCGCCAGCTCGCGCGCCTGCTGCCGCGGCAGGAAGACGCGGCGGTTCGAGCCACCAGAGCGCAGCGAGGTGGCGGCGAGCAGAACGAAGCCCGGCCAGACCGCGCCCAGCCGGTCGCGGAAGAAACCGAGCAGCAGCGGCGGGAAGAAGCCGCCGAGCCCGCCCATCGCGCCGACCAGACCGGTGACCGTCGCCGCTCGCGCGGGAAGTACTGCGGCACCAGCTTGAAGACGGCGCCGTTGCCGAGCCCGAGCAGCGCCGCGCAGCCGAGCGCGCCGACGGTGAACGGGATCATCGACGGCCACGCCAGCAGCAGCGCGAACGGCACGACGCCGAGGAAGACGCCGGAGAGGACGCGCGCGCCGCCGATCCGGTCCGCGAGCAAGCCGCCGGCCGGGCCGCAGCAGCGTGGCGAGCACCACGAAGCCGGCGGTGCGGAAACCGGCGTCGGCCAGCGTCAGCCGAACTCGTCGCGCAGCAGCGTCGGCAGGTAGATGGAGAAGGCGACGAAGCCGCCGAACGTGAGGAAGTAGAAGAGCGCCAGCACCCAGGCGCAGCGGCTCGCGCGCGAGCACTTGGCCGAGGGCGGCGAGGCCGGGAGGCTTGCCGAGCGACGGCGCGATTGCGCGCCAGCAGCGACCCAGGTCAACGTCCACAGCACGAGCAGCACGGCCATGCCGCGGAAGACGGCCGGCGTGCCGAAGCGGCGGCGACGACGGCGCGCCAGGAAGACCGCCAGCGACTGGCCGATGTTGCCGAGCGCCGTAGATGCCGAGCGCCAGCCCCTGGCGTGCCGGCGGCGTCCAGCGCGAGACGAAGCCGACGCCGACGGAGAACGACGCGCCGGCGAGGCCGAGAAGGAAGCCCGCGGCGAGGAGCTGCGTGAAGCTGTTGGCCAGCGGCACCAGCAGGCACGCGCCGGCGACGACGAGCTGGAGGACGGCGATCACCGCGCGGCCGCCGAAGCGATCGCCGAGCACGCCCATCGGTAGCCGGGCGAGCGATCCGAGCAGCACCGGCGTCGCGATCAGGAGGCCGGTGGCGCTGCCGGAGAGCCCGAGCGTTTCGCGGAAGCGCGGCGCCAGCGCGCCGATCAGCCCCCAGGCGGCGAAGCAGACGGCGAAAGAGGTGGTGGCGAGCGCGAGCTGTCGATTCGTCGCGCTGCCGCCGGCCGCGTCGAGACCTGCGCGCTCACTCACACCCGGCTCCTCCGCTTCGTCGCCAGCCTACTACCGGGCGTGGCTCAGGCGGCACGGCGCTCCCGCGCGAGCGACGCAGGCGGCGATCGAGCTGCGCGCGAAGACGCACCTCATCGCCTGCAGCTTCAGCTCCTGCCACGGGTAGCGGCGGCTCGAGAGACTGCGGCACTCCTCCGGCAGCAGCACCAGGCTGACGTGCACGTTGGGCGCGCAGCCGATGGGCAGGCCGCGCTCCATGCAGGCTTCGTAGAGCCGGCGGAAGACCGGCACCAGGTCCTCGGTCCGCGGCGGCGGCAGGTCCGCGTAGTCGGTGCCGACGCAGGGGCCGGAACACGCAGACGGTCGGGATCGCGCCGACCGACGTGATCCAGTCGATGGCGCGCGATCGAGGACTCCGGCGGCTCGAGGCCGGCGATGATCTCGCCGTTGGTCACCCAGGGCTCGCGGCGCGGCCCCTGGCGCGCCGAGCGCCGCGCAGTAGCGGATCGCCTCCAGGTAGCGGTCGAGCCCGTACTCGCGCGTGCTTGCCGGGGCAGATCTCGCCGGAAGCGCTCGCGGTCGAAGATCTCGAAGCAGAACGAGACGCGGTTGACGCCCATCTCGCGCAGGCCGTCGTAGCGCCGCAGGTCGTGGTGCGGCGGCGTCTGGACGCCGACGAGCAGGCCCGTCTCGCGCTTTGATGCGGCGGATGTAGGGCTCGAGGATGTCGAGGTAGGTGTCACCCTCGTAGTGGCCGGTGTTGAAGTCCACGTAGGTGATGCCCGACTCGCGCCGGGCCGCGCGCACCACCTCCATGACCTCGTCCACCGACTTCTCGTCGGCGTCGTCCACGCCCAGGTTGAGGCCCACCGAGCAGAACTTGCAGTTGACGCTTCTCCGGCTTCGCCATCCAGTACTCGCAGACCTTCGCCGGATAGATGCCGAGGTAGGTGCCCTGCAGCGTGCCGATGCGCGTCATCGGCTTGCCGCTCGAGGTCTTCCGCTCGTACCAGCCGGGCCGCGGCGACAGGCGCACCGGCGCCACCGGCTCGCCGTCGCGGCGCAGCCACGTAGCGGCCGCGCCGCGCGGTGGAGCGACGTAGGGCGAGCGCTGCGCGAAGCGCTCGGTCGACGGGCACGTTGGTCCACAGGCCGCCGGGAAGGATCAGCTCCAGGCCGCTGCCCAGCCCGGCGCGCGTGCGCAGGATCTTGCGCCCGCCGTCGCTCCTCGACGAAGCAGGAGTCGTCCAGGCGCAGCGCCGCTTGCAGTAGAGGTCGAGCTTCAGCAGGGCCGGGTTGCGACGGAGCTGCGCGTGTCCATCCGTTGCCTCGCTGGGTGGTTCGTCGATCCGTCGCACGCTTAGCGACGGCCCGAACGACTGCTGCCATACCGCCGTCATGTCCCGCTCCTCCGCGCGCGCTGCCCCACCCCAGCGGGCGGCGCCCCACCCCCCGCCCGCGCCGATGATGCCCGCATGCTCGAAACACTCACGCAACCTCGACCGACATCGACCATGCGCGGCGTGAACCGACCTCTCGATCCCCTGCTCCCGCCGCGTTCGATCGCGGTCGTCGGCGCCTCGCGCGACCCCGGCTCGCTCTCCTGGTGCGCTGCTCCACAACCTCGTCGCCGGCGGCTTCCCCGGTCCCGTCTACCCGGTCAACCCGCGACGCGCTCGATCCACTCGCGTGCTCTGCCTACCCCTCCGTCGCGGCGCTCCCCGAGCCGTCGGACCTGGCGGTGATCGCGGTGCCGGCGGCAGCGCGTGCTCGAGCGTCGTCGATGAGTGCCGGCGACGCCGGCGTGCGCGGCCTGGTCGTGATCTCGGCCGGCTTCGCCGAGACCGGTGAGGAGGGCGCGCGCGGTCGAGGCGTGAGCTGCGCGGCCGCGTGCGCGCCGCACGGCATGCGCATGGTCGGGCCCAACTGCATGGGGGTCCTCAACACCGAGCCGGCGGTGCGCCTGAACGCCACCTTCGCGCCGGTCGCGCCGCCGCGCCGGCAGCGTCGGCGTTCGTCGTCGCAGTCGCGGCGCGCTCGGGCATGGCGATCCTCGACGTCGCGCGCGAGCTCGGCTCGGCGTCTCGACCGTTCGTCTCGATGGGCAACAAGGCCGACGTCTCCGGCAACGACCTGCTCGAGTACTGGGAGGACGACCCGGGCACGCGACGTCATCCTGCTGTACCTCGAGTCGTTCGGCAACCCGCGGCGTTCGCCGATCGCCCGCCGCGTCGGCCGCCGCAAGCCGATCGTGGCGGTGAAGGCCGGCCGCACCGCGCCGGGCGCGCGCGCCGCCGTCAGCCACACCGGCGCGCGCTGGCCGGCTCCGACGCGCCGTCGACGCGCTGCTTCGCGCAGACCGGCGTGCATCCGCGTCGACACGCATCGAGGAGCTGTTCGACGTCGCCGCGCGCGCTCGACCGCGCAGCCGCTGCCGCGCGGGCCGCCGCGTCGGCGATCGTCACCAACGCCGGCGGGCCGGCGATCCTGGCCACCGACGCTCTGATCGGCGCAGGGCCTACGGTGCCGGCGCTGGCCGACGCGACGCAGGAGCGGCTGCCGCGCGCTACCAGCCGGCGGCGGCGGCCTGCGGCAACCCGGTCGACATGATCGCCTCCGCGGAGGCACGCGACTACGCGCAGTGCTCGCCGAGGTGCGCCGATCACGGCGTGGACCTGCCCTCGCCATCCACGGACTCCTCGCGTCGGCGACCCGACGACGTGCTGACGGTCGACCGGGCGGCACCGTCGCGACCTAGCCGGTGCTGGCGGCGATGATGGCCAGGAGGCCTTCTACGCCGCCCACGAGCGCCGGCCGGGGAAGCTGCCGGTGTATCGCTTTCCCGAGTCGGCGGCGCGCGCGCTCGGCCACCTCTGCCGCTACGCGGAGTGGCGCCGGCACGCGCCGGAACGCCGGCACCCGAGCTGGCGGTCGACGATGCCCGCGTCGAGCGACTGCTCGCCGGCGCGGCGCCTGGCTACTTGCCGGCCGACAAGGCGTTGGAGCTGATGGCGGCTTACGGAATTCCAGTGGCGCGCTGGCGCTGTGTGAGCACGGCCGCTGACGTGGCGCCCGCGGCCGCCGAGCTCGGCTACCCGGTAGTGCTCAAAGCGGTGGGTTTCGCCCTGTTGCACAAGAGCGAGCTCGGCGCCGTCGCCGTCGACCCGCGACAACCCGACGAGCTCGCGGCCGCGCTGGCGGACATCGAGAGCCGGCTCGCCGCGGCGGGCGTTGCGCCCGACGGCTACCTCGTCCAGGAGCTGCGGCGCGGCGGGCAGGAAGTGATCTTCGGCGTCTCCACCGATCCACGCTTCGGGCCGCTGCTCCTCTTCGGCGCCGGCGGCAAGTACGTCGAGGTGCTCGACGACGTCCAGGTCGCCCTCGCTCCCCTCTCGACCGGCGACGCCGCTCGCGTGGTGCGCGGCATCCGCAGCTTCCCGCTGCTCGCCGGCGTACGCGGCGACGCGCCGGCGGACCTCGCGGCGCTCGAAGACGTGCTGCTGCGGCTCTCGCAGCTCGTCACGCGCCACCCGCGCATCCAGGAGCTCGACGTCAATCCCTTCCTCGCCGCTCCGCGCGGCGGCGCTCCCGCGGCTCTCGACGTGCGCGTGCGGGTGGGCTGATGTGCGACCAGGAGCGCCGTCTTCGCCGGCCTCGCGGCTCCCGCTCGCGAAGCGCTGCTCTCCATCGCGCGCCGGCGCCGAGTGGCGAAGGGCGAGGTGCTGGTCGCGGACGGCGAGATGCTGGCGGCGTTCTTCGTCGTCACCGGCGGCTGCGTAAAGATGTGCCGGCCGACGGCGTCGGGACGCAATCTCATCCTCGCGCTCGCGGGGCCTGGTGAGCCGGTAGGCGTCTCGGCTGCGCTCTCGGAAGAGGCGAGCAGCGCGCGCTGGGAGGCCGTGGTCGACAGCGATCTGCTCGAGGTCGGTCGCCGCGATCTTTACGCGCTGCTCGGCCGCAGGCCGGAGCTGCTCGTCGAGCTGCTTCCCTGGCTCACGCGCCAGCTCGTCGAGTGTCGCAACTGCCTGGTCGAGACCGCCTGCTCGCGCGTCGAGAGCCGCTTCGCCGCGCTCTTCCTCGGTCTCGCCGGCAAGCCGGCCACGCCGTCGCGGAAGGCTCGGCGATCTCACTCCCGTTCTCGCGGCAGGAGCTCGCCGACTTGACCGGCACCACGCTCGAGACCGCCATCCGCGTGATGACCCGCTGGGCGAGGCAGGGCCTGGTCGCCACCCGGCGCGGCGGCTTCGTCCTTGCTCGACCGCCCGCGTCTGGAAGCGCTCTCGTTGCGCTGACGCTGCGCAGGCCGGCACAGCGCGGAAGGAGCGCTCGGCAGCCGCCCGATCGCGGGCCCTGGCCCGCGCGCTGGGGTGGGATCGACTCGGTGACGGGCGGCTAGCCTGGGCTCATGAGCGAAGCGAGCTCGGGTAGGTTGAAGACGGTGCTCGTTGCAACGGACTTCTCGTTCACCGCCGAACGTGCGCTGGAGCACGCGCGCAGCCTCGCGCAGCGGACAGGTGCCCACCTTCGCGTGGTCCATGCCCTGGTGCCTGGCGAGGTCGGTGGCGTAGCGAGAGGGTTGCGGACATGGGAGATCAGTGCCGGCACCGGGCGTGCGGAGCTGGAAGAGCGAGTGCGGCGCCTGCACGACGGGATCGAGCCCGCCAGCTGTTCCGTGCGGACGGGTCGCGCCGTCGACGTGATCCTGGCCGAGGCCGCCGCCACCGGCGCGGGCTTGATCGTCATCGGCGCCTCCGGCCTGACGCGGTGGCGGCGACCCGCGCTCGGCAGCACCGTCCGGCGCGTCATCGAGCAGGCGCCCTGCCCGGTGCTGGTGGTGCACGCCGGCGACCGCGTGCGCGGCCAGCGGCCGCGCCGGTTCCTCATGGCCACCGACTTCTCGACGGGAGCCCGCGCCGCGATGCGGTGTGCCATGCAGCTGTTCGGCATCGACATCAAAGACCGAGTGGTGCTGGCGCACGCCCATCACCTGTCGCCGGCGCTCAGCATGGCGGTGTCGCCGTTCGACAGGTCGCAGGTCGAAGGCTTGGTGCGCCGGGAAGCCAACGCGCAGCTCGAGCGCGAGTCGTTTGCGCTCCACGAGCTGGGCCTGACCTGCCGACATGAGCTGCTCGACGGGATGCCGGTCGCGACGCTGGTCGCCAAGGCGGGCGAGCTCGACGCCGACCTCGTCGTCGTCGGCACCCTCGGCCATACCGGCCTCGCACACCTCCTCCTCGGCAGCACCGCGGAGCGCGTCGCGGAGCGCGCGCCTTGCCCCGTCCTGGTCGTTCCAGCCCAGCCGATCGCGGCGGACGAGCCGGCGGCCGAAGAGCTTGTTGCCGCAGCTGCGGTCCCCGTCGCGGGCATCGACGAGCAGTGCTGAGCACGGATTCGGCGATCGACGCTGCGCAGCCTCGTCAGTGCCGAGCGCCGGGCTGGTAGTCGCCGGGCGCTCAACGACTGCGCGCGGCCTCAGCCGCTCGGCAACAGCCTCAGGGCGTGTGGCGCCGCGCCTCCCAGTTCCCCGTGGTGGTGAGATGCGCCGGACCACCGCGAGTGGTGTAGGTGCCCTCGATGCGGTCTCCCGCCACCTCGCCGACGAAGGTGGTCGACAGCGTGCAGTCGCACTCGGGGTCCCGATAGGGCTCGATGGTGCCGCTCACGCCACCCCCAGGATTTACCCGCACGAAGCGGACCTGGAGCGGCACCGCGGCGCCGCCGGCGCGGGCGCCGTCGCTCACCGTAGCCGTGCCGCGAGGCTCGGCGGGAAACATCCAGACGTCACCCCACGCGGCGCCGGTGTCCGCCTGGAGCGTGAAGCGGATCGTTCCGCGCCGCCCGGTGGCCGCGCTCCAGTACTCGCCGTGCCACTCGCCGGCCATGATGCCGAGGTCGTTCGACGAGCCGATCACCGCGACCGGCGGCGGCGGTGGAGCCGTCGCACAGGCAGCCAGGAAACCAGCCAGAACCAAGAGGGCCATCGCCCAAGTTGCCGTTCGCATCGTCTTTCTCCCCCCGCAGTTGTCGAGTTGCGGGCAAATGCAGGCTAGCTGCGATGCACGGCCCTGGCCCCGGTTCTCGGGGTGGTTTGCCGGCGCGGTGGGACGGGCTGATTCGGCACGTCGCTGCCCCGAGGCGTACCGATCCCGCCCCTATGGGTGGCGGTCGATGCGCCGGCGGGGCGTAGCGTGGCAGTGGATCGCGTTCGAGAAGGAGCTCGCGATGTTCATGGAGATCACCTTTCCAGGCGGCATGGCCGTCGATGCTCACTACCGCGGCTTCACGATCGTGACAGACCAGCCTGTGAACGCGGGCGGCAGCGGTTCGGCTCCCTCGCCCTTCGACCTCTTCCTCGCCTCGATCGGGACCTGCGCCGGTCTGTTCGCGTTGCGCTTCTGCCAGCAGCGGGAGCTCGACACCACGGGCCTCGCGGTGACGCTCGCCGGCGAACGAGCCGACGAGCATGGGCTGGTGTCGTTACTGCGGCTCGAGATTCGACTTCCCGAGGCATTCCCCGACAAGTACCGCCAGGCCATCGTGCGGGCCGTCGAGCAGTGCACGGTGAAGCGTCACCTCCTGCACCCTCCAACTTTCGAGGTGCGCGTGGCCGCGCCGGCCATCCCGGAACTCGCGGCGGCGGCGGCGATCGCCGCCACCAGCTGATGAGCTCTACGTCGACAGGGATGGCCTCGCGAGACGGACTCGAGAGGATTCATGCGCCGGGCGGGCGCCTGCTGCGCGAGCACGCTCGTCGATTTCGGCCGCACCTGCGCCCGCGCGCCGGTTCCCGCTTGCCGCGCGAGCTGCGTGCGCCTCATGTGGGGGCACTGGCGCGCGCGCTGGCGGAAGGGTTGGACGACCCCGGTTTCGAGACCTTGCTGCGGCGCATCGACCGCGCACCGATTCTCGGTGGCAATGAGATCCACGTTTTCACACGCGGCGACGAAGCCCTGGCGGCGATGCGTGCGGCGTGTGCAGAAGCGAAGAGCGAGATCCTCCTCGAGTCCTACATCTTTCGCGACGACGCCACCGGGCGAGTCTTCCTGGCGGAGATCGCGGCTGCGGCTCGTCGCGGAATTACGGTGCGGGTCCTGGCCGATGCCGTAGGTTCCTTCCACACGCGGCGCCGGTTCTGGCGCGAGATGGCGGCGGGCGGGGCCGACGTTCGCCTCTTCACCGCGGTGTTTCCGCGCTCGTGGTGGTTCGAGCCATTCCGTGACCATCGCAAGATCCTCGTCGTCGACCGGCGAGTCGCCTTTACCGGCGGCCTCAACATCGCGGAGGAATACGGCTCGCCCGGCGTGCGGCCCGACCCACCTCCGCCGTCGTGGCGCGACACTCACGTCCGCGTCGAGGGTCCCGCCGCCTGGGAGATGGCGGTCGTCTTCGCCGAGGCGTGGACACGTGTCGGCGGCGCGCCGTTCGATCTCGAACCGCTCCCGGCTGCTGCCGCGGAAGACCGCGGCGCCCGCGTCTTGGTGCTCGACTCCCGGCCCCGGCGCGGCCACGCCGAGTCCGCGGCCGCTCTCGCCGCGATTGCGGCGGCGGCCCGCCGCTCCCTCTGGATCACCAACGCGTACTTTGCCCCTGGGCGGATGGCGACGGCCGTCCTGGCCGATGCCGCGGCGCGGGGCGTCGACGTCCGCCTGCTCCTTCCCGGACGCTCGGACGTGCCGCTGCTACGCCACGCCGCACACGGCTATTACGCCGACCTGCTCGCCGCCGGGGTGCGCGTCTTCGAGTACGGCGGTGAGGTGCTCCACGCCAAGACCTTGGTCGCCGACAGCTCGGTATCCGTCGTCGGCTCCTCGAACTTGGACTTTCGCTCCTTCGTCTTCAATGCCGAGTGCAACCTGGTCATCCTCGACCGCGACACGGCGCTCGCGCTCGAAGACGCTTTCCGGCGAGATCTGCGGCAAGCGCACGAGGTCGTGTCGAGCTGGTGGCGGCGAAGGCCACTCCGGCATCGACTTGGCGATCGGGCGGCGCGGGAGCTTTCGCCCTTCTTGTAGCGGCTCGGCGCCGGGACGCGGGACTCTTAGTGCTCGTTCGCAGAATGCGACCTGGCAGCTCCAGGCTCTTCGTGCGTCGAGCGGTGCTCGGCGGGCGCCTCGCCATTGGCGACGAGCTCATGCAGTCGCTCGACGAAGTGCGTAAAGCCCACGTAGGCGGCAACCATCTCGCGGCCACGCTCGACGCTCTCCTCGGCGTGCGCCCGCGCCAGCAGCACCTGCGCGAAGCGCTCGCGGATCGCCTGCTCGACGTCTGACGCGAGTTGCCGCGCCAACTGGTCCACCGAACCGTTTCGCAGCGCGGTGTCCGCGGCGGCGATAGCAGGATCGATGGGAGCCTCGGGCGCCGCCAGGCCGTCGAACGGTAAGCCCTCGCCCTGGCGGTGAAGGCGCACGACCGTCTCGAAGAACCATCGGTCGGCGAGCTCTTGGGCGGCGGGAGATGCTTCGCGCACGATCCGCGCGCGAGCGAAGGCAGCCTTGAGCTCAGCCTCGGCAGGCGGCTCGACCCAGCGGAGCACCGGCACGACGTCTCCGCTGGCGAGCGCTTGCCGCGCCGCCGAGACGACTGGTCCGTCGAGTGTGTCGCAGTGTGCCCATGCCGGCACCAGGGGGCTCAGGATCAGGAGAAGGCCGCCCGCGGCCACGAGAAGGGGCAGAGAGCGGGTGGCAAGGCACCGGGCCACGATCGCTTTCATCGACTTGCCTCGGATCGACATGACCCACCTCCTGGACACAGCGCCGCAGTCCGGGCCGCGGCATTCTCACCATCCTCCTCGGATGCTCGGCCCGCCACGCCCCAGCGTGCGGGAGATCGATCGCCAGCACGGTTGCTTGCCCCACCCAGTCGGGCAGAGAGCTTGGCCGCCTGGATTACCGCGACCGGCAGCAGGCTCATGACCACCACGATTCGCCACTCTGCGGGCCCGAGGCGCGACAGGTGGAGCGCCGCCGCGAGCGGCGGTGCCTCCACCGCGACGATGAGAAGCGTGGAGCAGAGCGCCACGGCTGCCCACACGTACGGGTTCCGCGTCACTTCGTTGGCAAGCGGCCGCGACCGATGGGAGCGCATGTCGAAGACGTGCCACACCTGCGCAAAGGCCAGCGTCAAGAACGCCACCGTTGGAGCCGTTCCCGGCGTCGCGGCGGCTTGACGGCACCACAGCATCGCACCCAGAACCGCGAGCGCGATCGTCGCCGCGTACCCCGCGATCGCCAGCCAGTGCGCGCGGGTGAGCAGCGGCTCGCGCGGGTCGCGCGGCGGCCTCGCCATCACGTGCGCGTCACCCTCGCCGAGCCCCAGCGCCAGCGCCGGGAAGACGTCGGTCACCAGGTTGAGGAAGAGGAGCTGCAGCGGCAGCACCGGCAGCGGCGCGCCAAGGAGGGCGGCGGAGACCACGAGCAACACCTCCGAGGCGTTGCAGGAGAAGAGGTAGACCATGAAGCGCTGGATGTTGTCGAGGATGACGCGCCCCTCGCGGATCGCCACCGCGATGGTGGCGAAGGAGTCGTCCTCGAGGATCACGTCCGCGGCTTCGCGGGCCACCTGGCTCCCCCGCAACCCCATGGCGATGCCGATGTCCGCTTGCCGCAGCGCCGGAGCGTCGTTGACGCCGTCTCCGGTCATCGCCACCACCTCGCCGGCTTCCTGATAGAGCCGCACGAGCGCGAGCTTCTGGGCGGGGTCCACGCGGGCGAACAGCCGGCCGGTGAGCAGATGCTCTCGGGTATCGGGCTCCAGGCATGCCTGCGCGAGGTCTCGTCCGGTGAGCGCGAGTGAGTCGTCCTGCGGTGACAGCAGGCCGACCTGGCGCCCGACCGTGCGCGCCGTGGCCGCCTGGTCCCCGGTCACCATCACGACGTCGATGCCCGCCGCGCGACAGGCGGCCAGGGCCGCGGCGACGTCCCGGCGCGGCGGGTCCTCGAGCAGCGCGAGCGCCACCCAGGTGAGCTCGCGATAGGGATCGATCGCTGCCGTCGCACACCGCCGCTCGGCGAGCGCGAGGACGCGGTAGCCCTCGCCGGCGAGCGAACGCTGGCGCTCTAGCAGGTCCTGGCGGTCCTTCTCCTCCAGCGGCACGACCCCACACGAGGTGCGCCGCCGCTCGCAGGCCGCGAGGACGCTTTCGGGAGCGCCCTTCACCGCCACCAGGAAGCCGCCGCCACGCTCCTCGTGGACCGTCGCCATCATCTTCTGCGTGGAGTCGAAGGCCTCCTCGCGCACCTCCGGAAGCTCTGCCAGCAAACCCTCGCGTTCGATGCCGGTCTGCGCTGCCGCGACGAGGAACGCGACCTCGAGTGGGTCGCCGCTGCCCGCGCCGCTGGGACCCAGGGCCGCATTGCTGCACAGGGCGCCGATGCGCAGAGCGGCGACGACGACCGGGTCGGAGCCGTCGATGCCGCGGCCTTCGCCGTCGGCGACGATGGCCACGACGGTCATCCTGTTCTCCGTCAGAGTTCCCGTCTTGTCCGTGCAGATCGTCGTCACGGCACCCAGCGTCTCCACCGCCGAGAGTCGGTTGATGAGGGCGCGCCGCCGCGCCATGCGCCAGAGGCCGCGGGCCAGCGTGAGGGTCGCCATGATCGGCATCGCTTCGGGGATCGCGGCGACCGCGAGCGCGATGCCTGTCTCGACCATGAGGAACGGATCATGTCCGGCGATTGCGCCGGCGACCGCGGTCACTGCGCCGATCGCGATCGCCGCGCCCGCGAGCGTGTTGCCCAGGCGTTTCAGGTTGAGCTCGAGCGGCGTCGCGTCGCGTCCGGCGCGCTCGGCCAGTGCCGCGATCTTGGCCACCTCGGTCGCCGCCCCGCTTGCCACGACGGCGCCGGCCGCGGACCCGCGAACGATGGAGCTGCCGCGATAGAGCATGCAGGCGCGCTCGGGCAGCAGGGCCTCTAGCGGGACCGCCTCGACCTTCTTGTCGACCGGCAGCGACTCACCCGTGAGCTGCGACTCGTTAGCCTGCAAGCGAGACGCCTCGATCACCCGCAGATCGGCGGGAACGACCTCGCCCGCTTCGAGCACGACGACGTCCCCCGGCACCAGCTCCTCGGCGCCGACGGCGAGCACTTTGCCCTCGCGCCGCACGCGCGCCGTCACCCTGCCCAGCTGGCGCAGCGCCTCCATCGAGCGCACGGCTCGCACCTCGGTGAAGAAGCCGATGCCGACGTTCAGCAGGATGACGACGGCGATCGCCAGCCCCTCGGCGACCTCGCCAAAGGCAAACGAGGCGGCCGCGGCCGCCGCCAGGAGCACGTTGGTCAGGCCGCGGAGCTGGCGCGCGAGGATGGCCGCTGCCGGCGTCGGTTCAGCGTCCGGTATCCGGTTGGGTCCGTGCGCCGCGCGCCGGCGTAGCACCTCGTCCGCCGCCAACCCGTCGCCGGCAACGCATGCGAGCTCCTGGCACACCGACGAGGCAGAGCACGCCCACGGAGCATCGCGACAGGGCGCAGCCATCTCTGGACGCTGCCACGCGCAGTCGCCTGCCGTCGCCACCCCGCTGCGCCGTCGGCCTACCCACCCCGTGGTGCGAGCGCCCCACTCCGCAAGGGGCGCGCGGCGGCGCCGACGAGCTGCCACTCTCGATCGCAAGGAGGCCACCTTCATGAGCGAAACGACGACGCTGAGCCTCGAGCCCATGACCACGAGCCGCGCAGCGCGCGCCACGATGAAGGCGAACGTCTTCCACGGCGTGGACGACATCCGGGTCGAGGAGGTGCCGCGACCGAGCCCCGGACCTGGCGAGGCGCTGCTGCGCGTCACGCTGACGACCATCTGCGGCACCGACCTCCACATCCTGCGCGGCGAGTACCCGGTGCGGCCCGGGCTGATCATCGGCCACGAGCCGGTCGGCGTGATCGCCGAGCTCGGCGCCGGCGTCACCGGCTACGAGGTGGGCGAGCGCGTGCTGGTCGGCGCCATCACTCCGTGCGGCCAGTGCGGCGCGTGCCTCAGCGGTCACCAGTCGCAGTGTGGCCACGGCGGCGGCTACGAGGCGATCGGTGGCTGGCGCTTCGGCAACACCATCCACGGCGCGCAGGCCGAGTACCTGGTCGTCCCGCATGCGCAGGCCAACATGGCGAAGATCCCCGACGACCTCACCGACGAGCAGGTGGTGCTGCTCGCCGACATCGCGTCGACCGGGTTCGCCGGCGCCGAGTCGGGTCAGGTGCGGATCGGCGACGCCGTCGTCGTCTTCGCCCAGGGACCGATCGGGCTGTGCGCCACCGCCGGCGCCAAGCTGATGGGAGCGGCGCTGGTCATCGGCGTCGACGGCGACGACAACCGCCTGGCCATGGCGAAGCGCATGGGGGCCGACGTCGTCCTCGATTATCGGCAGGTGGACGTGGTCGAGGAGGTGCGCAAGCTCACCGGCGGCGTCGACGTGGCCATCGAGGCCCTGGGCACGCAGCAGACCTTCGAGAGCGCTCTTCGCTGTCTGCGCCCGGGCGGGACGCTGTCGTCGCTCGGCGTCTACTCCGGGAAGCTGCAGGTGCCGTACGAGGCCTTTGCCGCGGGGCTGGGCGATCACCGCATCGTGACGACGCTGTGCCCCGGCGGCAAGGAGCGCATGCGCCGGTTGATCGAGACCGTCCGTCACGGGCGCCTCGACCTGACGCCGTTGCTGACGCATACCTTCCCGCTCGAGCGGATCGCGGACGCCTACCAGCTCTTCGGCGAGCGCCGCGACGGCGTGCTCAAGGTGGCGATCCGGCCCTGAGCGCGCCGCTGCCTCGCCCTCCCGCGCCGAGAGCCCGCAACGCGTTGAGGATGACGAGGAGATCGATCGCCTCCTGCAGCAGCGCGCCGGCGACCGGCGCCAGCCAGCCGGCGGCCGCGAACACCATGCCGGCGCCGGAGAGCAGCATGCCGGCCATGATGCTCTGGATGGCGATGCGCCGCGAGCGGCAGGCGATCGCGTGGGCGTCGCTCACCAGATCGAGGCGGTCGGGCACGACGACCATGTCGGCGGCCTCGGAGGAAGCCGACGCGCCGCGGGCGCCCATCGCCACTCCGACGTCGGCGGCGGCCAGCGCCGGGGCGTCGTTGATGCCGTCGCCGACCATCACCGTGACTCCACGCCGCTGAGCCTCGCGAACCGCCGCGACCTTGTCGGCAGGCGATTGCTCGGCGAGCACGCGGTCGACACCGACGCTCGCGCCAACGGCTTCGGCGATCGGCCGCTGGTCGCCGGTGAGCAGCACGATCTCGCGGAAGCCGGCGCTGCGTAGCGTGCGCAGGGTCTCGCGGGCTTCGCGTCGAATGCCGTCCTCGAAGATCAGGGCGGCGACCAGGATCCCATCGACCGCGACGAAAGGCACGGAGGATCCCGTGCGGCGGCTGCGATCGCGGATCTCGAGAGCGGCCGCGGGAATGGGGCGGCCGGCCATCACCCAAGCGACCTTGCCGACTCGAAGCTGTCGCTCCTCCACCGAGCCTTCGATCCCCTCACCGGGTTCCTCGCGGGTGGCGCGGGGAAACGCCAACGCCAGTCCACGCTGGCCTGCGGCGACGACGATGGCTTCCGCCAACGGGTGTGCCGAGACGACGTCGAGCGAAGCCGCGAGGCGGAGCGCCTCGTCCGGCGCGACGTCGGCGAACGCCACCACGTCGGCGAGCGTCGGAGTGCCCTCGGTGATCGTCCCCGTCTTGTCGAGCAGCAGCACCTCGCCGCGCGACAGCGTCTCGAGCGCGCCGCCGCCCTTGACGATGACGCCGGCACGCGCCGCGCGCGAGATCCCCGCCACGATGGCGATCGGCGCGGCCAGGATGAGCGGGCACGGCGTCGCGACGACGAGCACCGCCAAGGCGCGCCGGGGGTCGTGCGAGATGAGCCACGCCGCTGCTGCCACCGCCAGGGTGAGAGGAAGGAAGAAGACCGCGTAGCGGTCGGCCAGGCGTACGAGCGGCGCCTTCTCGCTCTCCGCCTGTTCGACGAGGCGCACGATGCCGGCGTACGTGCTCGCCTCGGCGGTGGCGGTCGCCCGCAGCTCGAACGCCGGCCCCGCGTTCACGGTGCCGCTGCGGACGCGATCGCCGGCCCGGCGCTCCGCGGGCCGCGCCTCTCCGGTCAGCGCCGACTCGTCGAGCACGGCGGTCTCGCCCTGCACCAGACCGTCGACCGGCAAGACCTCACCGCTGCGTACGACGAGGACGTCGCCCGGCCGGACCTCCGACAGTGGCACGTCGACGAGGCGCTCCGCCTCGCGCCGATGCGCCTCGCGCGGCGCACGCGAGATCAGGGCGGTGAGCTCGCGGCGAGCGCGGCCGCTGGCATGACGTTCGAGGACCTGCCCCCCGGCGAGCATGACCGCGACGACCGCTCCGGCGAGGTGCTCGTCGACCGCCAGGGCGCCCGCCATCGCCAGCACGGCGATGACGTCGACGCCGAGCTTGCCGCGAGCGAGGTCGCGAACGACGAGGAAGGCCAACGGGAGCAGACAAACGATCGTCGTCGCGGCCCACGCGAGGTGCGCCGCACGCGGAAACCCCGCCAGCCAACCGGCGCCGCCGGCGACGATGCCGGCGACGGCCAGCGTCAGGATCGCCAGCGTCGGCCACGACTGCGGTGGCTGGCGCGGCGACAGCGGCGTGCCACCTCGGAACTCCACTAGACGGAGGCTACTGCCGCTACGCGCTCGGCTCTCTGCTTGACGCCCAACAACATGCGCCGGTCCATGGCGAAGCCGACGGGCTCCACCAGCGTCGGACCGAACCGCAGCCGCGAGACCAGGTCGTCCGAGCAGTCCGCTCGGTAGCGGCTGATCAGCCGGCAGCGGTCCTCGCCCAGCGGCTCGACCTCGAAGAGCCAGGAGGCCGTCACCCACGGCCTTCCTGCCGCCCGGGCGCTCTCGTCGGCGGCCGCGTGCGCGACGAACCATCGCCCGCGCTCGCACGCCACGACGGGAAGCGCCGCCTTCCCGGGATGGAGGACGAGCCGATCTCCCACGCGCACCTCCCACTCCGGGTGGATCGTCTCCGCGTTGCGCACCCCGCAGCCGGCCACGTTCTCGAGCCACTGGTAGCTGTAGAAACCGCCGCGATCGGCGCCGATCTGCGCCACCCACGGCCAGACGGCTTCTGCCGGCGCATCGATCTCCAGCCCGTGCGTCCAGCTCCACCGCGGTGAGGGGACGAGATCGTCGCCGGGATGAGGTCGATTGGCCACCTGCGCGTCCACGCCCCAGTGGCTGCGGCGGTCGCGCAGGAACGGTGCGAGCAGCGCGACCGTCATGAGCGCCGCCCCGCCGACGCCGGCGGCGACGTCGCGCCAGTCGTCGCGCGGCAGGCGCCCCTCGGCGCGCGCCGCGAGCTGCCGCAGTTGCTCGCTCTCCATGAAGTGGTGCACCGCGCGGATGCCGAAGACACCGTGACCGGGATGCCACGCCGCGCGTGCTCTGACGGTGAGCCGCGTGCTGCGGGCGTCGAGAGGGTCGAGGACGAAGGCCCACGTAACTTGCGAGTACTCGCGGGGGCGCTCGGCGTCGAACGGGAGCTGGTCGCCCGCCTGCGAGTCGAACAGCCCGCCCAGCACGAGAGCGCGAGGCGGATCGAGCCGCAGCACCTCGAAGCCGTCTTCGCTCTCGGGAGTGGCCGGCAGCACGTCGCCCACCGACAACGCCTGGAGCTCGGGGTGGACCTCGCGGGCGCTCCGCTCGTTGCCGTTGTCGAGGAAGTCGTAGCTGTAGAAACCGGCCCGCCTGCACCCCATCTGCACGAGCCAGGGCCAGATCGCCTCGGGCGTGGCCGCGATGTCGATCGAGTGCGTCAGCTGCAGGGCCGCGTCGGGAAGCAGCTCGTCGCCGGAGAGCTTGCGGTCTTCCACCTCCGGTGCCTCTCCCAGTTGGCGTGCGACGTCGGCGAGCAGCATGCGGCGGATGAGACGCGAGCCGATGCCGATCAGCCGGAAGTACCGCCGGAACTTGTGCCACGACTCGTCGTCCGTCGTGTCGACCCGCACCTCCACCTCGACGTGAGTGCTCATGGCGTGGGGAGAAACGCGGATCGCCCAGGCGACCTTGGCGAAGCCGGGCTCGTCGAAGGCCGCGAAATCGTCGGCCGTCCGCACGTGCACGAACGGGATGTCGCGCTGCCAGACCTTGCCGATCGCCGCGACCGCGAGCTCGCTCGGCGGGTCGTCGACGAGGAGCTGGAAGCCCGGCCGTTCGGACGACGAGGTGAGGTCGTCGATGCGCAGCGAGGGCTCTCCGCGCCCGAGCGTGCGGATGGCGAAGAGAGCGCGCGCGAGCGGCGAGTGGACGAGGTCGCCGTGGCGTACCAGGTTCCACACCGCCCATGGCGGTGCTTGCACGTCGAGGCGATCGATCTCCACCAGTCGTGGCGTGGGGATCAGATGGTCGAGCGCGGTCGCGGGCTCGTCGTGGCGTTCGAGGGTGCTCATGGCAGCAAGTTAGTGGTCCCTGCCCGAGGAGTCGATCTCCAACGAGGTGGCCACTCGCCACGCGGACGGGTAGGCGAGAACCAATGCGCTCGCCCGGGACCGACGACCGCAAGCTCGTTCGCCGCATGCAGGCCGGCCAGGAGGTTTGCCAAATTTTGCCAACGCGGCTAGCATGAGGCGATGAGCACGATGAATATCTCGCTGCCCGAGAACCTGAAGGACTTCGTCGACGAGCAAGTCAGCCAGCGCGGCTATGGCACCAGCAGCGAATACGTGCGGGAGCTGATTCGCAAGGACCAGGACCGCCAGCGGCTGCGCGAGCTGCTGCTGGCTGGGGCAGCCTCGAAGCCGACCAGGGCCGTGGATCAGGGTTACTTCGAGTCGCTGCGCAGGCGCGTGCGTGCCACGGGCAGATGAAGGCCAAGCCCGTCGTCCCGCGCGCACTGGCGCGGAAGGACGTCGATGAGGCCATCGCCCATTACCTCGCCGAGACATCCGCTCCGGCGGCGCTTGGCTTCATCACCGCCCTGGAGCACGCCTATGCCCACATCTCGCGTCATCCCGCGAGCGGTTCGCCCAGCTACGCCCACGAGCTGGACCTTCCCGGCCTGCGCACCTGGGGCTTGAAGCGTTATCCGTATCTGGTCTTCTACGTCGAACGCGACGACCACATCGACGTCTGGCGCGTGCTGCATGGCATGCGAGACATCCCGGCGTGGTTGCGCGACGGTGAGGACACGCCGCACTGACCCAGCTCAGGGGCGACCGAGACCGCGGCCGCCTACCTTGGCGCGTTGCGGACCCGCACGAGCGAGTGGGAACGGGACTACGGGTTACCCGTAACCTGACATCGGCGCGCCGCCAACGAGGGCGGACGGAGGCGAAACGATGAAGAGCGCACTACTCCTACTGCTCCTGCTGGGCGCGACGGTGGCGGCGTTGTCGCCGCTGGTCAAAGCCTGGGAGCCGAAAGGGTCGTCATGAACGAACTCAAGAAAGCGGTCGCGGAGTTCTTGGTCCTGAGGCGGATCGCGGTCGTCGGCGTCTCCCGCGAGGGGTCGTCGCCCGCCAACCTGATCTATCGCAAGCTCGAGGCCACCGGTCACCAGGTCTTCGCGGTGAACCCGAAGACGCAGCAGGTCGAAGGCGACCCGTGCTATCCGGACCTCGCTTCGATCCCGGGCGGCGTGGAGGGCGCGGTCATCGTCACGCCGCCCGAGGCGGCGGCATCGGTCGTCGACGAATGCGCCGCGGTCGGCGTGACGCAGGTCTGGATCCACCGCTCGTTCGGCCCGGGCAGCGTCTCCGAGGAGGCGATCGAGCGCTGCCGCGTGCACGGCATCGGCGTCATCCCCGGCGGCTGCCCGATGATGTATTGCGCTCCGGTCGATCCCGGCCACGCCTGCATGCGGGGACTCTTGCGGTTGACCGGTGGCCTGCCGAGGCCGCGACGGGCCGACAAGCGGCGCTATCGCGCCGGCGAGCCGCGGCCCGCCAGCGCCGCGTGAAGCCTGCGGTCGTGGCCGTAGACGTCGTCGGCGAAGTGGACCGTGCCATCTTCCGGCATGACCACCGCGGTGACGTAGAAGAGGATGACCTGGATCGGGCGGCGAAGCGTCACGCGCTGCGAGCGGGCGCCGTTCATCGCCGCCTCGATCCGCTCTCGCGTCCAGTCGCCCTCGCCCTCTAGCGCCCACTCGGCGAGCGCGGCCGGGTCCTCGACGCGCACGCAGCCGTGGCTGAAGTCGCGCCGCGTGCGGCCGAACAGCTGCGGCGCCGGAGTGTCGTGCAAATAAACGTTTTCGTCGTTGGGGAAGACGAACTTGACGAGCCCGAGAGCGTTCTTCGGCCCGGGGCGCTGGCGGACGCGCAGCTTCCCCTGGCGGACCAGCGCCAGGTTCGCCGCCGTGGCGGGCACCGGCCGCGAATCGTCGCCGGGACCGGCGACGATCTCC
The DNA here is from genome assembly GCA_963846495.1 of Thermoanaerobaculia bacterium. GTDB lineage: Bacteria > Acidobacteriota > Thermoanaerobaculia > Multivoradales > JAIOJS01 > DASYQD01. Next base: position 23,723 of record CAWJWP010000012.1, on the reverse strand, counting down.
ATGTCCTGGCGCTGGAGGTAGCCGGGCCGCCGCGCGATAGCGGGGAGGACCTCGCCGCGCGCGATCGACGGCGGGACGTTCCAGTAGGGACGAAAGATGACGTACTGCATCTCGTCGACGAACACCGGTGTCTCACGGTCGAAGGCGCGGCCGACGATCACCTTCATGCCCAGCGCGGGCGCTCCGCTGGGCGGGATGCCGGTCCAGGCCCAGAGGCGGTACATCGGGATGTTGACGGCCAGGAACCGCTCGGGGCTGAGGTGCGGCAGCCAGCGCAGGCGCTCGAGCGCGAGCTCGATCTGGCGGGCGCGCCACGCCAGCGGCACGTGCAGCGCCGCGAAGGTTTCCTTGCCGAGCACGCCGTCCGGCTCGAGACCGTGCCGGGCCTGGAAGCGCTTCACGCCGTCGACGAGCGCGCCCTCGTAGCTCGCCGGCCGATCCGCCGCGGGCGGCGACGGCGCGGGCGCCTCGGGCGGAAGATCGCCGAGCGCGGAGAGGAGACGGCGCAGGTCGGCGACTCCCGGGTAGGGATCTCCCGGCCGCACCGGCTTGGCGGGAGCCGGCGGAGCCACCAGGGTCCAATCGTCGGCAAGCGCACGGTAGCGGGCCAACGCACCGCGCAGCCCGCGATAGAGCACGAGCGGCGGAGTGAACGCGGCGGCCGTCTCGGGGATCCGATGGCTGGCGAGGGCCGCGCGAAGAATGCTCGCGAAGTCGTGGTTGTCGTCCGCCGGCGAGCTCATGTGGAAGCCGATAGCGCGCGGATCGACCCGGCCCTCGTGCAACTGACGAAGGTAGCGCAACGTGGCGGCGCTCATCCCCACGTCGAACGCGGCGGCGTCGGCCGCGGCGCGGGATCGCGCGGCCTCCAAAGTCTCCGCCCAGCGACGGAGGATGACGCCGCCGTAGTCGGCAGGATCGAGGCCCTCGCTCGCGGCGCCCTCGAGCAGCGCGAGCGCGCTGCGGGAATCAGGACCTGGACGTCCTGATGCGTCCACCCAGAGCGGCGCGCACCCGTCGCCCGCATAGAGCGCCGACAGCTGCTTCACCTCCGTCGGCGCGAGCGACCCCACGGCGGGATGGCGGTGGTTCTCCAGCTCGCGGCAGATCGCCGCGGCGACGTCGCCGGCAGGTAACGGCTGCGAGAGTGCGTGCCCGCAAACGAGCGCGAGCAGCAAGACAGCTGCAGAGGCCGACATCGTTCTCCTCACGGCGCGAAGGACGTTAGCGCCTAAGCGCGGTGCGCGACCACACCTCGGCGGGTGGCCGAGCAACCCCTTGGGGTAGCGCCTCGCCCGCACCACGGCGCGTTGCCGACGACGACGCCGCGCGCGACGATGGTTCGTGGCTCGACGCCACGCGCAACACCTGGAGGCAACGCGATGCGAGACCCTGACGTCCTGGTGGTCGGAGCGGGACCCGTCGGCATGTTCACCGCTCTCTCGATTGCGCGCGCCGGGCTGACCGTCGAGGTGATCGACGAGCAGTCGCGGCCGGCCGGCCACAGCTACGCCGTCGGGCTCCACCCGGCATCGGTGCTGTTGCTCGACCAGCTCGGGGTGCTCGAGCGTCTCCTTCCCCACGGCCAGCGCATCCACAGCGTGGTCCTCACTGGTGAGGCTGGGGAGATGGAACGTCGCGTCCCGCTCGAAGGCCTCACCGGCGGCCGCTCGTTCGGCTTTGCGGTGTCGCAGGCGCGCCTCGAAGAAGCGCTGCAGGCCGCACTGCGTCAGCGCCGCGTGAAGGTGCGCTGGAACCATCGGCTCGCCGACCTCGATCCCGGCCAGGACCCCCCCGCCGCGAAGGTGGAGCGGCTGGGCCGCGAGGGCAGCGGCTACGGCTATGCCGTCAACGTCACCGTCGTCGATCGCCGGCGGGCGCTGCGGCCGCGCTTCGTCGTCGGCGCCGACGGGCATCGCTCCACGGTCGCCGCTCGCCTCGGCATCGCCGCCGAGGAGCGCCGGCCGGCGCAGGTCTTCGCCGCCTTCGAAGTAGAGCTCGGCGACGACGTCCCGGGCGACGAGCTGCAGATCCTCCTCGGCCGCCACACCGTCGACGCCGTCTGGCCGCTGCCGGGTGGCTGGTTCCGCTGCACCTTCGAGCTGCGCGATCCGCACGTCGTGAGCCCCGAGCGCTTCAAGGACCGCGCCGTGTGGTCGATGGCGACGCCCGAGCTGTCGGCGCTGCTGGCGCGCCTGATGGCGGAGCGGGCGCCGTGGCTCCCGAAACCGCGCAAGGTCGGGTGGAGCGCGGTGACTCGCTTCGAGCGCCGCCTCGCGCCGAGCTGGGGCCGCGGCCGCACTTGGCTGGTCGGCGACGCCGCCCACCTCGCCTCGCCGCTCGGGTCGCATAGCCTCAATCGCGGGTTCCGCGAGGCCGACGCGCTGTCGGCCTCGATCGCGGCGATCCGCGGCGGCGGCGCCGGGGACGCGGCGTTGAGTGCGTGGGCCGAGCGTTCGCGCGCGGAGTGGGAGTGGATGCTCGCCGCGCAGGCCACGAGCCTCGACGTCTGGCTGGCGCCGTACGCCGAAGCGCTCCTACCCGCACTGCCCGCGACCGGGCCGGCGCTGCGGGAGCTGATCGAGCGGACCGGGCTGGTGCCCGCGCAGGGCGGCGCGGCTACTGCGTTGCTGCCCCACTAGGTTCGCCGGGCGTGGTCGACGAACCACTCGCGAGCACGGCGCGGGCGTCTTCCATCGCCTTGTCGAGCGAACGGCGGATGACCATGCGGCCGGGCCGGTTGCGCACGCCACCTTGCAGGAGGACACGCAGAGGTTGCTTCTGCACGCCGCCGATCGCAACGAAGGTCCCGCCGGCCAGCAGGCGCTCGATTGCCGATTCGAGGTTGACGAGGCCAGTCGTGTCGAGCACCGGAACGTCCTCGAGATCGAGCACCAGGGCGCGCGCCTCCTGCCCGGCCCTCGCCAACGTGCTGATGGCGCGCTGGGCGGCGCCAAAGAACAGGGGACCTGCTACCTGGTAGACGACCAACCCGTGCGGCAGTGGCCCGGAGCGGTGATGGTGCTCGGACGTGAGCAGCCGCACCTCGGAAACCTCCGCCATCCGCCGCATGAAGAGAAGGGCCGCCAGGACGATTCCCACCGACACGGCGATCACCATGTCGAATACGACGGTGAGGAGCAGGCAGGTCCACAGCACGACGACATCGCTGCGCTGTCCCTGGCGTGTGATCCGCAGGACATGGCGGAGCTCGCTCATCCGCCACGCCACGGTGAGCAGCAGCGCCGCGAGCGAGGCCATGGGCAGGTAGCCGAGCAGCGGTGCCAGGCCCACCATCACCACCAGGATGAAGACGGCATGGAAGAGGGCGGCGATCGGCGTGCGCGCCCCGGAACGGATGTTGGTCGCCGTACGGGCAATCGCCCCGGTGGCAGCGATGCCACCGAAAAAGGGTGCGATCAAGTTGCCGAGGCCCTGGCCGATCAGCTCGCCGTCCGGGTCGTGCCGGGTGCCGCTGAGCCCGTCGCCAACCACGGCCGAGAGCAGCGACTCGATGGCGCCCAGCATCGCGATGGCAAAGGCCGCCGGCAGCAAGGCCCGCAGCAGCTCGAACGAAAGCACCAGGGGCGCGTTGTCGACACCGGGGAGGCGCCAGGGCAGGAGGGGTTGCGGTGGCAGCGGCGGGATGCCGCCATGGGAGACACCGTCGAGCACGTAGTGAAAGCGCTCGAGGATGGTCGCCGGCGCCAGCTCGGGCGCTACGCGCGCCAGCGCCCAGGCTGCCAGCGAGCCGATGGTCAGTGCCGCCAGGGGAGCCGGCACGGCCTTGATCAGTCGCGGCCAGAGCACGAGGAGGAGCAAGGTGAGCGTGCCCACCAGCAGGTCGCCGCCGTGCGTGGTGTGGACGGCGCGGGCCAAGGCGGCCACGCGCGGCAGAAAGTGTGCGGGCAGGCGGTCGGCGGTGAGGCCGAGGAAGTCCTTGACCTGCAGCGTGCCGATGACGATGGCGATGCCGGCGGTGAAGCCGGTGGTGACCGGGTAGGGCACGAACTCGATGAGCCGGCCGAGGCGACCGAAGCCCATCGCCAGCAGCAGCGCTCCGGCCATGAAGGTTGCGAGCACGAGGCCGCCAAGGCCGTGCTGCGCGGCGATCGGGGAGAGGATGACCACGAACGCGGCAGTCGGCCCCGAGACCTGTAGCCGCGACCCGCCGGCCAGGGCGATGACGCCGCCTGCCACGATGGCGGTGTAGAGACCGTGCTGCGGTGGCACGCCGGCGGCAATGCCGAGAGCCATCGAGAGTGGCACGGCAACAACCCCGACCACCAGGCCGGCGAGCAGATCGGCGCGCAACGTGGCGAGCGAGTAGCCCTCCGCGAGAGCCTGGCGAAGCGCGAGAGCCACGGGGAGCCGGGCGAGCCGGGCTCGAAGCGGTGTCGCCGGCCGCGGGGTCGCGGCGTCGCTCGCCGTCGCCGGCTCGGCGGTCGATCGGGGGTGCAAGATCTGGAGACTCTACGACCAGACGCGCCAGCAAGTGGGCGCCGAGGAGCGAGCCGGGGGCAACGGTGAGCCAGGCTACCGCGCGGCGCCCTGCGAGACGATCGCCCACAGGTAGAGCACGATCCCGGCGAGCACCAACAGGCCGGCGGCGCCGGCGAAGGTGAGGAAGCCCATCGGCCGGTCGAGGGCGAAGAGCGTGCCCGCCTCGACGAGCAGGCCGAGCAGCAGCAGGACGCCCGCGAGACGCAGCCGGCGCTCGATCGGCCGCGGCCGCGGCGCTGCCGTGTCGACCGCCACGTTCTCACTCATGGCTGGGTGCTTCCTTCCACTTCGGCAGCTCCGCGACTTTGTCCACCGGGTGGAACTGGTCGTGGCATTCGAGGCACGACAGCTCGTTGCTCAGCAGCGACGGCACGTCCTCGCCGTGGGCTTCGAGGAAATTGCGGGCGCCGCCGTGGCAGTGCAGGCACTCGCGGTTCTTGTAGGGCTCGTAGAGCTCGATCTTCTTCGGGATCTCGCCGGCGTAGTAGACCCACAGGTGCCGCAGGCCGCCGACCTTCGCCTTGTAGTCGCCGAACAGCGTGTAGTTGGTGTGGCAGGTGAAGCAGGCGTGGTCGCGGTCGATGCGCCGGTTCTGGTAGTGGCTCGCCGGCACGTAGTCGGTGTCCTCGAGCAGCAGGCTCTCGCCGTACGGCTCCATCACGTGGCACGAGAGGCAGAACTCGGTGCTCTTCGAGTGCTCCATGTGGAGCTCGTAGCCGCTCCACAGCGCCGAGGCCGGCAGCGCGAAGAAGGCGAAGAACGCGAGCACCTTGCCGCCGCGCGCGGCGGTGAGGGCCGGGCGCAGCGTGAGCAAGGCGATGAGCGCGATCGCCACCAGGATCAGGCAGGCGACGACGCCGGTGGCGAAGCTGCTGCTCGCGAGCGCCATCGCCTTCACTCCGCTACTTCGTCTTCAGCGAGGCGAGGAACGTGGCGATCTGCTGGAGCTGCTCGGGCGTGCCCTTGAACTCCTTCTCGTGCTTCTTGCCGTCGGCGTTGGCGACCTCTTGGCGGATGAACTTGGTGAGCCAGGCGGCGTCGTGGTTGGCGCCGATCGTCGAGAGGTCCGGTCCCTTCGTCTTCTCCGACTTGCTCTTGCGCTCGACGCCCTGGCTCTCGATGCTGTGGCAGAGGCTGCACTTGAGGTCGACGAAAGCGGTGAGGCCCGCTGGCGGTGAAGCGTCGCCGCCCGCGGGCGCGGGCGCGGCGAGCGACGGCAGAGCCGCGGCCAGCAACACCGGCAGCGCGAGGATGGCGACGAGGACGACGAGATCGGTGACCTTGCGCATGACGGAACCTCCGGTCGTGTGGCGAGCAAACGAACCCTAGCGTCTTGCGCGTGCGTTGCGCCCCACCCTTTAGGGTGGCGACGCCCTTCATCAGCTCTCCCTAGACTCCGATCGAGCCAAGGGAGCACGTGAATGACACGAGCGAACGGTGCGCTGGTCCTCGCGGCCGCGATCGCCAGCCTGGCCTTCGGGTCGGTCAGCTCTCACGATGCGTCGTCGTCGAGCGCCGCTCAGGAGCCGCCGCTGACGATCGCCGCGCACGCGAGCGCCGCGCAAGAGCCCGCGGTCGTCGGCGACGGCTGAGACGAATCCCGCTCCCGGCGAGGCGACCTTCGTCGGCGCCGACACCTGCACCACGTGCCACGACACCGTCGAGACGCAGCTCGCCTCCACTCCGCACGGCTCGGCGGCGTTCGGCAAGCTCGGTCCGCACGGCTGCGAGACCTGTCACGGCCCGGGCAGCCTGCACGTCGACGACCCCGACAACGTGGCGTTGCACCCGCGCGTCGACAAGCTGCCGGTCGCGGCGCAAGTGGCGACCTGCCGCGGCTGCCACGACGGACGCTCGCAGTTCCACTGGCAGGGCAGCGTGCACGCGAAGCGCGGGCTGTCGTGCCTGACCTGCCACTCGGTGCACGCGCCGAAGTCGGCGGACGGGCAGCTCAAGACCGTCTCGGCGAGCGAGCAGTGCGCCACCTGCCACCAGCAGGTGCGGGCCGAGACTTGGAAGAATTCGCACCACCCGGTACGCGAGGGCGAGCTCTCGTGCAGCGACTGCCACAACCCCCACGGCAGTCAGACCGAGAAGCTGGTCAGGGCCGACTCGGTCAACGACCTCTGCTACTCGTGCCACACCGAGAAGCGCGGGCCGTTCCTGTGGGAGCACCCGCCGGTGCGCGAGAGCTGCATGACCTGCCACACGCCGCACGGCAGCAACCACGCCAAGCTGCAGCGCGTCGCCGTCCCCTACCTCTGCCAGCAGTGCCACGCCAACACGCGGCACCCCGGCACGCTCTACGACCGGCGGAACACGCCGATCGAGCCGGCGGCGAGCAATCGCCTCGTCGAGCGCGGCTGCGTCAACTGCCACACGGCCGTGCACGGCAGCAACCACCCGTCGAGCCCCTACCTGGCTCACTAGCCCAACGCACCAATGGAGGGACCCATGGCCTCGCAACGGATTCGCGCCGTGGCCCGCTCCGCCTTCGCTCTCCTGCTCCTCGGCGTTGCGATGCGCTCGCCGGCAACCGCGCAGGGGATGGTCTTCCACGTCGACCCGGTGATCCTGGAAGCGCTGGAGACCAGCGTCGACAGCGATCTCGACACCTTCCAGTTCCGCGAGGATCCGGGCCGCGTGGAGTCGGCGAAGTTCTCCGAGTACCGCGACCTCGGCAGCGGCTTCCGGCTGCGCGAGCTGCACATCGCGGGCGACTCGCCCAAGAGCGATCGCTACTTCGACTTCCGCGGCACCAACGTCGGCCGCGCCGACGCCCGCTACGGGCTGCAGTACGGCATGTGGGGCGACTGGAAGCTCGACGTCGACTACAACAAAATCGTCCACCGCTTCGGCAACGAGGCGCTGTTCCTCTGGCACGAGACCGGGCCCGGCCGCTTCGAGATCGCCGACCCCTCGCAGACGCAGATCCAGACGGCCATCGAGCAGCAGCGCGCGATCAACCCCGCCGGCATCAACTTCGCCTTCCTGCGCGGCCTGCTGACGCCTTACCTCGAGACCGCCGCCACGATCGACGTCGGGCTGCGCCGCGACCGCACCGACGTCAGCTTCGACATCGGCCGCATGGCGGCCCTCTCGTGGTCGCTGCGCGTCGAGCACGAGAACCGCAACGGCACGCGCCCCTACGGCGGCTCCTTCGGCTTCAGCAATGCGCCGGAGATCGTCGAGCCGATCGACTACGACACCTCGAGCGCCGAGCTGCGCGGCGAGTGGAACGGCAAGAACGGCGGCCTGCAGCTCGGCTACCGCTACTCGCAGTTCGAGAACAACATCAGCACGCTCGTCTGGGACAACCCCTTCCGCGCCACCAATGCGACCGACCCCAACGCCTACTCGGCGCCGGGATCGGGCTCGATCGGCGGCTCGGTGCTGGGCTTCGCCGACCTGGCGCCCGACAACGACGCCAGCCTGCTGTTCGTCAACGGCAGGGCGCGCTTCGGCGGCGGCTGGTACGCCAACGGGCGCGCCAGTTATCAAGTGCTCAGCCAGGACGATCGGTTGCTGCCCTACACCCTCAACACCGCGATCGTCGGCGAGAACTTCGACGGCTCGCACTTCGACCCCACGAATCCCGCCAACCTGCCGGCCCGGCGTGGCGACAACGAGGTTGCGGTGCTGCACCTCTCCGCTGACGTCGGCACCCGTTTCGCCGACCGCTTCGACTTCGCCTTCCGCTACCGCTACTACGACTACGACAACCAGAGCCGCCGCATCGCCTTCCCCGGCTACGTCCGCTTCCACGCGGTGTGGGAGGAGATCGGCCGCATCACGGTGCCGTACTCGTACACGCGGGAGAACGCGAGCGCCGAGCTGGGCTGGGAGGTCAACCCGACGACCAACCTGCAGCTCTCCTACGAGCTGCGGCGGTGGGACCGCACCTTCCGCGAGGTCGAGAACAGCGACGAGGACGCGCTCAAGCTGAGCTTCGACACGCGCGCCATCGCCAAGCTGGTGCTGCGCGGCAGCTACGAGATCGGCGACCGCAGCATCGACGGCTACGACACGGCGGCGATGGAGAACAGCTTCATCGTCCACGGCGAGCCGGCCAACCATCCCGGCATGCGCAAGTTCCTGCAGGCGGCGCGCGAGTACGGCGAGTGGAGCGTGATGGCGATGTACCTCGCCGGAGACACGCTGAGCTTGACGGCCACGACGACGGGGCGGCTGGAGGACTACGACGAAAGCCCGCTCGGCCTGCAGAGCGCCGACAAGCTCGGCTACGGCTTGGAGCTCGGCTGGGCGCTGCGCGACGGCGTGAGCGCCAACCTGTTCCTCAACCGCGAGGAGATCGAGTACTTCCTCCGCTCGCGTCAATCGGGCGCCACGCCGTCGACCGACCCGCTCGCCGACTGGACGGGCGACTTCGAGGACACGACCGACACCTACGGCCTCGGCCTCACCTGCGACGGCTGCGGCAAGTGGGATGGCCGCATCGCCGCCAGCTGGTCGAAGACGGCCGGCAACCTCGACCTCTTCTCACCGCCGGGCGGCACGCCCGACGTCGCCTTCGACATCCCCAATTACGACGACGTGCGGCTGTTCTCGGTCGACGCCGAGCTCGACTATCGGCTGTCGGACCGCGTGTCGGCGGGCCTCTCCTGGCTGTGGGAGGACTACGACATCGACAGCTTCCTCACCCGCGGACTGGTGCCCTACCTGCCGTCGGCGCCACTGCTCGACTTGGTCAACGGCGGCTACACGGCCAACGTCGTCGGGCTGCACCTCAAGCTGGTCATCTAGGGCCGCGGCCGCGTTCTGCGGCGCGGCCGCGCGGGGAGCCTCAGCCTTCGAGCGAGGCGTCGCGCAGCGCTTCGGCGCGTAGCGCGTAGCCAACGGCCTGCGTGCGGTCGTGCAGGCGAAGCTTGTCGAGGATGTTGCGGACGTGGAACTTCACTGTGTTCTCGGAGACGCACAGCCGGCCGGCGAGCTCACGGTTCGACGTGATCCCGCGAGCCATCAGGTCGAGCACCTGCTCCTCGCGCTTGGTGAGGGCTTCTCCAACGACGGCGCCCTCGCCGTTGGAGAGGGCGTGGATGAGCTCGCCGTTGGCGGCCGGCACCACGTCGAGCTCGCCGGCCGCCGTGGTGAGCACCACCGCTTTGATCTGCCGCAGCGCCGCGATCACGCGACGCGCGGCCTCGGCTCCCGCCTCGTCGGAGAGCGCGACAGCCATCACCACCACGTCGGGGCGGTAGCGGGCAATCTGCCCCTCCAGCTCGTGACCGTTGTCGGTCTCGGCTACCACTTCGGATCCGTAGGCCTCGAGCAGCCTGCGCAGGCTGTCGCGGAATCGCTGGCTCGGGTTGGAGATCAGGACTCGCATGTTCACCACCCCGCTTCCAAAGGTAGCCGCACGTGCGGTGCGGCGACCCGGCCCGCGGGGTGGCGAGCGAGCGCGCGTGCGGGTGGGAACAATCCCCCCCGAAGGCGGACTACGCGGCGGCGAGTGACCGTCCGAAAACTAAGGGAAGCCGATCGCCTCGACGAGGTCGCGGACCTGTGCTTGCAGCTCGTCGTCGCCGAGACCGGAGGCATGGCGAAACGGTCCGTCGACGTCGAGCGTTCGCACCTCCGCGGGCGCCGCAGCGGGTGGCGGAGCGGACGCACAGCCGACGGCGAGACCGGCGCTGCAGACGAGAACGAGCGCGAGAGCGCGCCGTGGTTGTTTGGGCGCCACGGCGTAGTCGACAGTCATGGCGTCAGCTCGAACGGTGCGAGGGGCCGTGACCATGGCCTCCGACGGCGGTGAGAGAACGGTTCCCGTGAACGTCGTAGAGGGCGGTGACGCGCTTCATGGGCCGAGCATACGAGAGGCCCGCGGCGGCGTTCCTCCCGCCCAAGTAATCTCCGGGACCGCGGTGCGTACAGAGGTCGCCCGCAACGTGGCATGCCACTCGTGTCTTCAGCGGAGAGAGCACATCCATGACGAGAGCCACCATCGCCGGCGGAGCGGTCGCCGCCGTCCTCGTTCTCCTCCTCGCCATCGCCGCCGGCTACCGATTCTTCTACCAGAACGATCGCCCCGCCGCGCCGACGCCATCGGCGACAGCACGCGCGATCTCACCGCCGACAGCGCCCACAGCATCGGGGCCCGCTCCGCCAGCGGAGACCTACCAGGGTTTCCTCTACGGCCGCGTCACCACCGTCAAGAAGGTCAGCTACGAGGGACGGCTGCGCTTCGGCGCCGGCGGCCAGGAAGCGTTCTGGAGCAACGACTTCAACGGCGCCAAGCGCGAGAACCCCTGGGTCGCCCAGGTGCCGCCGGGGCGGCTGCCGACGGCAACCATCGCTACCAGGATCCTGGGGATCAAGATCAGCGAGAAGCAAGGTCCGATCGACGTCCGGCGGCCCTTCCTCGTGCGCTTCGGCGAGCTCGTCCGCATCGACGCGAGCGGCCGTGACGTGCGCGCGACGCTCAAGAGCGGGACGGTGCTCAATCTCGATCGCTTCGGCGCCAGCGACTTCGACGACGGCGTGCGCGTGTGGGACGCCAAGCACGGCGTCGTCGACCTCGACAGCACCAGCATCCGCAACATCGAGCTGCTGCCCACTCCTCCGCTCGCCGGCGTGCCGCAACGGCTGCAAGGCACCGTGCGCACGCGGAAGGGCGACTTCACCGGCTTCATCGGCTGGAATCGCGAGAACTACGCTGGCACCGACGAGCTCGACGGCCGCACCGACGCGGGCGACGTCGGCCTGCGCTTCGACACCATCCGCTCCATCGCGCGCCGCTCGGAGGAAAGCTCGCTGGTGACCCTGCGCGACGGCCGCGAGGTCGTCGTCTCCGACACCCAAGAAGCCGGCGACGGCAACCGCGGGACCTACGTCGACGACCGCCGCTTCGGCCGCGTGATGATCTCCTGGGCCGCCTTCGAGCGCGTCGATTTCACCCCCGGCAGCAGCGGTCCTGCCTACGGCGACTTCCCGCCCGGCCGCCCGCTCACCGCCAGCGTCACTACGCGCGACGGGCGCCGCCTATCCGGGACGCTGGTCTACGACCTCGACGAAAGCGAGACCACCGACACCCTCGACGCCGAATCCCAGGGCGTCGACTACACCATTCCTTTCGCCCTCATCGCCTCCATCGCGCCACTCGAGCCCGGCGCAGGCGGCATCCACCGCGCCAAGATCACCCTCCACAGCGGCAAGGAGCTCCAGCTCGAGCGCTCCGCCGACGTCGGCCGCAGCCACGCCGGCCTGCTGATCTATACCCCTGGCCGCGAGCGCCCCGACTACGTCCGCTGGGACGAGCTCCAGCAGATCGACCTCGATCGTCCGCCGACGATCGCGCCGCCGATTCTCTGAGCGAAACGCTGCGCCGCACGCGCGACCGGTCGCGCTGCAAGCGGCCGAACGCCCGCTGCAGCGATCTGACATTCCCGTGTTAGCATGCCGCGCGTGCCTGCCTCCGGCGGCGCTGGCCCGGTCGCCGTCGTGAAACTCCCCACTGACCGCGACGTTCTCCTCGAGCGCATCCTGCCCGAGCGGCAGAAGCTCTATCGGCTCGTCCGCCGCGTGCTCGACGAGCTCGACGAGGCGGCGCCGTGGGAGCAGCTCTACTACCCGCCCGACGATCCCGAGACCTTCCTCGACATGACGGCGGCGCTGCTCGGCGTCGTCGAGCAGATCCCGATGCGCACGCGCGAGCTGATCGCGCTGCTGTCGCTCGCCGCGCCCGACGACGAGACGCGCCACACGCTGGAGGACGCGGAGTTCTACTTCTCCGGCATCCACAGCATGTGCGCGCACGACGTCGGCCGCCTGCGCGCGCTGCTCGAGCCGTTCACGCAGCCGGGCATCGAGCCGCCGCCGCCCGCGCAGCGCAACTTCGTCTGCGAGGTGGCGGCCGACGTCAAAGGCAAGTACGCCAGCGCGCTGATGGGCGCCACCGCCAGCATCGTCGGCGAGGGCAGCTGGAGCGGCGTCGACGTCGAGCCGATCCTCTTCCCCGAGAAGGCCGAGGAGTTCCGCCGCAACGCCGACTTGGCGCGAGCGCTGAGCCGCACCATCGACGCCATCGGCGAGCTGCAGCTCGAGGTGCCGTTCGCCGAGCTGCTCGAGCGCTGGCGCGCCGGCGCACGCGTCGATCCGTATGCGCTCGCCGATCTCGCCAACTTCCGCGGCATTCTCGGTCGCCTGCTCAAGCGCGACCTGCGGCGCGGCTTCTACTCCGGCGACTACCACCAGATCCAGCGGCGCGAGGCGGCGCTGGCGACGCGGATCGCTGTGCTCGAAGCGACGCACCATCGCACCTGGTCGGAGGGTGCGGAGGCGGCGGACGCGGCGGGTGTCTATGGCGAGCTGCAGCGGCTCGCGCTGGAGGTCGCCGCCGTGCTCGACGCCGAGCTTCTCGAGCGTCTCGTCGGCAGCCGGGCGATGAAGGACCTGCGCGCCGCGGTTGCCTTCGACGGCGCCGCGGGACGTGGCCAGCGCAAGCCGTTGGCACCCGAGCTCGAGCCGCTGGTGCCGCTCGTCGCCGGCGAGGACTTGAAAACGTTTCTGGCACTGCTCCTTGGCTCGGTGCAGAAGCGTGCCTCGCTGGCGTCGGGCGCGAGAGCGGCGCCGGCTGCGGCGGCGGCGGGCGCGGACGCGTCGCGCGCGCGGCGAGCGAGCGCCGTCGACACCGCGCCGGCTGCGGTGATGATGAGGCCCGCGCCGGCTCCCGCACCAGCGCCGCAGCCGTCGACGCCGCGCCGTGCGACTCCCGCGAGCCGCGCGACGCCGCCGAGCGGCGATGCCCTACCCTCGATCGACGACGCGCTTCCGTCGGCCGCTGCGGCAGCGCGGCCGCCAACTGGCCCGCTCGTGAGCGCAGGCGCGCCCGCGCACACCGCTGCCTCCCCAGCCGATCGCGCCAAGCACCGCGAGACGCTCGAGCGCCTGCACCACATCCTCCAGTCGCTGCAGTCGAACGACAACCCGCACTGGAGCTCGGTCCGCATGCTCCAGCGGCTGCTCGCGCGCCATGCCCGCATCCCGCCGTCGATCGTGCAGGGAGCGCACCCGTTCGTGTTCGACGTGCTCAACGAGCTGGTGCCGCAGCTCGAGATGGCGGCGTCGTTCGGCGCCGTCCCGCAGGAGGCAAGACGCCGCCTCGTCGAGTGCTGCATGGCGCTCACCGACGACCGTTTGAGCCCCGAGCAAATGGTCGACGAAGTGCCGGCGCACCTCGGGCGCCTGCACCGCCTCCTCGAAGCGCTCGGCGCCGCCACCGCGGCGCAGCTGCGCGCGCTGTCCGCCGGCTGACGCCGGCGACCCCTGCTACAGTCACGTCGCACCGCGGCATGAGCGCGTAACCGCGCCGCCGCGGGCGTCGTCTGAGGTGACGTGCCCATGGCCGAGCCGGAGCTGCTGCTCGAGTCGCCGCCTCCCTCTCTCGCGCCCGCGAGCGGCGGAGCCACGCCGGCGCGGCCGCTGCCGTCGCGGCCACCGACGACTCCACCGCGCCGTCGTCGTTGGCTGCGCCTCGCCATCCTCGTCCTCGGCCTGCTCGCCGGGCTGACGCTGCTGCGCCGCACCGTCTGGGCGCCTGAGCCGGTCGCGGTAGCGTTGGCGCGCGTCGAGCGCGGCCGCGTCGAGGAGACGGTCACCAACTCGCGCGCCGGCACGGTGAAGGCGCGGCGCCGCGCCCAGCTCTCGCCCGACGTCGGCGGCCGCGTGCTCGAGCTGCCGTTCCGCGCCGGCGACCGCGTGCCCGCGGGTGCCGTCGTCCTTCGCCTCGACGACTCGATCGTGCGCGCGCAGGTCGACGTCGCCCAGCGTGACCTCGCCACCGCGCAGGCGCAGTCGCGGCAGGCCTGCCTCGCCGCCGAGCAGGCGCGGCGCGAGCTCGACCGCAACCGCGAGCTCGCCGCGCAGGGGATCGTCTCCGCCGACGTGCTCGACCGGCTGAGCACCGCGGCGTCGACGCAGGCCGCCGGCTGCGAGGCATCGCGCCGCGGCGCCGAGCGCGCCCGCGCCGCCGTCGGCCTGGCGCAGGCCGAGCTAGGCCGCACCGTCTTGCGCGCGCCCTTCGACGCGGTGGTCGCCGAGTCCTCGACGCACGTCGGCGAGTTCGTCACCCCGGCGCCGCCGGGCGTGCCGATGCCGCCGGTGATGGACCTCCTCGACCCCTCGACCGTCTACGTCAGCGCGCCGATGGACGAGGTCGACGCGGCACGCCTGCGCGCCGGCCTGCCGGTGCGCGTCTCGCTCGACCCGCTGCCGGGGCGCGAGCTCGCCGGCACCGTCGTGCGCGTGGCGCCCTACGTGCTCGACGTCGAGCAGCAGAACCGCACGGTGGAGATCGAGGTCGAGCTCGCCGACCGCGCGCTCGCCGCGACGCTGCTGCCGGGAACGTCGGCCGACGTCGAGGTGATCCTCGGCGCCCGCGACGGCGTGCTGCGCATCCCCACCCCGGCGCTCCAGGAGGAGCGCAAGGTGCTGGTGCTCGACGGCGACCGCCTCGCCGAGCGGCAGGTGAACGTCGGCCTGCGCAACTGGGACTTCAGCGAGGTCAAGGGCGGCCTGCGCGAGGGCGAGTCGGTCGTGCTGTCGCTCGACCGCGACGGCGTCGAGGCGGGAGCGAAGGCGGTCGCCGAGCCGCGGCGATGAAGCCCGTCGGATAGTGCGTCTAGCGTGCCTCTTGGCTTTCGCTACCCCTCGGCCTCCGACGCCCTGCTCGTCCATGGCTCCCTCGCAATCTTCGCCTAGTTCTTCCCTTGCGGCGCCTTTGGCGACCGTCCCAGTTTCCAGCTGATCCGGACGTAGAACGTCCTCCCCGGCTGCGGGATGCTGGACGCGAGGTCCACTCCGTCGGCGGTGAAGACGCCGGGATGCTCGTAGTCGGTATCGAGGAGGTTGTCGACGACCAGCTGGACCGTGGCGCCAGGTAGGACGTCGCGGTACCTCAAGGCGGCGGTGGCGGTGGAGTAGGCGTCGACCTGCTGCAGCGGGTTGGTGAGCACGGTCGTCCCCTCGCCGGTCCGCCTCGCGCCGACGTAGTTCCAGCGCAGGTGGAGGTCGACTCGCTGCCACAGGGGCAGCTCGACGCCGAGGGTTGGCGCGCTGGGAGGCGATGTCGCCGATGCGCACGTCGATGCGCGCGTCCGCTGGCTGCCGAGCTCGATTCGCTGGCCGCGTCGGCAGCGGGATCGACGTAATTGAGATTGCCGAAGAGCGACACCCTGCCGATGCGGGCTCGCGCCCGCAGCTCCACGCCCTGCACCTCCATCTCTACCAGGTTCTGGAACTTTTCGAAGACGCAGACGCACGCTCGGCGAGCCTTCGCACGGCACGGGGAACCCCGTCAGCCCGATGAGAATGACACGCACTCCGTGCCGAGGGCGACGATGTCTTCATAGCGCGTGCGATAGGCCGAAAGCTCCAGCGACCTCCAGTCTCTCGCCGTACCAACCCATGGCGAGCCTCGAGCTGCGGTCCGTTCCGGACGCAGCTCGGGGTTTTCCGATCCGTGGCTCCGACCCCGCCGAAATTGGCTCCAGGCTTGCGCGAGAACTTCTCGAAATCGGTGGGGTCCTTGAAGGCCTCGGAGTAGATGGCTTCAACGCGTAGCGGCCGGGCAAGTAGACCACTGCCAGACGGGGGTGAAGATCGTGCCGAAGCCGGCGTCCGCGAATAGTCGCCGCTGGCTCCGGTCCGCCTCGTTGTAGTCGACGCGTCCGCCGGCGATCAGGCTCAGTTGGACAACGGCTTGTACGAGGCCTGCGCGTAGACGCCGATATCCGTGTGGTCGACCACCTGGTTGCCGGAGCCGAGACGTAGCGTCGAACTGGGTATCGATCCTCCTGCCGGGTCTGGATGGTGCCCTTCTTCACGTCGAGCCGCCCACCAGCGTGAACTGGCGGCTGTGGCGAGTAGACGAGGGTGAGCTCGGCGGCCGACTGGTCGGCGAGCTGGCGGGGAGGCGCCACGTCCTCGACTCGTGCGACTCTGCAGGGCGGCTCGCCCTGACATCTCGTTCCACGCTGCAGGTCCTGCAGGGCGTAGAAGCGATTGGCGTAGGTCTGCGATCTCGCGTCGCGGGCCGACTGATCGAAGTCGAGGTCGCTGTGGCGGTAGCGGGTGAAAAGGTTGAGCGACAGGCTCTTGCCGATGGAGCGCCCGTATTTGACGAAGAGCGAGCGGTGCTCCGGCGCCCAGGAGCCGCTGGCGCGCTGCGCCAATGCTCATTGGCGTTGTACCAGGGGCCGCTGCCCTCCTCCAGGCCCCAGGCATTCACCCCGACCGTCAGGTTGGCGAAACGGACCTTGGCGTAGAGCGACCAGTCTTCGGTGCGGTCGAAAAACTGAAACAGCGGCCGCCTGGTCCAGCTCGCGAGCGCGTGCGATGCCTGCGTCGGTCGGCACGGCGGACAGCGGACGACCCTGCTCGTCGTAGGTCACCTCGTAGATGTTGCCGAAATCATCCTCGCCGCAATCGAAGGGGTCGTGGTAGAAGACGCAGAGTTGCCCGAGGTCGAAACCCTCGACCCGGAGGCGATTCCGGTAGGACACCGCCGTCAAGTCGTACTGCCAGCCGGGAAACCTGGACAGGTCCATCTCGTCGGAGCGCAGGAACCGGCCGGTCACCGACCAGGCCATGCTGCCGCTCTTGTCCTGCCCGGCGAGCTTCATCTCCGTGGCGCGCGTGTCGAAGCTGCCGCCCGCTGCCTGGACCTGCATGCCGAAGCGCTTGCCGGGCGACAGAAACGCTTCCGGCGGCTTGGTGATGATGTTGATGACGCCGCTGTAGGCGTTGGCACCGTAGATGGTGGACGCCGGGCCGTAGACGACCTCGATGCGGTCGACGTTGCGCTGATCGGGTACTGGCGCGAGAGGTGGGCGACGCCGCTGGAGATGTCGTTCTGCTCGACGCCGTCGAGGAGCAGCAGGATGCGGTCGTTGTCCTTGGAGCGGAAGCCACGCTGGTAGAAGGTGGAGTAGGTCTCGCCGTTGCCGCGCGCGACGTCGAAGCCGGGGAGGTCGTGGATCACCTGCTCGAGGTCGAGGTAGCCGCGCCGCTCGATCTCCTCGGCGGTGATGACGACGACCGTCGCCGGCGCCGCGCGCAGGCTCTCGTTGGTCTTCGAGACCGTCGCCACCTGCAGCTCCGATTCACGCTGGCGCATCTCCGCGACCAGCGCCTGGAAGCGCGGCGGCGGGCCGGGCTCGTAGGTGGGCTCGATGCGCAGCAGCTCGGCGACGTCTTCGCGCGCGGCGTCGAGCTCGTCGGCGGCGAGGTGCGCTCTCGCCGACAGGGCGTGGAAGTCGAGGGTCTCCTTGCGCGTCGCAGCGCCGCTTGCGCAGGGATCGAGCTGCCGTTGGACGTCCTCGAAGAGACCGAGCTCGTAACTCTTCTCGGCGTTGGCTAGCGCCGTCTCGCAAGCGGATTGCGCCAGCGCCACCGAGTCGACCAGCGAGACCAGGATGGCGACAGTGAGCAGTGCACGCATAGCCAGTCTCGAGATCGGGATCACGGGACCGGACAGGGGCCCGCGGGGTCGTAAGGCAAGTCCTCGGGCAGGTAGCGCTTCCATTCCCCCTCCGTCAGGCGCCGCGACACCAGCGCGCAGACCGCCTTCGCCAGGAGCTTCGAGTTGGCGGGCCAGAAGCGCACCGTTCCGTCCTCGCCAGCCGAGATCCACAACTCTCCGCGATCCGGGTCTTTCGCATAGGCGACGGACCAGACCCAGGACGTGTGGCCGGCCAGCACGAGAGGCCGGTTGGCAGGGTGCTCGACGTCCCAGATTCTCACCGTGCCATCCGAGCTCGCGGAGGCGAGCGACGTTCCCTGCGCGTCGAAGCTCAGAGAGTTGACGGTGGAGGCGTGACCGACCAGGGACGACGCCAGTCGGCGGCCGCCGATGTCCCAGAGCGCGATCTCGCCGCGGCCGCTGCCGCACGCCAGCGTCCTGCCGGACGGGTCGAAGGCGACGCTGCGGACGTCGTGGTTCCAGCAGACGGTCTCGGGTTTCGGGACGCGGACCGCGAGCGCCTCGTCGCCGCTGCGGATCTTCCAAATCTGTGCGTTCCCCTGGCCCAGGGCGGCGGCCAGCAGCTGATCCTCGCCTGTCCCGCCGAAGGCGACGGCGCTCACGCGGCCACCTGCGGTCTGCAGCACCACCGGAGGATTCCCGGGGTCCTCCAGGCTCCAGATCCGGATGGCGCCGTTCGCGCTGCCTGCGGCGAGAAGCTCGTCGACGACGTGGAACGCCAGGCCGCTGCCAGCGACGCCCGCCGCCGCCAGCTCGCGCGGCGCGGAGCTCGTTGGAACGTCCTTCCAAACCCGCACCGAGCCGTCGGCGAAGGCGGCGGCGAGCAGCGTGTGCGACCGGCCCGGCGTTGAGGCAGGCTCTGTCCACCGCTTGGAAAGCAGCGTGCGGATGCCGCTGCCGAAGGAGCCGAGCACCTCCCAGCGGTCGCCGCTCCACCGGCGGATCCTGCCGTCATCGCTGCCGGTGA
This sequence comes from Thermoanaerobaculia bacterium, assembly GCA_963846495.1. Classification (GTDB taxonomy): domain Bacteria; phylum Acidobacteriota; class Thermoanaerobaculia; order Multivoradales; family JAIOJS01; genus DASYQD01. The sequence continues at coordinate 4,755 of CAWJWP010000012.1, read as the reverse complement.
GAAGGCCGGCGGCCGATCCTCCCTGGCCGATGACCACCGCTCGTACGGCGTCGGGTTGTTTCTCGCCGACGATCTCGTCCAGACGCCCCAATTTGAGGCGGGCCGTCCATAGCGCGGCGAAGATGTCGGGGTCGTCCTGCGGGCCCTGGTTGTCGCGGTTGAGCCGGTAGGCTTGCAGAGCGAGAAGCGCGTTCAGCTCTCCCCCTCCCTTGCCGATCGCGCCGCTGTCTTCCAGCTCTTCGTCCGTCAACGGCCTCAGGGCGAGAGCGTGGGCGAAGGACACGCGAGCCAGCCGCTGCGCCCGTTCCTTCTCCGCTTCGGCCACCGCTCCCTTCGCCTCGGCGTCGCGCTGTGCCTCGCTCGCTTTGTCCGCATTGACGCGTGCCTTGACGGCCTCGGACTCGGCGAGCCGTCGTTGGTCTTCCGCGAGACGCCGCTGTTCTTCCGTGAGCACCGCCTGGCGCTTGGCCTCGGCTTCTCCCTGCTCGGCGCGCACCCTCTCGCGGTTGGCTCGAGCGCTGTTCTCCTCGGCCAGCTGCGTCTTCAGCCGCAGATCGCGGCTCCGCTCGTCGATCGTGAGGCTTTGACGCCTCACCAGTGCGAGGGCCTTCTCGGCTTTCGCTCTGGCGCGCTCGGCCTGCTGTTTGGCCCTCTCGGCTTTGTTACTCTGCCGGAGCGCGTAGAGCCCGAGCGCCTGCATGACGAAGGCCGCGGTGGCGAAGACGGCGATGAGGATCCAAGCGCGTCGCAGCTTCGCTCGGCGCTGGCGATCGCGTTCGGCGACCTCGCGGTCGCGCTCGGCGGCGCTCGCATCGAGGAACCGCATGGCGCGCTCGAACGACGGGTCGTACCTCGCGGCCCAGACGGCCGTCGGCTGCTGCTCCTCCCGCCAGCGCAGCGCGATCTGCAGCTCCGGATCGCGCCATAGGGCGCCGGTGCCGGCTTCGTGACGGGCGGCGGCGCGCGCCAGGTCGCCGTAGACCTGGGCCGACCGCGCTTCCTCGTCGACCCAGGTGCCCAGCCGGCCCCAGATGCGCATCAGGCTCTCGTGGGAGATGTCGAGGACCGAGTCTGGCCGCAGCGGCACTCCGGCAGGAGGCATGAGGAACGAACGGCCGGCGCGGCTGAACGGCTCCGTCACGCCGGGGAGCTCGTCCTCGGTCGCCCCGGTCAGCCTCCGAGCCTCCGCGACAGCGACCGGCCGGCGAATGCCGCGGCCGTCCGCCTCCTTCTCGGTGAGCGCCTTGAACAGCACCTCGGCGAGGCGCCGGCCGCGCTCGTCGAGCTCGTCCAAGGCTTCTTCCGCGTGCCGCGACAGCGCCTCCTTCATCGTGCCGACCGCTTCGTAATGGCGCAGATCGAGCGGCTCGCCGGGCTCGTGGTCGTCCACCCAGAAGCCCCAGGTGCGCATCAGCGCGTGCTGGAGGATCGGCAGCTGGTCCGGATCGTCGCCGACGTCGTTGAGCAGCCGCGAGACGAGACGTGGCGCGATGGTGCCGCCAGCCACCGCGACCGGCCCCGCGATCGCCGAGCGCAGCTCGTCGCGAGTCATCCGCGGCACCAGGTAAAGCCCCTCGTTGATCGCCTCGGGCAGCTCTGGGATCTCGAGACAGTCGCCGATGAAGTCGGAGCGCATGGTGAGGGCGACGTAGATCCGCGCCTCGGGGTCGCGCGCGGCGACGAGGAGCAGCTTGACGAAGGCGACCGCCTCGTCGCGGCCATGCTCCCGGCTGTGCTTGAAGCGGAACAGCTCCTCGAACTGGTCGACCAGGACGAGCACGTTGTCTTGCGCCGGGATGCGGGCCTGACGGACGCACTGCAACAGCCCCTGCTTGTTGGCGCGGAGAGCTGCTTCGAGCAAGCCGCGCGAGACGTCGTCGCCGCCGTCCGGCGGTCCGAGCGCCTCGGGCGCGGCGAGCGCGGCAGCCAAGTTGCCGATGGGGCGCTCGCCCGGCCGCAGAATGGCGATGCGCCAACTCGAGCCCGCCCGCGTCATCGCGCCGCCGTAGAGCGAGGGGATCAGGCCCGAGCGCACCAGCGACGACTTGCCGCAGCCCGAGGTGCCGAGGATGGCGAGGAAGCGCGTGGTGCGCAGCCGCCGTACGAGCTCGTCGACCTGCAGCTCGCGGCCGAAGAAGAGGTGGTCCTCGTCCGGCTCGAACGGGCGCAGTCCCGGAAAGGGGTGGAGCGGGGCGGACGCCGCGGCGGGAGCGATCACGCACCGGCTCCGCGCCGGCGGGCGATATCGGCGAGGAAGGGCGCAAGCACCGCGCCGGAGAAGCCGCCCGCGGGCTCGCGGAGCACCTGGGCCTCGAGCGTACGGAACCTTTCCTTGAGGGGGGTCTGCGGGGCGCCGAGGTAGAGGCCCTGAGCGAGCAGCGGCCGTTCGCGGCCGAGCCCGGCGCTCTTCTGGACCTCCCGCAGCTTGCGGCGCAGCCAGTTCTCTCCCGCCTGTCCCTGGAAGAGAAGGGCCGCATCGCAGCGGCAGAGACTCTCCTCGTGGTCGAGGCGGGCGCGGGTCTCGTCCTCGTCGAACAGCGTGGGCACGACCTCGAAGCCCTGGTCGAAGAGGAAGTCCTCGACTGGACGGACCGCCTCGACGTCAGCTTGGTCGAAGATCAGGTAGATGCGCGCGATGCCGTGGTCGGGCGCCGGCGCGGCTGTCTTCTCCTTGTGCGGCTCCGGAGGCGCGAGCCGTTGGTCGATGCGGCTCTTGAGGTCCTCGAGGGGAACCTCGAGGAGCTCGGCCTCGGCATGAACCCAGGGCGCGCTGCGCAGGAGCTCGACGAAGGCCCGCTGCCGCTCGTCCTCGACCTCGAGCCCGGGAGGAAGCCAGAGCAGGCGCGGGAGGCCTGGGCGAGCCGCTGCCGCGTCGTGCTGGAGGGCAACGATCGAGCGCGTGGCACCGTCCGGGACGACGCCGTAGCCGCGGCCGATCAGATGCAGGGAAAGGGTGCAGCGCGCGAGCTGATCGTCGACGAACGCGGCAAGCTCGGAGGCAACCAGCGGCAGCGGCCGGTCGGGCAGCACCTCGCAGCCCTCACGCAGCAGGTCGCGCCGGATCGCTTCCCGTTCGTCGCGAAGATCCGAGCTGGTCTCGGCCAGGTAAACGGTCGCCTTGGCGGCGGACCGCAGCGGCGCCTCACCGTTCGTCGACCTGAGCATCTGCAGGAGCTGACAGACGTCCCAGGCCAAGTCGTCGAGCCGGGTGAGGAACTGCCGCTCGACCTCCGGACCCATGAAATGAGAAAGCTCTCGCGGCCGCTCGCTGGCGGGATCGGTGACGTAGAACTCGTAACCGAGCAGCGGCTGCAGGGACTCCGGCATGCGCTCGTGCGGAATCGGCGTCTTGATGACCTTGAAGATCCGCGCCTTGTCGGCGATGCGGATCCCGCCCGACTGCGTCGACGCACGGCAGAACGCTTCGAGCTCGCGGTTGCACCAATCGGATTGGACGTAGCGGGGCGACAGCACCGTGAGCAGCAATGCCACCCGCGGCAGGCGCTCGAGCAGGATGGTGTCGGAGAAGAAGTCGTTGCCCTGGAGCTTGGGGTCGCGCCAGATCCGCGGCTTCTCACCCAAGAGCTGCGCGATGCGGACCTCGAGGATGCGATGCAGCGTGGAGACCCAGCCTGACTGGCCCTCCAGCAGCGGCAAATCGTCGATGTGCGCGTAGCTGATGAGGAGATCGTTCTCGAACGGCACCGCATCTCCGGGTCGAGAAAAAGTCGGCCGCCCCCGCGCACCGCGATCTCGTGTGGAAGCGTTTCGAGTATAGCCAACGCCCGCGCGTAAGATGCCTCCTCGCACCGCATGATCGAGCTCCAGCAGGTCTCGCGCACCTTCGTCGTCGGTGACCAGCCCGTCTACGCGCTCGTCGACGTCAGCGAGCGCATCGGTGCCGGCGAGTACGTCAGCCTGATGGGCCCTTCAGGCTCGGGCAAGTCGACGCTGCTCAACGTTCTTGGCTGCCTCGACCGCCCGACGAGCGGCGTCTACGCGCTCGACGGCCGCGAGGTGCAGACGCTGCCCGACGCCGAGCTCACTGCCATCCGCCGCCACGAGATCGGCTTCGTCTTCCAGTTCTTCCACCTGGTGCCGCGCCTCACCGCGGCCGCCAACGTCGAGCTGCCGATGGTCTTCGCCGGCGTACCGCGCGACGAGCGGACCGCGCGCGTGGCCGAGGCGCTCGCCGCCGTGGGGCTCACCGACCGCGCCCACCACAAGCCCGAGCAGCTCTCCGGCGGCCAGCGGCAACGCGTCGCGATCGCGCGCGCCATCATCATGCGCCCGCGGCTGCTGCTCGCCGACGAGCCCACCGGCAACCTCGACAGCGCCTCCGGCGAGCAGGTCATCGAGCTGCTCGAGGAGCTGAACGCGCACGGTCTGACGCTGATCGTGGTGACGCACGATCCCAACGTCGCGCGTCGCGCCCACCGCGTGCTCGTGCTCGCCGACGGCCGCATCGTCGAGCGCGTGCGCGGCAGCGAGCTCGCCGGCACGCTGGTTCACACACGATGACGGCGCACGCGCGATGACGACGACCGACGCGCTCCGCTTCAGCCTCCGCGCGCTGCTCTCGCACCGCCTGCGCTCGGGACTCTCGCTGCTCGGCATGGCGATCGGCGTCGCGGCTGTGGTCGTCCTCACCGCGCTCGGCGAGGGCGCGCGGCGCTACGTCGTCGGCGAGTTCGCCAACATCGGCACCAACCTCATCGTCGTCGTGCCCGGCCGCACGCAGACGACCGGCGCGCT
>CAWJWP010000011.1:0-114291 GCA_963846495.1 Thermoanaerobaculia bacterium | reverse complement strand
ACGAGCTCTCCATGCAGTAGTGGACGAGCTGTTGCCCGTTCCGCTTGCAGCTCGGATCGTCCCGAGCACTCACATCCTCCCGGTTGATTGCGAGAGGACGCCGGTCGTGGGATCGCCGTCGTCGCGCACCTTCTTGGTCGGATAGAAGTGCCGGAACATCAAGTTGCCGTCCTGCAACAGGATTCCCTCCTTGGACATGCACCAGTCGGGCGACGCGTCCAGCCAGGTGTACCCGAGCTCCTCGGACGCGAACTTCTTGTCGCTGATCACCTCGGCGAGGTTGAAGATCCACCGCTTGCCCGGCTGGCAGCCCGTATGGGCGCACTCCCAGAACAAGGCGTCGATGAACTCGCCGGCGCGGTACCAATACGGGTCGTGGGAGCTGAACCGATCTTCGGGGTCCGCCCAGGTCGAGCCACCCCAATGGAACATGTTGCAGCCGGTCTTCGCCAGGTCGGCGACGTAGCTGCCGAGGCTGAATTCCGGGGCCTTCTGCGTCGACGGCGCCATCAGCATTCCCACGTCGGCAGCCCGGCACCCATGCTGCAGGTACGTGGTCTTGAAGGGTGGCGCCTGGCTCGCCGCCACCGTCGGCACGAGCGCGGTCAGCAAGGCAACGAGAGCGATGCGGTGTCCGCGGATCATCGCGATACCTCCTTCGGTTGAGATGGTCCTCAACCACTAGGCGCACGACGGCCACGAACACTGCCAAGAGTCGACGGCCCTCTCGGGTGGCTGGCATCCAGGGGGAGCGGGCGACGCCTTGTATTGGCATGCGATCGGCGGATGAGACTCGGTGCCGCGGACGGGCGGCGGGCGGCGGTCTATGCCGGTGTCGGGAACTCGGCTCCGGCCGCGCCACGACCGAGCCGCGGCGCAGCCAGGCCTTGGCTGCCCGCCACTCGCGCGCGGCCGTGCGCTCCGAGACGCCCGGCACGGTGGCGATCTCGACGATCTCGAGCCCGGCGAAGCAGCGCAGCTCGACGACCCGCGCCTGCCGCTCGTCGAGCGACTCGAGGCGCGCCAGGACACGATCCAGCTCGACGACCTCGACCGCGTCGGCGCGTGGATCGGCGAGCCCCGAGAGCCGCTCGATCGTCACCGCGGTCGCCGCCGAACCGCGCTTCGCCGCGTGGCGCCGGCGCGCGGCATCGACCAGCACGCGGCGCATCGCTTGCGCCGCGACGGCGAAGAAGTGCGCGCGGTCCTGCCACGTCATGCGGCGGGTGCCGGCGAGGCGAGGTACGCCTCGTGGACGACGCCCGTCGGGTCGAGCGTCAGGCCGCGCGGCTCCCCCTTCATGAGGTGCGCGGCCAGGCGGCGGAGCTGCGCGTAGATGCGCGGCATCAGCTCGTCGAAGGCGGCGGCGTCTCCCTCCGCCCAGCGACGGAGCCAGAGCGTGATCTGCTGCGTTTCCTCGGCTTCGGTCACGACGGCCGCGCGCTCGCTGCTGGACCGCCGCTGCGTCGGCGGTCCGCGGAAACGCTATCGCAGCGGCGCCGCGTCGTTGGCTACAGTGGCCGCCCCGCTCCCGTCGCCGACAAGAGGCTCGATGACCGACCCCCATCGGGTTTCCCCGGAAGATTTAGAGCGGCATCGCCGCGCCAACAGTTTTTCCTGTCGGCCTGCGGCTTCTCCGGCGTCGAGCGCGAGCGCCACCTGCTCGCCGCCTGCGGCGACGACCCGGCGCTGCGCGCCGAGGTGCAGTCGCTGCTCGCGCTCGACGCCGCGACCGGCCGCGACTTCTTCCGCGCCGCGGCCGAGCCCCTGAGCGCACCTGCTGGCGTCGGCACCGGTGGCCGCCTCGGAGGCGAGCGCTCCTACCGGCTGCTCGAGCCTCTCGGCGAAGGCGGCATGGGCACCGTCTACCTCGCCGAGCGCGCCGACGGCAGTTCCGCAGCAGGTCGCGATCAAGCTGCTGCGCGCGGCGCTGGCCGACGACGGCGCGCGGCGCGCCGCTTCGCGCCGAGCGCCAGATCCTCGCCCGCCTCGAGCATCCCAACATCGCCCGCCTCCTCGACGGCGGCACGACCGACGAGGGGCAGCCCTACCTGGTCATGGAGCACGTCGCCGGCGAACCCATCGACCGCCTACGTGCGACGCCGCCGGCTTCCGCTCGCCGCACGGCTGGCGCTCTTCCTGGGGTCTGCGCCGCGGTCAGCCTACGCGCACCAGAACCTGTCGTGCACCGCGACCTGAAGCCGGCGAACATCCTGGTCACCGCCGACGGCGACGCCCAAGCTGCTCGACTTCGGCATCGCCAAGCTGCTCGACCCCGAGCCGCCGGCGACGCGCCGAACGCGCCGCGGCGGCCCGCTGACGCCGCGACTACGCCAGCCCGGAGCAGGTGCGCGGCGAGGCCATCACCACGGCCACCGACATCTACTCGCTGGGCGTCATCCTCTACGAGCTCGTCGCCGGCCGGCCGCCCTACACGGTGTCGGTCGACTCTCCCGCGGCGCTCCTGCAGGCGATCCTCGAAACCCAGCCGGCGCCGCCGTCCACGGTGCGCCGGCCGGAGACCGGCCTCCCCCTGCATCGCGTGCCGCGCGACCTCGACGAGATCGTGCTCAAGGCGCTACGCAAGGAGCCCGCCCAGCGCTACGCCTCGGTCGAGGCGCTCGCCGACGACGTCGAGCGCTTCCTCGACGGCCAGCCGGTCGAAGCGCGCCGCGGCGGCACCGCCTATCGCTGCGGGCGTTTCGCGCGCCGGCACCGCTGGTGGCTGGCCGCCGCCGCCCTCTTCGTCGCCACCGTCATCGGCTTCGTCGTGGGCCTGCAGCGGCAACTCCGCGAGACCGCCCGCCAGCGCGACACCGCGGCGCTCGAGCGCGACCGCGCAGCTCGCGAGCGCGACCGCGCCGCGGCGACGACCGACTTCCTGCTCGGGCTCTTCTCGGCCGCCGACCCGGCGGAGGCCAAGGGGCGCGAGGTCACCGCGCGCGAGATCGTCGACCGCGGCGCCGCGCGCATCGACGAGGAGCTCACCGGCGAGCCCGATCTGCGGGCCACCATGCTCGATTCGCTGGGACGCGTCTACCGCCACCTCGGCGACCCCGAGCGCGGCGTGCCGCTGCTCGAGAAGTCGCTCGCGCTTCGGCGCCGCCTCGACCCCGCTCCCAATGAAGCGCTCTACCTCGCCCTCCACCACCTCGGCCTCGCGCGCCTCGAGGCCAGCCGCCTCGACGAAGCGCAGGCGCTGCTCGAAGAGGCCCTCGCCATGCGCGGCCGCTTCGCCGCCTCTCCCGCCGTCGACTTCGCGGGGGCCATGAACGATCTCGCGATGGTCCACAACCAGCGCGGCGATCTCGACGAAGCGGTGAAGCTCATGGAGCAGGTGATCGAGGAGAAGCGCCGGCACTTCGGCGCGCGCGACGCCAAGGTGGCGATCGCGCAGCTCAACCTCGCCTCGGTGCACTTCCGCCAGGGCGACATGACTCGCGCCGAGGCCGCTTGCCGCGTCGCGGTCGAGATCCTGCGCGCCGTCCATCACGGCGACCACCCCGACCTCGCCTTCGCGATCTCCAACCTCGCCGCTGCCACCGACGACAACCGGAAGGCCATCCCCATCCTCGAAGAGGCGCTGGCGATGCGCCGGCGCCTCCTCGGCGACCGTCACCCCGACGTCGGCGTGACGATCAACAACCTGGCAGTCACTCTCTACCTGATGGGCGACTACGCGCGCGCCGAGCCGCTGCTGCGCGAGGCGCACGCGATCTGGGTGGAGAGCTACGGCGAAGACGCCGCGGTCACCGCGTCGATCCGTCAGAGCATCGGCCAGGTCCTGCTCGACCAGGGCAACGCGGCAGCCGCCCGCCCCTGGTTCGAGCGCGCTCTGGCGGTGCGCGAACGGCGCAACCGGCCGCGCGATCCCGACCTGGCGCTCACCCGCACCACGCTCGGCCAGACCCTCTGCGAGCTCGGCGAGATCGGGCGGGGGGAGGCGATGCTGCGCAGCGGGATCGCCGTGCAGCGGGAGGTCCTCAGCGCGGACTCGCGCTGGCGCATCGACCTCGCCAGCCTGCGCCTGGCGCGCTGCGAGGCGCTCGCCGGCCGCAGCGAGGAGTCGGCGGCGCTGGTGCGCGAGCACCTACCGGTGATGCGCGAGCGCCTCGGGGCCGGGCACCCGATGCTGGCTCGGCTGGTGGGTGCGGCGGCGGGGGGCTGAGGCCCTTACAAGCGCACCACGTCCTCGGGGTCGCCTCGACGAGCGAGGTTTGACCTCGTCCGATCGCGTCCCTAAGCTTTGGAGATCAAGGCCGATCGGCAACCGGAGCGACCATGTCGACCGCGAAGCTCCTGATCGTCGCCTGCTGGACCGTCTCGATCCTCGTCGCTTTCACCGCGGCCCGCCCGGTGGACGAACGACCCGATCGCGCGGCCGAGACCACCGGCTGGCACGTTCCCCACTGCTCCTCCATCCTCGGGACCGCGGCAGTCACCTACACGCGGGACCAGGGCAGGCGGCTGACTCCCACCGTAGACGAGTTGCGCGGCGTCGTGTTGACGCGCGGGCTCGTGGCCCTCGGCACGCCCGACACGCTGATCGCCTCACCCCTCGGCGAAGACCCAGCTCGACCCGGACGGCGTTCCTCCGCTCGACCGACGCCGGCTGCTCCTGGTCGCCCATTGGGACGGGCCAGAGCCAGCTGCCCCCGACCCTCGTGGCGGCGCCCGGTGGCCGCGCCTATGCCTGGACCTTCTCTCCTCCGCACCTCTCCGTGATCGCCGGTGACGTGGTCGAGGACCTGCCGCTGCCCGCGGCGGTCAGCGCGATTCGCGGTTTCGCCGTCGACGCGGCGGATCCCGACCAGCTCGCGTTGGGAGACCGGGACGGCGTCGTCTGGCGGTCGACCGACGGAGGGCACAGCTGGAGCGAGATCGGGACGAAGCCTCCGAGCAACGATCCGTTCTTGCCCATCGTCCACCGCGTTGCGTTCGACCCCCACGACCTCGACCACGTAATGGTGGGGATGTCGTCGACCGGCGCTTTCGTGAGCGGGGACGGAGGCAGGACCTGGATCCGCTCCAGGGGGTTCTCCCGCTCGCCGCAAAAGGGCGCTACGGTCTTCGAGGTCGTCTTCTCGCCGGTGACGAGCGCGGTCGTATGGGCGTCGGGCATCGACTTCGCGGAAGCCGACCGCGGCGCCGACGGCCGGCACGTCTACCGCTCCACCGACGGCGGGATCACCTTCAAACCCGTGGTGAACAGGAGCCGCAGTGTCACCATCGTGAACGGGCCGCTCATGGTCGCGCACCCCACCAACGCAAACGTCCTCTACTTCGTCTTCGGGTTCGCTCCCTCCGGCACCGTCGAGGGTGGGACCGACCTCTACCGCTACGACGCGCGCACCAAGAGGGTGACGAAGACGCACAACGCCTACCACAACGTGGGGGCGATCGCCTTCAACCCGTCGGACCCGAACGTCATGTACCTGGGGCTTGAGATAGTGGAGCGACACCAGCCCTGAGGGCTCGAGATCTCGGCCGGATCTTGGGGCGCTGAGCGCCGGTTGTCGAAACGCCGCGGGTGGCACCGCGACGCACGGGTGCATGTTGACATACATGGCACTGCTATGTATAAAGCTGCCAGGTATGGCGATCAACAAGGATCTGATAGCCGCCTCCTCGACGCCGATCGTGTTGGCCATCCTGGCCGAAGGGGACAGCTACGGCTACGCCATCCTCCAGCGTGTTCGCGAGCTCTCCGGAGGAGACCTGGAGTGGACCGATGGGATGCTCTATCCCGTCCTCCATCGGCTCGAGCGCCTCGGCCACGTCAAGGCGCGGTGGAAGGTCGCCGAAAGCGGCCGCCGCCGCAAGTACTACCGGATCACGTCCGCGGGCCGGGCACAGCTCGCCGAGGAGCGCCGGCAGTGGCAAGCGGTAGACGCGACGCTGCGGGGCATCTGGTCGGTGGCACTGCCGCAGGGGGCCTGAGCCATGCCGGTTCCGGATGACGCCGGGCTTCTCGAGGAGCAGATCGGACAGTGGCGAAGCTATCTCCGCCGCCGGCAGGCGATCCAGGCCGTCGACGCCGCGGAGCTCGAGGACCATCTGCGCGAGCACGTCGCGGCCCTGACGGCGGCGGGGCTCTCCGCCGACGAGGCATTCCTGGTGGCGGTGAAGCGCATGGGAGAGCTCGACGCTCTTTCCCGGGAGTTCGCGCGCGAGCACTCGGAACGACTCTGGAAGCAGCTCGTGCTCGTCTCCACGGATCCCGCCCAGCCCGCCGCTTCAGTCCGCAGGGAGGCCATCGTCGCCTTCGCTCTTGCCGCGCTGGCGGCCGCGCTCTTCAAGCTGCCCGCGCTCTTCGGGTACGACACCGCGCACTACGCGACTTTCTACGCGCGCATCTTCGGTCTGGTCGTGCTTCCCCTGCTGACCGGCTTCTTCGTCTGGAAACGGCGGCTCGACACCCGCACGGTCCGCTGGCTCGCCGCGGGATTCGCCGCCGCGGTCGTCTTCGCCACCGCCTATCCGTTCGCGCACGGTGGCGACACCGAGATACTCACCGCGCTGCACCTGCCGATCGCGCTGGCGCTGCTGGTGGGGATCGCCTACGCGGGCGGCCGCTGGCGCCAGGTCGCGGGCCGCATGGACTTCGTTCGCTTCGTGGGCGAGCTCCTCATCTACTACGCCTTGATCGCCCTCGGCGGCGGCGTCCTCACCGCGTTCATCGCCATGATGTTTCGCGCCATCGGGATCGACCCCCAGGCGTTCATCGGCGAGTGGCTGCTGCCTTGCGGAGCGGCCGCGGCCGTCCTGGTCGCCTCCTGGCTGGTCGAGACCAAGCAGAGCGTCATCGAGAACATGGCGCCCGTGTTGACACGCATCTTCACGCCCCTCTTTGCCGCCGCGCTCCTCACCTTCCTGGGCACCGTGCTGTGGACCGGGCGCGGCGTCAGCATCGAGCGCGAGGTGCTCATCGGCTTCGACCTGCTCCTGGTGGTCGTCATCGGCCTGCTGCTCTACTCCGTCTCCGCGCGCGATCCCTCGGCGCCGCCCGGCGCCTTCGACGTGCTGCAGGTCGTGCTGCTGGTCAGTGCGCTCCTGGCCGACGCGGTCGCGCTGTGGGCCATCGCCACGCGGATCACCGAGCTCGGCTTCAGCCCGAACCGCGTGGCCGCCCTCGGCGAGAACCTGATCCTCCTCGTCAACCTGGCGTGGTCCGCCGTGCTCCACATCCGCTTTCTGCGCGGCCGCGGGTCGTTCGCGAGTCTCGAGAAGTGGCAGACGGACTACCTGCCGGTCTATGCGGCGTGGGCCGCCGTCGTCGCCATCGTCTTTCCACCGGTGTTCGGATACATCTGACGGCGAGCCGAAAGGGCTCCTCGCCTTGATTTCGTCAGGCTTGCCTGCCCAGGGCTCGCCGGAAGTACGCTACTTGCGAGGCGCTGAGTCCAAGATGTCGAAACGCCGCACGTGGCACCGGCACGTACGAGTGCTTCTCGTGCTCCTGGTGGGAGCGTGCTCTCCGCGCGCATCGCACACGGATCCGGCCGACTGGCGGGACCTGAACGTGGTCGACATCCACGCCCACCTGGGCACCTTCGGGTCCTTCGACCTCCGACTCGAGACTCTCCTCGGCTACATCGAGCGGTCCGGAGTGCGCCTGGCCCTGGTTTCGAACCTCGACGGTTCGTCCGCGCAGCCGACGCGGCAACTGGGTTCTTCAGCCGCCAACCAGGTGACTCTGGAGACGGTGCGCCGTCACCCCGGGCGCTTGCGTGGCCTCCTGTGGGCCAACCCCACCGACGCTACCGCCGCCGAGCTCGAGCCCTTCGTGGCCACCACGATCGACGGTAATCCGGCCGGTGAACGAGCCTTCGTCGGCCTGAAGCTCCATCCCGACTTCGACCGCTTCCTCGCCGACGATCGCCGCGTCGACCCGTTCCTCGAGCTCTGCCGGCGCCACCAGCTGGTGGCCGTGTTTCACGCCGGCCCGCCCGGTGGCCCCTCGGCGCCGGAGCGCATCGCCGCCGCCGCGCGCCGCCACCCCACCGTCCCCGTGGTGCTCTACCATATGGGCGCCGACGGCTTCGATGGAGGCTCGGGCGATGGTCAGAAGGCGGCCATCGCCGTCGTCGAGAAGAGCCTCGCCGCCGGTGACGCGAACCTCTACCTCGAAACATCACAAACGCCAGTGGAGTGGATCGTCGAGGCAGTGCGGCGAGTGGGGGAGGACCGCGTCCTCTTCGGTACCGACGCCACCTACTACGGGGCTGCCCACTTCGAGACCTATGCGCCGAACGTGAGCCGCCTCCGGCGCGAGCTGTCGCCATCGACTCTCGCGGCCGTCATGGGCGGCAATGCGCGCCGGCTCTTTCGGCTAGGGGCGAGCCCGGCCCTCTCCGCGCGAAGGGGGCAAGATCTTCGCTACTATGGCCGCACAGAGACCGGATGGAGGTCGAACGCGACCGCGCTCTCGACGAGGTAGAGGCACGGCGCCACCTTGTCGCAGCTCGTGGTGTGGTGTGCTGGCTGGCACCCGAATGAGAGGGCTAGATCTCCCACACCTCGGCGGCCAATTTTGACAGCTTGGTGTTGCGGCGCCTGATCGCGTCGGCATCCCAGCGAGCCGTGGAAAGAGCCTCCGTCGTCAACGGAGACTGCCGACCCCAACTCCGAATCAGCCGCTTCTTGTCGGCCCATTCCCGAGTCCCAAGCTGATCGTTAGCTCGCGACGGGCCGTCCACCAGCAGTAGATTCCCAATGTTGTGAGCAAGCATAAGGTACTGATTCGACGGAATCTCGCTCCAACGACCCGCCTGTCGTGACTTGGGTAACACATGCTCTACCGTCAGGGTCTTCTTGAGCTTCGATCCCTGCCTGCTCGGAGATCTTCGCGTACTCCAGCGCGTAGAGAATGGCCCGAGCGCGGTTGCTGGAATGCGGCCGATCGAACGCAAACTCGCTAAACGATCTCCTGAATGCAGCATTCTCCGCGGCCAGTGTCTTTCTCGCCAAGAACCAATCGCGCAGAGCCTCGATTGTGGTGATGCGGTTTTCTCGGATCTCGGCGGCTGCCGAGATGTAGGTGCGTTCCGCCTCTCCACCACCTAGAAGTCCGAGAACGAGACCTCGAACGGACCACGCGCCGATCTTCACAAGTGCTTCTCGCTGCCTGCGTACTCGGCTAGTGTGTGTTAGTTCCGAGCCGAGGTCCCTGAGCACGGCCAGTAGAAGATACCGCAGCTGCTTGAGACCGAGGCCGTTTACCAGCTCCACTGCCCGGCGTGCGCGAGGACCGAGAATAGCCCAGCGTTCAGGGTCTGCACTTGGATCTAATAACGCACGATAAATAAACGCGCTCTCAAGGAGCTGATCCAGGACAGTCGTGGCATCTACGCCTTCAATTCGTATGCGGTAGTCCGAGAAAAAGGCGGCCGTCGTCGTCTTAGCGTATTTGGAGCCGAAGTAGTGGAGTAGAAAGCTCTCGAGATCATCTTCAAACCGTCCTCGGGCATTCGTGAGCGCGCGAGTGATCTGGTGCCACTTGGTGAGTGCCAGTTGAGTGTCTGACGCCTTTGCGATCAAGTGGCTCTTCACCAGATCGCCATTGGAGAGTCTCACGCCTCGAGTGTTAAGCGTTTCAAAGATGTGATGCGCGTCCCGCGCGGGAACTCGCAGTACAACAAGATACGCCTTCGATCTTAGAAACTCGCCGAACGACTTCAGGCGGGCCAGCTTCGCATCTGGTGAAGTCCGATCACGAAGATCGCCTTGGAGGCGGTCTCTCAACCGCCTCCGAGCGGCGACGATGCGCTTGGCGGACTCAGGAGAGTTTCCGCTGACTCCGGTGCGGGCCAGGAGGGCAATCTGGTCATCGTGGTTAAGAGCAAGCGGCGATGAGGGTGAGAGCCGGAGAGCAGCAGCTACCTGACCGATGGCGTTCCTGGCGAGATTCTCGTCATGAGCAACCCCTCGTTTAGCGGTCTCGATTTCGCTATAAATCTCGGTCGCCAGCAATAACGTGGTAGCCAATCGCTGTTGGCCGTCCTGTATCTCATTGAGGCGGTCAAGAACGACAAGGCCGAAAAAGTAGTCCCGTGGCCCTCCAGTGGAGTCGATTGCGGACGTGAGGTCGTTCCAGTACTCGTCTACCTGCGCCGCCGTCCAAGCGAAGGAGCGCTGGAACACCGGCGTTCGGAGCGGCTCGTCGGTCTCGAGCAGCGCGAGTATCCCTTTGCGGAGGGGCTGATCTTCTGGCACGGTGCTATCCGTAGGAAACGGCCCGCCTATCCACGTCGTCTGCGCTGCACTGCTGGGGCACCGTGGGCGGCCAAGCGAGTAGGTCACTCAGGCCGAAGCTCGACAGCAGGTGGCGCCGCGCCGGCAAATCCCTAAGACGTGGCCTCACTGTCTTGCTTCCGTTCATCCGCCTTAGACGCCGTGGACGTTAGAATTCGTCCTGTGCTTCCCTGGAAGTCTATAGCGGGCGAGCTTTGGGCATGCGGCATCGCTGCGTCGGTTCCAAATGGCTGGCGGTGGCCGCCGCCGTGGGTTGTCAGGAAACGTCGTCAGCTCGCTGGCGCGGTGCCGCTCCGTTGCGCTGTGGTTAGGTCTTCATGAGGCCCGAAGTCATGGCCGCCCGCCTGAGGTGGGCTCTGCTGGATTTCGAGGGCGCAATGAGCAGTAGGTGACGATGAACTTGCGACCGAAGCGCTATCGCGTCAGCGCAGCTGACAAGCGGCCTTTGCTTGCGGTGGTGAGCGAAGCCTTGCGGGCTGGCGGCGCCACGATTCTAAGCGAACCCTCGCCGTACATGGCGCCCTTTGCGTACGAGATCCTTACACCACAGGCAGGGCGGCTACGCGTCATCGCTTACCTCTTCCGCGCCAACAAGTACGAGCAAGGCGAACGGCCTCTGGACGAGCATCGCTTTCAGATCAAGTACGGCAGCGACTTCACCGACTATCACGCTCTCGAGGTGCCGGAGCCTGGGGACCGCTCGACTGTGACGCTGTTTCTTGGCGTCCACCTCGAGGAGGGAGTCCTCGTCGGCTGCGATGCAACGATGCACAACCCGACCTGGTTTTCGAAGAGCGTCGAATTCAAGAACGAGCACGTCGCGCTCGCGAAGCGACACGGGTGGCATGCTTGGGAGCGAGACCGGCGCGAGGGCGGTCGCCGCAAAGGGCCTCTGCCACTGCTCGACTATCGCATCGAGACGGTCGTAGCCTTCACACCGAAGCACCTCATGCGGTATATCGAGCTTCGAGCGCGTGGCGACCGGCCTCGATCCCGGCGAGCGACTGCTACTCGCCGAGACACCACCGGGCAAGAAGCGGCATGCGCTCGAGATCGAGCTGGGCCTTGCGCACGGCGAGATTCTGGACATGATCGAGCGCGCCTTCCGCCTCAAGGTGGCGGCGCGCGGCGCGGCCGCGCAGCTGCACCTAGGGAAGATGCTCGAAAAGATTCCCGGCCTGTCCGTCGTGTCTATCGACCAGGACGCGCGGCCGGACTTCGAGGTGCGCTATCGGTCGCGGCGGCGACCACTGACGATCGAGTGCAAGAATGTGCTCCGCAGCCACCGCTTTCAGGGCCTGCCACTCGTCGAGTACCAGAAGACGCGAGCATCCAAAGGCGATCCGCACTGTGGTCGCTACTACACCTTCCGGCACTGCGACATCCTCGCCGCGTGCCTACATCCCATCACTGAGCACTGGGAGTACGAGTACTGCGCCTCGCGGCAGCTGCCGCCGCACGAGCGGTGCCCGGGCAAAGTACACCCACGCATTCCCGTCGGCGGTGAGGACTGGACGCGCTCGATCGAGCGGCTGATCGACGAGCTTACGGGCGGCCGATGAGGCCCGTCGCCCACAGCGCGGCGGGCTCCTCGGTGGAGGAGCTGTCGCCGCCGCGCCGCTCAGCTGCGTAGCCCTTGCCGGTGCCGGGATGGGCCTCGTGTACGCCGACGAGTCGACGAAACTTGCGCGGCACCGGTCGCACAGGCTCAGGCTCCGGTATCGGCCGTTTCGGCCAGGGGATGAGCGTCGGCTGCGGAGGGACGGAGACATCACCGAGCAGCTGCCGGCGAACCGCGCGCGCGAGGACCTCGGCGAGCGCTGAGGGTACGGCATTGCCGAGCTGTCGCTGCACGGCCTGCAAGCCGCCAAGAACATGGTAGTCGTCGGGCACCGTCTGTAGGCGGCAGAGCTCCGCGGGCTGAGAGGCGGCGACTCTTCCAGTGGAAGGGACCGACCGCGGGCCCAGGCTGCGCCTGAATCGTCCAGGCCGGTCGATCCTTGGCGAGCTTCAAGAGGAAGCTCCAGAAGCGCCGGCGCCACCCGAAGAGCCGGAGCCCTCCGCCGCGCTCGGTGTGCCAGAGATAGTTATGCCCCTCGGGGATCGTCGGTAGAAGATCTGCCCACTTGCCGCGCATGCGCAGCTCATCGCGCTCGTCGTCCTCCTCGACGTCGGCGAGCGCATCCCACGCCGTCGCATGCGTCGGCAGATTCGAGAGCACTGTTTGGCCGTCCTCGGGCAACGGCTGATGCGTCGGCTCGGGGAAGCGAAACAGCTCGCCTTCGCGCGAGCCGACGACGAAGACTCTCTCGCGCAGCTGCGGCACGCCGTAGTCAGCGGCGTTGAGCCGCTCGACGGAGAACGTATAGCGCGTCTTGCGCTCGCGATTGATGCTGTCGATCGTGCGGCGAATCAAGTCGAGGCCTTCGCTCTTGCCGGCGTAGGCAAGGCCGGGGACGTTTTCAAGCAGGAAGGCGCGCGGCAATGCGTCACGCAAGACGCGCAGGTAGGCGCCGAGCGTGCCGGCGCGTGGATCGTCGAGGCGCAGCGTGTCGCCATTTGCCCAGTAGCCCGCTTTCGAGAACGGCTGACACGGCGGGCCGCCGATGAGCACGTCGACTTCGCCCTCCCGAAGCGCTGCCGCCTCGAGCAGCTCGCCGGAGTCGATCGTGTGGATGTCGCGATCGAGGACGGCCCAGGAGCGATTGGCGCGAAGCGTCGTGACTGCTTCGGCGTCGAGCTCAACGGCGACGGCGGTCTTAAACCCGGCCGCTTCGAAGCCGAGGTCGAGGCCCCCTGCGCCGGTGTACAAGCTGATCGCTTTGTGCATAGCGATTACGCGTTTTTTACGCCTTGCGAGGATGGCGTGTCAAGCGCTGAAGCGCCCTCAGGATCTCACGCGCCACGGCCTCCGGAGCGGCGTGAATCGCTGACTCCCAAACCCGTAAGACCGTCCAGCCGGACGCCTGCAGCTCGGCCGTGTGGCGTCGGTCGCGCGCGCGATTTGCCGCGATCTTGGCGACCCAGTAGGGCGCATTGGTACCAGAGGCGAGCTTCCGTCGCCTTTGGCTCCAGTCCTTGCCGTGCCAGAAGTCGCCATCGCAGAAGACGACGAGCCGCGCTCGAGGAAACACAATGTCGGGCCGCCCGGGCAGGGCAGCGACGTCCTTCCTAAAGCGAGCTCCGGCGCGAAAGAGGGCGCTCCGGAGTGCAACTTCACAGCGAGTGTCCTTCTTCCGACTCGAGCCACGTGCGGCAGCGCTCGCGCGCGCCGAGGCGGCTCGCCGCCCTTTGTAGCTAGGCGTTTGGGAGGCTGTGGACCGCTTGGGCAGATCCCCCATTTCGCGAGTCTAGTCGGCGCGCTGAGACAGAGATGCGTGTGACCGGGTGCATGCACCGATTGAGGCCGAGAGGGCTGGTCCGCGAGCCGCTCGAATCGAAGCCATCTGGCTCGTGCGTGCCGCGTGTCTCCACAGCGTGACCGGGGCCCCGGCCACGGACCGCGCTGCGGAGGAGGAGAACTCAAGCCATTGCGCTGCCCTCACCCGTCCAGCAGCCAGCGGAAGGCGGCCTGGGCGATCGGCGGCGGTACCTGGTGGCCGCCGGCGAAGGGCTCGAAGCGCACGACGAAGCCGGCGTCGCGGAGCGATCGGTCGATTCGCTGACCGCAGCTTTCGAAGGGCAGGATGTCGTCGGCTCGCCCGTGGGAAACGAAGACGCGCGGCTTCGCGCTCGTCGTTTCGAGGCGGCCGAGGATGCACGGCGAGAAGGCGAGCACGTGTGTAAAGAGGTCACCGTTGGGCAAGCCCAGCATGAGCGCGTACGAGGCGCCGTCGGAGAAGCCGCCGATCGCGACGTGTCGCCGGTCTACCTCGCAGCGCTCGAAGGTAGCCGCGAGGGCGCGCTCGATCGCCGTTGCGTCGATGCCTGGAGCGCCGCGGATGGCGTCCCAAGTAACGCCGTGCGAAGCCGGCGCGAGCACGATGACGCCATGCTCGTCGGCGAGAGATCGGAGGTGCTCGAGCATCTGCTGCGGCGACTGGGTCGCGCCGTGGAAGAAGAGCAACAGCGATGAACCGGCGCCTTCCGCGGAGCGCACGGCGGCGCGCTGCGGCACGTACAGCACTGCCGGGCGGGGTGAGCCGATGTCGAGCCGTTCCTCGCCGGCCCGGCAGAGGCCGTTTGCCGAACGCGACGGGAGCGACAACTGCGCCGGCGCCGTGAGGGCTGCGTCGCCGTCCGAGGGCATGGTGCAGGCGACCAGTGCGCTCGCGGCGACCAGCATGGTGAGCCATCTCGACGGTGGGCGGCGTCGCGGCCGGAGGTGTCGAGCGAACGTCGTGGCGGGCGCTGGCATCGACGCCAAATACGGAATCGGCGCGCCGAGGTTTGGCCCGATCGGGCAAGCGGCGCGGGATCTGCTCGAGGGCCTCCTGTTCGCCGGGTGGTCTCGCGACTTGACTAAATGCCTCGACTTGACAGGCCTGTCAAGTGGACGGTTTTCCTCATGCTGTGGATTGTGCCGCCGCGGTACGCTGGCGGTGTGATTCCACAACCAGCGGGCGCGACGGCGACCCGCGCGAACGGGCGACCGGACGACGGAGCTCGACGGAGCCCCAAGCGGGCGCGCGGCAAGGTCGCCGTCGCGATGCTGCTCGCGCACGCCATCGGTTTCGTCTCTTCGCTTCACGCGCTCATGACGGTGCGCACCGCTCAGGGCACCATCGCCTGGGTGGTGTCGCTCAATGCGATGCCGATCCTGGCGGTGCCCGCCTACTGGGTGTTCGGCCGTTCCAAGTTCGCGGGCTACGTCGTGCAACGGCAATCGCGCGACCTGCTCGCGGACCCGCAGGCACGGGCGGTGCGCCAGCGGCTGGAACCGCTGGTTCCGGCCTTCGCTCGCTTGCCGGGCTCTTCGCTGGCCGGCCAGCGGCTCGCGAAGCTTCCCTACCTGGGCGGTAACGAGGTCGAGCTCCTCGTCGACGGCGGAGCGACCTTCGACAGCATCCTCGCCGGCATCCAGCGGGCCAAGCATTACGTGCTCGTGCAGTTCTACATCGTGCGGGACGATCGCCTCGGCCGCGAGCTGCGGGACCGGCTCGTGGCGAAGGCGCGCGAGGGCGTGAAGGTCCGATTCCTGTATGACGAGATCGGCAGCAGCGGCTTGCCGCGCAGCTACCGCGACGGACTCGCGGCGGCCGGCGTGCAGATGGTGCCTTTCGGCACCACCCGCGGCTGGGGCAACCGCTTCCAGCTCAACTTTCGCAACCACCGCAAGATTGTCGTCGTCGACGGGACGGAGGGCTGGGTCGGCGGGCTCAACGTGGGCGACGAGTACCTGGGACGGGACCCCGAGATCGGCGCGTGGCGCGACACCCACGTGCGCATCACCGGTCCGGCCACCCTAGGGCTGCAGCTCTCGTTCGTCGAGGACTGGAACTGGGCGACAGGGGACCTGCTCTTCCGGAAGCTCGCCTGGCCGACCGAGCCGCGCGGCGACATGGCCGTACTGGTGGTGCCGAGCGGCCCGGCGGACCGCCTGGAGACCATGAGCCTCCTCTTCCAGCAAGCCCTCCAGAGCGCGCAACGGAGGATCTGGATCGCCACGCCCTACTTCGTGCCCGACGGCGCCGTGCTCGGCGCGCTCAACCTCGCCGCGCTGCGCGGAGTCGACGTCCGCCTTCTCATCCCTGATCGCTCGGACAGCCGGCTCGTCGACGCCGCCGCGGAGAGCTTCCTCGAGCCCCTTCTCGGCTCGGGGGTCCGCGTCTACCGCTATCGCGGCGGGTTCCTCCACTCGAAGCACCTCGTCATCGACGAGCGGCTCGGGGCCGTGGGCACGGCGAACGTGGACAACCGATCTTTCCGGCTCAACTTCGAGGTCACGGCGGCCGTCGCGGACCCGAGATTCGCTCGGCAAGTCGCGGCGATGTTCGAGAGGGACCTCGCACGATCCCGCTTGGTGGTGCCGAAGGATCTGTCGCAGCGACCGCTCTGGCGCCGGGCGTTCTCGCGC
The DNA here is from genome assembly GCA_963846495.1 of Thermoanaerobaculia bacterium. Lineage (GTDB taxonomy): Bacteria > Acidobacteriota > Thermoanaerobaculia > Multivoradales > JAIOJS01 > DASYQD01. The sequence continues at coordinate 98,021 of CAWJWP010000011.1, read as the reverse complement.
GGGGCCAACCTCCTGTCGCCTGTGCTGTAGACGGACTGAGCGATGGCAGAGAACTCAAAAGTAGAGTTGAAAGACATGAGCTCCGAGCGGAAGTGGTTGGACCCACGCCAACGCCGGCGACATCGAGCCCGGTGATCTCGCTCCCGACTTCGAGCTGGGGACCCTCGACGGGCAATCCAAGGTCCGCCTGTCGTCGCTCCGCGGACGTCCCGTGGTCCTCCTGTTCGGCAGCTACACCTGCCCTCCCTTCCGCAGGGTGATGCCGGACATCAACAATCTCTACGAGCCCTTCCGCGACCGTGCCGACTTCTATTTCATCTACATCGAAGAGGCGCACCCCACCGACCAATGGAAGTCCGGGGCGAACGCGCGGGAAGGGATTCTCTACGCCAGCCACCAGAGCCTCGCGGACCGCATCGAGGTGGGCGGCGTCTGTCAGGACAAGCTGAAGATGCCGTTCAAGATGCTGGTCGACGACATGGACAACGCGGTGGGGCGGCGTTACCGCGGGTGGCCCACCCGGGCCTACGTCATCGACAAGGACGGGAAGGTCGCATTCAAGACGATCCCCGGGCCCTTCGGGTTCGAGGCCGACCTCATCAAGCCCGCCCTCGAGCGCATCCTTGGGCCGGCGGCTCCGGCCGCCCCCGCCCCCGCCGCCGCAACCATGAGACCTCTGCTTGGCGCAGTGTGTGCGCTCGTTGCCTCGACTGGGCTCGGCGTGCCCGCAGTCGTTTCATGCAGCGGTCCGGCCGACGAGGCGGTCGCCGTCGTCACCCGCGATCCGCCGCGCGACGCCGCGCATCCGGCCGCCAATCGCCAGCTTCTCATCGCTTCCGACGGCAAGCAGATGAACGCTCTCTTCTTCCTCGCCAGCGGGCCGGGGGCGAAGCCGACGATGCTGCTGCTCCATGGCCTGCCGGGCAACGAGCGGAACCTCGATCTCGCTCAGGCGGTGCGCCGCGCCGGCTGGAACGTCCTCACCTTCACGTATCGGGGGGCCTGGGGCTCCGAGGGCAGTTTTTCGATCGCCGGCGCAATCGAAGACGCGGGAGCGGCGATCGCCTTCCTCCGCACTCCCGAGGCGCTGCGAACCTACGGCATCGATCCGCGCCGCATCGTCATCGCCGGCCACTCGATGGGCGGCTTCGCCGGGGCGCTGCACACATCGAGGGACCCGCAGGTCGCCGGGCTGATCCTGCTCGACGCCTGGGACGTCGGTGCGACCGCCGACGAGATACGGGCCGCGGGCGCCGCTGGTCGCGCTGGCCTCGTCGCGAGCTTCGACGATCTCGGCCGTGCCTTGATCGGCGCGACCGCCGAGAGCCTGGCAGACGAAGTGGAGCGCCGCGGTCCATCGTGGCGTCTCCAGGCCTTGGCGCCCGCCCTCGCCGGGAAGCCGGTTCTGACGATCTTCGCCAGCAAGGGGCTCGCCCGGGACAACAAGGCTCTCGTCACTGCCCTGCAGAAAGCCGGCGCCAGCAAGGTCACCGCCGTCGAGTTGGAGAGCGACCACGCCTTCGCCGACAAGCGCATCGCGATCTCGGCGGAGGTTGTGCGCTGGCTGCAAGGCCTTCGCTGAACGGACGTACTGGAAGGCGCGCGGATTCCTATCCTTCCCGGCTGTCGGCTCTTGGCCGCCGGACAGAGGTGCCACCAGCTTCGTCTCCACCGGTCTCGCCACGCCTGCGCCTTTGAGGTGCCAGCCTCTTCGCAAGCCGCCGGCCACGAGGTTGTCCGACGACGGCCACGCCGGCGCCACGCCCGACCCGCAGGCTAGGTGGGAGGAGGGCTTATGTCCAGCCACAAGGCGTGGATCACGGGACTGACAGTCGCGCTATTCGGGGCGCTCCCCTGCCTGGCGGAGAGCTCGGAGCATGACCTGGTAAACCTCGCCCGGCTCTCCATCGCCCGCGTGTACGCCAGTGGCTCCAACGGGGGGCGGCCACTGGAGAACGCTTTCTACGGCGTGCGGAACGCCTTCGACGGCGGCAGGAATGTCGTGAATGGCATCAAGTACTCCACGTGGGATTCGGATGGTGCGGAGGGCTTCGTGCTCGTGCGTTTCTCGGAAGCTGTCACGGTGAGAGCCGTGGTGATCGAGTCCGGCGAGATCTACGACTCAGCGTCGGAGAGGTTCTGGGTCCAGGCGCGAGGGGAGGGAGCATCGCCGCTGGTGATGTCACCGATGGTGACCTTGGACGCGGAGCCGATGGTCTATGCGTTGCCCGTCGCGACGCAGGGCGTTCGTGAGGTCATGATCACTTTCGCAAGCCGAAGTCACTTCTCTGTTGGGGAGATCCGAATCCTCGGTCCCGCCCCCACCGGGTTGAACCTGATCGAGGTCACGCCTCCTGTGGATGCTGACCTTATGCGCCAGATCGCGGACAATCCCGACGGTATCCGGGAACGGAGTCGAGCCTTCCGGCGCGTTCTTGCCGAGATGGAAATCGCCGAGATGCGGTCTCACCGAGACGAGATCGGCAGCTCCGCAAGCGATGCTGAACGGGCGCAGGCCTGGTTGCAGTTGAACCGCGGGGCCGATCGCGTTGTCCATCTTCTGTTCAACGATTCCGCGGCGGGAGCCCTGATCGAGAAGGCTGCATCGTTCGGCGTCGGCGTCTACTCGTGTGAGGTGAGTGGGGGGGCGTGGGTCGTTGGCACCGAGGGATACGACGAGTACCTGCGGCTCTTCGCCGATGGCCCCGAGGTGGACGAGGCCTGGTGGATGTCGCGACTCCGCCACGGACCCCGCTGCGGTGAGTTCGAGGGGTCTCGCGAGGAGTACGAGGAGCTGATTCGAGGGTACTCCGATTTCCTGGCTCGGTTTCCGAAGAGCCTCTTCATCCCAGAGGCTCGGACCCGGTTGCACCAGGCCCGAGAAGGGCTCGAAGCTGAGATAGAAAGGCGCAGGCCATCCGGATGATCTCGTGGAGATACGCCGGTCCCGTATAGGCGCGCGGGCGGCCGCTCGGTGAGCGGCCGGGACCACCGTGGGATGATCGCGCCGTGATCATTCGTCGCGCCGTCCTCGACGACAGCGAGGCGCTCGGGCGTCTCGGCGCGCTGTTGATGGACGTTCATTACAACTTCGATCGTCGCCGGTTCCTCGCGCCAGGTGAGGACGCCGCAGCCGGGTACGCGCGGTTCCTCGTCTCGCAGCTGCGCGATCCGGATTGCGCGGTCTTCGTGGCGGAGCTCGACGGCAGCATCGTCGGCTACTGCTACGCGGGAGTCGAGCCGCTCTCGTGGAAGGAGCTGCGGGACGAAGCCGGCTTCATTCACGACCTCGCGCTCGATCCGAGCGCGCGGCGTCGCGGCGCCGGCAAAGCTTTGGTCGACGCGGCGATCGAGTGGTTCCGCGAGCGCAACCAGGCCCGCGTGATGCTGTGGACCTCGCCCGCCAACGATGCTGCGCGACAGCTCTTCGAGCAGAGCGGCTTTCGGCCGACGATGATCGAGATGACCCGCGAGCTGCGCTCGGCCGAGTGATGCAAGCGGGACCGGAGCCGCGATCGAGCGATCGCGCGGCGGAGCTGGCGAGGCCGGTGGTGGGACGCTTCGCCCCGTCGCCGACCGGGCCGCTCCACCTCGGCAGCCTCGTCGCGGCCGTGGGCTCGTGGCTGTTCGCCCGCCGCGCCGGCGGCCGCTGGCTGGTCCGGCTCGAGGACCTCGACGCGCCCCGCGTGGTGCCCGGTGCGGCGGAAGAGATCCTCGCCGCGCTCGAGCGCTACGGCCTGCGCTGGGACGGCGAGCCGGTGCGGCAGTCGGCGCGCACGCCGCTCTACGAGGACGCCGTCGGCCGGCTGCGCGCTGCGGCGTTGGCCTACGACTGCGCCTGCTCGCGGGCGGAGCTCCGACGGCTGGCATCGGCGCCCACGCCCGAGGAGAACGCCGAGCCGGTCTACCCGGGAACCTGTCGCGACGGCATCGCTCTTGGCCGGGCGCCGCGTTCGGTGCGCTTCCGCGTGCCGCCGGGAGTCGTGCGCTTCGCCGACGCCGTCCACGGCGAGCAGGCGCAGGACGTCGCGCGCGAGGTGGGCGACTTCGTGGTGCGCCGCGCCGACGGGCCGTTCGCCTACCAGCTCGCCGTCGTCGTCGACGACGCCGCGCAGGGCGTGACGCAGGTGGTGCGCGGCGCCGACCTGCTGGGGTCGACGGCGCGCCAGATCGCGCTGCAGCGCGCGCTCGGCTTGCCGACGCCGGACCACGCGCACCTGCCGCTGGTGCTCGCAGCGGACGGCGGCAAGCTCGGCAAGCGCGACGGCGCGCTGCCGCTGCCGGCCCTCGACCGCGAGCGCGTGCGCGAGACGCTGCGACTCGCCCTCGGCATCCTCGGCGTTCCCGAGTGCGACGGGCCGACGCCGGAGGCGATGCTCGACGCGGCGCTCACCCGCTTCGATCCGGCGGCGATTCCACGCGGTCCGGTGCGGTTGCCGGCAACGCCTCGCGTGTAGGCTCCGCCGATGAACCTGCACCCGTACCGCCGGCTCCTCGCCTCGCTCCGCGTCCCTCGTCTCGCCGCGGCCGCCCTTCTCTTCGCTCTCGTCGCCGCGCCGGCGCAGGCCGCGAGCTACCGCACGCTCTACCTCGTGCGCCACGGCGAGTACGACCGGGCCGACGCGCGACCCGAGGACGTCGGCAAGGGGCTGGTGCCGATCGGCGTCGCGCAGGCGCGGCTGCTCGGCGCGCGGCTGCGCGGCCTGGGCATCCGCTTCGACGCCTTCGACTCGAGCCCGCTCACCCGCGCCCGCCAGACCGCCGAGGTGTTGCGCGACGAGCTGCCGGGCTCGACGCTGCGCATCCTGCCCGAGCTTGCCGAGTGCTCGCCCCCGACGCGCCGGACCGAGGCGGTGAGCGACACGCCGGCGGCCGAGCAGGAGGCGTGCAGGAAGCGGCTCGACGCCCTCTTCGCGGCACGCCTCGTCCCCTCGCCGGATGCCGACCGCCACGAGCTGCTGGTCGCGCATGGCAACCTCATCCGCTACCTGGTGACCAAGGCGCTCGGCGTCGACACCACCGCCTGGCTCGAGATGTCGGTCCACCACGCCAGCGTGACGGTGATCCGCGTCGAGCCCGACGGCCGCTTCAAGGTGATCGCCGTCGGCGACAGCGGGCACCTGCCGCCGTCGCTGATGACGGGCGCCACCGGCGACCCCGAGCGCAACCTCGAAGTGCCGCGGCCCTGAGGGCTACGCCGCCACCGGCCGCGGGGCGAACAGTCCCGGCCAAGCTCGTCGGCGCCTGCGCGCGAAGTCGTGCGTAGATGACCGGTGGCGCGATCGGCGGGTCGGCAGCGCAGCGTCACCGGGCCCGGGAGAGGCGCGAGCGGCCCGCGCGGTCGATGGCACCTCGCGCCGCGATTCTCCGCGTTGGTGGCAGCACAACCGAGGGGAAAGCGGCCTGACGGGCTTGGCGCCTCGGGCCGCCGCCATGGTGGCGTTCACCTCGACCGCCAGGAGATCAGGGCGATGAGAGCACTTTGGAGATCGAGGTATTTCACCGCGGCGGCGCTGATCGCCCTCGCGCTCGCCGCGGTGACGCCGCGGACCGCGGCGTCGCAGGTGGTGCCGAGTTACCCGCGCGGCTCGCTCGCCGAGCTGGCGCGAGAGGACGAGCGTCTGCGCCTGCGGCCCGCGCTCGAGGAGATCGAGAGCGCCCGCTCGCAGCTGCTGCCCGCGGTCGACGCGGCGTGGGCCGCTTTCCGCCAGCAGCACGGCATGTGGGCGGCCTATGTCGACGCCCGCAGCGGCCGCATCGAAGCGGCCGAGGGAGCCGGCATCGCGTGGATCCCGGGGACAGGGAATCGGCTCGCGCCAGACCCGGAGAACCCCGTGGACCTCGCGACGCTGGAAGGGATCGCGCGCAGCTTCGTCACCACGCAGTCGGCGCTGCTCGGGCTCGACGAGAGGGACCTCGTCCTCTCCGCCGGCCGCTCCGGCGAGGTCGCCGACTACCTCTGGTTCGTCGACTTCGACGTCACCCGCGCCGGAGTGCCGCTTGCCGGCGCCCGCGTCGTCTTTCGCGTCAACCACGGCAACCTCGTCCAGCTCGGGCTGGAGAACGTGCCGCCAAGCGACGTCGCCCTGCCCGCGGTCGTGGTCGGCAAGGAGGAGGCGCAACAGATCGTCGCCGCCGAGATCGGCGGCTTCCAAAGCGGCGACACCATCCTCGACCAGGGCTCGCTCCGTTTCCTGCCCGCGAACGAGAACGACGACCGCTTCGTCGAAGGCTTCGCGTTCGGCCGCGGCTACGGCATCGCCGCCGTGTGGGAGGTGACCTTCCGGCGCGCCGGCGAGCCCGGCACTTGGCGGGCGCGGGTGGACGCGAGCAGCGGTGAGCTGCTCGAGCTCTTCGACCTCGACGATTACGCGCAGGCGAAGGGCGGCGTGATCACCGGCCATCCCGCCGCGCCCGACGTGATGCGGGCGATGCCCTCGATCGAGCTCTCCAACGCCACCGTCACCAACCCCAACGGCAGGTTCCCCTCGCCTACCTCGCCGTTGACCGGCAGCCTGTTCGGCCCCTTCGTGCGCATCCAGGACGACTGCGGTGCGATCTCCGCGAGCACCGACGCGAGCGGCGACCTGCCGTTCGGCAGCTCCATGAGTGGCACCAACTGCGCGACGCCGGGCGTGGGCGGTCCCGGCAACACGCGCTCGGCGCGCACCGGCTACTACTGGCTCAACCGCGGCAAGGAGTTCGCCAAAGGGTGGCTTCCCATGATGGCCTGGCTGAGCCAGCCGCTGGAAGGCTTCTTCGACGGTCCGCCGCAGTGCAACGCCTTCTGGAGCAACCTCTCCGGCACGGTCAACTTTTTCCGCTCCGCTGGCGATTGCCGTAACAGTGGCGAGGTGCCCGGAGTCATCCTGCACGAGCTCGGCCACGGCATCGATACGAAGGACGGCAACGGTCGGGCGCCGGAGCAAGGGACGCGCGAGAGCAACGGGGACATCACCGCCGCGCTGGCGCTGCATTCCTCCTGCCCCGCCAACGGATTTCACGGCGGGCTCTGCGACGGCTACGGCAACCCGTGCACGTCCTGCACGGGCTCGCGCGACATCGACTGGGCTCGCAAGGCGGCCGAGACGCCCAGCACCGTGGCGAACTTCACGCAGCCCTTCTGTGAGGCGGCGGGCTCCCGCGGCCCCTGCGGCCGTGAGGGACATTGCGAGTCGCTCATCCCCTCCGAAGCGGTGTGGGACTTCGTCAACCGCGACCTTCCCGAGCCCGGAGGCTCGGCGGCGTGGAACCTCATGGAGCGCGTGTGGTTCCTTTCCCGCCCGACGGCGACGCAGAGCTTCACCTGCAATAGGGGCCAAGTGTTCACCTCCAACGGCTGCAATATCGGCTCGCTCTGGAAGGTGCTGCGCGTGGCCGACGACGACGACGGCGACCTCGCCAACGGCACGCCACACGGCGGTGCCCTCTTCGCCGCCTTCAACCGGCACGGCATCGCCTGCACGACCGACCCGGCAGCGAACGTCACCTTCGCCGCCTGCACGCCACCACCCACGCCGCTCATCACCACGAGCCACGACGTCGAGCAGGTGCGTGTCGTGTGGGAGAACCCGACGAGCGGCCACGTCTTCGACCTCTACCGCAACGACTCCGGCTGCGACGCCGGCTTCACGCGGATCTCGAAGAACCACCACAGCACGGCGAAGGACTTGACGGTCGTCGACGGCGACGCTTACTTCTACCAGATCGTCGCCCACCCCTCCGGCGACACCGCCTGCGCCAGCCCGCCCTCGCACTGCCAACGGGTGGTGCCCGGACCGCCGATCTTGCCCGCCTGCAACAGCCCCGCGGCGCCGGTGGTGACGGCGACGGCGATCAACCCGACGCGGATCGACCTCTCCTGGGACCCGGTGCCCGGCGCCACCCTCTATCGCGTCTTCACCGCCCAGTTCCCGGAAGGGCCTTTCTCCGAGCACGGCACGACCACCGGCACGACTTACTCGAACACCGGCATCGGCTGCGGCCGGGCCCACTCCTACGTGGTGCGTGCCGAGAAGGCCCCGACCTGCGTCTCCGCCAACTCGGCTCCGGCCACCGCGACGACGCTGCCCTGCCCGCCTTGCCAGCGGACCATCCTCTACTCGAACGACTTCGAGACCGGCACCGGCCTCGCGGACTGGGTGCGCGGCTCCTTCCTCCCGGACGGAGCGACCAAGATCTGGCGGGGCATCCAGGCCTGTCCCGCGGCGTCCGGCGACAACATCTTCCGCTTCGGCGGCCTCGGCTGCAGCGACGACTACGCGCCGGAGCAATATGCCTACGCGCAGCCCCAGGGCAGCGGTGGCATCGCGATCCCGCACGGCTCGACCGGGCTGCGTCTCTCCTTCACGCACCGCCGCGCGTTCGGCTCGGGCGGCAGTGGCGGCACGCTCGCGGTGTCGTTCGACGGCGGCAGCAGCTACGCGCCGGTGCCGGCGTCGGCGATCACCAGCGGCGGCTACGACGGCGTGGTCGCCTCGAGCTGCGCGCCCGAGGGAGCGCTGGACACTCCGATCTGGACCGGCAGCGCGGCGGACTTCATCACCACCACGGTCGACCTCGACCAGACCTGCCCGCCGCGGGGGTGTGGCGCCCACGGCCTCGGCATCGCCTTCACCGCCATCACCGACTGCGGGACGACCGACGACGGTTGGTTCCTCGACGACGTCACCGTGACGGCCTGCGTTCCCCAGTAGCGACCGGCGGATGCCGCTAACGCGCGGCGACGGTGGTGGTCACTCGACGGAGAGGCGACCACCACCGTCGCGCGCTGCACTCGAGCTCCTACGGCCGCCAGCGGCCGGCGATCGGCTGATCGGTCGAATTGGGGCTCCCCCAGACCGCGGTGCGGTCGCCGGGGCCGTAGACGCCGTTGCCGTTGAAGTCGAGGTAGTAGCGGCCCTGCGACGGCCGCCAGACCCCGATGTCGTCGATGCCGTCGTCGTTCCAGTCGCCGATGATCGGCAGGTCCTCGCTGACGCCGAAGACGCGGACGGCATCCGGCGGGTCGAGCACGCCGTTGCCGTTGGTGTCGAGGTAGAAGCGTCCCTGCGACGGGCGGAAGACGCCGATCTCGTCGACGCCGTTGCCGTCCCAATCGCCGGCGACCGGCCGGTCGGTGCCCTCGCCGTAGACGGTGACGCGGATCTGCCCGCCCCACTCGTTGTAGAGGACGAAGCGCGCCGTCGCCGGCCGGAACGCGCCGGGAGCGTCGCGGCCGTCGCCGTCCCAGTCGCCGACCACCGGAAGGTCGCTGCCGCGGCCGATCAGGAAGTCGTTGTCGCCCGGATCGTCGGGATGGTTGTTGCCAGTGTTGTCGAACTCCCAGGCGCTGTACTCGAACCCCTGGTACTCCCACGGAGTGGTGATGCCCAGCTCGTCGTAGCCGTCGCCGTCCCAGTCGCCGACGATCGGCCGCATCGGATAGGGCAAGCAGCAGAAGGGGTAGAACTGGTAGACGTGATCGCCGTTTTGGGCGCCGTCGTAGATCAGGTTGCCGTTGGCGTCTTCGTAGAAGTGCGTCGCGTACTTCTTGAAGATGCCGACCTTGTCGGGCGCCGCGGCGGCGGCCGTTGCGACGGCGACGGTGAGCGCGAGGGTCGAGAGAATGACGGTGCTCGAGCGGGACATGCAGGCTCCTCCTTGTCGAGTGGATGGGGCGGGTGGCGCCGCGGTTCGGGAGCCTGGAAGGGCAAGGCGGCTGCCACGGCATAAGTTATTGATAGAAAATGATTTCTCTCGTGAGTGACTCCCGTGGATGGGACGCTTGAAGAGGGTCCGAGCGCTGGCCGTCCCGAAATCGGGAGCGGCGGCCTCAGGAGCCACGATCCGAATCAGCTGGCGGCGGTGGTCCATGCGGACCATCCGCTCGCGCCCGATGTATCGTGTGTCGGTGACGCCCGCGCTGCCTGCAAAACGGGTGGCCGCGCTGGCCGGGCGCATGTTCGACGATGCGACGGGTGAGACGTCCCTGCAAAGCCTGGCGATCGAGCTGCGGCGGTGCTTTCTCGAAGAGGGCATCGACGTGCTGGTCTGTTCGGCGGCGCGCGGCGCGGACCTGGTCGCCCTCGACGTCGCCGGCGACATCGGCATCCGCCGCGTCGTGGTCCTGCCCTTCAGCGAACGCCGGTTCCGCGAGACCTCGGTCGCCAAGGCCGGGACCGGGTGGGGGGATCTCTACGATCGGATCATTGTCGACGTCAAGCGGCGCGGCGACTTGATCGTCAACGATCCGGAGGACGCGACGTACAAGGAAGCCAACGAGCGCATCCTCGACGAGGCACGAACCCTGGCGCAGGGCCACAAGCCGCTGGCCGTGGTCGTGTGGGAGGGGCAGCCAAGGGCCGGAAGCGATACGAGCGCGGCATTCCGGCAGGCTGCTGCGGCGGCGGACTTCGACATCAGGGAAATCCGCGTCTAGGCGGCCATCGCGGGCGGCGGAATTACCATCCGTAGAAAGGGCGAGTGTGACGCATGTCTGACAGCAACATCCTGTTCATCAGCCACAATGCCGCCGACCGTCCGTACGCGGCGGCGATCGAAGCGGCGATCCTCGAGCTGCTCGACAACGACACGCTGATCGAGGTCCGCTACTCGACCAGCGACGAGGCTGGGCCGCAGGGCGGCGAGCAGTGGCGCGAGTGGATTTACACCCAGGTCGTCCAGGCGCGCACGGCGATCATCGTGGTGACGCCGCACGCACTGGGCAAGCCCTGGTTGCTCTGGGAAGCAGGCGCCTGCGTGGGGGCGGCGCTGGCGCAGAGAGCCGCGTCGGTACCGACCAAGGCCGGCGATGAAGGCGAGGGCAGCATCGGCCCACGGCTCAACGTCAGCATCGCCTACGGCCTGACCGAAAACGAGTGTCCGGACCCGTTGCGCGGCGACCAAATCATCCGCGGCACCAACCGCGAACGCGTGAGCAGCCTGCTGGAGAAGATCATGGCGCTCCACGACGTGCCCCACAAACAGCAGCTCAAGGCCGTCAAACGCATGGAAGTGGTCCTCGACCGGTACCTGGAGAGAGTCCGGACATCGCTTCTGAAGACGCCGTCGCTGGTCACCGAAGCCAACGTCCAGGACTGGCTGGCGCGCCTGGACGAGCTGGTGAGATCGAACCGGCTGTCGGAGCTCGCCAGCTTCCAGCGCTGGATGGCGCTGGCGTTCGGCCGCGATGGCGAGGCCGCCGGCGTGCCGATCGACGTCCGATTGCACCGCCGCCTCGGCGAGCTGCACCTGCGCGAGCTGGAACATACGCGCGCCGTCGAGCAGCTGCAGCTGGCGAGGCGCGCCGCGCCGCGCGACATCTACGTGTTGCGCCCGCTGGCCGAAATCAGCATGAAGCGCCTGCTCGCCGATCAGGCCGCCGCTGCAGGAGGCCGCCGCCGCCGAGGACGTCGAGTCGCTGCTGGCGGCGATCCAGGATCTCGACGATCAGGCGTTCGTGGCCACGCCCGATGCCGCCGCCCTGCTCGGCAAGTACCTGCGGCGGGTGAGAAAGGAGCCGGCGCGGGCGGTCGAGGCGTACGCGGCGGCGCTGCGCGCCAACCGCGACTCGTTCTATCTCGCCGACCTGTTGGCGCAGACACAGCTGGATCTCGGCCTCGCCGACGCCGCACGGGCCAGCTTCCGCGAGGCGCTGGCGATCGTCGATCGCCTCGGCGAGCACAACGTTTGGAGCCACGCCACGGGCGCCACCGCCTGTCTCGCGCTCGGCGATCTCGCCGGTGCGCGCAAGCACCTGGTGGCCATCGCGGCGCTGAGCCCGAGCAAATCCGAAAGCGACAGCATTGGCGGCGGCTTCCGCGACGTCGCCAGGCGTTTGGGCATCGAGCCGGGCGTCGCCGAGGACCTGTTGCTCGCCATCACCGGCCAGGGGGCGGCACCATGAACATACGGACGCTGACCGTCGAGCTGCTCAGAGCCGGGAAACGCCACAATCAGCTCCTCTCGCCGCTGACGCAGTATCTCGGGGTGTGCGGGAACGCGGAGGCAAGCACCGTCTCGCTACCGCCCCGGTACGAGCACCGCGACTTCGAGTCCCGCCTCGCGGAGCTGAGCTACAGGGTGACGGACGAGGAGGATCCGGGGCGGCGCCAGCGCTTGCTCGACACGATGGGCCAGGAGATCGCGGAGATCCTCTCGCTGGTGAAAGGCCTTGCCGGCGCATTGACGCCCCAGATCGAGAGCCCGAACACGCTCACGCAGCTGCGCATCGTCTTCTCCGCCTCCGAGCTCGCGATGCTGCCCTTCGAGATGTCGAAGGTGCCCCCCGGCGCGGGGGCGCCCGGGGTCTGGCTGGCGCTGCAGGCGCGGGCGCCGGTCTGCATCACCCGGCACATCCGATCGGTCTCGGCGGAGGGCATACGGTGGCCGACCGACCCGCGCATCCTGTTCGTCGCCGGCCCGGACACGCCGGTCGAGCAGCATCGTCAGGCCCTGCAGCGGACGATGGCCCCGTGGCGGGATGACAAGGGATCTCTGAACGTTCGACTCGTCTGCCTCGAAGAGGCGACGCTGAAGCAGATCACGGGCGCGGTCGACGCTGCGGCCCGCAAGAACCGGCCGTTCACGCATGTCCATGTCCTGGCGCACGGCGCCCGACTCGACGAGGCGGACCGCTACTCGCCGATCGGCTTGCAGCTGCACGACGAGGTGGTCTCGGGCCCGCGTCTCGCGAGCGCGTTGACGGCGGTCGGCAGCCATGGCACCTGCCGCCCGGTGGTGGTGACGCTGGCGACCTGCGACAGCGGCAAGCAGACGGATGTGCGTACGCCCGACGCCAGCATCGCCCACGATCTTCACGACCAGGGCATTCCGCTGGTCGTGGCGTCGCAGTTTCCGCTCAGCGTCGAAGGGTCCATCCCGTTCGTGGAGTTGTTCTACGAAGGGCAGCTGTGGGGGCACCATCCGCTGGTGTCGCTCTACGAAGTGCGCCTGCGCCTGCACAGCACCATGGGGCAGGACGTGCACGACTGGGCGAGCCTGGTGGTCTACGAAGCCTTCCCCTCGGACCTGGACACACAACTCGACGATCTTCGCTATTGGCAGACGCGCCTCGCGCAGGACAACGCCCTGAAGCGCCTGGAAGCCGTGGATGCGCCCGTCGACGCGGGGCCGCCGCTGCGTGAGCGCTATGACCAGCTGAAGGCCGAGGCCACGGCGTTCGTCGAACGATTGCCCACCGACGGCCCCTACGAGCTCGAGTGCGCCGGGTTGCGTGCAGCGGCGATGAAGCGGATGGCGCACGTGGCGCTGCGGCTGGCCGTCGCCGGTGATGTTCCCGCGGACTGGAGCCGCCCGCTGTTCGCCGAATGTCTGCGACTGCTGGAAGAAGCGCGCGCGGAGTACTGGCGGGCCACCAAGTCGTACCTCGCGCCGACGTCGGAGCCGACGCGGAGGAAGGCGAACCTCCACTGGCTGCTCGGTCAGGTGCTGTCGCTCGACGTGCTCCTGGGGCGCTCGCTGGATCTGTTGTCATGGACGGCGGCGCAGTTCGCGGCACAGCTCGACACCGCCTCCTCGGACGACGTGGAGCAGGCCTGGGCCCACGTCAGCCTCGCGGAACTGGCGCTGCTCCGACTGGCTGAGGACGGCCTGTCGGCCGACGATCGGGCGCGCTTCGCGGACGATACCGTGCGCAATGTCACCCGCATGGTCGACCTGGTCGGCAAGAGCTCGGAGCACGCCCAGACCACGAGGCGGCAGTTCGATCGTTACGTGACCTGGTGGGGGAATCCCGGCCTGCTATCGGCGTACGAACAGCTGGGCTTGCCGGACCGCCAGCACTGGCAGCTGGAGAACGGGCTGGTGCCGACGGCGAAGCGGGTGGTCGACCTGCTGGGCACCCCGACCTCGTCCGCACGCCGATCGGCCCGCAGCAGTGAACCGGCTCGCGGCGCGCCTCCCGCGAAGACGCCCGAGGACGGAGGCGGCCCGAAGGCCGCGGCCGGCAACACGCTGGCGAATGCCTCACCAGCCGCTCCAGCGAAGCCGGCCGCAGCGACGTCCACCATCTTCGACGTCGAGATGCTGCCGGCCGAGAACGGCGACTGCCTCCTGGATCGAGTACGGAGACCGCGCCAGCCCGCGTCGCATCCTCATCGACTGTGGAGCCGAGTCCACCGCCCGATTGCACGCGCCGCGCCTCGCGGCCGCGAGTCCGTTCGAGCTGTTCGTGCTGACCCACATCGACGCGGATCACATCAACGGCGTCGTGCCGTTGTTCTCGAACGGGACGGCGAAGGTCCGCTTCGAGGACGTCTGGTACAACGGCTGGCGGCAGGTCAGCCCCTTCCTGAGCGTCACGCAGGCCGAGCAGTTCAGCAAGCTGTTGGCGGATCCTGCCCTGGGCTTGGCCTGGAACCGCGCCATGACCAACAGCGGCGCCACGAGCCCAGCGCCCGTTGTCATCGCCGATGGAAAGCCGCTGCCGACATTCGAGCTTCGCGACGGCCTGCGGCTGACGGTGCTGTCGCCCGGCGCCAGTCAGCTCAAACGCCTCGGCCGCGCGTGGAAGAAAGCGCTGCAAGAGCTCGAACCCGCCAGGGCGATGCTGGGACGTAAGGCGCCGCCGCCCAAGATCATCGACTTCGCCAGCTTCGATGTCGAGGCGCTCGCCCGCCAGCCCGAGAAGCCGGATTCGAGCGTCCCCAATGGCAGCAGCATCGCACTGCTGGCCGAGTTCGACGGCCGCGCCGTCCTCCTCACCGGAGACGCGTATCCCGCGGTGCTGGTGTCGTCGATCGAGGCGCTGCAGCGAGAGCGGGGGCGCGAAGGCGAGCGGCTGAAACTGGACGCCTACAAGCTGTCGCATCACGGCAGCGCCAACGCCACGACTGCGGCGCTGCTCGACGCCATCGACTGCCGGCGCTACCTGGTCTCGACCAACGGCAACATCTTCTATCACCCGGATCGCGAGACGATCGCGCGCGTCATCACCCGTGGCGGGCCCGAGCCCACCCTGGTGTTCAACTATCGAAGCGCCTACAACGGCCTGTGGGACGAGCCGAGCCTCAAGACCAGGTACGGCTACCGGACCGAGTTTCCGGCCGCGGGCGCGGAGGGGCTCCGAGTGTCGTTGTAAGGCGGCGTGCTAACCGAACCATGCCTCCACTCGTCCAATCCCGAGAGGAGGTGACCATGAAACGACTCGGTCTCATCGCAGCCCTCTGCCTTTGCGCCGTCACGGCAGCGGCGAAGCAGAGCAACGACGGGTACATCCTCCGGCTCGACGCCGACACGCGGATCGCGAGGCTCGACCTGTCGACGTTTCTGGCCGTCGACGAATCGATCCGTGGCCCGGTGCTCTGGGTACAGCGCGGCGGGCGTCGCTACGAGATCCGCGACCCGTCGATCCTCGACCGCGCTGCAGAGGCGATCCGTCCGGTGACGAAGATCAACGAGGAGCACGAAGCGTTCCGGCGGCGTGCCCATCCCGTGTACGAAGAGGAAGAGGACCTCGATCGAGAGATCGACTCGCTCGAGGAGGCAGAGGAGGAGGGTGAGCAGCCGGACGAGGCACGCGTCGCCGAGCTGCGGGCGAAACGTCGCGCCCTCGCGCCGCAACTGCGCGCCGTCGAAGCCGAGGAGCGCGAGCTCGACGCGCGCGAGGAACGCGCCGAAGCGGTGTCCGAGCGCATCATCGACGGCCTCATCGACGAGGCGATCCGGAAAGGGCTGGCGCGTCGGATCGACTGACGGAAATCTGCCGTCGCGTCGAAGGGGATGTTAGTGGCGCCCGTCTTCAGAGCCCGGGGGATCGCGCTGATAGCATCGACGCAGTGAAGCGACAGGACGTGATCGACTTCGCGCAGCGCCCCTGGCAGCTGCTGGCGGATTCCGGCGCCGACCACTGGCTGGCCCGCAAGCTGGAGCTCGGGCCGGCCGAGGGTCTCCGCATCGCCGCCGAGCTGCGGTCGCTGGTCGCCGCGCAGCGGCCCGACTGGCCGCGGGCCGAGGAGCGGGCCGCCGACCTCGAGGCCCACGCCCGCGTCGGGGAGTGCCTGCGCCGTGTCCGCCGCCCCGTTGCTCCTTGACGCGCTCGTCGCGCTCACCAAGGCCTTCTCTGCCGCGGGCGTGCGCTGGTACGTCTTCGGCGCGCAGGCGGTGGTGCTCTACGGCCAGCCCCGGCTGACCGCCGACCTCGACGTCACCGTCGAGGGCACCCCGGAGTCGGTCCTGGGGCTGCTTCCCACCCTGCGGCGACATGGCTTCGAGCCGCGGCTCGAAGACGCCGAGGGACTGCTTCGCCGCGCCCGCGTGCTGCCCCTCATCCACCGCACCTCGGGCCTGCCGGTGGACCTCGTCGTCGCCGGCCCGGGGCTCGAGGACGAGTTCCTCGCGCAACGCCGGCATGTCGAGCTGGGCGGCGTCGCGGTGCCGGTCATCAGCCCCGAGGACCTGATCGTCACCAAGGTCCTCGCCGGCCGCCCCAAGGACCTCGACGACGCCCGCGGCGTGCTTCGCGAGCAGGCCGGCCGCCTCGACATCGAGCGCAGCCGGCGTTTCCTCCGCTTGCTCGAGCAGGCTCTCGACCGCAGCGACCTCGTCGACGTGCTGGACCAGCTGCTCGAGGTTTAGAAAGTCGCCCCGCCGCGCTTCGCCGTCGCTTCGGCGACGCGCGTGTCGGTCGCGATCCAGTTGACCTCCCACGTCTTGCCCCCGTCGGCCGAGAAGGCCTGCTCGAATCGGATGTCCTTGAGGTCGCGAAGGTCTAACCCACCTGAGGCGCTCGCACGGTGCTCGCAGTGGATGCCTCGGAAGGATTCCCGATCTTGCTCTGGGTGAATCGTGTGCGAATGTACTCCTGCGCGCTTTCGAGAGGGAGCTTCACGGTTCCGGGGCCGCTCCGGACGAAGAAGTCGCCCTCCGGCGCGGTCTCCATCCCCTTCCACTTCAGGAAGACCGGCTCGGGACTGCGCTGGCAGCTCACCACACAGACCGTCTTCTCTTGGACGATCTGGACCTTCGGATCGATGCAGGTACCAGCCCGGTCGCCGAGACCGTTGCGCACCACCTGCGCGAGGTGCCGCATGAACTTGTCGTCGCTCTCGAGCTGATCGCGCTCGATGCCGACGATCGCGCCATCGTCCGCGACGCCGATCAACAGGTCCCCGCCCTCGGTGTTCAGGAACGCGGCGATCGTCTTCAGGACGGCGTGCGTCACGCCCTTGTCGTCCTGCCGATCCTCCTTGAGACTCCAGCGCAGGGTGGACTTGAACTCCAGCGTCTTCGACTCGCCGGCCTTGATCAGCTCCTCGGCGTTGCGGTGCGCGCGCAGGTACTGATCGAAGAGGAAGTTCTTGATCGCCTCCCCGAACGCGCGGTCGTCGGTGATGCGCTTGTAGAGATCGAAGTTCGAGTCGACGATCTCCTGGATCACGTGCTCGACCTTCTGGTCGAAGGTGAGCCGCACGTTCTCGCGCGTGTTGACCCGCGCCGCCGCGTCGAGGGCCGCGTCGTCGTCGAGCTTCTCCATCATCTGCCCGAGCGTCACGCGGTGCTCGGGGCCGAGATTCAGGCCGAAGCGCTCGTTCAGCTCAGCGATGATGCGCGAGAGCGACTCCAGCTCCTCCGGCGTCGACGCCGTAGCCTTGCTTGGTGCTCACGGGCTCGAGCACGCCGGGCCGGCGTTCCAGGGCGATCTTGCCGCTGCCGGTCTGCTGGATCCGGTAGGACTCCATGTCGATGTTCTGCTGCACCTCGCGCGGCAGCTCGGCGCGGTCGGCAGGGAGGAGCCGCCGCAAGTGCCGCGCGAAGACATAGAGCTTCTCGAGGTCGGCGTCGGCGAAGGTCAGCACCTGGGCGAGGAAGGCGTAGAGCCGCACGTAGTCGGTGAGCTGGCCCGCGGAAGTCGTGCTGCTCCTCGGCCGCGAGCGCCTGGAAGCGCTCGACGACGGGCGCGAGCACCGCGTAGAGCCGGTCCTGCGTCGCCTTGGGGTCGAAGTAGACCTTGGCGAAGCCGTCCACGTCGGCTTCGGTGTAGACCGGGAAGGCGGCGAGGCGGGTCTGGATCTCGTAGAGGAGGTTCGGATCGGTCGCCTCCGAGAGCAGCGTCGTCTCGTAGTAGGGCTCGAAGGCGGCCTTGATCTCGTCCGCCTCGTTGGCGAAGTCGAGCACCAGCGTGCCCTTCTTCTCCGGAGGCAGCGTGCGGTTGAGGCGCGACAGCGTCTGCACCGCGTTCACGCCGCCGAGCTTCTTGTCCACGTACATCGTGTGCAGCAGCGGCTGGTCGAAGCCGGTCTGGAACTTGTTGGCGACGATCAGGAACCGATACTCGGGGCGCTCGAAGGTCTTCGCGGTCTGGGACTCGGTGATCGCCGGGTCTCTCCCTCGGAGTTCATCTTCGATTCCGTGTAGTCCTTGCCGCCGTCCTTGACCGTGCCGGAGAAGGCCACGAGCGCCTTGAACGGATAGCCGCGCTCGGCCAGGTACTTGTCCACCGCCAGCTTGTAGCGCACCGCGTGCAGGCGCGAGCGCGTGACGATCATCGCCTTGGCCTTGCCGCCGATCTCGCCCTGCACGCTGGCCGCGAAGTGCTCGACGCAGATCCTCACCTTCTCGCCGATCGCGTGCGGGTGCAGCTCGACGAACGACTTGAGCAGGTACTCGGCCTTCTTCTTGTCGTAGCGCGGGTCGTCCTCGACCTTCTTGAGCAGCCGCCAGTACGCCTTGTAGGTGGTGTAGCTCGCCAGCACGTCGAGGATGAACCCCTCCTCGATCGCCTGGCGCATGCTGTAGAGGTGGAAGGGCGCGAACTTGCCGTCGGCGCGTTTCGTGCCGAACAGCTCGAGCGTCTTGGGCTTCGGCGTGGCGGTGAAGGCGAACAGCGACAGGTTCTTGACGTGCCCGCGCTTGATCGGCCTCGGCGAGCGCCAGCTTGTCGACCTCGCCTGCGGTCTTCTTCGCGTCTCGTCCTGGGCCTCGGCGTCCTCGAGCGATCCCGCGGAGAGCACCTCCTTCAGACGGCTTCGTGCCCTCCCCGGACTGCGACGAGTGCGCCTCGTCGACGATCAGCGCGAAGCGCTTGCCCGGCAGCTCGCCGATCTCCTTGGCGATCACGGGGAACTTCTGGAGAGTGGTGACGATGATCGTCTTCCCCGCTTCGAGCGCCTCCTTGAGCTGGCGCGAGGTGGTGTCGATGTTCTCCACCACGCCGAGCGTCTGCTCGAACTGGCGCATCGTGGTCTGGAGCTGGCGGTCGAGCACGCGCCGGTCGGTGACGACCACGATCGAGTCGAAGACGCGCCGGTCGTGGATGTCGTGAAGCGTCGAGAGCTGGTGGGCGAGCCAGGCGATGGTGAAGCTCTTGCCGCTGCCGGCCGAGTGCTGGATCAGGTAGCGCTGCCCCGCGCCCGCGGCGCGCGCGTCGGTCACCAGCTTGCGCACGCAGTCGAGCTGCTGGTAGCGCGGGAAGATCAGGAAGCGCTTGCCGGTCTTGCGCCCCTTCTCGTCCTCCTCCTCGACCTCGTGGATGAACTGGCGCACGAGGTCGAGCACGCTGTCGCGGGCCCAGGTCTCGTCCCAGAGATAGGCGGTCGCGTAGCCCTTGCGGGTGGGCGGCACGGGCGGGTTGCCGGCGCCGCCGAACTTGCCCTGGTTGAAGGGCAGGAAGCGCGTCTTCGGCCCGGCGAGCCGCGTGGTGACGTAGACCAGGTCCGGGTCCACCGCGAAGTGCGCCAGGCAGCGGCCGTAGGCGAGGAGCGGCTCGCGCGGGTCGCGATCGGTCTTGTACTGGCGGATCGCGTCCTCGACGTCCTGGCCGTTGAGCGGGTTCTTGAGCTCGGCGGTGAAGATCGGGATGCCGTTGAGGAAGAGCACCAGGTCGAGGCAGCTCTCGTTCTTCGTGCTGTAGCGGACCTGGCGCACCGCGGCGAAGAGGTTCGCCGCGTGCAGCCGCCGCGTCTCCTCGTTGAGCCCGCTCGCGGGGCGGAAGTAGGCGAGCCGGAACTTGCAGCCCGAGTCCTTGATGCCGTTGCGCAGGACGTCGAGCGCGCCGCGCCGCTCGATCTCGGCGGCGAGGCGCTTCAGGAACTGCTCGCGGACCGCCGCGCCGTGGTGCTGCTCGAGCTTCTTCCACTCCTTCGGCTGCGTGGCGAGGACGAAGTCCACCACGTCGCGCGGCAGCAGGCAGAGCGTGCGGTCGTAGTCCTCGGGCTTGCGCTTGCGGTAGCCGCCCGGCGGCGTGTCACCGTACGGCGCCGGTGTCTCGCGGACCGTCGTCGAGTCGCCCGGGCAGGCGTCGGGGCCGTGCTGGAGCAGCGCGCACTCGATCGCCTCCTCGAAGGAGCGCTCGGAGACCTCGAGGCTCATGCGACCTCCTCCCGCACGTCGATCTTGCCCGTCACCGCGGCGGAGATGAGGGCGGTGCGGAGTTCCTTGAGGCGGTCGATGGCGGCGCGGACCTTGGCGACGAGGGCGTCGATCCGAGCCGTCTCACGGTCGAGGAAGGCGGCGATGGCGTGTTGCTCTGCCACCGGCGGTGTCGGCACTCGCATCGATCTCAACAACTCCTGGCTCAGGTTCGGTTGACCGCCACCATAACCGAGAGAGATCAGGTATGGCCGCCTCATCTGAAGCCAATAGAACCAGAATTGCATTTCAATCCCACGTGGTTTGCTGAACACGCAACACGCCTGGTTGACTGTTGCATCAATCCCGAGGATGCCAAGCCGTCCGATCGTGGCACCGTACATGGCGACCGCGACGCTCCCCGCTGGATGCAGCCTGAGGCTTGAATGCTTCCTAAGGGCCGCTTCGGTGACGTACTTCTCGGTCGCGAGAACCACTGTCTCGCGAAGCTCGGACGTCGTAATCCAAGGCGTCTCGCCACCGTAGTACCCGAACTCCTCAGACTGTGGTGTCGTTCCGCTACCGATCGAGAAGAGCCAGGTTGCTTTGCTTCACCTCCCAATGCGCCGGGATCTCCCCCAGCCACTCGACGCCCGAGTCCTTCATGGGGACGTTCGGGTCGAGGCCCTTGGTGACGGCGCGGGTGATGAGGGCGGTGCGCTGCTCCTGGAGCAGCTCGATCAGCCGCTCCTTCTTCGCCACCAGCGCATCGATCCTCGCCGTCTCCCGGTCGAGGAAGGCGGCGATGGCGCGTTGCTCGGGAATCGGGCGGACTGCAGTAGAAGTCGCATTGGCGATTCGTTGGCGGCTGAGGAGCGGAGCCCCATAGATGTTCTCCTGAGCGTTGCGCGGGATACGGACTGGCGCCGCCCAGTAGAGATACTGGGTGTCGAGCCGTGGGGACGGCGCGCATGCAGCGACCGCCTCGTTGGTATACATATCCGCGCCGACAATTGACACTGTTCCAACGGACAGCTTGACCGAGAACAGCGATGTCCGTCCGGGTCGAACGATCCGCAAACGCGCTTCCCGTATTGCCCTGAGTCGGATATGCGCTTCTCGGTTCCAGCGAGGACCCTCGGACCGAGGTCGCTGATGTTCGCCCATGGTACGTCACCTCCGTAGAGGTCCTCTCGGCCTGTCGGCGGCGTCGACATCCTGGTAGCAAACGCAGCTAGGTGCTTCAGCGGCTTGGCGTCCCAATGCGCCGGAATCTCGCCCAGCCACTCGACGCCCGAGTCCCTGTACGCCGGATACGGCTTGAACCGCCGCACGCTCACCGCCACGGCCCCCCCGCTGGCCAGGTCCGGTCGAACGCGGCGCCGGCGAGAATCGCTGCGCGGACGGGACCGAGGAAGCTCCGCAAGCGGTCGCCGACCACCGCCATGGACTCCGGAGGCGCCTGGCGGAACTGGCTCCGCCGGTGATAGGCGCGCCACAGGCTCGCGATGGCCGGCGCTTCGTAGAACCCGGCCGTCAGCGCCGCGGGCGTCTCGGCGGACCAGTCCGTTCCCCGGCGGGCGAAGCAACACGAGAGCGCGTCGCGGAGCGCGGCGCCGTCGTGATCGAACTGTTCGGAGAGGGCCCAGAGGTCGTGGAAGTCCTTCATGCGGCTGTTTCGGAAGCCGAGCTGGACCATCGCCTCGAACTTCTCGGCGATGCTGGCGACCTGCGGATAGATGCGGACCACCGGTGCCGGGAGGCGCTCGAGCAGCGTCGGCATCTCGGCCTCCTCGGGCTCGGCGGGAAGCGCGTCACCGAATCCGAAGTCGATCTGGAGTCGGATCCGCGCCCTTCCCAGCATGGCGCGCAGGACGGCACGCTGGCCGTGATAGCGCTGCTCGTCCCGAATGGGCGTGATGGACAGGCTCGCGAGCTCGAAGGCGAGCGCGTCGTCCGGACAAGTCACCCGGAAGACCGACTCCAGAAGCTCCCGCACGGCTCTCTCGTCGTTCGGTCCCGAGGCGAGGAAGTCGAGATCACGGGTGGACCTGTACGGGTCGGGCATCCAGAACGCCAGCAGGCCGGCCCCCTTCAGCGTGCAACGTCCCCGCATTGCGGAGGCACCGAGCCGGTAGAGGAACCGCTCGCCGGCATACCGCTCGAGGAAGAGCTCGAACGCCTCGCCGCGTGCTCTCGCCCGATTCAGCAGCCGGGCGTGAACGGATGCCGCGGGGTTGGCGCCTCATGGCGGCATCGACTCCAGCGCACGCCCGCAGCCGGCGGTTCGGCAGCACTTCGAGGGCTCTGCGCAGCGCCGCGTCGGTGACCAGCCGGCGGCGCAGGGCGTCGTGCAGCGCTTCGAGCGCCGTTTCGCGCCCGATCAGCCGTTCGAATCGGAAGCAGTCGACGAGAGTGCGGGCCGGCGAGGTGATGCGGGCCGGGACTCCCTCGAAGGAAGTCCGCGTCGACGCCGTATGTCCAGGCGGCGCCGCTGAAGCGGACGAGGCGGACGCGGACGTCCGGGACGCGGGGGGCTTCGTGCCTTGTGGGGGATCGCGAGCCAGACCTCGTGTGGGACCTGCGAGCCGATCTCGTGAACGCTGAGAGCGCTGAGCAGGCAGACGATCGATCGCGGAACTCGCGCGCACGCGGCCGCGATCGAGTAATGCTCCGTCGGCGCTTCGCCAGCCACCCTGTACAGGCCGCGGCCCACCCGCTCGACAAGCCCTTGGCGCACGAGCTGGAGGAGCCGGTCGTACGAGATGCCCAGGGCCGGGAGCTGACGAGGGCGGAAGAACGCCCCGATGCCGGCGCGGTGGAGGCTTGCGAGGTCCTCCTGGGCGTGAGAGCGCATTCCTAGAAAATCTCGGCACCGTGCTCCATGGTGCCGGTATTTTCTAACTCGGCGACGCTTCCGTCAACGAGGAACGGGCGCCCGGTCACCCGCGATCACCGGGACGGCCCGTCACCTCCGCCAGCATCCGCACGATGTCCTGCTCGATCTCCCGGATCTCGCCCTCGATCTCCTCGAGCGGGCGCGGCGGCGTGTAGCGGTAGAAGTAGCGGTTGAAGTTGATCTCGTAGCCGACGACGCCGACCTGGCCGTCCTTGGGGTCGCGCTTGGAGGTGTCGATCCAGGCGTCGGGAACGTGGGGCCGGACCTCGCGCTCGAAGAAGGTCTCGACGGGCTCGGCGAGCGGCACGCTCTCGGTGTCGCGCAGCTCCGGGTCGGGTTCGGGGTTGCCGTCCTTGTCGCGGCAGATGGCGGCGGTCTCGTCGCGTTCGGAGAGCGCGGAGAGGATGGCTTTCCTGGCGGGGGCGGGGAGCTTCAGGCCGGCCTTCTTCGAGGCGGCGTCGAGCACGCGCTCGAATTCGTCTCGATCCCTGACGAGCGAACCGGGAGTGCCCCGCACGAGCTTCGCGGATCGCCTCCTGCAGCGCGCGCCCCTCGGCTTGCTCCTTCGCGCCCGCGGCGCCCTTCTTCTTCGACTGCGCCAGCGCCTGGAAGCCCTTCTCCTCCTCGAGGCGGGCGATGCGCTCCGGGCTGGCCTGGAAGTTGAGCCGGAGCGGTCGCTCGACGGTGATCTTGCGGAAGCCGAAGTGGGTGGTCGGGAAGATGCGGCTGACGACGACGTCTTCCTGCTGTCCGCCCTTCGCCACCTTCCGCGTCTCGCCATCCTGGAAGTCGGACAGGATCCGCAGAATGTCTTGCGAGCGCTCGAGTGGGATCTCGCGCCGCTTGTCACCGAGGCTCTTGCGCATCGGGACCCAGAACGACGTGGCGTCGATGAGCTGCACCTTGCCCCTGCGCGCGCGAGCCTTGCGGTTCGTCACCACCCACACGTAGGTCGCGATCCCCGTGTTGTAGAAGAGCTGCTCGGGAAGTGCGATCAGCGCTTCCAGCAGGTCGTGCTCCAGGATGAAGCGGCGGATCTCGCTCTCGCCGCTGCCGGCATCGCCGGTGAAGAGCGGCGAGCCGTTCATGATGATGGCGATGCGCGAGCCTCCCTCCTTCGGCTCCTTGGCGTGCGCGAGCATGTGCAGCAGGAAGAGCAGCTGGCCGTCGCTGATGCGCGGAAGTCCCGGTGAGAATCGGCCTGCGGCGCCGCGCTCGTGCTCCGCACGCACCGCGTCCTCGTCGCGCTTCCAGTCCTTCCCGTAGGGCGGATTGGCGATGAGGTAGTCGAACATCTGGCCGGCGTGCTTGTCGTTGGACAGCACGCTGCCGTACGCGATGTTGTCGGCGTCGCGGCCGGTGGGGTCCTTCATGAACAGGTCGGACTTCGAGACGGCCCAGGTCTCGGGGTTCACTTCCTGGCCGAAGAGATGGATCTCCGCCTCCTTGTTGATCGCGGGGCGGAGGAGATCGCCGTTCTTCCGCAGCCCGACGGTGATGTGCTCCTTGGTGATCGTCAGCATGCCGCCCGAGCCGCAGCAGGGGTCGTAGACGGTGCGGATCGCCTTCTTGGCGCGGATCTCCTTCTCGTCCCCCGCGAGCATGAGATCCACCATCAGATGCACTACGTCGCGCGGAGTGAAGTGCTCGCCCGGATTCTCGTTCAGCGCCTCGTTGAACTTCCGGATCAGCTCCTCGAAGATCGTGCCCATCGTGGGGTTGTCGACCTTGTCCGGGTGCAGGTCGACGTTCTTGAAACGCTCCAGCACCTGGAAGAGCAGCCCCGCCTCGTCGAGCTTGCTGATCGTGTTGTCGAAGTCGAACTTCTCCAGCACCTCGCGCATGTTCGGGCTGAAGCCGGCGATGTAGTTCCGCAGGTTCGCCGCCAGGTGTGGCGCATCGGCGAGGAGCTTCTCGAAGTCGTATCGGGAGGTGTTGTAGAACGCGAAGCCGGACGCCGCGCGTAGCTGCGGCTCGAGGTTCTCGAGCTTGCCCTTGAGCCTGGCTTGAGTCTCCAGCACCTTGGGCTTCTTGTCGGCAAGAACGCAGTCGAGCCGTCGCAGTACGGTCAGAGGAAGGATCACGTCCTGGTACTTGCCGCGCTTGAAGGTGTCGCGGATCAGGTCCGCAACCCCCCACAGGAAGCTGACGATTTCACTGTGGCTCTTCACTGGACGTTCATCTCTCTTGGAGTTGCAAAGTGGGCTGTCGAAGGTTGGCTGCTTCCTCTGGGTCTGCCTTCTACCTGAGCCCGAGGTCGGCGGCGACCCTATCGTCCGAGAAGGCGTCGTTCACCGCAAGCCCTGGGGCACATGTCCACTTCGTCGGGACGAGGCGGAAGCGCTCCCCTCGCATTCTCACAGGTGGTGGCGCGGCTGATACGTTCGGCGCCATGAAGCTCGCGCAAACGATCCTCTACGTGCAGGACGTCGAGCAGGCGGCGGCGTTCTACGAGAGCGTATTCGGGCTCGAGCGGGGCGAGGTGAATCCGGAGGGCGTTTACATCGCGCTGAAGACGGGCGAGACGACGCTCGCCTTCGCCGATGCTGCATGGGTCGCCGGCAGCGGCATCGATTTCGTACCGGTCCGCCCGCACGGGCAGCCTCGGGGATGGAGATCTCGTTCTGGGTCGAGGACGTGGAGGCGACGTACCGGGCCGCGATCGCAGCGGGCGCGAGCGCGTGGTACGAGCCCGTGGCCAAGCCGTGGGGGCAGACGGTCTCGTGCGTGCGCGATCCGAACGGCTTCATCGTCGAGATCTCGAGCCCACCGCCAGCCCGGGTGCCTTGACCGCGTCGGCTCGGCCGGTCGACCCGCCGTAGGCTCAGGGCGCGTCCGGAAAGGCCAGTACGCCGACGCTCGTGAACAGGTCGACCTCGGCCGGGATGCTGGTCCATTTCACCCCGTCGAGCCAGCCCATCATCTGGCAGTGGTCGATGCTGCCGTTCTCGTCGTCGTCGTCGTCCTCCACGTCCATCCTGCGGTTGTAGACGAAGGCGATCGCGACCCCGTCGGACGTGCGGAGGACCCCTTTGCTCTCGCCGCCCGCCGCGGTGCCGCCCTTGTAGTAGACGATCTCCTCGCCCGCGGCGGACTCGTCGCAGTCGCCGATGTTGAGGCCGGCGTCGGTGGTCTTGTCGTGGACGCCGTTCGGGGCCAGCATCCTCGCCACCATGGTGGCCCCCAGCGGCCCGCTCTTGCTCGCCGGCAGGCTCAGCGCGGCGTAGAGCTTCACGATGTGCGCGGCAGTGCCGCTCATGCCGCCGGCCGCCGCCCGCTGCACCGGGTTGGCGCCGCCGTACTGGGGCGGCACCAGCGTGCCGGGGCTGTGCTCGCTGTCGCCGAGGCGGACCTTCGGGCCGGCCATGGCGCGGACGTCATCGCCGGGCTGGCCGGACAGCTGCTGGTCGGCGAACAGCGGGTTGCTCGGGCGCAGCTCGTGGCTCGAGGAATACATGACCGGATAGAGGTAATCGTCGAGGACCTCCAGGAACGGCCGGCCCCGGCTTCGCCCCATCATCTCGCCGGCCATGAAGTAGCCGAGGCCGGAGTAGGTGTAGTCGGTGCCGGGCGCGCTCGTGAGCGTGGGGTGCACGAGCTCGTACTCGAGCATCACCTCGCCCTTGATCGGACGCGGCAGCGGGCCCCACGCCGCGTCGATCGCGTCGTCGTCGGCCGACCACTTCGGGAAGCCGGAGGTGTGGGCCAGCAGGTGCGACAGCTTGATCTTGGCGAGGCGGGCATCGCAGCACCACGCCACGTCGTCGATGGTCTCGACCAGCTTGTCGGAGAGCGAAAAGACCGAGGCGGGGAAGGTTTGCGCCATCAGGTACGCGGTGAACGCGGTGACGAACTTGCTCTGGCTGCCCCAGTGAAAGTAGCGGTCGTTGGTGGTGACCGGATAGCCGGCGGACAGCTCCGCCCAGGTGTAGGCGCGCGCGTAGACCAGCCGGCCGCGGTAGGTGACGGCGACCTGTGCGGCCCGGACGTTCTTGTCGAACATGAAGGCCTTCACGCCGGCATCGACGTCGGTGAAGCCGGCGAACACGGCGGCCGGCTCGGCGTGCCACTCGCGGGTCAGCCCGCGCTCCCAGCTCCAGGCGCCGGCGCCCAGCAGCCGGGTCGGATCGGCGAACACCGCCGCGAAGGTGGGGCCGCGCGGGCCGCCGAAAGCCTGCAGCGTCACCGGCGCGCGCGCCGGGCGGCTGGGCCGGTCGAGCTCGGCGATCAGCTCGGACCGGGTCAGCCCGACGAACGGCTCCACGTCGCCGCCGTACAGGCTGTCGAGCCAGACCGTGGTGACCTTGTCGTCCGGCCCCGGCGCGATCACGCCCGGCCTGACCCACTGCTGCGCGTAGCCGTCGCGGTGCTCGGCCCAGCCGCTCGACGACTTCTCGACGGTCACGCCCCACAAGCCGCGGGTGTCGGGCGAAGTGACCTCGGGCGGCGTCCCCGGAATCGGGAAGCGCTCCCAGACCGCAGTGTAGAAGGCGAGGCTGCTGGTCCCGTACGCACTGGTCCACCGCAGCGTGTAGCCGTTGGCGAGCTGAGTGTCGGCCTTCTCCTCGAGGGCGGTCTTGGTGAGGCCGTAGTCGATCGTGATGCCGGGGTGGAATGACTCGACGACGGCGGCGAAGCGCGCGGTGAACGGATTCGTGCCGACGGCGGTCAGGATGATCGGCCCGTTGCTGCCGCCGGTGTAGTCGGTGATCTCCTCCGCCGAGCAGCAGGTCGCCGGCGTGATGATCTGGCCGATCGCGCCACCGCGCACCCAGACCGTTGCGAAGAGTGGCGCCGTGGCGGTGCCCGACAGGCTGAGCGACCGCAAGGTGTGGGTGCCGCGCCAGAGATCGATCTCGGCCTGATGCTCGGCCGGAGCGGCGTCGAAGTAGACGATCCAATCGTTCCGAGGGCCGGCTCGCCGGGTCATGGCGGCGGCGGGGACCGCAGCGGCGAGCAGGAACAACGCGGATGCGAGCCCGAGTGAGGTGCGCATGGCGTCGGAGGGCTACAGATTTCCTTCGGCGAGAAGCTAACCGGCTCCTTCAATCGATGAGGCGACGGTACTGTACGGCCACTTCTTCTTTTCCACGCACCACCCTGGCGGCTCCGGATCGAGAAAGAAGGACTCACGCTGTTCGCGCGTCAAGGCACGCGGAACGACATCCTTGGCGTAGTCCACGAGGGTCTGCGCGTCGGGAAACAGCCGCCAGGCCCGCACCGTTCCGTCCAACGACACGCTGATGACCTGTGTGCCGTCGGGGCGGAACACGGCGCCGGTTGCTTCCTCAGAATGCCCTTCGAGTAGCGCGACCTGTTCTCCCGTCGTGCTGCTCCAGATCCGAACGGTCGAGTCCTGCGACGCCGTGACTACGCTCTCCGGTCCCGCTGCTGAACTCGGCGGTGTTTACGCCTTTCGCGTGGCCGGACATCACGACGACGCTCGCAACGGCGGGGTCAGATCCGACCGTCCAGACCCGGGCTGTTCGATCGTCCGACGCCGCGACGATGCGCCGCCCGCGATGGTCGAATGCCACGCCGAGGAGAGAGTGTCCCTGAAAACGCGCGGCGTAGAGCTCGCTCGCCGTCTCGACGTTCCACACCCGGATCGCCCGTTCGTCACCGCACGAAGCGGCAAGCAGGCCGCTCGGCGAGAACCGGATGCCGTAACTGGAGTCGCCCTCGTCGAAGCGTGACACCACCTTGGCGGTCGCGAGATCCCAGATCGTCGCCTTGCCGGATAGCGATGTGGCGCCGACGCGCGCGCCGTCCGGGCTCAAGGCCAGGCTCCAAACACTCTCGCCGGTGTCGATGCGCGCGAGCTCCTCACCCGTCTCGAATCGCCAGACAACGATGCTTCCTCCAACGGCGCCGGCGAGCCTGCTACCACTCGCGTCGAGCGCGAGATCCGCGACGGCTTCGTCGAAGGGCCCGAGTGTGGCCAGTGGCCTGAGTGCATCGCCGTCCCAGATAAGGATCGTCCGATCCTCCGAGGCGGTCACGAAGTGTCGGCCGTCGGGGTGATAGACGACGCTGTTGACAGCCGCCGTATGGCCCGAAAGCACTGTCTGCAGGTCGGCACCGGGATTCACCCGCCAGATCCTCGCCGTGCCGTCGCGCCAGGTCGTAACGGTTTGCGAGTTGTCGGCCGAAAAGGCAGCTCTGGGCGAGAATCCCTTGTAGATATCCGTGGTCTTTGGAATGTCCCCTTCGTGTCCTTTGAGAATCGCGAGGAGTTGTCCCGACGACACACTCCACAAACGGAACGAATTGTCGTACGAGCCGGTGATGAGCATCGATCCGTCGGCGGAGAAGCGGACCAGCGACACGTCGTCCTCGTGACCGCGAAGAACCTGTAGCACCCCGCCTCTCCGGGCATCCCAGAGACGCGCGGTCCCGTCGCTCGAGGCGGTCGCCACGTAGCTTCCGTCTGGGCTGAAGATCGCGTTGCGAACGAGGCTTTCGTGGCCCTCGAGCTTGGCGATCCGTTCTCCGGTGTGAGCGTCGAACACCTCGACCGTCGTCGGGAAGGCGAACGTGAACGTCGGTGTCGTGACGATGCGGGTTCCGTCGGCGGAGAGGTGCGCCGTGTCGTAGGAGCCCCTTTTCAGTACCGACGGCCGTGGGGCAACCAACGGGTCATCGACGAGGTCGAGGTCGATGCGCGCCCAGAGCCCATCGTGGTCGACGAAGACGTGCTGGATGCCGGAAAAGGCCTTCCGCACCGATACCGCGGACGCTGACCGCATGGTCGCGACCAGTCGCGGGCTCGCGCCGCCATCTGCAAGCTCCCACACTCGGAGCGCCTTACCGTCCCGCATGGCAAGGCGGCTGGCGCCGCCGAAGATCGCCTGCTCCCCGTCGAGCGAGGCGAGCAGCGCGCCGCTGTCCGCATCCCAGACGGACGCGCCACGATTCTCTCCGGAGCCGCGAAGAGCCAGCACGCGCGACCCATCGTCGTTGAACGCGACGTCGCCAATGTGGAGCTGGGCGTCCGTGAGGACCCGCCATTCGCGGCGCAGGCGAAGAGCGGTCTCGCACATCAGAGCCGCTTCTCGAACGAAGGGGCGCACGATCTCATGCGACCTGTCGGGCAGTGCTTCGATGGCGAGAAGGGCGGCGGACACGGCATCGCCTCGATCGAGCAGCCGCTGCGAGCGCTCGGCGAGCGCGCGCGACTGCGAAACGAGCGTCCGGTCGAGCAAGGCTCGGCGCGCCGCTTCTTGCCGGTCGTGAGCTCTCTGGCCTTCCGTCAAGTACTCGAAGAGCAACGGAGACGGCAGCGGCGCTCCGGCAGGCCTCTGGGCGAGCAATTGCTGCGCGGCGAGAAG
The DNA here is from genome assembly GCA_963846495.1 of Thermoanaerobaculia bacterium. Classification (GTDB taxonomy): domain Bacteria; phylum Acidobacteriota; class Thermoanaerobaculia; order Multivoradales; family JAIOJS01; genus DASYQD01. Next base: position 67,502 of record CAWJWP010000011.1, on the reverse strand, counting down.
CGCTTGCTCGCGGAGCAGCGCGCCCTCGGGGCGCCCATCTCGGCTCCAGTACCGCGCCAGCTCGCCGAGCCTCGTCTGCTCGCGAATCCACGCGATGTCGGTCCGCAACGCCGTGATCAAAGCCAGAACGGACTCGTCGAAGCGATCGCTGTCCGCGAACGCCACCCAATTCAGCAACCCGAGGGCCGAAGGCACCGAAGCGGCATCCAGCTCTTCATGGACGATCGGGGCGAGGCGCTTTCGCATCTCGAGCGCAACGTCGAGCTTCCGCCTGCACTCCGCGGAGGCGACCCAGCTCGGGCTCAGGACGAAAACGACGCTGTGCGCCTGGCCGATCAGGCTGACGAGGCGTTCGCGCCAGGCCTCGAGGGGCGCGATCTGCTCGAGGTCGCGAAGCGGCGACGCCCCATGCGCGGTCAGGCCGGCCTCCAGCCGATCGACGAAGGAAGCATCGGAACGCGCATACGAGATGAAGACGCTGATCTGATCGTCGCCCTCGGCGTTGGGACGATCTCGAGTGGGATGGCTCAAGGGTCCTCAGCCGTCGCCGTCATCATTGCCACTGTCGGCGGACCGGCGATAGTAAGTTTCGAGGAACAAGGCGAGCGCCTGGCCAAGGGCCCTGTTCGCCTCCTCATCGCCGGACGGCTCGAGCTCCTTGGACAGCTCGGCTGCCAGGTCGCGAAGCGCCATGATGGCGACGACTCCCTTCAACGGGCGCTCCAGTACCGACGCCATGAGCGTGTCGCTCACCGCTCGGACCGCGGCGGTCTTTCCCGCGCGGGCATCTGCATCCGAAACCGGCACGTCGAACAGCGCACACGTGGCCGAGGCGATCGACTCGCCCAACCGGTGTCTCGCGAGTGCGGCCAAACATTGCGACTCGAGCCGCAGCTGTTCGCCATCCTCGAGCGCACGGCTGATGGCATGCGCTTCAGTCGCCGACGCGAGCGCACCTTCCGGATTCCTCCCCGTGTACAGGAGCACGAACGCGTAGGTGTTCAGAGCCATTGCGTGCAGCGGGTCGTTCTTCCCAAAGCTTCGTTCCGTCGCGCCACAGTTGCGCTCGGCGAGTTCCTCGGGTTCCTCCGTAGTCGATCCGCGTTCCTGGCGAAGGAGCAAATAGAGAATGTGGTCATTCTCCATTCGCGCGTACTCTCGAAGCTTTGGATCCATCCGCGTCTCCCTTCTCGAGTTGCGCGACCGACGCCAAAGGCCCGCGATCCGACGTTCGGTGTTCGGGATTCTCTCGCATCCGCGATCTCGCCCCGACTCGCAACGTAGATCGCGAGCCACGGCGGTTCGCGGGAGCGGTACACTCCCGGCCGCCCTCGTTGCCGCGTCGCGCATGCCGCCCGCCCCCCTCATCACCCTCCGCGACGTCGCCAAGTCCTTCGGTGGCCGCCCCGTCTTCGAGGGGCTGAGCTTCACCCTCGCCGCCGGCGATCACGTGGGCCTGGTCGGCCCCAACGGCTCCGGCAAGTCCACGCTGCTGCGCATCGTCGCCGGCAGCGAGGAGCCTGACGCCGGCGAGCGCATCGCTCGCAAGGGGACGCGGATCGGCTACGTGCCGCAGGACCCGGTGTTCGCGCCGGGGAAGACGGTGGAGGAGGTGGTGGTCGAGGCGCTCGCCTCCGGAGCAACCTCCGGGGGCGCCGCTCGAAGACGGGGAGCGGGCGCGGCTGATCTCCGTCGCCCTCGGCAGCGCCGGCTTCGACGATCGCAGCCAGCGCACCGACACCCTCTCCGGCGGCTGGCGCAAGCGGCTCGCCATCGCCCGCGAGCTGGCGGCGGCGCCCGACGTGCTGCTGCTCGACGAGCCCACCAATCACCTCGACCTCGAGGGGATCGTCTGGCTCGAGGAGCTGCTGCGCACGGCGCCGAAGGCCTTCGTGGTGGTGAGCCACGACCGCTACTTCCTCGACCGCCTCGCCCGCCGCATGCTCGAGCTCGACCGGCGCTACCCGGAAGGGCTGTTCGCCGTCGACGGCTCGTACGCCGACTTCCTCGAGGCGCGCGACGAGCGGCTGCGCAACGACGCCGTCTACCGCGAGACGCTGGCCAACCTGGTGCGGCGGGAGGTGGAGTGGCTACGCCACGGCCCCAAGGCGCGCACCACGAAGGCGAAGGCACGCGTCGACGCTGCGCAGTCGCTGATCGCCGAGCTTTCCGAGGCGCGCGAGCGCGCCGCGATCACCGCCAGCGCCGGCATCGACTTCACCGCTTCCGGCCGCCGCACCAAGCGGCTGTGGAAGGGCGAGGGGCTCGGCAAGCGCTTCGGCGAGCGGACCATCCTCGCCGGCCTCGACCTCGAGCTCGTCGCCGGGTCCCGCCTCGGCATCCTCGGCCCCAACGGCTCGGGCAAGACGACGCTGCTTCGCCTGATCGTCGGCGAGCTGCCGCCCGACGACGGCACGATCCAGCGGGCGGAGTGGCTGCAGGTGGTGTACTTCGACCAGAACCGCGAGTCGGTCGACCCCGAGAGCACGCTGGCGCGCGCGCTTGCGCCGGAGGGCGATCACGTCGTCTACCGCGGCCGCTCGCTCCATGTCGCTTCGTGGGCGGCGCGCTTCCTCTTCCGCGCCGAGCAGCTGCGCACGCCGGTCAACCGGCTCTCCGGCGGCGAGCGCGCCCGCATCGCCATCGCGCGGATGATGCTGCGGCCGGCCGACGTGCTGGTGCTCGACGAGCCCACCAACGACCTCGACATCCCGACCCTCGACGTGCTCGAGGAGTCGCTGCTCGAGCACGAAGGCGCGATCGTGCTCGTCACCCACGACCGCCTGCTGCTCGACCGGGTGTCCAACGGCATCCTGGCGCTCGACGGCGAGGGCGGCGCCGAGCGCTTCGCCGACGTCGCGCAGTGGCTGGAGCGGCGGCAGAAGCCCGCACCGCGCGAGAAGGCGGCGCCTGCCGCCGCCCCGCCGCCGAAGGCGCGAGCGAAGAAGCTTTCCTACCGCGAGCAGCAGGAATGGGATGGCATGGAGGAAGCGGTGCTCGCCGCCGAGGAGCGGCTCGCTGCGGCCGATGCGGCTCTCGCCGACCCCGCGGTGGCCACCGACGCCGCCGCCCTGCAGCAGCGAGCGGCGACCGCCGCGGCGGCGCGCGCCGAGGTCGAGCGCCTATACGCGCGCTGGGCGGAGCTCGAAGCCAAGCTGAGCTAGGACGTGTCTCCTTCGCGGCGGAGTTCGGAAAGGCCTGTCGCCGCGCAATCCTTCTGCTGCGGGATCGACGCCGCCGTCTATCCCCACGGTGCCCAACGCCCGTCAGCTCCGGATCACGGCATCTCCGCCGCCGGGAGCCCCGGGCATGGGAATATGACAATAGGTGTCCGTCCAATAGGAGAGAGGTTGGCCGCATCTGGCTTACGGCAAGCCCGGAACCTACGAGGCGAATGAGGGGCTTTCGATCCGCGCCATCATCAACGCCATAGCCGCCACGGGGCTCCGCCCATGACGGCGGCATCGGTTCGCGTGGTGAACGGGCCGTCCTGATCGGACCGGAGATCGCCGATGGAGAAGATCTTCCTCAGCTACAGCTTCGATGCCGCCGACCTGCACACACGGATGCTGCTGGGATCGCTGGACACCATCTTGCGGGCGCACGGGCTGCGCTTCGAGGACGGCGCCGCGTTGGGCGGCGGGCCGCTCACCCCCGTCATCCAGGGGCGCATCCAGGCCTCCGACGCCCTCATCTCGGTGCTGGCGCCGCGTGGAGTCGCCGACGCTCAGGGACTGTTCGACACCTCGCAATGGGTGCGCGACGAGCTGCAGTACGCGCGCGCGATCAACAAGCCCTGCGTAGCGGTGGTGTTTACCAACGTGCGGCAGACGCCCGGCATGGGCGACGACCGCGAGCGCATCGACTACGATCCGGCCAATCCCGCGCCGGCCCTGCTCAAGCTGGTGGCCATGCTCGGCGTCTGGCGACAGACTCTGGGCCGCACGATCAACATCCGCGTCGAGCCGGTCGAGCTGGCGCGGCAGCTGGTGTCGGGTAACGGCGCGGCGCGTTGCGAGGCGCGCGTGTTTCCGGCCGACGGCGAGCCTGGCGATTGGCGCGAGGTCCGCGTCTCCAAGCAGGTAGGGGGCGCCTTCGTTACGCTACGCGCTCCCGACGGGGGCCGGGTCCAGCTGCGGGCGTCGGTGGCGGGGGAACGCTGGTCCTCGGTCGAAGCGCAGCAGTGGGTACAGGTCATGCTGGAGAAGGAATGATGAGCACGTCCGACGTTCGCATCGCCCAGGACAGCCGCCAGAAGGGCCCGGCCTGGTGGCAGTGGTCGGCCTGGATCGAGGGCGAGCCCTCGACGCTCGACCGCATCGACGAGGTGGTATGGCACCTTCACCCCACCTTCCAGCAGCCGAACGTCCCCAGCCGGGATCGCGCCGAGAAGTTTCGCCTCGACACCTACGGCTGGGGCGAGTTCACGCTGCGCGCGACGGTCAGGTTCCGCGATCGGTCCACCGTCGCGCTCGAGCATGACGTGGTGCTCGCGGTCACGGCCGAGCAGCCGCGACCAGCTCGCAAGTCGCGGAGCCGGTCGCTCGGGGTGCCGAAAGGCGCGGTATCCCCCGCCACGCCGACGGGACGCGTCTACCTCTCCCATTCGCTGTCCGATGCCGACGTGGCGAGGCAGCTGGAGAGCTCGCTGCGCGACCACGGCATCGAGGTCCAGGTGCCCGGGCAAGGATTCGAGCTGGGCGAGTCGATCGCCAAGTCCGTGAAGCGCCTGATCGACCAGAGCGATGTCATGGTGGCGCTCCATTCGAGCGCGGCCAGCGAGTTCGTCGACTACGAAGCCGACTACGCGACGGCGCAGGGCAAGCTCGTGTTGAACGTGCAAGTGGGCCCTGCCGGGCCGAGTTCGACCGTTGCGGGCGAGCGGCAGGCGCTGCTGCTGGACCGCGAGGACGCCAGCCGCGGCGTGGCGGAGATCTCGGACCAGATCCTCCGCTCGCTGCAAGGCGGCGAGTTGTCTAGCCGCGGGAAGCGATAGGCGCGTCGCTTCGAGGTCTCGTCATCTGGCGGCGCCGGCCGACGTGCTGGTGCTCGACGAGCCCACCAACGACCTCGACATTCCGACCCTCGACGTGCTCGAGGAGTCGCTGCTCGAGCACGAAGGGGCGATCGTGCTCGTCACCCATGACCGTCTGCTGCTCGACCGGGTATCCAACGGCATCCTGGCCCTCGACGGCGAAGGCGGCGCCGAACGCTTCGCCGACGTCGCGCAGTGGCTGGAGCGGCGGCAGAAACCGGCGCCGCGCGAGAAGACGGCGCCTGCCGCGGCCCCGCCGCCGAAGCCGCGCGCGAAGAAGCTCTCCTACCGCGAGCAGCAGGAATGGGATGGCATGGAGGAAGCGGTGCTCGCCGCCGAGGAGCGGCTCGGCGCGGCCGATGCGGCCCTCGCCGACCCCGCGGTGGCGACCGACGCCGCCGCCCTGCAACAGCGGGCGGCGGCCGCCGCGGCGGCGCGCGCCGAGGTCGAGCGCCTCTACGCGCGCTGGGCGGAGCTCGAAGCGAAGCTGACCTAGGAAGGTCTGGCCGCAGAGCTCATGCGCAGGGCGACGCGCTGCCGCGGCGGGCCGTCAAGGATTCCCGGGCGGCACGCAGGACTGGTCGGGCGGGGTCGCGCCTCCCAGCGTCTGCCGCGTGATGAGCGCGCGGGTGACGTTGGCCAGCACGCGCGCCGCGCGCGGGTCGCGGTTGGAGAGCAGGATCGTGGTGTAGCCGGTGTCCGGGTACCAGTAAAGCAGCGCGGCGACGCCGAGATCGCCGCCCGTGTGCCCGTAGAAGGTGTGGCCGTTGCGCACGATCACCTCGACGCCCAGGCCCTCGCGGGCACTACCGGTGAGCCCCGATGCGCCGGCGCCGGCGGGGCTCACCGGCTCCGTCATGCGGCCCAGGGCCTCCGCGCTCACCAGTCGCCCCGCGCGCAGCGCCCGCTCGAAGGCGAGGAGGTCACGCGCGGTGACGTAGGCGCCGCCTTGCGGGCCCCCGCGCGCGGCGAGCTCGTAGACGGCGCTGCGCGGCCGACCCAGGCGATAGACGTAGCTCGACTCTGTTTCGTCGACCGGATTGCCCTTGCCGAACAGGTTGGTCAGCGGCACGGCGACGTCGGGATCCTCGGCGTCCATCTCGTGGTAGAAGCTGCGGCTCATGCCGGCGGGCACGAACACATGGTCGCGCACATAGTCGTAGAAGCTCACGCCGGTGACGCGCTCGACGATCGCGCCGAGGATGACGAAACCGACGTTGGAATAGTGGTACTGCCCGGGCTCGCTGCCCAGCGGCGTGCCGACGACGATCCGCAGGTAGTCCGCCACGCTGCGCAGGCGCGAGCGGGTATCCCATAGCGGGCCCTCGTAGTAGTCCTTGGGGCCGAGGCCGGAGGTGTGCGACAACAGTTGCCGTACCGTCGCCCGCCGCCGCACCTCCTCGTCGGGATAATCGGGAAGCAGCTTGCCGACCGTGTCGTCGTACGACAGCCGGCCGGCCTCCACCAGCTGCGCGATCGCCACTCCGGTGAACAACTTGCCGATCGAGGCGATGTTGAGCCGCGTCGCCGGCGTCATCGGCGCGTCGAAGGCGAGGCTCGCGGGGCCATAGGCTTTTTCGAGGACCACCTGGCCGTCCTTGGCGAGGAGGATCACTCCCGAGAAGAGGTCCCGCGCGGCGAACGCGTCCGCCATCTTGCCGACGGCGGTAGCGAGCTCCTCGGCGGTGGGCGGCAGAAGCTGCGGCCCAGCCGGGTAAAGGCCGCGCACGCGCAGGTCGGTGATCCCGTCGCGGCCGCCCTCACGGCTGCGCGTGACCGTCAAGCAGTAGCGCCCGCCGGTGATGCGATCGCGCGCTTCCGCCTGCACCCACGCGGCCTGCTCGCCCACCAGACGCTCGAGGTCGAGGCCGCCGGTATCCGCGTAGATGCGGGCCAGGGTGTCGGCGTGCTCGTCCGCCGGGTACTCCGTGAGGGCCGAGGGCGAGTAGTTGGCCTGTGCGAAACGCTCGTAGGCGGCTTGATCGCCGGTGGCGAGCGTCGCGAGGAGAGACTCGAGGAGGCTACGACTGCTGCCTGGTGAGTGTGAGGCGTCGGCGGCAGCAACGGTCGCCTGGGCGGTCGGCGGGGTCGCGAGCGCCATCACCAGCACGGCGAGCAGGACAACAACCGGAACGCTGCGCAACGACGACACGAGGCCGCTAGCGATTCGTGCGGGCATCACGACCTCCCGGACGCTTTATAGCAGCCGGGACCCGGCGGTAATCGGCGGGACAGAGCTCGAAAAATTGCGCGGCCGCTGAGCCGTGCGAGCGCGACGGCTCATTGCTTCGGCGCCTTTCAGATGGGTTCGGTCCCCTCGGAGAGCACTCGGAGGCAGGCGTCGTAGGAGTAGACGCGGCCGCGTTTGCGGCCCGTCGTTTCGCGGACGATGTCGAGGTCCTCGAGGGCTGCGATGGCGCGCGTCACCGTCGGTACTGGGAGCCCGGTCGTCGCCTTCAGCTTGCCGATCGTCCACAGCGGCCGTTCACGGAAAGCGGTGAGGACCCGAGCTGCCGAGCCTGCGCTTCGTCCAGCGGTGTGTACGCGCTCGAGGTCGCGCGCGAAGAGGTCGGAGAGCCGGCGCGCGGTCGCTACGGCCCCCTCGGCCGTTTCCCGGACGCCATCGGCGAAGAAGCGCAGCCACTTCTCCCAGGCGCCCTGCTCGCGCACGCTGCTCAGGAGGTCGTAGTACTCGCGTCGCCGCTGCTTGAAGTAGAGGCTCAGGTAAAGCAGCGGCTCCTTGAGGATCCCCTCGTCGACGAGCACGAGCGCGATCAGCAGGCGGCCGACACGTCCGTTGCCGTCGAGGAAGGGATGGATCGTCTCGAACTGGACGTGCGCGAGACCGGCCTTGACGAGCGGCGGCACGTCGACGGGCTCGCCGTGGAGAAAGCGCTCCAGCTCCGCCATCAACGGTTCGACGCGGTCGGGAGGCGGCGGCACGAACACCGCGTTACCCGGCCGCGAGCCGCCGATCCAGTTCTGCGAGCGACGGAACTCTCCCGGCAATTTCGCCGCGCCGCGCCCGCTGCGCAGGAGGATCCCGTGCATCTCGCGCAGCAGCCGATTCGAGACCGGGAAGCCGCCGCGCATTCGTCGGATGCCATGGTCGAGCGCCGCCACGTAGTTGGACACCTCGCTGACGTCCGCCACCGGCACCCCCGGCGCCTCGACGAGCTCCGCGAGCAACAGGTCGGAGAGCGAGGACTGCGTGCCTTCGATCTGGGACGAGAGCACCGCTTCCTTGCGGACATAGGTGTAGAGGAACACGTCGGGATCTGGCAGGAAGGCGGCGATGCCGTCGAGCCGGCCCAGGGCGAGCAATGCCGAGTCGAGAGCGCGACGGAGCCGTGGAGAATCGCCGAGGTCCGGGGGCAACGAGGCGGGCAGGAAGGCGCGCACACGCTCGCCCCCGACGGTGGAAACCGTCACGTATGAGCCCGCCGGCTTGTTCACGCGACGTGAGAAGCCGGTGCGCTTATTCACGCCAACAGGCTACGGCGTTATTTGTACGATCGTCAAGCGGAAACGCGAAACCTAGCCAGGCGCGAGCGCCGCTTCGACGGGTGGGCGGCGCGGCCGGGCGCCCCAGATGGCGAGCCAGAAGATGATCGGCAGCTCGCCCACTTCGAGCGGCAAGGCGATCTTGGCGACGAGCGGTGCGTAGCTGGGCACGATGAGGGTGGCGAAGGCGCTGGCCACGTAGGCGGTGCCGGCGATCATCAGCAGGTAGCCGAGCGCGCGCGGGATGAACTTGGAGCGGATGACGAGCAGGCCGAAGGGGAAGAGCCAGAGGCCCCAGAACACCGACGCGACGGTGATGCCCTGACTGTGCAGTCGCACGAACAGGTAGGCCAAGGCGTCCAACTGGCGCGGGTCGAAAACCTTGAGAAAGTCGGCGCCGCTCACCAAGGTCAGCGCGGCAACGTCGTTCAGCACGTTGACGAACATGATGGGGACGGAGACGACGGCGCCGAAGACGACCATCTGCCGCGCCAGGCCCTCGTCGACTTCCTTGAACAGGCGGTAGAGCGCCAGGACGAGGAACAGGCCGATGACCTGGTGGGTGAGCTCGCTCGCGATGCCGAGGCGGAGCAGCCACTCGGAGTCGCGGATGTTCGCGGCCGTCGCGGCTGCGTCGCGGGCGACGATCAGCTTGCTGGGCACGTAGATCAGGCCGATCGGCGCGATGAGCGCGATCAGCAGGTAGAGGAAACCGGCGAGGCGCGCTTGTTGGCGGGTCGATCTCATGTGGGCTCACTCCGCAGCATCGAATCGTGGCGGGCGACCACCGGCAACGGCCGGCGGCGGCGGACCCTCCACAGCCAATAGAACATCGCGGCGAAGAGCAGCAGGATCGGCAGCGCGCGCATCGGTCCGGTCGTGAAGGGCTCGGGAAGGACTCTCGCCACGCGCTCGGGGTCCGAGAAGAACGACCCGGCGGCGATGAACAGCGCGAAGCACATCCGCCACAGGTGACGCGCCAGGCGCCGGCCGCCGCGAGGCGGGCCGGATCGAAGGATGCGCAGGTCGCCGATCGCCGCCAGCGTCATGACCGTGCCGACGATGAAGGACATCACAAAGATCGTGCGATACGAGACGTCGCCAGGGCCTAGGCCAGGTCGGCCGAACGCCTTCACGCAGGTGACGAAATCGTAAAGCGCAAGCCCGACCGCGACCGTCACCGCCGCAAGGTTGATCCCGCGGGTCCAGCTCGACACGGGGCGAACGGTCGTCAGCGCCGTGCCGACGAAGTAGGCCACCATGACGCCGGCGAGCACGTTGCCGTCGGTGGGGCCGTGTTTCAGGAAGCCCAGGATCGCGGCGGTGGTGCCCATGACGAGCATGGCGTAGACGAACAGCAGGCCGCTGCGGCGGTGGATGGTGCCGCCCTTCTTGACGAGCAGAGCGACCGCGCCGAGGACCATCGCGAGCCCGCCGGCGGCAATGTGGATCGGTAAGAGCAAGTGCATCGGTGGGCCTCCAAAAGCTTCGCGAGCTTCGTTGCGGCACTGATGATGCCGAGGCTTGGCTGAACCACAGCTGAACGATCGGTTCAGCAGCCGTTCAGCAATCGCGACCTACGCTGGCGGCTGCTAAGAAGGAGCTTCGAATGAAACAAAACCGATTGTTGACCATCGCCTCTGTGCTGTCGGTCCTGCTCTTGTCGCTTCACTTGGCGGACGACATCGTGCGCGGGTATGAGAAAGGAAATCTTTGGAACCTCACCGCGATTCCCATCATGGTTCTTTGGCTCTGCGGGGCGGCGCTGGCGCTCGCCGGCCGGCGATCGGGGTATGTCATCACCCTCCTGTTCTCGCTACTCGCGGTGGGCATTCCGATCATCCACTTCAGCGGGGCGAAGGGCGTTGCGGGCGGCAGGATCGCGGGGACCAGCGGAGCCATGTTCTTCGTCTGGACATTGCTCGCGATCGGCGTCACCGCGCTGTCGGGCTTCCTCCTTTCGACGCACGGGTTGTGGCGGAGTTTCCGGTCGCGAGAGGCGTCGTGATGCTGGCGGGAAAGCGCGCACGGGCGACAACCGATGACGCATACAATGGCGCCGCGGTCGTCGAGCATGAGGATCTTGGTCGTCGAAGACGAGCCGCTGCTCGCCAATCGGCTCGCCGCAACGCTCGGCGAGCGCGGGTATGCGGTCGACGTCGCGGTGGACGGCGAGCGCGGCGACTTCCTCGCCGGCACTGAGACCTACGACGCGATCGTTCTCGATCTCGGGTTGCCGCTCGTCGACGGGTTGACGCTGCTCGAACGCTGGCGCGTCGGCGGCATCGCGGTGCCGGTGCTCGTCCTCACCGCGCGCGGGAGCTGGAGCGAGAAGGTACGCGGCATCGACAGCGGCGCCGACGACTACCTCACCAAGCCGTTCCAGATGGAGGAGCTGCTGGCGCGGTTGCGCGCGCTGATCCGGCGAGCGAGCGGGCAGCTCACGCCCGAGCTGCGTTGCGGCGCTGTCGTGCTCGATCCGCGGACGTCGCAGGTCACTCTCGACGGGCAGCCGGTGAAGCTGACCGCTCATGAGCTGCGCGTGCTCTCGTACCTCATGCACCATCGCGGCCGCGTCGTCTCGCAGAGCGAGCTCGTCGAGCACGTCTACGCGCAAGCGTTCGACCGCGACTCGAACACCGTCGAAGTGTTCATCGCCCGTCTGCGCCGCAAGCTCGGCGCCGCGACGATCGAGACCGTGCGCGGGCTCGGCTATCGCATCCGGGCGGAGCCGTGAAGGGCTCCCTCCGCGCGCGCCTCGTCGTCGGAGCGCTCGTCTGGATGATCGCGGTGTTCGTCTCGGTCACCGCGGTGCTGATCAAGATCGGCCGGAACCATCCCGAGTACGCGCTGCCCGGTGCGACCTATCACGCGGCGATGGCGCTGTTCTTCGGTGCGTTCGCCCTGGGTGGTTTGCTCCTGATCCAAAGAGCGGTGGCGCCGTTGTGGAGCCTGCGCGCCAGGCTGTCAGCGGTGCGCGAGGGAAAGAGCCAGCGCATCGAAGGCGACCATCCGAGCGAAGTGCAGCCGCTCGTCGACGATCTGAACGCGCTGCTCGAGGACCGTGAGCGTGCGGTGGGCCGAGCCCTCGCGACGGCGGGCGATCTCGCGCACGGGTTGAAGACGCCGCTCGCGGTGCTCGAGCAGGAGGCGGAACAGGCGGGCGCCGCGGGTCATCACGAACTCGCGGCGACGCTCCATCAGCAGGTCGAGCGCATGCAGCGGCAGATCGACTATCACCTCGTCCGGGCGCGTGCGACGGCGGTGGCGCGTGCGGCGCCGGGACTTCGATCCCCGGTCCTGCCGTCCGTCGAGGGCCTCGTGCGCACCATGCGTCGCCTGCACGCCGAACGCGAGCTCGCGATCGACGTCGACGTCTCGCCCGCGCACGAGATCCGTGGCCGCCGCGAAGACCTCGACGAGATGCTGGGGAACCTGCTCGACAACGCCTGCAAGTGGGCACGCTCGCGAGTTGCCATCTCGTCATCGATCGAAGACGCCGAGCTCGTCATCGCGGTGGACGACGACGGCCCGGGCCTCGACCCGTCGATGCGCGCCCAGGTGCTGCAGCGAGGAGTGCGCGTCGACCAGCGCGTCCAGGGCTCAGGGCTCGGTCTCGCCATCGTCAGCGACCTCGCCGACCTCCACGGCGGTTCCGTCACGCTCGACACCTCGCCCCTCGGCGGCACGCGCGCCCGGCTAAAGCTTCCACGGCCCTGAGCCGCCGACGCGCTCAGTGCGTGTACGGCGCGAACTCGCCGAAGTGCTCGAGCTCCTTCGCGATCGCGGCGCGCTCGCCGACGATGATCAGGCTCTGGTGGCGCGAGGCGTAGTACTTGCGTCCCATCTCGCGCACCTGCTCGGGCGTGACGGCCTGCGCCTTCGCGACGTACGTGCCGAGGAATTCCGGCGGCAGGCCGACGAGCCAGTTGTTCGCCAGCGTCGCGGCGACCGCGCCTTGCAGCTGGTTCTGGAACAGGTAGATGCCCGCGAAGTAGCGCTTCGCGCGCGCCAGCTCGTCGGCGCCGATGTCGGTGGTGCCGATGCGGTCGAACTCGTAGAGGACTTCGTTCAACGTCGCGGCCGTGACGTCGTTGCGCACCTCGGCCTGCGCGACGACCAGGCCGCCGGCGCGCGCGCGCCGCGCGGCCGCGCCGGGGCTGTACGTGTAGCCCTTGTCCTCGCGGATGTTCTGCGTGATGCGGCTGATGAAGCCGCCGCCGAGGATGGTGTTGGTCAGCGCCAGCGGGATCGCGTCCTCGTGCGTGGCCGGCACGCCGGTGCGGGCGACGCGCAGCGAGGCCTGCACGCTGCCCGGGCGCTCGACGAGCACGAGCTTCGCACGCGGCGCGGGATCGAACGCCGGCGTGTCGGCGGGCGCCGTACCGGTGCCGCGCCACGGCCCGAAGTGCTGCTCCACCAGCCGGAAGGCGTCGTCCGGCTTCATGCGGCCGGCGATCACCAGCAGCGCGCGCTCCGGGCGGAAGCGGTCGCGGTGCAGCGCGCGCAACGCCTCCGCGGTCGCGGCGTTGATCGCGGCTTCGGTCGGGCTGGTCCGCCCGTACGGATGCGCGCCGTACACGGTCGCGGCGAGCGCGCGCTCGGCCAGGAAGCCCGGCTGCGCTTCGCTGGCCTTCAGGCCCTGCAGCGCGTTGGCCTTGGCGAGCGTCACTTCCGAATCGGGGAATGACGCATTGCGCGCCACGTCGGCGAGGATCTCCAGCAGCGGAGCGACGCGCGACTGGAACGCGTCGCCGTACAGCGTCACGCCGTCGAGGCTCGCGCCGGCGCCGATCGAGCCGCCGATCGCCTGCAGCTCCTCGGCGATCTGCCGCGACGTGCGCGCCTTCGTGCCGTCCGTCAGCAGGCCCGCATAGAGCGACGACGTGCCGTCGCGGCCCGCGCCGTCGGCGGCCAGGCCGCCGCGCACGGCGAGCACGACGTTGACCTTGGGCAGACCCTCGCGCGGCACCACCCACACGGTCAGGCCGTTGCCGAGCGTGCGCTGTGCGATCTCCGGCACCGGCAGCGGCTTGTCCTGCCCGTAGGGCGGCAGGTCCTTCGGTAATGGCTTGTCTTCCTTCGCGCCGGCGACGGCGGACAGCGCCCAAAGGATCACGAATGCGATGCGTGCGATGCGCTTCATGGCGTGGCCCTCAGTTCGCCTTCGGGGCGGCCGGCGCGGCGGCCGGCGGCGCGAGCTTGCGGTCGATGACGCTGCGGTTCGCCGGCGTGAAGTACGCCTTGGCGACGCGCTGCAGGTCGGCCGAGGTCACCTTCTCGATCCAGCCGGGCACCTGGTTCAGCACGCCGGCGTCGCCCCACATGGCCTGGGCCTTCGCCAGCGAGTCGGCGCGCGAAATGAACGCCTCCAGGTTGGAATGGAAATCCGACAGCTGCTTGGTTTTGACGCGCGCCAGCGTGGCGTCGTCGACGCCTTCCGCCGCGATGCGAGCGATCTCCTCCTCGACGGCCGCGACGACGGCCGCCGCGTTGGTAGTCGGCTTGTAGAGGCCGAACAGCGTGAACAGCGTCGGGCCGTCGAAGTCGAACGGGTCGCCGAGCGGCCAGTTCATGCCGCCCTGCGCCTGCAGCAGCAGCTCGCGGCCCTTGACCAGGCCCTGGTAGAGCCGCGACGCGTCGCCGGCGACCAGCACGTCCGACAGCACGGCCATCGGCACGTGGTCGGCGCTGCCGCGCTTGGGCATCTTCCACGCCATCGCGATCGCCGGCACGCGAGCCAGCGCGTCCGCCTGCTCGCGGTGGCGCGGCGCGTCGTTGAGGCCTTCCTCGAAATCGCCGCCCGGCGGCGTCGGGCGCCGCGGGATGGCGCCGAAATGCTTCTCGACGAGCGCGAACGTCGCTTTCGGGTCGACGTCGCCGGCGATGCCGATCACGGCGTTGTTCGGCCCGTAGTAGTCGCGGTGGAACGCCACCACGTCGTCGAGCTGCGCGTTCTCGAGGTCCTCGAACGAGCCGTAGCCGTCGTGGCTGTTCGCCCACTTGTCGAACGCGAGCGCCCACATGTCGAGGATGAAGAACAGCTGGTAGGGCTGGTTCTTCACGTTGACGCGGATCTCCTCCTTGACCACGTCCTGCTGGTTCTTGAGGTTGGCCGGGTTGAAGTCGAGCGTCTTCATGCGGTCCGCCTCGAGCCACAGGATGGGGTCCAGCGTGCCGACCGGAGCGGACTCGATGTAGTTCGTGTAGTCGGTGCGCGTCGAGCCGTTCATGACGCCGCCGCCGCCCTGGATGACCTTGTCGAAGGTGCCCGACGGCGCGTTCGGCGTGCCCTCGAACATCAGGTGCTCGAAGAGGTGCGCGAAGCCGGTGCGGTTCTGCGGCTCGCGGCGCATGCCGACCTTGTAGACCACGCTGACGCCGACCGTGGGCGAGCTGTGGTCCTCGGAGACGACGACCGTGAGGCCGTTCGACAGCGTCTTGACCTCGATCGGCAGCTTCCAGTCGTCATCGGCGAAGGCCCCGGCGGCGAAGCCGAAACCTAGTGCCGCGGCGGCCAGCGCCGCGCACGTGATGGTGCGTCTCATCGTCTGTCTCCCGGGTTGCAACGGAGCAATCTGACCGCCGCGGGCAACACTAGCAGTCTGTCGAGGTTATGAAGATCATGCTCAGGCGCGGCGGAAGGTCTCCTTTACGCCGGTCGAACGGTCGGTGAGCTCGAGGGTCCGCGCGAGGATCTGCCCGTTGGCGGCGGTGGCGGAAGAGAGCTTCAGGTCTACGATCCTCGCCGCGCCGCGGTTGTGGCTCCAGAGGTTGAGCGTTCCCCCCGGGGCGTAGGCGCGCACCTCGCCCCGTTCCAGCTCGGGGTAGGGCGCGTCGAGCGAGCGGCGGTTGAACGACCCGTCGGCGAAGAAGCGCAGGCGGACGCGGGGTTCTGGCGACGGAGTGCTCTCGTCCGGCTTGTCCCAGCGGTAGAGGAACGGCAGCAGGGCGTCGCCGGCCGGCCGCGGGACGCGCTGGAAGGTCTGGAGGTAATCGTCGTGCACCCGCTTCAGGTCGAGCAGGGTCATGGTGCCCTCGTTCCGGAAGCTGAACGTGAAATCGATCTGTCTGGCAAATTCGCGAATGGTGAGCGTCGCGCTGGCGCCCTGAAGGGCGCGCACCTCGCCGCTCGGGAGCGGCCGCAGCGGGTTCACCAGGAAGGTGCGGTACGAACCGTCGCGGTAGAACCGCAGGTCGTAGCGGTCCGGGGACGACTGGGACGGCACCTTGCGCCAGTGGTAGAGGAAGGGCGCCAGCGCCTCCGGCGCCGCCTGCGGCTCGCGGGTGAAGTCCTGGCTTAGCTCGTTGCCCTCGTTGCCCCGGATCAGCCGCAGGGTCGCGCCGCCGGCGAGGAATTCGTAGCGCCAGATCGTCTCGCTCCGGCGAGTGATGCTGTAGAGCGCCACCTTCCGTTCGCCGAGGTAGTCCCGCACGTAGCCCTGCTCGAGCTCGGTGTACGGCGGCCCCGGCAGGAAGGTGAGGAACGACCGGTCGGCGAAGAACCGCACGTGTAAGTCGTCGGGGATCGACGACGGCGGCGCCTCGGCCACCTTGCGCCACTGGTAGAGGAAGGCCGGCTCGAGCAGCGGCGACGGCGGCGGCACCGCGAGCCCGATGCCCGTGCCCGGCGTCACCACGGTGCCGTCGTCGAGCTTGAAGCCCTCGATGCTCCAGGCCTGGAAGACCATGTCGAGGGCCGAGCAATGGTCGGCGGCAAGCCGGTTCCAGTCCTTCTCGTCCCGGTGGGCGATCCCGCCGTCGGTGGATACCTGGAAGACCTTCTCGGAGCGGAAGTCGTAGGCCGCGGAGTCGGGCTTGAGGGCTAAGGGGTCGATGTGGAAGGTCGCGCCGTCGACCTGCGGGTAGTTGCCGTGGTTCGGCGCCTGAGTACGCCAGAGGTTCAGGTCCTGGCCGCTCGGGCCAATGAAGCTGTTCCAGAAGATGAGCTGCTTGCGCGGCGTGGCGCCGTAGGCTGCGACGATCTCGCCGGTGATCCAGTCGCCCCACGCGACCCGGTCGGGGATGGTCGGGTCGGGGGTGCCCGGCGGCCGCGGCGGCCCTCCCTGGCGAGGCTCGTTCATGATCTCGAAGGTCACGTTCCAATAGCCCTTGACCTCGTTGACGACCTTCCGCACGTAAGCGGCCTGGATCGACCGCAGCGTCGCGTTGGGCTTGAACCACTCGGGAAACCCGTTCACGAACTCGTCGACCGGGTCCTCGACGATGACGTTGTTCATGTTGTTCGCCGCGTTGAAAGGGCTGTGTGGCCAACGCTTCTCTTTGTCGGGCCCCGCAGAGTCCAGGCCGCAGGCGTCGAAGAGCGAGATCTCGACGACGATGCCGCGTGCGGCGGCGGCTTCGATGGTCCGGCGCAGCCGGCTGAAGTAGCCAGCGTTGTATTGCAACAGCCGCCATTTCGGCGGATCGAGGTTGCGGTCGTAGAGGAACGGCGAGTTGCGTTCTCGCCCGTCGTGATCGGGCTGGTTCGTCTTCGTGCTGTAGAAGAAGTAGGGGATCATCCAGTGCCGAAAGAAGTTGTTGCGCTGCTTCGTCAGCAGCTCGAGCTTGCTCTCCACCGGCTCCGGCAGCTCCGGGTTCCCCGGCAAACAGCCGGCGAGGAAGACCGGCTCGTCCTCGTACAGCAACACGTCACCCACGCGTCGGAACGGTCGGACGGATTTCATGGCAGCTCCCTTTTCCCGCGACTCCGAGGCTCGGAATGAGCCTGCGGCACATGCATGGCAAATTCAGTGGAAAGAGTGAAAGATGCTACACGAGCTCGCTGTAGCCGGGACCGTAATTGCCGTCGCGGATGAACAGCGGGAACGTCGGATGCTTCGAGCTAGGGTTTGCCGGCCAGGGGCTAGCCCTCGTCTCGCATGGCGACGGCAGCGGGCACGCCGAGCGCACGCCGAGCGGGGATCAGTGCGGCAATCATCGAAGCGATGACGATCGCGGCCAGGAAAGCGGCGAGGAGCGGTAAGTCGGCGAGGGACACGCTCTGCGACAGGAACGATCGCATCGCGCGGACCACGGGAACGGATAGGACGGCGCCCGCTGCCACGCCGGTCAGCACCGGCATGACGCTCTGGCGGATCGTCGACCACAAGAGCTCCAGCCGAGTGGCCCCCAGCGCCGCGCGAACGGCGATCTCGCGCGTTCGCCGCAAGACTCTGTGGAGCGTGACGGCATAGATGCCGCCGAGGACGAGGAGGATGGCCGTCGACGCGAGGAGCCCCGCGACGAGCGCGGCAAAGCGCGGCTGCGCGGCGGACAACAGCATGGCGTCCTCGAGCCGCGCGATGGAATCGATCGTCTGATGGGGATCGACCGACCAGATGGCGCGCCGCAAGGCGGGGAAGAGCAGCTTCGGCGATCCCGACGCCCGTAACACGATGGTCGGCCGCGCCATCGGTGTGTTCTGTTGCAGGTACGAAACGAAGAGCACGGGACCCACCTCGACTCCCGCGCCCGCGTCCGCGATGTCATCGACGATACCCACGACCTCCATCCAGGACGCCGGCTGGCTGGTCACGCGCCGGACGCGGCGGCCGATCGGGTCTTCTCCGGGCCAGTACTTTTGCGCGAACGTTGCGCTCACGATCGCCACCGGCAACGAATCCTCGCGATCGCTTGCCATGAAGAAGCGGCCCTTCTGCAGGCGGAGGCGGAGCACTTTCGCCAAGTCGGGAGTCACGTGCCTGATGTTCACGAAGCGCTGCTCTCCCGCCGCGGCCGGCCGGCCTTCGACCTCGAACAGCGTCTGCATGGTCTCGTTGAGCACGAATCGCGTCTGAATGGTGGCGGTGGCGGACACGCCCGGCACGGCGGCCAATCGTTCGAGCAGCTGCCGCGCGTGCTGCGCGCGAGCCGGCACCGTTTGGTACTTGGTTGGCGAAAACGTGAGCTCCACTACCGTGACTCCGTCGGTGTGGAAGCCGGTTGGTCGCTCCAGCAGCGCGCGGACGTTGCGGGCGAGCAGCGCGGCGCCGACGAGGAGCGCGACGGCCAGGGCGACCTGCGCGATGAGCAAACCGTCCTGCCGGCGGCGTTCGGTGCGGTCGCCGATGCTCTTCGCTACCGTTCCCGCGAGGCCGCTCGCGGTGAGTCGAGCTTCCTGTATCGCGGTCGGAATCGCGGCGACCAGCCCGGCGAGCGCTGCCGCGCCCACGGCGACGGCAACGACGCGCCAGTCGATGGACGCGTTGCGCACGCCCTTCAGCGCTTCCGGGGCGATGCGGTCCAACGTCGCCAATCCGACCCGGGCGAGGAGGATGCCGAGCGCGCAGCCAATCGCGGTGATCACGCCGAGCTCGAGGAGCCGAATCCGCGCCACGTCCCACGGCTTGGCGCCGACGGCGATCCGCGTCATCGTTCCGACACGGCGGGCGAGCGCATCGCCGAATGCCAGGCTGGTGACGTTGACCGTCGCCACTCCCAAGAGCACGACGCCCGCGGCAAGCAGCGCGAGCAGCGTGGCCCGCTGTTCGCCGTACATTGCTTCGCGCAATGGAGTCAGCTTGGCGGCGGTGAACCGGTGCTCATCCGGCCGTTCCTTACCGAGCGTCGCGTTGATCCGATCGAGGCCGAGCACCGCCTGCTGAAGGGTGGTCCGTGGCCGCAGGCGGCCGATGCCGGTGATGAGTCTCGCCTTCATCCCGAACTGCTTGGGTCCCAGCGGGAGCGGCATCCACGCGTCGGCGCGCTGCAGCGGCATCGAGAATTCGGCGGGCATCACGCCGACGATGACCCGCGGCTCTTCGTCGATGTCGAGGACTCTGCCGACGATCGCCGGATCCTTGGCGAATCGCCTCACCCACAGACCGTGGCTGATGATGACGACACCCGAGCCGGGGAGCTCCTCCCCGCGGGTGAAGCCGCGACCGCGCTCGGGCTTCCAGCCCAGGAGGTCGAAGAAGCCGGCCGACACCAGAGCGCCGACCACCGGCTCCGGCTCTTCGCCCCCGAGGAGCTTCATGGTCGTCGGCGTGAATCCCTCGAGGGCCACGAACGTCGTCGATTCGGCCCGCCAACTCGCGAATTGGAAGTAGCCGAGAGCCATGTCGATGCGCTCACCCGGCCCGGTGGGCTCCGTGCTCGTCGCGGCTACGAGCTCGTCGCCATGCCGATAGGGCAGAGGCCGCAGCATGGTGACGCTGACGACGGCAAAGATCGTGGCGATGGCGCCGGTGCCGAGCGCAAACAGCGCCGCCGCAAGCCACGCGTAGGTGGGCCGACGCACGAACAACCGCAGCGGGGTCGTTGTCATGGCGCGATATTGAGGTCGCAGCGTTGATCAGTCCAACGCAACGTCGTAATACCTTTCATGCAACGGCCGCATGGAACGGCCGCGCGCGTGCCGCGCACCGCGCGGGTCGGCTCAAGCCGAGCGCAGTCAGCCGGCCGCTTGGCGGCGTTCGTGGCGAGCTGGCGCCGCGTGCGCGCTGATCAGGTCCGAGAAATACGCCACGTAAGCCGGCGGCTTCCCGACCCGCAATGTCGCGGCTTGCCAGGTGCGCTGAAGGCCGCGCTGGCCGAGACGGACGGCGGCCAGCGTTCCCCGACGCAGCTCGCGGTCGATGGCCCAGCCGGCGACAGCAGCGACGCCGAGACCGGCGCGCACCATCGACATCATCGCCTCGGTGAGCTGAACCTGCACCACCTCACGGGGCGCCACCCCGCTCGCCGCCATGAACTGCTGGTAAAAGCGGCTCTCCTGCGGTGGTGAATAGCCCAGCAACCGCTCGGACGCGAGATCGACCGGCCGCACGAAGCGGCGCCTCGCCAGCGGGTGATCGGGGGCCGTCACCAGGAACAGCTCGTCCTCGAACAGCGGCCGCGCGACGAGCTCCCGTTCGTCGACGGGGCAGGTCACCAGCGCCAGGTCGACGGACCCTTCGCGCAACGCGGCCAGCGGACGGCGGGTGGCATCGACGTCGATGCGGACCTCGACGTCCGGATAGCGCTGGCCGAATCTCTTGAGCAGGGTCGGCAGCCAGTCGTAGCAGGTGTAACACTCGGTGGTGAGGCGGAGGACTCCCCGCCGGCCCGTCGCGGCGCCGCGAAGCTCCTCCTCGAGCTCCACCACGGCCGCCAGGGTCTGGCGCGCCACGGCGACGACGCGCTTGCCGGCTTCCGTGATCACCAGCCGCTTCTTGATCCGCAGGAAGAGCGGCACGCCGAGACGCGTCTCGATTTCCTTGAGCTGGTGAGACAGCGCGGACTGCGTCAGGTGGAGCTTTTCGCCGGCCCGCGTGATGCCTCGCTCCTCCTCGATGGCGAGCACCAGCCGTAGGTGGCGAATCTCCAGCGCGATCGGGCGCAAGATGCCCGCGCCCGGCATCCGCGTCACCGGGCGCACGTCGGTTTCGCCATGGCTCATCTCTAGCGGCGAAGGATAGCCCGGTCATCGACGCGAGAGATGATCGAACATGAGAACATGCGGATTTCTCATGTCGCTCGACTCACGGCCGAGCTAAGAGCGCTGTACCCAGATCATCATCTCCCCCACGGCCGCCGTGTTGGTGCGGCGGAGCACGAGGGAGCCGCCGACCGGCACTGTCGGGACCGACGTGACGGTCAGCCCGCTGGCGCGGAATCTCCCGGCCGCGGTGGTCTGGAAGGCGTCCGACAGTGCCGTGGGAGTGACGGTGCCGCTGAGGAGCTGCACGGTCCCCGCGGCCGACGCCGTGGTGACGATCGCCTGCACGTCCAGGATGCTCGTCGCCACCGGACAATCCGCGTTGTAGATGAACAGATCCGCCGGCGACGCCGCCGTGAACGGCACTCGGATGACCTCCTGCACCGAGCGCCCGACGGCATTCGGCCTGAGCCTCGGCATCTCCTCCCACGTCCCCGCCGGCGCCGCCGCGGTGCCCGTCGCCGTGCACACCCACCCCAGCGGTCCGCTCCCGCCCGGCGCGCTGTTCCAGACGATGTCCCCCGCCGTCCAGATGTCCGCCGGCGGCGCCGCCGTCGATCCCCCGACGGGATACGTCGGCCCCCAGGCGATCGCGCGCAGCGCCTGCGCCGCGCCGCTCTCCTTGTAGAACAGGCAGCGATAGGTGACCGTGCCGTGGATCCGGCGATGGCTCTCGAGCTTGGCCATGTCGCCCCGCGGGCCGAGATACATCCCGTTCGGGAACCACTTCTGCGCCACGCCGATGAGGGGGCCGTTGCGATCGTCCCGGCTGTATCGCCCCGATTCGGCCTCGACGATGTTGGCAGGCTGGCTTCCGTAACGGGTCACGAACCACTGGTCCCTGATGTCGTCGACGTCGTGCGAGTAGAGCTTGCTGTACCAGGCGCTCCCGATTCCCGACGCTTCCATGCTGGATCGGTAGGTGTAGATCGTGTCGGTCCGGCCGCCGATCTCGAAGGTCAGCGTGTTCTGGAACGTCACCATGCCGCCGCTCTGCGCCGGCATATCGGCCAGCGTGGTAGCGAAGACGATCTCGGTCGCGGTCGTCCGGGTGAAGGTCGTCGGGGTGGTGACGTCGCTGACCAGGCCGGTCGTGGTCGCGCGCATGCCCGCGCGCAGGTCGCGCGGGTCGAAGGCGGAGACGGTGCAGATCAGCTCGCCGCCGGCGATCCGCGAGGAGGTGACGTTGACCCGCAGATCGTTGTTCGCGTTCTCGTTGGGGAACACCGACGGCACGTTGTAGCCGACCGGCCAGCCGTTGGCGAGCCCGCCCCCCGTCCAATGCCCTGCCCCCGCGTAACGCGACGCGGGAGGCATGCAGATCGGATCCGGCTGGTTCGTCTCGGCGTAACAGCCGAGGAAGATCGTCCGGTTGCTGTCGGAGGAGCTCGGCTTCACGTACGACCCCAGGCGGTTGAGCGACGTGTGGCAGGCGAGATAGCTGTTCCCCAGGAACCCCTCCTCCCACACCGCCACGCCGCCGTTGCTCGTGGCGTCGAGCTTGATCGCCACCCCGGCGTTGGCGCGCGGCCCGAGCGTGTGGAAGCCGTGCCCGAGGTTGGCGTTCACGCGCAGCGTGTCGACGTGCCAGTGGTCCGCGTTGCCGGTGTCCTCCGTGGTGCTGATCATCCCGCCCGCGGCGGTGACGTTGTTCGGGCCGCCTATGAGCACCGTGAGCTGGTCGGGCGCGGGGACCGAGAGGATTGGCGTCTCCGACAGGTTCCGGGGACCCCAGCCGGTCGACTCGACGTACATGCCGGGACGGAACGGATGCGGCCGCGTGGTGGTCACGGTCGCCACGCCTGCTGCGTCGATGACGACGCTCGCGGTGGCGGCGTGCAACGTGTTGCTGTCCAGGAACACGCCGTCGCCGCGGTAGCCGTGGACGCCCACGTTGACGAGGCGCAGGGTACGGCGGCTCCAGATACCGTGATTCGCGCTGGTGATGTAGCCGGGACCGTAGTTGCCGTCGCGGATGAACAGCGGGAACGTGATCGTGGTGGCGGTCGTCCCGGTGACGCGGGCCCGCCCGGTGTTCCCCGAGATGCTGGGGGGACCGTCCGCTCCAGCCCCGAGGTGGTGATGAACGAATCGATCGCGATGTTGTGCGGCACCGGCGGGTCCCCGAGGTCGAGGGTCACGGTGCACTCGTTGGCGGCGACGACGGACGAGAGGATCGGCCAGCTGTACTGGGGCGTGTTGGGGCCCAGCCGCCCGTTCAATTGCAGATTCATCAGCGTGCACTTGCCGAACAGACGCAGCCCGGCCTCGCCGATGACGTTGGTGAAGATCTCCGATGGCGAAAGCACGAAGTGCGGCGCCGGCTCACCCTGGATGACGATGCTCTTGGCGATCTCCAGCGGCGCCGAGAGCGCATAGGCCCCCGCCGCGCCGAGCTGGAGGATGTCCCCGTCGGCCATGCGATCGATGACGTCGTTGAACGCCGGCAGGCAATCGGTCACGCCGTCGGCGGCGACGAAGAGCGGGGAAGCCTCCGGTCTGAACGTGCTGGGCATGTCACCCTCCTCGAGGTCCTTTGAGTGCGGGGATTTCGTTCCCCTTGCCTCCGGAACGCGGCAAGCGGGCTCGTTTTCCCTCAGGGACCTCGAGGTGGTGATCGTCGGCCTCAGCTCACCGCTTTCTTCACCAGCGCCGCGATCTTCGCCTCTACGGCAGCGGTGAGCTCCTTCAGCGCGAAGGAGGTCGGCCACATGGCGCCTTCGTCGAGGTTTGCTACGTCGCTGAAGCCGAACGTCGCGTATCTCGACTTGAACTTCTGCGCGCTCTGGAAGAAGCAGAGGACCTTGCCGTCCTTGGCGTAAGCGGGCATCCCGTACCAGGTCTTCGGCGAGAGGCTTGGCGCGGCGGCCTTGACGATGGCGTGGAGCCGCTTGGCCATGGCGCGATCCGGTTCCTTCATCTCGGCGACCTTCGCGAGCAGCTCGCTTTCCCCGTCCGCCTTGCTCGCTTCCGCCTTGAGCTCCTTGGCGCGCTCCTTCATCGCCTCTCGTTCTTCGTCGGTGAATGTCTCGACCGCCTTGCCCTTTGCGGCGGCGCTCTTGGCGGGCTTCTGCGTGGCTTTCTTCGCGCTCATCGTTCCCTCCTGTGCGGCGGAGAGTCTAGTTGCGAGTCGGTGACCGGCGCTCGAGGCTCGGTGCCGGATCACCCGTTTGGCGGGACGACCTGCGCCGCGACCGCTTCTGTCCGGTCGCGGGAAGCGCGGTCGCATCGCGGCACATCGCGTCGCCGGCGCGCTGGTCGCAACTCGTTGAGCCGGCTCGCCTGGCTCGTACGGACTCGCCGGGCACGGCCGCTGCACCAGGGGCGACCGACGCCGACGTTCCAGGAGGTGCCTCGATGGCCAGCCTGCCGCTCGACCTTCGCTTCGCAGCGCGCTCGCTCGTGCGCCGTCCCGGTTTCACTGCCGCGGTCGTGCTCGCGCTCGCCCTCGGCGTCGGCGCCAACACGGCGCTGGTGAGCCTCGCCGACGCGCTGCTCTTCCGCGGCTTGCCCTATCGCGACGCGGAGCGGCTGGTGCGCCTCTACCCGGTCGACGAGAAGGGCGAGTCGCACTACGGGTTCTCGTATCCCGAGGTGGCGGATCTCGCGAGCCACGGCCGCGCGCTCGACCGCGTCGTCGCCTGGAGCAGCGGTAGCGCCGTCGACTTCGCGGCCGGTGGCCAGCAGCCGGGGCGCGCCTACGCCGCGCTCGTGGGCGGCGGCTACTTCCCGCTGCTCGGCGTCGAGCCGGAGCGCGGCCGGCTGCTCGCGCCGGCGGACGACCGCGCGGGCGCGCCGCCGGTGGCGGTGCTCGCCGAGCCCTTCTGGCGGCGCACGTTCGGCGGCGATCCGGCGATCGTCGGTCGCGCGGTGCGCGTCAACCGTCAGCTCGTCGAGGTGGTGGGCATCGCGCCGCGCGGGTTCCTCGGCGTGTCGCTCGACGACGCGCCCGATGTCTGGCTGCCACTCGCGCAGGTCCTTCTCGTGACGCCGCAGTTCGCCGCCGCGCGGCCGCTCGAGACGACCAACTTCCGCTGGCTCGATGCGGTGGCGCGTTTGGCGCCCGGCGCGACGGCGGAGTCGGTGCGCGCCGAGGCGCGAGCGGCTGCGCCGCGACCTCGCGCGCCGCGTCGGCGACGACGATCTCGCGCCGCACGTGCGCGTCGTGCCCGCCGGCGAGGCGCTGGTGGCGGAGGGCTCGCGGCCGCTCGCCATGCGCACCGCGTGGCTGCTGTTCGCCGCCGGCGCCCTGGTGCTCGCGCTCGCCGGTCTCGCCGCCGGCGTGTTGCTCCTGCTGCGCGGCGAGCAGCGGCATCGCGAGCTGGCGGTGCGGCGATCGATGGGCGCCGGCGGCGGCGCGCTGCTACGCGTGTTGAGCGCCGAGGCGGCGATGCTCGGCGCCTTGGGTGTGGCCGCCGGCGTGGGGCTGGCGCTCGTCTGGCAGCGCGCGCTCGTGGCGCTGTTGCCGGCCGACTTCCCGCTGCTTCCCGCCGCGGTCGAGAACGCGCTGGGGCCGCGGCTGCTCGCCGCCGCCGCGGCGGCCGGGCTCTTCGTGGCGCTGCTCGCCGGCGCCGTTCCCGCGTGGCGCGCGCGCCGGCGCGATCCGGCTCAGTCGCTCAAGGGCGAGATTTCCGTCGATGCCGCCGGCTGGCGGTTGCCGTTGCGCAGCGGTCTCGTCGTCGTGCAGGTGGCGCTGTCGGTGGTGCTGCTGTCGGCCGCCGGCCTGTTGCTGCGCACGCTGTGGCAGGCGAGCCGCGTCGACAGCGGCATTTCGACGCGCGGCGTGGTGCTCGCTTCGCTCGACCTCTCGCGTCAGGGGTACGACGAAGCGCGAGGGGCGCGTTTCTGGGAGGAGCTGCTGGCGCGCCTCGAAGCGGCGCCCGGCGTCGAGGCGGCGGCGCTCGGCAAGCAGGTGCCGGTGAGCGGCGCCGGGATGTACGTCACCATGCAGCCCGAGGGTTACGAAATCCCCGACGGCGAGCGCGCCGGCACGAGCTTCAACGTAGTGAGCCCGGGCTACTTCCGCGCCCTTGGCGTGCCGCTCGTGGCGGGGCGGAGCTTCACCGGCGGCGACCGCGCCGGCGCGCCGCTCGTCGCCGTCGTCAACGAGGCGTTCGTGCGGCAGTACTGGCGCGGCAAGAGCGCGCTCGGGCGCAGCATCGGCGACGTCGGCCCGCGCGGCGAGGCGGTGAGCGTCGTCGGCGTGGCGCGGGACGTGCGCGCGTACAGCTTGCGCGAGGAGGCGAGCCCGACGCTTTTCGTGCCGCTGCAGCAGAGCTATCTCTCCGGCCTCACCGCGGTGGTGAAGGGGCGAAGCGGCACGCGAGCGGTTGCAGGCGACGTTGCGCGCGACGGTGGCGGGGCTCGACGCGGACATGCCGCTGTTCGATCAGAAGACGTTGGCGACGCATGTGGGCAGCAACCTCGAGCGCGAGCGGGCGCTGGCAGTGCTGCTCGGCGGTCTTGGTGGGCTGGCGCTGTTGTTGACGCTGCTCGGCATCTACGCGGTGCTGGCGTTCGTCACGGCGCGGCGGGTGCGCGAGCTCGGCGTGCGGCGCGCGCTTGGCGCCGGCGCGCGCAGCTTGGCGAGCTTGGTGTTGCGGCACGGGCTCGGCTTGACGGTCGCCGGGGTCGTGCTCGGCGCCGCCGCGGCGGCGGTGCTCAACCGGAGCCTTGGCTCGTTGCTCTTTGGCGTTGGGGTGCTGGATCCGTGGGCGTATGTGTTGCCGGCGGCGCTGCTGTTGGTGGCGGCGGCGAGCGCGGCTTGGCTGCCGGCGCGGCGGGCGGCATCCGTGGATCCGATGCTGGCGCTGCGGTCGGACGTGAGCTGATCGACGATCGACAACGCGAGACGCGAGACGCGAGGCGCGAGACACCGGATCGCGAGCGGGCCGGCGGGTGCGGGCGGGGCCGGGGGCCGCCGCTGCGGGGCACGCTCGCCTTTAGTGGTATTCAGGCCCGGATGGCTCGCTCGCCTCCGGGCGCGGGGTCGCGAGCCGCTGCCTTCGACCAGCCGACGCGTGCGCCCTCCGGAGGCCCCGCTGCGACGGCCCCCGGCCCCGCCCGCACCCGCCTCCAGTTGAGTGTTCGCGGGCCGCGGAGTGCGCGCGTGGCGTTGAGCGCTCGAATGCTTTGACACGGGCTAGCATCTGGCGCCGTGCCGGAGCTGCCTGAGGTCGAGGTCTCTGCGCCGATCGCTCGCGCCGCGGCTGGTCGGGGCGCGGATCGCGCGGGTCGAGGTGCATGATCCGCGGCTGCGTGAGCGGGTGAGCGCTCGGCGGCTGGCGAACGCTGCGGCCGGAAGGCGCGTTGAGTCGTTGGAGCGGCGCGCCAAGTACTTGTTGGCGCACTTGGAGGGTGGGTCGACGTTGGTGCTGCACCTTGGGATGAGCGGGCGGCTCACGGTGGTGCCGGCGCGCGAGCCGCGGATGTTGCACGAGCACGTCGTCTTTCACCTGGCGCGCGGTGGGCGGCTGCGCTTCGTCGATCCGCGGCGTTTTGGGCTCGTGCTCGCGTTGCCGACCGACAAGATCGCGCGGGACCCGCATTTCGCGGCGCTGGGGATCGAGCCGCTAGGCGAAGGGCCGCGCGGGCCGTTGCTCGACGGCGACTATTTGCGCCACAACGCGGCGGCGCGGCGCGGGCCGGTGAAGGCGTATCTCATGGACGCTTGCGTCGTCGTCGGGGTGGGGAACATCTACGCCAGCGAGGCGCTCTTCCAGGCCGGCGTCGACCCGCGGCGCTCGGTGGCGCGCATCTCGGCGGCGCGGTGGGAGCTGCTGGCGCAGGCGGTGCGTGCTGTGTTGGCGCACGCCATCGAGCAGGGCGGCACGACGCTCAACGATTTCGTCGACGGCGAGGGTAATCCGGGCTACTTCCAGGTCTCGCTCGCTGTCTACGATCGCGAGGGCGAGCCGTGCGTGCGCTGCGGCACTGCGATTCGCCGAATCGTGCAGAGCGGGCGGAGCACGTACTACTGCCCGGGTTGTCAGCGGTGAGCGGCGAGCGAGCCGGGCGGTCGATGGGAGCGGCGGCTCCTCGATGAGCGCCGCGCCGGCAATGCGCGCACCTCTGCGCGCCGTTCTGCTCGACATGGGCGGCGTGCTGCTCCATATGCACAACGAGGCGGGGCTGCCGGGCGACGCGGCGGACCTCGAGGGGCGCGCGGCCATGCTGTCGCTGTTGCGCGCGCGCGGCGGGCGGGTCGATGAAGCCGACCTCGAAGGGCTCCTCTTCGCGCCATGGCGTGCCGAGTACGTGCAACGGTACGAGCGGCAATGCGAGGCCGACTGGCGGCCGCACCTCGGGCGGCTGATCGCGGCGACCGGCGCGCGGGTCACGGGGCATGAGCTGCTCGCCGCGTGGTTCGCGCCGTATGGCGAACGGCTGCGGCCGCTCGACGGCGCGAGCGCGGCGTTGCTCGAGTTGCGCGGGCGCGGCCTCGCGCTCGGGCTGGTGTCGAACGTGGCGCTGCCCGGCGTCTTCTATCGCGAGGTGTTGGCGCGCTTCGGCCTCGCCGATCCGTTCGCCGTCTTCCGCTTCAGCTGCGACGCCGGCAGCCGCAAGCCGGCGCCGGCGATGCTGCTCTCCGCGCTCGCCGAGCTCGGCGCTGCGCCCGCCGAAGCGGCGATGGTCGGCGACAGGAAGAAGAGCGACGTCGCCGCCGGCCGCGCCGCTGGGACGCGCACGGTGTGGCTGCGCTCGCACCACGACGACGGGCCTGATGCCGACGTCACGATCGAGCGCCTCGCGGATCTACCGGTAGCGCTTGCGGCTCTCTGACGCGTGGCACGATGCCGCCCGCGCATCCGTGAGCGGCTGGCGGTCATCCGTACAATACGCAGCCGTGATTGATCACGAGCAGCGTTCTCTCGCGAGTCCGTTGCGTCTCTGGCAGCGGGAGCGCAGTTGGACTCGTCAGCTGATCGCGGCGTTCCCCGAAGACGTCTTCGACTGGCGGCCTGCGGCCGACGCCTTCTCGTGCGGCGAGCTGGTCGTGCATCTCATCCAGGCCGAGCGCTTCTGGCGGCGGTTGCTCGTGGAGGCTGCCGCGGGGAGTCGCTACGATCCTTTCGGGCTCATCGGCACGGCCGAGGAGCGCTACGCGGCCTTCCGCACGCCGAACTTCCTGTCGGCGCGCGGCGCGCGCCACCCGACTACCTTCGCGAGCTGTCTCGATCGCCTCGCGGCAGAACAGGCGGAGACCGAGGCCGCGTTCGCCGCCTTCACGCCGGAGCAGCTCGCGGGCGCGATCGTGCACCATCCGGTCGCCGGTCTGGTGGCGCCGGTCGGCGAGATGACCTGGTTCATGGCCAGCCACGAGGTTCACCATCGCGGCCAGCTCTCGGCCTACGCGAAGATGCTCGGCCTGCCGCAACCGCCGCTCTACACCGGCACCTTCGCCGCCGAATCTGCAGCACCGCTGCAGGTCGAAGCGTTGCCGGCGGCCGACAGTGCGAATGCATCGCCGGCGTCGTCTCTTTCGTCACCCCTCCCGGAGCCGCGGTCCTGAGCCTGACGAGCAATCGCCCGGTGGTCCTCGGCGTCGCCGGTTGGACCGGGTCGGGCAAGACCGCGGTGGCGCAGGCGATCCTCGATTCGGTCGGGCGCGAGCGCATCGCGTTCCTGTCGCAGGACAGCTATTACCGCGACGTCGTGTGGGAGAACGAGGCGCAGCTGCTCGCGCACAACTTCGATCACCCGGCTTCGATCGACGCCCCGCTCCTCGTCACGCACCTGCGGTCGCTGCGCCGCGGCGAGGCGGTGGAGGTGCCGGTCTACGACTTCGTGCGGCACCGGCGGAGCGGGCAGACGATCCGCGTCGAGCCGCGGCCGGTGGTGCTCGTCGAGGGCATCCTGCTCTTCGTCGAGCCGGCGGTGCGCGGGCTCCTCGACTTCAAGATCTTCGTCGACACCGCGCCCGACGTGTGCCTGGTACGGCGGCTGCGGCGCGACATCGCCGAGCGCGGGCGCACGATGGAGGACGTGCTGCGCCAGTACCTCGAGACGGTGCGGCCGATGCACCTCGAGTTCGTCGAGCCGTCGAAGCGGTGGGCGGACGTCATCGTCCCGGAAGGCGGCGAGAACCGCGTGGCGCTCGAGATGGTGGCGGCGCGCGTCGAGCAACTGCTGGCGCGGTAGGGTGGGCTCCGCGCCCGCCGCTGCGGACGAACGCGGCACGCTCGACAGCCCGTGATTCACGTTCATCCGCCGCGACGTTTGCGACGTATCTCTGGAGCGGGATCGCGCGATCGCCGCTAGCGGACCGTGCAGCACTCCACTCTCGAAGCCACTGCCCATGACGAGGCCGACGTCGCGCTGCTCGCGCGGATGACGAGCGGCGACAGCGGCGCCCTCGACGAGCTCTTCGGCCGCCACGGCAGCCGCGTGCTCGGCCTGCTGGTGCGCATGCTGGGCAGCGGCGGCGAGGCCGAGGAGGCGCTGCAGGACGTCTTTCTGCAGGCGTGGACGCGGGCCGGCGCCTTTCGCGCCGACAAGGGCTCGCCGCGCGCCTGGCTGATGGTGATCGCGCGCTCGCGGGCGCTCGACCGCCTGCGCTCCGGCCGCGCCGCCCGCCGCCGCGACGAGGAGGCGGGGCAGGAGCGGCCGATCGTCGTCGCGCCCGAGGCGGAGGCCGACCTAGAGCGCCGGCAGCTCGGCGCGCACATGCGCGGGCTCATGGGCGAGCTGCCGGCCGAGCAGCGCGAGGCGATCGAGCTGGCGTTCTTCGCCGGCCTCACGCACACCGAGTGCGCCGACCGGTTGGGGCTTCCGCTCGGGACGCTCAAATCGCGCATCCTCATGGGGATGAAAAAACTGAAACAGGGCCTGGACGCGTACCGGTGACGAGATGACGGCGAGCTGTCCCTACGAGGAGCTGGTGGCGGCGCACGCGCTCGGCGCGCTGGACGAGGAGGAGCGCGCCGGCCTCGAGCGCCACCTGGCGGCCGGTTGCCCGGTGTGCGGTCCCGAGCTCGAAGCGATGGGGCGGGTGGCGGAGGCGATCGCGATGACGCCGCCGCCGGTCGTGCCGCGGCCGGAGGTTCGGCGAGAGCTGTTGGCGCGAGCGGAGGCGGTCGTGCCGCTGCGGCGGCGAGCGGCGAGCGGCGGCGCGGTGGGCGCGAGCGGCGCGCGAGGCCGGGCGTGGGCGGTTGCTGCGTCGGTGGCAATGCTGCTGCTCGCCGGCACGGTGGGCTGGGGCCTCAGCCTGCAGCAGCGGCTGGCGCGCGAGGAGCGCACGCGCGTCGCGCTCGCCGAAGACCTCGCCGCGGCGCGCGAGCAAGTCTCGCGGGCGGAGGGCGAGAAGGTCGCGCTGCTGCGACACCTGGACGTTCTCGGCGCGAGCCGCCTGCAGCAGGTCGAGCTCGCGGGGCAGCCGCCGGCGCCGGCGGCGAGCGGCCGCGTGTTCGTCGATCCCGCGAGCGGTCGGGCGCTCTTCACCGCCGCCGGCCTCGCGGCGCCGCCGTCGAACCGCATCTACCAGCTCTGGGCCATCGCCGAAGGCAAGCCGATCTCCGCCGGCACCTTCGACACCGGCGTCGCCGGTCAGGGCCAGCTACTCGTCGAGCGCGCGCCGCCGCCCGACCGCATCGACGCCTGGGCAGTCACCGTCGAGCCCGCCGGCGGCGTGCCGCAGCCCACCGGCGTGATGGTGCTCAAGAGTTAGCGCGGCTCCCCGAGCAAACCGAGCTTTGACCGCGCGCGAGCGCGCTGGCACAATGCGCAACCGTGCGTCGTGCTCCGACCCGCGCGTCGATCGCGCTCCTGCTGTACATGACCTGGCTCGCTCCCGCGGTCGGGATGCTCGGCATCGTCGTGCACGACGATCACGACGAGCACGGGCACCACGAGCTGGCGCTCGAGCTGGCGAAGGCGGCGACGCACGGCCACCATCACGAAGCGGCGACGCCCGCGCACGACCACAGCGCGGTCCGTCCGGCGGCTCCCGCCGCGGCCACCCCTGGCGTGTGCACCGCGCCACTCGCGCCGTTGACGGTCGGGCCCCCGACGCCCGCGGTCTCCGGGCTCGAGCGCCGGCCGCCGCCGACAGGCTCGCCGCCGCTCTTCCGCTCGCACTGCGCGCTGCTCCTGTGAGCCGGTAGCGGCCGCCGGGCTCGTCGTGAGCCCGTCCGCACCCCATCTCACCTCGAAGGAGCGCCCATGCGCGCGTTTGCTGGCGCGGCCACCGCCGCCCTGCTGCTCGCCGGCTTCGCCGGCGCGCAGAACGTCCCGACCGTCACTGAAGCCGAGTTCCTGGCACCGCTCGACGCCGCTCATCCGGCCGTGGCTGCCGCCCGTGAGGAGCTCGGCGAGGCCGAAGCCGCCGCGCTCGGCGCGCGCGCGCTCGCGAACCCGGAGCTCGGTGCCACGCGCGAGGCGCCGGGCGACGCCGAGCAGCTGGACCTGACGCTGTCGTGGCGACCGCCGCACCCCACGCGGCGGCGGCTCGCGGTGGCGGCCGCCGACGCGCGCGTCGAGGCGGCGCGCGCCCGCTACGCCGCCGACCGCACGGTGCTGCGCCAAGCGATGCGCGAAGCGTTCGCGCGGTGGGCGATCGGCACCGCCGTTGCCGACCGCCTCGTCGCCCAGGCCGCGCAGGTGGACGAGCTCGCGGCGCGCGAGCGCCGGCGCGCCGAGTCGGGCGAGACGTCCGGCCTCGACGCGCGCCGCCTGGCGCTCGCGTCGAGCAACGCCCGCACGCAGCTCGCGCGCGCCGAAGCCGAGCGCCGCGCGGCGGTGGCAGCCGCGCGCGCGTGGCGGCCGGATCTCGCGGCCGAGGCGAGGCCCGAGCTGCCGCCGCTGCCGGAACCCAGCTCGGCAGCCGCCGCGGCGGAGCACCCGCGGGTCGCCGCGCTGCGCGCCGAGCTCGAAGCGGCGCAGCTCGGCGAACGGTTCGCCGGCCGCATCTTCGACATGCCCGAGGTCGTCGGCGGCTGGCAGCGCCAGGACGCCGGCGGCGTCGCCGAAGGTCCGATCGTCGGCCTCGCCTGGCCGCTGCCGCTGCTCGACCGCCGCCGCGGCGAGCGTGCTGCGGCGCGCGTTCGGGTCGAGGCGCTGCAAGCGCGGCTCCTGCTTGCCGAGCGTGAGGTCGCCGCGACGCGGGTGGGCGCGCTCGCCGCCTACGAGGAGCTGCTCGCGGCGGCGCTCGACGCCGAAACGGCGACCGAGGACGCGCGGCGTGTCGTCGTTGCCGCGACCGCCGCCTTCCGCGCCGGCGAAGCGGGAGTGACCGATCTCCTCGAAACGCTGCGTTCCGCAACCGATGCGCAGGTCGATGCGCTGGCGCTGCGGGCCGAGGCCCTCGCCGCCCAGCGCGAGCTCGAACGGCTCTCCGCCGATGAGCCGACTTCGATCCCGCCGCAGCTTTCCCCACCGCCGCCCGGCACCACGCCTTCGAATCCACCCGCACCTGGAGACCGTCGATGACCGCCGTAAACGCCACCACGCCACCTTCCTGGACTAAGACCGCGGGCGGACACCGCGCCGTCGCCGCGCTCCTCGTCGCGGTCTTGACTCTCGCTGCGTGCGGCAAGCGCGCCGAGGAGGCGGCGGAGCCGGAGAGCTGGTCGGTGACCGCGTGGGGAGAGCGTTACGAGCTCTTCCCCGAGGTCGATCCGCTCGTCGCTGGCGCTCCGTCTCCGGCGCACACCCACGTCACTATCCTCGACCGCTTCCAGCCGATGACCGCGGGAACGGTGCAGATCGTGCTGCGCGGTGGCGCCGGTGGCGAGCAGGTGTTCACCGCCACCGAGGCGGTGCGGCCCGGCATCTTCAACGTCGAGGTGCGGCCGGCCGCGGCGGGCGACTACGAGCTCCTGTTCCGCATCCGCTCGGCGGCGGGCGACGAGGAGATCCCCGGCGGCGCCGTGCGGGTGGGCACGAAGGAGGAGCCGGGCGCCCTCACGCGGGCCGCCGTCACGCCGCCGCCGGCCGACGCCGGCGAGCCGGTGTCGTTCCTCAAGGAGCAGCAGTGGCGGACGGCGTTCGCCACCGACTGGGTGCGGCCGGGCAAGCTGGCGCAGTCGGCGCGCGGGCTGGCGCGCGTGCGGCCGCCGGCGGGCGGGGACGCGGTGCTGACGACGAGCGTCGACGGCGTGGTGCAGGCGTCGCCTTGGCCCTACCCTGGCCAGGCGGTCAGCGCCGGACAGGTGATCTTCCGCGTCGTACCGCGGGTGGCGAGCGAGCGCAGTCTCCCGGAGCTGCGCGCGGACGTGGCCGGCCTCGAGGCCGACGCCACGACCGCGGGCGCGCGCCTCGCTCGGCTCGAGGATCTCCTCGCCTCCGAGGCGACGAGCCAGCGCGAGGTCGAGGAGGCGCGGGCGCGCGCGACGACCCTCGAGTCGCGGCTCGCCGCCGCCCGCCGCGACCTCGCTGCCGCGACGGCGGCCCGCGACGGCCGCGGCGCCGCCGAGGCGCACGCGGTGCGGGCGCCGTTCGGCGGCCGGGTCGCCGCGCTCTCCGCCTCGCCCGGCGCCGCGGTCGGCGCCGGCGAGCCGCTCGGCCGCGTCGTGCGCTCCGGGCCGGTGTGGGTGGAGGTCGACCTGCGGCCGGCCGCCGCGCGCTCGCTCGCGGCGCAAGGCACGACCGGCCTCGTCGTCGAGGCGCCGGAGGGCGGCCCGCTCCGGGTCCCGCGCGAAGCAGTGCGGCTCGTCTCGCTCGCCCCGGAGGTCGACGCCAGCAAGGGCACGGTGACCGCGCTGCTCGAGGTCGACGCGCCGAGCCTCATCCTCGGCACCACGGTCGAGGCCGAGGTGCTGCTCGCCGGCGAGCAGGCCGGCATCGTCGTGCCGTCGACCGCCATCGTCGACGACGGCGGCGTCACCGTCGTCTACCTGCAGACGACCGGCGAGAGCTTCGCGCGCCAACCGGTCGAGGTGGTGTCGCGCCAAGGGGAGCTCGTGCTGGTAGGCGGCCTCGTGCCCGGCCAGCGCCTCGTCACTCGCGGCGGCGAGGCGATCCGCCGCGCCGGGCTGGTGTCGAGCGGAGTCGGCGAAGGCCACGTCCACTGAAGAGCCACGACACCATGACCCTGCTCGACCGTCTCATCCGCTTCTCTCTCGAGCACCGAATGCTCGTGCTCTTCGCCGCCGGTCTGCTGCTCGTCGTCGGCAGCTGGTGGGCGGTGAACGTGCCGGTGGACATCTTCCCCGACCTCTCGGCGCCCACCGTGACCATCGTCACCGAGGCCGCCGGCATGGCGCCCGAGGAGATCGAGGCGCTGGTGACCTTCCCCATCGAGTCGGCCGTCAACGGCGCCACCGGCATCCGCCGCCTGCGCAGCGTCTCGGCCGACGGCATCTCCGTCGTCTGGGTCGAGTTCCTGTGGGGCACCGACATCTACCAGGCGCGGCAGGTCGTCGCCGAGCGGCTCCAGCGCGTCGAGCTGCCCGAGCACGCGGCGCGGCCCGAGCTCGGCCCGATCAGCTCGATCATGGGCGAGATCACCTTCATCGCGTTGACCTCCGGTCGCGTGCCGCCGATGGAGCTGCGCCGGTTGGCCGACACCGTCGTGCGGCGCAACCTGCTCGCCATCCCCGGGGTCTCGCAGGTGGTGCCGCTCGGCGGGCAGGTGCGGCAGCTGCAGATCACGGTGCGCCCGGAAGCGCTGGCGCAGCACGGCATCACGCTCGACGAGGTGCTGCAAGCGGCGGCGCGCAGCAGCCGCAGCCCGGCGGCCGGCTTCTACGTCGAGTCCGGCCAGGAGTATCTGGTGCGCGGCGTGGGCCGGGCGCGCCAGCCGGAGGACGTCGCCTCGACGGTCGTCCGCGCGACCAGCGGAGCGCCGATCCGCATCGGCGACGTGGCGAACGTCGCCTGGGGACCGGAGCCGGCGCGCGGCACCGCCTCGTACAAGACGAAGCCGGCGGTGATCCTCTCGGTGCAAAAGCAGCCGGGCGCCAACACCCTCGAGCTCACCACGACCATCGACGATGCGCTCGAGCGCATCGGCAAGGCGCTCCCTGCCGGGGTGGTGATCGAGAAGGAGAACTTCCGCCAGGCCGACTTCATCACCATCGCGCTGCGCAACGTGACGGTGGCGCTGCGCGACGGCGCCATCCTCGTCGTCATCATCCTCTTCCTCTTCCTCGGTTCCTGGCGCACGACGTTGATCTCGGCGCTGGCCATTCCGTTGGCGCTGCTCGCCGGGATCATGGTCGTCTCCGCCTTCGGCGGCACCATCAACACCATGACGCTCGGCGGCCTGACGATCGCTATCGGGGCGTTGGTCGACGACGCCATCATCGACGTCGAGAACGTGTTCCGGCGCCTGCGGCTGGAGCGCGGTAAGCCGGAAGGAGAGCGCCGCCCGGCGCTGGAGGTGGTGTTCCGTGCCTCGTCGGAAGTGCGCAAGGCCATCTTCTTCGCCACCGCGATCATCGCGCTCGTCTTCCTGCCGTTGTTCGTGCTGCCCGGCATCGAAGGCCGTCTGCTGCGTCCGCTCGGCCTCTCGTACGTCGCGGCGCTGGCCGCCTCGCTGATCGTCTCGCTGACGGTGACGCCGGTGCTTTGTTATCTGCTGCTGCGGCGGAGCGGCGTGCTCGACGCCCGCGAGCCCTGGCTGCTCCGTCTCTTCCATCGTGGTTACGAGCCGACGCTCGAATGGGTGTTGCGCCGCCGCGCCGCAGTGCTCGTCGTCAGCGCCGGGCTGCTCCTCGCGGCGGCGGCGACGGTGCCGTTTCTAGGCCGCAGCTTCCTGCCCCCCTTCAACGAGGGCTCGCTGACCGTCGGCGTGGTGAGCGCGCCCGGCATCCCGCTCGCCGACGGCGACGCGCTCGGCCGCCAGGTGGAGGAGGCGCTGCTGGAGTTCCCCGAGGTCGTCTCCACCAGCCGCCGCACCGGCCGCGCCGAGAAGGACGAGCACGTGCAGGGCGTCAACGCCTCGGAGATGGAGGTGGTGCTCGGCCCGCTCGACCACGGCCGCGACAAGGAGGAGCTGCTCACCGCCATGCGGCGCGCGGTGGCGACGATCCCGGGCGTCACGGTGTCGCTTCGGGCAGCCGATCAGCCACCGCATCGACCACATGATCTCGGGCAGCAAGACCAACCTCGCGGTGAAGGTCTTCGGGCCCGACCTCGCCGTCTTGCGCAGCCTCGCCGGCGCCGTCGAGCGCGTGCTCGCCGAGGTGCCCGACATCGTCGATCTCTCCAACCAGGAGCAGTCGGCGGTGCCGCAGCTCGTCATCGACTTCGACCGCCAGGCGATGGCGCGACACGGCCTGGCGCCGGCGGCCGTCGCGGACGCCGTCGAGGCGCTGTTTCAGGGCATGGGCGTCGGCGAGATCGTCGACCAGGGAGTGACCTCGCAGATCGTCGTCCGCTTTCCCGAAGCGCTGCGCGACGCCCGCGAGCGCCTCGCCTCTCTGCCGGTGACGACCCCCGGCGGCAAGGTCATCCCGCTCGACGAGGTGGCGCACGTCCGCTTCGACCTCGGCCCGTCGATGGTGCGTCGCGAGGACGTGCAGCGGGTGGCGATGCTCACCGCCAATGTCGCCGGCGCCGACCTCGCCGGCACAGTCGAGCGCGCGCAGGCCGCGGTCGCCCGCGCCGTGCAGCTGCCGCCCGGCTACCTCGTCACCTTCGGCGGCCAGTTCGAGGAAGGCGCGCGCAGTGTGCGCAACCTCGCCGCGTTGAGCGTCCTCATCCTGCTCGGCATGTACGGCCTGCTCTACGTTGCCTTCGGCTCGCACCGCGAAACGCTCGTCGTGCTGGTCAACCTGCCGCTAGCGCTCATCGGTGGCGTCTTCGCGCTGGCGCTCGGCCACGGCGTGTTGTCGGTGGCGACGCTCGTCGGCTTCGTCACGCTGTTCGGCATCGCCACCCGCAACGGCGTGCTGCTGGTGGCGCACTACCAGCACCTGATGGCCGAGGAAGGGCTCGACCTCGCCGAGGCGGTGCGCCGCGGCTCGCGCGAGCGGCTGGCGCCGATCCTGATGACGGCGCTGACGGCCGGGCTGGCGTTGATCCCGCTGGTCGTCCACGGCGGCGAGCCGGGCAACGAGATCCAGAGCCCGATGGCGCAGGTGATCCTCGGCGGCCTGCTCACCTCGACCTTCCTGAACCTCGTCGTCGTGCCGGTGCTCTACGAGCGGTGGGGAGCCCGCAACCCATCCTCGCCCATTGGGGGCTAGGACAGTTCCCCTCGCTCGCGGCACGCCGCGGCGGCGCCCGCGTGCTTGCTATGCTCCGCGACCTCGCCCAGGAGGGACTCGATGCGTCATCGTCACCGGCTGATCGTCTGCCTGCTGCCCTGCCTGCTCCTCGTCGCGGCCTGCAAGCGCGAGAAGCAGCCCGTGGCGACGCTGACCCTCGACAACCGCACCTTCGAGCTGCCGCACGGCCGCCTCGTCTCGCTCGGGCTCAACTGGCAGCTGACCAAGCCCTTGCCCGAGGGCGTGACGAAGCCGGTCGTCTTCGTGCACCTGATCGACGCGCAGGGCAACGTCGCGCGCACCTTCGACCACGAGCTGCCTGGTCGCTGGCGCGCCGGCAGCACGGTGCGCGACCGCGTTGCCCTCTACCACTCTGCGATCGGGCCGGCGCTGCCGGCGGGCGACTACCGGCTCACCGTCGGTCTCTACGACGGCAAGGAGGAGCGCTTCGCGCTGAACCTGCCGCAGGGGGCGGAGCTGAAGCGCCAGGAGTACGTGGCGGCGCAGGTGAAGGTGCCCGAGACCTCGCCGTCGGCGCCGGCGTTCACCTTCTCGCCGCAGTGGGCGGCCACCGAGCCCGGAGGGGATCGCCAAGCGGTGGCGCGGCGCTGGCTCGCGGGCGACGGCTCGCTCGAAGCGCGGGGCGTGCCGCCGCCGGCGCGGGTGTGGATGCTGCTGCGCATCCCCAAGATCGAGGCGCCGCTGCGG
The DNA here is from genome assembly GCA_963846495.1 of Thermoanaerobaculia bacterium. GTDB lineage: Bacteria > Acidobacteriota > Thermoanaerobaculia > Multivoradales > JAIOJS01 > DASYQD01. The sequence continues at coordinate 28,681 of CAWJWP010000011.1, read as the reverse complement.
CTGCTGCTCGACCCGGGCGCGACGCAGCCGACGGCGCGGGTGAGCGCGAACTGCGGCGGCGGCTTCTCGGCCGACGTCTCGGGCGAGGGCTTCCACGAGGTGGCGGTGCCGGTGCAGGCCGCCGGCCCGTGCGCGGTGACCTTCGACACCAACTACACCGTGGTGGAGATGGGCACCGGCCGCAAGCTGTCGCTCGGTCTCGAGCAGCTCGGCTGGGAGCCGGGCGCCGCGCGGCGCTGAGCGCCGGGCCTACTTGCCGACCGTCGCGGTCGCGGTGACGGGCATCCCCGGCACGGCGCCTTGCGGCTTCCATTCCTCGACGGCGTCTTTGGTGGCGACCGTGTACCACTGGGCGCTCGCAAGCGTCACCTCGACGCGGTACTTGCCGTCGGCGGGCGCGGCGCGGCCGGTCTCGGTCGTCCAGAAGTTGTAGAGCCGGACGGTCGAGGTCTTGCCGGGGTCGAGGCGCTGCATGAAGAGTTGGTTCCTGTAGACCGGCAGCTCCTGGCCGTTGACCTTGACGGCGAAGGCGAGCTGCGAGGCGATGCGCTCGCCGCCGTTTTTCACCTCGACGCGTAGCTGGCAGAGCGTGTCGGGACCGGGGTTGGGCGGCGTCACGGTCACGGCGGTGAGCGCAAGCGGCGAGGCGGCCGCGGCCGGCTTGGCGGGCTCGGCCGGCTTCGCCTGCTCGGCGGCGAGCGCGACGCTCGCGAGCAGCGTGCCCCCGAGCGACGCAACGCCGAGGAGCGTACCGAGAACGATGCCGCGGCGGCGCCGGCGGTGCCCGCGAGAGCGCGGCGGAGCCGCCCCGAAGCTGGTTGGCTCGACTCTCTTCATGCGACGGTCCAATGTTACCTCGCGGTCGTTGGGGCCAACGAGGTAGGCAAAACCGGGAGTCGCGTCCGTCTAAGCTAGATGTACTGGCGTGGCCTGGCGACGGGGCAGAGGGGTGATCCTGGCTACGGCGCCGTGGCGCCGACTACCTCGAGAGACGGCGGGAAGGGCAGTGATGGCAGTTGACCTCGCTTCGGGCACCGATGTCGGTCCTCCACCTTGTATTTTTTGCGTGAGCGGCCGGGGCTCGCCCAATGCGCTGGCGGAGTTCCTGCCGGATCGCGCGATTGCGCAAGCTCATAACTTCCACTTCCGTCAATTCGCGGCGAATCGAATAAATGACCTCTCTTCCTCGTTCTGGAAGGATCTGCCTGGCGCCGCTGGTCTCGCCGTCGATCTCTTCGGTCAAACGTCCGTTTCCCCGCCGGATCTCCTGAGAGCGCTGGCGACGAGTCCTGTACGCGAGAGTTGTCCCATTCTGGCTCGCGTTTCGAATCTTCAGATGCCGGCGACGGTCGGGGACGCAGTTGCCTTTCATATGAGAATTTGCGGGCTGGAGAGGGCGAACGTCAATTTCTGGATCGATGGCGATATCGATAGCATGTGGTGGCCGAATTTTCGTGTGCGGTGGAAGGTTGAGTATCCGCCGACTGCTGCCGGGATCGAGCGGTGCATGGACGCATTTCTGGAGAGCGCAGTGCGTCGTCACTGGGAGATCTGGCAGCCGCTCCACGTCCGCATCCGCGTCGCGCTCTCGTGAGATGTCCTCTATCGACATCGCCTACGATCAGCCGTGGTTCGACCCTGTCCGCCTCCTGCGTCGACGGGAGGAAACGGTGCTCCGGCGCTATTTCGAGACCTTGGAAGCGATCGTCTCTGAGCTCCTGACCGAAGATTTAGGTGGTTCCGAGACCGCTCTAACGACTACACTCGTTCACTCCCTCAGAGGGGTAGACTCGATAGCGAAAAGAACGCTCAACGATCAGTTGTTGGGCTCGCAACTATCCGTCGAGATCAGCGCTAAAGAGTTACGAGGCCGACCGGCTGTTTCCGGAGAGCTCCTGGATTTCGTGATCGAGGTAGAGATCTCCACCGGTGATGCGACGCTGCTGCGCCGGGTTCTCCTGGTGGAGGGGAAGCGGTTATATCCGGACGGAGACACTTTTTCGGAGGAGTCGCAATTCAAGGAGCTGAACCGTCCGGAGAGACCGCCAGGAGGCGAGAGGAGGGTGCGGTCTGCAGTGCAGGCGAAGACGATGATCGAAACCCACTGCCGAGCAGGCGCCTTCTTTCTTTACTGCCCGCGGCAAGTGGGCGGCAGGCGCGTCGGCATCCGGATCCTCTTTCCGGAAACCGTCTGTATGCTTCCGCGTCAGCCGACGCTGCGCCAGGTTCTTGCCGACACGCTGCGGTTTCCAGACTTCATGGTGGGGCACGTATTCACTTCCCGGCGCGGGATCGAGCTCGAGTCGAAGAGCGCGCAGGAAATCAGGGCGGTGATGAAGGACGAAACAGGCGGTACGATGGCGCTTAGGCATCATTTGCGTCTCAGTATCCGACTTCCCCGACGAGTGTAGGCTCGACCGCCTCAGATGCACTTATCTGCTACTGGGAGCCGCTTGATGTTGCGACCCGGGCGATCACCCGTCGATATCCAATGAAGGACCGCGCCGACGCCATCCTGCGGCCGGAGCAGGCGAGCTACCTCGAGCGCCTGCTGCCGCCACGCGACGCGCTGCTCGCCGAGATGGAGGCATGGAGCGCCGCGCACGACGTGCCGAGCTCCGATCCCGAGGTGGGCAAGCTGCTCGCCATCCTCGCCCGCGCGCGCGGCGCCCGCCGCATCCTCGAGGTGGGCACCGCCATCGGCTACGGCACGCTTTGGCTGGCGCGCGGGGCGCCCGAGGCGCGCGTCGTCACCATCGACCCCGATCCCGAGCGCCGCGAGCTGGCGCGCGGCTTCCTCGAGCGCGCCGGCGTGCTCGACCGCGTCGATCTCGTCGCCGGCGAGGCGCTGCAGGTGCTGCCGCGCCTCGACGGGCCGTTCGACCTCGTCTACCTCGACGCGCTCAAGGAGGAGTACCGGCGCTACCTCGACCTCGCGCTGCCGAAGCTCACGATCGGCGGCCTCGTCGTCGTCGACAACCTGCTCTGGAAAGGGCGTATCGCCGACCCGCCGGACGAGGAAGACCGCGCCGCCGACGCCATCCGCGCCTTCAACGGCTACCTGATGATCCACCCGCAGCTCGAGTCGGTGCTGCTGCCGCTCGGCGACGGGGTGGGTCTGGCGGTGAAGACCCGGCCCACCATCATGGAGATGGGGGGACCGTTCTAACAGCGCGATCTATTGGAGGAGGATGAGCCATGCCCGAGACCCAGCCTGAAGTCGTCCCCGTCACCAGCGACGCTCCGCTCTCGCCCGACGCCGCGGCGCCGCCGCCGCTCGCCGACGCGCTGGCGCTCTGCCTCTCCGGCGGCGGCTACCGCGCCATGCTCTTTCACCTCGGCACGCTCTGGTACTTGAACGACGCGGGCTACCTGCCCAAGCTCGACCGCGTCTCCAGCGTCTCCGGCGGCTCGATCACGGCCGGCCTGCTCGGCCTGCACTGGAAGGACCTTCAGTTCGACGGCAGCAGCGGCAAGGCGAGCAACTTCGTCGCTGCAGTCGTCGAGCCGATCCGCCACATGGCGTCGACGACGATCGACGCCGGCAGCGTCATCAGCAGGGGCGCTCTTGCCTGGCACCAGCATCAACGAACAGATCGTCAAGAGCTACAAGAAGGAGCTCTACGGCGAGGCGACGCTGCAGGACTTCCCGGACAAGCCGCGCTTCGTCATCAACGCCACCAACGTGCAGACCGGCTCGGTGTTCCGCTTCTCGAAGCCGTTCGTCGCCGACTACCGCATCGGCCTGGTGAAGAACCCGCGCCGCAGCATCGCCGAGGCAGTGGCCGCCTCGTCGGCCTTCCCGCCCGTGCTGTCGCCGGCGCGGCTCAAGTTCGAGCACGGCGACTGGTCCGAGCTCAACACCGACCAGTGCGGCCGGCCGCCGTTCACCACCAAGGTCGTGCTCACCGACGGCGGCGTCTACGACAACATGGGGATCGAGACCGCCTGGAAGCGCTGCAAGCGCGTCCTCGTCAGCGACGGCGGCGGGCGGTATCAACCTGAGGAGGATCCGCACTCCGACGCCGCCCGCCACTCGCTACGCGTCAACGCCACGATCGACAACCAGGTGCGGAGCCTGCGCAAGCGGCTCGTCGTCGAGGCGTTCAAGAGCGACGCCGATCCGCACCTCGGCGCCTACTGGGGCATGTGGACGAAGCCGTCGGAGTATCCGGCCGCGTCGGCGCTGGCCGTCGACGAGAAACGCGCCCTGGAGCTCGCTCACACCCCGACGCGCCTCGCCGACGTGCCGAAGAAGCTGCAGAACCGCATCATCAATTTCGGCTACGCCATGGCCGAGCGCGCCATCCGCAGCTACTACGACGCGGAGGCGCAGCCGGCCACGGCCTTCCCGTACCCTGACGGGGTCTGAAGCGGACGCGGTCTACCCGCTGTACTTGACCGAGCAGCCGTAGGACTTCGTGCTCGCCGGGTCGACCGGCTTGCCGGCGGTGTGCTCGGCGAGGGCGCCGTCGACGTAGTTCGTGCGCTGCTTGCCCTTGCCGTAGGGGTCGTCGTCGATGGCGCCGCGGTAGATCACCTTGCCCTGCTCGTCGACGACGAACATGTGCGGCGTCGTGCTGGCGCCGTAGGCGTGGCCGACCTTGCCGTCGCTGTCGACGAGCACGGGGTAGTTGATGCCGTGCTCCTTGTCGTAGCTGGCGTGCTGCTCGGCGGTGAGGAAGTCCTTGTGGCCCTTGGCGGTGCTGTTGATCGCCAGCCAGACGACGTTCGAGTGCGCGGAGGCGGTGCGGGTCATCGTCCCTTCCTCGGCGTGGCGGCGCGAGAAGGGGCAGTTGGGGTTGATCCACTCGAGGACGACGACGCGGCCGCGGTAGTCGGAGAGGCGGTGAACCTTGCCGGCGACGTCGGTCAGCGAGAAGTCGGGCGCCGCCGCGCCGACCGCCGTCTCGGCGGCGCGGCTGCAGGCGGGGAGCAGGGCGGTGAAGGCGAAGGCGAGGGCGAGGCGACGGGTGTTCGGGTGCATGACGGCCTCCTTCGGCGCGAAGTTTAGCCGGCGGTCAGGCGAGCCACACAGCGAGGGCCGCGGCGGCGGCGGCGAGGACGCACCAGACGAGGCGGCGCACGCCGCTGTTGCGCGTCGCGGAGTGGACCGCGAGCGCGACGCCGAGCCATGACAGTTGTACGCCGGCGAGCTGCGTCGCCGGCAGAAGAAGCGCGAGGCGGTAGCTGATCCACACGAGCGCGGCGGCGGCGAGGAAGCCGAGGCCGCGGAGCAGGGGATCCGGCAACGAGAGGAGCGGCGCGAGCGTCGCGGGTGCGCGCATGCGCACGCGCTCCTCGCGGCTCGGCGCGATCCAGGCGAGCACGGCGAAGAAGTAGCGCGGGAACGGAGAGCGCGGCGATCAGCTTCGGCTGGCGCGCCGAGCCGGCCGCTGCGTCGCGTCGACGATTCGACGTCGCGCCGGCGGCGCGCTCGCCTGTCGACTCGCCGGCAGCCGCCGGCACGTCGGCCTGGCCCGCCGCGGCGACCGTTTCGCCCGCGGCGCGCAGGCCGGTGACGGTCCAGGCGACGCGCAGCGTCTGCGGCGGCTGGCCGGCGGTCTCCGGCAAGACCGGCGCGCGGAACACAACAGCGCCAGCGCGTGCGCTCCGCACCGCCGGCCCGTACCCGGCTCCCGGCGGTGGCTCGAGGAACAGCTCGGGTTCGGCGCCCGCGGTCGGTGGCCCGACGAGCTCGATCTCGAGCTCCGGCTCGGGATCGAGGTGGTAGCGCAAGCGTGCGTCGAGGCCGATCTCCCCACGCGCTCGCGGCACCTTGGCCAGCCATTGCCGCAGCAGCTCCTCGTCCGCTCCACCCGTGTCGGCAGGATCGAGCGTCACCTGCAGCTCGTCGTGGTACGGGATGCACTCGACGGCGCAGGCGACGTAGTCGACGACGGCGCGCAGCTGCCCGCGCGCGTCGCCCGGGAGGTCGGCGAGCATGGGGTAGACGACTTCGCCCTGGTAGCCGAGGGCCTCGAGCCCGCCCGGCAAGGCGAAGCGTTTCGGCGCCGGGAACGCGAGCTGCGTCGGCAACGAGCCCGGCGGCGGTTTGCCATCCAGGGTGAGCACGACCTCCGGCGCCGCGCCCGCGTCGCCGGGGTGTTTCCAGTACACGTGCCACTCGGGCGCCAGACGGAAGTGCAGCCCGAGCAGCGCCGTGCCGCCTTCGGCGCCGCCCGCCACCAGCCGCACCGCCACCACCTCGTGATCGCTCCACGGCGAGGCCGCGGCGAAAGCCGGCGTCCCTATCGCCGCCGCCAGTGCCGCGAGCCCGGCGATCGCCGCGGCGGTGACGGCCGCGACCGAGGCGGTCGAGAACGTTGCGACGGCGCGCACGTACCAACGCCATGACGCAGAGCATAGAGGGCGGCCGCCGGCCAGCGTCCGCCGCGCCGCCGCCAGCGGCGGCCCGGTGTCTCCCGCTTCACCGCATGCTCGGTCGCCATATGTAAGAATCGTCGGACTTCAAAGGTCCGCCATGGACGCGCAGCCCGCCGCCGCCGAGACCACACCTCCGGAGCTGCCTGACCTTCCGGAAGCGCTGCCGATCCTCGTCCTGCGCTCGGCGGTCCTCTTCCCGTCGGGCGTGATCGGCCTGCAGGTGGCGACCGACCGCAGCCTGCGCATGGTCGAGGCGCTCCCCACCGGCACCAGCGTCGTCGCCATCTTCGGCGCCAAGAGCGGCGAGTCCGAGCCCGCCGCGCTCACCGACTTCGCCGAGGTGGGCGTGCTCGCCGAGGTGGTGCAGGTGCTGCGCCTCGGCGAGGACCGCCAGCAGCTCTTCCTCCACGGCCGCGAGCGGGTGGAGCTCGAGGCGCTGCTGCGCACCGATCCCTACTTCGTCGGCCGCGTGCGCCGGCCGGCGCCGCGCCGCCTGCCGCCTCGCCTCGAGCTCGACGTGCTCATCTCCAAGGCGCTCGACTCCTTCCAGGCCCTCGCCTCCGCCGACGACCGCTACAGCCGCGAGACGGTCGAGCTGCTGCGCATGAACGTCGACGCGGGGCCGGACGTCTTCTCCGACCTCCTCGCCACCTACCTCAACGTGCCGGTCGAGGAGAAGCAGCGGCTCGTCGAGACGCTCAACCCCGCCGAGCGCCTGCAGCTCCTCGTCGACCTCGTCGAGCAGGAGATGGCGCGCGTCGCCGTCGACCGCGACATCCAGTCGCGCGTGCAAGACCGAGATCGAGGAGAAGAAGCGCGAGTACCTGCTGCGCGAGCAGCTGCGCATCATCCGCTCGACCCTCGGCGACGACCGCGGCCCCGAGCGCGAGGCCGAGCAGTTCCGCGAGCGCATCGAGCACCTGCCGCTCGACGACGAGAGCAAGCGCGTGCTGCGCAACGAGTGCAGCCGCCTCGTCGGTGCTCTCCGAGCAGTCGGCCGAGTACCCGGTGCTCCACAGCTACTTCGAGACGGTGTTCGCGCTGCCCTGGATGGACCGCACCAAGGACAGCCTCCACCTGGCGAAGGTCGAGCGCACCCTCGACAAGAACCACCACGCCGTCGCCGAGGTCAAGCAGCGCGTCCTCGAGTACCTGGCGGTGGCGAAGCTCAAGGGCAAGCTCGCCGGGCCCGATCCTCTGCCTCGTCGGTCCGCCGGGCACCGGCAAGACCTCGCTCGCGCGCTCGATCGCCGACGCGCTCGGCCGCCGCTTCATCCCGCTGCCGCTCGGCGGCCTCTCCGACGAGAGCGAGATCCGCGGCCACCGCAAGACCTACGTCGGCGCCATGCCGGGCAAGCTGATCGCCGCCTACCAGCGCGTCGGCTCGCGCAACCCGCTCATCCTGCTCGACGAGCTCGACAAGATCGACAGCAACTACCGCGGCGACCCGGCGGCGGCGCTGCTCGAGGTGCTCGACCCCGAGCAGAACCACTCCTTCCTCGACCGCTACCTGGGCCTGCCGTTCGACCTCTCCGAGACGCTCTTCATCGCCACCGCCAACCGCCTCGACACCATCCCGGCGGCGCTGCGCGACCGGCTCGAGGTGCTGACGCTCGCCGGCTACACCGAGGAGGAGAAGCTCGAGATCGCGCGCCGCCACATCCTCCCCGAGGCGCTCGTCGAGCACGGGCTCGAGCCGGGCTCGCTGCAGATCACGCCGGGCGCGCTGCAGAAGATCGTCCGCTGCTACACCTCCGAGGCCGGCGTGCGCAACCTCCACCGCCGCATCGCCGCCATCTGCCGCAAGGTGGCGCGCCAGCGCGCCGAGGGCGACCTGACGGCGCCGCGCGTGCGCATCGACGACGGCGACGTCGAGAAGTTCCTCGGCCCGGTGCTCTACGAGCAGGAGTTCGCGGGCCGGAGCCCCGAGCTCGGGCTCGCCACCGGCCTGGCGTGGACGGGCGCCGGCGGCGAGATCCTCTTCATCGAGGCGGCGCAGATGGCGGGCAGCGGCAAGGTCGAGATCACCGGCCACCTGGGCGAGGTCATGCGCGAGTCGGTGCAGACCGCCTACTCGTACGTGCGCTCGCGGGCGAAGGACCTGCAGATCCCCGACGCCGTGTTCGCCACCCACGACGTGCACATCCACTTCCCGGCGGGCGCCATCCCGAAGGACGGGCCGTCGGCGGGCGTGGCAGTGGCCACCTGCCTCGCGTCACTGTTGTCCGGAAGACCAGTGCGCCACGACGTGGCGATGAGCGGCGAGCTGACGCTGCGCGGCCGCGTGCTGTCGATCGGTGGCGTCAAGGAGAAAGTGCTGGCCGCGCACCGCGCGCGCATCAAGACGGTGGTGCTCCCCTTCGGCAACAAGAAAGACATCGGCGACCTGCCGGAAGACGTGCGCGCGCAGCTCAAGATCGTCCTCGCCAAGGACGTCGACGACGTGTGGAACGAGGCGTTGCTGGCCACGGTCGTGGCGCCGCCCGAGGAAGCGCCGCGCGTCGAGCGACGAGTGCCGCCGCCCGAGCCGACGCCAGCCGAGCCCGCGGTGGCGGCGCGTTCCGTCGAGCGCCGCCGCGGAGAACGGCGCGGCGCCGGCGACCGCCCCGCGCTGCAGACCGACCTGCGGCGCGGACGCTGAGCGCCGGAGTCGCCGCCTGGCCATCGAGCGCGGGTCAGCGCGAAGGGATGCAGAGCCTCGAGCTCGACGAGCCGATCGCCGATCCGCTGCGCGGACCGGTGGCGCAGTAGTCGGCGCCGTGTCGCCGGCCGAGGTGTAGACTGATCGACGATACGGAGCACACGATGGCGCCTAGATCGATCCAAACGGCGTTCCCAACCGGTAAGTTCAGCGTGCTGGCGGCGAAGAAAGCGGCCAAGAAGGCGACCGCTAAAGCGAAGCCGGCGGCGGCGAAGAAAGCCGCCAAGAAGGCGACGGCTAAAGCGAAGCCGGCGGCGGCGAAGAGGGCTGCAGCCAAGAAGCCGGCGAAGAAGAGAAAGCCGCTCGCTGCGTAGATGGCTCGTCCGCGTTACGAAAAGTCCGTCTTTCTCAACGTTCCTTTCGATCGGAGATACGAGCCTCTTCTCCGAGCGCTGGCGTTCACGGTTCACGACTGCGGTTTCGTCGCTCGCTGCGCGCGCGAGGTCGACAACAGTGGTCAGGTTCGCGTGGAGAAGATCTTTGATCTGATCGCGCAATCCAAGCTCGGCATCCACGACATCTCGCGCACGACGCTCGATTCGACGAATCGCTTGCCGCGGTTCAACATGCCGCTCGAGCTCGGCGTCTTCCTCGGTGCCGCCCGCTTCGGCGCGGCGCGACAGAAGAAGAAGCTGTGCCTCGTCCTCGATCGCGAGCCGTTTCGCTATCAGAAGTACTGCTCGGACATCTCAGGACAGGACATTCGCGCACATCACAATCGCGTCGATGGTCTGGTCAGGAGCGTTCGGGACTGGCTGAGCAGCCATCTCATCGGCCGCAACGTTCAGGTGCCGGGCCACGCCACGGTATTTGCTAGGTTCACCGGGTTCCGCCGGCAGCTTCCAGCCCAGTGCGCCGAGCTCCAACTGGATCCCGTTGAGCTGTTGTACAACGAGTACAGGACTCTCGTCGCAGGTTGGTTGTTGGCAAACCCGTGGACGCCCCGCTCACGTGATGACGGCTAGCCTTATCCGAGCGGAGTTGCTAACCGTTGGACGAGGCCGCGAGCTCGAGGTCTTCGTAGATCGCCGTCAGCAGCTCTTCGAAGCGCGCCGAGTGCGCGGCGTCGGACGGCGTGCCGGTGACGGCGAGTGCGACGACGAGGCCGTGGGTCGGATCCATGAACGCTGTCGAGGATCGGTAGCCGCTGTGGCCGACGGCGCGGCGGGAGGCGTGTGGGCCGTAGTGGTAGGGCAGGTCGAGAGCGGCCGTTGTCGACCCCGTCGAGCCGATCGCGTCGCGTAGCGCGTTGGCAGTCTCGAGCAAGCCCGGGCGGCTGTTGGGGATGAGGCCGAGGCTCCAGTCCATGGGGCGGCGGAAGGTGTGGTCGAACATGCCGGTGCGGTGTGACGCCACCAGCGCTTCGACGGTTTGCGGCATCAGGACGCGGCGCCCGTCGATCGCGCCGCCGCCGAGCAACATCTCGTAGAAGCGACCGAGCTGGCGGATCGGGCCCCAGCCGTTGCCGCCGGGCGAGCAGCGCGTGACGTGGACTTCTTCGTCCCATGGGTGCGGGCGCGGCGTGGACGGCTCGGTGTTCCACATCTGCGCCAGCCGCTGCTCGCGTGCGTAGCCGTGGTAGCGGTCGGGCGGCATGCCGATCCAGCAGTCGTCCATGCCGAGCGGGAGGAAGATTTCGTCGCGCACGTAGGTCTCGAAGGGACGGCCGTCGAGGCGGCGCACGAGCTCGCCGAGAACGAACCAGGACGACGACATGTGGTAGCCGGCCTTCTCGCCGGGCACCCAGCGCGGCTCGAGGCGCGCCGCGCAGACGCGCGCGATGGTCTCGTCCCACGACGCGGCCGGCCATCCCACCTGCGGCAGCCGGAAGCCACCGGTGTGGGTGAGCGCGTGGCGGATGGTGATCGCCTGCTTACCGTTCTGTGCGAACTCGGGGATGTGCGACGCGATCGGATCGTCGAGAGCGATGAGCGACGCGCTCCCAGAGCTGTGCGATCGCCACCGCGCCCACCGGCTTGCTCGACGACAGCCAGAGCACGAGCGTGTCGGAGGTCATCGGCACGCTTGGTAACGGCGAGCCCGGCCGCGCTTCGCCGAGCGCGAGGTCGGCGACGACTTCGCCGCGACGCGAGACGTAGAGCTGCGCGCCGGGGTGAAGGCCCTGCTCGATGCCGCGCAGCAGCGCCGTGCGCGTGCGTTCCATCTCCGCCATGGGCGGCGGATTCTTCCACGCTGCGTTCGCGCGGTGGCGGCGCGTCGCGGCGCTGACGCTATACTGCACGACCGATCACGCCCTATCGCCGCCTCGCGTCCGGGGCGGCTCGCAAACGCGGTGTCGCGATGCCGAATCGCCCCTTCTTGCAGCGCACCGTTCGGGTCGCCATCTACGGCGCCGTGTGGCTGCTGGTGTCCGTCGTCGCATCCCCCGCTGCAAGCGCCGCGGACGTCCTGCCGCCTGCGGTCGCCGACGAGCCGTGGAGAACGTCGGCGGGCGACGACGTGCGATGGGCCGCTCCGGGCTACGACGACTCGGGCTGGCGGCCGGTCTCGTTGCCCGGGACTTGGAGCGACCACGGCTACGCCGGCGTCGACGGCATGATCTGGTACCGCGGCGTGGTGCGGCTCGGCGACGAGTCGCAACGCGCCCTCCGCGACGGCGAGCTCGGGCTCTTCCTCGGCGCGACGACCTATGGCGGCTACCAGGTCTACGCCGGCGGACGGCTGGTCGGCGCCTCGCGGGGCTGGGGCCTGCGGACGCCGTTCGCTCGGCCCGAGGTGTTTGCCGTGCCGGGCGAGGCGGTGGGACGCGACGGCAAGCTGCCGCTCGCGCTGCGGGTGCGACGGACCGCCTGGCTCGCCGACGACGTGCCGGAGAGCGGACCGGTCGGCGACACCCTGACGCTGGGCGGCCGCCGGCTGCTGCGCGATCGAGCGGAGCTCGCCTGGAACCGCCGGTTGCTGGCGGACCTTCCGGTGCTCGTGCTCAGCCTGCTCTTCCTCGCCGCGGCGTCGTATCACCTGCTGTTGTATCTCCGCCGCCGTCAGGAGAGCGGGCACCTGTGGTTCGGCCTGCTCGCCTTCGCCTTCGCCGCCAATACCTTCGCCAGCTCGTACTGGGTCTACACGCTCACCGACCGCTTCGACCTCGCGGTCCGCATGAGCGATCTCACCGGTCACCTCGCCGCGGCGCTGGCCATCCAATTCCTGTGGACCTTCTTCGCCGTTGCGGTGCCGCGGCTGCTGCGCGCCTATCAACTCTCGCACCTCGTTTTCGCCGCCTTCATCGGCCTGTGGCCGGACGTGCAGGCGGTGGTGGCCACGCAGACGCTGCGCGGCATCTGGCTGCTGCCGCTCCTGCCGGTGGCGGCTTGGCTGATCATTCGCGAGCTGCGCGGAGGACAGGCGGAGGCGCGGATCCTCGCCATCGGCGGTCTGGCGATGATCGCCGTCGAGGCGGTCGACATGGGGGCCCGGCTGCTCGGCGCGTCATGGACGGACCGGCTGTCGCTGGCGCCGTTCGGCTTCGCCGCGGTGCTGGTCGCGATGGGCGTCTCGCTGTCGAGCCGCTTCCGGCGCGTCCATGACGAGCTCGACCGCCTGCGGGCCACCCTGGAGGAGCGGGTCTGCGAGCGCACCGCCGCCTTGATCCAGGCCAAGGACGAGGCGCTCACCGCCAGCCGCGCCAAGGGAGAGTTCCTGGCCAACATGAGCCACGAGATCCGCACGCCGCTCAACGCCGTCATCGGCATGTCCAGCCTGCTGTTGACGACGCCGGTGACGCCGGAGCAGGAGGGCTTCCTCGAGACGATCAAGACCAGCGGCGATGCGCTGCTGGGGCTCATCGACGACATCCTCGATTTCTCGAAGATGGAGTCGGGCAGGGTGGTGATCGAGCGCGCACCGTTCCGTCTGCAGACGGTCATCGAGCAGGGCCTGGAGATGGTCGCGCCGCTCGCCAGCCGACAAGGCATCGCCCTCCGCTACAGCATCACGCCGGGGACGCCGGAAGCGCTGATGGGCGACCACGCGCGCACTCGTCAGGTGCTGCTCAATCTGCTCGGCAACGCCGTCAAGTTCACCCTCGCCGGGGAGGTGCACGTTGCCCTTGCCGGCCACCAGCGCGACGATTGCCGCGTCCTGGCGCACTTCGCCGTCACGGACACGGGCATCGGAATCGCGGAGGAAGACATCGGGCGTCTGTTCGCCAGCTTCCAGCCGCTCGACGGCTCGCTGTCCCGCCGCTACGGCGGCGCCGGCCTCGGGCTGGCGATCAGCAAGCGATTGACCGAGCTCATGGGAGGCACGATCTGGGCCGAGAGCACGCCTGGCAAAGGCTCGACGTTCCACTTCACCATCGTCGGCGACGCCGCGTCGCCGACGCGGCCGTTCGTCGCCGCGAGCGACGAGCACGCCCGGCCGCCGCTCCGGCCGCTGCACATTCTGCTCGCCGAGGACCAGGTGGTGAACCAGACGGTGATGATGGCCATGCTGGCGCGGCTGGGTTACGCGGCGGATTGCGTCGCCAGCGGCCAGGACGCGGTGGAGGCGGCGGCGCGCCAGCGCTACGACGTCATCCTGATGGACGTTCAGATGCCCGGCATGGACGGCCTCGAAGCGACGCGACGGATTCGCGCGCAGCATGCCGGCGGCCCGCGGCCCTACATCATCGCCGTCACCGGCCATGCCATGTCGAGCGATCGCGAGAGTTGTCTGGCCGCGGGGATGGATGGCTTCCTCGAGAAGCCCGTGAAGCTCTCCGACCTCGGAGCGACGCTGGCAGCCGTGGTGCCCGGCGAGCTCCAGGAGTCGCCGCCGGCAGGCATTCCTCGCGGGATGAGCGAGCCGCCTTAAGAGACCTAGCGCGATCCGCTGCTCGGCGTCGCGAGCAGCGCGCGGGCGCGGGTCGCGATGCCGCGCAGACCCAGGCGGGAAGCCTCCTCGGCGACGGCGCGGGCGGTGACGCGAGCCTCGGCAGCGCCACCGGGCTCGTCGCGGCGGAGCTCGGCGTGCAGGAGGCGGAGATCGAGCTCTTCGATCTTGCGCTCCGCGGAACGCGTCAGATCGATGGCCGTCGCGAGATCCCGCCGAGCTTCCTCGGCGCGCCCCTCGGCGCGCGCCAGCGCGGCTCGCGACGCGAGAAGCGCCAATCGCAGGTCGACGCTCGTCGCGCGCTCCGCTCTCGTGGTCAAGACCGCAAGTCGCTGGCGTGCCTCCGGGAGCCGACGTCGCGCGACGGCCATGCGTACGAGGGTCGTCTCCGCCAAGAGCTCGGCGACGCTCTCGCCGCGGCCGTCATAGTGGTCGCGGACTTGCGCGGCGAGCCGCGCCGCCTCGGCTTCGTTGCCAGTCTGGCGCTCCAGCTCGGCGAGCTGTGCGGCCAGCAGTGCCGCGCTGTCGCCGTCGCCCTCGGCGCTCGCCATGCGGCCGGCCTCAGCGAGATGGCGCCGCGCCGCCGCCGTGTCGCCGCGGGCGGCGGCGAGGCTGCCCCGCAGGTTCTCGACCAGCACCAGGTTGTAGCGCTCGCCGACCTCCTGCGTCAGCACCGCGATCTCGCCGGCGATCTTCTCGACGCCGTCGAGACGGCCGGCGGCGAGCTCGGCGAGGCCGCGGTAGCGCAAATTGTCCGCCAGCACCTGCTTGTCGCCCGCTCGGCGCGCCAGAGCGACGGCCTCCTCGATCGCCTCGTTCGCCTCTCGCGGCCGGCCGAGGTCGCCCAGTGCCTGCGACAGCTCGCCGAGGAGGTCGGCGAGGCGCTGCTGCCGTCCGGTTTCGCGGAAGTACGCCACGGCCTCTCGATAATGCGGCTCGGCGAGGTCGGGTCGGCCGCGCAACATGGCGACGTTGCCGAGGTTGCTGTGAAAGGTGGCTCCGCGGTTGCTCGGCGACAGCTTCTTGGTGGTGGCGAGCGCGGAGGCGAGCAGCGTTTCCCCCTCGACCAGATGGCCGCGCTGGAGCTCCTCGATGGCGAGGTCGTTGAGCACCCGCGCCAGCGACGCGAGATCGCCCGCGCGCTCGAAGTCGGCGCGGGCGAGCGACATCTCGCGGCGCGCCACGTCGCGCTGGCCGAGCGTGGCGAGCAGGCGGCCGCGGGTGGCGCGGATCTGTCCTACCAGCTCGCCGCGTCGATCGCGCAGCGCTCGTTCGAGGGCGCGCGTGTGCAAGACGAGCGCGAGCTGCGGCTGCCCGCGGCTCGAGGCCAGGTTGCCGTCGACGTAATCGACCAGCGGGTCCTCGTGCCGGCCGGGGATCTGCCGCAGACGGGAGACGATCAGGCGCGCCTCGTCGAGCCGGCGCTCGCGGATCAAGCCCAGGGCCAGCGCCGCGCCCGCCTCGACGCTCGCCGGGGTGGCGGTGAAGCTGCGCTCCAGCTCGTCGAGCGGCGGGGCATCGACCGGCGAGAACGGGAAGGGCTTCGGCGTCGGAGGTGCGGCGACCGGCGGCGCGGCCGGCTGCCGCCGGGCTCGCCACTCGACGCGGGCGGCGAAGAGCAGCGCGCCTACCGCGACCGCCAGCATTGCCGCCATGGCCAGCCTGCCGCGATGACGGACGAAGAGGCGGCCGACGCGGTAGCGCACCCCGCCGCGCCGCGCTTCGACCGGCAGCCCGTCGAGGTAGCGCCGCACGTCGGCCGCGAAAGCCGTCACCGTGGGATAGCGCTCGCGCGGATCCTTGCGCAGCGCCCGCAGGCATACGGCGTCGAGGTCGGCGCCGAGCCGCGGCCGCGGCTGGCGGGCGCCGGGCTCGGTGGGCTCGCCCTGCGTCGGTTGTCGGCTCGGGATCCTCCTTGCCGCCGTCGACGGAGGGTCGGGATCTTCCTCCAGCACCGCCCGCTCGAGCTCGGCGCGCGAGCTCGACGTCGTGCGGTAGGGGCGCACGCCGGCGAGCAGCTCGTAGAGCACCACGCCCAGCGAGTAGACGTCCGATGCCGGCGTCGCGCGCTCGCCGCGGAACTGCTCGGGGCTGGCGTAGGCGGGAGTGAAGGCGCGCAGCTCGGTGCGGGTCAGCGTGTCGTCGCCCTCCTCCGGGTCGACGAGCTTGGCGATGCCGAAGTCGAGCAGCCGCGGCTGGCCCTCGGCGCCCACCACGACGTTGGCGGGCTTGAGGTCGCGGTGCACGACCAGCCGCTCGTGCGCGTAGGCGACGGCGTCGAGCACCGACAGGAACAAGCGCAAGCGGTCGGCGACGCCGAGCGAGCGCGAGCGCGCGTGCTCGAGCAGGCCCACGCCCTCGACGTATTCGAGGGCAAGGAACCAGGTGCCGTCCGCGGCGCGACCGCCGTCGAGGAAGCGGGCGATGCCGGGGTGCTCGAGCGAGGCGAGGATGCGCACCTCCTCGCGGAAGCGACGCACAGCCGCGGTGCCGAGGTCGCCGCGGTCGAGCACCTTGAGCGCGACGCGGCGGCGGAAGTGCTCGCCTTCCTCCTCGGCGAGGAAGACGCGGCCCATGCCGCCGCGGCCGATCTCGCGCACGATGCGGTAGGGGCCGATGCGCTCCGGCGGCGGCACTTCGCCTTCCGCTTCGCCGTCCGACGGCGTTTCGGCGAGCGGCGCGAGGGCCAGCGGCCCCTCCGGCGCGTCGAGCAGCCGCTGCCGGCCCTCGCCGGCCGCGAGCAGCGCCGCGATCTCGTCCGCCAGCGCCGGCTCGCTCGCGCGCAGCTCGGCAAGCCACGCCTCGCGCTGCGCCGGCGGCAGCTCCGCCACCTGGCCGAAGAGGTCGGGTAGTCGCGGGTCGTTGCTCACGCGTCGGTGGCCGGCGCGTCGCCTCCCAGCTCGCGCAGCAGCCAGGCGCGCGCGAAGGCCCAGTCTCGCTTCACCGTGCGGTCGGCCACCTCCAATACCCGCGCAGTCTCCTCGACTTCGAGGCCACCGAAGAAGCGCAGCTCGACGACCTTCGCCGGCCGCGGGAAATCGGCGGCAAGCTTCTCGAGCGCGCGGTCGAGCCCGAGCAGCTCGAAGGCGGGATCGTCCACCGGCGGCTCGCCGGCGGCGCCGAGCGTCACCGGCTCGTGAGCGCGCTTGTCCGCCAGCCGCGCCCGCGCGTGGTCGACGAGCAGCCGCCGCATCACCGTCGCGGCGACGGCGAAGAAGTGCTCGCGGTCGCGCCAGTCGACGCGCCGCTGGTCGACGAGGCGGAGGTAGGCCTCGTGAACGAGCGCCGTCGTCTGCAGCGTGTGCCCGCGCCGTTCGCGCTGCAGCTGGCTTCGCGCCACGCGCTTGAGATCGGAGTAGAGCAGGCCGAGGAGCCGTTCCGATCGCTGCGCCTCGCCCGCGCGCCAACCGCGCAGCAGGTCGGTCACCTCGGTGACGACGGCCTCCCCAGGGTCTGTGCTCACGGTGTCTCGCGGGCAGTCGCTGCGGCGAGTCTACGCCCTCGTCGCGTGCGCCTGTCCCCTCGACCGCCGGGAGCTCGCGGGAACCAGGGGAGGAGACCGAGATGCGAAAACTGACTGTGCTGGCGGCGGCCGTCGTCGTCCTCGCCTGGTGTGCCGCGCCGCTACGCGCGACCGATTACTTCGTCACTGTCGGCACCGACGACTTCACCAGCAACTTCAACTGCACGCTACGCGAAGCTCTCTTCGCCGCCACCAACAACACGCTGCGCGATGCCTGCCCGGCAGGCTCGGCGGCGAGCGTCGACACCATCCAACTCGTCGGCGGCTACACCTGGACCCTCGGCACCTTCGCGGTCAGCGGCGGCGGCAAGCTGGTGATACGGGGCATCATCAGCCCGCCGTTCACCACTCTGATCGACCTCGGCGACCTCTCGCGGTTCATCGGCGTCTTCACCGGCGGCGACGTCACGCTGGAGAGCCTCAACGTTCGCGACGGCAACGCCATCGCCGACACCGGCAACCCGCGCGGCGGCTTCGTCTATGCGTCCAACTCCGCGCTCACGCTGCGTAACGTCAACGTCGTCTCCAGCCGCGCCAACGAGGGAGGCGCCGTCTACTTCGCCTCGGACGGTCCTTCGCTGCTGGTCGACCGCTGTCAGCTCACCGGCAACCGCGCCGAGAACGGCGCCACCGCGGTCGTGCCTCGCGGCGGGGCGCTGTACGTCCAGCTGGAAGGCACGGCGCGCGCGCGAGTCACCGACACGCGCATCGCCGACAATGAGGCGCGATCGACGCTGAACAGCGGCTCCGCGCAAGGCGGCGCGATGTACGGGGTCTTCCACAACCAGACCGTTCTCGACGTCCTGCGCGTCGAGGTCGACGGCAACGTCGCCGCGGCCGGCAGCGGCGGCGTCTCCGACGGCGCCGGGACGACGCTCGTCGCCTTCGCCTCCGCGCGCGCCACGCTCGCCGACACGATCTGGACCGACAACGACCTGCAGGGTGTCGGCGGCTTCGGCTCCGCGCTGTTTCTCGGCGCCTACGGCACCGGCAACAGCCGCGTCGACCGCGCTCGCTTCGTCGGCAACGACCTCGACCAGTCCGCGTCGCAGGTCTACCTCGAAGCCGTCGGCCAGTCGACGCTCGTCGCCAGCAGCATCCTGGTCGCCGACGGCAGCGACATCGGAGTGCGGGGATACGCGGGCCAGTCCTCCACGCTCCGCATCGGGCACGCCACCATCGCCGGCGCCGTGACCGGTGCCGTGCTGCAGACCAGCGAGTCCGGGGTGGTGCGGGTGGAGAATTCGCTGTTCTGGGACAACGACGGCGACCTCGTGGATACCGTGCCGTCGGCGCTCGATCCCTCGACGATGACCGGCGTCGACCCGTTGTTCGTGTCGCCGGGCACCGGCGATTACAGGCTGGGCCCGGGCTCGCCGGCGGCCGACTTCGGCAACCGGCTGCTGCCGAGCGTCGGCCCCTTCGACCTCGCGCACGCGCCACGGGTCGTCGGCCCGCAGACCGACGCCGGCGCCTTCGAGCGCGGCGGCCTCTTCGCCGACGACTTCGAGAGCGGCGACGTCGGCGCTTGGTGGGACACCGCGCCCTGACGGATACTTCGATGCCGGCCGACGATGCCGTTCCATCGCAATGCCGCCGCGCAAGCGGTGCTCGACGACGCTGCGCCGTCGCGCGCGCCGCTCGCCTTTCACCGCAGCCTCGACGGCTACGCGCCGACGCCGCTGCGCTCGCTGCCGGGGCTCGCGGCGCGCTGCGGCGTGGCGCGCGTCTGGCTGAAGGACGAGAGCGCGCGGCTTGGCTTACCGGCGTTCAAAGTGCTCGGAGCGTCGTGGGCGGCGGCGCAGACATTGGCGGCGCGGCTCGGCGAGCCGGCGCTCGCGGGCGACCTCGCGGCGCTGCGCGAGCGGCTCGCGGGCTCGCCGGCGCTCGTCGCCGCCACCGACGGCAACCACGGTCGCGCCGTGGCGCACACCGCGGCACTGCTGGGTCTGCCGGCGCGCATCTTCCTCCCTGCAGGTGCGGCGCCGGCACGGCTCGCCGCCATCGCCGGCGAAGGCGCGCTCGTCGAAGAGGTCGACGGCAGCTACGACGAAGCGGTTGCTCGCGCCGCCGAGGTGGCGGAGGCGACCGGCGGCATGCTCCTCCAGGACACCGCCGCTCCCGGCTACGAGCGCACGCCCGAGCTCGTCGCCGAAGGCTACGCGACCCTCTTCTGGGAAGCCGAGGAGCAGCTGCGCGCCGCGGGCGAGGAAGCGCCGCCCGACCTGCTGCTCGTGCAAGTAGGCGTCGGCGCGCTGGCGCAGGCCGCGATCGTTGCCGCCAAGCGGCCCGAGATGCGTGGCGCCACGCGCGTCGTCGGCGTCGAGCCGGTCGAGGCGGCGTGCGTGCTCGCAGCCCTCGACGCCGGCGAAGTCGTGAGCCTGCCCGGCCGCCAGCACTCGCTCATGGCCGGCCTCAACTGCGGCACAGCGTCCACCGTTGCGTGGCCCTGGCTGCGCCGCGGCCTCGACGGCATGGTCACCGTCCCCGACGAGCGCGCCGTCGAAGCCATGCGCGCCCTCGCGGCCGAAAGCGTCGTCGCCGGCGAGACCGGCGCCGCCGGTGCGGCGGGCCTGCTCGAGCTAGCGACCGACATCACGGCGCGCGAGGTGCTTGGCCTCGACGCGACGAGCCGCGTGCTCCTGCTCTCGACCGAAGGCGCCACCGACCCGCAACGCTGGCGCGAGCTCGTCCCGGACGCGTCGCTGCCCGCCGGCGGCGCTTAAGGCAGCAGGTCGGTGACGGCCACTTCGACGTCGAGCGCGGCCGGCCGCAGTTTCTCGTCGACCTGGTAGGTGCGGCGTTCCGCGTAGCCGCCTGCAATCGGAGCGCGATAGGCATCGATGCAGCGGCGCCCGAGGTCGACGATCCACACCTCCAAAATGCCCATGCTGCCGTAGAGCGGCAGCTTGACCTCGCGGTCGTACCCGATCGAGGTGTCGGCGACTTCGACGACGAGCAGCACGTCGCCGGGTAGCGGGTGCGCGGTGGCGTAGAAGTCGTCGCGCGGACGTAGCAACGAAATGTCCGGCTCGGGCTCGGAGTAGTCGTCGAGCTGGATCGGGTTCTGCACGCGCACGATGGCGCGGTCGCCGACGAGCCGCGTGAAGAAGTGCGTACAACGGTCCACGCAAGCCGCGTGGCGGCTGCCGATCGGCGTCATCATCACGATCTCTCCGTCGATGAGCTCCACGCGGTCGTCCGGGCCGAGGATGCCTGCCTCGCCCATGCGGTGGTACTCGTCGACGGTGAAGCGATAGTGCGTTACGGACAGGCTCACGAAAGTGATTCTACGCGCCACCCGCTGGCCCGCTGTGGAGCCGGGCGGCGGGCCAGTTGACGAAGACGTCGATCGGCACTCGCGCTCGCTCGGCTGTGGGCAGCTTCCACAGGAACCGCTGGCCGTCGGCGGAAGGCGCATAGGGCGCATAGGGGCCGGCCGGGCCGGCGAGCGGCGGGGGAGCGGCGAAGAGGGGCTGCGGCGGTCCGGCCGCGAACGTTCCTGCGGTCTCGACGTCGACCGCCATCTGCTCGCCGCGCGGGCTCAGATAGAAGAGCTCCTTGCCGTCGGCGCGCCACCTCGGCTGCGATCCGCCGCTGCTCGAGACCTGCCACTTGCCTGCGCCCGGCGCGGCGGGCGCGCCGTCGAAGGCCTGGACGTAGACCTCCGAGCGGCCGGACTCGTCGCTGTCGTAGGCCAGCCAGCGGCCATCGGGTGAGAAGCGGGGACCGTGCTCGCCCGCCGCAGTGGCGAGATAGGGGAAGGGTTTGCGGTCGCCCTGGAGCGGCAGCACCCAGATGTCCGTCCCGCTCTCGGCGCTGGTGTTGTGGAAGGCAATGAAGCGGCCATCCGGCGACCAGTGCGCCGCTCCCGCCGACTGGCTGGCCCGCTCGTTCCAACGCATGAGCAGCTTTTCGGCGCCGGCGCGGCCGGCGTCCTGCTCGTAGAGGTCGCCGCGGCCGGCGCGGTGCGAATCGAACACGACGCGGCGCCCGTCCGGCGACCAGATGGGGAAGTGGTCGATTTCGTCGTCGAAGGTGAGTCGCGTGAGCTGGGCGGTCGCCAGCGTCATCGTCCAGATGTCCTGGTTGGCGTTGTCGAAGCGATCGAAGACGACGCGGGTGCCGTCCGGCGAGAGCTCGAAGTCGCGGAACCCGAGCGGCGGCCCGACGCTGCCGAGGCGTTTGCCGGAGCGGTCCAGCCAGACGAACTCCGTGTCCGGCACGAGCCTCGACCGGTAGGCGAGCACGCCGCTCGCGGAGACCGAGAAGCCTGCCTGCCCGTACGCGGCGCGGGCGGCTTCGCCGATCGGGAAGGCCTCGCCCGTGAGCTCCAGGCGCTCGAGGTCGAATGGCCGCGCGAGGAGCACGCCGTCCGCCAGGTAGAGCAGGTGTCCGGAGCCGTATTGCGCGTGCGAGACGCCGGTGAGCAGCCGCTTGCGGACGGTGCCGTCGAGCGCGGCGACGCAGACGGCGTGGAGCGCGGGGTCGCGGCTGCGCGAGTAGTAGAGGAAATGGCGGCCGTCGGGCAGGAACTTCGGCCAGGCGTGCGCGATCTCCTGGTGCGCGGCGTCGAGCGCGAGCAGCAGCGACGGGGCGCCGCCGTCGGCCGCAACGCGGTGGATGCCTGCCCCATCGCGGCCGAGGAGCACGACCCCGTCCGCGTTCATCGCCGTCCCCCACCCGCCGTCGTTGCCGGCGACCACGACCGCGGGAGAGCCGTGGCCGGCGACGTCGAGCCTGAGCAGGTTCTTGGTGTCGCTGTAGAGGATCGAGCGGCCGTCGAGCGACCAGGAGAGGCCGAGGTAGACGACGTTCTCCGTGCCGGATAGCAGCTCGCCCGCGGCGGCGTCCAGCGGACGAAGCCAGAGGACGCGCTTGCCACCCACGTTCACGACGTTCAACAACTGTCGGCCATCGGGCGAGACGCTCGGCATGCCGACGAAGAACCCGTCCTCCGGCGGCTCGAGGGCGAAGCGGATCGGAGTCTCCCGCGCGGGCGTTGGTGCGTCGGCTGATCCGCTCCGTAGCCGCCCGCCGAGGAAGGCCAGCAGTGCGACGAGCGCGACGCCGGCCGCCACGGCGGCGAGCCATGCGGCACGGCGCGGTGATCGCGACGCCGGCACCGATCCCGCCTCGCGCAGCCCGCGCAGCGCGAAGGCGAGGTCGTGCGCCGACTGGAACCGCGCCGCGGGGTCCTTCTCCAGGCTGTGCGCGATGAGTCGCTGCAGCTCCGGCGGAATGCCGTCGAGCCCCGGCGGCTCCTCGACGAGGATCGCGGCGATCGTCTCCGCCGTCGACGCGCGCTCGAAGGCGCGGCGGCCGCTCACCATCTCGAAGAGCAGCGATCCCAGCGCGAAGACGTCGCTGCGCGCGTCGACGGTCTTGCCGGTCACCTGCTCGGGCGACATGTAGCCGACCGTTCCCAGCAGCTCGCCGGGCCTGGTGCGCTCCTGCGCGGTGGGATCGGCCGGCGCCGCGGTCTCGCGCAGCTTGGCGATGCCGAAGTCGAGCACCTTCACCCGTCCGTCGCGGGTGACGAACACGTTCTCCGGCTTGAGGTCGCGGTGCACGATCCCTTTGGCGTGCGCCGCGGCGAGACCTTCGGCGACCTCGGCCGCCATCGCCACGGCCTTGGGCCACGCTACCGGTCCGCGCGCGAGCCGCGTGCGCAGCGTCTCCCCTTCGAGCAGCTCGGCGACGAGGTAGGGCATCCCCTCGTGCTGGCCGACGTCGTAGAGCGTCAGCACGTTGGAGTGGCTGAGCGCGCCCGCCGCCCGCGCCTCCTGCTCGAAGCGCCGGAGGCGGTCGGCGTCGCGCGCGTATCCGGCCGGCAGCACCTTGATCGCCACCTCGCGTCCGATGCGCGGGTCGCGCGCGCGGTAGACCTCGCCCATGCCGCCCGCGCCGAGCCGGCCGAGCACCCGGTAGGGGCCGACGACGGCTCCTTCCGCGAGCGCCGCCGGACGATCGAGCGGATCGCCGATCACGTCGGCCGCCACTTCCGCGAGCGGCGTCTCCAGCAAGGTGCCGCCGCGCTCGTGCGAGGCGAGCAGCGAGCGCACCTCGCGGTGGAGGGCGTCGTCGCCCGCGCTGGCTTCGGCGAGGAACGCCTCCCGCTCGTCCGCAGGGCGATCGAGCGCCGCCTGGAAGAGGTCGTCGATCTGCCGCCAGCGGTCGGGGTCGATGCGCTCCTCGACGCGTGCGCCGCGGCCGGGAGAAGGCTCAGGGTGTCGCGTCGGTGGCTCCCGTCTCGATGGCGCGGTGGAGCCACGCCTTGGCGGTGCTCCAGTCGCGCATGACCGTGGCGTTGGAGATGCCGAGCACCTCGGCGGTCTCTTCGACGCTCATGCCGCCGAAGAAGCGCAGCTCGACGACGCGGCTCTTGCGCGGGTCGACCTCGGCCAGTCTCTGCAGCGCGTCGTCGAGCGCCACCAGCTGATCCGCACGCTCCGACGACACCTCGGCGGCCTGGTCGAGCGCCACGTGCGGCGCGCCGCCGCCGCGCCGGTCGGTCACCCGCGCCCGCGCGTGGTCGATGAGGATGCGGCGCATCATCCGCGCCGCGATGGCGTAGAAGTGCGCGCGGTTCTGCCAGCGCACGGCCCGCTGGTCGACCAGCCGCAGGTAAGCGTCGTGGACGAGCGCCGTCGTCTGCAGCCGCTCGCCGCGCTCGCCGGCGAGGTGCCGCCGCGCCAGCCGCCGCAGCTCGTCGTAGACGACGGGCATCAGCTGCTCCAGCGCCGCCTCGTCCCCTTCGTTCCAGGCGACGAGCAACTCGGTGACGTTCGGTGGCGAGCCGCGGGCCATGGGGGCGCCGTTGAGCCGGGCGTCGGGCCGTGAATGCCCCGCGATTATAGGCGCCGCTCAGGTCGTGCGAGTTCTCGCGGCCGGCGCTCGCGTCTGTAGACAGGAGGAAGCCAGCCATGCGCCAACCGCTCCACGTTCTCGCTCTCGCCATCACTCTCTCCGCCACCCTCGTCTCGCGGCTGCCCGCCGACGGGCCGAACCTGGTACCCAACGCAAATTTCGATTCGACGATCACGGGCTGGGAGACGCACTTCGCCGGCTACGTCGGGGCCGATGTCGCATGGGCGCCGTCCGACGGCGGCGCCGACCCGCGCTCGGGCGCGCTGCTGCTGTCGTCGACCGGGACGTACACCTTCCAGGCGAAGTCCACTTGCTTCCCGGTGACGCCCGGCCAGCGCTATGCGTTGGGCGGCCGCGTCTGGGTCGACCCTACGGCCCACCTCCCCGGAGACATCACGTCGCTCGGGGTCATCCTCTTCTCCGGGGCTTCCTGCGAGTCTCCGCTCACGGGTTGGCATCTCGCGGTGACGGAGCTGGGAAAGTGGGAGCGCGTCGGGGGGCTCCTCTCGATGCCGGCAGCAGCGAGGTCGGCACACATCTTTGCCGTCACCAGCCACGCGGGTGACGTGGGGTCGCGTCTGCGCGCCTACTTCGACGGTGTCTCCTTCCGCACCGCGGGCTGCGCGCCGGACGCCGTGTCGCTCTGTCTCGCCAACGGCCGCTTCCGGGTCAGCGCCCACTGGTCGACGAGCGCCGGCAGCGGCGCCGGCCGCACCGTTCCGTTCTCCGCCAACGCCGGCAGCTTCTGGTTCTTCGGCGCCGACAACCTCGAGCTCGACGTCAAGTTGATCGACGGTTGCTCGCTCAACAACCGCTTCTGGTTCTTCGCCGCCGGACTCACCGACGTCGAGGTCGTCCTCAACGTCGTCGACACGCAGACCGGCCGGCACAGGGTCTACACCAACCCTGCGGGCCGCACCTTTACGACCATCACCGACACCAACGCCTTCGCCACCTGCCCGTAGCGGAGCTCGCACGGAGAGAAGCCATGAACCAAGCACCTGCCAGGCTGATTGCCATCGTCTCGCTGTCGATCGTCGCGGGTCTCGCTCACTCGCTTCACGCCGCGGTCCTCACCGTCGGTCCGGGGGGAACGTTCTCCACCATCCAGTCGGCGATGAACGC
The DNA here is from genome assembly GCA_963846495.1 of Thermoanaerobaculia bacterium. Taxonomy (GTDB): domain Bacteria; phylum Acidobacteriota; class Thermoanaerobaculia; order Multivoradales; family JAIOJS01; genus DASYQD01. Next base: position 3,245 of record CAWJWP010000011.1, on the reverse strand, counting down.
CGCGCTGTCGACGCCGGAAGCCGACGAGATCCGGGTGGCGACCGGCACCTTCGCCGAGAACCTGCGGGCCGAGATGGGAGGCCAGCGGCTCTCGATCTCGGGTGGCTGGCGGCCGGGGTTCCAGCGCTTCGACGCCGCGCGGCGCACCGTCGTCCACGGCAGCTACCTGGCGCCGGTGCTCGACGCCGGCATCCTCGACGGATCGCTGACGCTCGATCGCCTCGAGCTTGCCGGTGGGATGGGCACCGTCGGCGGCGGCCTCGCCGTGGCGGTGCAATCGGGACGCCTCGAGCTGGCGAACTCCGTTCTGCGCGACAACGTCGCGCAGGCGACCTCGGCCTATGCGGCCGGCGGCGGCGCCTATGTCGAGCTGGGCAGGAGAGCGACGTTCGTCCTCCGCCGCTGCACCGTGCTCAGGAACATCGCCAAGGGCTACCCCGCCCGCGGCGGCGGGGTGATGGTGGCCGACGCCGAGGACGGCAGCGGCAACGAGGTGTCGATCACGAGCTCGCTCTTCGTCGAGAACGCGACGACCAGCGATTTCGCGGATTCGTCGGGGGCGGGGTTGCAGCTCGACCTCCAGAGTACCCGCGCGCAAGTGCTCGACGTCATCTTTCGCAGCAACCGTCGATTCGGGGTCGAGGGCCAGACGTGGGGTACGGCCATGTGGCTGGCTGTGCAGCGCGACGGGTTTGCCGAGGTGCGACGGATCCGGGCCGTCGACCAGCAGGCCTTCGAGCCTGAGCGGGCGTCGCAGGTCTTCATCGGTGCAGTCGATCGGGCCAGCGTCATCTTCAGCGACTCCGAGGTCGGCCGCTCGGCGATGACGGGCATCAAAGGAGGAGTCGCCGGCCTCGGCTCGCAGCGGCTGATCAACCTCACGGTGGTCGACAACCAGGGGACGGGCATCGACCTCTTCGACGAAACCAGCCCCGGCGGCGAGCCCCCGCTGTCGGTGGCCAACAGCATCCTCTTCGGCAACCGTCGCGCGCTGCTGCTCGATGGCGACGTGACGACCGTTCGCAACCTGGTGGACCGGGACCCCGGCTTCATCCATCGCGCGGCAGCCGATTACCGCCTGCGGGCGCGGTCGCTCGCCCGCAACGCGGGGGCGAACGACCCGCCGGGCGGCTTGGGCCCGTTCGACGTCACCCGCCGACCGCGCCTGCGCGGCGGCGCGGTGGACCAGGGAGCCAACGAGATCCAATAGCGGGCGCCGTCGCCCCGCACCTCGGCGGTGCTCGCCTAGTCGTCGGTGCCTTCGCGGGCGTACTCGCCGGCTGATTGGGTCGCCGTCGGCCGCACGCCGGCGGCGCGGCCCTGCAGCACCGCTTCGAGGAGCTGGCCGGCGACGTTCATGAAGTCGCGCTCGGTGACGATGCCGACGAGCTTGTCGTTCTCCACCACCGGCAGGCAGCCGACCTTGTGGAGGCGCATCAGGTTGATCGCCTCGAGCGTCGACATCGTCGGCGTGGCGGTGATCAGGTTGCGCTCCATGATCTGCGACACCGGCACCGACTTGCCTTGGAAGACCGCCGGATCGCGCGCCACCAGGCGCAGGATGGTGCGGTGGGTCACCAGGCCCACCAGCTTGTGGTCGGCGTCTTCCACCGGCACGTGGCGGATCTTGCGCCAGTCCATCATCGAAGCCGCGAGGTCGACGAGCTCGTCGGCGTTGACGGTGAAGAGGTCGGTGGTCATGAACTGGCCGACCTGGAGGTAGTGCGCCTGCCAGCCGCCGGTCTCCTCGATGGTGGCGAGCGGCCACGTGTGCACCGGCGCGCCGTCGCGCTGCCGCGACACCGTGGCCGCCACCAGCGAGGCCAGCCGCTCGGCGCGCGTGCCCTGGTCGCGCGTCGCGGTGTAGGAGTCGAGCAGCCACTGGCTGCCGCTCTTGCCGGCCTCGACGCGCTCGGTGAGGACGCCTAGATACCGATCGATGTCTGTCGAGTCGAGCTTGCCCAGCTCGAGGCCGTGCCGCGCCAGCGGAATCAGCTCGCCGAGCAGCAGCTCGCGCGCCGGCACGTCCTTCTTGCCGATCCACCACAGGTGGGCGCCGAGGCCGAGCCGCGCCGCGGCGACGAAGTTCTCCTTCACCTCGTCGAACTGCAGCACCTGGCGGATGTCGCGGTGCTGGTCGTAGACGGCGCTCATCAGACCCAGCCAGAACGCCGCGTTCGCCACCTCGTCGACGATCGACGGCCCCGCCGGCAGCACGCGGTTCTCGATGCGCAGGTGCGGCTTGCCCTCGGAGATGCCGTAGCAGGGCCGGTTCCAGCGGTAGATGGTGCCGTTGAAGAGCCGCAGCGCCTGGAGCGTCGGCACGCCGCCCTGCGCCAGCACGTGGAACGGGTCCTCCTCGACGTCGGCCGCGAGCAGCACGCGGAAGCGCGAGACGTCCTCCTGGAAGATCTCCATCACCGAGTCGTCGACCCAGCCCTTGCCGAAGCGCACGCGCGGGCTCTGCTCGCGGATGTGTGCCGTGGGAGCGCGGGTGTCGACCGACTGCTGGAAGAGGGCGATGCGCGTCTCGCGCCAGAGCCGCTTGCCGAAGAGGAGGGGCGAGTTGGTGGCGGCCGCGAGCACCGGCGCCGCCACCGCCTGCGCGATGTTGTAGAGCCGCGCGAACTCCTCGGGCCCGGTCTGGAAGTGGACCTGGAAGCTGGTGTTGCAGGCCTCGAGCATCACCGAGTCGTGCGTGAGCTTGAGCTCGTCCTGCCCCTTCAAGTGGAAGATGTAGGCGCCGCCGCGCAGCCGCGTCATCGCCTCGTTCAAGGCGAAGTAGCGCGGCTTGGGCGTCATGTGGTCGAGCGACAGGTCTGCCTTCTCGAGCGTCGGCAGGATGCCGGTCATCACCACGTGGGTGTGGTGCTTCGCCGCCGCCTCGCGCACGCGCGCCAGCAACGTGTTGAGCTGCTCCTCCATCTGCGACAGGCAGCCGCCGCCCCACATCTGGGGGTCGAGGTTGAACTCGATGTTGAAGCGGCCGAGCTCGGTCGTGAAGTGGTCGTCGTCCTTGAGGTCTTCGAGGATCTCGAGGTTGTTGCTGGCGGCGCCCCAGCGCGGCGTCACCAGGAACAGCTCCTGCTCGGCGCCGATGCGGCGCACGCCGGACTCGATAGCGCCGCCTTCGAGCATCCGCTCGATGGCGCGCAGGTCGGTGAGCAGCTTGCGGGTGAACTGACGCAGCCGTTCGGCGTCGAGCTCGTGGGCGATGTCGTGGCTGCCCATTGCGGGCGGCAGTC